>CAWBYS010000012.1:0-95136 GCA_963793055.1 uncultured Actinomycetota bacterium | reverse complement strand
CTGAGTCGCTAGTTCAGACACAGTGTTTTGGTGTTCGGCCTTCGGCGCTGGCCACTATTCAATGTGCCAAGCTAGACGCGACATTGTCGCTGAATGGCACACGGGTGTACAGAGTACTGAGCGACTTTGTCGCCCCAAGGTTGGCAAGAAGCACATTGATCACCGGGACAAGCCGATCAGGACCACCGCAGCCGAATCAAGCTCTCGCGACACTAGATCGACGCGTACTCGACGATCGCTTCGGTTATCTCGTGCCCGTCGGGCGGGATGATCGTCAACCGATCCGGCCGTATCTGATATCGGGTTCCGTCGGTCGGATTGGTGACGTCGAATCCGCCCGACGACCGGACGGCATTCGCGAGTTCGATCGTGGCGCCGTCGCTCAGCCGCACCCCGCGGTAGTAGAACTCGCCGGGCCCCGATCGGCATACGGCGAAGACCGATTGCGTGGTCCTGGCCAACACCGCCGGCGTGGTGTCGGCATCGCATCGGGCTCCCGGATAGTCGATGAAGCCTTGGGCATCGGTGCCGGGCAACGCGATCGAAGACGTCGACTGGGTCGATGACGGTGTGCTGAGGGGTCGCGTCGACGGCGGCGGCGGCGCACCGGTCTCCTGAGTTCTGTTCTGCCCCAGCAGAAGCCACAACACGACGGCGCCCGCCACGGCGAACAGCGATACCGCCGCACCGATGAGCAACCATCGGCCAGATCCGAATCCGCCTCGCGGGGCGGTCGGCGGCGATGTGTTGACGGGAGGTGCGGCGACGAAATGACGGGTGCTCGCGGTCCGGGTGATGGGGTCGGTCGTGGAGGTACCGGTCGTTCCCGCGGCCACACCGGCAGCGCGGGCGAGTTCGCCGGCAGACGCGAATCGCGCCTCGGGTTTCTTGGCCATTCCGCGCGCGATGACCGCGTCGAACGCATCGTTGAGGTAGGGCCGGCCCTCGCTGGGCCTTGGCGGCGGCGCCATCACGTGGGAACCCATCAGCTGGCTCAATTCGCCCGTCGGGAAGGGCGGTTCACCGGTCAAGCACTCGTAGAGCAGACACGCCAGCGAGTAGACGTCAGCGGCCGGACCGACCTGGCCGCCGGTGAAGCGTTCGGGCGCCATGTACGCGCACGACCCGATCGCGCTGCCCGCACTGGTCAGTCCGGTGGCGTCGCCGAGGTGTGCGATCCCGAAGTCGACGAGGTAGGCGAAGTCGTTCCCGGCAAGCAACACGTTCTCGGGCTTGATGTCGCGGTGCACCAGCCCGCTGGCGTGTGCGGCGTCGAGTGCGGCAGCCACCTGCGCCACGATCGCCACGGCGCGCGCGGGATCGAGGGGTCCGTGCGCCCGCAATGCGGCTTTGAGGTCGTGCCCCTCGACAAGCCGCATGTCGATGAACAGGACGCCGTTGATCTCACCGAAGTCGTGCACCGGGATGACATGCGGCTCTTGCAGTTTGGCGGCGACGCGTGACTCACGCCTGAACCGCTCCTGGAATCCGGCATCGGCGGACAGTTCGGCGCGCAGCAGCTTGAGGGCGACTGTCCGATCCTTGACGGTGTCGAAGGCGCGGTAGACCTCGCCCATCCCGCCGACACCGAGCAGTGACTGCAATTCGTACGGGCCGAACATGGTGCCGACCCGCGAGCCGCCGGCAGACGCTGTCATGTCCTCATTAGAACCCGGAGCCGTGCACTTCGTGGCCGGGCTTCTCGGCCATCAGGCCGCGGTATGCCTCTTCGACGTTGGAACCGTGGTTGATGACGTTGTCGACCTCGCGCGCGATCGGCATGGAGATCCCGTACTTGTCGGCGAATTCCATGATCACGCTGGCGGCCTTGACACCCTCGGCGACCTGATTCATCGCCGAGATGATCTCCTCGACGGACTTGCCGGAGCCCAGCTGCTCGCCGACGTGGCGGTTTCGGCTGCGCTGCGACGTGCAGGTGACGATCAGATCGCCCATGCCCGCCACACCTGAGAAGGTGTCGCGATGTCCGCCGACGGCCTCGCCCAGTTTGGACATCTCGCGCAATGCGCGGGCGATGACCATGGCACGCGTATTCTCGCCGATGCCAAGGGAATACCCCATGCCGACGGCGATCGCATAGACGTTCTTGAGTGCACCCGCCATCTCGACACCCACCACGTCGTCGGTGGTGTAGGTGCGGAATCGCCTGGTGCGGAACAGGTCCGCCAGATTCGCCGCGAGGAGCTGATCCGGCATCGCCAGCACCGCTGCGGCGGCGTACCCCTCGGCCACCTCACGCGCGATGTTGGGCCCAGCGAGAATTCCGGCCGGATGGCCCGGCAGCACCTCGGCGACGATCTGACTCATCCGGTAGTTGGTGCCCTGCTCGAGGCCTTTCACCAGAGACACCACCGGCACCCACGGCCGCAGTTCCTTGGCCAGTTGTTCGAGGACACCGCGGAAGCCGTGCGACGGCACACCCATCACGATCACGTCGGCGCTGTCCGCCGCCTCCGAGAAGTCGGTGGTGGCCTGCAGCGTGGGCGACAGTGCGACCTCGTTGCCGAGGTACTTGCTGTTGCGATGCTTCTCGTTGATGTCCTGGGCCGTCTCCTCGGAGCGCACCCACTGCAGCGTCGGCCCGCGCCTGGCGCAGATAGAGGCCACCGTGGTGCCCCAGGAGCCTCCACCGAGGACTACGACTTTGGGTTCGCGCTGTGCAGGTGCCATGCCAGTCAGCGTATGGCGGGGAGCCGGTGGGCTGGGGCGGTTTCGATGTGCTCAGACATCGAGCCTGGCCCTCCGCATCCCGACGGGCGCGGTCAGCGGCCGTCCTGGCATCGTCGGAAGCATGACCAGCATCGATGGACGCCGCCTATCGTCTTGAGGGGGTCACCGCATTCGTGGCACCGGCTGACGGATTCGGTGCAGCGGCCGGGTGCCGTCACTTCCGGCGGCAGGGCAGCCCACGCCTCGTCCCGAGCTGTCGACCCACGTTTCCATTCCGCTGCTAGCGCGTTGCTCGACTGGGCCTCCTGCGCCATCTCCTCGAACTCCGTCGTTCTCGACTCTTGTTGCTGAAGCGTCAGGGTGGCGAATTCCTGACGCTCTTCCTCGGCGCTACACAAATCGTTCTTTACTCGTTCGATCCTGCGGTTGAGGTCGTGCAGGACGTCGTAGGCGTACGCACCGAACGGGTGGCGCGAAAACGTATGGACGTTGAATTCGTCAGTCCCGGCGTAGTTCATGTCACCCGTGTGCTTTTCCAGTTCGCCGGTGATTGTCTCCAGCGCGCAGATCAAGGAGTCGATGGTGGCCGTGGGTAGAAGGGCACCGCATTCGGTGCATGTAGTGGAGGTCTGTGCAGACATCGCTGACTCTTAGAAGACGCTGGCCCGGTGGGCCCGATGCGTCCACCCTACGCCGTACGCCAGGCGCCAACGCTGGGCCGCTGAAGGCGACGACGTCGACGGGGTGTAGCGTGAACAGCGTTGGGAACCCAGCCAGTCCGGGATGAGTCAGCGATCTGATCCTGACCGCGCCGAGCAACCGCTCACGCCGGACACGCCGGTGACAACCGCGAGTCGGGGCCACCTTGAATTCTTTGTCCACCTGTCCATCGTTGACGTTTCCCTCTGTAAGCCAAGATTTTTCGGGCAGCCCGAGCGTCGGCATCCTGAGCACATATCCGCCCACGCGGTGTGGGCTCGCAACATTCAGCACCGCCCTGTCCGCCGGACTGGCCTTCAACGGCGCGGAAGTCAGCGTCGTGCGGATCGCCGATGAGGCATCAACGCCGAGCGGTCGTGTAGTCGGAGAGCTGGTCAATGGCTCATCGACGTCTGTCGCGGCATGCGCCGAGTTGCTCAATCAGAGCGATGTCGCCGTCATCCAGCATGAGTACGGCATCTACGGCGGTGTCGACGGCGACGAAGTGGTCGACGTCATCGACGCGCTGCGGATCCCGTCGATCGTTGTGGCGCACACGGTCCTCAACGACCCGACGCCACATCAGCGGTCGGTGCTCGAGGAGGTCGCTGCGCGGACAGATCATGTGGTCGTCATGTCCCACGCCGCCAGTCAGCGGCTGTGCCGTGAGTTTGACGTCGACCGCCGCAAAGTCACGATAATCCCGCACGGCGCGACGATCCCGAGGACTGCCGCTGCGAAACGTCCCAGCCGGCCGACGGTGTTGACGTGGGGCCTGATGGGTCCCGGGAAGGGCATCGAGCGCGTCATCGAGGCGATGCCTTCGCTCAATGGCCTGCCCGGCCGGCCACGCTACCTGGTTGCCGGTCGGACTCATCCGAAGGTCCTCGCCACCGACGGCGAGGCGTACCGCGATGCCCGAGTCGAACAGGCCAGGCGCGTCGGAGTAGCCGACTCGGTGTCCTTCGATGCGGGCTACCGCGACGTGGCCACGCTTACCGCCCTCGTGCAGTCGAGCTCCGTGGTCGTACTGCCCTACGACTCCACCGATCAAGTCACTTCCGGCGTTCTGGTGGATGCCATCGCGTGTGGTCGGCCGGTCGTCGCCACCGCGTTCCCGCACGCTGTGGAGCTCCTCGCCACCGGGGCCGGCGTCGTGGTGGCCCATGACGACCCTGACGCGTTGTCGTCGGCCCTGCGTCGGATACTGACGCAGCCGTGCCTTGCCGGTTCGATGGCGGCCGAGGCCCGCCGTCTCGCGCCGGAAATGGCCTGGCCGGTGGTGGCGAGGTCTTATCTGGCTCTGGCCAACCACCTGCTCAACCAGCGGTCGGCTGTGGTGTGACCACGCCATCGCCGAGATTCGACCATCTGCTGCGGATGAGCGACCGTCGCGGCACCTTCGAGCACGCCTGTCTGACCGAGCCGCGGCCCGAGCACGGCTACTGCACCGACGACATGGCCCGGGTGCTCGTCGTCGCCACCCGAGAACCCGACGCCAACGGCGAAGTGAACGGTCTCGCCGGGGTTGCGGTGCGGTTCTTGAACGAGGCGCAGAGTTTCACCGGCCATTGCCGGAATCGGATGAACAACGCGGGTCGTTGGACCGACGAGCCGACAACAGGAGATCATTGGGGCCGGTGCATCTGGGGCCTCGGAACGGCGGCCGCACACAGCGATGTCAGCTTGGTCGGCAGGTTGGCGGTCATCCAGTTGGAACGCGCCGCAAAGGCACGGTCGAAATCGCCGCGGGCGATGGCCTACGCGGCACTGGGCGCCGCTGAGTTGCTGGCCGTCGACGCCGGTCACGGCGCGGCGCGCAAGCTCATGACTGACTACGCCGCATCGCTCCCCGCTCCCAGCGCGGATCCGGTGTGGCCGTGGCCCGAGGTCCGGCTCGCGTACGCGAATGCTGTTCTCCCGGAGGCGATGATCGCGGCTGGTGTTGCGCTCGACGATATGAGGTTGCAGCAGCGCGGGCTGGACCTCCTGGCCTGGCTGGTCGAAAATGAAACGCTCGACGGACATCTGTCTCCCACGCCGGCCGGCGGACGAGGTCCGGGTGACGGCCGACCAGGCTTCGATCAGCAACCTATCGAGGTATCGACTCTCGCCGATGCGTGCGCGCGTGCGGCCGCCGTCGACGCGCGCGCGATCTGGCCTGACACCGTCCGTGCTGCGGCGGCCTGGTTCGAGGGCGACAACGACGCAGGCCAGGTCGTGTGGGACGCGGAGACCGGCGGAGGATATGACGGTCTTCACTCCGACGGGGTGAATCGAAACCAGGGTGCCGAGTCGACCATTGCGGTGATATCGACCCTGCAACACGCACGGCGCTTATCGACTGTGCCGCAATGACTTCGGCCCTGGCCGAGCTCGTCACACGCAGCCCGCAACGGCTGGCGCCCGATCCGTCGCGAGTCATCACGCGCTTCTTCGTGCCGGGACAGGAGGGCTTCGAACACCAGGATTCCCGGGCAGGAGCCGTAGTGAGGCGCATCCTCGCCCTCGACGAGGGTGAGGTGCGGTCGTCCGTGGACGACGTTGTCGCCCGATTCGATACGCGCCACCGCGACCTGGTCGGCACCTTCCGGCGGCACGCACGTGAACTCACCGATCGCTTGAATACCGACAGCACCTTGTCAGAAGCGCGAATGCTGTTGCTGGGAGCGACATTCACCAGTGAGTACGCGATTGAAGGTGCGGCGCTGTGCAACCCCAGCATTGTTGCGCATCCCGACCAGTCGTCAGCACCGCCCGGCAGCCTGCGATTTGTCATGAGCGTACGGGGAATCGGGGAAGGGCACCGCTCGTCGATCGGATTCCGGACCGGCACCGTCGACGCAACGGGCCGCGCCACGGTCGACGAGGCGGTTCCGTTCGCCACGCTCGGAACCGTCGTGCCGACTCTGCTGGACGCGGTGGTGTTCCGCGGTGAGCTTGACTGCCTACGTGACGCGGGTGAGGCTGCCGACTACGTCCTCGACGCGCTCGGCGAGCGGTTCACAAGAGCCGACCTCGACGAGCAATTGGACAAGCTTCAGACGCACCGGAGTACCCGCGGACATGTCGCGGAAACGGTCGCGCTGATCCGGGCGATCGCGGCGCGGTCATATGGCGTCGAATTCGCTGAGGACACACAGCTTTCCGAGCGTGTTCTATGGCCGGCGTCGACCGCCGAGGCGGCCGGTATGGAGGACGCACGCTTCGTTCGTTTCGTCGACGACGACGGCGCCGTCACGTATTACGCCACCTACACGGCCTACAGCGGATCTGACATCAGCCAGCAACTGCTCGAGACCAAGGATTTCCGCACTTTCACTTCGGTGCCGCTGGTCGGACGCGCGGCGGCGAATAAGGGTCTGGCGCTGTTCCCCGGCGAATTCACGGTCAATTCGCCGCGATGTCGCGATCGGACCGCGAATCGAACGCGATCGCCTTCTCGGATCAGGTGTCCGTGTGGCCGAGCGGGCGGCCTTGCCAGGCGCCGACGGCAGCGTGGGAAGCCGTGCAACTCGGCAACTGTGGTGCGCCCATTGAGACCGACGGCGGATGGCTGGTGCTGACTCACGGCGTGGGCCCGATGCGCACGTACCGCATCGGGGCGATCCTGCTCGATCTCGACGATCCGACACGGGTCCTGGGCCGGCTGCGGCAACCGCTTCTCAGCCCTGCCGCAGATGACCGCGACGGCTACGTGCCCAATGTCGTCTACTCCTGCGGTGCACTCGTGCACGCCGAGACACTGGTGATCCCATACGGCATCGCAGATGCTGCCATCGGCGTCGCGACGGTACCACTGCCGGAACTGCTCGATGCCCTGAGTCCCTGATCCGCCCCCGGGTCTCAGCGGTAGTTGACGAACTGCAGCGCGACGTCGAGGTCGGCCTTCTTCAGCAAGGCGATGACAGCCTGAAGGTCGTCGCGCTTCTTCGAGGAGACGCGGACCTCGTCGCCCTGGATCTGGGCCTTGACGCCCTTGGGGCCGTCGTCGCGGATCAGCTTGGTGATCTTCTTGGCGTCCTCGCTGCTGATGCCCTGCTTGATCTGGCCGCTGACCTTGTAGGTCTTGCCCGACGCCTGCGGGTCACCCACGTCGAAGGCCTTCATCGAGATGTCGCGGCGGATCAGCTTCTCCTTGAAGACGTCGATGGCCGCTTTCACCCGCTCCTCGGTGGACGAGGTGATCACGACGGTCTCCTCGCCCTGCCAGGCGATGGAGGTATCGGTGCCGCGGAAGTCGAAGCGAGTGCTCAGCTCCTTGGCGGCTTGGTTCAGGGCGTTGTCGACCTCTTGGCGGTCGACCTTGCTCACGACGTCAAACGATGAATCCGCCATTGGATCCGTCCCTCCTGGGTGGTCTGGTGCGTTTTCGTCTTAGGCCCATCCTCGTTGTAACCTGCTAGTCGCACCAAACCGGGTCACTCCAGTGGTGCAGCACCCAGGCAGGTTGCCCGAGCGGCCAATGGGAGCGGACTGTAAATCCGTCGGCTAACGCCTACGCAGGTTCGAATCCTGCACCTGCCACCCGTCGGATCCACTGGGGTTCGGTCGGCGAGCCACCAGTGGACCAGTCGGCAGGCGGATGAGTTGGCCATTGGCCTGCCGACTGTCTACCGCTACCTGTGCGACTGATATGCGCATACGTCCCTGTATGTCGCGGTGGACGGACGTCAATCAGAAGGCGGGTTGTTGGTTGGGCGGGGCCGGTATCGAGGTTGCCGGAACGTGCGCGGGCACGTGCATGGGGGCGAAAGGGTCGACGGTTGGGATTGGGGTCGGGGCCGCTGGCGCAACTTGCGGGCCTGGCGTGACCGTCATCTGCGGGGGCGTTTGTCGAGTCGGCGCGACAACCGGCGCGGGTGAGGTCTGTGGTCGTGCAGGCGCGGGCCTGGGCGCGGGTGCTGGCCGGGGTTGCGCCGGCCGTAGCGCCGGTACGGGCTGATTGGGTGCCCATACGTGGTGACCTAAGTGAAACAGCCCGTCGTGATGATGGGTGGTGTGGCTGCCGAGGTCAGCGGGGTGAGCTGGCGCTATTGGGGCTGCGGCAACGGCGAGTACCACTCCCACTCCGGCGAACAGGTGGATTGCCGCGATTCTTCTGAGATGCATGGTCGTGCTCGTTTCTTGTGAGGTGTAGGTCGCTCTGCCGAGCGCCACCATAAGTCGACTTATGGTGACTGCATACGCTACCATAAGTTCACTTATGGTCAAGAACTTTGTGTGCTGCCGAATCGCCGACATGGACATGCGGGTCTGCGGGCCGACGCGCCGCGTAGCGGGGTGGGCCTGATGACCGTCATCGTGCGCCGCGAGGCCTACTTGGAGATGGGCCTTGAGGTGCTTGCTGATCTCGGCTTCGGCGGTTTGAAGTTGGCCCAGGTGTGCGACAGGCTGGGTGTGACGACCGGGTCGTTCTATCACCACTTCCCCAACTGGTCGGCTTACACCAGTGAACTGATCGCCCACTGGGTTGCGACGTATACAGAGCAGCTGGTGGCGCTTGCCAGGGCCGACGCGGACCCGCGCCGCCGGATCGGCAACCTGTGCCAGGTCGGCCTGATGCTGCCGCACGGCGCCGAGGTGGCGATCCGCTCATGGAGTGGCATCGACGACGAAGTGCGCGCAGCCCAGGTTCGGGTCGACCAGCTGCGCTTCGAAGTCATGTACGAGTCCGCGCACGAGATACTCGAGCACAAGCGCCAAGCGCAACTGTTCGCCAAGTGGGCGGTGTACCTACTGGTCGGCTACGAGCAGGCGACGCTGCCCCGCGATCCCACTGGCCAATCCTGGATCATTGATCAACTGCTCGATGCTCTCGACTCGGGCCGCTTCGCATCGGCCCCCGATGATGTCTGACCGGGCTCGCGGGCGGCGGGCCGACCATGCCGGAGAACGGGCGGTGATCACCTGATGCAGGTAGGACTCTATTTTGATCTGCGTAACCCAGACCGCTGGCGCCAAGACCCCGCGCGGCTGCATGCCTTCACCCTCGAGGCGATCGAAGAGGCCGAGCACCTCGGCGCCGACTCCATCTGGTTGTCTGAGCACCATCTATTCGCCGACGACTACGTTGCGGCACCCTTGACGTTTCTGGCCGCCGCAGCGGCACGGACCTCACGAGTTCGGCTCGGCACCGCGGTCGTGCTGGCGCCGCTACATCATGCTGTGGAGATCGCCGAACAGGCCGCGATGGTGGATCTCATCTCGGGCGGCCGTCTCGACCTTGGACTTGGTACCGGCTATCGCATCCCCGAGTACCGGCTGTTCGGCGCAGACGCGCACCGGCGCTACGCGCAGACCGACGCCAAGGCGAACGAGATTCGCCGGCTGCTGTCTCCCGGTGGTGTGCGTCCGCAACCCGTCCAGGCGGAGGTTCCGATCTGGATGGGCTATCAGGGGCCAAAGGGGGCTCGGCGCGCCGGGCTACTTGGCGCTCCGCTGCTGTCAGCCGATGCGCGCAATTGGCCTTCCTACCGTGAGGGGCTTCAAGACGGTGGGCACGAGCTCGGGAGTGCGCGGATGGCCGGCTGGATCAACACCTGGGTCAGCAATGACCCCGAAGCGGACTGGCCCACCGTGCGGATGCACTTGGCCCATCAGTTCGACAGCTATGCCTCCCACGGCGTCGAAGGCACGGGGCAGCCTCAGCCACCGCCGGTCGACCCGGAGCGCATCCGGGCCGGCACCCCCGACACGCTGCTCGGATACTTCTGGTGCGATCAGCCCGCAGCGGTCGCCCAAAACATCCGCGGCTACACCCAGGGAGCGCCGGTCGAAACCGTGCTGATCTTCGCCTCGCTCGCGGGTATGCCCGAAGACCTCGTCATCCGCCACGTCCAGACCATCTGCACCGAGTTGGCACCCCTGCTCCAACACTGCCCCTGACCTGGGAGGGGTGGTGTCGCCCGCAGTTCTTCGAACGCTCTAAGAACTGGCTGTCACCATCGGAAACCATGGACTCCCCTCGCTCGGGATTTCGCCGAGCGTCCGCAACCTCGTGGGCGCTGACGGGAATCGCGATCGCCGGTGTCGCCGGCGCCTCCACGCTTGCCTACGCCGACACTTTGAAGCCGGCGGCGGCGGAGAGCTCGGTGCCCGCGGTTGAGCCGGCGCCGGAAGGCGTGGGGCCCGCACCCCCGCAGGACCTCCCGCCGGGACCTGACGCTCTGACCCCGACACTCGAGCCCCCGCCACCGCTCCCGGCGGCAGCAGCACCCCCACCGGAAGTCACCCAGGAGCCAACGGTCGAGCAAGCGCCGGTCGTGACCCGCACACAGGTACCGCAGTACACCACGCAGGCACCGCAGTACACCGCCACGCCGACGGCCGAGCCGTCGCCCACCCGCGAAGCTGCGCCGTCGCCAACGAGAAGTCCCTCGACGCGCCGCAATCTCACCCCGACGATCGTGAACTCTCCGAACTTCTCCCCGTCGATTAGCAGATCGCGCGGATCATGACCGCGGTCGCCGAGGACATTGAGAAGCCAACGGCGGACATTGCGACGACCCATTGGCAGCAGTGGAGCACGGCCATGCAGATCGTCGTCGCCGATCCCGGCGCGCTGGCCCTCGCACGCCGCGAGGTCGCCGCCGAACTCGAGGCCATCGAATCGGCCGCGTCGCGTTTCCGGTCCGACTCTGAGATCAATGCCATCGCTGCCGCGGGCGGCCGGTCCTTTCGGATCAGCGAGGTGCTGGCCGATCTCGTGGATGCCGCGCTGACAGCCGCTGACCTGACCGACGGCGACGTCGATCCCACAGTCGGAGCCGCCGTCATCGCTTTGGGCTACGACGGGGATTTCGGCTCGCTCGATCGGGACCAGCCTCTGGCCGCGTCGGTCAGTGTCCCGGCGCGATGGTCGATGGTCAGCCTGGACGGTCGGCGGCTTACCGTGCCGCCGGGAGTGGTGCTCGATCTGGGAGCGACGGCGAAGGCCGTCGCTGCGGACCGCTGCGCAGAGCGGGTTTACCGCGTGATCGACTCCGGCGTGTTGATCAATCTTGGGGGCGACATCGCCACCGCCGGACCCGCGCCCGACGGCGCCTGGCAGGTCCTCGTCCACGACGACGAAGGCGATCCGGCGAGTTCGATCGGGTTACCTTCCGGAGCCGCGCTGGCGACGTCGAGCACGGTCCATCGGCGCTGGCGCCGTGGCGGCACGTCGTATCACCACATCCTCGATCCGCGCACGGGCCTGTCGGCCGAATCGGATTGGCGCACGGTCAGTGTCGCCGCGGAGACCTGTTTCGCTGCCAACACGGTCAGTACGGCCGCAATCGTGCGGGGACGACGGGCGCTCGGCTGGATCCGCACCCTCGGTATGCCTTCGCGATTGGTGGCCGACGACCGCACCGTTCACACGATCGGCGGTTGGCCGGCCACCGAATCGAGTGCGCGGTCATGACCAACGAAGCATTGTGGGCGCTGGGTCGCGGGATGGGAATCACCGGGCTCGCCTTCCTGACTCTCTCGCTGGCGTTCGGGATCGCCACCCGGTCCGGTCGCCGGGTGCTAGCCCTGCCCCGGTTCGCCGTCGCCGAGGTCCATCGCTTCATTGCGCTTGCGGCAACCCTGCTCGTTGTGTTGCACATGGTGCTGTTGTTCTTGGACCCGTATGCGCAGCTGCGGATCATCGACTCCGTCGTGCCGTTCCTCGGCGCATACCGACCGCTGTGGCAGGGGCTGGGTACGCTCGCTTTCGACATACTCGTCGTCGTTATCGTCACCAGCCTGTTGCACAATCGCATCGGCACGTCGATTTTCCGAGTCGTGCACTGGGTGACATATGCGCTGTGGCCGGTCGCTCTGGCGCACGCGCTCGGGAACGGCAGCGACGTCGGCCACACGTGGTTTCTGGCGTTCGGTGGGTGCTGCGCGCTGACCGTGGCGGCGACCTTGGTATGGCGCCTGCGGGCCGACTATGTCGAACATGCGAGTGTGCGGCGCGCATGACCGTATCTGACGTCTCGGCCCCGCCTGCCCTGCCGCGCCTGCTCGCGGCGAAGGGGGTGGGATTAGCCGAACATTTCTCGACCTTCGGCCAAATGGGCGATGTGGCAACGACTTTGATCGATTCGCTCGACCGCGCCGGTCTAACCGGGCGTGGCGGAGCAGCCTTCCCCACGGGCCGCAAGATGGCTGCCGTCAGCGGCAGTAGACCGGTTGTAGTGGCCAATGGCGCCGAAGGGGAACCGTTGAGCCGCAAGGATGCCTCGCTGCTGGCCCGGGCGCCGCATCTGGTGCTCGACGGCCTCGACGCCGCCGCCCGCGCTGTCGGCGCCGAAACGGTGTACCTCTATGCCCCCAGGCGCGTGATGCCAGTCGTCGCTCGCGCCCTTGGCGAGCGCCGCGGCGCTGGACTCGATCGGTGCACTGTCAATGTGGTCGAATCACTCGACACCTTCGTTGGTGGGGAAGAATCCGCGGTCCTGCGGCGAATCGAGGGCGGGCCGGCGCTTCCGCGCGATCGCAAGGTCCTCACTGCGATTTCCGGGCTTCACGGTCGGTCGACGCTGGTGAACAACGTCGAGACGTTGGCGCACATCGCATTGATCGCGCGGTTCGGGCCGCGCTGGTTTCGGGCCGTGGGCGACCCCGCCGATCCGGGCAGCATGCTCGTCACCCTTTCCGGTGGCCAGAAACCCCGCGGCCTCGTCGAAGTCCCTACCGGAGTGTTGCTGACTGAGCTGTTGAACGCGTACACCGCGACCGACCCCCGCGCCGTGCAAGCGGTCTTGGTCGGGGGTTACCACGGCAGCTGGGTGCCATTCGACAAAGTCGGCGGTATCCGCGTGACGGGGGCTCCATCGGATCCCTCGGCAGTGACCCGAGGTGCAGGGATCGTCCATACGCTGGCCCACGATGAATGCGGCCTCGTGCACACCGCAAGAATCGTGGCCTACCTTGCCGGCCAGAGCGCCGGCCAATGCGGCCCGTGCCTCAACGGCCTTCCTCGACTGGCCGAACTGCTCGATGACCTCGCCTACACCCGAGCCGGTGATGCGCTCATCAAGGACATCTACCGAATGACCCGGATCATCAACGGGCGCGGGGCGTGTCGGCATCCCGATGGAACCGCGCGCATGGTTCGCAGTGCCCTGAGCGCGTTCGCCACCGACATCGAGCACCACCTTTATGGTCGCTGCGAAGCGGCGCTGGTCTCGGTCCCCGAGACCAGACACCACCTTCCCCGCTACGGGACGAGGACGATGTGAGAAACAAAGACGCGAGGCCCTCGCTGCAGTTGCACATCGACTGGACGCGCTGCGATGGGCGCGGACTATGCACCGAACTACTGCCCGATGTGCTCGACCGGGACGAGTGGGGTTACCCGCTTCCGCGGCATGGCGAACGCGAGCCGATGATTCCGCGCGCGGACGAGGGTTATGCGCGTGCGGCGGTGCGCCGGTGCCCGCGACTTGCGCTCAGCTTGATCGCAACTTCTCGCGGATCGACGGGTCGACCGTCACCCTCGTCGGGGAAGTCATATTCCAGATGACGGATGGATCGGCGTGGCACCCTCACTACGTGTGCGCGCCGACCCCACAGCCACGCGCTGGTGGTCTGCGCAGCCGTGTCCGATCGGTGCCATTGTCCTCTTTGTGCCTCGCACGTCGGTGCGTACCGTCGCTTCTTAGACCGGGCTATTCCTCGATCGGGGATTGACAGGCAAAGCGAGTCCGTAAACGCGAGGATCACACCGGACAAGGCGGCGGGCTAGAAAGGCCTCGACAGATGAGACGCGAAAACCAAAATGCGTCACCCATCGGGACGGGCTTCGGCGGGTGGGACATATGCCGTTAAACAGCCACGGAGACAACGTGATTAGGAACGCAGTGCCGTCTCGTTGAGCAACGGAGGACTACCTCATGAGCATACTTCGCGAAAAGAATCGGGCGGACAGCACCAGGGACGTCGGCTCGTTGTTGGAAGCCCTGGCGCGGCGGGTGGAAGTCGCCGAGTCGCGGCCCAGCCGGAACATCACCAATGCGATGACGGGCGAGCCGCTCGGTCAGGTGCCGCACTGTACCCGCGACGACGTAGTGGAGGCCGCCAGGCGCGCCCGTGCGGTGCAGCCGCAATGGGCTGCGCGGCCGATACGCGAGCGAGCCGAGGTCCTGCTGCGTTTCCACGATCTTGTGCTGCAGCGTCAAGAGGAAGTCCTCGACATCATCCAGTTGGAGAACGGCAAGGCACGCCGGCACGCGTTCGAAGAGGTCGGCGATGTGTGTCTTACCGCGCGTTACTACGCCAACACAGCCGCCGACTACCTCAGTCCCAAGCGTCGACAGGGTGTGCTGCTACTGCTCACCGAAGTCTGGGAACACCATCAACCCAAGGGCCTGGTCGGGGTGATCTCACCGTGGAACTATCCGCTGACGCTGGGCATCAGCGATGCGCTTCCCGCGATCGTGGCCGGCAACGCCGTATTAGCCAAGCCCGACGACCGGACACCGTTTTCGGCGCTGTGGGCGGTGCGGCTGCTCGAGGAAGCCGGGATGCCGACCGGCCTCGTCCAGATCGTCACGGGCCCCGGCTCCGAGCTGGGCACACCGATCATCGAGCAAGCAGATTTCCTGATGTTCACAGGATCCACCAGCGTGGGCCGCAAGGTCGCCACTCAGGCCGCGGAGCGGCTGATCGACTACTCGATGGAGTTGGGCGGTAAGAACGCGCTGCTTGTCCTCGACGACGCCGATGTCGGCAAAGCCGCGACCGGGGCGCTGCGGGCCTCGTTCTCCAATACCGGGCAACTGTGCATTTCGATCGAGCGCATCTATGTGCCGACGACGTTGTGGGACCCATTCGTCGAGCGGTTCGTGGCGGCGACGAAGGCGATGAAGTTGTCTCCGGCACTTGACTATTCGGCGGACATGGGCTCGTTGATCTCCGAAGCGCAGATCAAGGCTGTCGCTCATCATGTCGATGACGCGGTCGGCAAGGGCGCCACCGTGCTCGCCGGAGGCCGCCCCGGCCCGACATCGGCCCGTACTTCTATGAGCCGACGATTTTGTCGGGAGTGCACGAGGGAATGGCCGCCTTCCAGGACGAAACCTTCGGGCCCGTGGTCTCCCTCTACCCCGTTGACAGTGAGGAGGAGGCGATCGAGAAGGCCAACGACAGCGCCTTCGGCCTCAACTTCAGTGTCTGGACGTCCGACCCGGAACGGGGTCGGCGGGTCGCCACCCGTCTGCAGGCGGGCACCGTCAACGTCAACGAGGCCTATGCCGCCGCGTGGGGGTCGGTCGACGCCCCGATGGGAGGTATGAAGGACTCCGGAGTCGGACGCCGCCACGGCGAGCACGGCATCCTCAAGTACACCGAAACGCAGACCATCGCGACGGAACGCCTGCTACCAGTCGGCGCGCCGACGTGGATGCCCGCCCGCCGCTACGCGCAGATCATGACGGCCGGGCTGCGGGCATTGCGCCGGCTGCCCGGGGTCAAGTAGGTACACGAGCGGCCTCGACGGCGATACCTTCAAAACATCGCCGCCGAGCCAAGTTTGGGATGGCTACGCATGAACTCGACGAGCCGATCGACGTAGCTGAGGAACGGAGGCGGCTCGATTCCGCTGCCGGCGAGGTCGGCACGGCAATGGTCGGTCAGATAGTGGGTGGGATGGGCGAAGTAGTCGACCGCTTCGGGAGGGATCCGCATTAGCCGGTAGAGCGGGCGAATATGGGCGAGTGACGCTTTCGCGAGTTTCCTGGGCAACGGAACCTTGATCAGCTGCCGGCCGGTGGCCTGCGCGAGCGCGTCCATCATCTCGTCGACGGTGAGCGGTTGCGGATCTGCGATCTGGTAGGTCCGGCCGTTGGAGACGGCTTGGCCGCTGAGGTAGCTCACGGCATCGACGACGAAGTCGCGCGGGACGACGTTCACGCGCGTCATCGTGGGGTCGCCCGCCACCGGCAGGACGGCGTGCCGCGGCTGGCGCAGCAGCCACTGCATGACGAAGTACGGCCCGTCGAACTTCTGCGTCTCACCGGTGCGGCTGTCGCCGACGACGATGGAGGGACGGTAGATGGTGGCCGGCATCCCGGCGGCCATCTGCCGGCGCACGGACGCCTCCGCGAGGTGCTTGGTCTCCTCATAGAAATTGTTGAACGGGGCACCGACTTCGAGGTCGTCCTCGCCGAACGGACCGGCATAGCGCCCACTGACATAGCAGGTGCTGAAGTAGTGCAGGCGCGTCAATGTCGAGCGCCCTTCAAGTGCGTCGAGAACGTTGCGTGTGCCGTCGACGTCGACTCGGAGCGCCACCTCACGGGCCACCGCCAGGTCATACGCCGCCGCCAGGTGCCACGCCTCGGTGACTCCGTCGAGAGCGTCGGCGCCGAGGCCCAGGCCGCGCTGCGTGATGTCGCCCTCGACGAGGCGAATCCGCTCCTGCAACGACGGATCGGCGGCACCGAGTTCGGCCACGCGACGCTTTGCCTTCGCGGCGAACTTGGGCTGCACCAGGCACATCGCCGCGCCATCTGTGCGCCGCAGTATTCCCGGCAGCAGAGCGCTGCCGAGGAAGCCCGGAAATCCGGTCATGAAGACGGTCATCGCTTCACTCCCTGGTCACGTCAGCCGATCGCGATCCGCGACGCTGATCCGACACTACGCCGATCGTCATGCCGCAAGCGGACTCTCAACACGCCGAGTGCAATCCGGCGGCTTCCTCGAGTTCCTTCAGCGCCGGCTCTATCGCGTCCGCCAGTTCGTCGATGTCGTTGGCAATCTCCGGCATGGTGACGAATCCGAAACCATTGATTCAAGGAGTCACAAGAGGGGTGTCGGCGACGCAGGACCGGTGCTTCTGCTTAACACCGAAGTTGCATCCAGTTCGTCGCCTGACGACGGCAGCAGCTGCAACCTAATTCATCCGTCGCGACGTCGACCGTACGGATCTGCTAGCCGGTGGCGGAAGAGTCAAAGGTCACGAGCCTTGTTTGTCGCAGCGTCAGCCGCACCAATTCGTAGTGGATTGGACCCATGTATTTGAATACAGGTAGCTCGGATCATTGGGGAGCATCCCGTGTCGGCCCGTGACCCCTGCGACGCCGTCGATGCCCGCTGTCTCGGCAGTGCACGTCGTCAGCCCAAGTTCAACCGATAACCTGCGCAGAGTCACGGTCATCGCCGAAAACCGCTCGTCGTCGGCTTGAACCGGTTCTGTATTGCGGCGCACCCGCAGCCTCAGCCGCTCCCAGTCTGCGGCGACGGTGGCGTACTCGAGCACCGACAGGACTGCCACCGGTCGACCCGGCACGGTGAACATTCGGATAAATGCGACACGTTCGTCAATAGGAGACATGATCACTTCAATTCTTCTAAGACTCAGCATCGTTTATCAGCCAGTCAAGCGATACCCCTTCGGCAGCCTTATCTTTCTCAGGTCATGTGGTTGCCGAGGTGCCGGCCTGGTGGTCTGTGCCGACGCCCGGGCGAGCACGTTGCGGTTCCTCTGACGCGGCCCCGCCAGCACTCTGCAGAACCGGCGGGCTTGGCACGCGGTGCCGGCGCTCCCGCACGTTGGAATCCCGCACCTGCCATTCTGTGACGTTTCATCCGTAGGGTGGTCCGGTGGCACTCCTGCTCGGCCCCGCACTACGGCATGTCTCCGACACCACCGCACTGGTGTGGGTGCAGACCGAGAAGGCATCAACGGTGGAGGTGCTCGGCTGCTCCGCGCGGACGTTCGCGGTGCAGGATAATTACTACGCCCTCGTGACGGTGACGGGGCTGACTCCAGACAGCGTCACCGAATACGACGTCAAGGTCGACGGAGAACGGGTCTGGCCGAGTGCCGACTCGCCATTCCCGCCGAGCATCATCCGCACTCGCGGGCCCGCGTCCACTCACCGGCTGCAGGCGATATTCGGCTCATGCCGGTATCCCAAGACCGACGAACAGAAGGTCGACGCCAAACTCGGACTCGATGCGCTCGACGTATACGCCGCCCGGATGGCCACCCAGCCGATAGACCAGTGGCCCGAGGCGCTCATCCTGCTCGGCGATCAGCTCTACGCCGACGAGCTCACACCGGAAGCCAGGCGACGCCTCGCCGGCCGTCGCACCCGTCTGACTCGGCACGGCCAGCGTCCGCCCGACGAGGTGGTGAGCTTCGCGGAATACGAACGGCTCTACCGCCATTCGTGGGGGGACCCGGAGATCCGGTGGCTCATGTCGACGATCCCCACCGCGATGATCTTCGACGACCACGACATCAGGGACGACTGGAACACCTCGGCGTCCTGGCGAGCCGATGTCAAGCAGATGCCGTGGTGGCGTGACCGAATCCGAGCCGGGCTGGCGTCCTACTGGGTGTATCAGCACCTGGGCAATATGAGCCCGGCCGAGCTGGCCGATGACGAGGACTACCAAAAGCTCCTGGCGACAGACGGCGATACCTGGCCGCTTCTCGTCGATCTGGCCGACCGGGCCGACCACGAGGTGGACAGCAACAAGGGCATCAGGTTCAGCTATCGGTGGGATCTTGGCCGTACCCGGCTCATCATGATCGACTCGCGTAACGGCCGGATCCTCGATTCCGGCGAACGCATGATGATCGGCGAGCGGGAGTTCAGTTGGTTGGAGGCCCAGACCGCCGACGGACTCGACGAATTGGACCATCTCATGCTGGCCTCCTCGGTGCCGTGGCTGATGCCGCCCGCCATCGGTGATCTGGAGGCGGTCAACGAGCGAAACGCCGACCGGTCGGGGCTGCGGGGGAGACTCGCCGAAAAGACGCGCAGAGCCGCCGATTTCGAGCACTGGCCGGCGTTCTACAAGTCATTTGTGCGGCTTGCCGAGATGATCGCCGCCATCGCGCGTCATCCTGACGGACCGTCAACCGTCAGCGTGCTGTCCGGGGACGTGCACCACAGCTATGCCGCACGCGCCGAGTGGACGGATGAGGCTCAGCCCGCTGGTGCGACAGTGCATCAACTGGTGTGCTCGCCGGTGCACAACTACGTGCCGATATTCATCAAGCCGGTGTTCACGCTGGCGTGGACGCGGCCCGCGGCCACCCTCGCCCGATGGTGGGCGCGCCGCCACCGCGTCCCCGCGCTCCCGTCTGTCTTGGTCGAACACGTGCGGACCATTGTTCGGAAACACCATCGCCACAATCGAAGTGAACGGTCGCGGCGCCGAGGTGCTCTTCGAACAGCCCCGCGGTCCGGACGCGCTGGACGCAGTAGGCCGCGTGTCACTCAACCGGCCGTTCTGACGGGTGTATCGAGCCCCCCGCCGGGGAATACCAAAGCATGAGCGGGCTGCGGCGCGCCATTGACCGCCACTTGTCCGACGCCGACGAGCGCTTCGGGTTGCGACTCGGCGCGGGCCTGGCAGGCACGCTCGTCGCCTCGGTCACCTTCGTGCTGCTGCTCTTACTCGTACGCGCAGGCTGGGGTCCACTTCATGGCCTCGACACGGCCGCCGCCGAGACGTTCAACCGGATCGACGCCGATCAACCCGAGTTGGTGAAGGCCGCCGAGGTGGTCAGTCAGGTGTTGAACCCCAACGTCTTTCGTGTCCTACTGACCGTGATCGCGGTGGTGTACCTGATCCGTGGCGAACGGCACCACGCGACGTGGCTCCTCGTCACGGTCTTCGGCGGTGCCGCGCTCGGCGTCGCCCTGAAGGAGATCGTGCACCGGGCCCGCCCCGTGCTGCCGGATCCGGTCTCGGCCGCGCCCGGATTGTCGTTTCCGTCCGGTCACGCGCTAGGGGCATCCATCGGCTGCTGCCTGCTGCTGTTGATCACTCTCCGTTTCCTGTCTCGACCCAGCCGGGTGGCGGCGGTCGCCGCCGCCGCGGTGATCGTGTGCGCCGTCGCGCTCGCCCGAGTCGTGCTCGGCGTCCATTTCGTCAGCGATGTGCTGGCGGGCATCGCGCTCGGCATCTGTTGGGTGGCCGTGACGACCTCGGCTTACGTCGCGTGGCGGCGCGAAACCGGGCAGTCGGTTGAGGGCCCGGCCGACGTCGGAACCCCTGAGCAGACCGGTTCTGCGGCGAGTAATTGACGGCCGCGTGGGTACCCCGTGTAGGTGCGCACCCACGGTTTCCCCGGCATCGCCCGGGACATCGCGTGGCTTCTCGTTCCAGCCGCGTGCCTGGTGGCGGTGATGGTGGGCCTGGGATATCTCGTGACGGAGGTGCTGCCGTCCACGGCGTTCGGGAAGTGGGACGCCGAGATTCCGCGACGGCTCGTGGAGTACCGCGGACAGCAGGGCGTTTCGGAGAGCAAGCTCATCACGTCGCTGTCGGAGACGCCGACGATCGTCGCCCTGACTGCGCTCGCCGCGGCGGTGTTCCGGTGGAAGTTCGGTCGGTGGCGCGAGTCTCTGCTCGTCATCTACGCGGTGGTCGGGGAGACGAGCATCTTCATGGCGACGACGTTCCTCATCGACCGTCCACGCCCGAATGTGCCGAAACTCGATGCGGCACCGCCGACTTCGTCCTTCCCCTCTGGCCATACCGCCGCAGCGGTGTGCTTCTACGGCGCGGTTGCCGCGATCATCATCTGGCACAGCAGGAATCAGTGGGTGAAAGTCGTCGCGGCCGTCGTCTGCGTAGCGGTGCCGCTGACGATCGCAGGAAGCCGGGTGTATCGCGGCATGCACTACCCGACCGATGTGCTCTGCGGCGCACTGCTCGGCGCGATCTGGCTGACCGTGGTCCTCTGCTATGTGCGACTTCACGACGCCGGCGGCTCGCGCGACGCCGCCGGCGACGCCGACACGCGTCTGGTGAACCGATGAAGCGCGCCGCCGTCATCTTCAATCCGGCCACGGCGGACGTTGCGGCCCTGCGGGAGGCCGCGGAGCAGACCATGACCTCGGCGGGCTGGTCGACACCCATGTGGCTGGAGACCACGCCCGAGGATCCGGGCGCCGGGATGGCGGAGGCCGCGGTGGCGGCAGGCGTTGAACTCGTGGTCATTTGCGGCGGCGACGGCACCATCATGGCCTGCCTCGGTGCCCTCGCCGGCACAGACGTGCCGGTGGCACTCCTGCCGCTCGGCACCGGCAACCTGCTCGCGCGTAACCTCGGCGTGCCGATCGACCTCGCCGACGCCCTCGACGTCGCCGTCCATGGTGAAGGTCGCCGCATCGATCTGGGGCGGGTGGGCGACCAGCCGTTCTCGGTGATGGCGGGCATCGGATTCGACGCGGCGACGATGGCCGACGCCTCGGAAGGTCTGAAGCAGCTCGCCGGCTGGCCGGCATATGTGGTCAGTGGCGTGCGGCACCTGCGCGATCCGGTGATGCGTGTGCGGCTGCAGATCGATGACAACCCCCCCGTGAGTCGGCCGGCGCGCACCGTGCTGGTCGGCAACGTCGGACGCCTGCAAGGCGGGCTCGAATTGCTGCCCGACGCAGCGGCCGACGACGGCCTACTCGACGTGGTCGTGGTCGCGCCGCGGTCGCTGCGCGACTGGGTTCGATTGGTGTGGCGGGTCTTTCGTCGTAACCGCACGCAGCACCCGCATCTCGAACGGTTTCACGGCCGCACGATCCTGGTCGAGGCGGACCGGATCGTGCCTCGCCAGATGGACGGCGAGGTCATCGACAGCGGGCAAAGTCTAAGCGCGCGAGTCGAACCCGGCGCTCTGGTCATCCGCGTGCCACGGTCGGTGGCGACGGCCGCCTGACGGAGGAGGCTTTCTGATGAGCACCGCGACACGCGTGCCGGAGACGACCACCATCTCCGGCGACGAGCTTTCCGCCGACGACGCTGTCACAACGCTGCGACGGTATGGGCGTTGGAACTTGGTCAAGAACTCGTTCATCCGTTTCAGATACGCCGACGGGTTCACCAACGCACGCGCCCTCGCGCTCCAGTTGTGCCTGTCGTTCATTCCACTGATCATCGCTGTCGTCGGCTTGGCAAGCGCGCTGCATCAGGACAAGGTCGGTCAGATCATCATTCAGACAGTGGGCGGGGTGCTGCCGGGCAAGGACAACCGCGACATGGTGGAGCAGGCCGCGCAACGCACCCATGACCAGGGGGCGACCGTTGGCCAGCTCGCGTTGTGGCTGGGCGTGCTCGCCGCACTCATCGCGCTTACCACCGCGATGGGTCAGATCGAGCGGGGCGCCAACCGCATTTACGGCATCGAACGCGATCGCCCCGCGCTACGGAAGTACGGGCGGGCCCTGCTGATGGCTCTGACCGCCGGGTTGTCTTTGCAGCTCGGATTTGTCGTAATCGTCGCCGGCGATGCCCTGGGTGAGTCGTTGGCCACGGCCTACCACTGGAGCAAGGCGATCGAGAACGCATGGACGATCGGCAGCTGGCCGGCAGGGATCATGTTGGCCTGGGCTTCCTTCACTGTCGTCCTCGAGCGGGCGCCGCGCCGGCGCCAACCGGGTTACTCATGGCTCGCGGTCGGGTCCGCCGTTTCGCTGGCGCTGTGGCTTCTGCTGACCGGACTGCTGGCGCTATACGTAGTCAAGAGCGCATCTTTCGGCACCACCTACGGCCCGCTGACAGGAATCTTCGCGCTGCTTCTGTGGGCGAACCTGTCCTCGGTCGCGTTGTTTCTCGGTGTCGCGTTCGCCGCGCAGCTCGAAGCCGTCCGGGCCGGTGCGCAGGCACCGGCATCGCAGGACCCGCTGACGACCGCGAGGTCGAAAACCACAGCAGCAGAAGTGAACCCTGACGCGGCGCCAACGATCGCGTCACTCAGCTTCTGACCGCTGCCAGGGGAGTGATCGCTGACGGGGTCCGCAGTGCGTCTGCAGGAAACAGCTCGTCGGCCAGTGAGAGCCAGTCGACAGCGTCGTTCTCGGTGGCGTGACGCGCCTCAGACATCGGCGAATCCCATCTCCCAGGCTGCGAATTCGACCCGTCCGTGTGCGGTCATGACGTCAATGGTTCGTCGCCGACGGCGGGTTCGGTAATCGCGGTGGAGCCAGAATTCGCCTGTGCGACGGTAAGAGTTTCCTATCCGCCAGGCAAGGTCGAGACGCCCAGGCGCTCGCGAAAGTCCTCACGCGCCGTTCGATCTCGTAGCGCCGGCGGCCGGGCAGGATTGGGCAACTGTCAACCAGCACGGGTATTTCTGCACAGCGCCGTCAACGAATGTTGACGGCCTTCAGCCGGGTTGTCTCGCAGGCCGAATGTCCGCGATACCGCTGTTTCGCGACTTATACAGCGGGTCGCATGCCCACCGGCGCCGCGTCAATCTGCCGACGCAAAGTGGCCAGCGATTTGGCCAACAGCCGCGACACATGCATCTGCGATACGCCGACCACTTCGGCGACCTGCGTCTGGGTCATCTCCTCGAAGAATCGAAGCCGCAGTACGACCTGCTCGCGTTCGGGTAGGGCGGCCAGCAGGGGGCGCACCGTTTCGACGTCGAGGATCTTGTCCAGATTCCGATCATCGGCGCCGAGCGTGTTGGCGATCGACTTGTAGTCGTCGTCAGCGCCGCTCGACGTATCGGTGGACAGCGTCGAGTAGCCACTGGAGGCCACGATCGCCTCCACCACCTCGTCGCGGTCGATTCCGAGGTACTCGGCGATCTCTGTCGGAGTCGGCGGCACGGCCCGAGCGGTGGGAGAGCGCTTCTCGAGCCTTGTTGAGCTGGAGGTTGAAGATCTTTCAGACGTCGGGGAACCTTGACCGCCCACCCGTGATCGCGAAAGTGACGGCGCACCTCGCCGGTGATCGTCGGTACCGCATACGCCAGAAAGTCCGAATTGTTGTGGATGTCAAAACGATTGACGGCGTTGACCAACCCGATGCGGGCAACTTGCACGAGATCCTCGAATGGCTCGCCACGGTTGCGGAAGCGGCGCGCGATGTGTTCGGCCAGCGGAAGGCACTTTTCGATGATCACCTCACGCTGGCGGCGATAGGCCGCCGACCCCGCCTGTAGAGCGTCCAGCCGACGGAACATGTCGGCCACCTCGGTGTAGTCGTGCGAATTGTCAGGTACCGAGCTCATGACGGCTCGCGACGAACCACGCCCATCCTGCCGGCGACTTCGTCGACTCGAGAGCTCGGCTTTCTATAAGCAGCCATGACGACCCCTTTGATCAGGTGGATTGCCAAGGCTCGAAGCTGAACCCAATACCTGTATACCTTATCGCAAGCGATTCAAAACCGATGCAGGCGGACGGATGATTCGGAGCCGACGGTTTCGCCTTCAGTCAGGTCGCGCCAGGTCAGAGCGTGTCGTCGCCACATCTCCGGTTATGGCACCCGGGGCCGTATACACAGAGACGAACACCCGCCGCACGAACTTCCACTCGCCGTCGATTCGGGAGATGTCGTCGTAGTAGATGCCGTACATGTCGACGTTGAGCACTTCTCCGGCCGCGGCCAGCTCGCTACTCACCGCGGTCACACATCGGTTCATTTCATGGATCGTCGTTGTCGCCTTCGCTCGATCGATGCCCATGAGCGTGACGACGGGGGAGTGGGCAGTCTGAATCAGGACTTCGAACCCGGTCGTCTTGATGGCGTCGATGAAGGAGCCGGCGGATTCGTACCGCAACCCGAGTGTCGGAGCCTCCCAGACCGCATCCGGCGCGAACACCGATGCGCACTGCACCCAGTCGGCGCGCGTCACGGCGTCGGAGTACCGGTAAATGAGGTCTTGAATCGCCAGCCGATCCAGCCACTCCCGCAATTCGGTTTCCATGATCTGCTCCCACTCAGGTGCCGGCCTCGGCGAACGCCCGCAGCTGCGGCAACCCGCACGACACTTCGATGTCGGCCACGTTGAAAGGTCTAGCACCTCTGGTGCTGCGGTACCGTGCGAACGGTGGCGCCACTCGAGCGGCGATATCACGTTGTCTGTGCTGCAGCAGCATTCGCGCAGCTGGTCACGCTGCGCTGGACGTGGGATCTGTGGTCGCACCGGTCGGACCCGCCCAATCTCCCTGTCGTCAGCGGGCTGTCATCGATCTCGTGGGGATGGGTGCTGGTGGTGTTGTGCATTGTCACCATCGTGCGGCCGAGGTGGGGTGGCCCGGTGTTCGCTGTGGCGCTTGCGCTCGCCTGCCTTGGTGACCAGATGCGAATGCAGCCCGGCGTGATATCGGTGGCGATCCTGATGATCGCTCCCGCGTTCGGGGAGAACGGGCGGTCGATTGCCCGCTGGCACCTCTGCAGCCTTTGGTTGTGGGCGGGACTACACAAGGTGTTGAGCACGGGCTGGGCGGCGGCCGACGGCAACGCGCACTTCATCGCCGACTCGTTGGGCCGGCCCGGGTGGACGGGCGCGGTCGCCGTCGTGCTGCCGCTGTGCGAACTCGGGCTCGGGGTGACCGCCTTGTGGCCGCGGCTGTGGACGGTCACCGGAATCGGTGCGCCGCTGCTGCACATCGGCGTTGTCGTGACGCTCTCGCCGCCATTCGCCGACTGGAACTCCTCGGTGTGGCCATGGAATGCCGCGGTGGCCGTCGCGGCGCCGCTGTTGTTCCTCGCGCAGCCCGAGGGCGCGGCGTTCCCGAGCCGGCCGGTGATCGCGGTTGCCGCCGTACTGCTCGCCTTTCCGGCCCTCTTCTATATCGGTGCCGTGGACGCCTATCCCAGCCACAACCTGTATTCGAGCAATACCGCGAGGGCGACCATCTGTGCGCCGTCGGGGCGGCAGTGCACGAACGCGGCCTTCGACACCTGGGAACGACTCAACGTGCCCTTTCCGCCCGAGCCGCGGCTCTACCGCCAGGCCTTCGCCATCGTGTGTCACCGCGGCGACGTCTTGGTCGTCACCGGCATTCGCACGCGCCTGACCGGAGCGCCGACAATCGAGCGGGAATCCTGTCCCTGAGCGCGCTTCTCAGTAGCGCACACTCGAGTACATCAACGAGTCCGGGTCGTATTTCTGCCGCACCTTCGCAAGCCGAGCCAGGTTGTCGCCGAAATAGCGTTCTGCCGCGACGCCGGACTCGACGTAGTTGACGTAGCCGCCGACCGAATGGTCCCCCACCGCGTGGTGCGCATTCGTCAGCCAGTCATTGGCGGCGCCGACGTGCTCCGGTGCCGGTTCGGTGTACCACTGCAGACACGCCGCCTGGCGGCGCCACGGAAACGCGGTGGCGCCTGGATCGATGTCCCGCACCGCTCCGCTGAGCGATTCGGCGACGACGGACGCCGAGCCCAGTTCCGGTGATCGCGCGGACATCGCAGCGACGATTGATTCTGCTGCAGCCGAGGACATCTCGTCGACAATGTCCGATCCTGCGACGACGGCACGCGGACTGGTCGCATCCTCACCACCCGAGAAGTAGTCGACGAAGTCCATGTGATTCAACGTCCGCAAGGTCTTGTCGACGGGCGGCGTGCCGACCGCAGAAGTGAGCTCTCGGGCCGCGTCCTGTCCGTCGCCGGCGGGGGTGGCGACGACGATGCTGCAACGCAGCCCACCATCCGACGCGGTGAGGTTGACCATGCCCCAGTTCGCGTGGTCCGCGGCGTCGATCCACTGTTTCCAGCCGGAAATTGCCTGTGCGGCAGCACTTTCAGGGAATGTCAGTGTGACGACATCACGGTCGACGGTCGGAAACGTGCGAAACGTGAACGATGTGACAATGCCGAAGTGTCCGCCACCGCCGCCTCGAAGACCCCAGTACAGGTCGTCGTGCTCGTCCGCAGAGGCGACGACAACCTCACCGCTGGGCAGCACCACCGTCGCGGACACGAGCGCATCACACGTCAGTCCCCAGCCGCGGGCGTCGGCGCCCAGCCCGCCACCCAACGTCAACCCGGCGACGCCGACGGTCGGGCAGCTGCCGGTCGGGATGGACCGCCCGTAAGCGTCGAGCGTCCGCTGCACCGAATTCAGATCTGCGGCAGTGGAAATCGTTGCCTGCTGCGAACTGCTGTCGTACATCGCGTCGCCGCGCAGGTGTCGTAGATCGATGACCATCGTGTCGGCGGCGGCCGAATCGCCGATGTAGGAGTGCCCGCCGGCGCGGGCGGCGACCTTGATGCCGTTCTTCGCTGCGAACGTCACCGCATGCTGAACGTCGGCGGTCGAGGTGGTCGTCACAACGGCAGCGGGTTTCGCGCCGTCGAACCGCGAGTTGAATAGCGCCTTCGTCGTGTCGAACTCGCCGTCGCCCGGCAGGATGACGCGGCCCCCGATCTCGTCGGCAAGGAACTGCCAGTCACGTGGCGCCGTCGACGGTGCCGAGGGCGGGGCCGCCGGCGGAGTCGGGGTGCTCGACCGGCATCCGCCCAGCAGTGCTCCGCCGGCGACCGCGACGGCACCACGGAGAAAGCCCTGGCGCGAGAGCCGGCTCATGGGTGTTCCCTTCGGTCACGGGAATGCTGCACCGGACGCCTTGGCGAAGTCTTGGGATCCGTCAACCATTACCGCGCATTTTCCCGTTGCGTGCGCCAGTATCGGTGTCGAGCCGGTGTAAGAGGGGGACGCGAGGATGGCCGATGACCCGTACCTGTGGCTCGAGGACATCCAGGGCACCGATGCACTGGACTGGGTGAACAAGCACAACGAGCCGACGGTGCAGCGGCTGGTGGGTGAACGGTTCGAGGTGTTGCGGGCCGATGCCCTCGAGGTGTTCAACGCCGACACCCGGATCCCGATGGTGGCCCGCACCGGCGATTACCTCTACAACTTCTGGCGCGACGCGCGCAATCCGCGGGGCGTGTGGCGGCGCACGACCCTCGACGAATACCGCAAGGACTCGCCGGACTGGGACGTGATCATCGACGTCGACGCGCTGTCGGCCGCCGAGGACGACAACTGGCAGTGGGGCGGCGCCGCCGTCATCGAACCCGAGCGCACCCGCGCGCTGGTGGCCCTCTCCCGCGGTGGTGGGGACGCCACCGAGATCCGGGAGTTCGACATGGCGACAAGGGAATTCATCCCCGACGGGTTCACCGTCCCGGAGGCCAAGAGCGACATCGACTGGGAAACCGAGGACAGCGTCCTGCTGGCGACGGACTACGGCGAGGGCTCGATGACGGAATCCGGCTACCCGCGGATCATCAAGCGGTGGCGGCGCGGCACTCCGCTCGACGCGGCCGAAACCATCTTCGCCGGCGCGGAGAGCGACGTCTCCGTAGTTGTGGCGTGCGCACGCGAGCCGGGTTTCGAGCGCACCTTCATCTACCGGTCGACCGACTTCTACAACCAGGAGGCTTTCGAGCTGCGCGGCGGTGAGCTTCTGCGCATCGACATCCCTACGGATGCCAAGTTCGCGGCGCACCGCCAATGGATGATGATCCTGTTGCTGTCGGAATGGACCCGGGGTGAGGCGCACCTACGCGCCCGGTTCAGTACTCATCGCGGATTACGAACAGCTCCTGGCAGGTACTGCGGAACCGCGGGTGGTGTTCGAACCCGGTGGGGACGACTTCTTCGCAGCCGGCGCGTTCGCCGGTGACCGCTTCATCAGCGTGAAACTGCGCGACGTCGCGACGGTCGTCGAGGTTGTGACACCGGGTCTGTGGGAGTTCGAGCCACTGGCTGGGCTGCCGGAGAACACCAACACCACGCTGGCGGCCTTTGATACCTACAGTGACGAGATCTTCTTGCACGCCAGCGGTTTCGACAAGCCTCCACGCCTGTTGCACGGCTCGTCGGCGGGATCGGTGAGCGAGATCAAGTCGTCGCCGGCCTTCTTCGACGCCGACGACCTCGTCGTCTCTCAGCAGTTCGCGACATCGGCGGACGGCACCGAGATCCCGTATTTCACCGTCCGACATCGTGATTCCGGTCCCGGACCGACGCTGTTGAGCGGCTACGGTGCGTTCCGGGTGGCGCAACTGCCGGGCTATCTGGGCGTCGCGGGGCGGCAGTGGATCGCGCGGGGCGGCTGCTATGCACTGGCCAACACCCGCGGTGGAGGCGAATACGGTCCCGCTTGGCACGACCAGGCCGTGCGCGAGAACAGGCATAAGGTCGCCGAGGACTTCGCCTCGGTGGCAAAGGATCTGGTGGACACCGGCGTCACCACGGCGGCGCAACTGGGTGCGACCGGCGGCAGTGCGGGCGGACTGTTGATGGGCATCATGCTCACGCAGTATCCCGGAGCTTTTCGGAGCGCTCGTCTGCGCCAGCCCGCTTCTGGACATGCGCCGCTACCATCTGCTGCTGGCCGGCGCGTCCTGGGTCGCCGAGTTCGGCAACCCGGACGATCCATCCGACTGGGAGTTCATCAAGAAATACTCGCCGTATCACAACATCTCGGCCGACCGGCGCTATCCGCCTGTGCTGATCACCACTGCGACCAACGACGACCGCGTGCATCCTGGCCATGCCCGCAAGATGGCGGCAGCCCTGGAAGAGGCAGGCCACCCGGTCTTGTACTACGAGAACACCGAGGGCGGGCACGCCGGCGTCGCCGACAATGAACAGGCCGCGTTCGAGAACGCGTTGGTCTACGAGTTCCTACTGCAGACGCTGTTGGTCTAGCCGGTCGCGAGTTGTCCCGCACGCCGTGGTACATGCCCCACCGGACAATCACCGGCATCAACACGGTGTCGAAAGACCATGCGGGGAAACGGAATGCGCGGCCGTTGGGTGCGAACACCTCGAGTCCGTCCTTCTGGATGCCGATTACCGATCCCCACCGCCGTTTCGGTGGCCGGTAGGTCTTCATCGGCTTGCCGTCGAAGTCGGCGCGGATGTTGTGCGCGAGCAGCCCGTCGGCCCTGTTGCGCGCCGACGTGCGAAGCGGATCGGTCGCGGCGACGTCGCCGACGGCGAACACGCCGCGATGTCCCGGAACACGCAGATCCGGTTCGACCCGCACGAAGCCGTGCTCGTCGAGCAACTCGGCGGGCAGCCAGTCGGTGTTGGGCCGCACGCGTCCGATGGTCCAGAGCACGGCATCGGCGTGCGCTTCGGGCTGTCCGGTAGTCCAGCGAACGGGATCGTCGGTGATTTCGTCGCACCCGAACCCGTCGGGGATCTCGGCGCGGTGCCCCGGGTGCAGCGTCACGCCGGCGCCTTCGAGCCTGCGCTTGATGCGTTCCCACACGCGAGGGTGATGCCCGGCCACGGCGCGCTCGCCGGGGAAGTACAGGTCGACCTGCTTGTCCGGCCACGTGATCGCGATGTTCGCCGCACTGCTGACGGCCGCGGCGCCGCCACCGACCACGATCACCGAACGCGGCCGAAGCCAACCGGTCGTGGGGCGCGCGGAGGTCGGCGTCGATGTCGTCGGCGGACTGCAGGGTCGGCCGGCGCCAGAAGCCGTTCGTCACACCGGTCGAGATCACCAGCGCGTCGTAGTCCTCGGCCGACGTCGAACCGTCCGTGCCGCTGTCGACGAACACCTTGCGAGCCGCGAGGTCGACGCCCGTCAGGGTGCCGTGGACCGTGCGCACGCTTGTCGAGCGCGCGGAAGCGGTCGAACGGAATCCAGTTCGCGCTCGCCCAGTGCTGCGGACGGCTCAGCCGCCAGCCCAGTTCCTGGCCGCTGACCAGACCGGGCTTGGCCGAGATCCCGACGACGTCGAAGTGCCGGGCCAGCCGGATCGCGGTCAGGACGCCGCTGTCGCCGAGTCCCGCGACGACCACGCGCTTGCGGTGCACATGAGCACCATAGCCGGGCCCCATGCGACGGCCACGACCCAATCAGGCGGGGGTGAACCGGATCGCGACGAGTTTCTCGCGTTCGATGGCGTCGGCGAATTCCTCGACGGTCGGAACCCGGTCGTCGCGAAACTCAAGCCCATCATGCGCTGGGCACTTCTGGGGCCGTAGTACTCGGCGCAGCGGTGAAAGAGACCGGGGACAACCGCTGCGTCGGTGACGATCTCGCCGCGCATCTGCATCGTCTTCCCGCATGTAGACCTCGGCGTTGGCGCCGCCGCGAAAGTTGTTCTTCCATGGCGCGCCCGCCAGCGCATACAGATTACCGTCAATCTGTGTGCGCTCACCGGGGTTGAGAACTGGCGCCCGGACTTGCGTCCCGTGAAGCTCAACACCATCAGCTGATTGCGCGTGGACCCCGCGAGGGGAGTGCGCAGCAGAAACCTCAGCATCGGATTGACGGCACGGAGCAGAGCGGCCGGCGGATGCCCGGGCTCGACCGCGTGCGACTGATCTGACATGGCGCCAACGGTAGGCCGATCTGGTGTCCGGCCGACGGGTATTGCGTTAAAGATCGCCGAGGTGGTCACGGGAACGTCGACGGCGTGCTCGCGAAGCGCGTCGAGCGGGACCACGTCCACCGTGCGCTCGTGGGTGCTGGCCAGCACGACCGGCGCCGCGCAGCCGTCGTGATAAGCCCGCAGCCAGTTGGCGGCGGTGACGCACCAGCGGTCGCCGGGCACGAGGCCGGGAAACCGGTATTGGGGCATCGGTGTCGACAGATCATTGCCGATCGAGCGCTGGTGCTCGAGGAACTCGGCGGTGACCACCGCGCAGATCGTGTGCAGCCCGATGTCCTCGGGTCCGCTCGAACAGCAGCCGTCGCGGTAGAACCCGGTGAGCGGATCGGTGCCGCACGGCTGCAGTGGTTCGCCGAGGACGTTGAGTTCAGGCACGTCCTTCAGTATGGCCGCAGCACCCCATCCACCGTGGCGTCGAACGTGGTTACCCGCACGCATTTGCGCGTTCTGCGTGTCTCAAGCCGACACTCGACAGAAGCCTGGGTGGCAGCACATCGCGGTCAGCTAGTTGCCGGCCTCGACCTGCGCCCGGATCCAGTCCAGATTGGCACTGCATGTTCTGCTGCCATTCGGACAGCCGGCGCGCGACGATCCTGGCCTCCTTGTCCGGTTGTGCGGCAATCCCGACGGTCAGCCCCGACGGGCCCGGACCCATCCGGCCCCACTGTCGAATCAGCACGCCGTCGCTGGCGGGCTCCACTTCGAAGCCCCATGTCGCGCCGACACCGTCTGGACCGAGCACGTTCCACACCCATCGACGTTTCTCGTCCACCTCGATCACCTCGCACACCGTCTCCCAGTCGCCGAACGCGTCGTGCCGGCTGCGGCCGCGGAATCGCGCGCCGACCTCGACGCCGTCGGACTCGTCGAGCCACTCCACGGATTGAAGCTCGTTCGAGCACCGCGCGGGCAGGTTGATGTCAGTGACGTACCGCCATGCGGTGTCAACGTCGCAACGCATCCGCTGCGTGACTTCTACTGTGGGCTGATCGCGATAGCGCACGATTGCAGCATGCCAGGAAAGTGAGGCAGTCGATGAAGGTTGGCACCTTGATTGAACCGCGCATGCCGGGTGCAGCGGAGTTCGCCGCGGGCTTGGAACGGATCGGTGTGGATTCGGTCTGGACCCCGGAGGTGTGGGGCTACGACGCGTTGACCGGGCTGGCGTATCTCGCGGCCACGACGTCGTCGCTGCGGCTCGGAACGTTTGTGGTGCAGCTGGGTTCGCGCAGTCCGGCGCTGCTGGCGACCTCTGCGCTGAGCCTGCAGGAGCTGTCGGGCGGTCGATTCCTGTTGGGCGTCGGGACCTCGGGGCCCCGTGTCATGGAGGGCTGGCACGGTGTCCGTTTCCGTAAGCCGGTTCAGATGACGCGGGAAACCATCGAGATCGTGCGGATCGTCAGCCGCGGGGAGCGCCTCCAGCATGACGGCGAGGTGTACCCGCTTCCGCTTCCTGACAGCAGCGGCGCGGCGCTGCAACCGATGGTGCGGCCGCAGCACGTCCCCGTCTACGTCGCGGCGATGGGCCCGCGGAATCTCGAGCTCACCGGAGAGTTGGCCGACGGCTGGCTGGGCAATGCGTTCATCCCCGAAGCCGCTGAGGTCTTCCTCGATCCATTGCGCAACGGCGCAGCGCGTGCCGGCCGCACATTGGCCGATCTCGATCTGGTGGCGCCGGTCGCCGTGGAGATCCACGACGACCGATGCCGCCGCCGAGGAGGCCGTGCGACGGCACGCCGCCGGCTACGCCTTCACCATCGGTGCGATGGGCGTGGGCGGCAGGAACTTCTACAACGACGCGTTCACCAGGCTGGGCTACGGCGATGCGGTCAACGAGGTTGCCGCGCTGTGGCAGGCCGGGAAACGTGACGAGGCCAGGCGAACTGTACCGCTCGACCTCGGCAGGCTCACGAATCTCGTTGGCACACCGAACGATATCGCTGACCGGGTGCGCAGGTATCGCGAGTGCCGGGATCACGACGCTGCTCGCAAAGCTGGAGGGCGAGTACTCCAGTCAGCTTGCGACGCTGGAGCGCCTGGTCGACATCGTCGGGTAGCGGCTCGTCGAGGACAGCGGTTAGATCTGCTGGTTCTTCGTCATCCAGCGCATGACCTGCCAGCCGGCGAACACCGGCAGCCACGTCGTGAGCACCCGGTACAGCAGCACAGCGGGCACCGCGATCGCGGCGGGCATGCCGAACGCCGCCAGGCCACCGATCAGTGCCGCCTCGACCGCGCCGACCCCGCCCGGTGTAGGAGCCGCCGACGCCAGCGTGCCGCCGACCATCGTCACCACCGTGACAGTGATGAACGAGGTGTTGCCGTCGAACGCTTCGATCGCCGCCCACAACGCGAACGCGTTGCCGAGAGTCGTTGCCGCACAACCGAGAACGATCACGAACAATCGTCTGGGCTCGCGCGCCAGTTCGATGAGGTGGCCGATGACCTCTTGCAGCCGCGGCCGCACCGCCGTCGCCAGCCAGCGCCGCAGTCGCGGCACCAGGAGGAAGGTCCCGATCAGGCCGAGCAGTAGGCCGGCCACCAGGTAGAGCACCGTCACCCTGGGAACGAAGCGCGCCAGGTTGGCCGACACGCCTGCCGCGGTACTGAACGCGATCAGCAGCGCGACGTGGGTGATCACCTGGACCGACTGCTGCAGCGCGACCGCGGTCGTGGCGCGCATCGGGCTGACGCCGCCCTTCTGCAGATAGCGCGCCGACAGCGCCAGCCCGCCGACACCCGCCGGGGTGGTGGTCGCCGCGAACTTGTTGGCGACCTGCATGACGATCAGTCCCCACAGCTTGACCATTCCGTCGGCGCAGGCCCACAGGGCCGCCGCTGCGCCGAGGTAGGTCAGCGTCGAGGCCGCCAATCCCAGCAGCGCCCACCACCAGTTCGCGTTGCGCAGTTCGGTGAGGAACGTGGGCACGGAGCTGATGAACGGATAGGCGACGTAAACCAGCGCGATCAAGAGCACCAACTGGATCAGCTGGCTGCGGGTGAAGCGGGTGACGGTCTCGGTGCGAATCTCGTCGACCCGGGTCTGGCTCTTCACCTCGTCGCGAGCGGCGGCGATGACGGCGCCGGCGTCGTCGACGGAATGACGGATCGACAGCGGCACCGCGGCCTTGGTGAGCCTGCGCGACGCGGTCAGCACGGCGTCCTTGCCGAAGGCGCTGATCGCGGCGCTCACCGCGGACTGGGCGTCGTAGAGATGCGTCGTCGTCACCAGCAGCTGGGCGATGTCGGATCGAAGCTGGGCGTCGGTGGCGCCGTACTCGGCGTAGTTGAACCCGCCGAACAACACGGTGTCGTCGACGACGGTGATCTCGCTGCCGCGCAGGTCGCCGTGCGAGATCTGGCAGGCGTGCAGGTCGCACAGCGATTCCCAGACGCGCACAACGGGGATGGTCTCGACGCACTCGCTGATCGCGACCCCGCGGGCGGGGGTGTGCGCATACAGCGTCCAGCCGCGTTCGAGCACGGCCACGCTGATCGTCGACGTGTTGGCGAGGCCGAGCTCGCCGATCGCGATGGCAATCAACCCGCGATGCTCGACGAGCCGGCGCATCGAGGTGTGCAGCGGGGCGGTCTCGCGGTCACGCAGCCGCAGCTTGCTCCAGAGCTGCCGCAGCGCGCCGCCGCCGCGTTGGTGCGGTCCGTACAACTCGATCACCGCCGACGACTGCTGCGCTTCGCACCTGGCGTCGAGGATCAACGGGCCGGCGCCGGCGGGCCGCACGACATTCAACTCCGTCACGACGCACCCACGCCGGGCCATCGCGCGCACGGCGTCGTCGAGCGGGACCTCCAGCCCGGGTGTTCCCACGACGAGCACCACCAGCGCGCCGACGAACCAGCCGACGGCCAGGCCCAGCAGCGAGCGCGCAGGCACCACCGCGCTGATGACGAGATGGATCGGCACGAATCCCAGCAGCAGCGCCCACCACCATCGCCGCCACCGGGCGGGCAGCCACGGCCCCGACACCGTGAGCACCGCGGCGAGCATGGCGATCCAGCGCGGGTCGTCGACGAACTGTGAGGCGAGCGTGTCGAAGCGGTCCGACAGGTCGAAATGCCACCGCGGCGCGGCGAGACCCGACCCGGTGAACGACAGCGCCGCCCCGGCGATGGCCGCGGCGGCCGCATAGGCGCCGAGCAGCTTCCATCGCCGGGAGACGATCAGGCTGACCAGGATCACGAACGGCAATGCCAGGATTGCGACGCCATAGACCAGGTACACGAGGTTGGCCTGGGTCGGCGTCAACACGGCGAGGAACTCGGAGGCGGACCGCTCGAGGGCATCCCATCGGCTGCGGGTGATCAGCGAGCTGGCGATCACGACCGCGAGGAACAGCGCGGCCAGCACGACGCGGAAGATGTCATTGGTGCGTCGGGTCAGCGGTTGCAGCAGGCTGCCGGAGACAGTGATGTCCCGCCCGTCAACTCGCATATGTCAAGGATCTTTCGGATACGCCGCGCCGGTGAGCGACTCGCCGACACACTAACTCCAGTTATGCGTGCCGCTGTCGCCGTTCGGCACCACGATGTGCCCTGTGAGAGAATCCAGGTATTCGCAGCCGGCGTGAGGCGCGATCCGCGGGGGTTTCATCTGATCCGCTCGACCACTACACACCAACTTCCATCGGTGGGCGTGTGTGGTCCGTCGTCGCGTCACGCCGCAGAGTTATGAGGTATTGGGAGTTCACATGTCCGCCAATAGAATTGAAGCATTCTTCGTGTGGCTCGGGGGCGGGGAGTCGCGCGAGCTCGGCGAGCGCCACGAGCGGTCCACCCACGCGATCGCCGGAGCGGTGGTGCTGCTCGGGGCGGTGCTGGCGTGGCTGGTGGGGGCGTTGGCCGTCGCGGGGTCCACGCAGTGGCCGATTGCGGCGGTTGTCGCGCTGACCTCGGTGTTCGGTCTGCTCGCGGGGGCGGTGAGCCGCGCGATCTCCAGCGGCCCGGCGCGCTGGCGCGGTGTCGCGGGGCGGGCCGTCGTCGGGGTCGCCGTCGGCCTTGTCGTCGGCGAGCTGGCGGCCGTGGTCTTGTTCTCCGGCGTGGTGGACCGTCGGTTGGCGGAGCAGGCCGCGGGACGAGTCGACGCTGCGCCCGCCGTCGTGCAGGCGACGGCGGACCTGCAGGCCACACGCGATGCGCGCGCAGGGCTCGAGGCCGGGGTGACGCGTGCGCTGAAACTGCGCGACGAGGCGTTGGTGGTGGCGCGTTGCGAGTTCCATCCGTCGCCGACATGCCCGCAGACCCACATCACCGGCGTGCCCGGCCCCGGGCCCGAGAACCGCACGGCGAACGAGTTTCTCGGCGACACGCAGCGGCAGCTCGGCGCGGCGGTGGCCGAGCGTGACCGACAGGCGCCGGCGCTGGACGCGCAGATCGCGGCCGGTGAGCGGGCGCTGGCGCAGGCCCGCGAGTCTGCGGCCGTGAACGTCGACGGCGGGCTGGGCGCGCGCTGGGCGGCGATGAACGATTACACGCTGGGCAATGCCGGCGCGGTGGTCCTGCGGGCGCTGACGGTCGCGTTCTTCGTGCTGCTGTATCTGCTGCCGCTGATCCTCAAGCTGTGGCGCGGGGAGACGACACACGATCGAGGTGCGGCCGCCCGCGCCGAGCGGGAGCGCGCGGAGCTGGAGGCCGAGACGGCGATCGCGGTCAAGCGAGCCGAGGTGCGCGCGGCCGTCGAAACCATGTGGGCCGAGCAGCAGCTGGAAAGTGCGCGGATGGCGGTTGCGGCGCAGAACGAGATCGACCGTGAACAGCAGCGCCGTCGCGTCGCCGAAGCCATCGACGCTCCGGTGCAGGTGCAGGCGGAACGGGTATCGGAGCGCTGCCGAGCTACCCGCGGCGAAAGACAAGCTGCCCGCGCGGTTGGCGTCGGCGGACGTCGAGCCTCGTCGCGAAGGCGGGTCGCTGATTCCGGATGTCGCCCAGGCGACGGCACGGTGGATTCGGCCGTTCGTGCCGCCGATCGTCGCGAGCGCGGTGGAGACCGCCACCAAGCCGCTGCGCGGCGTGCGCCAGGTCTTCGAAGAGGAAGAGGAGATCCACTTCTCGCTGAAGCGCACGCACAAGGTGACCGTCCAGACCGAGGAGGGTGACGAGCCTGTTGAGCGGCGCGCCGCCGCGTCGATTGCTTCCGAGCGGCGCGGTCCCATCGAGGCCGAGACGGAACGCTCGTCCTTGTCCGGGAGTGTGCAGCGCACAGAGCTGACCGCGTGGGACGGACCGCATGAAATGCCAGGATCTGACGCGCCGCGGGAGTTGCCGTCGGGAGAGCCGTCGGGAGAGTAGGTGGGCAGACTCCTGCATCTGCCTCCTGCATCTGCCCAAATCACATCCGCCACATCCGTCGCGGGATGCGCTAGATAGTCCGTTGCCAACCTATGCGCGACGTAGTCGCGCAAGTGACTTCATCGGGTAGTACTCCAGCGACAGATTCGCTCCGAGGCTGGCATCTCCGACGCATGCGACGTGAACCGGCGCTGGCCGCGACGTCAACTTGATCTCGTGATTCAGAGACCGCGGAGGCAGGGAAGTCAATGCTGCTCGAAGGGTTCACAGGAGCGCGCACCGGAAGTAGCCTATTAGGCATGAGTCCAACAACGCCGGTTGGTCTGCCTCCCGGGCCGAAGCTTCCCTCTCCCGTCCAGCTCCTGGTGATGGGCGCCGCGTGGCCGCAATTCGTCGCGGCGTGCAAGCGCCGCTACGGCAAGGTGTTCACGCTGCGCAACTCGCTGATGGGGACCATGGTGTATCTGGCCGATCCGGCCGACATCAAGACGGTGTTCGCCGGCGATCCGAAGGTCTTTCACGCGGGCGAGGCGAATTCGATGCTGAGCGGCCTGCTCGGCGACAGCTCGGTCTTGGTGATCGACGGCGACGTGCACCGCGACCGTCGCCGCGTGATGATGGCGCCCTTCCATCGTGACGCCGTCGCGCGACAGGAAGCGCTGATGGCCGAGATCGCTGCACAGAACATCGCCGGCTGGCCGGTGGGTCAGCCGTTCCCGGTTGCGCCGATGATGTCGCAGATCACCCTGGAGGTGATTCTGCGAACGGTCATCGGTGCCAGCGACCCGACTCGGTTGGCGGCGCTTCGCGAGGTGATGCCGAAGCTGCTCAACGTCAGTCCGTTGTCGTCGTTGGCGATCGCGAACCCGAAACTGATCAGACGGTGGCCGTGGCGAAAGTTGCGGCGGCACATGGATGAGTCCGACCGCCTGTTGTACGCCGAGATCGCCGAACGTCGTGCCGATCCGAACCTGGCGCAGCGCACCGACGCGCTCGCGATGCTTGTGCAGGCGCACGGCGACGGCCACGGGATGACCGACAAAGAGTTGCGCGATCAGTTGATCACGCTGCTGGTGGCCGGGCACGACACCACTGCAACAGGACTGTCCTGGGCGTTGGAGCGGTTGACGCGCCACCCCGAGGTGCTGGCCAAGGCGGTCGCCGCGGTCGACGCCAACGATCCGGCGGGCGACGAGTACCTCGACGCGATCTGTAAGGAGATCCTGCGGATCCGTCCGGTTGTGCCCGACGTTGGCCGCGTGTTGAAGGAGCCGACCGAAGTGGCGGGCTATCAGTTGCCTGCCGGGGTGATGGTCGTTCCCAGCATCATCGCCGTGCACGCCGACGACGAGGTGTACCCGCAGCCGGAGCATTTCGATCCCGATCGGATGGTGGGCGCGACGCTGAGCCCGTCGACGTGGCTGCCGTTCGGCGGGGGCAACAGGCGCTGTCTCGGTGCGGGTTTCGCGATGGTCGAGATGCGCATCGTGCTGCGGGAGATTCTGCGCCGCGTCGAGTTGAGCACGACCACCGAACCCGGCGAGAAGACGAAGCTCAAGCACGTCATCCTCACGCCGAAGCGAGGCGCGCGAATCACGGTCAAGGCGCGCCGCACCGTACCATCCGTTTCCCGGGCGACGGCCGGCGCAACCGATGTTTGCGCTGGTGATCGGCGGGGTACACAGCCCTGACTGGTTCAGCACTGAGCCGCCAAACACAAGCAGAACAGATAGGCGGCGGAAGATGGCTGCGCCCAAACAGCAGTATGCACAGGTAGCGGGAATGTTCCGCCACCTCAAACTCCTCGACGAAGGTTCTCCCGCCTTTCAGCGACAGCGCGACGAGATCATCCAATGTTGTCTGCCCGTCGCTGATCACATCGCACGGCGCTACGGCGGTCGCGGCGAACCGCACGATGATCTGGTTCAGGCTGCCCGCATGGGTCTCGTTGGCGCGGTCAACCGCTTTGACGTCGACAACGGCACTGACTTCATGGCTTTTGCCGTCCCCACCATGATGGGTGAGGTTCGACGACACTTCCGCGATTACGGCTGGGCGGTCAAGGTGCCTCGGCGCGTGAAAGAGATTCAGGCGCAATTGATCAGGGCCCGCGCGGAATTGACTCAGCAGCTCAATCGCGCACCGAACGCTTCCGAGCTCGCTGAGAATCTCGGTGTTGACCGCGAGTTGGTGGTCGAGGCGACGATCGCCGGCAACCACTACTCCACGCTCTCGACTGACGTGCCGGGCAGGTCAGACCACCAGACTCCCTCGATCGGCGACACGCTGGGCGATATCGACCCCGGCATGGAGCACGTGCTCGAAGTGGAAACCGTCCGTCCGCTGATCGCTGCGCTGCCGGAACGGGAGCGGACCATCCTGATGCTGCGCTTCTTCGACGGCCTGACGCAGACAGAGATCGCCGAGCACGTCGGTTGTTCGCAGATGCATGTGTCGCGGCTACTCGCCAAATCGCTGAACACCCTGCGTAGCGGGTTCCACGAACCGGAACTCGCCGCGACGGCGTGACCGTCGACGCCGCGTCGATTCACCGCTGATTCGGCCAAACGTCTCCGACTCGCGCCCGTCGCAGGTAAGCAAGTACGCATGGGTGCGGGGATCTATCCAGGTCGGGTTGGCGCGCTTGCGGTAGCGATGGGCATCGGGGCTGCCGTAGCCATCGGGCAGGGCGTGGCATCGGCCACCCCGGCGGACACGACGACGAAATCGGACACCTCGACGTCGACATCAGACGGGTCGAATACGGGCGCCGACTCGACGAAAACCACGGATACGTCGACGACGACCGGCTCGTCGTCTGAAACATCCGACGCGACAGGCACTTCCGGCACCGATGCGAACGCGGACACGACCGACGAGAACGACCCGCCGAAACGCAAGAAGCGCACGCGCGCCGCGCAGTCATCGAGCGACGCGTCCAAGCCGAATGCCGAACCGACGGAATCGACGCAGACCGACAAACCCCGAGACCTGTCGGTGCACGACGACAAGAAGGCCTCCCTCGCCAACGACGGCGAGCCGGCGGCGACCCCGACGGCAGCCGTCACCGTCTCGGCGGCCACCGTCGAGCGCGCCGTCTCCCACCCGGCGGCCCCGGCCGATGAGAAGCCGACACCCGCAGACCCGGTGACGGTCGCCGTTTCGAGCTTCGTCACCGCGCTCGTCAGCCCCTCCGCCGGCAACGGCGGCGAGCCCGCGACGCCGGACACGCCCGCAGTGTGGACGCTGGCGGCGGCTTCGCGGCGCGAGTTCCTCGGGGGTGTGCCCGCTCTCGACAAGGCGGCCGCCGAAACCACCAACGGACTCGTCGCCGGCAACGTCGCAACCCTGGCCTCCGTGCAGGCGTCCGAACCGGCACCCGTCCAAGCGGTCGCCGCGACCCCGCTGCTGACGGCGCTCGGCGTGCAGCAGTTGCCGTTCATCGGTCCGCTGGCGATGACGCCGCTGATCGCCGTTGTGAGTTCCATCCCGTTGGTCGGCGACATCCTGCACCCGATCATCGGCTACCCGGTCGGTCTGACGGGCGGCACGACGCCGCGCGACGTGAAGGTGATCAGCTTCGACGGCACCCCGATCTACGTCCACTTCTTTCCCGCGCAGGGCGCTGCGGCGGGGACGCAGGCGCCGACGATCCTCAACGGCCCGGGCCTGGGGCTTCCCGGCGAGACGAATCCGCTCGCGATGGACAACCCGTTCCTGACGAACCAGGTGATCGGAATGGGCACGCTGTTGGCGCACGGCTACAACGTCGTCACCTGGGACCCGCGCGGCGAATGGGGTTCGGGCGGCACGCTCGAGATCGACCATCCAGGCGTCGAGGCCCAAGACATGCAGTCGATCATCAGCTGGGTCGCGCAGCAGCCCGAGGTCGCGTTCGACGCGGGCAGCACAACAGACCCTCTCATCGGGATGGTCGGCGCGTCCTACGGCGGCGGCATCCAACTCGTCACCGCGGCGATCGACAAGCGGGTCGACGCGATCGTGCCGACGATCGCATGGAACAACCTCAACACCGCGCTCGCCAAGAACGGTGCGCCGAAGACCAGTTGGGGACTGATCCTGGGCGCCGCCCTGCTGTTCACCGGCGCGAGGACGGATCCGCAGATCTTCCCGACACTGTTCGACGCGCTGTTCAGCGGGAAGCTGTCACCAGACGAGCAGGATTTCCTCGACGAACGCGGACCCGATTACCTGCTCGACCAGATCGAGGCGCCGACCCTGCTCGTCGAGGGCACCGTCGACACGCTGTTCACGCTCGCCGAGGCGGACAAGAACGCGATGGCGCTGAAGGACCAGGTTCCGCTGAAGGTGGTGTGGTACTGCGGCGGCCATGGCGGCTGCATCACGAGCACCAACGACGGCGAGGTGATCGACCGGGCAACGCTGTCGTGGCTGGACAAGTACGTGCGGGGCCTGCCGGTCAGCACCGGCCCGCAGTTCGAGTGGGTCGACCAGCATGGGCGCAATTTCTCGTCGGACACCTACCCGGTGCCGACGGGCACGGCGATCGAAGCCTCGAGCGCCGAGTCGGACACGTTGCCGCTCAACCTATTCTTCGGCGGCTCGGGCCCGAACTTGGCGGCGTTCGCGGGCGGCCCCATCCAGGGCTTCCTGGGCCTGCTGTCGGGTGCGAAGGCGGACAACGCGGTGGAACTGACCATCGATTCCGCGGACACGACTCGATACATCGTCGGGGCGCCGCAGCTGGAGTTCACCTACTCCGGGACGGGATCGGCCAGGGACGTCTACGCGCAACTCGTCGACGACAAGACCGGGTTGGTGCTTGGCAACCACGTGACCCCGATCCCGGTCACGCTCGACGGCCAGGAGCACAAGGCCTCGTTCCCGCTGGAGATGGTCGCGCACACGCTGGCGCCGGGAGAGACGCTCACGCTGCAGCTGGTCGCGTCGGCGGTGACGTATCAGGCGCTGATGGGGTCGGGCGAGCTCAAGGTAACGGGCATCAAGCTGACGTTGCCGACCGCCGACGCCTCGCAGATCACGATCGCCGACGACCAGCAGAGCGCCGCCTGAGTCGCTCCTCGCCGGGACAATCAGACATTGCTGGCAAACGTGGTGTAGCTTCGATCCGCACAGCGACGCGGGGGGCACGCTGCCAAGGAGTTAACAGACGGTGGACGCGACACCATTCGGGCACTATCAGCTGCGAGAGCTGATAGGCCGCGGCGGAATGGGCGAGGTCTACCGGGCCTACGACACCAAGACCGACCGCATCGTCGCGGTGAAGCTGCTGCCGCCGAACATGGCGGCCGACGCGACGTTCCAGGCGCGGTTCCGCCGCGAGTCGCAGGCCGCGGCCGGGCTCAACGACCCGCATGTCGTACCCATCCACCGGTTCGGCGAGATCGACGGTCGGCTGTATCTCGACATGCGGCTGATCGAGGGTCGCAACCTCGGCACGATCCTCAACGAAAGCGGCACCGCACTCGACCCGGAACTCGCGGTGAAGGTGACCGAACAGGTCGCGTCGGCGTTGGATGACGCGCACAGGGCCGGGCTGATCCACCGCGACGTCAAGCCGTCGAACATTCTGATCACCGATCGCAATTTCGTGTATCTGATCGACTTCGGATTGGCCCGTACCGCAGGCGAAGTCGGGTTGACGACGGCGGGCAGCACGCTGGGCACGATGGCCTACATGGCACCCGAGCGGTTCGAGGGCAAGCCGGTCGATCCGACGTCGGACATCTACGCGTTGACTTGCGTTCTCTACGAATGTCTTACGGGCATGCGACCGTATCCGGCGGAGAGTCTCGAGCAGCAGATCGCCGGTCACATGACACAGGAGATTCCGCGTCCGTCTGCGCTCGATTCCAAGCTGGTGGCGTTCGATGAGGTCATCGCCAAGGGCATGGCCAAGAAGCCGGCGAAGCGGTATCAATCGGCGGGGGAGTTGGCCGAAGCCGCACGGCGCGCGCTGAATACACCGGTGCGCACGGCGTCCAGCGGTAGGCATGCCCGACGCGCCCCGACTCCCGAGCGGCGCGTGTCACGGCGGACGCTGGCGGTGGCGGGCGTCGTCGTATTGGTTGCCGCGCTGGGCACATTCGGGGTGATCCAGTGGCGCGGCGGATCCGGGCAGGGCGGTGCGCGGCCGGCGAACGTCGCGGAGAGCACGTCCACCGAAACGCCGGCGGCGGTGCCGGGAGCGGTGGAAGCGATCGCGTCGACGGTGCCTGAGGAGATCCGGTCGACGGGCCGACTGATCATCGGCGTGAATGTGCCTTATGCGCCAAACGAATTCAAGGATGCGAACGGACAGATTGTCGGTTTCGACGTGGACCTGATGAACGCGATCGCCAGGACGCTGGGCCTGTCCCCGGAGTACCGCGAGACCGCGTTCGAGGCGATCTTCCCGTCGGTGCGGGCGGGCGACTTCAACGTCGGGATGTCGTCGTTCACCGACACCAAGGAACGGGAACAGTCGGTCGACTTCGTCACCTACTTCGAGGCGGGCACGCTGTGGGCTCAGCAGGCCGGCGGCTCCGTCGACCCCAACAACGCGTGCGGGCTGAAGATCGGCGTGTCGTATGCGTCGATCCAAGAGACAGACGAGATCCCGACGAAGAGCGACGCGTGCGTGGCCGCGGGGGCAGCACCCATCGACAAGAAGGTCTTCGTCAGCCAGGACGATCTGAACAAGGCGTTGATGAACGGCGAAGTGGACGCGATGTCGGCGGATTCGCCGGTGACGGGGTTCGCGGTCAAGACATCCGGAGGCGCGCTGGCCGATGCGGGTGAGGTGTTCGACGCGGCGCCGTACGGCTGGCCGGTGGCCAAGGGCTCGAAGCTGGCGGAGTCGCTGCGCCAAGCGCTCGACCATCTGATCGAGACCGGCGAATACCGCACCATCGCGACGATGTGGGGCGTCGAGAAGGGCATGATCGACAAGTCGGCGATCAACGGCGCCATCCGGTAAGCGCACTTACCGGATCACCGCGACCGCGCGCTCGTTTCTGCGTCTACGGCTGTGAATTTGAGTTATGCACAACCCTGGACGCAAAATTACCGCCAAGCGTGAAACCTGTCGGCGGTGCTGACGAGCATCAGCGCATGCGCGAAGTGTTCGTCGGCGGTGAGGCATTGGCCACCGGACAGCTGACCCGAGGCCAATTGCGTTGGAACTATCGTCCGCTCTTCCCTGGCGTGTACGCGGCGAAGAATGCGGTGCCGTCGCTTCGGCGCAATACGGCCGGGGCGTACCTCTGGTCGGGGGGCAACGCGGTGATCGCCGGCCGTGCCGCCGCCGCAATTCATGGCGCCCTATGGGTCGAGGCCACGACGCCAATCGAGATGATCGGGACTGCTAGTCGCATGCCGAGCGGGATCATCGTTCGAAACGAGCGGATCGCCGACGACGAAATCATCGAGTGTGACGGACTGCTCGTGACGACGCCCCAGCGCACTGCGTTCGACCTCGCCAGGCACTTGCCGCGCGACCCCGCGGTCGCTCACCTGGATGCGCTCGCGAGAGCCACCGAGGTGAAGGCGGTTGACGTCCTCTCGCTCGCCGAGCGATATCCCAGGGCGCGTGGACTGCCTCGTTCGCGAATCGCGCTCGACTTGATGGACGGTGGTGCGCAGTCGCCGAAGGAAACCTGGCTGCGCCTCGTCCTGATCGACGATGGGCTGCCCAAACCCCGAACGCAGATCCGCGTCAGCGACGGCTTCAATGAGGCCTTCATCGACATGGGCTACGACGAACCAATGGTTGGTCTGGACTACGAAGGCCGGCAACACTCGGACGACCGCGAGCGCTATGTGCACGACATCGGCCGCGCCGAGCTGGTCGACGGGCAAGGGTGGATCGACATTCGCGTGGTCGCCGAACATCGCAAGCGATACATCCTGCACCGCGTGAAAGAGGCATTCGCGCGACGCCACTATCGACCAAGACTGCGCTGAGGGTCGTGATGAGCGCCAAACCACAACCCTGGGTGCAGTCTTCAGCTCACCTACGGCAGAACGGTTTTCATCAACATCACGTTGTACGCCGACCACTCCGACAGGTTGAAGTACAACTCCTTGCCCGTCGACCACGGATGCAGGAACGGCGCATAGATGCCGCCGGGGAACTGTATCGACGGCACGAGCACCTGCTCGGGGCCCCACGGTCCTTGCGGGGCGGGCGCAGTGCGGGCCACGACGTCATTCATGCCATTGCAGTACAACGTGAGGTACTGCTTGAGATACGTGTTGTATTGCGCGGACATCTCGCCGACGGGTCCGGGGATCACCGGCGTCGCGGCCCCCGGATTGCCCGGCACCCAGGCGTTGGCATCCGTACTCCAGTACTCCCACTTCCTGGGGTCCGGCACGGCGCCTGGGGAAACGCGCGCGACGTACGCCGAACCGCCACGCCCAGAAGGAGTTCCGAAGGAGTAGAGGTACGGGTCGCCGGGTCCGGGGCGAAGGAACGCGCCCATCTGGAAGTTCTCATTGCCGGGCACGAACGGCGCCTTGTCGATACCGGGCCCGGACGCGCGGACGGAACTGGGGTAGACGCCCCAGTGCTCACCGTTGTCGGGCGACACGGCGATCGCCGAGTAGTTCGTCGTCCACCGGCCGTCGCTGTCCCAGTTCCGGATGGACATGAAGTTGATGTACTGGTTTCCGCCGACCGAGACTCCGGCCGTCGGAATGATGCCCTTCTCCGTGTCCGCCCACTTGATGCTGTTGATGATCTGTTTGGACAGCCCCGGCCCCCACAGCGGTGAACCGGATGACTGGTTGTTCATTACGCCATTCGGTACCGAGACGGTGTTGGACAGGGCGTCGTCCTGGCTGCGGAACATCACGTTGTAGCGCCATTGCTGACCGCGAACACTGCAGTAGCCGTAGGTGTCGCCGAAAGCCATGAGCACCTGGCGGCTGCCGTTGTCCCACATGATTCCGAGGTCCGTCCCGGTGACGGCGAAGCGCTTGATGGTGTCGTTGGGGCTTTCCGGACCGGTCACCCAACCGACGACCGACGTTCCCGGTGGCGATGGAGCCGCGGGTGCGGGAGGCGGCGCGGGCGCAGGCGCCGGCGCGGGTTGTGGCGCAGCGATGACAGCCGCATCGGGAGTCGGCTGCGGTGGAACGGGAGCGGGCAGCACGCCGGCTTGCTGTTGCACCCGCGCAGACTGCGGTGCCACGCCGAACGCGTTGAGAAGGGCCCGCGGGATCAGGCCGACTTTGGGTAGCGGTGCCTGCTCATTCGCACCTGACGGCCGGTGGCCCCGCGGCGGCCCACCGGGCAGTGCGGGAGTCTCGTTGGCATTCGGCGCCGCGGGAGGTTGTGCCTCGGCGGCCCGGCCCGTGCACGGTTCGGCGCTCGCGATGGGTGCGACGCCGATGACGACGGTCAGTCCGACAGCGGCCGCCGACGCCATCGAAAGCGATGCGATTCGAGCACGCGGCGACATCTCACACCTTTCGAAGGGCGCGGACGTCGCATTGACGTCAGCAGGGGGCGGATGTGACGATAGTGAGCAATGGGGCTGATGTGCCCAGCGATGCACGTTTAGGTATCCATCCGTGACCGTGTCGCAATCAACGGATCGAGTCGTCGCAGGCAATCTCTGCTAGCGACATTCTGTCGGTGGCCGGCGAGTGACGGCTTCCCATCGGACTCCGCCCGAAACGCCTACGGCGCTACCAGAATTCCGGCGTCCGAGGATGCCTTGAGGAACTCGGGGATCGTCATGTCTGCGAATCCGGTGTTGACGGGGCCGCCGTTGATGCCCAACCACGGCACGACGCCCGGATCCGGAACTACGTCGAGGTTGTAAGCCTGAACACCAGGCAGGTGGCTGGCGAAGAAATTGCCGAGCAGATCGACCACCGCGATGAGGCTTCCGACTATGCCCTTGCCCCACAGTGCTGCCGCGTTCGTCATCGGCGTGCTCGAGTTGGGATCGCCAAGCATCACGATCGGTCCGTAATGCGGATGAAGCCCTCCACCGGGGACGTAGGGATACGGCACAAACGGGTACAGCCCCGGCAAGTCACTCGACATGTACGCGGCCATGTCGCCATAGGTGGCTGTGTTGACGAACAGTGAATCCGCCCCGTTGCCCGGAACCGTCGTTGACAGGCCGGGACCCTCAAAACCTATGCCGCTGAGGCCAAGTTGTTGAGCGACGTATTGCGCCTCCCACGCGCCCAGCGAGTGTCCCGTCACGAAGACGCTGTCGGGCGCATACCCCTTTATGGCTGCCTCCATTTGCACCCGCTGCGCGAAGTCCAGCGCCTGGGCGAAAGCATCCGGCGTCGTGTTGGTGAAGCCAGCCTGGAAGTCGGCCAGTAGCTGACTGATAGCGATCAGCGGGTTGACGAGAAGGTTGGTGCCGCCCGTGGTTCCCGAGTAGGCGATGATGACCTGATTCTGCGGCGTCACCCATACCTGGGCGGTCTCGCCGGTGGACACGTATGTCGACGTCAACGGCCAACCGTTCACGGTGAAGGGTGACAGTCCGCCGGGGATTCCACCGAGAACGTATTCGGCGCTCGCGGCGTTCAGGAACTGCGCAACCGTCGGAGTGGCCGTGTCCAGCGGGCCGGTGTACACCAGGCTCGGCGGGACCGGTTGGCCCGACAGCGGCGAGTCCAGTCCGAACGCGTGTTCCAGCCGACGGAAGACCGCGAAGAACAGATCGGCGATCGGTTCCGGCGAGACCGGACTGGGCCCTGTGCCCGCGGCGGTCGTGATTCCGACCAGCTGCAGGACGGCATTGACGATCCGACCGGGCAGCTCGAGGATCTCGGCGATCGGCGCGACCGGCCCGGGCGTGATCGGTGCGATGTCGATTGTCGGCGTGCTCACTGTCGCGACCGCTGCGGGCGCGATCAACGTGGTGAGCGACCTGGCGGCGGGCGCGATATCAGCGGCGCGCGGCGAACTGCTCGGCTCCGTGAGCTTGGAGCTTGGGTCGGGCTCACTCGTCGTCGGCGACGCCGTAGAACGCAAGAGGCCGAGGTCGGCCGAGGTCGAGGAGTCGGTTGCGACCGTCTTCTTCGAGTCGGTTGCCTTGGGCGCGGTCGATGGCTCCGCGGGCACTGCGGTCGCAGTCGAACTGGAGTCCTGCTCGAGTTCAGTCGGCGTGGACTCCACATCGGATGGTTCCGAGGTGTCCGTCGATGTCGTGGATCCCTCGTCGGTGAAACCAGCCTCGACGGTCGAACTCGACTCACGCGCAGTATCCAGAGTGCCTGTGGCCGAGTCGCTTTCGGTGGCGGCGGGCGAGTCCTTGGGCTCGGTCGCGGCGCTTGTGCCCGTCGTCGACTCCGAGTGGGTGACCGACCCGTCTTTCGAATCCGCGGTACTCGTGTCGGCCCATGCCGTGCCTTGGCCGGCCGAGATGACCAGTCCGAGCATCAGGACGACGGCGCCGAGTCGAGCCGAACGACTGCTATTACCGCCACGGCTCAACGGCCTCATGCGCATTTCCTCCTACGCCGCAGTGCGAGTGATTCTGGAAACGGAAGTTTCCAGATATTAGCGCGCTGCGCTGCCGACAGCGGCGAGTTTGTGGCAAGTCCCGTGGGGGTACGACTCGTCCATGTACAAGCACGCCGCCGCCGCCGTCGCTTTGTTCGCCACTCCGGTCGTCGCACTCGGCGGCTGCTCGAACCAGGCCTCCAACAACTCGTCGAGTTCGACGACGCCCAGCGCGGCTAGCGGTCAGACGCTGACCACCCAGCTGAATACCACCGACGGCAAACACGTCGCCGATGCCACGGTCGACTTCAGCAGCGGATATGCCACCGTCACAGTCGAGACGGAAGCCGACGGCATTCTGTCGCCCGGTTTCCACGGCATGCGCATCCACGCCGTCGGCTCGTGCGAGGGAGATTTCGCCTCGGCAGGCGATTATTTCCAGGCGCCCGGCCATACCGGCCAACCGGCCAGCGGCGATCTGCCACCTCTGCTCGTACGGTCAAACGGCGCAGGCAAACTCGTCGCCACCACCGACGCGTTCACTGCAGATCAGCTGAAGGGCGCCCAAGGCTCCTCGATCGTGATTCATCAGGGCGCTGACATGGGTGGCCAAGCGTCGTCGGGCTCCGAGGAGCGCATTGCCTGCGGCGTGCTGAGCCCTGCCAGCGCTGCGAGCACATCGGTTTCGACGTCCGTCTCGACATCAACGGTGACCACGACCGCTGCACCGGCGGTTCCCCCGGCCACCGTCACCGAGACAGCCTCGCCGACGTCGACCACGACGTCCACGACCACTCCCAGCGCTTCGACGAGCACCAGCACCGTCACCGTGACCCAGTCGTCGTCGACGACACCCCCGCCGCCTCCCGGCCCGAACGGCGGCTGACAACGCTAACTTCACTGTTTTTGCACAAATAGCATTGACAGGCGGCGAGAAGCGACCATAGTCGTCAGGTATGGCGCTGCTGCCTGACCCAACGCCCCGGGAGCGACAGCACATCCTCATCTCGGTTGACGACCACGTCATCGAGCCACCCGACATGTTCGAAGGCCGACTGCCGTCCACCCTCGCCGACCGCGCTGCCAAGATCGTCGAGTCCGACGACGGGCTCCCAGGTGTGGCGCTACGAGGGCCGCGACCTACCCCAACATCGGCCTCAACGCCGTCATCGGGCGCCCCAAGCACGAGTGGAGCATGGAGCCCGCCCGGTTCGACGAAATGCGCCGCGGCTGTTGGGATATCGATGCCCGCATCGCCGATATGGACCTCGCGGGCATCTGGGCCTCGCTCAACTTCCCGTCGCTGATCGCCGGCTTCGCCGGCACCATCTTCTGGAAAGCGACGACCCCGAGCTCGGCCTCGCCGTCCTGCGCGCCTGGAACGACTGGCATCTCGACGTCTGGGCCGGCGCCTACCCCGACCGGATCATCCCGCTGCAGCTGCCCTGGCTCGCCGACCCGCAGCTCGCCGCAGAGGAACTCCGGCGCAACGCCGATCGCGGCTTCAAAGCGGTCAGCTTCCCGGAGCTGCCGGCCCAGTGCGGTCTGCCCAGCTTGCACACCGGTGCGTGGGACCCGTTCTTCGCCGCATGCGAAGAGACCCAAACGGTCATCTGCCTGCACACCGGCTCCGCGCAGTGGGCGCCGATCCCCGCACCGGACACTCCGTTCGAGACGCATGACGACGCTGTTCCCCGTGAATGCACTTGTCGCAACGGCGGATTGGCTGTGGTCGGGTGTGCCGGTCCGATTCCCGAAACCTCAACATCACGCTCGACGAGGGCGGGCTGGGCTGGGCGGCGATGCTCGCCGACCGCGTCGACTACGTCCTCGCCCATTCCGCGTCAGGTCAGGAAGGCACGTGGAAGTCCGACCTCCTTCCGAGCGAGGTGCTGCGCCGCAACTTCTGGCTCTGCTCCATCGACGACCCGTCGGCATTCGGTGCGCTCGACGCGATCGGCGCCGAACGGATCCTCATCGAAAGCGATTACCCGCATGCCGACTCCACCTGGCCCGACACCCAGCTCGTCGTCTCCCGCAACGTCGCCAAGCTGTCCACGGAGGACGCGGCCCGCATCACGCACCTCAACGCCGCGGAGTTGTTCCGCCACCCCCTGCCCGACAAGGACTGGCTAGCATGCTCGACCTGTTGATCCGTGACGCCAACATCGTCGACGGCACCGGGGCCCCTGCGCGCCACGGCGACATCGGTGTGCGTGACGGGCGCATCGTCGCGGTCGGCAGAAACGGGCAAGTCGACGAGCAGGCGTCAACAATTGTTGACGCAGAAGGGCAGACGATCGCCCCCGGCTTCGTCGACCTGCACACCCACTACGACGCGCAACTGTTCTGGGATCCGACCGCGAGCCCATCGGTGCAGCACGGCGTCACGACGGTCTTCGGCGGGAACTGCGGCTTCACCCTGGCCCCCGCGGCACCCGATCAACAGGACTACCTGACCCGCATGCTCGCCCGCGTCGAGGGCATGCCGCTCGACGCACTGCGCGCCGGGCTCGACTGGCAGTGGTCGTCCTTCGGTGACTGGCTCTCCCGGCTCGACGGCCGCATCGCCGTCAACGCCGGATTCATGGTGGGCCACACGCCGATTCGACTCGCCGTGATGGGCGACGACGCCGTCGGCGGCGCAGCGTCGCCCGAACAGATCGAGGAGATGGCCACGCTGCTCGGCGCTGCGCTGTCCGAAGGTGCGCTCGGGCTGTCGACCTCGCAGTCGAACACCCACAACGACGGCTCGGGCCAACCGGTCCCGTCGCGCAGCGCCTCGCGCGACGAGCTGCTCGCTCTGGCAGCCACGCTGCGGGCCCACCCCGGCACCCAGCTCGAGGCGATCATCCCCGGCTGCCTGTCCGGTTTCACCGATGACGACATCGCGCTACTTGCCGGCATGTCGAGGGCCGCCGACCGCCCGCTGAACTGGAACGTGCTCGGCGTCTCCGCCGGCAATCCCGAAGGACACGAAAAGCAGTTGCGCGCTTCCGAAGTCGCGGCCGCGCAGGGCGGCCGGATGGTGGCGTTGACGATGCCGCACTCGACGAAGATCCGGCTGTCGTTCCTGTCCGGCTTCGTGCTCGACGGGCTGCCCGGCTGGCGCGAGACGCTGCACCTGCCGGTGCCCGAGCGCCTCAAAGCGCTGGCCGATCCGGAGGTGCGTCGTCGACTCGACGAGGGGGCCCACTCGAAAGAAGCGGGCATTCTGAGTGCGCTCGCGAACTGGGAGCGGTTGATCGTCGTCGAGACGTTCGCCCCCGAGAACGCCGATGCGACGGGTCGCTCGGTCGGCGAGGTCGCGCAGTCACGCGGGAAGCAGCCGTTCGACACCCTGCTGGACATCGTGATCGCCGACGAGTTGCGCACCGGGCTGTCGCCGCGGCCGTTCGGCGACGACGAAGCCGACTGGAAAGCGCGCGCAGAGGTGTGGCGCCACCGCGACGCGGTGATCGGCGGATCCGATGCGGGCGCGCATCTCGACATGATGTGCGGCGCGATCTACACGACGTCCCTGCTCGGCCATGGCGTACGCGAGCACCAGGTGGTGACGCTCGAGGAGGCGGTCCGGCTCATCACCGATGTGCCTGCGCGCCTGTACGGACTCAAGGACCGCGGCCGCATCGCGCAAGGCTGGCACGCCGACCTGGTGCTCTTCGACCCGGCCACCGTCGGCCACGGCCCCGAGCGCACCTGCTACGACTTACCTGCTGGCGCACCACGATTGGTGGCCGACGCCAGCGGCATCAGCTCAGTATGGGTCGGTGGCACCGAGGTGTGCCGCGACGGTGCGGCGACAGGCGCGATGCCCGGCACCGTGCTGCGGTCGGGGCGCGACACCGAAACAGTGACGGCGTCATGACCAACCGCGCCCCGCTCGAGGAGTTCGACCCGGCCAAACTTCAGGACGGGCTGTTGATGGCCGTCGAGAACGTGCACGAGAAGCTGCGAGTGGCCCGGAACAAGCATCGCGTCATGGTCGGGAGCCCTGTCTTTGAGAATCACACGGAGAACGTCGACGTGTCCGGCGTGACGGTGCTCGGCTACGACGAGTGCCAGACGGTGCTCAGCGACCCAGGGCGGTTCTCGTCGTCGATCTATGAGCACATCATGGGACCCGTCATGGGCAAGACGTTGCTTGAAAAGGAAGGCGCCGAACATCATTCGAGCCGGGCGCTGGTGTCGCCGCTGTTTCGCGCCAAGCTGCTCGAACGGTGGCGCACCGAGCTGGTCGAGGTCGTTGTCCACGAGCTGATAGACCGGTTCGCCTCACGTGGCCGCGCTGATCTGGTGCGGGAGTTCACGTTTGCGTTCCCGGTGCAGGTGATCGCGCGGCTGATGGGGCTGCCCCGCGAGGACTACGTGCGGTTCCAGCAGCTGTCGATCGAACTGCTCAGCGTGGTCTACAACTGGGAGATCGGGATGGCCGCGTCGGCCTCGCTGAAGGAGTACTTCGGCGAGATCCTCGCCGAACGCCGGCGAGATCCGCAGGACGATCTGATCACGACGCTGGCGGAGTCCGAGATCGACGGGCAACGGCTGACGGACGACGAGATCATGGCGTTCCTGCTGTTGATCCTGCCTGCCGGCGTGGAGACGACGTACCGGGCGTCGGGCAACCTGCTCGTCGCGATGCTGACCCAGCCGTCGCTGTTGGAGATGGTGCGGACGGACCGGAGCCTGCTGCGCGGGGCGATCGAGGAGGCCCTGCGGTGGGAGCCGCCGATCAGCACGGTGGTGCGGGTGGCGACCCAGGATTGCGAACTCGGCGGAATATCGATTCCCAAGGGCACCAATGTCAGTGTGAGCGTCGCAGCCGCCAACCGGGATCCACAGCACTACCCGGACCCCGACCGTTTCGACCCGACGCGCAAGAACATCGCACACTTGACGTTCGGCGCCGGCCCGCACGTGTGCCTCGGCATGCCGCTGGCGCGGATGGAGACGACCGTCGCGATCAATGCGCTACTCGACCGGCTACCCGATCTGCATCTGGACCCCAACGCACCCGAACCGGCCATCAACGGCGTGGCGTTTCGCTCGCCGGCTGCACTGCCCGTCGAGTTCGCGCCGGCCTGAGCAACACGATCGCGGCGACGATCGCGACCACCGGAACCACGGCCATGATCAGACCCACGGTGTGGATGGCGTCGAGCATGCTCTCCGTCGCCGCCGAGGCGACGATCCTGGCCCGGTCAGGGTCGACGACGTGCGCGCCGCCCCCGAGACCGCCGTGGGTCGCCCGGAACGCCTCGCGCGCCTCGTCCAGTGTGATGCCGGAGCCCGCCAGTTTGTGCATCCCCTCGCTGATGACGAGCTGGACGCCGACAAGGGCGAACACCGCGGGACCGAGTGAGTAACCCGCTTGGTTGACAGCGCATTTGACGCCCGAGACGGCGCCACCGAGTTGAGCCGGTGCGTTGGCCATCATGATCGTCGCCTGCGGCGTCGCCACGATCGCGCCACCGACAACGGTGAGGCCCACCGCGGCGAATACCACCGGGAGCGAGGTCGTTTCGTCGAACAGGGTGAGCATCAGCACCGCTGCGAGCATGAGTGTCAACCCACTGACCAGCACGGTGCGGTCACCGAAGCGGGTCGCGGCCGGTCCGGCCCCGGTGGCCGCCATGGCCGCGACGACGTTCGCGGGGATGAGCAGGAAGCCGAGTACCTGCGGCGAGTCCCCACGCACGGTGACCAGATAGAAAGCGAACAAGATCATCAATCCGCCGGCGAGGAAGTTGAACGTCAGCCCGGCGACGGCGGCGGCGTTGAACCGGGCGGAGCCGAAGATCCGCAGATCGAGTGCGGGCTCGGGCGTGTGCAACTCCCGCGCGACGAACCCGGCGGCGGCCAGCAGGCCCGTGAGCAGCGCCGCAACCGCAACGAGATCGACACCGCTGTCCAACCGCGAAATACCGAGAATGAGCCCGAGCAGTGCGACCGCGACGAGTACCAGGCCGGCCAGGTCCAGGGATCGGGTGGCGCGCGGTGTCTCGGGGACGTAGCGCAGCGTGATTGCCAGAGTCAGCGCGGCGATGGCCGGCGCGACGAGAAAGCATGTGCGCCAACCGACATGGGTGGCCAGCATGCTGCCGATGGCGGGCAGCGGTGTGGCGACCGCGAGTCCGACGCCGAAATACAGCGCGATCACGGTGGCCCGCCGCTCGGCAGGGAACACCTCGTTGACGAGGGCGAGCGACAGGCCGAGTAGGAAGGCGAGCGCAACGCCGACACCGGCACGAGCCACCACCAATACCGCTGCGGAAGGTGCGGCCGAGGCAAGCACACCGAATGCGATCGTGCCGAGCAGACCCGTCACGTACATGCGCCGCATGCCGTAGATATCGCCCAGCGTCCCGGCCCCGAGCACCGCGGCGGCCATCGTCAACGTGGCGAGGCTGGCGATGAAACTACCGCTGACAGTATTGATGCTCAGCCCGACCCGGATCTCAGACATGTTGGCCGACAGGATGGTCGGATCGGCGATGCTGATCGCATAGCCCAGACCCATCGCGGTGATGATCATCGCGGCTGTGTGTCGCGGAAGCGGGTGCGTCACGTCGCCACCGTGGCCGACGATCGATCGCCGCGGCTAGAGCCCAACGGCCTCTATCTCTCGATTCTCGTCCAGTGCGCCTGAGCTGTGTTTACTCTCGATGACTTGACCGTATCCACCCCCAAATCCATCCCGATCGAGACGCGCAAAGTCGCAACGGTTCTCACGATCGCTCTGCTGATGGCGTCCACCTTCGTCGCGGCGTACACGATCGCACTCGGCAGGCCCAGTCCAAGGCACCTTCCCCTCGGCGTGGTGGGTACGCCGTCCGAACAGATCCTGCGCGGCCTGCAAGCCCGGTCAGGGGAGTTCGACGTAAACACCTATCCGTCGCGCGAGGCGGCGATCGAGGCGGTCAACCGGCAGAAGATCGTCGCGATCGTCGACGCCAGCGCGTCGCCGACGCAGCTTCTGTTGTCGAGCGCCAGCGACGCATCCGCGGCCCGCTTGTTGACGCACCTCGACCAGTCGCCGTCTGGGAACTTTGTGCTGCCGCTCGTCGAACTTCACCCACTGCCCACATCCGACCCGGCCGGACTGGCGACGTTCTACCTCGTGATCGCTGCCACGCTGCTGGGTTTCGTCACCATGTTCCAACTGCGCGCCAACGTGAAATCGCTCACGCTGCGTCCGTGGTTGATCAGTGTCGTCACGCTGGCGATCGTGGGTGGAGCTGCCCTTGCCGCCGTGGCGGGTCCGCTTCTGGGCGCGCTGACGGCGCCGTTCCCGAAGCTGTGGCTTCTGGTGTCGATGCAGATCGCTGTCGCTTCGTTGTTCAACTCGACGATGCTGGTGTTGATGCAACGGTGGGCGATCATCCCGACGTGGTTGGTGTTCGTTCTTCTGGGCAACACTTCGTCGGGCGGTGCGGTGTCCGTGTCGCTGCTGCCGCAGCCGTTCGCGTTTCTCAACCATGCGCTGCCGAGCGGAGCGACGGTGAGCGCCATCCATTCGGCCACGTACTTTCCGCACAACCAGCACGTTCTGCCGTATGTCGTGCTGACGATCTGGTTGGTCGCGTCGCTGATTGCACTGGTGGTGTTGTCGCGCAAATTGGGCCGCTCGCCCGCGGCCTAGCCGGGAACTCTCCGAGTCTCGCGCGAACGCCGAACCTTGACGGCCGGCTTTGCGACAATCGAACCGTGCCCGCACGAACCTGGAACCTCGACCAGTCGCATGGCCGACTGCTGGTGAAAACCGGTGTCGAGGGCAGGGCGGCAAAGATGGGCCATCGCCTCACCATCGCGATGAACGCGTGGCGCGCGAGGGTCGATTGGAGCGACAGCGAACCGAGTGACGTGGCGCTGACGATCGACGTTGATTCGCTCGAGGTGCTCAGCGGCGAGGGCGGTCTGACGCCGCTCTCGGGACCAGAGAAGGCTCTGGCGCGGTCAAACGCGTTGAAAGTTCTTGATGCGAAGAAATTTCCGCACATTGAATTCACGGCGAGCAGCATTGCGAAGAGCAAGACGGGCTACCGTCTCGACGGGACACTGCAAATCCACGGCACCAGCCGCGACTGTGTCATCGACCTGAATGTCGACGATGTCGGCCAAAGTTGGCGAATGTCATGCGAATCCGAGGTGCGGCACAAAGACTTCGGCATGAAGCCGTACTCGATGCTGATGGGCTCGATGAAGGTCGCCGACGCGGTTACTGTGACTTTCATCGCGGAACAGACCAGGGACGCATAGTCGCACGACAGCGTTGTAATCTGTGCTACGACGCAATTCAGTTGTGCTGCTTTGATTTCGGTACCGGTGCGTTTGCCCGTCGCGGGGAGCGGGTTAATTCAGAGCGCTTTGTGGGAACAGTATTAACGATATGGACGTGACGGAAGGATTGCATATGGGCTCCCCGAACGTCGGATCTCGTTTGGGAACCCGCTTCGGGCCTTATGAGCTGCAGTCTTTGATCGGCGTCGGGGGAATGGGCGAGGTGTACCGCGCATACGACACCGTGAAGGAACGGATGGTCGCGATCAAACTGCTGCGCGCGGAGGTGGCTGCGGATCCCGGCTTTCAGGAACGTTTCCGGCGCGAGTCCCGTGTCGCGGCGCGTTTGCAGGAACCGCACGTCATCCCGGTGCACGACTTCGGCGACATCGACGGAGTTCTCTACATCGACATGCGCCTCGTCGAGGGTGTCAGCCTGAAGGACGAGTTGCGCGCCAAGGGTGTCCTTCCGCCGACGCGGTCGGTGTCGATCATCAACCAGGTCGGTGCCGCGCTCGATGCCGCCCACGCCAGCGGCCTCGTGCACCGCGACATCAAGCCGGAGAACGTGCTCCTCACCCCCGACGACTTCGTCTACCTCGTCGACTTCGGCATCGCGCACGCCGGCGGCGAGACGAATGTGACGTCGACAGGACTGGTCATCGGCTCGTGCGCGTACATGGCTGCCGAGCGGTTCAGCGGCTCACGCGGCGGCCCGGCTGCCGACATCTATTCGTTGACCTGCCTGTTCTATGAATGCCTCACCGGCAGGCCGCCCTTCGACGCGGGTGATGTGCGGCAGATGATGGGTGCGCACATGTTCTCGCCGCCGCCACGGCCCAGCATCATGCGTCGCGGTGTCAACCGCGCATTCGACGACGTCATCGCCTGCGGCATGGCCAAAAAGCCGGAAGATAGGTACGCATCCGCCGGTGACCTGGCCAAAGCTGCCGCCGAGGCCGCGTCCGCAGATCCGGCGCTGATGGCCCTCGCGCCCCATCCGCCCCCGCCGAACGGCACGCGGCAGTTCTCGACCGGCGACCCGAACCCGGCGGCCACGGGCCGCCCTCCGTATGCGCCGTTGCCACCGGCACCCTCGGTGTCGCCGCCCGCCCGCAAGCGGTTCGGTCCGGCGCAGGTGGCACTGATGGTCGCGACGATCGTGATGTTCACCGCGGCTGTGGTCCTCGCTGCGGTGCTGATCTTCGGCAACAACGGCGGCGCCTCCGAACCTCAGAAAACGCTCGCGGTGCCGCCGCCGTCCACGACCACCGAGACGACCACGCCATCGACGACCGAGCAATCGCCGTCGTCCACGTCCTCCACCCCGACAACGACGACCAGCGCGACGCCGTCGACAACGCCGGGGTCGATCGCCGGGGTGTCGGGTACCGATGGGCAGGGCTTCGTCGGTCATTCGGCCCGCTGCGATGCAGGCAGTACGCCGGCTGCCGCGATCAGAACAGCGAATTCCCTTGCGATCGTGTGCGAGACGACACCCGGTTCTTACTACTACCGCGGTGAAAGGCTGCGCGACGGCGCCAACCTGCAACTGTCGAATGCGACCCCCGCCGGAGGCGGATTCGACGCCACCAACCCGGCCGACGGCGCCCGCTACCAGGTACGTCCCGACATGCTGACCATCCTGAGCAACGGCGGGGTGGATTCCGCGGAGCCTGCCTTGGAATACGGCACGAAGTAGTGGCGTGATGCGTTCGTCCGCGTGCCCAGGACGGCTTCGGAGCTTGGACTGTCGAGCTGCCAAGCTATGAGCGACAAATTCGCGCGACGCTCAGCAGGACTCGTCGACGAGCGAATTTGTCGCTCATAGGTCGGCACCGCAAGCGCCCATCCCGAAGTGAATCCCATCGCCGGGTGGTCAACGCCTCACAACACCGGCGGACGAGCAACTACGATGCGCTGGTGGGCAACGACGTCGACCTGCTGAAACACCCCGTGGTCTCCGCCACCGTGGGTGCGGCAGCGATTGCGGTGGGTGTCGCCCAGACCGGATACCGCGTGGCGGAGAAACTGCCGGTGTTCGGGCCGTTGATGCGGCGAGGTGTGGCCGCTCTGACCGACCAAGGCGACCGCTGGGTGGTCCAGAGCGCCGATCAGTTCAAGGCCCTGGTTGCCAGGGTCGCGGTCGGTGTGGTGGATATGGTTCTCGACGAGATGGATCTGAATGCGCTCGTGCGCGAGCGCGTGGACATCGATGCGCTCGCCGCCGACCTCGACATTGAGGCGATCATCAACCGAGTCGATCTGATCACGTTGGCCGACAGGGTGATTGAGGGTGTCGATCTACCCGCGATCATTCGCGAGTCGACGAACTCGATGACGGCCGAGGTGATGACAGATGTGCGCACGCAGGGCGAGCGCGCCGACGACATGGTGGCCGGCATCGTCAACCGCATGCTGGGGCGTGACCGGGAAACCCGGTGATCACATCGGAGCCGGAGACCGAGCCGAAGCGCGATGCCGAGCGGCCGGCGGGGATCATCACCAGGGGACTGGCCGCGATCATCGACCTTCTCGTCGTAATGCTCATCATGAGTGCGCTGTACGGCGGCGTGGTGTTGGTGAGGCTGGTCTACTCGCCTGCGGCCTTCAGCCCGCCGTCGCTCAACGTCGTGTTCTCCACGGTGGTGACGTTCGTGGTCGCGGTGGTGTACCTCACCGGATGCTGGACGGTCTCGGGATCGACCGCGGGTGCGGTGACGATGGGACTGCGGGTGGTGGGGCGACGGTCGCCGCGAGTCGGCCCGCTAACGGCGATGCTGCGCGCGATCGGGTGCGTCGTCTTCCCGATCGGATTGCTGTGGGTCGTGATCGACCGGCGGCGAAGGTCATTGCAGGACATTGTGTTCCGCACGCGAGTGGTCTACTTGCGACCCCTGGCGGGATGACCGAAAAAGTCAACCCCCGGTTCGGCCGCCGAGTAGACAACTTCTCGATAGTGTCGCCTGGTGGACTTCGAGCTCGACGACGCCCAACGCGCCTGGGTCGCCGAGGTGCGGCAGTTCCTCGACCGAGAACGTCACCCCGCAGCTGCAGGCCGAGATTGCCGAGCACGGGCTGGAGTATCCAGGGCGGCGAGCTCACCGCGTTCCGCCGCAAGATCGGCGAGAAGGGCTGGTTCGGGCTGAACTGGCCGACGGAGTACGGCGGCCTCGGCCTGACGGCGATGCACCAGCACCTGCTGATGAGCGAGTTCGAGTACGCCCGCGTGCCCGGGCCCGACCTGACGGTGACCTCGGTGGCGCCGATGATCATGCGGCACGGCACCGAGCAGAACAAGAAGGAGTTCCTGCCGGGCATCGCGCGGGGCGAGATCGTCTTCGCGCTCGGCTACTCCGAGCCCAACGCCGGGACCGACCTGGCCAGTCTGCGCACCCGTGCGGTGCGCGACGGCGACGAGTGGGTGATCAACGGGTCGAAGATCTGGAACAGCGGGGCGCAGCGGTCCACCCACGAATGGCTCTGCGTGCGCACCGATCCCGACGCGCCGCGGCACCGCGGCATCTCGGTGATGGCGGTACCCGTCGACAGTCCCGGCATCGAGATCCAGCCCGCTGTATGCGTGGTCGGGATACCGCACCAACGAGACGTTCTTCAACGACGTCCGCGTTCCGGTCACCAATCTCATCGGTGAAGTAGAACGCGGGCTGGACGTACATCACCGGCGCGCTGGACCTGGAGCGCGGCGCGCTGACCAACGCAGGCGACCTGCGGCGCGCGCTCGACGACTTGATCGCGATGGCCGGCTGAACCGCGGATCCGGCGTTCCGTCGCCGGCTCGCGCAGGCCGAGGCCGACGTCGAAGTCGCCAAGCTGATGGGGCTACCAGGCCGCGTCGATGCTCGACAGCGGCCGCATCCCGACGATCGAGGTCAGCGTCGAGAAGATCTTCACCAGTCGAATTGCGCCAGCGCATCGCCGACCTCGCGATCGATCTGCTCGGGCCCGACGGCACTGCGCGTCGGCAACTTCTTCGAGCGGCTGTACCGGGTGTCGCCGCTGATGCGCTTCGGCGGCGGCACCAACGAAGTGCTGCGCGACGTCATCGCCCAGCGCGGTCACAAGATGCCCTCGTACGGTCGGTGACGCGATGCGAGTGATTCCCTCACAGGACGAACGCGATCTGGCCGCGATGTGCCGCAGCGTGCTGGCGGCGGATCTCGAGCCGGACGCGCAGTGGAAGGCGCTGGCCGACGCGGGCGTGCTCGGCCTGCCGCTCGACGGCAGCCTCACCGATGTCGGCATCTTCTGCGTCGAGGCGGGAAGAGCGTTGTGTCCCAGGGTGGTTCAGAGCACGGTGTATGCGGCGCTGGCGCTCGACTGGCTCGGCGCGGGATCGGCCTGGTTGCCGCGACTGACGTCCGGCGAGGAACGCGCGGCGACCTGCGCGTTGTTCAGACCCGCGCGATGCGTCGCGACGGTCGGCTGGCGAGTGAGCGGGTGTGGCGGACTTCGTCACCGATGCGGACGTGGCCGACGTGATCGTCGTCGGCGACCGACGCGGGTGTCGCGGCCATCGACACCATCGCACCCGGCATCACCGTCGAGCCGGTGCCGATGATGGGCGGGTACCCGTGCGTTCACGGTGCGGTTCGACGATGTGGTGGTCGACGAGTCGATGGCCGTCGATGAGCGAGCAGCTGCGGCGGGTGGCCAATGCCATTGTGGCGCTGGACTGTCTGGACCTCGTCGGCGTCGGCGAGGCGGTGATCGATCGCACCGTCGACTACACGAAGATGCGCGAGCAGTTCGGCAGGCCGATCGCGTCGTTTCAGGCGGCACAGCATATCGTCGCCGACATGCACATCGCGCTGGCGGCGGCGCGGCTCGCCGCGCAGTCGGCGGTGTTCTGGATCGGGCAGGGCCGCACCGCGACGCGGGAGACGGCGGTCGCCCGGATGCGCGCCGCCGAGGTCAAGAAGATCACGCTCGACGCGCATCAACTGCACGGCGGCATGGGCTACGTCGTCGACACCGGGCTGCATCTGTTCTCGGAACGCGCCCGCATCCTGTCGACGCTCGGCGGCGGCGCCGACATCGCCGCGAAATGGCTTGAGGGCGAGATGAACTGGGAACGGCGATGACGATGACAGCACGAGAGCCTCATCGACCGGAGTCGGCCGCGAAGATCGGCACGGTTGTCGCCGTCGCCACCGGCGAGGTGTACCGGCGGGACTGGCAGCGCTGGGCCGCCGCGGTCGGTGACCACAATCCGCTGTGGTTCGACGCCGAGCTACGCGCGGCAGCACGGCTATCGCGACATCATCTGCCCGCCGCTGTATCTGCAGTACGCGATCCTCGGCGTCGCGGCGCTCGGCGATCTGCGGCCCGGACGGCTCGTCGGGAGCGGTGACCGGCAGCATGGCGTTTCCCACGCGCGCCGCGCCGGATGGCAGGCGGCGAGAGCACCACCTTCCACCTGCCCGCCTATCACGGCGACGAGGTCGAGATGACCCGCACCGTCGACTCGATCGTCGAAAAGGAAGGCCGGTCAGGCAGATTCGTCCTGGTGACCTGGCGCGCCGAATACCGCAATCAGCACCGCGAGCTGCTCGCCGAAGCCACCACGTCGATGATCGCCAGGCCCGCATGACCGCAGGTGTACTTCGAGGACGTCGACGCCGGCGACGCGATCCCCGCGCTGACCGTCACCGTCGACGAGACGCAGATGTTCTTCTTCAGCGCCGCGACCTACAACGGTCACCGCATCCACTACGACAAGGAGTGGGCGCGCGACATCGAGGGCTACGACGACGTGCTCGTCCACGGCCCGCTGCAGGCGGCACTGCTGTCGCGCGCGCTGACCGACTGGATCGGCGGCGACGGGCGACTGGTCGCGTTCTCGGTGCAGAACCGCGCAGTCGCCCATCCCGGCCAGGAGTTGACGTTCGGCGGTGTGATCACGGGCAAGCGGCCGGACGGCCTTGTCGACCTTGACATCTTCTGCAAGCGCGGCGACGACGTGCTGATGCCGGGCACCGCGACCGTCGCACTGCCGCAGCGGGAGTACGCCGTGACGGGCCTGCGCGGCGAAGCGGCGATCATCGGCATCGCCGAGTTGCCCGCCGAGAAGAAGCAGAGCGCGCCGCCGTCGTTCACTCTCGACCAGTACGCGCGGCTGGCGAAGATGGTCATCGAGGACGCGGGCGTCGAGCCGTCGGTGGTGAACGGGCTGTCGACCCACGGCATCGCCGAATCGGACATGTTCGCGCCCGGCCACGCTGTCGGAGTACCTCGGCCTGCCGCTGGACTTCGGCGACCGCGTCGACCTCGGCGGCGCGACCGCGGCGGGCATGGTGTGGCGGGCCGCGGCGGCGGTCGAGCTCGGGCAGTGCGACGCGGTGCTCGTCGTCATGCCCGGTTCGACGGAGATCCCGCGCTCGGAGTCGAAGCCCGGCCGCACGCCTCAGCTGGTACGGCGCGTCGAGCAACAACTACGGCTCGCCGCAGGCCGAGTTCGAGATCCCGTACGGCAACGTCGGGCAGAACGGCCCGTACGCGCAGATCGCGCAGCGCTACGCCGCCGAATTCGGTTACGACGCCGCGGCTTTGGCGCGGATCGCGGTGCATCAGCGGGAGAACGCGTGCGCCCATCCCGGCGCGGTGTTCCACGGCAAGCCGATCACCGTCGACGACGTGCTGAACAGCCCGGTGATCGCCGACCCGATCCACATGCTCGAGACCGTGATGCGGGTGCAGGGCGGCGCGGGCGTGCTGATCGCCAACGCCGACGTGGCGCGCCGGTCTCGCCACCGCCCGGTGTGGATCAAGGGATTCGGTGAGCACATCCGCTTCAAGACGCCCACATACGCCGACGACCTGATCCGCACGCCGATCGCCCGCGCCGCCGAACGGGCGTTCGCGATGGCGGGCGCTGCAGCGGTCCGACATCGACATGGCGTCGATCTACGACTGCTACACGATCACCGTGCTGATGACGTTGGAGGACGCCGGATTCTGCGGCAAGGGCGAAGGGATGAAGTGGCTGACGCGAGCACGACCTGACGTTCCGCGGCGACTTCCCGATCAACACCGCGGGCGGGCAACTGTCGTACGGCCAGGCCGGCATGGCGGGCGGCATGCACCACGTGGTCGACGGCGCGCGGCAGGTGATGGGCCGCTCCGGCGACGCGCAGGTGCGCGACTGCAACACCGCGTTCGTCACCGGCAACGGCGGCATCATGAGCGAGCAGGTCGCGCTGATCCTGGGTGGCCGATGAGCCTGCGCGATGACGCGACCCACATGACCGCACCGCTGCCGGAGCCGACGCCGGTGTCGCAGCCGTTCTGGGATGCGTTGCGCGAGCACCGCATCCTGATCCAGTACTCGCCGTCGGCGGACCAGTACGTCTTCTACCCGCGCACGCTGGCGCCGGGAACGCTTGGCCGACGACCTGGAGTGGCGCGAGATCGACGGCGCCGGGATCGCTGTACACCTACACCGTCGCGCGCCGGCCGACCGGGCCGCCGTGGGCCGAGAAGCTGCCGCAGCTGCTGGCGGTCGTCGAATGGGATGTCGGTCCGCGGGTGAGCACCGAACTCGTCGACGTCGACACCCGAGCGACATCCGCATCGGCATGCGGGTGGCGCCGGTGTTCTGCGACGAGGCCGGGATCACGCTGCTGCGGTACCGGCCCGCCGATGTTTGAGACCGTGCAGCAGCTGCTGCGGTCGCGCATGGACGACGACACCGTCGCGATGCGGCACGGCGATCGCAGCGTGGACATGGCGCGAGCACCTTGGCGAGGCGGCAGCGGAGGCGTCGGCGCTCATCGCGCTGGCCGACCCGTCGCGGCCGATGCATGTCGGTGCGCTGCTGGGCAATTCGCCGGCGATGCTGCGGTCGATGGCGGCGGCGGCGCTCGGCGGGTATGTGCTGTGCGGCATCAACACGACGCGGCGCGGCGACGGCCTGGCGGCGACATCAGGCGGGCCGACTGCCAACTGGTGCTCGCCGACGCCGAGCACCTGCCGCTGCTCGACGGTCTCGATCTCGGCGGCGCGACCGTGATCGACGTCGACGGCCCGGCGTACCGCGATGCGGTCGCGAGCGCGGAACCGCTTGTGCCGCATCGGGAAGTCGAGGGCGTCGACCCCGTCGTCATGCTCTTCACGTCGGGCACCAGCGGCGACCCGAAGGCGGTGCGGTTCGCCCACGCGATGGCGGTGTTGTGCGGCGCCAGCCTGGCCGAGCGGTTCGAGCTCACCGCCGACGACGTCTGCTACCTGTCGATGCCGCTGTTCCACTCCAACGGGGTGGCGGCGGGCTGGGCGGTGGCGATCGCGTGCGGCGCGACGATGGTGCCCGCGAAGTTCTCGCCGTCGCGGTTCCTGCCCGACATCCGCCGCTACGGCGCCACGTACATGAACTACGTCGGCAAGCCGCTGGCGCTGGTGCTGGCGCACACCCGAGAGGCCCGACGACGCCGACAACACGCTGCGGGCGGCGTTCGGCAACGAGGCCACCGAACGCGACATCGACGAGTTCGCGCGGCGGTTCGGCTGCCGGGTGGTCGACAGCTTCGGCTCCAGCGAGTTCGCCGTCGTCGTGATGCGCGAGGACGGCTGCCCGCCGGGGTCGATCGGCAAGGGTTATCCGGGTGTCAGCGTCTACCACCCCGACACCGTGACCGAATGTGCGACAGCGGTTTTCGACGAGCACGGCGCGCTGGCCAACTTCGACGACGCGGTCGGCGAGCTGGTCAACACCTACGGCGTCGGGCGGCTTCACCGGCTACTACAACGACCCGCCGCCACCGACGAGCGGATGCGGCACGGCATGTACTGGTCGGGCGACCTGGCCTACCGCGACGCCGACGGCTGGATCTACCTCGCCGGGCGCACCGCCGACTGGATGCGGGTCGACGGGGAGAACCTCGCGGCGGGCCCGATCGAGCGGATCCTGCAACGGCTGCCGGAGATCAACCATTGTCGCCGTGTACGCGGTGCCCGACGAGCGTGTCGGCGATCAGGTGATGGCGGCGGTCGTGCTCAACGACGGAGCGACGTTGTCGCCCAAGCAGTTCGAGGAGTTCCTGGCGTCGCAGCCCGATCTGTCGCCGAAGGCGTGGCCGCGGTATGTGCGGATCAACGACGAGCTGCCGCAGACCGCGACGAACAAGATCCTCAAGCGCGCGCTGATCGAGGAAGGTGTGACCGCGGGCGACGGCGTGCTGTGGGAACGTGGCGAGCGCGGCCACACCTATGAGGTTTCGGTGCGCGAGTGAAATGGCCGCCACTCGCGCTCGAGCGCCGAGAACAAGTGCCGCAGTGCCAACCTGAGAGCGACAATTTCGCTAAAGCGGCCGAGCGAACCTCCGTTCAGCGACAAATTCGCTCCGAGGTTGGCAACTTCAACAGTGTCGCCGCCCGGTATCAGCCGCCCACGCTCGTGCGGTAGTCGACCTGCCAGTGCTTGATGCCGTTGATCATGCTCGACCGCAGCCGCTCGGGCGCCGCGACCGGCGTCAGATCGGGCAGGTGGTCGGCGATCGCGTTGAACATCAGGTCGACCGTCATCCGCGCCAGGTTGGCGCCGACGCAGTAGTGCGCACCGGTGCCGCCGAATCCCAGGTGCGGGTTGGGCTCTCGCAAGATGTTGAACCTGAACGGGTCGTCGAAGACCTCTTCGTCGAAGTTCGCCGACCGGTAGAACAGCACCAACCGCTGACCCTTCTTGATGGCACACCGCCGACGCTCGGTGTCGGCCAGCGCGGTGCGCTGGAACGCGGTGATCGGTGACGCCCAGCGGATGATCTCGTCGGCCGCGGTCTTCGGCCGCTGCGCCTTGAACAGCTCCCACTGGTCGGGAAAGTCGGTGAACGCCATCATGCCCTGGGTGATCGAGTTGCGGCTCGTCTCGTTGCCCGCGATGGCCAGCGTGACGACGAACATGCCGAACTCGGCGTCGGTGAGCTGGCCGTCGGCGTCGGCGTCCATCAAGGTGGTGACGATGTCGTCGCCGGGATCCTTCGCCTTGCGCTCCGCCAATTGCATGGCGTACCACATCATTTCGCCGGCCGAACCGAGGGCGTCGTACTCCGCGAACTCAGGATCCTCGTCGCCGATCATCCTGTTGGACCAGTCGAACAGCTTCTCGCGATCCTCCACCGGCACCCCGAGCAGTCCCGCGATCGCCTGCAGCGGCAACTCGCGCGCGACCTGCAGGACGAAGTCGCCGGAGCCCTCGGACGCGGCTTGCGCGGCGATGCGCTGCGCCCGCTCGCCGAGCTCGGCGCGCAGCCGCTCGACCGCGCGCGGGGTGAATCCGCGGGAGACGATCTTGCGCAGCCGCGCGTGCTCGGGGTCGTCCATCATGATCAACGACAACGCCCGCCGCCTCGATCTGGCCGCCACCGCCGGTCACTTTGTAATGCGGCACGATCGACTTCTTCGCCGACGAGAACACGTCGCTGCGCAGCGATACCTCGCGGACATCGCGGTGCTTGCTCACCACCCAGTAGCCGCCGTCGCCGAACCCGCCGACGTCGAACGGCTGCTCGTTCCACCAGATCGGCGCATTTCGACGAAGCTCGGCGAACTCCTCGACAGGCAACCGCTCGGCGTAGATCGTCGGGATCGGTGAAGTCGAAGCCAGACGGGATGTTCGGTGCGGCCATTTTCGTGATGGTAGCCACCGGCGGTGCATTACGGTTCGGATCGTGGACGACGGCGTGCAGGCGTTTATGCGCGCGGCAGACGAGGCGTTCCCCGCTGTCGAGACGATGACGGCTCCCGAGGTTCGCGCCGTCCTCGTGGGTCGACGGCTGCCCGTCGAAAACCTTGACGACGTGGCCGGCGCCGACGATCGCCTCATTCCCGGTCCCGACGGTGACATCCCGGTGCGGATCTACCGCCCGCACGGCCACGGCGGTGCACGCCGCGCGGTGGTGTTCTTCCACGGCGGCGGGTTCGTGATCTGCGACCTGGATTCCCACGACGGCTTCTGCCGGGCGATGTCGCGCCATACGGAGTCGGTCGTGGTTTCGGTGGACTACCGGCTCGCGCCGGAACACCGCGCACCCGCCGCGGCAGAGGACGCGTTCGCGGCCTACAGCTGGGTGGCCGAGCACGCCGGCGAGCTTGGCGTCGACGCGGCGCGGGTGTTGGTGGCCGGCGACAGCGCGGGCGGAAACCTCGCCGCCGTCACCGCACTGATGTGCCGCGAGCGCGGCGCGCCCATGCCGTCCGGGCAGGTGCTGATCTATCCGGTCATCGACCCGACGTTCGACACCGACAGCTATCGCAGGTATGCGAGCGGCTACGTCAACACCCGTGACGCGATGGAGTGGTACTGGCAGCACTACCTCGACGGCGCGTTGCCGACTCCCGAGTATCTGGTCGCGCCGGGACGAGCCGCGTCGCACGAGGGCCTGCCGCCGGCCGTCGTGGTCACCGCAGGATTCGACGTCCTGCACGACGAGGGCGTGGCGTACGCGCAGCAATTACGCGCCGCGAAAGTCGCTGTGCTGCATCGCGATTATCCGGGCTTGTTCCACGGTTTCGTGTCGTTGATGGTGCCGTTCCCGGCGGGCGCAGCCGCGCGCGAAGTGCTGTGGTCCGATATGCGTCGGCTGGTGGAGCCGTCATGACCGCCGACGCCATCGTGATCGGCGCCGGATTCGCCGGACTCTACGCGGTGCACCGTTGTGTTTCGGAGGGCTTGACGGTGCTGGGCGTCGAGGCCGCGCCAAGCGTCGGCGGTACCTGGTACTGGAACCGCTACCCGGGCGCGCGGTGCGACGTCGAAAGTGTCGACTACTCATACTCTTTCGACGAGCAACTGCAGAACGACTGGACGTGGTCCGAGCGGTTCGCCGCGCAACCCGAAATCCTGGAGTACCTGGAGCACGTCGCCGACCGACTCGATGTTCGGCGCCACTACCGCTTCAACACCGAGGTGACCGCCGCCCGCTTCGACGACGGCGAGTGGACGGTTCAGACGTCGACCGGAGAAACTCACCGCGGCCGTTTCCTGTTATGCGCGACGGGTTGTCTGTCCGCGGTCAACCGGCCCGACATTCCAGGCCTGCCGGACTTCAACGGCGACGTGTACTACACCGCGGCGTGGCCGCGCGAGGATCCACCGTTGCGCGGCAAGAGAGTCGGCCTGATCGGCACGGGATCGTCGGGCATTCAGGTCACGCCGATCCTCGCCGAACAGGCCGAGTCGCTGGTGGTGTTCCAGCGCTCGCCGAACTACACGATCCCGATGCCCAACTACCCGTGGTCGGACGAAGACCTCGAACGAATCCGTCGCGAATACCCGGAGCGCAGGCACAGCGCGGCATACGCGTCGGCGGGCACACCGCACGGGACGTATCACAAGAACGCCCTCGACACCGACGCCGAGGAGCGCGTCGAGGCGTTGTGGCGCCGCTGGCGTGACGGTGGAGTGCTGTTCGCCAAGACGTTTCCCGACCAGACGTCGGTGCTCGCGGCCAACGACATCGCGCGGGAGTTCGCCGAGGAACGCATTCGCGAGATCGTCGAGAACCCCGCGGTCGCCGAGGATCTGATCCCGACGGACCATCCGATCGGCACCAAGCGCATCTGCACCGACGCGGGCTACTACGCGACGTTCAACCGCGACAACGTGCGACTGGTGAACCTGCGCCGCGAGCCGATCGAGCGCATTACCGCCGACGGCGTGCGGACTGCGTCGGCGAGCTACCCGTGCGACGTACTGGTGTTCGCAACGGGTTTCGATGCGCTCACGGGTGCGATGCTGCGGATCAACCCGACGGGTCCCGGCGGGCACCGGCTGTCGGAGATCTGGGCCGATGGTCCGGTGACCTTCCTCGGCGTGATGGTGCCGCGCCTGCCGAACCTGTTCAGCTTCAGCGGGCCGGGCAGCCCGTCGGTGCTGGCGAACATGGTGTTGCACGCCGAGGTCCAGGTCGACTGGGCGGTCGAGCTGATGTTGGAGGCCAAGCGTCGCGGAATCACTGAAGTCGAGCCGCGACGCGACGCGGCCGAGGCATGGACCGCCCACGTCGGAGAGGCCGCCGAGAAGACGTTGTTCGTCAAGGCGCAGTCGTCGTGGTATCTCGGCGCGAATATCGAGGGCAAGAAGCGGGTGTTCATGCCGTACGCCGGCGGATTCGGCACCTACCGCAAGATCTTGGACGAGGTGGCGCAGCGGGGCTACGAGGGGCTGGTTCTGACGACTCGCTGACCGTCAGGCCACCGTCATCGCTTCGCGCTCCATCACCTCGGTGGCGGCTCGTTCTCCTGAGCGGACCGCTCCGTCGATGAACCCGTACATGACGGCCGAGCTTTCGGTACCGGCCCAGTGAATGCGGCCGCAGGGTTCGCGCAGGGCAGGGCCGAATTCGGTGAGCACGCCCGGCGGGGCGTGGGAGATCATGCCGCCGCCGGAGTACCGCTCGACGCTCCAATTCTGCTCGACATAGTCGACCGGCGACAGCGCCTTATCGCCGAACCTCTCGGCGACCGCGGCGAGTACCGCAGTCTTGCGCTCGTCGTCGGGGAGCTTGGTCATCTCGCGCGCGACCGGTCCCTCCGTGATGACCGTCAGCACGCCGGGTCGTCCGCTGTCGGTGCAGGAGTCGATCGTGAGGTTCGCCATCGACCCGGGCGCGAACGACTGACCGGACAAGCCGTCGGCTCGCCAGAACGGCTCGTCGAAAATCAGCGCGATCTTGAACACGGCACCCAGCGGCATCCGCTGATGCAGGAACGAGCGGTCCATTCCAAGCATGGGTTCGTAGTCGATCTGGCCGGCGATCGCAATCGGCACGGCCACCACGACGCGCCGGGCCCGCACCACCATGTCGTCGGACCGGACGGTGACCGTGTCGGCGTCCTGGGCGATGCTTCGCACGGGCTGCGACAGGTGGATCGCATCGCCGAGCTCGGCCGCGACGGCCCGGTGGATGGCACCCATCCCGCCGACCGGCCGGGCGTCTTCGGCTGCGTCCTTGACCCCGAGCACGAAACTCGGGCCGCCGGCCGACGCCATCTGATAGAGCACGAATAGCAGCGAAATCTCCGACGCCGCAGAGGTATACAGCCCGGCGACAGCGGATTCCAGCATCTGATGAGCCGCATTCGACAGGGTGTTCCGATCAAGCCACGCTCCCCAGCTGAGCTGATCCCACTTGCGGGCTTTCGGCGCCTCCCACGGCGCCTGAATCGGAATCGACTTGCACATCTGTGTGAGCTCGAGGAACACCGTGCCGATGTTGGCGACTGCCCACGGGCTCATCGACAACGGAATCGTGCCCTTGTAGCGATACTTCTTGCCGTCGACGAACATCATCGCGTCGCCCTCGACGTACTGTTTGTAGCTCGGTACGCCGAACTCGTTCATCAGTGCGTAGATGGCGTCCTGACCCGGCCCGATCCAGGCGCCGCCCCGGTCGATCCACAACCCGTCGTCCCGCGTCTCGGTGAACGTGCGACCGCCCACTCGGTCACGCGCCTCCAGCAGTGCAACCGAGTGACCCGCCTGCTTCAGGCGAAGAGCCGCGGTCAGGCCGGCGAATCCCGCGCCGACGACGCAATAGTCCACATCTGCCATGAGCGTGTCCCTTGTTCGGTTGTCCGGGGCCGCCCCGGGGCGGCCGGGTGCAAATGCTGAACGCACCCTTCACGGGTGCGAATTGTCTCTACAGCTAACTCGTAATTACCAGATGTGTCAATAACTCAGTCAGCAGGGCGCATCGATTTCGAATGGCACCTTCTGCGTCTGGCCGGGGTGCGCCCGGTCGGACGCGACGGCGGTGCCGGTGATCTTGTAGATGCTGCCGTTGACCGAGGCGGTGGCGGGGCTGACGTCGCGGCCGGCGACGCCGCTCATGCCGTCGATGTTCTCGATGTTGACTGTCGTGACGTCCGGTGTTTCACCACCGAGCTGCAGGGCAACTTGGGCGCGTCCCGCGTCGGAGTTCACCTTGATCGTCAGGTCCCAGGCGTTCTGCGTGCACGAGACGGACTTCGTGTGCTGGGTTCGGTCCCCGATGCTGATTTGACCGGCCCGTACCGACGGTTCGCGCGGCGGCGAGCCCGTCAGTCCGCACCCTGACGCGAGAGCGACGGCCGCGAGCGCCGCAACCATGCCTGTCAATCGGTTCTGCATCGGTCCCCAGGTTATCGTTCACGGCACGATGAAGGATCCGCTTTTGGGCCGGTTGGTGCGCGGTGTCGCCAGCGCTCCGTTGTCCTTCGTGTGGCTGGCGGTGCTGTTCGTGACGACGCGGGTCCAGCAGGCGGCGGGGCGGCAGGGCTCGCGGCGCATCCAGCGAGGCCATTCGACGAATCTGCGGCGACTGCGTAACGGGCCGTGGCGCGTGTTGGTGACGAGCCTGTTCTGGCTCGACGACCCGACGTGGTGGCCGTATGTGCCGGTGTACGCCGGGGTGGTCGCCCCGGCCGAGCGGCGATTGCGTTGGCGGCGTTGGCTTTCCATCGGAATGGGCGCGCACGTGATCGGAACCTATGTCGGCCAGGGATACCTGCGCTGGTCGATCTCGAGGAGTAAAGCTCCGCGACGGCTGGTGAATGCGCGCGACGTCGGGGTGAGTTACTTCGTGTTCGGCGTGGCAGGCGCGTTATCCGGTTATGTCGAGCAGCCGTGGCGGACGCGAGGCCGGGCCGCGGCGTTGGCGGCGCTGGTCGGCAACGTCGCGCTGCGGCCGACGTTCACGGAGGTGGGCCACTTGACGGCGTTCGCGGTGGGGCTGGCGGCGACGCCGAGGGACTGCGACCGCGAAGGGCCGCCATATCCGGATCTTTCCTACGCTGAAGAGCCGAGATCGTCGAGCACCTGATACCCCGCGTTGTATCCCGGAATGAACGTGATGCCCGGCCCGCCGTGGCAGCCCGCACCACCGAGGTACAGCCCCTCGACACCGATCGGCAAGTCGCGGAACCCCTTCGGCCCCGGTCGGTTCGGGCCCATCAGGTCCGGGTGCAACAGCCCGTGGCAGAAGTCGCCGGCGGGCGCGCCGAACATCGTATTCATGTGATACGGCGCGAACGTGATGTGCCGGACCTGGATGTCCCTGAAGTTCGGCGCATACCGACAGATCTTGTCGATCACCTGCTCCGCCATCTCGTTCTTCAGACGGCCGTGCTGATCGCGCGGCGTCTCCACCGGGAACGCGTACGCATACGCAGAAGCCGCATGCATCCCGGGCGGCGCCATGCTCGCATCGTGCACCGACGGAATCTGCATCCCCAGCGACGGATTGTCGGGAATCATGCCGCGGCAGGCGTTCTCCCACTGCCGCTGCTGCTCCTCGGGTGAGCCGAAGATCCCGACCGACGGCTGCATGCCCGGCTCGTTCAAGAAGTCATACGGCGGCGCGAACTCGGGCAGCCCGTCCAATGCGAAATGCATCTGCACGAACGACGCCCGGTGGTCCCGCCCCGCCAGCCGATCCACCAGTTGCGCCGAAAGATGATCGGTCCCGACCAGTTCAGTCAGCGTGGTGTCCGGCGACAAGTTCGACACGACGACGGGCGCGCTGATCACCTCGCCGTCGCGGCACCTCACCCCGGTGACGCGTCCGTCGTCGACCAGGATCTGCTCCACCTTGGTGCGGTACCGGATCTCACCCCCGCGGCTCTCGAACATCTCGCGCAGATGCTCGGTCAGTGCTCCGATGCCGCCCTCGAGCTTCGTCATCATCGCGGTGCCCTCCTCGGGCACGGCCAACGCGAACGCCAGACACGTTGCACTCCCTGGCGTGTACGGCCCGCGGTACGTCGAGTTGATGGCCAGGAACGCCAGCATCCCGCGCATCACCGCGTGCTTCTTGCGATCAGGCAGATACCGGTCGATCACGTCCATCGCCGAGCCGAACAATGTCTCGTGGATCGCCCGCCGCTCGGCCTCGTTGGCCGCGCAGGCATACATCTCGTCCAACGTCTTGGGCGGCTGGCGGACATCGAAGCGGCCCAACGCCTTCGCGGGTCCCTGACTCCACGCGATCAGCTCGGCCATCCCCATGACGGCCTCGTTGCCGTGCTTGTCGGCCAGATGCGTCATCAGCTCCATCGGGTCGCGGTAGAAGATCATCGCCTCCTCGCCGCCCTCGCCGATGTTCACCGACATCACGTCGGCGTCGACCGTCGGCAGCGTGTCCAGCCCGAGGTCCTTGGTGATCTCGCTCGGAGTCGGAAACTGCACCGATCCGGCGATCTCATAGCGGAAGCCGTCGATCAGCTCGACAGTCGCGGCCATGCCCCCGGCGTAGGTGTTGGCCTCCAAACACACGGTCCGTAGCCCGGCCCGTTGCAGCAGCGCCGCCGCCGTCAGTCCGTTGTGCCCGGCGCCGACGACGATCGCGTCATAGTCACTCATGGGACGCACTTTATGTCAGTACTGACATAAATGTGTCGGTACTGACTAAATCCGCGATACCATCGCCGAACCATGGCCGCACCGCTCAACCTGCACCAGCAGCGCCGTCACGCCACCCACGAGGTGCTCCGGCGGGTGGCGCTGACGCGGTTCGCGAGGGACGGGTTCGCCAATGTGACGGTCACGCAGCTCGCCGCGGACGCCGGCGTCACCGAGCGCACCTTCTTCCGGCACTTCCCGACCAAGGAAGCCGTGCTGTTCGGCGACTACGAAACCCACCTCGAATGGCTGGCCGAAGCACTCGCCAAACGCCCACCCCAGGAGTCACTGTTCGACGCCGTGCTGGCCGGCGTCGTCAGCTTTCCCCACGACCTCGAGGTCGTCCGCCAGGCAGCGCTGCTGAGAGCGACGCTGATCGGCGGCGAGCGGGCGGCCGGTCACCTGCGCGTCGTGCAGGCCTCGTTCGCGACGGTGCTCACCGAGTTCGTCCGGTCGCGCCACTCCGATGTGCCGGATATCGACCTGAAGGCGGAAGTGGCGGGCGCCGCGCTTGCGGCGGCATTGGTTGTGGCGGTAGAGAACTGGGGCCGCGGCGGCTGCACCGGAGATGTCGGCCAGATCGTCGCCGACAGTGTGAATTTGGTCCGGTCCGGACTCGATCCGCTGCGCTGACCGATGCGCCCCGCGGGTCAGGTCGAGCTATCCGTGGCCGCGACGTCAGGGGCGCTTTGATCGCGCGCGGCGTGCACGATCGCGTCGGCGGTGCGGAACGCCGAGGTGATTTGGTGCGCATACGACACCGGGAGGTCGGCGGCCTGACGGAGCAGCATGACCGCCAGCGCCCTGCTGGTCCGAAATGGCACGATCAGCAGGTGCGCCTGAGCGCGTGTGCCGGTGACCACCATGACGCGCAATCGACGGCTTTCGCGTCCCGGAGTGGCGGCAACGCCACGTCGATTGAGTGAGTCGAGTTCCGGTACGCCCTCGAACGGCGACCAATTGACGCTGATCTCGGTGATTTGGCCTAACGGCTCCTGCAGGACGTCGATCACATCGGGAAGTTCGCGCGCCATCGACGTCGTGTGCGGCCACCACGCCCCATCGAGACCGCCGCCGAGTTCGGCGGCCAACGTGACCCGACACGGGCTCGCTAAGCGTCGCCCGTATCGCCCGGTACTCGTGTGTCGGCTTTGATCGAGGTCAACCACCGCCGAAACCGCTTGGCTCGCATTGAGATCGGCATATAAGCCCGTGAGATCCATGGCCAGTTCCTTCGGCTCCGATGCCGGCGTGTTGATGCGCGAGCCGACACACGAATCGGATCGCACGTTGATCGGGTTCGGCCGTGTTCTCGGGCGAGGATCACCGTTGACTACGAAGCGGTTCACCTCCGAGGCTACACCCGCACCCCCTCGGGGCTTTGCTCGTCCATTGACGATTACGAAGAGATCTGTGAAAAGCGCTCTGTCGCAGAAGAAAACGTCACTTGCGCCCGCAGGTGCTACGGTCAATGGGATGTCTGTTGGCATCGCGTAGAGAAAAGTAGAAGAGTATGACTCAAGGAACCGTCAAATGGTTCAACAAGGACAAGGGCTTCGGCTTTATCGCTCCCGACGGAGGGGCGGCCGACGTATTTGTCCATTACACAGAGGTTAGCGGGAACGGCAGTACGTCGCTCGCCGAGAATCAGCGAGTTCAGTTCGACATCGAACAGCGCGCCAAGGGACCCCAGGCCGTTGGAGTAACCGCCCTCTAGAGCGGAATTGTCCTAAACCTGGGCTAGTGGTTTCTTCCAGCTCACAACCGATGAGATTCGCTGGTGGGTGTAGTGTGGAAACCATCGGCGGCATGTCGCGCGCGACCATCTGAGATCGTGTCGTCGCCGATTCATCGAAGTGGCCGTTTCACGGTCGAGACGGGATCGTCGGATGACGACGCAAGAAGGCCGCGCTATATCCGATCGGCGCAATCGAGGACCGGAAACCACGCCGCGACTGCGCCTGAAGCCCAAAGCGCACACAACCGGCTACGTCGACGGGGCATGGTGGCCCCACAGCGACGAACTCGCACGTGAACTGCCGGACCTTCTTGCGGTGTTGTCCGTGCGATTGGGCGTTGTCGCTCGCGTGATGTACAAGCTCACGGAGTGGCCGACTACGCCGAAGCGGCTTCAAGTCGGCGGGCAGGCGGTTCGACTAGACGGATACAACATACAGCCGTCGAACACGATCGATGTCCTGGGAACCGGGCGCAACAGGATGCTCCTGTTCGTCGTCCCTTCGCTCACCGATCCCGGTCACGCTCACGAGATGATGATGACTGCGGCGGCGCCGGACAACGCGTCGACGGTGGATGACATGCTCGAGACCGCGCGACAAGAGGTACCGAAATAGTGACGGGCAGCCAACCAAACTTCCAGGCGTTCAACAACTTTGACATGAAGGACTTGGATCCGCAAGCTTACATCTCACAACGTATGCTGCGTCGCCTCGAAGACATCGAGAATGACGAAACCTCGGGGCCGGAGACGAAGGAGGCACGCGCGGCGCTGGCGTCCAGCGTGGTCGCCCACGCGGTGGTCGAACTCGAAGGCCAGCTGATCGTACTGAAACGACAGCTCGCATCGCGAGACTGACGTTCCTCAATCGAAAAGTACTGGTGCTCAGTGCTTCTTGTCGTAAAGCTCTGAGGCGGAAGTGGCACGACGAGCTGCCTTGGCATGCTTGGCGGCGCGCTTCTCCTTCAAGCTCTTCCCGGACTTCTTACTCATGGTCTGTCGAGGAGACTTATCACTCACGACTGCCCCTTTATCGTGGGGCCTGGTTGGTCCCGGTAATCCGACAGTACCCCGAGAGGGTGTAACGTCAACAGTGTTGGGAAGCCAGCCAGTCCCGGATGCGTCAGCCGAAACCCGCTGATCACGCCGAGCAACCGCTCACGCCGGACATGCCAGGTGGCAACCGGCGGTTGGGATCATCTTGAGCGCTCAATCGATGTTTGACGCGTCGATGTTTTCCTCTGCAAATCAGGGGCTTTCAGTCCCACCGCGGGTCGGCATCCTGAGTGCATATCCGCCGACACTGAGTGGGCCGGCGATGTTCAGTGCCGGGCTCGCCGACGCCTTGACCGCCACAGGCGCCGACGTCAGTGTCGTGCGGGTGTCCGACGGGGCGCCGTCCGAGAGCACATGCGTCGTCGCCGAACTGGTCAGTGACTCGCCGTCCTCGATCGCAGCGTGCATTCAGTCGCTGAACCAGAACGACGTCGCGGTGATCCAGTATGGCCACGACATCTCCGGCGGCACCGATCGAGGCGAATTGGTGGACCTTCTCGGCGGACTACTTGTTCCATCAATCGTGATCGTTCACAACACCCCCAAACACCCTACACCACAACAACGTTCGGTTGTCGAGGCCCTTGCGGCACTGGGAAGTCAGGTAGTCGTGATGTCCGAGGCGGGCGGCCGACGGCTGTGCGCAGACTTCCAGGTCGACAATCGCAAAGTCGTCACCATCCCGCACGGTGCGCACGTCGCCGGCGACGTGCGCGGGGTGCGGTGTACTCGACCGACGGTGGTGACCTGGGGGCTATTGCGGCCCGGCAAGGGCATCGAGCGGGTGATCGCGGCGATGGAATCGTTGCGTGATGTGGCCGGCAAGCCGCGGTACATAGTTGCGGGGAGAACGCATCCAGTTGTTCTCGCCGCCGACGGTGAGGCATACCGCGAGGCCCTGATGGAGCAGGCGCGGCGCAGTGGTGTGGCGGACTCGGTTTTCTTCGACAAGGACTACCGCAACGCGGCGATGTTGACCGCGCTGGCACAGTCCGCGGCGGTGGTCGCGCTGCCCTATGACTCGACGCATGAGGCCGCCTCTGGGGTACTGGTCGACGCCGTCGCGAACGGAAGGCCCGTGGTGGCCACTGCGTTTCCGCACGCCGTCGAGCTCCTCGCGACCGGGGCCGGCATCGTCGTAGGACATGACGATCCGGATGCGCTCGTGTCCGCGCTTCGGCGGGTGCTGACCCAACCACGGCTCTCCGGTGAGATGGCGGCCGAGGCGCGCAGGTTGGCGCCCGAGATGGCGTGGCCGGTCGTGGCCGGCGCGTATCTGCGGCTGGCACGTCGTCTCGTCGTGAAGAGTAAGGCCGCCAGGTGAGCGCGCCGACGCCGGCACCACTGTTCGACCATCTGCTGCGACTGACGGATCGTCGCGGCACTGTGCAGCACGCATTCCTCGCCGCGCCGCTGCCCGAGCACGGTTACTGCACCGACGACGCGGCGTGTGTACTGGTCGTCGCCACGCGTGAGCATGGCCCCGACCGACTGCTGAACGGTCTGGCTTCAGTCGCGTTGCGGTTCTTGAACGACGCGCAGGCGCTCTCCGGCGCCTGCCACAACCGGATGGACGGCGCGGGTGGTTGGCTCGATGAACCCGCCCTGGGCGACGCCTGGGGCCGATGCATTTGGGGTCTCGGGACGGCGGCCGCCCACAGTAACGTCGCGTGGTCCCGCCGGACGGCCATGATGCAGTTCGACCGCGCCGCACAGGAGCGGTCGGAGGAGCCGCGCGCAATGGCGTTTGCGGTCCTGGGCGCCTGCGAGATGCTCGTTCTTGATCCCGAACAACAGGCGGCTCGCGCATTGATTTCCGACTATGCCGCGACGGCGCCCGCACCGAGCGATGATCGAAAGTGGCCGTGGCCTGAGGCCAGGCTGACCTACGCGAACGCTGTCTTGCCCCACGCGATGATCGCCGCCGGTGTCGCACTCGGCGACGCGACGCTGCGTCGGCGGGGTCTGGAGCTTTTGGCGTGGTTGGTCGATCTCGAGACGTCCGACGGTCATCTGTCACCCGCTCCAGTCACGGGCAGAGGCCCCAAGGATGGGAGGCCCGGATTCGATCAGCGCCCCATCGAGGCGTCCACGCTCGCCGACGCGTGTGCGCGTGCCGCAACCGTCGACACCGAGCCGATCTGGCGCCATGGCGTGCGTGCTGCAGCGGACTGGTTCATGGGAGACAATGACGTCGGAGAGCCGATGTTCGACCCGCACTCCGGCGGCGGATACGACGGGCTGCACGCCTATGGTGTCGACGCGAATCAGAGCGCCGAATCGACGGTGGCAATGATTTCGACCCTGCAGCATGCGCGTCGCTTATCGACTGTGCGGCACTGACTTCGGTGTGGATGCACCAGCAGGAGGACAACGAATGAGGCGGGAGGTCGGCGCGCAGCTCGAGGTCGAGGTCACCGCACCGACGACCTTGGAGTTCCAGATCGCGGTCGCCCCGCATCCAAACGCCGAGGTGTACGAGTCGTTGTCCTTCGAGTTCAATGGCTCACGCGTGCGACCGTTGGAGATCAGCGGTACGCATGGCAATCGCATTCACAAGATGGATGTCGGCGTCGGCAACTTCACGGTCGACTACGCGGCGACGATTGTCGGCCGGACCGATCCACCGCCGGTGACCGAATACGACCTGTCGATGTATCTGCGTCCCAGTCGCTATGCGGAGGCGGACAAGTTCTTCGGTTTCGCCGCTACGGAATTCGGCAGCTACGGCGACTCGGCAACGCTCCTGGAGAAGGTGTCGTCATGGGTGGGTACCCGGTTGAACTACGTGCCCGGGTCAAGCGACCCGATAGACGGCGCGGTCGACACCCTTCTTGCCGGTGCCGGCGTGTGCCGTGACTTCGCGCACCTGGTGGTCGCGCTACTGCGGGCCGTCAACGTGCCCGCGCGCGCTGTCTCGGTGTACGCGCCGGGACTGTCACCAATGGACTTCCATGCTGTCGCCGAGGCATTCGTCGACGGTCACTGGCGAGTGGTGGATGGGACGCTGCTGGCGCCACGGCAGTCGCTGGTGCGCATCGCTACGGGGCGTGATGCCGCGGACATCGCCTTCCTCGACAACCACAAGGGTGCCGTTGCGCTGAACAAGTTGGAGGTGACCGCGATCGTCGACGGCGAGCTTCCAAGGGACTCAATCGATCAACTGGTATCGATCGGCTGAGGTACCTCGAAATGACAAGCGCATGCCATAGCCGAACGCGATGCTTCCAAAGAGCGTACGGTCACAGGTAGCGGGTCTTTCTGCACCCGTTCTTTCCATCCGGCATTTCGCCGGTGTATCTGGAGGTTTCGACATGACCGTCACCGTGACTCTGCCCGACGGCAGAACCGATAAGTACATGCGGTCCGGCGACGCGTACGTCGAGAACAATGACGGCACGCTCGATGTCGTCCGGACGGGCGCCAAACAGCCCCACAACTACGGCTCTGACGAGTGGACCGGCGTGGAAGGTGACAAGAAGAGGTTCAAGAAGCACCTTTTCTGGAGCTGATCACACGCGATGCCGCGAAATCCTGCGGGTCTGGACTTTTCCTGGCAGCGGAAGCGGGGCCGACCACCACCCATCAACGTGCCGCAATCAGGGGCACCCGAAACGAGCCCACGATGAGTAAGTCTGACGACAATCAACAAATCAGATTCCGCGAGAATGCAATTCGCGTGGTGTGGACATCGATGTCTGCCTGCAGGACCGGGGCGGTAACGAGCAGCGCATCACACTGCGCACAAAGCTTCCAGGGCTTGCGCCGCTCATAGCGGTTGTCGAGAACCCGGATATTGCCAGCGCGCTGAGTGAAGCGAAGCGTGAACGTATCCGACAGCTTGAACACCAAAAGTCCGCGCGTGAACCGATGAACAATCGCCGGCTCCGGCGTGCCACGCTCCGCCACCCGCGTGCATCCGCGTCGCGCGGGGTTACCGAGCTCGGAACGTAGCCAGCTGGCGCCCGCTTCTGCGGGCAGAAAGAAGAGTTCACACATGACGCACATCACCGAAGCGCGCGCTATCGGCAACCATGCCGAGATGGGCCGGCCGCGCCGTGCCCATTCCCGCATCCCGATGACCGTAAATGGCATCCTGCAATCCGGCGTCCGGCGCAGGGTGCGGCGGAAGGAAACAGACGCGGCCGAAACGACCTGGGACTCCGAAGGCGGCGCGCCGCGCTAAGCGTGCACCGGGTGCGGATAGGCATCGCCGCGGTGTTGAAACGACAGAATGGCGGGGTTGAGGACCACACCGTCACGGATCTCGATCGCCCGGTGGATCGTCGGGCTCGCATCCCACGCCACTGGCCCGGACAAGACTGTCTCGATGTGCGGCAACAGCGCCTCGCTGATCTCCCACGTCGCAGAGTTCCACAGATAGGACGGGCTGTGATCCACGGCGTAATACTGCACCCTGTTCACCAATTCGATCACCGGCTGCGTGAATGACGTCGGGTGCGCCCAGCCGAAACCCATACCGACATCGCAGGAGACGTCGACGATCAGGCTTCCCGGGATGAAGGAGCGCAGATCGTTCTCGGTCAGGAAGGTCAGCGGCGCAACGGGATTCTGCAATACGCAGTTGACGACGATGTCGCTGTCGGCAAGAAACTGCGCCACCGGAATGACTCCTCGATCCGGAGTGTCCGCCCATGTCTGCTCGGGTGTCTGATCGTCTTGCCCCATCTGAACGATCTGGGTGGAGGGAATCGGTGAACCGACGGCGGCCACTTCGCGATTGGTCAGCACGTGCACATCGTCGACGCCGTGTGCATTCAGCGCGGTGACTGCGCCCCGGGCGGTGGCGCCGAATCCGATGACAGACGCCCGCAGACGCCGGCCGTAGCTGCCGGTGATGCCGGCCAGTTGCATGGCGTGCAAGACGGAGCAGTACCCGGCGAGCTCGTTGTTCTTGTGAAAAACGTGCAGTCCGAATCCGCCGTCGGGTTGCCAGTGGTTCATCGCCTCGAAGGCGATCAACGTCAACCGCCGATCAATGGCGACCTGCGTCAGCGCCTTGTCCTGCACGCAATGCGGCCAGCCCCAGACGACCTGTCCGGCCCGAAGCTCGGCGAGATCCTCCGCCTGAACCTTGGGCAACAAGATGACGTCGCAATCGGCGATGAGCTGCTTTCGGCTCCTGATCCCCCCGACGAGTTCGGCAAGCGTGTCGTCGGTGGCCCCGAACTCCGCACCGTAGCCGTGCTCCAGAAAGATCCGATCATGAATCGGTTGGTCGATCCTGGCGAAATGCGCCGGGTGAATTGGCAATCTACGCTCGTTCGGCTTGCGCGAGTGAGCCAGAACTCCGAGTGAAAGCTGTTGTGCTTCAGCATTTCTTGTCACATCGCTCGCCTCTACATGCTGGGCTGGTCCCGAGCCTAAGACCTTACTCTCCCGGGCCCGGAGCCCAGCAGGCCACGTGGACACGCCGCGTGGGCGTCACTAGACTGGTAGTACGCCGACGCGCTGCCGTCATCTCTGTCGATCTCGGCCGGTGGTCCGCAACACCGCGGGTTCGCAAGCGAGCCCACCTTTCCGGACCTGACCGACACCAGGACATCTCTTGGCAATTGCCGACATCGCCGCGTACACACATCTGAGCCAGACGGACATCGAGTCCCTCGGCAACGAACTGGACGCCATCCGCGCTGACATCGAGGAATCACTCGGTGCGAGCGACGCCGCTTACATCCGACGAACCATCGCGTTCCAAAGGACCCTCGACGTCGCAGCGCGGCTGCTCATCGCCGCCAGCCGCTCACGGGCCGGCTGGCTGGTGGGGACCGCGGCACTGGCCTTTGCGAAGAGCATCGAGAACATGGAAATCGGCCACAACGTGAGCCATGGCCAATGGGATTGGATGAACGACCCCGAAATCCACTCGAGCACATGGGAGTGGGACATGGTCGCACTTTCCTCGCAGTGGCGGTACTCGCACAATTACCGCCACCACATGTTCAGCAATGTCATCGGCATGGACGACGATCTGGGCTTCGGCGTGATGCGGGTAACCCGCGACGAGCCCTGGCGCCCAGAACATCTGCTACAGCCGCTCCGGAATGTGTTGTTGGCGAGCATCTTCGAATGGGGCATTGCACTTCACGGTGTCCATTCGGAGCACGAGCGCGTGGCGCCGGATGTGGGAGGTGTCGCGGCCGCAAGGACGGCCCTGATGGGAAAGGTCGCGCGCCAGGTCGTCAAGGACTATGTGCTATTCCCGGCGTTGAGCCGTTCGCGCTGGCGCAGAACCCTGGCCGCAAGCGCGTCAGCCAATCTCCTGCGTAACGTCTGGGCCTACGTGGTGATCTTCTGTGGACATTTCCCCGATGGCGCGGAGAAGTTCACCGCCGAGGTACTTGACCATGAATCCCGGGCCGAGTGGTATCTGCGACAGATGTTGGGTGCGGCGAATTTCAACGCCGGTCCGCTGCTGGCGTTCTCGAGTGGCAACCTGTGTTATCAGATCGAGCACCACCTGTTCCCGGACCTACCAAGCAACCGCTACGCGCAGATCGCCGGGCGCGTGCGGGAGCTGTGCGACAAGTACGACCTGCCCTACACCAGTGGTTCGCTTGTACGCCAATATCTTCTGACGTTGCGAACCATCCACAAACTAGCGCTTCCCGACGGGCTCCTGAATGCAACGTGTGATGACGCGCCGGAAACCGCCTCGGAACGGAAGTTCGTTACCGCAGTTCCGGGAGCTACCCGCCCGGGTGGTTCGATCGTGGGGCTCCAAACGGCGCTGCGGGCTCGCCGTCAATCGATCACGGGCGGCGCTCGCCTCGCGGCGGCCGGCGCTCCTTCGTTGGTGCGACCGCGACCGTCGATCGCCCGGATGTTCGCGGCGTATTGGTCGGCGAGCATCTGTTGACGGCGGACCTGCTGTATGTCCTCCGCGACCTCATCGCGGATGGTCGTGTCCGCGGTTCCGTGCCGCCGACGGCGCGTCCTGTACGCCACCACCGTGAGTACGCCAGTGAGCACCAGCAGTGCAAGTGCGGTCACCAGGAGCAAAACGGTTGTGTTGGTAGTCATTTCGGCACCTCTGAATTGAAGCGCTGATCGGTGGCATGTGCCGAGGCCGCCACCGATTCGTCACTCACTGCGTCCCCTTCATGTGGTCAGCCCGCTCTTGGTGTTCGAGTTTGGTATCGCGCTCTCTGTCGGTGAACGCCATACCGCGGTGGAGCCGGGAGACCACACGTCGGACGTCGGCCGCGTGACTGGCGGTCGGTGGCCATGCGCCCGTCAGCAGCCGGCGGAGTACGAGCGACGTCACCGCACTGACCGCGATCCCAAAGAGGAACACCGTGCGGCTCGACCCTGTGGGGTGAACGCCGAACACGAATCGGTCAGCGGGTGCGTCGCCCCAGCATTTGTCTGCACGCCCGCGGTTGTGACCGTGAAATCGATCAATTCACCAATGACGAGCATTTTCGGGGTCTCTCCGCTTGTAGACCCCCAGTACACGCTTGATTCCCGGCAGTGTCAACAGTGTTGACAGATGGCGTTAACATATATTGTTGCCCAACGAGGGGAGTGCCGCGGTGATGACCAAGAAGCCCCTGTCCGCGCCTCGTGGAGGCGCCGGAGCCGGCGTTTCCTCGCAAAACGACCGCCAGGTCAGTAGGTCAATGATTCTGCAGGCCGCGCTGAGGATCGTTGATCGCGACGGCGTCGATGGGTTGTCCATGCGCCGGCTCAGCGATGAGGTGCGCCGCGACCCCACGGTGATCTATCGGCACGTGCCGAGCAAGGCGGCCCTGCTCGACGGCGTCGCCGAGATCGTGTTCGGACAGTTGCGAGTGGATACCGCAGATCCGGACTGGACCGGCCAGCTGCGCGCAGTGGCCCACGACTTCCGGCGCCTCGCCCTCGCGCATCCGAACGTGGTTGTGCTGCTGGTGACTCGACCGCTTGTCACCCCGCTGGGTCAGCGACCGATAGGGATGTTGCGTCCGCTCGAGGACGTACTGACACTGCTCACGACGGCCGGCTTCGATGGGGCCGACGCGCTGCACATCTACCGGGTGCTCTTCGGGTATCTGCACGGCCACATCCTCACCGAGATTCAGGAAGTCATCGAGCGGCCAGAGGAGACCGACGATGTCTTGCGCCTCGGCCTGCACCGCCTCCCCGTGACCGAGTTCCCCCACGTACGCGCGCTGGCGTCGGAGCTGGCTGACTACGACGGCGCCGTCGAACTCGACCGCGGCCTCGATCTCCTGTTCCATGGTCTGACCGCGACGGTCGTATCCCCGCAGTAGCCGTTTCGATCCTGATGGGAAACGAGCAATCGGCGCGACGGCGAATGTTTTACCGTGGATTGGGGAATCTGATCGAGGTCGGCTAGCGAGCGAAGGAATTCAGTGGCCATGGCGGGTTTGAGGACGGGCGACGGGTTTCCCGATGTCGTCGTCACTGCCCTCGCATCGAGCACCGCCCTGGCGCCGGACGCCGAGGACACCTGGCAGCAGCTGCTCGAAGGCCAGAGCGGGATCCGCCGCCTCGACAAGTCGTTCGTCGAGCAGTTCGACTCTCCAGTCCGCATCGGCGGGGAACTGCGCGAGGACTTCGACGCTCACCTCAGCCGTGTCGAGCTGCGCCGGCTGTCATTCATGCAGAAGATGTCGCGCGTTCTGGGCCGTCGCCTCTGGGACGCCGCCGGAAACCCCGACGTCGACACCAGGCGCCTCATGGTCTCGATCGGGATCGGGCTCGGCACGACTGAGGACATGGTCGTTCTCTACGACGCGTGGCTCGAGAGGGGCATGAGCGCGGCGGGCCCGTTGGCCGTGCAGATGCTCATGCCGAACGGGCCGGCCGCGTCCGTCGGACTGGATCGCGGCGCGAAGGCCGGCATCATCTCCCCGCTGATGGCCGATGCCTCCGGGGCCGCGGCCATCGGGAAGGCGTGGCAGTCCATCGCGTTCGGGGAGGCCGACATCGCGATCTGTGGCGGCGTCGAAACCCTCATCGAGGCCGTACCGGTCGCGTCGTTCACCAACCTCGGATGGCTGTCGGCCGACAACGACGACCCGGCGGGCGCGTGCCGCCCGTTCGACGTCAATCGCGACGGCATGGTGCTCGGCGAGGGCGGCGCGCTGATGCTCATCGAGACCGAGGAACATGCGAAGGCCCGCGGCGCGCCCATCCTGGCCCGCGTGATGGGTGCGGCCATCTCGTCGGACTCCTACAACGACATCGAACCGGAGCCCAGTGGGGAACTGGCCGGCGAGGCCATCGCCCACGCGATCGAGCTGGCCGGTCTGACCGCCACCGACATCGACCACGTCAACGCGCACGCCACCGGAACGGTGTTCGGCGATTTGGCCGAGGCGCACGCGATCAAGCACGCGTTGGGCGAGCACATGCCCGCGGTGTATGCGGCAAAGGGCGCCCTGGGCCATTCGTTGGGCGCCGCGGGGGCAGTCGAGTCGGTGCTGACGGTGCAGGCGCTACGCGACGGCGTCATCCCGCCCACGCGCAACCTCAAGACCATCGATCCCGAGATCGCCCTCGACGTGGTGGCCGATCGTCCCCGCCACGGCGAGTACCGCTATGCGGTCAAGAACTCATTCGGCATCGGCGGGCACAACGTCGCGCTGGTTTTCGGTGCCGCCTAGTGTCGCGGGTCATTGGTTCTGCCGCCGTATGCGCCGCTGACTCCAGACCATTCAAAGTGCCAGGCTATGAGCGAAAAAGTCGCTAAGAAGGAAGTCCGCGCACAGTACATCTAGCGAAATTGTCGCTCATAGCTTGGCAAGTCCCACTATCCGCTCACCCGGGTAGATGAGTTGCCGGACGCCGTACGCGAACTATTGACTCGCGGCACTAGCTGGTGACCTTCACGCCTTTCATCAGCGTCCACTGGCCGAGCTCGCTGATGCCCCGGTCGAAGAAGTCAGCGCACCCGATCAAGTACTTCATGTAGCGGTCGTAGACCTCCTGGGAGGTAGCCGCGACCGCGGCGTCGTGGGCGGCCTCGAGGTTCTTGGCCCAGATCTCCAGTGTGCGCACATAGTGCGGATTCAGCGTCTCCTGGTGTTGCACGGAAAAGCCTGCGGCACTGGATAATCCGATGATGTCCTCGTCACAGGGGATGGAGCCGCCGGGGAAGATCTCCTTGGCGATGAACCGCATGAACTTCAGGTCGGACATGACGATGGGGATGCCCAGGTCAGGCCAGCGCTTGAGCGGGTGGCCCATGATCGTCTGCAGCACCAGCCGCCCGCCGTCGGGCAGAATGCTGAAGCACTTCTCGAAGAAGGCGCCGTAGCGCTCCTTCGGGAAGGCCTCGAACGCCTCGATGCTGACAATGCGGTCGACGGGCTCGTCGAACTCCTCCCAGCCGTGCAGTTCCACGCGAGTGGAGCGGTCGGTGTCGAAAGTCGTGAGCAGCCGCTGGCAGTAGGCGAACTGGTTGCGGCTCAGGGTGAGGCCGACGACGTTGACGTCGTGCTTCTCGACGGCACGCTGCATGACCGAGCCCCAACCGCAGCCGACGTCGAGCAACGTCATGCCGGGCTGAAGGTCCAGCTTGCCCAGCGCGAGGTCGATCTTGGCCATCTGCGCTTCCTCGAGCGACATGTCCGCGCGTTCGAAGTAAGCACAGCTGTAGGTGCGGGAGGGATCTTGAAAAAGCCCGAAGAAGTCGTCGGACAGGTCGTAGTGGGCCTGGACCTCTTCAAAGTGCGGGCGCATGGTCTCGTCGATAGTGCCAGTCATCGATGGTGATTTTACTAAATCGTTGAGCCTTTTTCGCAGGTGAACTGGCACACGTCGGTATATCCGTTGCGGAAAAGATCGGCGCAGCCGGTGAGATATTTGCGGAACCGGTCGTAGATTTCCTCGGACGTAATGGCGATGGCCTCGTCCTTCTTGTCTAGAAGGTTTGCCGCCCAGGTGTCGAGGGTGCGGACGTAATGCGGCTGCAGGTGCTGCTCGCGTGTCACGGTGTAGCCGGCGTTGTCGGCGTGTTGCTTGACCATCGACGCCAATGGCAGCCGGCCGCCGGGGTAGATCTCGTCCATGATGAACTTGATGAAGCGCACGTTCGACATGGTCAGGGGAGACCCTTGGCTTTGATCTCCTCGTCCTCCGGAATGATGATCGTGTGTAGCAGCATCACGCCGTCGTCGGGCAGCCAGTTGAAGGTTTTCTTGAAGTAGTCGTCGTACTTGTTGAAGCCGAAGTGCTCGAAGGCGCCGATCGAGACGATGCGGTCCACCTGCCCGTCGAACTCCTCCCAGGGCTGCAGTCGCACTTCCATGTCGCGCTTGCTCGTTGAGTTGGCGAACCAGTGGTCCTCGATGTGCTGCTTCTGGTTCGCCGACAGAGTCAGACCGATGACGTTGACGTCGTACTTGTCGACAGCGCGCATGATCGTCGAGCCCCAGCCGCAGCCGATGTCGAGCAACGTCATGCCGGGCTGCAGGCCGAGCTTGCCGAGCGCCAGGTCGACCTTGGCCATCTGGGCTTGTTCGAGGGTGTAGTCGTCCTTCTCGAAATACGCGCAGCTATAGGTCTGGGTCGGGTCCTGCCACAGCTTGAAGAAATCGTTGGAGATGTCGTAGTGGAACTGGACTTCGCCTTGGTCGGAACCGCGGGTCTGGGACGCGGATTTGGACAGCCAATTCGATTGCGCTTGCGGTGTGCGGCTGGTTGTCGTCGAATCTGCCACGCATTCATCCTGTCGAAGCTCGGAGGGCGCCAAGGGCGCCAATCGGACTTTGAGGGGTTCCCCGTGCGCGCCGACTTTACGCCTGCGACTTGTCGCCCTGCCAGGGTGGACGACCCGAAACTGACGGCAGGGCAAGCGATCTTGATCTTCGCCCGCTAGGACCGGCCGTCGAACAGCAGCTCCCGAAGAGAGCGCTCGATCAACGCCTCGGGATTCTCGCGGATGCCGACATGGGACAGGTCACTGCCGATCGACAGCATCGAGACACCGTGCAGCAGTGACCAGATCGGCCCGGCGATCTCCAGTGCATCGCCGGCCGGCAGCAACTTCGCCTCCTGGCATCGCACGATGGTGTCGAGCAGGTCGCCAAAAGCGCGCAGGCCCGCGGAGAGGACCTCGGGGCTTTCGGTCTTGTCGAGTTCGGAACCGAACATCACCTGGTAGTAGTCCGGATGGGTGACCGCCCAGCGCACGTATGCCCTGCCCATCGACAGCACCTGTTCGGTGAGATCGGACGTGCTCGCGGCGGTGGCGTCCAGCGTCTCGTGCAGCTGGACGAAGCCCTGGGTCGCGGCGGCGGCCAGCAGTTTCGACTTGTCGGCGAAGTGCCGGTAGGGTGCCGCGGCGCTGACGCCTGCCCGGCGAGCGACCTCCCTGAGCGTGAACCCCTTAGGACCTTTCTCACCGACGAGCTGCAGCGCCGCATCCGTCAGCGCCTGTTTCAGATCACCGTGGTGGTACGTGTCGCGCTTCGTGTTCGGTGCCTTCTTGGCGGCGCCGGGAATGCGGGCTGGACGAGACATGTTGACGATGTTAACATCAATCGATGTGAACGGTGTCAACATTGAAGGAGTTCGGACGATGTCAAAGGAAAGCGCAGGCTGGGCCGTCGTGACTGGAGCCAGCTCAGGGCTGGGGGCGGTGTTCGCCGACCGGCTCGCCGAACGTGGATTGCCACTGCTGCTCGCCGGCCGCGATGCGACTCGGTTGCAGGAGGTGCGGCAGCGCCTTCGGGAGAACGCACCGCGCCTCGAGGTCGAGTTGGTGGTCGGTGATCTGAGCACCGACGCGGGTGTCGACGAGCTCGTCGCGGCACTCGGCGGCCGGGAGATCGAGATTCTGGTCAACAACGCCGGGTTCGGAACGTACGGGCCGGTGGCGGAGATCGAGCCGGAACGCGAGCACGACCTCGTCGCGGTGAATGTGGATGCGCTGGTGCGGCTGACGCACGCGGTGCTGCCGAGCATGCTGGCGCGTGGGCGCGGCGGAATCTTGAACGTGGCGTCGACGATCGCGTTTCAGCCGGCGCCGTATCAGGCCACATACGGCGCGTCGAAGGCATTCGTGCTGTCGTTCAGTCAGGCATTGCGGGAAGAGGTCAAGGGTTCCGGCGTCAGCGTCACCGCACTGTGCCCGGGGCCGACGCGTACCGGCTTCGTCGATGCGCTCGGCGCAGATGTCTCGGGTGTCGCGATCTACAAGAACCTGGCTTCGCCGGAGCCGGTCGTCGACGCGGGACTGCGCGCGCTCGATCGCGGGCGGGCCACGGTGGTGCCGGGATGGCGAAACCGGCTGTTGGCAAACGTCTCCCGGTATTCACCCGCATCGATCTCGGCACGGGTCAGCGGACGGATGCTGCGCCCGGCAGTGGCGGTGCGATGAGCGCTTCGCGTGACGTCGAGCGGATGGTCGCCGAGGTGCGCGACGATCCCGCTGAGCGCCTCCGCCTCGCCGCCGACACGTACTCGTTGGGTCGGGCGCGGCGATATCGGCCGTATCGGCGGGCGGTCGTCGCGTTCATGCGGTGGCAGATCGCGCGGGGCGTGCTCAATCCGCTGGACGGCAAGGCGCCCGGCAGCCTCTGGTGGCGGGCGGTCAACGAGGAACTGCTGCGAGACACGCTCGAGGCGAAACTGCTTGTTCAACATGGTGGTCCGCCGTCGCGGCCCAGCGTGGCGCGGTGGTCCGCGTTCTTCAATCGGCCGTCGGCGCGGTCGTTCTACGAAGCGCACAACGCAAGCATCGTCGCCGGGTATCTGGCGCACATGGACTTGGCGGCGTTGGAGACGCCGGCCGAGCGGTTCTTCATGAATGTCGTGCTGATCCGGGTGTTGTACGCACAGGCGCTGGTGATGGACGGCGACCTGGCGCTCGGCCGATTCGCATTCCTGGCCAAGCTGATCGGGCATCCGCGATCGCGGGGTCCACAGGTTCTGCTGTCGATGAGAGATGTCTTGCCGGTGGAGTATCCGATCGCGGATGTGACCGTCGAGGAGATCATCGAGAGCGAGAACAAGCTCGGACACTTGGTGGACTATGGCGTACTCGCGACGCGGGTCGACGCGTTGTATGCGTCCGCGGCGCGCGCACTCGACGAGCCGCAGCTGCTGAACTTCGTCGTTGACGGCGCCCCCTCATACGCGTGGCCCGCGGATCAACGGCGAGTATGGCTTCCGCGTGCCAAGCGCCCGCTGACCGCGTGGATTGAGTTCATGACGCGCCCGCGCCACGCCGCGTTGTCGCCGCAGTTGGCGGTGGCGTGACTCACCGCGGTGGGGCGGTAGGTCCCTTGTTGGTGTTCTTGGACGGCCAGTACCGAAAGGGGGTCATCGGCACAGAGGTGGGGTACGACGTCACCAGTTGGCGCCGACGCTCACCGATGAGGTGGACCAGCTGATCTGTCATGTCGGGATTGGCTTCATGCAGAGCAATCGCTTCGACCACTTTGTCATCGCGGAGCAGCTGAATCAGATCATCGAGCGGTCTGGTGGCTTCGCGTAAGTCTTCCCACACCAGTCCGATGGCGAGGTTGCGCAGCCGTTCCCGCTTACCGATGAGCGGAAGCAGATGTTTCATCCGCATCTCCAATTCGGGCGACTCCGTGCTGAGACGCTCGAATGCCGGTTCGTGAGGAAGCGCCATGTGCCTCAACACGAACAGGTATTCGCCCAGTGCATGGAGCGCGTCGACGAGGGCGTCGCGGAATTCGAGCAGGTCCTGCAGCTCCGCGTCGCGGCGGCGTTGGACCGCTTCCAGTTCGGCGGCGTAATGCGTGGAGTTTCGCGCCACGAAGGCGCCCGCGATGACCACCGTGGCGCCGATGATCGCCGTCAAGATCGGTATCACTTGAGGTGCGACCTGATGAACGCGAGGACCTCGTCGGCGGTGGCGAAGCCCCCGAGATGACTTTCCTCGGGGCGCACGATGAGCTCGGCTTCGGGCAAGCGGTCGACCGCCGCCTGTGCGTCCCGCAGCGGGACGATGTGGTCGGCATCGCCGTGCCACCACCGCACCGGCGCGGCGACCTCGGCAAGCCGGAAGCCCCAGTCACGGCCGAAGAGTCGGGCGTCGTCGATGACGGCCTGGAACCGGCCCTTGGCGAGCAGGACGAGGTCGTCGATGAACATGCCCTCCATCTCGGGGTCGCGGAGCACCCGCCGATCGCCTTCGGGAGTGGTTCGCGCGTACGCCTGGCAGGCGTAGTGCGCGAGCGGAATCAAGGGCAGCACAAGCGCATTCACCGCCTCGGCCAGGGGACGACGCAGTCCGCCCAGTAGCGGGGCGAAGCGGCGGGCCAACTCGATGGCGCCGGTGGCCAGTGCATCGGGTCCGACGGACGGGACAACGCCCCCGAGGACCGCGACGGCCGCGACGCGGTCGGAGAGCGGCGGCACGGCGGCGCAGGCGAGTGCGTACGGGCCGCCGCCGGACAGACCCGCGACGCCGAGACGGTCGGCGCCCAGAGCATCGGCGACGTAGGCCATGTCCCGCGCGCAGTCGGCCACCGAGTCATAGGGATGTGGGTCGGACAGGCCGGTGCCCGGACGTCCCACCACGACCACGCGCAGGCCGAGCTTTTCAGCGGCGCGGCGGCCGAGCAGGGGGAACTGTCGGCGCCCACCGGGTGTGCCGTGCAACCACAGCACCGGAGCGCCCGACGGGTCTCCGAACTCCGCGTAGCCGAGACGGCGGCCGGTGGGCAGGTAGAAGCGGCCCTCGGCGCGGGGCTTCTCGACCCGAGGTACGCCCACCGGGTGCCGCATCGGTCCCTGGCTCCACATACTTGGCACCCTGTCGCAGCCGGGGCGCGTGGTAAAGAGCCCAAGTACCTGAGTTTCAGCGGAATATGTTGTATTTCGCCGCAATTGGATTCGATCGTCAATGCGCCTAGCATCAACACATGGAGCGGCTGAGTGGGCTCGACGCAAGTTTCCTCTACATCGAAAGCCTCACCCAGCCACTGCATGTGTGCTCGATTCTGGAACTCGACACCTCGACGGTGCCCGGTGGCTACACGTTTGAGCGCCTGCGCGAGGACTTGGCGCTGCGGATTGCGGCGATACCGGAGTTCCGGGCAAAGCTGGCCGACAGCCAGTTCAATCTGGACTATCCGGTGTGGGTCGACGACGATGCGTTCGACCTCGATCGGCATGTGCAGCGCATCGGCTTGCCGTCGCCGGGGGGACGCCGGGAACTGGCCGAGATTTGCGGGCACATCGCATCCCTGGAACTGGATCGCAGCAGACCGCTCTGGGAGATGTGGGTGATCGACGGCATCGCCGACACCGATCCCTGCGCCGGCGGCCTCTTGGTGGTGATGACGAAGGTCCATCACGCCGCGGTCGATGGGGTCACTGGTGCCAACCTGCTGTCGCAGCTGTGCGGCGTCGAACCCGACGAGTCGCCGCCGGAAGCCGTCGAGGGCCCCGGCAGCGCCGGGCCGCTACAGATCGCGGCCGGCGGCCTGGTGAGGTTCGCCTCGCGTCCGTGGCAGCTGGCCGGTGTCATGCCGACGACCGTCGCGACGATCGTGAAGACTCTGCGCCGTGCGCGCGGTGGCCTGCACATGGCCGCGCCGTTCGCGGCCCCGCCCACCCGGTTCAACGCGTCGGTCACCGCGGACCGCAACGTCGCGTTGGTGCAGTTGGACCTCGACGACGTGAAGAGAATCAAGGACCGTTTCCAGGTGACGGTCAACGATGTGGTGATGGCGTTGTGCGCGTCGGTGCTGCGGTGGTATCTGGGCGATTATGGCGAGCTTCCCGCCCAGCCGTTGGTGGCGATGGTTCCGGTGTCGGTGCACGAGAAATCCGACCGTGCCGGGCACAACCAGTTGTCGGGGATGTTCTGCAAACTCGAGACGCAGATCGCTGACCCCGCGGCGCGGCTACAGGCGATCGCCCGGTCGAACGCCGCGGCGAAGAATCACAGCTCGGCGATCAGTCCGACGCTGTTGCAGGACTGGGCGCAGCTGGCCGCCCGGGCGGTGTTCGGCGCCGTCTTCCGGATTGTCGCTGATTCACCGCTGATCGGAAACCCGGTGCACAACTTGATCATTTCGAATGTGCCGGGCCCCCAAGCGCAGCTGTACTTCCTGGGCTGCGAAGTCGAGGCAATGTATCCGCTGGGTCCGCTGTTCCACGGCTGTGGCCTGAACGTCACGGTGATGTCGTTGAACGGCAAGCTCAACGTCGGTGTCATCTCGTGTCCGGACCTGGTGCCCGACCTGTGGCGTCTGGTCGACGACTTCGACGTCGCACTAGAGGAGTTGCTCGAATGCGCGGGCTCGGCGGGTAGGTGAGTCAGTAGCCCATATGGCCCGGATACATCGGGTTCAACAGTTCGCGACCACTTTGGTTTTCGATCGGTATTGCCGCGCCACAGCAGGGAGTCAGTTGCGATTCAACGGAATTGGATGCGCAACGACCCGC
>CAWBYS010000011.1:0-298471 GCA_963793055.1 uncultured Actinomycetota bacterium | reverse complement strand
CACGCCCAAGGTCATCAGTCAGACGATCGACGCGGCCACTGGTCGGAGTTGGGTGAGATGACAGTTAGCTGATCCCAGTCACGATTCTGCAGCATGCGAAGGACCTCCTGAAGATCAGCCAGATCTTCACTTTGCTTCCTCCTTCGCCGATAACCGACAATTACGTCATCGCCTAGCATTAGAACTGCTAATGCAATTGGAGAATCATTAGCTCTGTTCTCTCGCCACAGCTTCCCTGCCGCCGCATCAATGAGTCCCTGGTCCTCGGCTCCGTCGCCATATTCACAGTGACGCAGTAGTCGGACAGAACGCCTTCGTCCAGTATCTCGTGGATAACATTCGTTATGCATGCGGCGCGTCGGCGTCGCGTCCGATAGGCGAAGTAAGAGCAAAGCCCGGTTCGTCGCCTCGCCGTCAGACCGGACCCCGCCACCGAGCAGCTCTAGAACGTTTGGCGAACGCTGATCTGTGGTCGGTGCTTGGTCGGTGAATCCGCGACACGCCGTGGTTTCGGATGGTGCCGAATAACGTTAAATCGCCAGCTCAGAACACCTTTCGGGACCACGACTGGGAGGGCTTGCAGGCTCTCCTAAAGCCGGTGTCGCAGGTTCGAATCCTGCCGGGGGCACTCTTGTGGCACTCTTGTGACGTCTCGGGACGTCGTTGACAGGTGTCCCGAGACATCATTTACATCTGGAACCTGTTTTCGGGTGAGTTTCCGCATTTGACGCCGCGTGGTTGGTAGTCCCTGGTGGGGTCGAGGGTGAAGTCACGCAGGACTTCTCCGGTGGCGGCCGACGCAGATGTGGTGCAGGCGGCCGTTGACGCGCAGGGTGACCGCTCCTGGTTGGTCGACGCGGTCGGTGCGGACGCGGTTGTGGGTGTCGATGCGTGTTTCCCGGGTCGGCCTTGGGTCGGCTGGGTTCCGTCATCATTTCCCACCCGGGGTGAATCGCGACCCGGACGATGACAACTCACCCCGACTGTGACCAGGATGTGCGCATGGCACGAACGTTTGACCACCCAGCGGACAGTGACTCACTGCTGGCTTCGCGCGACCCAGAGCTGACCGCGCGGTTCATCAACGAGGCGCTCCCGTATCTGGCCGAAGTCAACGACCGTGCCCGCCGACTGACCCGCAACGCCGTGGATGCTGAAGATCTCGTGCAGGTAACGATGCTGAAGGCTTATGCGACCTTCAACACCTTTTCCGAGGGAACCAGCCTTCGAGTGTGGCTGTTTCGCATCATGACCAGGACGTACATCAATTGTCTCCGCCGCACGCATCACTTCCCAAGCGACTACCTCATCGACCGACAACTAGCGGCCCAGGATCGACACTCCTCGCGGGGGCCCGGCTCGCCAAACGCGATGCTGTGGTCGCGTTGCCCGACACCGACCTCGACGACACGTTGGTGACAACCTCAGTGCAACGCCGGCCGGCTCTTCGCGATCTCGACACCGCAGTCTGCCGGTGCGCACGTCGTGTCGCGTCTGGACGGCGGGGCACCAACGGTTACGAATCCTGTCGCTTTACCAAAGACGAAAGGATAGGAGTAGGAATGCGACGGCGACGACGTGGTCCCGGCGTTGATGCCGATTCATCCTTCTGGCAGTGGATTTGGCCGTCGTCACCGTTATTTGTCGCTCAGCCAGAGCTCGAACTATGCCTATTGCGATGAACCAAATCCTGCTGCGGGCGGTTTTGCTTCTCACATCGTGGGCGATCGGACTCCTGGTTGCGGTGTGGACCGTTCCCGGAGTTTCTGCGTCGGTACCGGGGTTTATCGTCGCCGTAGTGGCCTTCGCGGCAACGCAGACGATCCTGTCCTTATCTATCCTGAAGTTGCCCCATCAGTACGCATCGCTGCTCCTCGGGGCCACCGGCTTGGCATTGACGATCTTCGCCTTGATAGTTGCGTCTATTTTGACGCGTGGACTCACCATTGACGGCATGGCATCCTTCCTGGCCACAACGGTTGCGGTGTGGCTCGCGACAACAATAGGGGCGATTACGTTGCCAGAGCTTCTCATCCGTGGCGGGACAGGCTCGACGTGACCCAATGCATGCGCCGGCACACGCGGGTGGATGGCAGCGGTCCGCGTCGGTCTTCCACATTTCGCCTCGCTGCGCGTGGTCACTGGGATGTTGCTATTCCGCCCGACGACGGAGGGAGAGGTGATGGGAGACACGCATGACGATCCGGCGGATCACTCCCGGACCGCGCAACCGCATGCGGGCATCGTGATGAAGGACAACTTCTTCTGGCCAGGATTGATCTTGCTGGCCGTATCGATGTTCGGGCTGATCAGCACGGCGGCAGCTGCCGCGTATCGACATTACGAATGGCTATCCGCCACGGTGCTCATCGCCGCTCTCGGCGCAGTCGCTGGAGCGCTGTGGTTCGTCATGGAGAACCGCCGCGTGACCCGCATCGAAGCGCAGTGGGACGCCGCGCACCCACGCGTTCGGACGCACCCACGCACTCGCTGATCACCACCGCCGAGCACATCGTCGACACTGATGCCAGAGACGTTCGAAGGCAACGTCTGTGTATCTCTATGATGTTGCACTCCAACATACTCCGTATTTCGGATTGTGCCGATAACAGCTTTGGGCGCGGTATCTCGCAGTAAGCCAACTGTTTCGGAGCCCCTCGAAGGAGCTTGGGAAGGCCCTCCCGGCCGAGTGGGGACGGTCCAAAGATACCCGAGGGTTCGTGCCGGGGTGCGCGCCTGGCCAGGCGAGGTAGACGAAACGATGCCGCTCCCAACGGACGGGATCGATCGCGCCGTAGCAATTTCTGGCTAACGTGCTATCTGTGAGGGTTGGGAGAACGGACAGTTGTCGCTGGGTCCAGGACGAATTCGATTTCGCGGAAGCCTGCTCGGCTGAGGTGATGGTGTTTGCGATTCGCGTCGAATATGCCGGTCCGTCGCCTCGTTGAGCACAGAAGATCCAGATCGACGTCGGCGACGCAGTGGCTCGGCTGGTTTGGAAAGCGCTGCGACTGGGCTAGATTCACGCCGTCCTCCCAGATCATGGTGTGGCCATCCCACGCCAGGTCGGTTGTCGACTCGCCCTCGCCCGCCGCCGCGTAGATGTATGCCGCGGCGCAGCGCAGCGACGCCGATCGAGCCAGCAGGCATCGGTCTTCGGCTCGACCGATGGTGGCGGGGCTGCCCGATAAGTTGGTCAGCACCGTGGCACCTGCCAGCGCGGCGTGAGCGCTGGGCGGGATGGGGATCCACATGTCTTCGCAGATCTCAACGTGAAGTGTGAAGCCGGGTAGGTCGGAGGCGGTGAACAGCAGATCGGGACCGAGCGGCGCTTGCACGCGAGGTGCCCCGCGGCCGAAGCAGATTTCGTCGCAGATGTCGTCGCCCGCAGCCATCTGGCGAAGTTCGTAGAACTCGCGGTAGGTCGGCAGGTACGACTTTGGCGCGACGCCCAATACGCGACCGCGGTGGATCACGACGGCGGTGTTGTAGACGCGGTGTAGATATCGCAGCGGGGCACCGATCACCAGAACCGGCATCAACTCCACGGAAACTTGCATGATGCGCTGTATTTCAGCTTCGACGGCGTTCAAGAGTGCGTCTTGCATCAGGATGTCGTCGAGCGAGTAACCGGTCAGTGTCAATTCGGGGAAAACCGCCAATGCGGCGTGTTCGTCGTGACATTCGCGCGCGATGTCGAGCACAGCTTGCGCGTTGGCCGCCGGGTCTCCCATCGTGGTCCGCATAGTGCAGGCCGCGACGCGCACGGTCCGCGCTCGATGGTGGGGCTTGTTTGCGTCCATGCCGGTCGCGATCAGGCGGCTAGTGGGTTTTCCAGAATCATTGCCACGCCTTGGCCTGAGCCGATGCACACACCGATGGCACCGTAGCGTAGATGTCGTTCGCGTAGTTCGGTCGCTAGGGTCAGGGCGTAGCGTACGCCGGTGGCGCCGAACGGATGACCGATGGCCACGGCTCCCCCATTGGGGGTGAGTTTGTCGTCGGGAACTTGGAATCCGTCGAGTTGGTTGGGCAGCTCTCGTAATACACCGAGGGCCTGCGCGCTGAAGGCCTCGTGGATCTCCCACACGTCGATCTCTTCGGGAGTCAAGCCCGCGCGTCGCAGAGCCAGCGGTAGCGCCCAGGCCGGGGCGATGCCCATCAGCAGTGGATCGTTGCCATAGACCGCCGAAGACACCACCCGAGCCAGCGGGATCACGCCGAGGTTGTCGGCCCGCGCGGCGGAAGCCAGGATCAATGCGGCGGCCCCGTCGGATAGCGGTGTGGAGTTGCCAGCGGTCATCTGGGTTGTCCCGGGCTGGGCGGGTAGCGCTGCCAGCAGCTCCAGCGTGGTGTCGTCGCGGATGAATTCGTCGTGACTTACGGTGCGCTGCGGGGCCTTTCGGGTCGCGGGGATTGTGACGGGCATGATCTCTTTGGCGAGCCTGCCCGAGTCACGGGCGGCGCGGGCGTGCTGCTGGGAGCGTAGCGCGAATGCATCAATCTCTTCGCGACTGAGTTGGTAGCGATCGGCGACGTTCTGCGCGGTTTCGATCATGCCGATGTAAGCGTTGCGGCCCAACAAGACGGGGTTGGGTGGGCCGCCGGCACCGGACCACATGGTATCGAGCAGCAGTTGGGGCCCGCGCGGGCTGAACGGGGCGTCGCCCTTCATGTACGCGAACCCCGAACGCGACATCGACTCGGCGCCGCAGGCGATCCCAACACCCAGGTCACCGGCTTTGATCGCATGCGCAATCATGGCCATGGCGCTCAACGAGGATCCGCAGAATCTATTGATGGTGGCCCCCGCTGCGCGGTCGGGGAAGCCGGCGGCCAGCGCTGCCCATCGGGCGAGATCTCCCATGCCTTCATGCGCGGGGTTCACACACCCGGCGATGATGTCTTCGATCTGGTCGCGATCGACACCGACGCGTTCGCAGGCCCCGGCCAAGGCCAGTCCGAGCAGGTCGTCGAGCCGCAGGTGCGATAGGGATCCGCCGTAGCGGGCGAAAGGGGTGCGCACGCCGCCAAGTAGATAGGCCTCGGTCACCGTAATCTCCTGTCGTGCAATTGTTGTGCCGCGGCCAGTATCATGGGAGTGGAGGGCGTTAGTCCGCAGTGTCTGCGACAAATGTGGTATCGGGAAGCGGACGGCTTGTAGGCGCGGCAGGCCCCGATACCGCCCTGCCGTTCGCAACAGTCCCCAAGCTCGGCGCGTTCAGGGATTTGCCCATCCGGATGGGGGTGAGTTGGTGAGTGTGATGAGCCGGGATGCTTTGTCGCTCAGCATCGTCACGCTTTTGGCGACAATCGATCGATTCAGGCGCCGCCCGGTTCTGTGCAGGGCGACAGATTGCATTGTCTGATGCTGACCCGGGCGACGTCTTCACGGCCGACTCAGCGCACCGGTGCGGGCAAAAGCGTTTGGTCACCGGATAGCCCGTCGGTGCCGTCCAACAGGTGTCGCGCGGCACTTTCGATACTCGCCGCGTCGATTCCTGCCGCCGCGAGCAGCTCACTGGATGTGCCCGATCCTGGCATGATGCGAACGGCCAGGTGTGTTAACCGAAGTGGGGGTGTGTCTTTCCCGACGAGGGCTTCGAGCACGGCAGAGGCGAGTCCTCCCTCGGGGTGGTGGTCCTCGGCGATGACCACCCGTCCACAGGTATCGCGCACGGCTTCAACCAGTGTGTCCTGATCAATCGGCTTGATGGAGTACACGTCGATGACGCGGGCAGCAATTCCGTTGCGGCGCAGCGATTCGGCCGCGGCCAGGCATTGGTGAACAGTGACGCCGGCACCGATGAGCGTGACCCGGTCGTCGTCGCTGCGTCGCAGTGTGTGGGAGCCGCCGACGGTGAACTTCGCGGCCGGCTCGTAGAGAACGGGGTAGGCGCCGCGCGTGGTCCTCAGGTAACGGATGCCCTCAGCGTCGGCCATGAGGTCGACCAGGGCGGCGGCGCTCGTCGCGTCGCTGGGATAGAGCACGGTCGCCCCGTAAATGGACCGCATCATCGCCAGGTCTTCCAAGGCCATTTGGGATGGCCCGTCAGCGCCGATCTCGACGCCGGCGTGGGACCCGACCAGGCAGATGTTCGCCCGGGAGACCGCCGCCATGCGGATGAAGTCGTGCGCCCGAGTCAAGAATGCGGCAAAGGTCGAAGCGAACGGAATGTACTGCCGAACACTGAATCCGACGGCTGACGCAACGAGTTGCTGTTCGGCGATGAACATTTCGAAATAGCGGGCAGGGTACTGGCGGGCGAATTCTGCGGCGCCGGTGGAGTTGCTGACTTCGCCGTCCAGCGCCACGATTCGGGGATTGGCTGCGCCCAAGGCGACTAACGCGGCGCCGTACGCTGCTCGGGTTGCGACCTTGTCCCCCAGCGCGTAGCGCGGTCGACGCGGGCCACTGGTTTCCCAGGCTGCGCCCGATACTGGTGCGCGGCACTGGCGCCCTGCCGGTTTGGGCCCAGTAACGGTCAGGTCTGCGATGCCGCCGAGTTCAGCCAGTGCGCGTTGTGCCATCTCGGGTGGGAGGGCCTTTCCGTGCCAGCCTTCTTGATCTTCGATCTCGCTGAATCCGCTTCCCTTAATGGTTTTCGCGAGGATTACCGTGGGCATCCTCGACTCCCGCGCCGCGCTGAACGCGCGGTCGATGTCCTCGAGGTTGTGCCCGTCGATGGTGATGGCCCGGCTGCCGAAGGCTTCCGCGCGCCGCGCGTAGGTCTCCAGATCCCAGCCCAGTTCGGTGGGTCCGCGTTGACCGAGCCGATTAACGTCGACGATGACGGTGAAGTTCGCCAATGCGTAGTGGCCGGCCTTGTCCAGTGCCTCCCAGACCGATCCTTCGGCCGTTTCGCTGTCACCACATAACACCCACACGTGGAAAGGAGACTTGTCGAGGAACTTTCCGGCCAACGCGACGCCGACGCCGTTGCCGATCCCCTGGCCCAGCGAGCCGCTGGCGACGTCGACCCACGGCAGGACGGGTGTCGGGTGACCCTGCAGGCGCGAGCCGAAACGGCGGTAGCCGGTCATCAGTTCGGTGTCAGTGATGACACCGGCCGCCTTGAACGCGGCGTACAACAAGGGGGAGGCGTGTCCTTTAGACAGAATGAAGTGATCGTTGTCCCGGTGGTAAGGCTGGTCCCAGTCGTAGCGCAAGTGGCGTGCAAGCAGAACTGCCATCAGGTCAGCGGACGACATGCTCGAGGTGGGGTGCCCAGAACCGGCGGCGGTGCTGGCACGGATCGCGTCGGCGCGCAGCTGGGCGGCCAGCTGCCCAACCATTGTCATGTCGACGCATCGATCGGCGAGTTCACTCAACGGAAGGTCTCCTCGGGGTAGTTATGGCCGCAGCATTACCTACGGATCTGTTTGCTTTTTATCGTTTTGCTCTCAATGCGGTCGCCGCGCCGTGCGACGGCCGGGCCTTCGTTGTGCCGGTGTAGTTAGTGCTGCCCGAAGGCTGCTCACCATGAGATTTCCGCCGACCGGGGTGAATGGTCATCACCCTTACTGCCTGTTCACCCGGGTGATTACTGCGGGATTGCACGCCCCGGCGACGATCCGGGATCGAGGGTGTGCGACTGCACAACTGCGCGGCATCACAGGAAACCGGCTCGAGCGAAGACCAAGAGCAGAAGACCGGAGCGCCACACGGGCATTCGGCACTATCGATACCGGACGTGAAGAACGAACAGACTCGAGTTTGATCGACCGAGGCGGGTTGGCGCGGAGCCCGGCCACAGATCACCCGGGCGATCCTGATCCGCGGGTGATGACCACTCACCCGACACGACGACAGGCTCGATCGACAGAAGCACAGCCGTCCGTGAAACAGCATCGAACAACCCGCAGACCGGGCGCCACCGATCGCCGATACACCGCACCGCAGCGAACGCTCTCGCGCCACAGCGCCCTCCCAAGCCCCGCGACCAAGGAAGATCACATGCATAAACCACAGACACGTGCCGGTTCAGTCAAGAGTCGCCACCGCGAAGAGGCCACGGGGCCGCCATCCTCAATTCTGATCGTCGGTAGCGGATTCGCCGGATTCGAATGCGCACGCCAACTTAGTAAGCTGCTGCAGCGGCACCGCTCCGACGCGACCGTGACCATGATCTCGCCCGTCGATTACCTGCTATACACACCTCTCTTGCCCGAAATCGCCGGTGGAGCAATCGATCCCCGGTTCGCGACGGTGCCTTTAACCGACATACTGCCAGGTGTCCGGCTGTTTCGTGCATATGTCGATTCGGTGGACTTGTCTGCACGTTCGCTGCACTGTCGCGACCAAGAGAACACCTCCCACGATCTCTCGTGGGATCGGCTCGTCCTGACTCCCGGCTCGATCAGCCGCCTGTTCGACATTCCGGGATTGGCTGAGCACGCACGCGGCCTCAAGTCGATAGCGCAGGCGCTCTACTTACGCGACCACATCATCGAGCAGTTCGAACTCGCGCGCATCGACGGTGACCGTGAACGGGCGAACGCACGCAAAACCATCGTGGTCGTGGGATCTTCTTATTCCGGAACAGAACTCATCGCACAGCTCTGGGCGATGGCCGCAGTGGCGGCGCACGACTTCAGATTCGAACCCGGGGATGTCCGGCTGATACTCGTCGAACGCTCAGGAAGGCTGATGCCCGAACTCGGTCCCGAGTTGGCCGCACGAGCCGAGCGGGTGCTAAGAGGGCGCGGCGTGCAGATCCTTGTCGGTGTCACCCTTTCCCGGGTTGCGGCCGATCATGTCGTTCTCAGCGACGGGTCCCGCATCGGCACCTATACCGTCGCATGGGTAGCCGGCGTGGTCGCGAGCCCACTCATTGCAGCGACGGGGTTGCCCACGGAAAAGGGCCGACTCAAGGTCGGATCGGATCTGCAGGTGCCCGGTCTCGACGGCGTTTTCGCTGGCGGTGACGCCGCGGCCGTGCCCGATGCCACCAACCCTGGAAAGATAACGCCGCCAACTGCACAACACGCCAACCGGCAGGGCAAAGTCCTCGCCCGAAACGTCGCCGCCAGTCTGGGTTACGGCAGGCCGTGCAAATACCGGCACCGCGATCTAGGAACCGTTGTCGACCTAGGTCCCGGGTTCGCTGTTGCAAATCCGCTCAGCGTTCAGCTGTCAGGTTTTCCCGCGAAACTCGTGACCCGGCTCTATCACCTCTACGCAATACCCCGTAACGCCAACAGGTGGGCCGTGGCACTGGGATACGTCACCAACACTCTGTTTGCCCGGCCGCTGGTATCGATCGGTTTAGCCCAATCGTCGCTGGCTCGATTCTCGGCCAGCGAGGAATTCATGTCAGCATCCTCGGAGATGCATCCGAGTGACGAGCAGATGTACGCCGATGAGCTTCGCTACCAAAAAGCGTCCGCCGAGGCGGCGGCATTACCATCGCACAGCGACTGAGCCAGCGTCGGAAGAGTGCCGACGAAATGTCCGAAAGCACCACCTGTATGCGGCGTAACTCAACGCCCGAGCTCAATGTCTCGTGCGAATAGAACGTCTCATCGGCTCTTCTAGAGCCGTCTCGCAGGTTCGACCTGACAATGCCGCACCAACGTTTTGTCGGCAGATCAGCGATTGACGCCCTCGATGCCGGGGCGACGGCTGAAGGCCAGTGCCACGTGAACTGGGGCGTCGGCCCGTCAGCGACTGACCCAGCGAGAACGCGGCCGAGATTTCCTCGGAGTGACACTGGCGTAAAACGAATCACCTTTCGACCTTGGACACTTCTGATTCTTCGCGAAGCGCGAAAGCCTAGCCAGATCAACACCTTTCTTCGTACGCTGACGAAAGGTCGTCGCGCAATCCTCGTGGTATGCATAGCAATCTCGATTTCGACTCCGGTGGTGGCCGGGAGGCCTTTCCCGCGTCTTAGCCTCCAGACTAGGACGTTCTAAGTCGCCTCGGATCTATCCGAGCGCCCGGCTATGTCACGGCCTATCCCTTGCCATGCAGCGGAGCATGCGGCGGACAGTGATCTCACACGGTCGCCTCGCCCGGCGCGACCACACCGATACGGCCGCGTTCTGTCTACGGTGCAGTCCGCAAACACCGCAACGCAACACTCAGATCAACGAGTCAGACAGTCGATCCCGTCCAGAACACTCGCATTTCTCCTCGTGGCGCGGCCTTAACCAGGTTGCGGTCCAGCGGGTTTACGGCTCCGGTCGTCCGGGCGGCAAGACGCGCACCGGCGTGGTCGCCGTGGTACTGGGGCTCATAGCCAGACGAAATTGCACGGGTGACGTCGCCAACGCGTCATCGAGGTCGACGTCGGGCAACGCATCCGGCGCGTCGAATTCGGCTGATCGTGGCCCTCGCGGAAACCGTTGATCCTGGGCGGCTAGTTGCCGGTCGGTGATGTGGTCGGTGAGGTACTCGTTGGGGCGGCGTTGCGCGCGGTGCAGACCGTTGATGTACGTGTTGGTCATGATGCGAAACAGCCACGCCCGAAGGTTGGTTCCCTCGGAGAAGGTGTTGAAGACGGCGTAAGCCCTTAGCATCGTTTCCTGCACGAGATTTTCGGCGTCCACGGCGTTGCGGCTCAGACGGCGGGCGCGGTCGTCGAGGTCGTTCAGATACGGGAGCGCCTCGTTGACGAACCGCGCGGTCAGCTCTGGGTCGCGCGAAGCCAGCAGTGGGTCGCTGTCTGCTACGTGGTCAACTGTTGTTGCCATGGGCATATCCTGGTCACGGTCGGAGGTGAGTTGCCATCAGGCCGAACCGATGCTCGCAGTCATCTCGAACTGAGCCGGTACGCGGCGACCGACTAATCCGGTTTGGGCATGGGGATGCCCTCGCTGGCGTGGAACTGCGCATCCTCCTCCGACGATAGACCGATCGAGACCACTGAACGGTCGAAGAAGAGGTCGGTCAGGTAAGCCAGCGACACTGCCCACCGGTTGACGAACCGCGGGATCGCATAAAGGTGGTACGCGCGGGTGACGGCCTTCGCCGGGAACCCGGACAAGTGGATGTTGAGTGGGTTGGCAACGGCGTGGCGAGGGCCGAGGTCGACCACAAGTCCCATGTTGCGGTGCTTGTAGGTCTTCGTCTTGCCGTAGCCGAGGCTGGCGGCGACGTTGTGCGCCAACATCTTTCCCTGTCGGGTCGCGTGTTGCGCGGTCGGCGGGGTGATCTTGCCAGGCTGGGTGACGTCGGGCACCGCGGCGGCGTCCCCTGCGGAGAACACGTCGGGATGGCCGGGCACCTGTAGGTCGGCCTGGACCTTGAGCCGGCCCTTCTCGGTCGGCAGGCCGAGTTCCTCGATCAGCGGAGCCCCGGTCACGCCGGTCACCCATGCCACGGTGTGGGTTCGGATCAGTGAATCATCATTGAGCACAACGTATTCCGCATGGACCTCCTTTAGCGTGACGCCGAGCCGGACGTCGATGCCACGCGATTTCAGCACCCGCATCGCGGCGGCGCCGAGCTTCTCCCCCACTTCGGGCATCACCTGTTCGGCCAGGTCCAGCAACACGAACCGGACGTTGTCCGGGTCGAAGTTCATCTGTTTGGTGGCTGAATCGGCGAGCGCCCGCAACTGAAGGACGAGTTCTGTCCCCGAGTACGACGCGCCGACAACCACGATCGTCCGCCGCGCCACCGCCCTGCCGACGTCGTCGTCGACGTCGGCCAATTCCAGTTGCTCCAATACGTGGTCACGCAGGTATAGCGCCTCGGCCGTCGACTTCAGCCCCCGCGCGTGCTCCGCGAGACCGGGCACGTCGAACAACCGGGTCACCGACCCCGGCGTCAGAATAAGGCGATCCCACGACAGGCTGCGCACGCGCTTTTCGGGGTCGGTGAACGTGACTGTGCGCCCGTCGAAGTCGACACTGTCAACCCTGCCGCGGATCTGCTGAACGCCGCGCAGCGCGTTGGCGAGCGGAATCGCGACGAAGCGGGCGTCGACCACGCCGCCCGCCACATCGGGTAGCAGTGGTGTGTACAGCATGTAATCGACCGGTGAGATGACCGAGATATCGGCCGACGCGTTGTTTTTGCGGAGCTTTCGCGCCAGATGCCGGGCGCACTCGAAACCGGTGAACCCGCCGCCGACGACTACCACAGAGGTCATCGTGACGAGCGCTCACTTCTTTGCCGACCGCAATTCGTCATGCCTGTGGCCTGATCGTGTGACATGCCGTCTCCGTTCCTATCTCATTGCGCCGCTGTGGCCCCACCGAACTTTCACTGTCTCTTTGACTCAGAAGGTTGACGTGGTCCAGGCGTTGCCCGTTGTGGCTTGGATCAGCAACCACCATGTGTGCGTATGGGGTGAATTGTCTTCATCCGGCTGCGCCTTTCACCCGGGTGAGGCCGACGAGGAACAGAATCCCGCTGACAGGGTTCACAGCCATGGCGCGTTCAGACCGGTCGAGCGATCCGCCGCTGCGTTGATGAAGGTCTAAACCACCACCACCCGAACCCAACAACCTGGACCCCGACAGGAAAGCTGGCCAAGCCAGCGGCTCACTCACGCCTGCCGCTAACCACAATCAAGATCAACCACTCAACCCGCCAATACTGGGTCATCGGTGGGATCAGGCCTAGTGTTCGGCGGCCTGCTGTGTAGTTTCGGCGGCGTCCGACTCATCGGGGCAGCCGTCGTTGATCCACAGCTCAATCGACCGTATGGAGTCGTCCGGCACTGGGTCGAAACCAACTGGCATGCGGGGCAACTCCGCATCAGGACCGGAGCCGAACGGCGGCTCGCCTTTCAAAGACAAGATCAAATTCGAGTGCGCTCCGTCGCCGAGCACCAGGATCGGTTGTCCGAGCACCTTCGTAGCGATGAACTCATCCCGAGTGATATCGCGCCAGAAGGCGTGGTGTGGGGGACCCACCTCAGTTTCTGGACCACTGACGGCCGCGTCCAGGATATCTACGACCTCACGAAAGGTGTTGATGCCCATCTGTTCTCTCCTATCTGGTTGCGGTTGACACCGCCAGGTGGCGGCTGAATCGAAGGTCTGAACTCTCGAACAGTTTGCCGGGGCACGCGGCTGCAGTGGAGAGCCCTTGTCGAGCCATCGCTGCAACGGGGCGATCTGGCTGGTGCTCCAGTGCGACCGGGATTTTTCGGCGTATCGCCGGTGCCGCTGTCGGTAGCACGTCATGGACGGGCCGCGCGCTCAACTCTGAGCCGCGCGAAGCCGGCAACGAGCCGCTGTCTGCTGGGTGGCCAACCGATGCTGCCATGGGCCTACCCTGTCTAGAATCGGGATGAGTTGTCATCGCCCGCGTCGCCGATTCACCCGGGTGGTCGTGTCGCAACGGTTTTGGAGATCTGACCGTAGGCACGGTCACGATGAGTGGCGAATCTCAGAACGTTTGGTGATGATCATTGTCTGTTTGCGGACGCGTCAGTCGCCTCGGCCAGCGGCCACAGCGATGGGACCAGAAGCGCGATGTCTTTCGCCAGGAACTGTCCGTTGGCCCGATCAGACGGGAAAACCACCGGCGGATGCTTCACCAATGCCGTTGGTAGTAATCATGAATGGCCGCTCCCGCATCAAGAATCATCACACCCAGCAGCCACACCGGTGATCCGCTCACGACGCGGTTTTCCGACGGCCGATTCGGGAGGCGGTCGCAGATCTAGCTCATCGCCCCACTCGTCGAGCGACATGTCGTCACGCCCCGCTCATCATGGATGCTGCCCTGATGGCGCTTGGCTTCTCCGGCGCACTAGTCAGTTCTCGTTGTTTCCCAGCGTGTTTAGACTTTCATCCCTGATTGTGACGATGGACTCGGCATCCGCTGCGACGACCTGGTTGGCCGTGTGGAGCACAGCTCGCACGTCGCCGGCTGGTATGACCGCGGCGCCGGAGGCGTCGGCGAAGACATAGTCACCGGGACAGACCGCCACCCCCGCGATCACCACCGGACGGTTCGCCTCGTAGGGGGTGACGACGTCACCGCCCCACCGCGTTGTTTCGCCACGGCAGTAGATGGCCAGGTCGTAGTGCTCGAGCTCGGCGAAGTCGCGCAGCCGCCCGTCGGCGAGAATGCCGGCCAGCCGATGGTTTTGGGCGCGCGACATCTTTGTTCCGCCGCCCAGTGACGCATCGGTGTAGCCGTTGCTGGCCAAGACCAGCACGTGCCCGTCGGCGCCGCCTTCGATGGCCTGGTAGAACAACCTCTTGAAGTTGTAACGGTCGGGCGGCAGGGCGGCCCCGCACGTCGGGAAGTAGGAGATTGTTACGGCGGGCCCGAAGAGCCGGCGACCGGGTGTCGGGCTCACCAGGTCGAGGAAATGACAGCGATGTTGGTGCAGCCGCCCCATCGCGTCCACGACGTCGGCGGTGCGCACCCGACTGGCGAGCGCGTCGAGCGACTCCATCAGCGCGCCGAGACAACGATACGCCAGGACTGGGCGCCGCGCAGGTCCAGCCGCACATCGGTCGGGGTTCGCACTAGCCGGGCCAGGACGTGGTCGCAGCCCGGGCAGCGCACCACGATGCCCGGGGCGCGGTGATAGACGTGCGTCTCGGCGAAGGCCCCGACGCGGCCACATCCGGCGCAGGTCAGCGTCGCGGTGGTGACGTCGAATCCGAGCACTTCTGCGAACGCGCCCGCTGCGGCGTTACCGTCGACGTGCGTCGGTTCTGTCATCATTCCTTCTTCCTCGATTAGCCGCTCGGCCCGAACCGCTCGGTCCGGATGGCCGATGGCGAATGTCCCTGCCCGACCAGCTTTGTCGTCACGGACTCCACGAATCCGGTTGGACCGCAGACGTAGACGCGCAAGCCGTCGTCGGGCGTCCACCCGGGCACGGCGAGATCACCGGAGCCGACCCGGCCGGGCGGCCGGGCGGTCTGCGGCGCGGCCGCCCGGGTGTAGACGACAGCGACCTGCAGCCAGTCACAGTCGCGCTCGAGCTGGGCCAACTCCTTGGCGTAGTAGACGTCGGCGGGACTGCGCACCGAGTAGACAAGCCGAAACTCCGCGCTGCCCATCAGTGTCCGTTGTCGTAGCATCGCCATCAACGGCACAATGCCCGATCCGCCAGCGACCAGCAGAATCCGGGCCTGCTCGGCCGGCCGCCAAACGAACCAGCCGCCAATGGGTCCGCGAATCTCGATCTCCTCGCCAGGCCGCAATCCCATGAGATAGGGCGAGACCTCTCCGTCGGCGATCTGCTGCACGGTGAGCTCGATGCGCTCGCCGTTGGCCGGTCTGCCCAGCGAATAGCTGCGTTGTGCGCTGTACCCGTCCTCAGCGGTCAGCTTGAGATCAATGTGTTGACCGGCCAAGTGGCCGCCCCAGCCCGGCACGGCAAACCCGATCGTGCGCGCAGATTCGGTCTCGGGTGTTGAGTCCACCACCCGCGCAACCCGCCACTGCAACTTCTGTGTCCAACCATCGTCCACGAGTCAATCCCCGGCGTAGCGTTGTTCTCGCCACGGGTCGCCGTAGCTGTGATAGCCCAAACCCTCCCAGAATCCGGGTGTGTCGCTGTCGCGCAACTCAATGGATCGAACCCACTTCGCGGACTTCCAGAAATACAGGTGCGGCACCAGCAGCCGCGCCGGGCCACCATGCACTGCGGGCAGCGGTTCGCCCTGGTAGCCGTAGACGATCCAGGCCTTGCCCTCGACAAGATCGGCCACCGGGATGTTGGTGGTGTAGCCGCCATAGGAACCTATCAGCGCGAATTCGGCTGTGGTGTTGACTGATTCGAGGAGTGTGTCCAGCGAAACGCCTTCCCACTTGGTATCCAGTTTGGACCACTTGGTGACGCAGTGAATGTCGACAGTCAGCCGCTCGCTGGGTAATAGCTTCAGCTGGGCCCAGGTCCATTTATGTTGGGCACCACGCTCGTCGCGGATGGTCAATCGCCAGTCGTCGAGGTCGATGCGCGGAGTCGGTCCTGCTTGCAGGACTGGGAAGTCCGTGGTCAGATATTGTCCGGGTGGCAACTGGCGAGCCGACTCATTGCGGCGCCCGCGAAAGCCTTTGTTAACGATAGTCATCGGTGCTCCCTGTCGTGGTGATGAGCCGTCCATCAATCTCGGCTCGTTCTCGGTCCCCTATCCGGTGTTTTCTCGGTTTCCGGGGATGGCCGTCGGCGCCGCTGGTGCCAGCACTGTCGGCGTGAACAGGTTTCCTCCGGTGGGGTTGATGCTCTTTTCGGTCGGCGCGGGTGGGGGCGCGCCCGGGGTCGGGGACTGCGTGGTGGTGGTGGTTGTCGTCGTTGGCGATTGGGTAGTCGACGGCGCGTTCGAACCGTTACCGCTACAACTGGCGGTCGATGCCGCCAACCCACCCAGAACTGCCATACCTCCCACGACACGTGCCAGGCGAGCAGCATTCGAGTTTTTCATCATGACATCTCCAATCGATTCAGCTTGTTAGCTCACTTACCGCGGCGGCGTGAACGAGAACCTTTGGTAACGCGGTTGATTGATGCTGCGGTCGTAACAGTGGTCAAGTCGGCTAGCTCGGCTAGATTTGTGTTCATGAGCGCCGCGCGGAAATCAAATTTCACGGATCTCAGCACTTTCTCGAGGTTTTACTGCCATGTCAGCTCCCAGGACGGAGATGGCCCCCTTGGCTTCGAGAATGGCCAGATGAATACAGTCGGCGTTGGGGTGCCCGTGTTCACGCAGCACAGCCTCTAAATCCGCGGCTGTCAGGCCGCAGCGTCGCAGGTTGCGTCGGTTGACTTCTCCGTCGCTGATCAGGACCATCAACGGCGGGTCGATGAACCGGCACAAGGCGGGAATTAAGCGCAGTCGCGCGAGGACTGCGTGGGCGGCCATAAGGCACAGCAGCGCGGTGGTCGCCTGCAGCCACGCGGTGTCGGTGGCGGTTGCCGCACGACCGACGATGGCGCCGGCGGCGACGGCGGCGATCCAGTCGAACGGCGCGAATTCTGCGAGGGTGCGTCTTTCGGTGAAACGGAACAGGATCGCCGCGGTCAAAAATAGTGCGGCGGTTTTGATCGCCACGTCCCAGACCGTGGGTAGATCGCCGATGAGGACGTGCACGATCCTGTTCACGTGGACCTCGCCGATCGGGGCTGCGCCGTGGGAGTGGACGCGACTTGGCGGTCGGATTGTCTGTGAGTGGCGTCCAGCACGTGTCGCGCGGCCCTGTCGATACTCGCCGTGTCGATTGCGGCAGCGGGGAGCAGTTCAGTAGGTGTTCCCGAGCCTGGCATGATGCGAACGGCAAGGTGCGCCAACTGAAGTGGAGGCGTGTCCTTCCCGACGAGGTCCTCAAGCACGGCTGAGCCGAGTCCTTCTTCGGGGCGGTGGTCGGCGATGACCAGCCGTCCACGGGTCTCGCGCACGGCGTCAACCAGCGTATGTCGCTCAATCGGTTTGATGGAGTACACGTCGTTGACGCCGGCAGCGATTCCGTCGCGGCGGTAGCCTCCCATTAGTTCGGTGTCGGTGGTGACGACCGCCTCATCGAGTCGCATAGCCATGCCCCTAGACCCGATATACGGCACGCGCGCCGTCGGCCAGGGTGCTGAATGAATGCGAGCAGTGGGCGCAGTACCGCGGGTAAAGCGGGGGCTGTAGATGCTGCTCATGACACGGGTCGCAGGCCAACGCCTGCGACCCGCAGCACTTCATCACGTAGATCCATTCGGCTGGTTTGAAACACTGACTGATCACCCGGAAGGGACGCACCGTGTTGTCGATTCTCGTTGAGTCACAGAGCCGCTCGTCTTCACAGAGTTTCAGGATCTCGTCGATGGGGTGCTCCACGAGATGCACCGTCATCATCCGTGCGGGTCCGGGTGATTCGGCGGATTGCGGTGACTGCCCGATGTGGCAGGAACCCCCGGCCATAATCGATGTGAACTGACTCGTCATGGTGCCCCCTTTTCGGATGTTGTCCCGACCGTCACCGCATCATCTTGATGTGTCTCGCGGCGGGTGTGGCGCACGTGGGCTTCGTCGCGCATCCGCTGGACCATGTGTGGGTAGTGCAGTTCGAATGCCGGCCGCACCGAACGGATTCGGGGCAGCTCGGTGAAGTTGTGCCGCGGCGGCGGGCAGCTGGTGGCCCACTCCAGCGAGTTGCCGTAGCCCCACGGGTCATCGACCACGACCGGTTCGCCGTAGCGCCAGCTCTTGAACACGTTCCACACGAACGGAAGCACTGAGGCGCCAAGGATGAACGCGCCGATGCTCGACACGAGGTTCAGCGTGGTAAACCCGTCGGTGGCCAGGTAGTCGGCGTAGCGGCGCGGCATGCCGGCCGCCCCGAGCCAATGCTGCACCAAAAACGTTGTGTGAAAACCGATCAGGGTCAGCCAGAAGTGCAGCTTGCCCAAGCGCTCATCCAATAGCCGGCCGGTCATCTTCGGGAACCAGAAGTACACGCCGGCATAGGTGGCGAACACGATCGTGCCGAACAGCACGTAATGGAAGTGCGCCACCACGAAATACGAATCGGTGACGTGGAAGTCCAGCGGGGGGCTGGCCAGTATCACGCCGGACAGGCCCCCGAGCAGGAACGTGACCAGAAAACCCACCGAGAACAGCATCGGCGTCTCGAACGTCAACTGGCCCTTCCACATCGTGCCGATCCAGTTGAAGAACTTGATCCCGGTCGGCACCGCGATCAGGAACGTCATGAACGAGAAGAACGGCAACAGCACCGCACCGGTGGCGTAGAGGTGATGCGCCCACACCGCGATCGACAACGCGGCAATCGACAGCGTGGCGTAAATGAGTGTGGTGTAGCCGAAGATCGGCTTACGGGAGAATACCGGGAAGACCTCGGAGACGATGCCGAAGAACGGCAAAGCGATGATGTACACCTCGGGGTGACCGAAGAACCAGAACAGGTGCTCCCACAGCATGGTTCCGCCGTTGGCCGGATCGAAGATGTGCGCGCCGAGATGGCGGTCGGCGGCCAGCCCGAACAGAGCCGAGGTCAGCAACGGGAATGCGACGAGCACCATCACACTGGTGACCAGGATGTTCCAGGTGAAGACCGGCATCCGGAACATCGTCATCCCAGGGGCGCGCATGCACACCACGGTGGTGATCATGTTGACCGCGCCCAGAATGGTGCCCAGGCCGCCGACGACCAGACCCAGGATCCACAGATCCCCGCCCGCGCCTGGGGAGTGGATCGCATTGGACAGCGGGGTGTAAGCGGTCCAGCCGAAGTCGGCCGGCCCGCCGGGGGCGAGAAAGCCGCCCAGCGCGATCAGGGCGCCGAAGAGAAAGAGCCAGAACGACAACGCGTTCAGGCGCGGGAAGGCCACGTCGGGCGCGCCGATCTGCAGCGGCAGCACCAGGTTGGCGAACCCGAACACGATGGGGGTGGCGTAGAACAGCAGCATCGCGGTGCCGTGCATGGTGAACAGCTGGTTGTACTGCTCGTTGGACAGAAACTGCAGGCCCGGCGCGGCTAGTTCAGTACGGATTAACAGCGCCATCAGCCCGCCGATGAAGAAGAACCCGAAGCACGCGACGACGTACATCATGCCGATCACCTTGTGATCGGTGGTCGTCACCAACTTGTAGAGCAGCGTGCCCTTGGGACCCAGCCGGGTCGGAAAGGGCCGCTGGGCGTGAAGTCCTCCGATTAAGGATGCGTGGGTTGTCAACGGTCCGGTTCTCCACTGCCCTGCGCATTTTGGGCAGTTCCCGCTGATGCGGGGTAGGCGTCGAGCAGTTGCTGCCAGGAGGCTGCGAACTTGGCGACGCCGTCGTTTTCGAGCACCGTGAAGACATCCTCTAGATCGACGCCGACCGCGCTGATGTCGTCGAGCACGGTTTGTGCGTCGGTGTACCCGCCGGCGATGGAGTCGGCGACGATGACGCCGTGGTCAGCGAGGGCTTCCAGAGTGCGTTCCGGGATGGTGCTCACGGTGTGCGGTGCGATCAGCTCGGTTATGTATCTGGTGTCGGGATAGGCAGGGTTCTTCACCCCGGTGGATGCCCACAGTGGCCGCTGCACGTGGGCGCCGGCGTAGCTGAGTGCGGCATAGCGTGGGCCGGCTTCGAACACCTCCTGGTAGGCCGCATAGGCCAGGCGAGCATTGGCGATCGCTGCCCTTCCGCGCAGCGCCATGGCGGCGTCGGTGCCGATCGCTTCCAGTCGCTGATCGATTTCGGTATCGACCCGGGAGACGAACAGCGAAGCCACCGAATGGATTCCGGTGAGGTCCCGCCCGGCGTGTTGCGCGGCCTCCAGCCCGGCCAGATAGGCATCCATCGCCTGGCGGTGACGCTCGACGGAGAAGATCAGTGTCACGTTGACTGAAATCCCCTCGGCCACCGTGGCAGTGATGGCAGCCATCCCGGCCGTCGTGGCGGGAATCTTGATGAACAGGTTGGGCCGGTCGACGATCTTCCACAGCTCGGCGGCCTGCCTGACCGTCCCCTCAGTGTCGTGGGCCAGCCGCGGATCGACCTCGATCGATACCCGCCCGTCCACGCCGCGCGAGGCCTTCGACTGCGGACGCAAGACGTCGCAGGCTGCCCGGACGTCATCGGTGATGACGGTGCGGATCGCCGACTCGGCGTCGGCGCCGCGTTCGGCCAATTCGGTGAGCTGCCGCGTGTAGGCCTGGCCGTGCGAGATCGCGTGCTGAAAGATCGACGGGTTGGTCGTGACACCCACGACGCTTCTGGTGTCAATCAGCTGCTGCAGGTTGCCCGATGTGAGGCGGTCACGGGATAGGTCGTCCAACCAGATCGACACCCCCGCCGCTGACAGCGCGCGCATAATGGGGTCTTGTGTCATCGCGGACCCGCCTCCCGATGGTGTCGGCGTGGTCGCAAGGTTTGCGCAACGATCAGCACGACGCCGAACGCGATGACCGGCACGTACGCCGCGGCAAGCATCTGCCGATCGGTCGCCGACACGCGGTAGCGCCGCGCAGGGTGGCACTTAGTCATGGTCGCCCACCTCAACCGTGGTGCACTGGGTGCCGCCAGATCCGTTGTGGGAAGTTAGTTTCCATTCTGGCCGCGCGTAGTGGCAGGTATAGCCGCCGGGGTAGTGCTGCAGGTAGTCCTGATGTTCTGGCTCGGCTTCCCAGAAGTCACTGGCCGGCGTCACCTCGGTGACCACCGCGGCGGGCCAACGTCCCGATGCGTCGACATCGGCGATGGTCTCCAGCGCGATGCGCTTCTGATCGTCATCGAGATAGAAGATCGCCGAGCGGTAGCTGGTGCCGAAGTCGTTGCCTTGGCGGTTCTTTGTCGTCGGGTCATGGATCTGGAAAAAGAATTCCAGCAGATGGCGGTAATCAGTTTCGGTTGGGTCGTAGATGATCTCAACCGCCTCGGCGTGTCCGGGGTGGTTGCGATAGGTGGGATGCTCGTTTTGGCCGCCGGTATAGCCGACCCGGGTCGATATCACACCGGGCAGTGCGCGGATGAGATCTTGGACCCCCCAGAAGCATCCACCCGCCAGGATCGCGGTGTTGGTGGTCATCGTTGCGGCTCCGTGAGTTCGGAATCGGTCTGTTGCGCTGAGTTGTTCGCGGATTCAAAGAGGCTCAGGTATCGCCCGTAACCCTCGGTCTCGAGGTTGTCGCGATGGATGAAGCGCAGCGACGCGGAATTGATGCAGTAGCGGAGGCCACCCTCAGAACGCGGTCCGTCGGTGAAGACATGTCCGAGGTGGCTGTCGCCATGGCGCGAGCGCACTTCGGTGCGCACCATGAAGTGGCTGTGGTCGGACTTTTCGACGATGTTGTCGCCGTCGATCGGCTTGGTGAAGCTCGGCCAACCGGTACCGCTGTCGAACTTATCGACCGAAGCGAACAGCGGCTCACCCGACACGACGTCCACGTAGATGCCCGGCTCGTGGTTGTCGAGGTACTCGCCGGTGAAGGGTCGCTCGGTGCCACCTTCCTGGGTCACGACATACTGTTCAGGGCGCAACGCGCCAATCGCGGCCGGATTCTTATGGTAATCGTGCGTCACGGGTGCTCCTCGTGGTGAGTGTGGGCGGTTGTTTCCCGCCGATATTTCAGTGGGCTAGTTGCGGCCGGCCATGATGCCGCCATCGATGTTCAAGATCGTGCCGGTGATCCAGCTTGCTTGTTCGGAGAGCAGAAAGGTGATCGCGTTCGCCACGTCGACCGGGGTACCGACGCGGCCCAGCGGATGCAGTGGCGCGAACGTCGCCAGCGTGGCGTCGATCTCGTCTTTAGGGATGAACCCTTCGTAGAGAGGGGTTTTCACCACCGCCGGTGCTACGGCGTTGACGCGGATCTGATGGCCGGCCAGTTCGATGGCCAGATTGTGGGTGAGGGCGTGTAGCCCTGCCTTCTGCATGGAGTAGGCCGACGACGGCGTCGCGCCGATGGCCTGATGCGCCCACATGGCGCCGATGTTGACGATCGAGCCCCCCGCACCGTTGGTGATCATGCCGGCGACCACCGTTTGGGTGAGAAAGAACAGCGCGTAGTTCAGATCGAGATACGAATCGTATGACTGGGCGTCATAGTCCAGGAACGGTTTTGGGATGAAGTAGCCGGCCGCGTTAACCATCAGCGTTGCGTCGGCGTGGTGCTCAGATAGTGCGCGCTGGACATCGGCCACCGCGGATCGGTCGGTCAGCTCTGCAGCGATCCCCGAGGCTTGACCGCCCCGGTTGGTCAGCTCGGCCACGGTGTCATCGACACGACCCTTTGAGCGTCCGATGATCACCGCGCTGCCACCGCGATCGACGACGTCGAGCGCGGCTTGGCGTCCCATGCCGGCACTGCCGCCGACCAGAACGATCTTCTTACCGTCGAACTCTGCGCCCATATCTCAGTCCCCTTTCCCGAATTTCTTCACCTGCCTGGCCGTACTGAACGTCGGCCGCTTTGCGCCGAAACAATCGGTCATAGTCGTGCAGGTCTGTCGGAAGTCAAGCCTGGCCCGCTTAGGGGCGAGCTGTCTTCACCCCGCAGCGTCAATCACCCGGGTGAGGACAGACCGCGGCTAGTGCGCAGAAGCCGAAGATCGATGTGCGGCCAAGCAGCCGAGAACCGATGCCGTCATTGATTGCTCGTCCATCAACGCGCCGTAGTGGCAGTCGCGCGCCGTCCGTAACCTGCAGATTCTCTTTCCACAGGATTCGCCGACCGCCGAGCAGGGTCGCGAGCCGAATAGTGCCGTTGGTTCGGTGTATGCAACTGGTGAACTGCCCAAACCGGGCGGTCTGTGCGCACGGTGGCAGCGTCTTACCCGATTGCGTTCTTACTGAAGCGAATCCGAGCCGTAGGCAAGATGAAGAGATCAGAAGAGCTTCCATCGTTGGCTGGCGATGGTGTCGTCTTCGGCGATGATGTGCATGGCCGCTTCCTCGGCCGAGGCAGCGCCGCCGTCGATCCCCACGTCGTGTGCGCGGTAGTCGGAAGTGGGATCTGTCGGGTCGACGCCGAAAGCGACAAGCCGACCTGCGCGGCTGTCGCCGACCTGATCGTCGATGGGCTCGCCATCGCTGTCGGCGACGTCACCGATCCCGTCGCCGTCAAACTGGTCGGTCACGTCGGGCACCTCGCGGGCCAGCCGACGGGCCAGACTTTCATGGGTACGCGCCTCCCTGGCGGTCAGTCCCCAGCTGCCCAACTCTCGTGGGCTCTCCGGAGGTGAATAGCCTTCATCCAGGTCGATACCAGTCTGTTCAGAGTCCAGGCTTTCTTCTGGTTCAAGCAGATGGGCTGCCACGTCATCGAACTCAGAATCCCTCATCAGTGCGGTCTCCGTTCCCTATCGCGGTCGCGCTGCACGATGCGATCCGCTGGTCTATTCGGACGCCCGCAGTACGCCGGGCCGGCCCTCGACGATGAGCGTGCCGAGCAGCAGGGCGAGCTGTCTTCGCCCCACTGCGTCATTCACCCGGGTGAGATCCGGCCCGGCAAGGGGACTTTCTGATGATGGTAATGGTTGTGGGAGTGTGCGATTGGGTGAGCCAGCGCTGCGCGTCGAGTGCGGCTTGGCAGCCGCTAGCGGCGGCGGTGACCGCCTGGCGGTACCGGTGATCGATCAGGTCGCCGGCAGCGAAGACCCCATCAATATGCGTATGGGTGCCCTCGCCGCGGGTCTGAACGAAGCCGCGGGCGTCGAGGTCAATCAGTCCCACCAGTAGATCAGAGCGAGGAGTCTGCCCGATGGCCACGAACACTGCGGCGAGGTGAATGTCGTACTCGGCAGCGGTGTGCGCCCTGCGTACACGCAGCCCGGTGACATGGCGTCTGCCGTATACGGAGAGCACCTCGGTGGAGTCGAGGATGACGACGTTGGGCTGAGCGCGCAGCAGGGCAACCATGGCTGTCGATGCGCGCAGTCGGGGCCGTTGGTGGATGACGGTCACACGGTGGGCCAGCGGCGCAAGATACAGAGCCTCCTCGATGGCGGCGTCGCCGCCACCCACGACGGCGACCTCGCGGCCGGCGAACTGTTCCCCGTCGCGTTTGGCGCTGGCGCTGATTCCATTGCCTCGCAACTCACGCTCCCCAGGCACGTTGAGAGGCCGGTTGACAGCGCCCATCGCGAGGATCAGCGCGGATGCGTGACGCAGGTCGTCGTTGATGGCGACCGACTTGACCTCGCCTTCTAGATCGAACCCCTCGACGTCGCCGATGTGGAACTCGGCACCGAAACGGTGCGCTTGTGCGCGCATCGCGCGGGCGAGGCCGGCTCCGGACACGGGCTGAGAAAAGCCTGGGTAATTGTCCATCTCCCCCGCGGCCATCAGGGCGCCGCCGGGCACATGGCCCTCGACGATCAGGATGTCGAGTCCTGCCCGTGCGGCGTAGATCGCCGCGGTGTAGCCGGCGGGACCCGATCCGACGATGACGACGTCACGAACTCGTCCGACACCCTGCATCAACGCATGACCCTTAGCCGGGTCGGCTGTCGGCTGGCGGCGCGCGGCATGCGGTTAGCCAGCGGCACAACGAGTTTCGTTCGCGCAAAGCCGCAGACTCTTGGCGCGATGGGTTGATGGAATGGATGCGTTCTCGTACCACGTTGCCCGGCGCGGGGTGGGTGGATGTGCACTTTGCGCACGGCTGGTAGCTGCGGGCATCTGCGATCGCCAGCCGCGTCGGCGGGCAGTGGTTCCTGGGTAATACGTGCCTTCGTCACGCGATGCCAATGCCGAACGCGGTTGCAACGGTGCGCCCTACGTCATCACACCGCGTCTGTTGGGTGCGCAATGGAACAGACTCGAACAGCTGTGCCTGAACGTCAGCAAGCATTGTGCGCAGATGCGGCTCTTCTGGGCTGCCGGCGTAACCGTCTAGCCAGCGGGTCAGCCTGTCGAATATCGCTACCGGCAACATCATCTGGTTTGAGATGACCGCGTTGAGGATCCGCTCGATGGCGAGATGATGTTCCCCGCTAGCCTAATTCGACAAATGTCATGGTGCGTTCATGACCCGTCAGACACACATTGGATGCATCGGCGAGCATCCATGCCATGTTCGCGTCCGAGATGATCGACAAGTCAACCGTAGTCGGCAGCGATGATGACCCAGCCGATCTCGTCTTCCGCAGATGGCGCGGACGTCACAGTCATCTCATGCTGCACTGTGTGGTTGGCGGTCCCGGTGAGCCTGCGGGCACAGATGGTCTGGCAGCGTAGACCCGCAATGACGCGGCCACGAATGAATGCCCGCTTGCCCACGTGATTTCGCATCAGAGTTTCCTCACGGCTTGCAGGATGTCGGATGCGCTCAGAAGCGTTATGCCACACGTCGGGCATCGAGCGACACGATTGAACAGCCGCGCGCAGGGCCGTGGGCCGCATCTCTGCCGCCGTGCATTGCGCGGTGTACTCCAGTGCGTCTAGATGATCAGCACACACAAGACCGCACGCATTACCGTGCGCGTCACAGTCGAAGCGTTGACAGTGCCCGACCATGTGAAATTCCACGTACGCCACCGCCGGCAGGGCGCACCGGAATCCGTTGTCGAGGAACCCCAGCTGGCACTCGCGGGGCGAGGGCGTCCGTGACCGATTACGGCGCGAACGGCAGCCGGGCGACTCACCAGCGGCATCCTCGTTGATATTCGATTCGGTGCCAGGCATCCCGCGTCGACGTCTGAATGCATGTCCTGGTTCCTTCCCGGACTTGGTTGATGGCGGCCGCTGGTTGCTTCATCGCTTTGTTTTCGATCCGGCCCCCGCGCCGTGCGCCGGCCGGACCTTCGTTGTGCCGGTGTGGTCAGCGCTAGCCAAGGCCGCTCTCCATGAGATTGCCGCTGAACGGGGTGAATGGTCATCACCCTTGCTCCTGTTCACCCGGGTGATTACTGCGGGATTTCGGCGCCCGCGATGATCCGGGATGCGACTGAATCGAGCGGGTGTCTCTGTGGTGGTTAGAGCAGGCCCAGTTCGCGGGCGCGGGTGACCGCCGCGGCGCGGTTCTCAACGCCGAGTTTGCGGTACAGGGCGCGTTGGTGGGTTTTCACGGTGTTCACTGAGACATAGAGCCGCTGGCCGATCTCACGGCGCGACAATCGGGTGGCCAGCAGCCGAAGGACCCCCTGCTCTTTGGCAGTGAGCTCTTCGGTGACCGTCTCCCCCTGGTTGCGGGGGCTTACCGCGACGCACTTGCTGCGCCGGCCCGGGCGAGCACCGATTGCGCGATATCGCCGTCCGCACAACCTCGAAGTATCTCTCGGGCCTCAGTCCGGCTCGCCGCCGCCGCCGCGTGATCACCGAGGTCGTCGAGGACATTTGCTCTGATTACCAGCGCCTTGGCAAGTTCGAGGATTCCTCCACCTTTGCGGGCCAAGCTGACGGCCAGGTGAGCGGCGTCCGCGGCAGCAGCCTTGTCGCCACGCACATCAAGAATGGTGGCCGCCGCTAACGACACGATCGCATTGACGAACTGCTCGCCGCCCGCCAGGAATATGTACCGACGCCCGTGGTTCGGCGAATCTGGTGCTCGGCATCTGCGAGCTCGACCAGATTCGGCCGCGATCAAAGCGAGATAGCCCAACGCATAGATACGGCGGCGTCGATCGCCGATCTTCTCGGCCAGCTGCACGGCTCGCCGGAACGCGGCTCGCGCCTCGTCGATGCTGCCGGAGAAGTACAGCGCCGATCCGTACATACAGCCCGCGGCTGAACGCGCCTGCAGTGCGTCGTCGAAGTCGAGGGTAATCGCGCGGCGAGCCGCCTCGAGCGCCGCAGCGACGTCACCCGTCTTGAATGCGTGCACCTCGCGCAAGGCGACAAGTTGAGCGTCGAGGCTGCCATGATCGACGGTGTCGGCCGCGGCCGCGGCTTCGACCGCATCGATCCACATGTGCGCTTCATCGAACTGGCCGACGTTCAACGCGATCCAGGCCCGGGCCGCGCTCAGCCGCGGATCCTGTCGAACAGACTCGTCGGGAAGCAGATCCAGCCAGCCGGAGACGGTCGACAGTCCGCCGCCGTTGAATTCGTTGACCCAGTCCGCCGCGATCAGATCCGCACTGCGCGCGATGTCGCCGGCAGCGACCAAGTGGCGCACCGCCTCATCAACAAGGCCCTCGGCCTCGAACCAGTCCGCGGCTCGTCGGTGCAGACCCGCGACAAGATCGGGCTCGCTGCGATGCAGTTCGGCGCGCAGCAACTCGCCGAACAAGTGGTGATACCGATACCAGCGACGCGACATGTCCAGTGGCACCACAAACAAGTTTTCTCGCTCGATCTTCTCCAAGACCGATGCGGAGCCAGACGATTGCAGCATCGCGTCGCACAAGCGCCCGCTGAGCCGTCCCAAGACCGAGGTACGCAGCAAGAAGCTGCGCATTTGCGGGGGCTGACTGTCGAGCACCTCGGCCATCAAATAGTCGACGATATGACGGTTATCGCCTGTGAACGTCCTGATGAACGCGGTGGCATCACGACGTCCGGACAAGCGAGAGCGCGGCAAGGTAGAGACCGGCAGCCCACCCTTCGGTGCGTCGGTGCAACAGTTGAACATCTTCGTCGGTCAAATCCAGCCCGAGCACATCTTTCAACAGCTGGCCCGCCTCAATAGCCCCGAAACGTAAATCGTCGCTTCGCATCTCGACAAGATCGCCAGCGGCCCGCAGCCGAGCCAAAGGCAGTATCGGATCCGATCGGGTGGCCAACACCAACCGCAGATTCGCCGGCATCCGGCCAATAACGAATGCCATCTGCTCATGCACCGCTCGATTTACCACCCTGTGGTAGTCATCGAGAATGAGCACCATCGGACTTTCGATTGTGTCCAGATCATTCAGCAATGTAGGCAGAACGACCTGCACCGGGTCGGCGCCCATCGTCAGGAGTTCGACCGCGTGAGTTCCCACCCCGGGACTGACCGTCTGCAGCGCGGCGACCACGTACATCCAAAACCACACCGGGTCGTTGTCGGACGCATCAAGCGACAGCCAGCCGAACCGCTGGTCCTCACCCGCACCTGAAGCCCACTGCGCGAGCAATGTCGTCTTGCCCCAGCCGGCGGGTGCACTCAGCAGCGTCAGCTTGCGGTGTCGTCCCGCAGACAGGGCGTCTAACAGGGTCGCCCTCTGAACAACCTCACCCCCGATCGCCGGAACGTGCAGTTTGGTGGCGAGCAGAACTGCGCGCTCGGCGCCTTCTGCGATGTCGTTGTCGCTAGGTCCACCTGACCCGAGTAGGTCCGAACTCCGCGATTCGGTTGGACCGAACGTCTGAGCAGGGACACCCGGCGTTGACAAATCCTTTGTGGACGTGGCTTCTCGTGATCCCGGTCGCTCGCTGGCCCCCGCTCGTTCCGCGCGACGATCGCTTATTGAAACGGGTCTCGCCGATTTCCTCACGCGTCCGCTTACGGTGTCCGTTCAGGCCTGCGGATCCGCCTGCCGCGGACGCAGCGATGATCTTCTCGTGAGCCACGCTCACGCTGTGCCCACTCACCGTATTTCTCCTCTTCGTCCACTGATGTATTGGCTCATGCACTTCATGACAACGCCGCGCGGGGATGGTGCGCGTCTCAACGTGAGGTGAATGGGCGTCTCAAAGTGAGACGCCTTTGGGGGCACCGTCGGGCCCTTAGTCGTCGTCATCGCGTGTTCATGGCCGTCGGGACACCAATGCGTACCCACCCACGCCGAACACCACCGGTATCATCATCAACATCCCCAACACTGTGCTCACCATCGATTTCTCGATCCCTTTGTCTGCGTTGCTCTCCGGCGCCGGTCCCTGATCTGGTAGTGCTGCGGTCGCGGCGATCCAGAGCTCAATGACGACGTTCGCAGGCGGGCACAGTCGTCACCATCGTCCGCCGGGCGATCTTTAGGGCCGGGCCGGTGTAGGCCGAATCGCCGTTACATTTGACGGACTGGTCAATCCGAACGGCGCATGAGTCGAGTCAGCTCAACGCGAGACGTGACGCCCAGCTTGGCGAAGGCGTTGTGCAGATGCGTTTTCACCGTGTGAGGGGACAGGTGTAGTTGCTCCGCGACGGAACGGTTCGTCGCGCCTTCGGCGATCAGATTGACGACTGTGAGTTCGGAATCGGTGAGGCTGTCCCAGCCCGTTCTTGCCCGTGGATGCATGACGACGCGTCGTTCCACGCCCAATCGGCGCAGCGCGCGGCCGACCCGGCGGGCATCGGCAATCGCTTCGCACTCGACGTAGGTGTCGAATGCCGCGTTCAGTTGATCGAGCGCCTCAGCGTTGCGCTGTGCGCGACTCAGCTCGGCGCCGGCGTCCTCGGCAGCGCTTGCGTAAAGTAGCGGCCGCTCCGAGGACTCAAGCAACCCCGCAGCAGCCACCAGGGCCTCCGCGTCACGCTCCAGTATCCCGCGGGCATATCCGGCCGCCGCGGCCAACAGCGGCGCCGGTGGCTGCTCGCGCTCAAGCACCTCGGTGGCCTGCAAGACCCGTGCGCGCAGACCGGCATCACCGGCGGCCGAGGCCACCCGCGCACCCAAGATCAGCCGAACCAACGCATGGGGGAAAAGGGGCGTCCCCAGTAGGCTGATGTCGCCAAGCCAACGTGCTGCTTCATGAACGTCGCCGCGGTACCACGCCGCCCGCGTCAGCACATACGCTGATGCTCGAAGTTGGCCAGGTGAACCGAAGTGGGCATCGCGTGCGTCATTGGCCGTCTGCTGCAACAAGTTTCGGTCATCGGTATGCGCCGCCACCTCGGCGAGGATCAGCATACGATGTACGTCCTGCTCCGTCGCGCCTGTCGGCTGTGGGGAGGGCAGAGACTCAGCCGCGTCGCGAGCGGCCGACAGCCGGCCCGCAGCGAGGTGAACCCACCCGCTATAGACGGCCCAGGTAGTGAGGGCCAACGAGTTGCCTTCACGGCCGGCTTGCTCTATGCCTTCGGCGACTCGGGCGGTCGCATCGTTCAATCGGCCCACCACTGCCAGTAAGTTTGCGTGGAACATCCCGGCATAGGCATGTGCCAACGCCGTTTCACTCGTGTAGGCGAGTGGGCGAAGCTGTTCGATGCGTTCTAGTGCGCGGGCCGCGTATCCCTCACCGGAATCGAGCAAAGCGTGGGTGACCTCGGCCATGATCGTGGCCTCGAGGTCACCAGTGGCTGCCGCAGCGGCGGCAGCTTCGTCGGCTGCGGTGCGCCATTGCCCGTTTTTGTCCTGCAACACAAGGTTGTAGGCCAGCCATGACAGGTGCCGTGTCCGGGTGACCTCGCTGATGCCGCTCAACTGCAGCGCTCGGCGGTTCTCCTCCACCCGCTGCGGGGAGCTGTGCTTGGTATGCGTCGGAAGCCGGAGGCGGATCTCAGCCTCGACTTCGGGCGAGGCCGCCTCCGCGAGCGCCACGACGGCCAATTCTTCCGCCTCGCCATAGCGGCTGGCCCGGTTGAGCCACTCCACCGTTTCCGCGACCAATGACCCGTGGTCATGGTGCTCGGCGGGCAGTAGTTCCAGATGCGCGCTTGCTCAGGTCCGCGGCAGCGTTGGCATCGCTGTGGCCCACCGATTGGGCGGCCTGGCGCAGCGCATCGACTGCTTCCATGTCTCCGGGCTCAGCGCTGCGCGCTAATTGCGTGGCCACCTCGGCCGGGACCGCGCCCATAGCCAGCATCACCGACGCCGATTGTCGCTCCATCGCTCGGCGCAACGACCGGGGTAACGACTGCCGGGTGGCCTCCCGCAGCAAGTCATGGCGAAATCTCAACTGTTCACCGTCTTCGACCAGCAGATCGGCGCGCACCGCCTCCTCGAGCGCCGATAGCAAGGACGACGGCGACCGTTCGAGCATCGCGGCCAGCAAGCCAGCCGAAAACTGGTCGGGCAATACCGCGGCCACTCGCACCACCTCCGAGGCCCTGTCAGAGAGCAAGTCCAGTCGCTGATGCATACCGGCGCCGAGCCGCCGCGGCAGCGCATAGCCGGTCGCCGCCGCACGCCCACCGGAGAACTCGAGACGACCCTCCTCGCCAAGGCCACCGACCAGCTCGCTGACTAAGAACGGATTGCCATGCGCCTTCGCGGCGAGACTCAGCAGCGACGCATCCGCCCTCGCCCGCACCGCATCCTGGACCATGTCGGCGACAGCCTCCGACGTCATCGCTGCCAATCGCAGGAAGGTGGCATTCGTGCGGTTCAGCACCGACAACGTCTCCTGCACCGCCGCCCCTCCCGCCCCGGTGCGCACGGTCACCACCCACAACACAGCTACATCCGGCCGCGCCGTCGCCAGCGACCGCAGCGCCAACAGGCTTCCGTTATCGGCCCAGTGGATGTCCTCCAAAACAATCACCAAGGGGGTCTGCGCGGCCGCCGCATGAATAGCGTTGGCCAGATCGTGCACCACCCAGTAGCGCAGATCCGCCGAGCCGCCCAGCCTGCGCAGCGCCTCAACATCGCCGACCGGCGGATCAGCGCGCAGCGTGGCCATGAACAGCGAGAAGAACGGCACCGCCTGCTGGTACTCGAACGCCTCGCCGAACAGGGCCCGATATCCGGCTTTCTCCGCGAGCGCCAAAACCTCGGTCAACAAGCGGCTCTTCCCGATGCCCGGCGGCCCTTCGATGACCAGTACGCCACCGCGACCCTCACCAAGGGCGGCGATCAGCGCGCCGATTACCTCTAGCTCGCGCTCCCGCCCACGAATCGGCGGTATGCGCACCTCCCCCGACGCCCTAGCCGTGTTCACGCGCATCGCCGCCCGCCGACGTGACGTGGGCGGGTTGGAGGCCTCCAAGTTGTGTCGTCCACTGTTCTCGACAACGTTAGCGCTGGCTATCAGTGTAGGCGTGTTCCTCCGCCCTATTTGCTGTGATTCGCGTTCGACTACCTACGTCGGTGCTCGGCACCCGTCCATCGATGCGTTGACTCATGCGCTTCATGACAGCGCCGCGCGCGGATGAACACGATGTGAACGGGCGTCTCAATGAGACGCTTGAGGCTCGCTGAACCGTTCGTCATCGTCGCCACGCCTGCCTTCCCGCGAACGCGTTGGTTCGTCTGAGCAATGCCGCGGTCGCGCGTACAGTGAGTGCGTCTTGGAAATTTTTCACGCCTGTAGCGAAGGGGACGCCGAGCCTCCAGCTACAGGAACGGTCACGAGTCGCGGCTAAGTGACGGCGAGCCGTTGTCGAGGTAGATGGACGATGAGGTCGCGGGCCGCCCACGCGGGCGAGGTTGACCGGGTCAGGGAAAAATTTCTGACCGTCGGGTCCGTTGACGCGGTGCGCTCAGTCAACGAGGACATACTTCAGCCCAATGTTTTGGACTCCTGGCGTCGGTCCCAGCTCCTGCACGTTCACCCGGACCGGGTGGAGCTGCCCTACGTGAGCGAACCCAATAGGGGTTCACGGCTGGTGCGCGCGGCCGCGCCGGTACTGCAGCGCGTTACTGATGATCTGGCTGCACACGCTGTCAGCGTCGTCCTGACATCAACCAACGGCGTGGTGCTTGAACGAACCGCCGCAGAAGTATCGATCCTCAAGGCGTTGGACGCGATTAGCCTCGCACCGGGCTATAGCTTGGCTGAGGAGGTGGCGGGCACCAACGGGATTGGCACCGCGCTGGAGACTGGTCGGCCAGCGTTCATCCGTGGTGGGGAGCACTACGTCGGGATGTTCACCAGTTTCGCGTGCGCGGGGTCACCGATCCGTGATCCGATGACGCGCAGAGTGGTCGGCGCAGTCAATCTGAGTTGTCTGGCCGACGAATCGGATCCACTCTTGTTCGCGCTAGCCACCAGCGCCAGCCGCCACATCGAGGATCGAATGCGGGTGGTGGCTCATGAGGGCGAGACCGCGCTGTTGGAGGCATATTTACAGCAGACACGCCGGACTTCCACCGGTGTCCTTGCGATCGGCGGCGACGTGGTGTTGATGAACCCTTACCTGCGTCGGACACTGGACGGCAACGAACAGACCGTGCTGCTCGAACACGCCTCGGATCTGCTCACCTCCATGCTGCGGGGCACTTCGCTGGCTGTCCTGCCGAGCGGTCGCGTCGCCAAAATTACAGCTACCGAGCGGTCGACGCTGCGCAGCGGCCGCACCAATGTTGTTCTGCGCGTTGATCTCTCCGTTGGGACCGGCTCGCACCCTTCTCGAATGGGCCGCTCGCCGAATACTTGCATCCCTGGCCTGGCAGGTCGCAACAGCGCCTGGCTGAGCTGCTGCCAGCAGGTGCGCCAATGCTGCCGCGACCGAAACTGGGTAATGCTCGAGGGAGAGAAAGGATCGGGCCGGGCACGGCTCGCGCGGGCCGTGGCGCAGGACGTTAAACCGGAGCGGATGGCTCGGGTGTTGCGCGCCGAAATGTATCCAAGCGCCGCGCGTTTCGTCGCCGAGTTGGCAGCCGAGTCCAGCGATGAGGACTTTGCGCTGGTGATCGCCGACGTGGATGACGTCGACAATGACACACTCGAAGCGATCACCTCAATACTGGCCACGCGCCAAGGCAGAGGATGGATCGCCGCAACCAGCAGTGGCGCTCCTGCCTCAACACCGATCAAGCAGCTGCTGCCCCTGTTTATCCATACCGTCAAAGTGCCGGCGCTGCGACACCGAATTGACGACCTCGTGGATCTCGTGCCGATGCTGCTGCACGAGATCACCCGGGGTGCCGATGTGCGGCTGGGGCCTGATGCTATGCGTCAACTCAGCAAGCTGCCGTGGCCAGGCAACGTCGCGCAGCTGCGGCGGGTGCTGACCGAAACCGTTGCACGCCAACGCTCGGGCATCATCAGCGCAGACAAGTTGCCGCCGGAATGCCGGTCCCTCACTCGGCGCAAGCTGACGCAAATCGAAGCACTGGAGCGCGATGCGATTGTCCGCAGTCTGCAAGACAACGGTGGGGACAAGCAAGAGGCGGCACGCGCCCTGGGAATGTCACGGGCCACCATCTACCGCAAAATAAACGAATACGGCATCGGGTAATACCGCTGCCTAACGATCGCATCAGTCGGTGGCGTCCGCAATGGCGACGATAGCGTCCCATGACTCGGTGGCACACAAATCACCCGGGTGAATTCGGTCCCTGGGTGATGACAACTCACCCAGCCTCGGTGAACGCTGGCTCAACAGCTGGCGAGCGGAGGAGCAAGTGGAGCCGACGATGTACCAGATCTGCGTTCGGGGGCGCTTGACCGAACGGCTGGCGTCAGCGCTTGAAGGGATGACCATGCGCGGGGGTGCCGTCAACACTGTCTTCACCGGCGAGGTCAAAGACCAGTCACAACTCTACGGACTCCTCGACCGGCTGCGCGATCTCGGCCTCGAACTAATCAGCGTGCAGCCGGAGCGGCCGGTGGCGGGGAGATCCCACGAGGACCAGACTGAAAGGAGTGCTCAGCTCTGATCGCAAGGCTACGCCGCGATACATGAGGTTATGCACGTTCTTCGAAACTCGCTGAGGATTGCCCGCAACCGGTCAGAGCGAAGCGGCGACAGCCCAAAGTTCCTCGGCCGCAGCGGTGCTCGTCCACGCCAGCCCGCTGAGAACGACATCAGTCGCACCCGCATTCCAGATACTTCTGAAGCTGGCGCCTGACCGATTCCGCTGAACCCACCGCGGCAAGGTCCGCTGCGCTCGCGATGCCCTCGCGGGCGATCACCTTCTGATACGACGGAATCGTTTCGTAAAAGCTCAACTGCTCGGCGGCGAAAGTTTTCGCCGCGTCAACGTTGGCGGACAGCATTGCGGGCACCTGCGCGATGATCCGGGGTTGCGGCCGTCCGGCGTCGGCGGCTGATCTCGAGATGGTCGGCTCGATGAACTCTGCGATGGTCCGCGGACCGGCCAGATACGGCAGGGTGCCATCGGCCAGCTCGCCGGTGACCTGCAAAGCCTTTGGGCCCATCGCGGCCACGTACACCGGGACGGGCGCACCCCCAGCCACCCGCACAGGCCATCCGGGTTGTGCGGTGACCTCTTCGCCGCTGAAGTCCACCGTGCCGGTATCGAAGATGGATCTCAGCACCGTCAAGTGCTCGCGAAGGCGTGTGATCGTGTTGGGCCACGAGGTCCCGAAGGCCCGTCGCTCTGGCTGATGCGAGCCGAGACCCAATCCGAGGCTGAAATTTCCGTGCGACGCAGCCTGCGCCGTCTGCGCCATAGACGCCACGATCAGCGGGTGGCGCGGATTGATCGGCACCACTGACGTGCCGACGCCGAGTCCCGGTACGGCCGCACTGACCACAGCAGCGAGGGCGATCGCATCGTGATCGTTCTGCTGGCTCAGCCAGACCTGGCGGACGCCGATGTCATATGCACGGGTGGCCTGCGCGACCACGTCATCGACGCGGTTGGTTGCTTGCGGATCGATCTTGAGCATCCTGAACTTCCCGGCTCGATCGGAAGTTCTGTGCCACAGCGCTTTCCGTCGCTGAAGGACTCGTCGATGCGGACCAGATGCACTTGCGCGTCAGCGTTGCGCGCGGCCTCGGAGACCGCCTCGGCCAAGCGCCACGTGTTTCCGGCCCGCAAATGCGCGACGATAGCTACCGCTGCCACCCCTGGTTGTCCTTTTCGCTGGAGCCCGTCACGACTGTGCTGACGATGTGGGTTCGACACCGGAACCTCACATCATGACGGACCTTCTAGTCCTTTCGCCGATGGCCAGCGGTAGGGTTCGGGATAGTCTAGGTCGGCTGCTGTGAGTCGATAGATTTGCAGTGTGAGGCCGTAGAACTTGCCGGTCTCGCCGACCCACTCCATTCCCACGCGTCGCGCGGTCGCGGCACCCCGGGTGTTGCCTGAGCGCACCACGGCGAACACCTCCGATACTCCGTTGGCAAAGGCCTGATGCGCCACCGCGTGCCCGGCCTCAGCGCCGTAGCCGTGCCCCCACGCTGAAGGGGTGATCTGCCAACCTATTTCAAGGTCGGTGCAGCCCGGTGGCAACGGCAGAAGGGCGACCGCTCCGATGACCGGTCCACTGTCGAGGATTTCGATCGCCCAGTGGCCCAGTGGCCGGCCGGCCTCGTCGTGTTCGGTGATCCAGCGGGCGAGCAGTCGCCGCATATCGTCACGATCGACGACGCGCGGCAGCGCCGGTGTGAGCCAGCGCGCGACTTCCCGCTGGGCGAATATCGCCAGTGCGGCGTCGACGTCGTCGTCCGTCCACGGGCGCAACCGCAGACGCTTGGTGATCAGCTCATCGGTTCCCGCCACAGAGTGGACGTGGGCGCCTTCGCGCATCGATTACTCCTTCTCACCAGGCCGGTCGCCGGTGTCGGCGCCGGTTTCAATAATCAGAGGAACGGACCATTTAGTTCGCTCAATATTGGCTAGACTTACTGTCGCGCTACGGAACAACTCTTGGCCGTCACTAATGGACAAGTTCCGATTCGTGGGCGAGCAGCGGATCCCAGACCTGATTGACGGTCGGATGTGGCGCGACAGCATGGCGTAGGAGGCCGACTGGAACCTTTGCCATGATGGCCAGGGTGGCCGCTTGGACGAGTTCGGAGAACTGTGGTCCCACGAAAGTCGCGCCGAGCAGTGTGTTGTTCACGTCGTCAATGACCAATTTCGCCCATCCTTCGAAGCCATCCCTGTAGAGCGCGAGAAAGGCCACATCGCCTGGGTAGCAGGCGGTTCGGGTTCTGACGGAGAACCCTTCGGCTAGGGCCTGACTTTCCGTGCGCCCCACCCTGACTAGTTGAGGCTCGGTGAAAATGACCTGCGCCAGATTCCCCGCATCACGGGCGGTCAGCTCGTTCTCCCCGAGTTCCCGCCCGGCAGCCTTGGCCGCGATGATGTCAGCCACGAGACGGCCGTGGTACGTAGAGATATGAGAAAGCCGAGCACGCCCGGTGGTATCCCCCAATGCGTACAGCCAATTCCCTGTGACGCCGATCGCCTGTAGATGATCGTTGACAGAGACGATCCCGCCGATCGGCAGACCAACGGTTTCCAGTCCGATGTCCTCAGTGTTGGTGCGCCGTCCGGCGGCTACGACGATCTCGTCTACCTCGATGGTCTGGCCGTCAAACGTCGCGGTGACCGGCCCACCCGCCACGGGACGGGCTACTGCCGACAACTCTGTATCGAAGTGCACCTTGACGCCGTTGCTTCGCAGTGATCGCGCGACCAGCTCGCGGGCTTCGGGTTCGCAGCCGTGAAGCAGCGTGCTTCCACGTACCAAAAGTGTTACCGCTGAGCCCAAACCGGTCAGGATGGTGGCGAACTCGACTGCAACAGGGCCGCCACCCAGCACCAAGGCGCGAGCGGGCACTTGTGACATGGTCGTCAAGTCCCGATTGGTCCATGGACTTGCTTGCGCCAAACCCTCTACCTCCGGCACGTTAGGGCGAGTGCCGGTAGCCACAACCACCGCGTGGCGTGCAGTCAAGACGGTTTCGGTGATTTCGGCAGGCACAACGCGCACTGTTCGTTGGCCGCTCAACCGGCCGAACCCATGAAACACGGCTACACCGGCTTGTCGCAGTGATGCGACTCGGTCTTGATCCGAGAGATGCTCGATGATTGCATCGCGCTTCGCGAAGACGGCTGCGACATCGAGCTCTTCGCCCGAAATCGCCTCTCGCACGCCAGCAACAGCTTTCGCCAAGTTGAACACCTCGATCGAGCGAAGCAGTGTTCTGCTCGGGTTGCAGGCAAAATAGTGACACTCCCCAGCAATCAGACGATCCTCAACGAGCGCTACCGCAAGTCCTGCCGACGCAAGTTTCCGCACGGCGGCCACACCGCCTACCCCGCCGCCTACGACGATCACGTCGAACTCTTCGCAAGTCACATCTACCTCACCTTCCGATGATCGATCCGTACAGCCTTGTTGGGGCTCAGCCGATTACAACGACGGGATCGTTGGACTTCGGACGGGTCGACTGGTGCAATTCTTCGTATCATCGGCGGCCGGTGGGTCGGCGTGGCCGCTCGAGTGCGGTCCGTCGTGCTGTATCTGGAAATCCAGAACCGCGAGCGGCGTCTGCGCATCGAGGCGGACGGAATCGTATTCGCACCGCATCACCGACGTTGTGTCGGTGCGAGCGTTGCGCGCGGTCAATTCGACCACCAGTTGCAGTCGCATGGGGTTGGTCACGCCGTGTCCCAGAACGTGGACGGCAGGCAGATCGGTGAGCATGTCGAGCCGCATCGGTATCACCCTCATCGGGTGGCTTCTGACGTCTGCGCGGTCGCGAAGGGATGTCAATGCGATGATGCCGGTGTCGGCGAGCAACACGTCGTTCGATAAAGCGTTGCCGGTTAGAGTGATCGTGATCGAACTTTGCGATTGTGGCGGGTATGCCGCGGCCATCGCGGTGGCGTCGGCCAACACCAGCTCACGGGTGGCTTCGCGCCATTGGTGCGCCCGCTCGTATTCGGGGTTGTGGCCGGTTGTCGCTACGCCAGAACGCTCGGTCGCGGTCTGCCGGGTGATGCGGTAGTGCTCCGGGTTCATCGCGTCGGCCACGCCTGGGTGCTTGTGGTAATCCTGTGACACGGCTACTCCTTGGTTGGGTGCACAGTCGAATTGGAGGGCCAGTCAAGGCAATCGGCTGTCGACTTGTCGGTGGCTGCATGCCGCTGTTCCTACAGATTGATGGCTGCCCCGACCAGGGCGTGAAAGCATTCCTGTAGCCCTTCACCGAGGGTGGGATGGGTGTGTACGTTTCGTGCCAGCTCGGTGGCGGTGAGGTCCCATAGCTGCGCCAGCGTCAACTCGGGGAGGAGTTCGCTGACTTCGCTGCCCACCAGATGCGCTCCAAGGAGCTCGCCATGCGCATCGTCGGCAACCACTTTGATGAAACCGCCGCGTTCCCCTAGTCCGTGGGCCTTGGCGCTGGCCTGCATCGGAAAAGTAGCGACCCGTAAGCGGTGACCTGCGGCGCGGGCCTGATCTTCGGTGTAGCCGAAGCTGGCGACTTGCGGCTGGCAGAACGTCACTCGCGGCATCATCCGATAGTCCAACGGCATCGTGTCCACGCCTGCGATGGTTTCGGCCGCGACGACGCCTTGTGCGGAAGCGACGTGGGCGAATTGAACTTTGGCGGTAACGTCGCCGACCGCATAGATATGCGGCGCGGATGTCCGCATGTAATCGTCGATGTCGATGGCGCCGGCGGCGGTGACGCGCACTCCAGCGGCGTCGAGACCGATTCCCTCGACATTGGGACAAAACCCGATGCAGATGAAGGCCCGAGCGGCTTGCGTGGTGGCAGACGTTCCGTCAGCTCCGGTGTGGCTGACGACGACATGCTCGCCGTGGTCGACGATCTTGTCCACCCGGGTGGACGTGTGAATCGCCATCCCGCGGCGCCGGTAGTGCCGGTGAAGTTCCCTTGATGCATCGGCGTCCTCGTTAGGAAGGACACGGTCGGCGAATTCCAGAATCTCTACGCGGACACCGTAACTGTGCAGGATGTATGCGAATTCCATGCCGATGGCGCCACCGCCGATGATCACGATGGATTCGGGCAGATCGGCGCTGAGAATCTGCTGTTCATAGGTGACGATGTTGTCACTGAGGGTGACCCCAGGCAGCATGCGCACGCGCGATCCGGTCGCGATGACGGCGTGGTCGAAGCTGAGTGACCTACTGCCTCCCTCACTCAGGTCTATGTGAATGCTGGTGGGGATCGGTGAAACGGCCGTGGCCATCGATCTCAGTGATGTTGTTCTTGCGCATCAGAAAATGCACTCCGCGGACGCGGGCCTCGGCAACTTCGCGGCTGCGCGACACAGCCCGGGAGTAGTCGAGACCAACGTCACCGGAGATGCCGAAGGCGGCGGACTCGCGGGTGATGATGGACGCAATCTCAGCATTGCGCAGCAGCGCTTTCGAAGGAACACAGCCTGTGTTGAGGCACACTCCGCCCCAATAGCGTTCCTCGATTATCCCGACTCTCATGCCCAGCTGGGCGGCGCGGATGGCTGCCACATATCCTCCGGAGCCTGCGCCGAGGACGATGAGGTCGTAGTGGTCGTCGGCTGGCGGTGTCATCTTGGCTCCTGTCGTGTTGGGCGGAGTGAGGCGTCGGTGAGCAATGCGCGGCCGCCGGCTTCCTCGCAGCAGGCAACTCCATCAGCCGGAAGCGTCAGTCCGCTCTGGTGAGTGCCGCTCGCCTGCGGGTTGCGTCAATCGCATCCGCGAGCAGCCACAGCGCTAAGCCGATGATCGCGATGTCCTTCATCAAGAACTCCCCGTCGGCGGACAAGACGGGAAAACCACCAGCAGACGCTTCGCCGACGCCGGGGGTCGTGATCATGAAACTCAGTGTCATCGCGAAGAACAGCGAGGCGAATATTCCCCCCAGCACAGAAGCTTTCGGGAACCACGGCTTGACGGCCAGCAGCACCGCAACAAGCAATTCGATTGATCCGTTCAAACGACCGAACGCGTCGATGGACATGATGTTGTACATCCAGCTCAAGAATGGGCTGTTGGCCACCCAATGTGAAATACCCTGGGATTCATAAGAAGTGAACTTCATAGCGCCGAACCAGGCCAGGACTATGACTAGCCCATACCGTGCCAGGAGCGACGCGATCGCGGTCTTACGGGAGCTTCGCAGTTCATCAACGGTGAGATCTGCGGCGGTATTGTGTGACATCCGTTCTCCGTTCGTATTCCATTGCGCCGCTGTGGCCCTGCCGAGCACCCTCTGCTTCTTCGCTCGCAGAAGAATGATGGTCAGCGCGCCGCTGGCGGCTCACTTCAGCGACCACTATCTGCGCACAGAGGGCTAGTTGTCCTCATCCGGCTGTGGATTTCACCCGGGTGAGAGGCGGAAGAGAGGGCGTCGCGGTACAAATGCTTGATGATGTACGCGGTCGGGGCCGCCTGCTTGTGCGAGTGGTTCTGGGTTGTGATCGAACTCGTGAGATCGCGTGTCACAGTCGACCGTTGCCCGCGTCACCGAGCCGACGGCTACACCGTACGATGACGTGCATCTCCCTCGCGCCGCCACCTGTGCGAGTCAGTGAGCAGATTGCGCAACTGTTCTCGGCCGCGGCTGATTCGTGAACTCACCGTTCCCTGTTCGGTCGCCATGATTGCGGCGATCTCCTTGTAGGAGAATCCCGCGACGTCGGCAAAGTACACGGCAGTCCGGAACTGTTCAGGCAGCGCCTGCATCGCGGCCCTGACATGAGGGTCCGGCAGCGTTGCGAGCGCCTGGTCTTCGGCCGACCACAGACCGGACGACCGGTGCGCGACGCTAGTCTGCAAACTGTCGGTCCGTCATCTGATCAATCGGGTACTGCGCCGGCCTGCGCTTCTTGGTTCGATGGCTGCTGATGCAGGTGTTGATCATGATCCGGGACAGCCACGCCTTCAGATTCGTCTCCGGTTGAAATGAATGCCTACCGGCATATGCTCTCAGTAGCGTTTCCTGCAGCAGATCTTCGGCGTCAGCGACGGTGGAAGTCAGCTGAATCGCCCGTCTGCGGAGGGGCTCGAGCAACGGGATCAGGTCACGTGCAAAGTGTGCGGCGCTCGCCGAATCTTCTGTCACACTGGCACGTTCCTTACGTGCGCGCGCCACGATACATTCCCATTGTCACGTCCGATACATCGTCGGTTACTTCCCGGCTATTGAGCCAGCATTTACCGACACGGGGTGAGTGGTCATCACCCGACGAGCCAATTCACCCGGATGAGCACAAACTCAGGGGGCGCCATCAGGCCGGCCCGGCGGCCGGACGTGGTCAGGGTTAACAGCTTCAAGTGTCGCACTGAGAACGGACGCTGTGTCTCTGCAACGTTTCGCTGTCAGTCGGCTTGCACCGGTTTCGAATATTCAGCCTGAATGCGCTGCGCCGCAACTGGATTCAATGGCCTTGGACTGCGATGTCGTGTCAAGGATCGCGTAGGCCGCGGCAGCACTTGCTGCCGAGAAGACGCTGTAGCTAAGCGGTGCTTCCATACCGAGTGATACCGCCATAGCTGTTCCAAAGACGATGAGTACCAGACAGGCCACCGCGCCAACCACTTTCGGCCACCAGCCCAATAGGAGCAATACTCCCAGGCTCGTTTCCGTGACAGTCGCCCCCCAGACAATGACGTTCAAGAACCAACCGGAAGCAAACGGAACAAGCTGATGGGCATAATCTGCGAAGGCTTCCATGCTGCCCCAGGCACCCTGCCCAAACGGCGCCCACCAGCCGAACCGGTCAGCAACAGCGGACAAGAACGCTGCAGCGAGCGAAATACGAAGTGCAAATTGGACAATCACGATCCGGCGAGGCGCGTGCATGGGCTCCTCCTGCTGTGCCCCATCGCGAAACGGGATCTGGATGGGTTGGTCGGTGTCTTTTCCTTCGGAACATTCTTCATCGCTACGCGAAGCTCATCGTAGCGCGTTGTCGTCAGTGGTGAGCGGGCCATCGTCGGTATCGAGCAGGAAAACGGCGAGCAATTCGGCGGGTTCGGTGTCACTGGCATTTTCACTGATCGTGTGATGCGCGCCGGGAGATTCATTCCACGTCTCGCCAGCGTGATAAACACGCGCCGGCTCACCTTCGACTTGGCTGCGGATCGCTCCTGAGATCACGTAGGCGACGATGAACGCCGATGTCGCGTGGTGGTGAGCTCCGCTCTTGGCCCCTGGCGGATAGGTGACGGCGACTCCCACTAGCGATTTGCCAGGAACGTTGGTCTGCTGATCGAAAACTGTTCGCACAAACGAAGTTTGACCTTGACTATCGGCCGTCGGCTCAGCGTGAGCAGTCTGGCGCGAGTGCCGCAACAGCGATCACCGCAGGGAGCAGAATTCTTAAGGCCATGTTTGGTTCCTTCTCTTTGGGGGTCTGACGACTAGCTGATGTGGTCGCATGTTCACGGCGACCTGCGAGCGTGTGAATTCTCCTCAGACCGGGGGTGCGCAGCTGATGCTGCACCTCAGTCAACGGGGGCCGTTGCCTCCGCCTCCTCGGCAGATCGGCGCACTGGTACCTCGCCTCCCAGTAGCACAGGGATAAGCGCGCCGTCCGACCATGGAGGTTCCGTTTCAGTCTTCGACTACGCGCACGATCGTCTTGCCAGAGATGCGCTTGTCGGGGGCGAATGCGGCAGCGGCTTCAGCGAGTGGCAGCACGGCACCCACCGCCGGCTTGAGGCGTCCATCCCGCACTCGCGCGGCGAGGCCGGCGAGCTGGGCGCGATCGGCTTCGACTACGAAGAACACGGCCCGCCCGTCGTGCGGCTGGGTTTGCGGCGGCTCGGCGACGCTGACGAGCGTTCCGCCTGGGCGCACCAGTGCGGTCGAGCGGGCCAGAATGTCTCCGCCAATCACGTCGAGCACCAGGTCGACGTCCCCTGCGTCCTCCAGCTTCTCGGTATCCAGGTCCAGGAGGGTATGGACTCCGAGCTCGGCCGCCCGGTCGCGATCTGCGGTCCGCCCGGTGCCGATGACACGCGCACCGACCTCACGAGCGAGCTGCACCGCGGTCGATCCAACCGCACCCCCGACTCCGTGAATCAGAACCGTCTGTCCAGCGGTGAGGCGGCCGTGATCGAACAGGCCCTGCCAGGCTGTCAGTCCAGAGATCGGCAGGGAGGCGGCCACAGTGTGATCGATGTCGATCGGCAACGGTGCCAGATTACGGGCCTCGACCGCGGTGTACTCCGCCAGCGAGCCGTTGCGCGACCAGTCAGTCAACCCGAACACCCGCTGGCCAACGCTCAATCCGGTTGTTCCGTAACCCAACTCAACCACGACTCCGGACAGATCGTGGCCGGGCACGCTCGGTGTGCGGTCACGACCAGCGCGATCGGTCCAGGTGTCCGGCCACTCGAGCTCATTGAATATGAAACTCGCGGCATGTACCCGCACGACGACATCGTTGGAGGACGCCTCGGGGTGGGGCAACTCGGCAAACGACAGGCCGGCGACCCCGGCTTCACGATCTGAAACAGCGATGGCTTTCATTGAACGTCCTTCCTGATGTGGATTGTTGTTTGGGACTGACCGGCTGACCGCACTGCACCCGAATGGCGGTGAGGTGGGCTGTGTCCAGTCGTGCGGCTGCGCCATTTCGTCGAATCTCTACATGCTGCCGCCGGCAACGCGCGGCAACGAGCGGTGGCCTCTGGAAACGTGAATATCGATACATCTCCTCCTCGTCGGTGGGCGGGTCAGCCGCGGGCTGCGATGTATGTTGACGATTGGCAGCGGATTTCACCAGTGAGCATGGTTTCGGTCGCGCCGGTTTCGAGGCGCATCCCTTCTGATAAGGACCACACCGTTCTCGTCACCCCGCCCTCTGCTCGTCAGCTGTTGAATCAGCATTCACCTGGGTGGGGTGACTGGTCTTCACCCGGCGAGCCAATTCACCCGGGTGAGGGCAACGGCGCCATCGGGGCCGATCGGCAGGCATTACGGGGATTCCGTCAGAGTTGAGCCAGCGGAATGAGCTGATCTTCGGTGGCAATGCCCCGAAATCCATGTTCGATCACTCCAGTCCCGTTGGTTATTCGGTCGCTTCGCGGATGTAGCGGCCGATCTGGCGTAGCGAGCGGGTGGCTTCGGGGATGATCGGCGCGGCGAGTTGGAACACATGGATTTGGCCCGGCCATACCTGCACTTCGACAGGCACGCCAGCGGTGGCTAGTCGCTGGGCAGCCAGCTGTGCGTCGTGGAGCAGCACCTCGCAACCGGACACATGGATCAAGGTGGGTGGCAGTCCGGGTTGGATGTGATCGAGCGGTTCGTAGAGTGCGTCGGGATGCGCGATGGTGTCGCAATGCACTGCGGCGCGGCTGATCAGGCTGTGGAAAGCACCGAATGCTCTGGGTGGAAACATCGCATCGGAGCCCGTGTTGGGGTGGCTCGTTTTGGGTTGTGTATCCAGTTGCAGCAGCGGTGACATGGCCACCAGCGCTGCGGGCCGCTCGCCGCACTCGACCAGGCGTTGAGCCAGCGTTAGCGCCAGGTAGCCGCCGGCCGAATCGCCGGCGATTACGATTTGGTCGGGCCGATAGCCGTTTCGGCGCAACCACTTGTAGCCGTCGAGGCAGTCGTCGGTCGCCTCCCGAATCGAATGTTTGGGAATCTTGCGGTAGTTGGGCACCAGAACGGGGCTGTCGGCGAAGCTCGACAACATGCTCACCAGTCGGCCGTGCGAGTAGGGGCCGCAGGTGAGGAACGCCCCGCCGTGCAGATAAAGCACGACCCGGCGGGTGCCGTCGGCCGGTAGCACTCCGGTGGCGCGGACGAGCTGCGCGGTGCAGTGCGCGAGCCCGATGCCCTCGCGCACCGTGCCTCGTATCGGCGTGATGGCGCGGGCAGCGAACTCGACGACACCCCAGGGCCACGGCGCCGATGGCAGATAGCTGCCCACGCTCAGCGTGGGCCGGATCGTCAGCCGGGCGCTGAGCCAGCCGATGCGCGCGGCCATGCTCGGACCGTTCTGGAGGACCTCAACGACGGCGCCCGCGCGAAGCGGGTACCGTCGAGTCTTTCGTGTCCTGGCAGCTCTTCGACTGGGGCGCGATGAACTCGAGACGTCGGCGGGTGCGCTCATGTCAATGCTTCCTCGCCGGAGTCATCGGGTGCCCGCCGACCAAACCGATCCCATGTGACACCAAGGCGAGACTCACCGCGTCGGCTCCGGGTTGAGGGCCAGTGCGCACGCCGCGCACAGGCGCGCGCCCTGCCGGTCAACGAATCTGGGTGAGTCACTTATTTTTTGGCTCGTGTTTCCGCACAAGGGGCACTGTTGGTCGGCCGCGTTCGCCGCCTGCCGATCACGGCGTTCCCAGACGGCCGCTCGTCCCCGCGCCACCGCCTTGCGGCGTCGCCTGCCGACATAGGCGACTAGCCCCGCCGTGATCGAGGATCCGGCACAAATGGCAGCGGCGACGCCGAAATCGGTTAGCTGACAGTCGATCAACATGAGAGCCGCATAATCACCGGTCACCACGGCCACAACAAGTGAGGCGATGCGTAGTCGGGTCATGCTGGCAGTCCCTCTGGCCCGATCAGGCGCACAGCGAAGACACTGCGCAGGTATCGGGTTGGACGCCCACAGGTGCTGCACACCGGCTGGGCGCCGCATCGCGACGCCGCGTGGCGTTTGTCGCCCACGTAGGCGTCCATCGCCCGTTGCACGATAGTCAGGCAGGGTTGACACAGCGTCTCAACAAGGTCTCCGTCGAGGGTTAGCCCCATCTGGTTGCATCCGTCGATCGCGTGTATCTCGGCGACCGCCACCGCCGGTGCGCCGCATGTAGTGCCGGTCAACGCTCGCTGAGCACTGCAGATGGGCTCCAGCGTGTGAAGTTGATCCTCAATCGCCGGGACGGTGTTCGCCGCGGCATCTCCTTTCCGATGGCCCAATCGCCGGGCAACGGTGGCGGCGTCCCGCATTCGTCGCAGCAGCCGCGTTGTTCGCGCCGCGCCGTCGCCGTATTCGGCATGCGATCGTTCAGATTGACGACACTTCATCCTGCTTCTCCCCTTGTGGCGATAGCGTTGCCCGGTGATCAGCGCAGCTCGCCCGCCGTCGACGCGACCCGTTGCTCGCGTACGCGACGGCAAACCCAGATCCGGTACTGCTGAGCCAGCATTCGCCGGCGTGGGATGAGTGGTCATCACCCGGCGAACTGATTCACCCGGGTGATCGGGTGGGCAGTTCGAGCGTCACGAGCAACCAGACGGAACCTGCCCACAGGTGTTGTATTCGCATCGGCATCGGCGTGGTCGGCTGAGACTCGGCAGCCCGTTTATCGAGACGTGTGGTAGCAAATGACCGGGCGAACAGCGCTTCGGATGAGGATCGTGAAGCTAAAGCCCCTGAGCTGTAACGAGTTTGGGGGTTCGCCGTTTTACATCCCCACCCGGAGTCATGCCGCCACCTGGACTTCCACCGACAGATAGTCGGCGATGGCGTGTATCGCGGGCCAATCACCATCGCTCACCGCTCGGCCAAGCAACTCTATTAGCGGACTCCAGGCGTCAAACTCGGCCAGCCATGCGGCCACCGTCGCGGCAACGTGATCTGTTTGGACGCACACGGTGCGGCCGTGTAGACGATCGGTCAGTTGATAGATGGTCATTTCTCCATCCCGTTTCGCTGGATTGCACTGCGGTTGTCGCGCTACATCCGGCAGCTTGTGCCGGGATCGCCGGCGGTCCCGTGGATTAGCTGACGTAACCCATGACACCGCCGCGGGCGTATGCTGAACGTCTCGATCTGAGCAGGGTTGCGCGTCTCAATCTGAGACGCCGGTATCGGCGAGCAGAGGCATGCTCGGTCGGGGAGCGAGGTGCATGCGTCGATGAATTTGCGGGCCGGCGTCCAAACCGACGTTCGCCAGATTCGGGAACGGTTCCTGTGCGAGGGGTCCTTGGAAGCGGAGACCTTGCCCCAAAGCGTGCTGGAATCCTGGCGTCGGTCCCAGGCCATGCGGATCCACCCCGACCGGCTCGATCTGCCCTATGTTCGGCAGCCGGATACCGACTCACGACTAGCTCACGCTGCGGAACCCGTGCTACGAGGGATTACGCAGGACATGAGCACCGAGGCGATGACCGCCATCCTGACCTCGGCCGATGGTGTAGTGATGGAACGTTCAGCCTCAGAAAATGCCTTCATGAAGGCGCTCGATTCGGTCAGCCTGGCCCCCGGCTACAGCTACGCCGAGGAATTCGCCGGTACCAACGGGATAGGCACGACGCTCGAGACCGGGCGGCCCACATTCATTCGTGGTGGCGAACATTTCGTCGGATCGCTGGGCGACCTCGCCTGTGCGGGAGCGCCAATCCGCGACCCGATAACCCAGCGGCTCATTGGCGTCGTCGATCTCACTTGCCGAGCCAGCCGCTCCAACCCGGTCTTATTGCCGTTGGTCAAGAGCCTGGGAAGCCAGATCGAAGACCGGATGAGAGAGTCGGCCCACGTCAGCGAAATCGCGCTTCTCGAGGCGTACCAGATGCAGGCGCGAAGGTTCCCACTCGGTGTGCTGGCGATCGGTGGTGACGTGTTGCTGATGAACCGCTACCTGCGCCAGACACTCGACACCAACGATCAAATCGCGCTCCTCGAACACGCCTCGGATCTGCTTCACACCACGGCCACGCGACATCCGCCGGCGGTGCTGCCGAGTGGAACGACCGCCATTATCTCTGTCGAAGACCGCGCGGAGATCCGCGGTGGCAGGACGAACGTCGTTTTCCATGTGCATCTGTCGGCCGCGGCAATACCGCACCGTGTCGGGACTATCCAATCCGTCGCATCGCACATTCCTGGACTCGTTGGGCGTAGCAGCTCATGGCGGCGCAGCTGTCAGCAGGTCGAGCGATGTTGCCGAGACCGAGATTGGATACTGGTCGAAGGCGAGAAGGGATCCGGCCGAGCCAAGCTGGCACAGGCTGTCGCCCAGTACGTTCACCCGAGAAAGATGGTACGGGTAATGCGGGCTGAAACATTCCCGACGCCAGCACTTTTCATCGCCGAGATCGTGACCCAAACCGACGGTGATGACTTTGCCGTGGTGATTCCCGACGTGGACTGCCTCGACGAGGGGACGTTCGCAGCAGTCGTTCCGGTGTTGCAGTCACGTGCGGGTCGCGGATGGATCGCCGCAACGATGAGTTCATCGACACCTTCACCGATGATTGAGCTGCTGCTGCCATTGTTCACCAACACCGTGACAGTGCCCGCGCTGCGGTACCGGATTGAAGACATCGACGTACTGGTGCCGTTCCTGCTGCGCGAGCTAACCTCTGGCGCTGATGTGCGCCTTGCCCCCGATGCGATGCGTCAACTCAATAAGCTTCCGTGGCCGGGTAACGTGGCACAGTTGCGGCGAGTTATTGCGGAAACGGTTGCGCGACAACGTTCAGGCGTTATCGGAGCCGACAAGCTGCCCCCCGAGTGTCGATCGCTCGCGAAACGAACACTCACCCAGATGGAGGCGCTTGAGCGAGACGCCATCGTTCGCAGCTTGGAGGACAACTCCAACAACAAGCTGCAGGCGGCGATGGCCTTGGGGATGTCGCGGGCGACGATCTATCGCAAGATGCGGGATTACGGCATCGCCTGATCCGCCGAAGTTGCGGGCACGACGAATAGCACAGCTTCGAGGTCTCCGCCGGTTAACCCGGCTGGAAGTGGGCCTCCTGAACCTAGGAGCGCAGCACGGGTATATCCGACAAACGAAGTTCCCAGGGGCACCGGCATGATGCAAACAATGCGGTCCGCGACGCATCGAGGATCTACTAGCCGAGCTCGTCTCATTACTTGCGCCACCCCTGCTTGACAGTTGCTTCGGCTGATCCTTGACATCTGGGACGCCGCGGCGCCGCTCACGACACTCACCTGGCGGGTAGGAAACCGTTCCAGTTGGGCAAGTCAAATCTGGCTCTCTCGGTGATTACGAAGCCACCTAGGTGATCGCGACCATTGCGAGTACAAGCGGCCACCCGGCGCCGCGATCACACATCAGGAGAAGAAATGACCAGCAGTACCGCGTGCCCGCCATGGCTTCGACGCCTCGCACCCGCCATCCTCATCGCCACCACCGTGTTCGGGGCCGCTGCGGGCGTCGCGATGGAAGCATCCGGCGTCGCCTCGGCAAGGCCGAGACAATGCGCCGATGACCAGTGCCCTCCACCGCACCCGCCGAATGACTCCACTCACGGTGCGGGGTCGTCGCCGAACCTCCCGCCGCAGGGTTCCCAGCCGCCGGCACCTACTCAATCGTTCGTCTGTTACGGGGAAGGCTGCGTCACGATCGACCCCTCCTGGCCCTGAGCCGCGACAAACTCAGCCCGCCATCCGTGGGCAACCACGATGGCGGGCTGAGTCGACGATTGGATCTGTCAGCCTCCGGGACGAGTCGCTGTCGTCCACATCCGTCCATCGAAATAGCGTGTCAGGTGCGGATCGTTCTGATCGGGATACCAGCCCGGGGCCAGACCTCCCTGCCGGTCCTCAACGACTGGGCGCCTGTCCTCCACTATCGGGCGAGAAGCCCTCGGCGCCGCCGAAGCCCGGATCACCCACATCACCACAGCGATGACTGCGGCGACAATCAGTACCACGATCAGGAGATTGAGCAGAGACGATATGTCGGGGATCATCAAGAAACCTCTCGTGCCGGCGAACTAGTTCTTTTTCGGCCCTTTGCCGTTGCCATTGCCGCCTTTCCTTCCATTGCCGGCGGGGGGCGGCTTCCCCGCATCATTGGATTGCTGGACGACTGGCGTCGAAGGCGGCGGCGGAGGCGGCAGCGTACTGGTAGGCCGCGGTGGCGGTGTTGGTGCCGACGTGGTGCTGTTGCTAACCGGTTGAGGCACAGTGCTTTCCGGCGAGTCAATGGCGAGCGCCAAGGCCGTCAGCGCAAGCGCCACGATCAAACCCGCGGCCGCCAGGACCCGCCTCGTTCTGGCACTGGCCGCACGAAGGACGCCCGGCACAAGTGGCCATGCACGCGCGTGCGGGTGCGCGAACGTCATTGGCAGCGGCGGCGAGTCGAGCACCCTGGTAAGCGGACGAGGCTGTGTCGAGTAGGGAGCGGGGGACAGAACTGGTGCGCGGCCTTCCAGGGCCGCACGCATCTCGTCGGCGCTCGAGAAGCGTTGGCGCGGATCGCGAGACAAGGCTCGCTCGAGAACGGTGGATATCACTGGTTCAACGTCCGGCCTCGCCACGTGCACAGGCAGCGGGGTGTCGTAAAGGATTGACTTGGCCAACGCACCGATGTTGTCCTCGGGCCCGAACACATGTCGTCCGACAAGGGCCTCGTAGCCCACGACACCAACCGCGTACAAGTCATCGGCGACCGAAGCTGGTGCCCCCGATAGTCTTTCGGGACTCAAATATGCGATGGTGCCGATGATCTGGCCCGTCAAAGTGTGCGCGGCCCCACCTGTCTTGGCGATGCCAAAATCGGCCAGTTTGTAAGCGTCTGGGGTTCCGGAACGGAGGATATTGCCGGGCTTGATGTCGCGGTGCAGTATCTGCCTCGCATGGGCCGTCGCCAGAGCGGCGAGAATGTCGTCGAGCATGGCCCGGACCCGCATCTGAGGTAGCGGTCCCCGGGCGATGTCGTCGGCCAGCGTGCCGCCGGGCAGGCGCTCCATGACGATGAACGGGTTGCCGCCGTCTTCGTCCGCGTCGTATACGGCGACGATGTTGGGATGGTTGAGGGCCGCAGCCGCCAACGCCTCGGCCTTGAACCTGTCCCGAACGCCCGGCTGCGTGAAGACACCCGGGTGCAGCATCTTGATCGCGACGGCACGGTGCAGTTTGTTGTCCCAGCCGTCGCACACCACGGCCATGCCGCCACGCCCTAACACGCCGCGCAATTCATAGCGGCCCAGCAAGACCGTGTCCCCTGGCATGGCATCGGAAAAGCCCCCAGGCGGGTTGCTCACGACTGATTGCCGGGGCTTCATCGCTAGGCGCCCGCTCGGGGTCCGCAGAAGGCGCAAAGCCCCGGGCCAAACTTGGGATAGCCGCATGAGGGACAAACCGTCAGGCAATCCACGGCGATCTCGGTCACCTGGTCCGCATCGCGCGTCAGCGAAATTGCGAGCGCCCCGGCACTGCCGTGCTGTCCGTCCACTCGACCACCCTTTCCAGTAGGAAGGTGGTACCCGCCGCCATGGTCAATTAACCGCGTCGTAAGACTGCTAGTTCAGCAAATTGCGACACCGCCGGGCATCACCCGACGATCTGCGCAGGCGGAGACAGTTCTCAGGATCGCGGAACGAACACCGCCGACCCCCCGGGGAGCGGCGGTGTTCTATTCCGCCGAGCTCACGACCTGCCGATGGCGAACCGCTGCCGCAACAGTTCCCCCACGGAGAACGGAGCTTGATGGGCGTTGTCATCAACCCGATCACGCGGCGGCACATCGACCTTTTTCGATGCTGCGGCGGTGGTCTTGGGAGACTCGTCGGCAGACGACATCATGATTGCCCTCCTTGCTTGAGGCACGCCTTGACCATACCGCCGCTTACCCCGCGGCGCATAGCATCGTTCGGCAAATCTCCTGTCGCAAGGGATATTTCAGCAAATTAGCAGGATGGCGTTACGGATAGCTGTAACATGCCGTTATGGCTGCTACGCAGATGCAGTGCTGGGGCTGCGGGACTCTGTTCTACGGCCGCGCCGACGCCCGCTACTGCTGCGGGTCCTGTCGCCAGAAGGCCTATCGGGAGCGCGCCCAACGAAGCGCGGCGATCAGAAGGGTGCCCCGAGCCGAGGTCGCCGACGCGATCGCCCGGTCCCGCCGCAGCCGAGAGCAGTCACGCATCACGCGCGAGAAAGCCGTCGAGGCGCGTCGCATGGGCGAAGTGCGCCGAGAGCTGAACGCCCCGTCACGGAAGGTGCCGAAGAAAAGTGGGTAAGGTCGTCTCGCCCGCTCTCGCCAGAGTCAACCACGACCTGGAATTCGACAGCGGCGACCTGGCCGAAACCGAGGACTTCCTCAGCCGGACCTACACCAAGATGTCCATCGCGGCCGATGGCGATCAGACCTCGACGAAAGTCGCCCGCCGCTGGCTCGGCGACGTCAGCTTTGACGAACTCGAGTTCACCTACGACATGTCCTACGACGCTGATCCCCTGGGCCGCATCTGTCTGTGCCGGGTGCACTCAGGCCACATCGAGGAGAACTTCATCGACGAGCCGCGGGACGTGTTCGCCCCGGGCGACGTCACGCTCGTGTCTCCGCCGGACCTGCCCTACTCGGGTCACCTGAGTCACACGTCCTACGACCTGACCATGTTCGACAGCGACCTGTTGGACCATGTCGCGACACCGGCGCCGGGCCGTGAGGGCGATTCGGTTCGCCTGGTCGGCCATAGGCCGATTTCCACGCAGGCGACTCGTCAGCTCCACGCCACGATCGACTATCTGCGCACGGTGATGAACACCGACCACCTTCGCGCCTCGCCGCTCATCGCCTCCACGGCTGCCGAGCACCTGGCCGCCGTCGTGGTCACCACCTTCCCGACCAACGCGGTGTTGGAGCCGACGGCCGCGGACCGCGCCAGCGCCAAGCCGGAGACGCTGCGCCGGGCCGCGGCATACATCGACTCCAACGCACACTCCGACATCACGTTGGCCGACATCGCCTCGGCAGTACACGTCACGACGCGCACGGTGCAATACATGTTCCGCAGGCACATGGACATGTCGCCCATGGAGTATCTCCGCCGGGTGCGGATGGATCACGCCCACCGCCAACTGTTGAGCGCCGATCCGGAGACGACGTCGGTGCAACAGATCGCGGCGCAATGGGGATTCGCGCATCCCGGCCGGTTCTCAGCGCTGTATCGAAAGACCTACGGCCGCAACCCGTCAGACACCCTCAAGAACTGAGGCCGCCGCTCAGCCCAGGCACTCCGCCGCCGCCACGACGCTGGCGCGCATGTTGCGCTCCATCATCTTCAGCGCCGCGGCGCCCAACTCGGCGTCGATGTGGGCCACGGCGTCCTTCACCACCACCACCTCGAAGTGGCGCACATAGCCGTCCAACGCGCTGTACAGAATGCATTGTTCGGTGACTTGGCCGGTCAGCACGATGCGGTCGACCCCTTCTCGATGCAAGAGATATTCCAATGGGCTCGCGAAGAATGCGCTGTGCCGGGCCTTGGTCACCTTGAGCGAACCCTCAATAGGCACAATGGGTTTCACCAACTCGGGGCGTTCACCATCGAGGGCCGATTGTACGATGTCGTCGAATTGCGCCGTGAAGTCGCCGAAGTTGTCGTTGACATAGACCACCTTCAGGTCGTCGCGGCTTCGCGCCTGCGCGACCAAGTCGCTCAGCGGGTCGATGATCTGGGCGACGTTGGGCGCCAACTTTTCGGCGTCCTCATGCCGGTAGGTGTTCAGCATGTCCACGACGAGGACAGCCGTCGTCGTCACCGACGTACTTCCTGTGAGCGCGGCGGGTCATCGGCACCTGGGGACTCGTTCTGCGTTGCGTATTTGGATTGACCGTTCTCATCCAGCCAGTCGTTGATGGCAGTGCCTGAAATCGTGCCGCGTGACCCGGGCAGCACGACAGTCGGACGGTTCAAATACAGGTAGCGGCCCATGATCCTCCATTCGTTCGGCTGCAGTGGCGATGATGCCCATGAGGGCGCGGGCCAAACGAGACGGGGAGTTGACATGGATCACAGCGATGCAAGATCGCTGCATTTCGGCTATGAATTGCGCAGTTTGGAAACGAGCTGGCGCTTGTTGAGACCCGAGTAGCCGGACAGACCGATTTCTTTGGCCCGCTTCTTGAGATCGGTCACGGTCCAGTCGTCGTACGAACCCGACTTGCCCCCCTTGCTGCCGACGGCGGACTTGCCGCGTGCGGCGGCGGCGTTGGCGATGCGTGCGGACTTCTGCTTGGAGTTGCCCTCCTCGCGCAGTTCCTCATACATCTTCTCGTTCTTGATCGACGGGTTGGGCATAGCGATCACCTCCACTCCGGTATGTGTCCGAAGTGGATGCCCCTCAGGACCATTGGTGAAACGAGCTACGCGAACGTCAGGATAAGCACGGCAATCGCCACGGCGACCGCCCGCAACGCCGCACATCTCGCGCGAGCCCTGCACGCGGCGCAGTACCCGCCGTACGAATCAACCCTGCGCTCAGCCCTCGCCGCGGGTATCGATGACGCGTTGCGCGACGTCGGCCAGCCGGGTATTGCTGTCCTGCGACAGCCGGCGCAGCATCTCGAATGCCCGCACGTCGTCGACGCCGTAGCGCTCCATGATGATGCCCTTGGCCTGGCCGATGCGATCCCTCGTCGTCAGTGCCGACTGCAACTGCTCGCCCTGCCGGCTGGCCAGGATCGCCGCTGCGGCGTGCGCGGCCGAGGACGACGCCGATCGTCTCGTCGTCGCCCGTCGAACGCGTTCGGCTTGAAACCGAACAGGTTCAGCGCCCCTGCGGTGCGCTCTTCGGTGTAGAGCTTGAACGACAAGCCGCTCCGCACACCGAGTTCGGCGCACGCAGGCGAGTACTGCGGCCAGCGCTCCTCGACACGGAAATCCTCGGTACGCACGATCAGCTCGTCGAGCGCGGCGTGCTACGCACGGCCCCTCGTCGAACTTCATCTGCAGCTCGTCGAGTTCGATGCGGAAGTTCCGATGTTCCAGCCAACGATTCGAACCGCCCGGCCTTGCCGATGAGCAGCACGCCTGCGGTATCTGCGCCTGGGATCAATTCCGTCGCCGCCGCGGTGACGTCTGCAAGCACGTCGCCGACGCTGCGCGGCGCGGCGGCGGCGCGCGCCAACTCGGCCATCCGCTGCGCGAGGTCCTGGTTGCGTGCTTCCAGTCATACACTAGGCTTCCCCCATCCGACTGGCCAATACACGAACGTTTGTCGTTCTCACCGACCGGGCAATGTCCCACTACAGGCGCGCGTGGCGGTCGACCGCTACGTACGCCGAGGTCCCGTCGGTTCAGACCTCGAGCCGGCGGGGCCGACCCGTTCGTGAATTCGCCCAGTAACTCTCTTAGTTGTAGTAACGTCGCGGCATGGGCACTCCCGACGTCTGGATTCTCGGCGGCTATCAGAGCGACTTCGCCCGCAACCTCACCCGCGAGGGACGCGACTTCGCCGACCTGACCGCCGAGGTCGTCGACGCCACTCTCGCCGCGGCCAACGTGAACGCCGCCGACATCGAGGTCGTCCACCTCGCCAACGCGTTCGGCGAGATGTTCGCCCGCCAGGGTCACCTCGGCGCGATGCCCGCCACCGTGAACGACGGCCTCTGGGACACGCCGGCGTCGCGTCACGAGGCCGCTTGCGCGTCGGGCAGCGTCGCGACTCTGGCGGCGATGGCCGATCTTCGATCGGGGGCGTACCGCACGGCGCTCGTCGTCGGGGTCGAACTCGAGAAGACGGTGCACGGCGACCTGGCGGCCGCAGCACCTCGGTGCGGCCGCCTGGACGGACCACGAGGGCGCCGACGCCAAGTTCATGTGGCCGTACATGTTCGACCGAGTCGCCGACGAATACGACCGGCGATACGGCATCGACGAGGCCGCACCTGCGCGCGATCGCCCAACTCAACTTCGCCAACGCGCGCGGCAACCCGAACGCGCAGACCCGCGCATGGACGGTCCCCGACCCGCTGACCGACGACGACAAGGCGAACCCGGTCATCGAGGGCCGGTTGCGCCGGTTCGACTGCAGCCAGATGACCGACGGCGGCGCCGGGCATCGTGCTCGTCACCGACGACTGGCTGCGCGACCATCCCGGCGCTCGCCCGATCGGACGCATCGACGGCTGGGGCCACCGCACCGTCGGTCTTGGCCTGCAGCAGAAACTCGACCGATCGGCCGACGATCCGTATGTCCTGCCGCATGTCCGGCGCGCGGTGCTCGACGCATTCGACCGCGCGCAGGTCACTCTCGACGAGGTCGACGGGTTCGAGGTCCACGACTGCTTCACCCCCAGCGAGTACCTCGCCATCGACCACATCGGCCTCACCGGCCCGGGCGAATCGTGGAAGGCCATCGAGAACGACGAGATCGAGATCGGCGGCAGACTGCCGATCAACCCCAGCGGCGGACTGATCGGCGGCGGCCATCCCGTCGGCGCGTCGGGCGTGCGCATGCTGCTCGACGCCGCCAAGCAGGTCAGCGGCGACGCGGGCGACTACCAGGTCGAGGGCGCAAAGACATTCGGCACGCTGAACTTCGGCGGCAGCACCGCCACCACCGTCAGCTTCGTCGTGAAGGGAATCTGAGATGGCCGCACCCAACGTCGAGGTCGTCGGCAAGTATCTGTCCACGCTGCCCGAGGACGACGACCACCCCTACCGCACCGGGCCGTGGCGTCCGCAGACCACCGAGTGGGACGCCGACGACCTGATCGCCGTCGAGGGCGAAATCCCCCACGACCTCGACGGCGTGTACCTGCGCAACACCGAGAACCCGCTGCACCCGGCGCTGAAGTTCTACCACCCGTTCGACGGCGACGGCATGATCCACGTCGTCGGCTTCCGCGACGGAAAAGCGTTCTACCGCAACAGGTTCATCCGCACCGACGGCTTCGCCGAGGAGAACGAGGCGGGCGGCCCGCTGTGGCCCGGACTTGCCGAGCCGGTGCAGACTCGCCAAGCGCGACAAGGGCTGGGGTGCAAGGACATTGATGAAGGACGCGTCGAGCACCGACGTCATCGTGCACCGCGGCATGGCGCTGACGAGCTTCTACCAGTGCGGCGACCTGTACCGAGTCGACCCGTATCTCCGGCGACACGCTCGGCAAGGAGTCGTGGGGCGGCGGGTTCCCGTTCGACTGGGGCGTGTCGGCGCACCCGAAGGTCGACGACCGCACCGGCGAACTGCTGTTCTTCAACTACAGCAAGCGAGGCGCCGTACATGCACTACGGCGTGGTCGACGCGAACGACGACCTGGTGCACTACGTCGACGTCCCGCTGCCGGGTCCGCGGCTGCCGCACGACATGGCGTTCACCGAGAACTACGTGATCCTCAACGACTTTCCGCTGTTCTGGGATCCGAAGCTGCTGGCTGCCGGCGTCCACCTGCCAGGCTTCCACCGCGACATGCCGTCGCGGTTCGCCGTCATCCCCCGGCGCGGTGGATCCGACGAGATCCGGTGGTTCGAGGCCGACCCGACGTTCGTCCTGCACTTCACCAACGCCTACGAGGACGGCGACGAGATCGTGCTCGACGGGTTCTTCGAAGGCGACCCGTCACCCGTCGACACGCTCACCGGCGACAAGTACAAGAAGGCGTTCCGCTACCTGGCCCTCGACGGTATGCAGACCCGTCTGCACCGCTGGCGGTTCAACCTCGTCACCGGTCAGACGACCGGAGGAGCGGCTGTCCGACTCCATCACCGAGTTCGGCATGATCAACGGCGGCCACGCCGGCATCGATTACCGCTACGCCTACGCCGCGACCGGCAAGCCCGGGCTGGTTCCTGTTCGACGGCCTGGTCAAACACGACCTGCAGACCGGCACCGAGGAACGCTTCGCGTTCGCCGACGGCGTCTACGGCAGCGAGACGGCGATGGCGCCGCGCCTCGGCAGCGTCGGCGAGGACGACGGCTATCTGGTCACGCTGACCACCGACATGAACGCCGACGCCTCGTACTGCCTGGTGTTCGACGCGGCCCGAGTCGCCGACGGTCCGGTATGCAAACTGGCCCTGCCGGAACGGATCTCCAGCGGCACGCACTCGACGTGGGCACCGGGGTCGGAACTGCGCCGGTGGCGGGACGCCGACACCGCGGCCGGGGCGATCGGCCTGTAGGTGGAGCAATCGGGTCCCAACGCCGTCGCCCGCATGCTCGGACTGCTCGGCGACGAATGGACCCTGCTGGTCGTTCAGCAGGCGCTGATGGGGGCCACGCGGTACGCCGAATTCCAGGCGCGGCTGCCGATCTCGAACTCGGTGCTGACCCGCCGGCTGCAGTCGCTGACCGCCGAGGGACTCCTCGAGCGGCGCGAATACCAGTCCAATCCGTCGCGGTCGGAGTACCTCGTAACGGCGCGCGGCCGATCGCTGTGGCCGTTGCTGGTGTCGATCTGGGAGTGGGAACGCCAGCTGGGTGCCCGACCACGCCGAACCCCTCCCGGGCATGCGCCACGTTGCGTGCGGCGCGAATTTCGCCCCGGTAGTCACGTGCAGTGCGTGCGGCCAGGACGCGAGCGAGAAAGACGTTGTGGCGCAATGGGGTCCGAGCGGATCGTGGTCGCGATCCGTCCCGGCGGCCGCGAGCCGCCGCCGTTCGGAAGGCGATCGGGCCGCGGGCCTGTTCCCGCAGACGATGAGCGTGATGGGCAACCGCTGGGGCTTCGCGCTACTGGTCGCTGCGTTCGTCGGGATGAGCCGGTTCACCGACTTCCAGACCCGCCTCGGCGCGCCGCCCGGTTCGATCGCCGACCGGCTGTCGATCCTCACGGCCAACGGCGTGTTCGACCTCGCCGACAACCGCTACCGGCTGACCGAGAAAGGCCGGGCGCTGTTTCCGGTGCTGGTGTGTGCGCTGCGATGGGCGCAGCGGTGGTTCCAGGCGCCCGAGGGGCCGGCCGTCATCCTCACCCACACGGCGTGCGGACGGTCCGTTCGACCGCGGTGCTGGCGTGCGACCAGTGCGCGGCGACGTTGCGCGGCGCCGCCAGTCGTGACGACCTGAAAAAGGTCCGAAAATTTTCTGGCACTCTCCCCATGAGAGTGCTAATCTCGCAGGTGCACAGTGATTTGGCTGCCCGCCGGGGTGGCGGGCTCTGAGTGACTAGGAGGTGGATTGCTGTGCTGCGTTTTGATCCGTTCAGTGACCTTGATGCTCTGACCCGGGGCTTGCTGACCAGCCAGACCGGATCAACTCGAACCCCGCGTTTCATGCCGATGGATCTGTGCAAGGTCGACGACCACTATCTGTTGACCGCCGACCTGCCCGGTGTCGACCCCGGTTCGGTGGACGTCAACGTCGACAACGGCACCCTGACGATCTCGGCTCATCGCACCGCACGCTCCGACGAAGGCGTGCAATGGCTGGCCAACGAGAGGTTCTTCGGCACCTACCGCAGGCAGCTGTCGCTTGGCGACGGCATTGATGCATCGGCCATCTCGGCGACCTACGAGAACGGCGTGCTGACCGTGACCATCCCGGTGGCCGAACGCGCCAAGCCACGCAAGATCGAAGTGACCAGCGCCGGCGAGCAACGGTCGATCCAACCGACCACCATCGACGCCGAATAGTCGCTTTCCGAGACTGCGGGCAGATCGGCGCTCAGCGCGATATCGCGATCTGTCCGCAGTTTCGGCGCGCCGTCTAACCGTTGCGGTCCAGCCGGAACCGCAGGTTGTTGCGCACCGAGGGCCATTCGATGTCCAGGATCGAGTAGACGACGGTGTCGCGGCGCGACCCGTCGGCCAGGACCTGGTGGCTGCGCAGCACACCGTCGAGTTTCGCGCCGAGACGCTCGATGGCCGCCCGGCTGGTGAAGTTGAAGAAGTGCGTGCGGAATTCGACTGCGACACAGCCCAACTCGTCGAAGGCATGGCCGAGCATCAGCAGCTTGGTCTCGCTGTTGACGCCGCTGCGCCGCGCCGACGACACGTACCAAGTGTTGCCGATCTCCAGTCGACGGTTCGGCGCGTCGACGTTCATGATAGCTCGACGAGCCGACGAACGTGCCGTCGAGACGGCGGACCACGAACGTCAGGCCCGTGTCCGGCTCCTGCAACGCCAATCGCATGTCCACCCACCGCTCGACCGCCTCTGGGCCGGCGCCGCGGTGAACCACAGCCGTCCGAGTTCACCGTCGGCGGCCGCCGCCACGATCTCCGGAAGGTGTTCGCGGCTAAGCGGTTCCAGCGTGACCCACCGCTCCCCGGTCAACCTGACCGGCTCGACGAAGCCGCTCATGCCACCCTCGTCGTCGCCGCCCATGCGGCCACCATCGCCCACACCGACAGCAGCACCGCGAGGATCGCCATCGCTGCGCCGAGATACAGACCCCAGCCCGCGGTCACCGGCGAATAGACGTAAAGCCGGTAGTACCAGACGACAAGCACCAGCAGCAGTACCGAAATCGCCAGCGCGGACGCCGATGCCAACCGTGCCACAGCCCGCGGGCGGCCATCGCGCCGGCGACGATCAACGTCGACGACAGCAACACGATGAGCTGCCCGACGCCGAACCCGGGCCGCAGAACCGGCACATTGCCGACGATCCCGCCGATCGCGCTGGCATGACCGCCGTCGCCGGCACCTTCTTCGTTTCCGGGTTGACCAACCAGGGAAACCACGCGCTCACCAGAAGGATCGCCGCGCACAGCACGACCAGCCAACCGGGACGCAGGCGGGGCATGGGATGAGACTACGGTATGGCGATGACCGAACTTCCGGACTGGGCGCGCCGCTCGACATGTCGCCTCACCCCGAGGGCGGCTGGTTCAAGGAGACCTGGCGCAGCGAACTGACCATCCCGCAGTCCGCACTGCCGCCCGACTACACGGGCCCACGCAGCGCAGGCACGGCGATCCTGTTCCTTCTCATGCCCGGTCAGCAGTCGGCGTGGCACACGGTGCGCAGTGCCGAGCTGTGGCTCTACCATTCCGGCGGCCCGCTGCTGCTGGAGGTCGGGCCCGAACGAAGCACGGCGCCACAACGTATCTGCTCGGCGCGGATATCGCCAGCCGGCGAGACCCCGCAGTTCGTCGTCCCACCGGGCCACTGGCAGCGCGCCCGACCACGTGACGATCAGCCCTGTCTGGTCAGCTGTGTCGTGGTGCCGGGCTTCGACTTCGCCGACTTCGCGTTGGCGGCGCCTACCGACTGAGCAGCTGCACTGCGGCGGACACCAGGTCCGCATTACCCGTGGGCGCCGACCCGTCGGGCAGCCGCACGCGTGTCCTCCAGCCCGATGCGGGTCTGCACCCCCCGCCGACCGGCGTGTTCAAACAGGGGCCAACAACTTTCGTCGAATCCGTGCAACAGCACCGGCGCAGGCGAGCCCGACCGCCATCACCTGGCTGAGCAGATCGTCGGCCGTCGCCACATCGCCGTCGGCCGGAAGTTCGATCATCACCCGCATGCAGTGCGGGCCGATGCTCGGACGCCGCCCAGGAGGCGGCCGCTTCTGCATGAAAGATTCCGGCCTCGACGCCCACTCCCCTGCTCAACAGCAGCTCAGCGAGTTCCTCCGAGCCGGGTTCATGCCAGTTCACCGACGCGAAGTCGGGCAGCTCGCTCCATCCGTTGACGGCGCGCAGCCGGGCCTCGGCGTCGGGCAGCGCCCAGAACCCCGTCGTCACCCCCAGTGGCAGTCCCGGCACCGCATGGCGTACCGCCGAACACCGCGACGTCGACGACCTCCGGCGCAAGTGAGTCCACGCCATCGGCGGTCTTCGGGATGCATGTGCACGGCCTTGGCGCCCGCCTGGTGTGCCGCGAGCGCCTCGGCGGCCAGCTGATCGGGAGTGACGGGCAGGTTCGGGTGCTGGTCGGGTGTGCGAGCGCCGTTGATGCACGCCTTGACGTAGATCCTCGGGTTGCTGCGCATGTGTCCATCTTCGCCCCTCACCGCGGCGGATTTCCGAAGTAGCGTTCTCAAAGCATGCGCGGCCACACCATCGTTTGCGGCGACGATGCACTGGCGATGCGGATCGTCGAGGAGCTGAACATCGCCGGGGCAAGCATCATGACGGTGCAGTCGCCTGTCGGCTTGTCCGAGGCCGGGATCGCCCACGCCGAGTCGATCATCTGCGTAGACGACGATGACGCGCTGAACCTCGAGATCGCTCTGCTGGCCCGGCAAGCCAATCCCACGGTGCGGGTCGTTGCCCGGCTCGCCAACACCGTGCTCCGCGAGGCGATGACCGACGATAACGGGCCGGGCGCGATACTCGACGTCGCCGATCTGGCGGCGCCATCGGTCGTCGAGGCCTGCCTCTCGCGGACCACGCATACGATTCCCGGTCGCCGACGGCATCGAGTTCGTCGTCTCCGGAACCGAAGCGCCGCGGGATGCGACGTTGCGAGAGTTGTACGGCGACCTGGCGCCGGTGGCCGTCATCGGTGGCGACAACTCAGACATCCCTGGCGCGGTCATCGCATGCCCCGGCCGCGACCAGCAGGTGCACGAAGGCGACTGGACGGCGATGATCGGCACCGCCGAAGAACTCGAGGCGCAGAACATCAAGCGTCGCCAAACCCCTTGCCGCCACCGCAGATTCACCGCAGCACGATCGTCGAAGATGCTGGATTCGATGCGGGCGTTCCGCGATGACGTCAACCCGATGTTCTACCGGGCGCTGGCGGTGGCCGCCGACGTTGTTGATCGGCTCGACCGTCATGCTGCGGTTCGCCTACGACCAACCCGGGCATGGGCTGGGTCGACGCGCTGTACTTCTCCACCGAGACCATCGCCACCGTCGGATACGGCGACTTCAACTTCCTCGACCAGCCGACGTGGTTGCGGTTGTGGGGCGTCGGAATGATGTTCGCCGGCGTGTTCACCACCGCAATCGTGGTGGCCTTCGTCGCCGATGTGCTGCTGTCTCGCCGGCTGACGCGATCGGCCAGCCGCCAGAAAGTCCGTCATCTGCGTCATCACTTCGTCGTGGTGGGGCTCGGATCGTTCGGCATCCGGGTTGCCGAGCATCCTCAAATCGCAAGGCCACGACGTCGTGGTCATCGAGCTGAACGAGGAGAACCGTTATCTGTCGGCGGCAGCGGAGCTCGGCATCCCGGTGATCTTCGGGGACGCCACGCTGCGCCAGACGCTGGAGGCCGCCCGTGTGGACACCGCCCGGGCCGTCGCGGTGCTGACCGAAAACGACATGGTCAACATCGAGACCGGCATCGTGCTGCGCGAGACGCTCGGGCTCCAACACCAATTCGGACGTCTCGGCCCGAGGTGCCCATCGTCCTTCGGGTCTACGACCGCGCGCTCGGGACCGCCGTCGGCGCAGCGGTTCGGCTTCGACCACGTGCGCTCCACGGTGGACCTCGCCACACCGTGGTTCATCGGGGCGGCCATGGGCCTGAAGGTGGTGAGCACGTTCTCGGTCGGGCAGCGCTCGTTCATGGTCGGGGTCGCGCATATCGAACGCAGCAGCGAGCTCGACGGCAGACGGATGCGCGACCTGCCCACCCAGACGAGGGTCATCGCGATCGCACGCGAGGACGGACAGGTCGTCCATCACCCGCGCCGCGACGCGCACCTGCTCGTCGGGCGACACCGCATACCTCGTCGGCCCATATCGCGAGGCGCTGGGCACCCTGCGCAAGGCGCAGGGCGATCTCACCGCCAAGCGACAATCGACGACAGCGCTCGGAAACCGACTCTGCCGCCGTTGCTCTTCTAGATCCGTCCTGCTCGCAACTTGTCCAGCCTCCGCCGATCCCGCTTGGTCGGCCGACCCGCGCCGCGGTCGCGGAGCGCCAACCGCAACCTGTTCCGCAACTGGGGCTTTCGGCGTTCGATCGAGGAAACAGCTCGCCGCATCCGCCGCGCCTACCCGCTTCTGGATCACCCGCACCACCTCGACGACCCGCGTCGTCTGACCGACCCGCGCGCGCACCTCGTCGCCGGGCGACACGGGGTGGCCGCCTTGGCGGGCCGACCGTTCACCCGAACGTGGCCGCCCCTGCATGCCTCGGCGGCGTCCGGTCGGGTCTTCGCGCATCCGGACCGACCACAGCCACCTGTCCACCCGGGTCGACTCCACGCCATCAATTATGGCACCGGACTCGACCTTATTGTTATCTTATCTTTGCCTTATTTTTCTTAGAAACTGGTGTACGGTGAAGCTTCGCAGCGACGGAAGGAAGCCGAATGCACCACGCACCTGCACGGATCGTCCTGGTCACAGGCGGATCGAGGGGTATCGGCGCGGACGTCGCACAGCAACTCGCCGGCCCCGACACCCACGTCATCGTGAACTACCGCGAATGCGCCGACCATGCGGAAGCCACGTGCCAAGGCCATCCGGACGCAGGCGGTAATGCGTCGACCCTGCGCGCCGACATCTCCAACGAGGACGAATGCGCGGCGATGATCGACACCATCGCGGCCCGACTTCGGACGGTTGGACACCGTGGTCCTCAACGCGTCAGTCGTGCGCCGAGTTGGGCGCCCACCCGGGCTACGCGGGCCGCCGCAACCGCGATGCTCAACGTCGCCTCGCGCTGATGGCCGTGCCGCTCATGCCTGCGGGCGGGCGCATCGTTTTCGTCACCAGCCATCAAGCACATTTCTTCCCGCATAAGGCGGTGCCGAAGGGTTACACGGCCGTCGCCGCGATCAAGCGGGCCGGCGAAGCCACCCTGAACGCGATGCGCCCCGAATTGCACCGCGCCGGAGTACATTTCACCGTCGTCTCCGGCGACATGATCGACGACGGATTTCGCAGGCGCGATCGTCAACGCGGCCAACCACCGCGCATCATGTTCGTCGACTCGGCGACTACGTCTGACCGCCGCCTAGCCTTCCCAGCTGGCACTGCGCCTGGTGATCCCCAGCACCCGCAGCGCGTTCTCCTTGAAGATCAACGGCGCGACCGCGGGGTCGATGTCGAGCGCCTCGAAGTCACTGCGCCAGCGGTCCATCTTGATGTACGGGTAATCCGTCCCGAACAACACCTTGAGTTCGCAGCTGCCGACTCGCCGCAGCGGACGAGCTGCGGCGGGAAGTACTTCGGCGACCACCCCGACAGGTCGATGTAGACGTTGGCCTTATGTGTGGGCGATCGCGATCTGCGCATCGACCCACGGCACTGCGGGGTGGGCCATCACGATCGTCAGCTCCGGGAAATCGGCCGCCACGTCGTCGAGCAGCATCGGGTCGGAGTACCGCAGCTTGATGCCATGCCCGCCGGGCAGCCCGGAACCGATGCCCGTCTGTCCGGTGTGGAACAGCGCGGGCACCCGGCCTCGCGATCGCCTCGTAGATCGGATAGAAGCGACGGTCGTTGGGTTCGAAGGCCTGGAGCTCGGGTGGAACTTGAAGCCCTTCACCCCGATAATCGCGGGCCAGCTCGTGGACGCGATGCACCGCGCGCCGCTCGTGCCACGGGTCGACGCTGCCGAATGGGATCAGCACATCGTTGTTGCGTATCGCGCCCGCGATGAGTCCTCGACGGAGTTCGACACATGCCGCATTGCCGTGCGCGCGTCGATGGTGAACACCACCGCCGCCGTGTTGTGGCGGCGGTACTCGTCGGCCAGCGCGTCGACGCTCGACAATGCTTCCGGGCCCTCTTGAAGTACTTGCCGACGGCCTCGACGAGCTCGTCGTCGTAGGCCTTGTGGCCGTGGCCGTCGACCTCCACATGGGTGTGGATGTCGACGGCCGCGATCGCATCGAAATCGATTCCGTATTCGTACTTTTCGCTGGGCATTGCGGCCCGAGACCGGTCTACGCCGGCGCGTAGCCGAGGGTGCCCTTGATCTCCAGGTACTCGTCGAAGCCGAACTCACCCCATTCGCGGCCGTTGCCGCTGCGCTTGTAGCCGCCGAACGGCGCGTTCAGGTCGAACCCGTGGTTGATCGCCACCGAGCCGGCGCGGATCCGGCGCGCGACGCCACGCGCCGCATCGAGGTCGGCGGCCGACACGTAGCCGGCCAGGCCGTAGTCGGTGTCGTTGGCGATCTCGATGGCCTGATCGAGGTCGTCGTAGGTCGAGGATGCACAGCACCGGCCCGAAGATCTCCTCCCGCGCGATGGTCATGTCGTTGGTGACGTCGGCGAAGACCGTCGGCTTGACGTAATAGCCCGTGTCCAGACCCTCGGGCCGGCCCGGACCGCCCGCGACCACTGTGGCGCCCTCGTCGATGCCCTTCTGGATCAGGCCGCTGGATCTTGTCGAACTGCACCTTCGACGCCACCGGCCCGATGGCCGACTTGTCGTTCGGATCGCCGACCGTCACCTGCTCGGCGGCCTCCCGCGCCGCGGCGATCGCTTCGTCCCTGCGCGACTTCGGGGACCAGCATGCGCGACGGCGCATTACAGCTCTGACCCGAGTTCGGCATCATCGCCTTCACACCGACGGCGACGTTCTGGGCGAAGTTCGTCGTCGTCCAGCACGATGTTCGGGCTCTTGCCGCCGAGTTCCTGCGTCACCCGCTTCACCGTCGCCGCCGCGTTCTTGGCCACCTCGATGCCCGCCCGCGTCGACCCGGTGAAGGACACCATGTCGATGTCCGGGATGGCTCGACAACGCGACACCGACGCCGGCGCCGTCACCGAAGACCATGTTGTACACGCCCGCCGGAACTCCCGCGGCGTCCATGATCTCGGTGAAGATCTGGCCGGAGTACGGCGCGACCTCCGAGGGCTTGAGCACCATGGTGCAACCGGTCGCCAGCGCCGGGTACACCTTGCAGGCGATCTGGTTGATCGGCCAGTTCCACGGCGTGATCAGGCCGCACACCCCGATCGGCTCCTTGAGCACCAGCGTCGACCCACGCGCCTCCTCGAACGAGAAGTTCTTCAGCGCGTCGATGGCGTTGTTGAGGTGGCCGAGGCCGAGGATAGACCTGCGTGCCGGAGCCTAGCGACGGCGGGGCGCCCATCTCCTCGGACACCGCCTCACCGAGGTCGGCCGAGCGCTTCTGGTACTCGGCGAGGATCGCCTGCAGCAGATCGAGGCGCTCTTCGCGGGTGCTCACCGACCAGGTGGCGAAGGCTTTCCTGGCGGCCTTCACGGCCTTGTCGACGTCGGCGGCGGAGCCGATCGCGATCTTGCCGGAAACCTGTTCGGTGGTCGGGTTGTCGACGTCCAGGGTCTTGAGCTCGACCGGGTCGACCCACTTGCCGTCGATGTAGAACTTCAGATATTCGCGCATGGCTCCACCTTCTCTATTCGCGGTTCGACCGCGAGCCCCTACTGCGTGCCTTCTGCATACCACGTCCGGAATCGGTCGTACTTCGGCATCTCCTCGGAGTTCGCCGTCGGGTCGATGCAGACGTGCACGACGGCGGTCTTGCCGCTGGCGTACGCCCGCTCGATCGCCGGGCCGATCTCGTCCTCCTTCTCCACGTATTCGCCGTGGCAGCCGAAGCCCTCCGCAATCTTGTCGAAGCGCACGTCCTTGCTCCAGTGCACCCCCGGCTGCGGTGACGGCTGTTCGAAGGTGCGCTTGTACACACCGACCTCGAGGCCCCACTGGTGGTCGACGCCCACGACACACACCAGCGGCAGGCCCTCCCGCGCGGCGGTCTCGAGCTCGGCGATGTGGAACAGGAACGCCGAGTCACTCGTCAGCAGCATGACGGGCCGCTTGCGCCCCTCGGCGACCGAGGCACCGACGGCGTACGGCAGACCCGTGCCCAGATGACCGAAGTTCTGGTTCCAGATCACGTCTCGCGGCTTGGTCTGCGAGTAGGTCCAACCGAAAGATGACGGTCGCGCCGCCGTCGCGCACCATGATGCCGTCCTTGGCGAACTCGTCGAACGCCTTGGTCGCCTCGACCACGTAGCGCGCCGGGTGCACCGGGGTGCGTCCACTTGGCGCCTCTTCGGCCACCCGCGTCAGCTCGGCGGCGTCGGCCTTGACCAGGGTCTCGAGATTGGCCGACGGGGAGCGCGGGTTGTCCCGCAGCGCCTCGACCAGTTGCGGCACGACACCGCGCAGATCGCCGACCAGCGCGACGTCGAACCGGCGGTTGACGCCGATGGCGGTCGGATCCTGCTCGACGTACACCCATTTCCGGTTCGCATCGTTGGCGGCCCAGTGCTGAGTGCGGCCGTAGTGCATCGGCTCACCGAGTTCGGTACCCAGCGCGACGCACAGGTCGGATTCCTCGACGGCCTGGTTTGCGGCCGGGGAGAACAAGTAGGGGAACGTCCGCTCCTGCAGTCCCGGGATGAACGACGTGCCACCGGACGTCTGGATCACCGGGCAGGCCATCAGCTCGGCGAGTTCCTAGACCTCGCGCCTGGGTGCGCGACGTGTGAACGCCGTGGCCCACCAACAGAATCGGGCTCTTGGCTTCGCGGATCAGCTTCACGGCCTCTGCGACCTCTCGAGCACCCGCACCCTGATTGACCAAGCGGTAGGCGCTGCGGCGCAGGCGCCTCCCCGACGTTGAGCTCTTCCAGAATCACGTGGGACGGAAACTCGATGTAGGACGGACCGGGTGTGCCGGACATCGACCGGCGAATGGCCTCGTGCACGATCTCGTCGGTCTGGTCGGCGTACTCGATGGAGCTGCTGTACTTCACCGACGGCGCGAAAAGGCCCTCCTGCTGGACGAATTGGATCCGGCCGCGACGGACCCGGCGCTCGGTGATGCGGGCCCGCTGGCCGCCGAGGAAGATCACCGGCGAGTTCTCCACCAACGCGCACATCATGGCGCCGGCGATGTTGGCGACACCGGGGCCGAGGGTGCCGATGCAAAGTCCCGGCTTGCCGGTCATCCGCGACGCCGCCTCGGCCATGAAGCCGGCGCTGACAGTTCGTGATGCGGTGCGACGACCGACCACCCGCGGGCGTCGGCTTCGGTGAACATGTGCACGAAATTGGGGTCGGGTATGCCGAACAGCGTGTTGACGCCCTCGGCCTCGAACAGGTCGAGGATGCGTTTGTAGACGGGTACGCCCATGTGTGGAACTCCTTTATCGGTAGCGCTTGGCCAGTTGTCTGCGGTGTGCTGCGGGCGAGCCGAACAGCGAACGGTTGAGGGCGGCCCGTTTCAGATAGACGTGAATGCCGCTCTCCCACGTGTATCCGATGCCACCGTGCAATTGCATTGCCTTGCCTGCGATGTCGACGGCCGAGGCGCAGGCATGCGACTTCGCCATCGACGCCGCGACGCCGGCATCTTCTCGGTCCTCGGCGATCGCTTGCGCCGCCGCATCGACGAGCTGGCGTGACACGGCGATGCTGACGAGCATGTCGGCACAGGCGTGCTTGACGGCCTGGAAGGAGCCGATGGGCCTGCCGAACTGCCGACGCACCTTCGCGTAGGCGACCGTCGCGGAAAGCATTGCCTCGGACAGCCCGAGGCTGTCGCATGCGACGGCGACCGCCGCCCGGTCGAGCAGTCGGCGAACCGCAGCGTCGGGGTCACCTTCGAAATGCAGCCGCTCCACTACCTGGAGATCGCCGATGGATGCCAGTCGGCGGGTCTCGTCGAGCACCGGTTGCGGGGTGACCGTCGCTTCGGCGAGGTCGACACCGTCCTTCGTGACCATCAGGATCCGGTCGGCGCCTTCGGCGTCCGGCACGAACTCCGGCGAGTCGATCGCGGTGGCCAGCCTGACCGCGCCGGAGGCCACGTCCGCCAAGAGTGTGTCGCGAATCTGGCTGGGCTGCAGCGCGTTCAGAGCGCCGACCGCCAGCACTGCGCTGCCCAGGTAGCTGGTAGAACTCGCGGCGCGGCCCATCTCCTCGCACACGATCGCAACCTCGGCGAACGTCGCCCCGGCGCCGCCGAAGTGTCGGGCACCTCCAGTCCGGCCCAGCCCGCATCGACCAGTGCCGGCCAGTCGACTGCCCGGTCCTTGGCGAGCAGATCGCCTGCCACCGAGCGCAGTTCGTCGTGGAACTCGGAATAGTCGGACATCAGCCTCTGCCTGATTCTCGCGGTGACACAAGGTCCCGCTCGGGCGTCGGTTCCCGCGGCAGGCCCAGCCCACGCTCGCCGATGATGGTGCGCTGGATCTCGCTCGCCCCACCCGGGATGGTCCACTCCCACGAGCCGATGAAGTCGAGCACCCAGGAGCCTGACTCCCAGCCGCTCGACATCGGCTTCTCCAGCTCGGTGTGCGCGGCCAGGCCGGCGATCTCGGCACCGAAGTCCGTCAGCCGTTGCAGCAGCTCGCTGTAGTAGAGCTTGACGATGGACGCGTCGGCAGACGATGCGGAACCGGACGCTCCCCCATTTCCACTGTCCTCCACGACCTTTCGGCACAACCCCCGCAGCCCGGTGATCTCGGTCTCGAACTGCGCGAGGCGGTCGGCCACGACCGGGTCGTCGACGGGGCAGCTTTCCAGCAGCCATCGGAACCCCGCGTTGCCGAGACGTTCGGCGAGTTCGAGCATGGTCATGCCCCGTTCGGCGCCCAGCGTGGCCTGGGCTACCTGCCATCCGGCGTTCTGAACGCCGACGAGGTTGGCGGCCGGGATGGTGACGTCGTTGAGGAAGACCTCACAGAAGTGCGAATCCCCGATCGCGTTGCGGATCGGCCGCACCTCGATACCCGGTGTTTTCATGTCCAGCAGGAAGTACGAGATGCCCTTGCGTTTAGGCGCGTCGGGGTCGGTGCGGGCGAGCAGCAGGCACCAATCGGCGTGCATGCCGCCGCTGGCCCAGAGCTTCTGCCCGTTGACAACGAACGAGTCACCGTCGCGGCGGGCCGACAGTGCGCAGGCTTGCGAGGTCGGATCCCGCCTCCGGTTCAGAGAAGCCCTGCACCCAGATCTCGCCGTTCAGAATCGCCGGAAGGTGTTTGCGCCGTTGCGCTTCGGTGCCGGCCACCAGCAGTGTCGATGCAGCGTGGTGGATACTGACGAAGGCGAGCACGAGGCGCGGCGCATCATGCGCCGCCAGTTCCTGATAGAGCACCACCTGCTCGGGCACCGACAGCCCACCACCCCACTCCCGCGGCCAGTGCGGCACCGCGAAACCGGCGCTGTGCAGTTGGGCGAACCATGCCTTCTGGAATGCGACGAACTCCTCGTCGGTAGCGCCGGTCTGGGTCTGCCGCCAGTCGCGGGGGATGTGCTCCGCGCACCACGCGCGCACGCGGGTGCGGAACTCCTCGAGGTCGGCGGTCATGACGCCTTCGTCCGCAAGAGGTCCATCACAAGCGCAGCCGCCACGCCGTCATCGAACGACGGCGTGATCTGACGGCCACTTCGCAGCGCGTCGGCCACCAGGCCGAAGAACGTGGTCAGGGCCGGAGGCGGTGTTCGTCGCGGCGGTGCGGGAAACTCCGAGGTGTCGGGCTCTTCACCGGGGCGACGGACGACCAGTGTGGTGTCAGCCGTCAGCTCGAGGGTGCCCTCGCTGCCAAGCAAAGTGAGATGCGGCGCTGATGGAACCGCGGCGGCGAACCCGGTGTCATGCGTTGCGGTGCAGCCGTTCTCCATCACGAACCACGCGGAATACGCATCCTCGGCGGAGGCCCTGTGTGGCGCACCGGCGGCGTCGAGGTGCTCGTGTTCATCGATGCGCGTGACGCCGCCGCAGTCGGCGACCTCGCAGCCGAAGAGCCAGCGGGTGAAGTCGATCAGGTGCGAGCCGTAGGCGCCGATCCAGCCACCTCCGAGGTGACGGTCGTTGATCCAACCGTGCTTGCGGCCCCGCAGGCCGCTACCGAAGAAGTTCCAGCTCAGGTGCTTCGGGGTGCCGATCGCTCCGGCGTCGGCCAGTCGTTTGACCGCCGCCCAGGATTCGTTGAAGCGGAACTCGAAGTTCAGGAAGTTGAGCACTCCGGCGGCATGCGCCCTGTCGCGCATCGCCGCGGCCTCTTCGGCATTGCGGCCGAAGGGCTTGTCGCACAACACCGCGTGGCCCGTTGTCGATGGCGCTTGTCACGTGGTCGAGGTGCATGAACGGCGGCGAGTGGACCGAGATGAGGTCGACGTCGGAGGTCATCGCCTTCTGCACGGCGGCGTCGTCGCGGGGACTGATCACGTCCACTTCGAAGCCGGCGCTTTCGTAGGCCGGAGCGGCGGCGTGCTTGCCGAATCCGGTACCGATGACGGCGACTTTCATGCGTACAGTCCCGTCAGACCGGTGCTGCCCGCCTTGCGGGTCAGCTCATCGCGCGTCGCGGACAAGCCCATACGGGAGGCGCCGCAGTGGCTGACTGTAGCGCGAAAGCCACGACAGCGTGGTCTCGTCGCAGAAGCCGACCGCGCCGTGCAGCTGATGGCACACCCGGAAGACCACCTCAGCCGCCTCGAGAGCCGACATCCGCAGGGCCAGTGCGTCGTTCAGCGCGCTCGGGCTGCCCCGAGCCGATGCTCCACAGCGCGTACTTGGCGAGGATGTCCACACCGCTGCGCTCGACCTCGGCGTCGGTCAGCTGGAACTGCACTCCCTGGAACGACGACAGCGGCTGCCCGAATTGCTTGCGCAGGCTGACGTGCGCGACGGTCAGCTCGATCGCGCGGTCGAGCATCCCCAGCAGCGTCCAGCACGGCAGCACCAGACCGAGTGCGACGTCACTCGCGCCTGCCTGTCGACCGCGGCCAGCTCGAGTTCGGTGACGAACGCCGGGCCCGTCGCACCCTGGCCGGTGACCCTGCTTCGCGCGCCGTCGACGGTCACTGTCGCCCAGCGGGAATCCGAGTCCCCCCAGTACGCCGCGCCGGTCGGTTGCCGGCCACCACGATCAGCCCGTCGACGTCGAGGTCTGCGGGACTGGCCAACCTCTCGGCCACCGGATAGGGCACCGCCCAGTACCCGGCGCTGCGGCACAGCGCCGCGGCCGCTTCCAGCCCGTCGGTGTCGGAGCGAGGGTCGAGGTCCCAGGCGCCCAGTTGCGCGAGGATCGGACCTGCGAGACCTTCGCGGAGATCGGGTTTTGCCTCGGCCTGCTGCACCAGCTGGTCGCCGCCCGCGGCTTCGAAGGCCCGGAGAGCCTCGCGCCCATACTCTTTGGCGTCGTCGGACAGGTCCAGAACCATGTCGCTCATTTGTGGGCCGCCAGCATGGAGCGGGACAGCAGGATGCGCTGCATCTCGATGCTGCCGGACGACACCGTGGAGGCCTGCGAGTACTTCCAGTGGTCGTCGACCTCGCCGAGGAACCATTTCGCACGCGGGTCGTCGTGTCTCACTTCCGCGGCGATGTCCATCAGCACTTCGGCGCTGTCCTGGTCGAGCTTCGTCACGGCGATCCGGTATGCGGCCGCGTCGCCGGGCTGGATCCGCCCGCTGCTCTGCAACGACACGACGCGGTAGGCCAGCAGACGGGCCCGGCGGCAGTGCGCCAGCATGCGCACCCAGCGACCGCGCAGTTCTGTGGACAGCTCGTCCCACCGGTCGCCGAGCACGGCGGGCGCCGCGGCGAGCAACCGTTCACACCGGGCGTAGCGGGCGATGCCCGACCCGTTCGAAGGACATCACGTCCTGCACGATCGACCACCCCTCATCGACGGTGCCGAGCACATCGGCCTCGGTGACACGCAGGTCGTCGAAAAACACCTCATTGAGGTGGTGCGGGCCCATCATGCAGCGAATCGGCCGGACCTGGATCGCCGGATCATCCATCCGAACCAGGAAGATCGTCAGCCCCTGCTGCTTCTTCTCACCCTTGGAGGTCCTCGCGAGAAGGAAGCACCACTGCGCCATGGTGGCGTACGACGTCCAGATCTTCTGCCCGCTCACCAGCCAGCCGTCGCCGTCGCGGCGCGCGGTGGTTCTCAGCGACGCCAGGTCGGAACCCGCCTCGGGTTCGGAGAATCCCTGACACCAGATCACCTCTCCGCGCGCGATCGGCGGCAGATGCGTGCGCTGCTGTTCGGAGGTGCCGTGGCGCATGATGATCGGCCCGACCCAGTTCACGCCCATGTATTGCGCACCGCGCGGTTCGTGGTGTGCCCACATCTCCTCGCGCACCACGGTCTGCTCCCACACCGAGGCCGAGCCACCGCCGAACTCCTCGGGCCAGGACATGCAGAGCAGGTTGCGTTCGGCGAGCAGCCGACAGAACGCCTGGGCCGTTTCGAGGTCGGCGGGATTGTCGGTGAATGCACCCAGGAAGTGTTCGGGCACATTGCTTGTCACCAGCTCACGCAGTTCGGTGCGCAACTGCGTGGCCTTCTGGCCCATTTCGAAATCCATGATCTAACCCTGTCCGGCCGTGGGCTTTGAGGAAGCGGCCCCGACACTACGGTTATTGATGAAATCTGGCCGTTTTCTGTCAGAAACCGTAGTCTCGGCGCGCTGCGGGTCGCTCAGCCCCAGCTCAGCGAGGACCTCGTCGGTGTCTTCGCCCAGCATCGGTGCTGGACCGCCGACCCGGCCGGGGGTGCGTGAAAACCAGGTCGGCACACCGGGAAACCGCACTGGACCGTGCTGAGTCTCAACCGTTTCGAAGAGGCCGACGGCGTTGAGGTGCTCGTTGTCGAACAGCGCGTCGGGCGTGTTGAGCGGCGCCGCGGGAATCTCCAGCCGGCGGAACAGCGCCAGCCATTCATCGGTGGTGCGCTCCTTCATCGTCTCGGCGAGCAGTCCGTACACCGCGTCGATGTCGTTCGCGCGCAGTTCGAGAGTTGCGTACTTGTCGTCGTTCCACGCGGGCTGCACGGCGTTGACGAAGGCGTTCCAGTGCTTGTCGTTGTAGATCAGCGCGGCGATGTACCCGTCGCTGGTGCGGTAGGGCCTGCGATTCGGCGCCACCGTTCTCGGGTAGACGGCGGGTCCCAGCGGAGGGTCGAACATGGCGCCGTTGGCATGCTCGACCAGCATGAAGGACGCCATGGTCTCGAACATGGCGACCTCGACCTCCTGGCCCTCCCCCGTGCGCTCGCGGTGGAACAGGGCCATCGTCGTCGCGTACACCGCGGTCAGTCCGGCGACCTTGTCGGCCATGATGGTGCCGACGTAGTCCGCCTCGCCGGTCAGTTGTTGCTGCACGGCCGGTATCCCGCATTCGGCCTGAATGGTGTCGTCGTAGGCGGGCCGGTCGCGGTCCGGTCCACGGTGCCCGTATCCGTAGCAGTTCGTGTAGACGATCGACGGGTTCAGCGCGGCGACATCGTCGTAGCCGAAGCCCAGCTTGGCGATCGCTTTGGACCGCATCGAGTGGATGAAGACATCGGCACGCTCGACGAGCGACCGCAATGCCGACTTACCCTCATCGGTCTGCAGATCCAGGACGATGCCGCGCTTGCCGCGGTTGACGTTGACGAACACGCCGCTCATTCCCGAGACGGGTCCCACGGAGATGAACCGGGTGTTATCCCCCTGTGGCGGCTCGACTTTGATCACGTCGGCGCCCATGTCGGCCATGATCTGGGTACAGTACGGCCCCATCACCATCGCGGTGAGGTCGACGACGCGCACGCCCGCCAGCGGCCCGCTAGGCATGGTGCGCCTCTTGTGCGGCCATCCCGAAGCTGTACCGGATGTGGTCGCCGTGGCCGTCCGGCACGACGGGGAACACGAGCGGTTGAATGTCGTCCCGGATTGCCGTCATATGCTCACCGACGTCGGCGATCGACCACGACGGCCGGTAAACCCCAGGCGTCTCCATGACGACGGCGCTGGCGACCCGGCCGGCCAACGCGATCAGCATTTCGCCTGTGATCGAACACGATTCGTGTGCCAGCCAGGCGACGGCGGGTGCCACCAGCTCGGGTCCCATCGGCGGATAGGCCGACGTGTCGATCCCGTCGGCCATCCGCGTGACGGCTGCCGGCACGATCACGTTGCTCTTCACCCCGTCGGCGGCTCCTTCGATCGCCGCGACGTTGGACAGCCCGATCACGCCGGCCTTTGCGACGGCGTAGTTGGCCACGGCGTGGTTGCCGTACAGCCCGCCGATCGACGACGTCAGCACGATGCGGCCGTATCCCGCGTCGCACATCAGCGGAAACGCCGGCCGGACGACATGGAACGCGCCGCGCAGGTGCACGTCGAGAACGGCCTCGAAGTCGTCGTAGGTCATCTCTTTGAGCGAGGCACGACGAACGATGCCGGCGTTGTGGATGAGAATGTCGATACGGCCGTATCTGTCGAGCGCCGAGTCGATGATGGCCTTGCCGCCGTCGGGCGTCGCCACCGTGTCGGTGTTGGCGACGGCTTCGCCACCCGCCGCAGTGATCTCGCGGGCCACCTCGTCGGCCGGACTTCTATCGGCGCCATCGCCGGTGAGGCTTCCCCCGGGATCGTTGACGACGACCTTCGCACCCTGCGCCGCCAGCAGCAAGGCGTACGAGCGGCCCAGCCCCCTGCCGCCACCGGTGACGACAGCGACCCGGCCGTCGAATCTCAGGTCAGCCATGCGCCGAGGTCACGAGTTCAACTCCAGGCCGGCCAGGTCGCCTTTGTCGCGCCACTCGGCGAGCAGATCGTCGAAGGGGTAGAAACCGGGCGCATAGAAGTCACCGAGGAAGGAGCCGTTGCCGACTGCGCCTCCGCGGCCCTCATTGTTGTAATAGCCTGGCGTGCAGGACAGTTCAAATGCCGAGTTGTCGATTGAGAGCTCGCGGATCGTCTGCACCCAGGCGTCCTGGCCGTCCTGGCTGGGCTCGACTGTGGTGGCACCACGGTTCTGCGCCTCGGCGATGAGGTAGGCGATGTGCTTGGCCTGCTGCTCGAACATCGCCGTGGTGTTGGCCGAGACCCCACCCTGGATGAATCCCATGAAGAACTGGTTCGGGAAGCCGCGGCTCGTCATCCCGTGCAGGGTCTTGTAATTGTCCTGCCAGTAGTCGAAGAGTGAGAGCCCGTCGCGACCGTAGATGTGGTCGATCGCGTACCGGCGGCTGATCTCCGTGGAGATCTCGAAGCCACTGGCGAAGATCACGCAATCCACCTCGTATTCGATGCCGTTGGCCACGATTCCCTTCTCGGTCAACCGTTCCACGCCCTTGGACGCGGACACATCGACGAGCGTGACGTTCGGGCGGTTGAAGGTTTCGAGGTACTGCTCAGAAGAACACGGACGCTTGCACATGAACCGGTAGTAGGGCTTGAGCGCCTCGGCGGTGTCGGGGTCCTCGACGATCTCGGCGACGTGGCGACGCAGCCGCTCCATGATCTTGTAGTCTTCCTCTTCCCGGAAGGCCATGATCTGCTCGACGGTCACCGACGCAGGGTCGTCGCTGCCCGCGATTCGGGCGGTCAGGTTGCGGCCCAGTTCAGTCCAGAAGTCGCACACCAGATCCGGCTCGCCGAACACGACGCCGACGAACGGCGACCAGTTGTGGAAGTTGCGCTTGCGCTCCTCCTGCCAGCCCGGCTGCAATGAGGCGGCCCACTCGGGATCGGTGGGAGGGTTGGAGCGCGAATCCACCGACGACGGCGTGCGCTGGAATACGAAGAGTTGCTGGGCATCGCGGCCCAGATGCGGTACCAATTGAATTCCGGTAGCGCCGGTGCCGACGAGCGCGACGCGCTTGTCCGCCAGCTTGTGCAGGCCGCCGTCCGTATCACCACCGGTGTAGTCGTAGTCCCAGCGCGCGGAGTGAAACACGCGTCCGGTGAAGTCCTTGATACCGGGGATTCCGGGTAGTTTCGGGCGGTTGTACGAGCCCTGTGCCATGACGACGAACCGGGCACGGATGTCGTCGCCGCGGTCGGTGGTGATCCGCCAGCGCGGCGTCGCGTCGTCCCAACGCAATTCGCGCACCTGGGTGGAGAACAGCGCGCCGTCGTACAGTCCGAAGTGCTTGCCGATGTTGCGGCAGTGCTGCAAGATCTCGGCGCCGTCGGCGAACTTCTTCGATGGCATGAAATCCAGCTCTTCGAGCAGCGGGATGTAGCAATAAGCGTCGTTGTCGCACTGGATTCCGGGGAATCGATTCCAGTACCACACCCCACCGAAGTCGCCGGCCATCTCGATGACGCGGATACCCTCGACGCCAGCCTTCTTGAGATAGGCGCCGGCCAGCAGTCCGGAGAAGCCGCCGCCGAGAATGACGACTTCGGCGTCTTCGAGGATCGGGTCGCGCTCGGTCACTGTCGTGTAGGGATCGACCTCGTAGAAGTCGGCGAAATCCCCCTCGAGCTCCAAGTACTGCGCGCCGCCCTCGGGCCGTAGACGCTTGGCGCGTTCGGCGGCGTACTTCTCCCGCATTGCGGGGATGTCGATGTCCTGCGGGACGTCGGTCGGCCCGCACGGAACTTCGTTCGTCGTCATTGAATCTCTTTCGGTTCGCCCGTGCCCATGTATTTCGACAGCTGGTAATGAAGATTCACGGTGCTGCGCTCGCGGTACGGGTTCGGTTTGGTGCCTGGAAAGCCAAGGGATTTCATGCCCTGCTGCACCGCGGCCATGTTGGAGAAGTCCTGCGGCAGCACCGAAAGCCAATTCGGATCGTCCTTCGGCGTGTACTGCCACTCTGTTTGCGGCTCTTGGCCTTTGGGGTAGAGCTCGAACACCGACACCTCGAAGATGCACTTGTTGGGGTCGTAACTGGGATGCGGCCGGGCGCTGTAGCACAGCGCCACCGTCAGGCCCTGCCCAATCTGGAAGTTCGGGAAGATCTGCCACGCCGTCCCACTCTGACCCAGGATGTCCGCGGGGATCGTCGGCCAGATCACGCCGCGGGCCTCGTCATCGCGGCGCGCCGAGGCGAGCCAGTGTTCGAGCACCTTGTCGGCGGGCGTCCCTTCGGGCAGTTCGTCGGCCAACCGCTTGGCGGCATTCACCAGCGTCTCGGTGGTGGAGGTGTTGGTCTCCTCCATCGTGTAGATCTGCATCTCCGCGGTCGAGATCCGCGGATCGGCACCGGTGCCCAGCCGGATCTTGGACTTGGTGGCCTCCATGTCCTTCGGCGCGTCGTAGCCGATGTTGCTGTGCTTGCCCTGCGCCTTGGCCCAGCCCTTGAACTCGCCGAACTTGTTGAACTCCGGATGCGTGATGAACACGTGGTAGGTCTCGTTGAAGGCCTCCAGCGCGACCTTCCAGTTGCAATCGAAGTACAGCCACTTGCGCCACTTGTAGCGCATGTTCTCCAACCCGAACGGGTCGAGGATCTTCGCGGCTGGGAAGAGGTAGTCGGCCAACGGCTCGGGGTCGGTGTCCATGTTGATGAAGATCCAGCCGCCCCACGTGTCGACATTGACCTTCGCGAGATGGGTGTTCTGCGGCGTCAGCGCGCCCTTCCAGTCGTCCTGTTCGCGGATGTGGGTGCACGCCCCGTCCAAACCGTATGTCCAGCCGTGGAATCCGCAGACGAATGACTTCTTCGTCTCGGCGCACGCATTCTTGGCGCCGTCCGGGGTGTCGACGAGGCGCCGACCGCGATGCATGCACACGTTGTGGTGGGCCGCAAACTCGTTCGGCCCGGTGCGCACGACGAGGATCGAGTCGTCGAGGATGTCGTAGGTGAGATAGTTGCCGACCTCGGGAATCTCCTCGACGCGGCCGACCTGCTGCCACACCTTGCGCCACAGCTTGTCCCGTTCGGCGCGGGCATAGTCCTCGGAGGTGTACGCCTCCGTGCTGATGGTCATCGGCTCGGAGAGTTCTTCAGCCACGTCGGCTTTCGATTCGAGATCAGTCATCACATCCTCCTAATGGCTGCGCGGAAGGATTCGTCCCTGAGGAACAGCGAGGTGTTGTCGGCGCCGAGATGCGTCCACTTGAGGTTGAGTCCACCGTCGACGAGCAGTGTCTGTCCGGTGATGTAGCTGGCGAGATCGGACAGCAGGAACAAAATCGGTCCCGCCTGTTCGTCGGGACGGCCCCGCCGGCCCATCGCAATCGCCTGCCGGTCCCGGTCGGGGTCCTCGTCGACATACGTGCGCGATGCCGCCGTCTCGGTGACGCCCGGCGCGACCGCGTTGACGCGGATACCGTCCAGCGCGAGTTCGACCGCCATGGTCCTAGTCATCGCCGCCACCGCGGCCTTGGCGGTCCCGTAGGCGATGTGGAACGGGGCGGTGTTCATTCCGCTGATCGACGAGACCGACACGATCGAACCCGGGTTCTGATGCTCGCGTATCTCCGCGGCCACCGCCTGGCTCATGAAGAACGCGGTCTCCAGATTGGCGGTGAACAATGCGCGCCAGTCCCCCCGCGTCACCCGCGTCGACGGCATCCAGGTCGAAGGGTCCGCGCCGCCCGCGATGTTGACCAGCCCGTAGAGGTCGCCGTCGATACCGCGCACCCGATCCATCACGGTGGCGATGCCGTCGTCGGTGGAGGCGTCCGCGGACACCGGCACGACCGCGAGGCCCTGCTTCGCCAGCGGCGCGACGTGTTCGTCGAGGTTCTTCTCGGACCGGCTCACCGCGACGACGGTCGCCCCGGCCTGGGCCGCCATACGGGTCACCGTGGTGCCGATTCCGCCACCGCCCGCCCCGGAAACCACGACGATGCGGCCGTCCAGCCTCAGAAGATCGTCCACTCTATTTGTCCGGACAAGGAATGGTGCTCTGCATATTGCAGAACACTATTCCGCAGCGGTAATCGGCTCGTCAAGGCCGATCGCGCTCTAGATTCCGGCTATTGTCTGGACTAGGAGGCCTTGATAACGTCCGAGCACATGACTGTTCCCGCGATGACGTCGCCGCAGCCGAGGTACACCGCACCCAACCCCACGGCTGCCGAGGGCTGGCGCCTGGACCGCGTCACCGCCCCCAGCCGGCTGTTCGGGGCGAACGGTCTGCGCACCGGTCCGGACGGGCGTGTCTACGTGGCGCAGGTGACGGGCAGCCAGATCAGCGCACTGGATCTCGGCTCGGGCCTTCTGGACACCATCAGCGCGAAGGGCGGCGACATCGTCGCACCAGATGACGTCGCGTTCGACACGGCCGGCAACCTTTACGCCACCGAGGTGATGAACGCCAGGGTGAGTGTGCTCGAGGCCGGCGGCCGCACCAGGGTGCTGCGTGACGACCTTCCGTGCGCGAACGGCATCACCGTGCACCAGGACCGGTTGTTCGTCAACGAATGCCGCGACGGCGGACGGCTGATGGAGCTCGACAGGGCCACCGGTGCGCAACGCATCCTGCTCGAGGATCTGCCGTCTCCGAACGCCATGGAGGTCGGCCCCGACGGCCTGCTGTATTACCCGTTGATGACGGCCAACGAGCTCTGGCGAGTAGACCCCGACCCAGACAAACACAGCGAGCCGCAACGGGTCGCGGGTGATCTCGGGGTACCCGACGCCGTGAAGTTCGACCCGCGGGGAAACATCGTCTCGACTCAGGTGGCCAGCGGCCAGGTGCTTTGCATCGACCCGCGCAGCGGCGAGAAGACCGTACTGGCCCAGCTCAATCCGGGATTGGACAACCTGACGTTGGTTGACGGCCGGTTGTTCGCCTCGAACTTCACCGGAGAAATCACCGAGGTACTCGACGGCGGTGACACCCGAACCGTGCTTGCAGGCGGATTGAACTGGCCGCTGGATCTGGCGGTGGGCGATGACGGCAGTCTCTACGTCGCCGACGGCACCTACTTCTATCGCGTCGGTGACGACGGCTCGCTGCAGACCGTCGGAATGCTCTTCACCCCTGGATATCCCGGGTTCCTCCGCGGCCTGGCGTCCGCCGGGCCCGGCGCCTTCGTGGTCGCCACATCGGGCGGCCAGATCGCGCGCTACCGCCCGGCGGACGGCGAAACCGATTATCTCGCTGATGGATTCGACCAGCTCTACGGCGTCGCGATCGGCCTCGATGACGCCATCGTCTTCGCCGAACTGGGCACCGGGCGGGTGCACGCCCTGCGATCGGGCAACACGGAGGTGCTCGCGTCGGACCTCAATGACCCCGTCGGGGTGGCGATCGGGCCCGACGGCGCGCCGCTGGTGACCGAATCCGGTTCGGGCCGGGTCGTTCGGCTGGCCGGCTCAACTCAGACGGTGGTCGATGGTCTGCAACGGCCGCAGGGTATCGCGGTCGCGGGCGGGCGGCTTTACATCGTCGACGCCGGCGCCAAGGAAGTCGTGGCGGTCGATCTCGCCGGTGGCGAGCGCAGGACGATAGCGACGGGACTGCCCGTCGGTCCGCCGCCGGGCGTGGAACCCAAGCCGCTGTTGGGAATGCCTCCGTTCTCCGGGCCGCAGGGACCGTTCGCCGGTATCACCGTTGGTTCCGATGGCACGCTTTATGTTTCGGCCGACGGCGACGGCAGCGTGCTGGCGTTGAGACGTACATGACCAGCCAGCGAGAAGCGAAGGCGGATCGCGCATGAGCGGCCAGCGAGAAGCGCAGGCGGATCGCGCATGACCGGCCAGCGAGAAGCGCAGGCGGATCGCGCATGACCGTAAGCCCCGCCGACCACCGCTACCTGCAAGTGGCACGCACCCTGCGCAAGGAGATTGTCGACGGGGTGTACCCGGTGGGCTCCCAACTGCCGACCGAACAGCAATTGTGCGAGCGGTTCGAGGTCAGCCGCTACACCATCCGCGAGGCGCTGCGCCGGTTACGGGATGACAACCTCGTCGCCTCCCGCCCCCGCGCGGGAACACTGGTCGTGCCGCGGCCCGCCACGAACAGCTATGCGCAGGACGTGATGTCGATCAACGATCTACTCGCGTTCGCCGCGGGCGCTCAGCTCACGATCGAGTCCAACGCGATGATCACGGTGGACGATGCGCTCGCCGAGCGGAGCGGCCTGGCGGCCGGAACCGAGTGGCTGGCTGTGCGCGGCCATCGGGGCGCCGACGGTACCGACACGCCGGTCTGCACGACGGAGTACTACATCAATCGCGCGTTCGCCGCTGTAGGACGGCTGTTGCAACGACACTCGGGGCCGATCTTCCCGTTGATCGAAGACCTGTTCGGGGTCAGCATCGTCGAGGTGCACCAAGAGATCTCGGCGATTCCGGTCACGGCGGAGCTCGCCGACGCGCTCAAGGTCGACACGGGCACCGCCGCGCTGGAGATGCGGCGCACCTACACGACGTCCGACGGTGAGATCGCCCAGGTCACCATCAACACCCACCCCTCGTCGCGATACCACCACTCGATGACCATGCGCCGGGTGAAAGGCCAGGCCTGACAGTGAGGCTCGACGAGCAACGTGCCGCCGATGCTTACCGGCGCGGGCTGTGGGTGCACGAGACGCTCGCCGACTCGCTGCGGGACGCGGCGAAGTCCACCCCCGACCGCACACTGTTGGTGGACGGTGACATCCGAGTCAACTGCAAGACCATGCATGAGCGGGCGACGGCGTTGGCGCACAACCTGGCCACCAGGATGCCTCCTGGCAGCGTGGTCTCCTTCACGCTGCCCAATTGGCATGAAGCCGCCGTCATCTATCTCGGTGCGACCCTGGCGGGCATGGTGGTCAACCCGATTCTGCCGTCACTGCGCGATCGCGAACTGCACTTCATTCTGTCCGACGCCGACAGCAGGGCGATCTTCGTGCCGTCGACGTTCGGCAACCATGACTACGTCGCCATGCTCGATCGGGTGACCTCGGACATGACATCACCCCCGGAGGTCGTGGTGCTGCGGGGTGAGCCCGGCCGCCACACCGCGTACGCGTCACTGTTCGGCGAACCGCCCACGGTCGCACTACCGGTGCTGAATCCCGACAGCGTGCGGATGATCCTCTACACCTCCGGCACGACGGGACGTCCCAAAGGCGTTCTCCACACACACAATTCCATCCACGCCCTGATCCGACAGATCGGTGAACACTGGCGGGTGGCCGCCGGCGACCGATTTCTCGTCCCGTCGCCGATCGCGCACATCGGCGGATCGATCTATGCGTTCGAATGCCCGCTGTTACTGGGCACGACGGCGGTGTTGATGGAGCGGTGGGACCCGGGCGAAGCCGTGCCGCTAATGCTCGCCGAGCGCATCACCCACATGGCCGGCGCCACGCCGTTCCTCGAGGGTCTGCTCACCGCCGCCGAGCGCGCGGCCACGCGGCTGCCGGATCTCGAGGTCTTCATCTGCGGGGGCGCGTCGGTGCCACCGTCGCTGATCCGCCGCGCCGCCGACTATTTCGAGAAAGCCTCCGTGTCACGGGTTTACGGGTCGACAGAAGTGCCGGTGACGACCGTGGGATCGCTGGCGGACATCGATCATGCCGCCGACACCGACGGCCGTGCCGGCATCGCCGACATCAAACTCGTCGACGGTGAGATCCGCGCACGCGGACCCCAGATGCTTGTCGGCTACCTGCATCCCGACGACGAGACGGCCTCGTTCGACGACGAGGGATACTTCCGCACAGGCGATCTCGGGCGATGGGTCGACGACGCTTTCCTGATGGTCACCGGCCGCGCCAAGGACATCATCATCCGCAACGGAGAGAACATCTCGCCCAAGGAAGTCGAAGACGTCCTGATCGGGCATCCAGGGATCGCGGAGATAGCGGTTGTCGGCCTACCCGACGCCCGCACCGGTGAACGCGCGTGTGCCGTCGTTGTGACATCCGGCCGGCACGCACCCGACCTGGCCGACCTGGGTGAACTGCTGATCAGCGAAGGCCTGGCGAAGTTCAAAATCCCTGAGCAGATTGTCATCTGGGACGCACTGCCCAAGAACGACGCCGGAAAGATCTTGAAGCATCAGATCCGGGCAACCCTTACGAAAGTGGATTGACATGCAGGTAGCCATCGTGACAGGCGCGAGCAGCGGCATCGGCTTCGGGTGTGCGGCGAAGCTCGCCGAGGCGGGCATGGCGGTGCTGGGCACCGGTCGGAACGAAAGCAGGCTGGCAGAGCTGGAGAAGGCGATCGGCGATCCGGACCGGGTCGCCACGCTCGCAGTCGATCTGACCGCCGATGACGGCCCGCGCCGCATCGTGGACGCCGCGCTCGAACGGTGGGGCCGCATCGACTTCCTGATCAACAACGCCGGGGTGGGAAAACCTAAGCCGCTGCACGAGACCGATGACGAATCCCTGGACTATTTCTTGGGTTTGATGCTGCGGGCGCCGTTCCGGTTGGCCCGTGAAGCGGTCGTGCACATGCTGCCCGGCTCGGCGATCATCAACATCACGTCGACGTTCGCGGTCGTCGGCGGGTTGCGTGGCGGAGCGTATTCGGCCGCCAAGGGTGGCCTGACCTCACTGACCAGACACATCGCCTGCCAGTACGGCCCGCAGGGCATTCGCTGCAATGCCGTCGCTCCCGGCGTCACCCTGACTCCGATGGTGGCCACCCGCCTTGACGACCCGAGGTTCAGAAAGATGAACTTCGAGATGACGCCGTACCCGCGGCTGGGCGAGGTCAACGACATCGCGAGCACGGTGGCGTTCCTGTGCTCGGATGGTGCGAGCTTCATCAACGGGCAGGAGATCGTCGTCGACGGCGGCTGGACGTCGACGAAGTACCTGTCGGACTTCGCACTGAATGCCGAATGGGTGCAGCGTTGAACCTCTTCGCGCTGCTCGATCAGGCGGCCACGCGCCACGGTGACCAGGGCGCGGTGTTCTGCGGTGAGCGCCAATTGCACACCTGGGCTGAATTGCGCGACCGCGCACTGCGACTGGCTGCTACGCTCGGACCTCCCGGGTCGCGCATCGCGGTCGCCAGCGAGAACCGCCCGGAAATCGTCGAGCTGATGTTCGCGACGTGGGGCGCGGAGTGCGTCGTCGTTCCGATCAACTACAAGCTTCATCCGCGCGAAATGCAAGAGATCCTCGACGACTCGGGAGCCACACAGGTATTCGCGTCGCCGAAGATCGCCGCTCAACTCGCTGTCGATGTCGAGGTCATCACATCCGATTCCTACGAAAGTCGCTTCGCGTCTGCACCATTGACGCCACCGACCGTCACCGATCCGTCGACGCTGGCGTGGCTGTTCTATACCAGCGGCACTACGGGCCGGTCCAAGGGCGCGATGCTCACCCACCGCAACCTGATGGCGATGACGGTCGCGCACCTCGCCGACTTCGATTCGCCGGACCACAACAGCTCCCTGGTGCACGGTGCGCCGATGTCGCACGGCTCGGGTCTGTACATCCCGCCGTATGTGCTTCGTGGTGCGCGGCAGGTGATTCCCGCGTCGGGTGCATTCGAGCCGAACGAATTCCTCGACCTCTGCGACCACCACCCGGGCTGCAGTGCGTTCCTCGCACCGACCATGGTGCAGCGGCTCGTAGCGACCGGACGCCCGCGCCCGCGTAATCTGCAGACGGTCGTCTATGGGGGTGGCCCCATGTATGTCGACAGCCTGAAGAAGGCGATGGCGGCGTTCGGGCCGATCTTCGTCCAGCTGTACGGCCAGGGCGAGGCGCCGATGACGATCACGGGCCTGCGCCGGGCCGACCATCTCGACGCCGACGACGCTATTCTCGGATCGGTCGGCTACGCGCGATCGGGCGTCGACGTGGCGGTCTGGCGCGAAGACGACACCCCGGCTGCGGATCGACGAGATCGGCGAGATCGTCTGCCGCGGAGACGTTGTCATGGTCGGGTACTGGAACAACCCCGAAGCCACCGACAAGACACTGAAGGACGGCTGGCTGCGCACCGGTGATATGGGTTCGTTCGACGAGCGCGGATTCCTCACGCTGCGCGACCGTTCCAAGGACGTGGTGATCAGCGGCGGAAGCAACATCTACCCGCGGGAAGTCGAGGAGATCCTGCTCGAGCATCCCGGCGTCGACGAGGCCGGCGTCGTCGGAGCGGCTGACGACGAATGGGGTGAGGTCGTCGTCGCCTTCATCGTCGGTTCGGCGTCGGCCTCCGAGCTGGACGCCCACCTGCTCGAGCGCATCGCCCGCTTCAAGCGGCCCAAGCGCTACGAGTTCATCGACGAGTTGCCGAAGAACAGCTACGGCAAGGTTCTCAAGCGCGCCCTGCGCGAGCGGCTGCGCTGAACGGCGTCACCACATCAGACCGCGGATGACGGCGGCCTGCGGAATGTCCTCCACCGCGATCAATCCCTTGGGGGCGCGGCAAACCCAGTCGATCACGTTGACCACGCGGGCCGCCGTCGAGACACATCCCGCCTCCGTGACGTCCAGCACCGGGTCCGACACGTGCGTGTTGAGCTCGACGCGCGGTTCGCCCTCGACCACCACACGATGCACGCCGGTCTTCCCGTCGGGCGGGTACTCCCAGTCCGGCGCCGCCGCGGCGGTGAGCCGGGTGATGTGCTCCATCGTGATCACCGGAACGCCGCCACGCACGCCTTCGACGGCGAAGCGCACGGCGGCCATCCCGCCCGGCTGCACCGTCATCATCTTGCACTCGATCCGACTCGGGGTGTACCACGGTTCGATTCGTTGCCGGACCTCGTCGAGCTCGATGCCCAGCTGCTCGGCGAGGTTACGCACCGGGCCACCCCACATCGACGCGAGCACACCGGGTGAAGAACAGCGGCGGTTCATCGTCTGCCGTCATGCCGAAACCCATTGCCTTACCGGTGAACTCGTAGTCGTCGTAGTTGCCGTAATCGAAGACCTCCTGGACGGTGATCGACGTCGCACGGGTGACCAGGCTCAGCGCGCTGTGCACCTCGGTGTCGCCGGAGTAGCCGGGATCGATGCCGTTGACGTACAGCGAGGCGTTACCCGCCTCGCACGCCTGCTCCAGCGGTTCCCGCAGCCAGTCGTCCGCTTGGTGCGGGGTCACCAGCCACACCATCGAGGTGGCGACAACGTTGATGCCCGCGGCGAGGAACTTCGACATCTGCTCGATGGCTTCCATCGGCCGCGTCTCGGCTTGCGCGGTGTACACCACGCAATCCGGCGCCAGCGCGATCAGCGCGTCGATGTCGTCGGTGGCGATGACGCCCGTCGGCTCGCTGCGGCCGCACAGCTCGGCCGCATCGCGGCCGATCTTGTTGGGGCTGGCGGCGTGCACCCCGACCAACTCGAGATCGGGCCTGCCGATGATGGCCTTCAGCGAGTGCTGTCCCACGTTGCCGGTGGAGAACTGGACTACTCTGCGCATCGTCATCCTCAGTAGTCGGGAATCGGCAGCGGGGAGTTGTTGGAATCGATCCCGCCGTCCACATGGAAGATAGCGTTCGTCGCGTAGCAGTCGGGGGTGGAAAGGTAAACGCACAGCCGCCCCAGGTCCGCGACGTCGCCCAGCCGATGCAGGGGTGTGGACTCCTCCATCTTCTCCCGCGACCCTGGCATCATGTCCAGGCTGCCCTGCAGCCCGTCGGTGGCGAATGAGCCCAGGGCGATCGCGTTGACGCGGATCTTCGGCGCCAGTTCCTGCGCCATCGCCCGGGTCAATGCCTCCAGTGCGCCCTTGGCGGTGCAGTAAGCGGTCAGCGCGCGGATGCCGAAACGCGCTGAGCCCGAGGAGATATTGACGATGTTTCCGTGACCTGCCTCGATCATGTGCGGCGCCGCCAGTTGGCTCATGATGAACGCCGATGTGACGCACCAGTCGAACGTATGCCTGAAGTCCTCGTCGGTGATGTCGAGAAACCGGGCGTAGCTCGATCCGCCGACGTTGTTGATGAGGATGTCGATGCGGCCGAACTTCTCCATCGTCGTATTCACCACGCGCTCGCCGTCCGGCCGGCTGATGGCGTCGGCCACCAGCGCCAGCCCTTTACCGCCGGCCTCCTCGATACCCGCGATCGTCGCGACGATGTCGGATTCCGTGCGTGCGGTGCCGACGACGGTGGCGCCCGCTTCGGCCAGCACTCTGGCGATGCCCTGACCGACGCCCTTGCCGGCGCCGGTGACGATTGCGACCTGTCCGTCCAGACTGGAATTGCTCCAGCGCCATGCGAGCTCCTCTCGCGATCTTGAGTGTCTGCTCATCTAAACGGATGACACTGACTGAAGTGACAAACCATGCGATCAATGCTCGCCGGTTTCGACGTGTAGTGCTCGACCGGTTGGGCGAGTAAGGTTGCCGATATGGCAGTGGTGGACAAGCCCTCAGCGCGCGAGACCAAACGCCTGCAGACCCGAGAGCGTCTGATGGGCGCCGCCATCGCCGAGTTCAAGCGGTCGGGCATCGCCGCGGCCGACGTCGGCGCCATCGTGACCGCCGCCGGAGTCGCGCACGGCACCTTCTTCTTTCACTTCCCGACCAAGGAGCATGTGCTGCTGGAACTGGAGCGCCGCGAAGAAGAGCGCATCGCCAAACAGCTCGGCCGCTATCGTGGACTCGCAGCGCGACCTTCCGCGACGCTCGAAGAGGCGGTGCGCCTCGTCAGGCGGCCTGGAACGGCGGCTCGGGCGCTGTGCTGTTCAAAGACTTTCTGGCACTGCATTTTTCGCAGACACGGCCGCCGCGGACGAGAGCAGGAACACCCGGTGATCGTCACGGTCGCGCGAGAGATCGAGCGCGCGCCAGGAACGCGGTCAGGTCGATGCCGACGTGAACCCGATGAACAGCGCGGTGTTCTTCCTGTTGGGCCTCTACGCGCTGCTGACAACGACGCACGACTGGCCGGGCCAGGCCGCAGATGCTCGACGACTACGTGGCCAGAACGCTGCGCAGCATCGGGGCCAAGTAGCCGATTGACTTGCTCGGATGATTGACTATAGTCAGTCTTGCCGATGAATCTGCCCACGCTGAATCTGGGCCGGCCGCGACACCAGCACCGCCGACGAACCGCGCCGGCAGCGGCCTCGACGAGCACATGGAGGCGTCGCAGGCCGCCCAGCGCCAGGCCGACAAGTGGCTGATCTCCGGCAGCATCCTGATCGGCACCGCCGCTCTGGGCATCTTCGGCCTTCCGCTGTTCCTGCGGGGCGTTTGGCTGCTGCGCAAGGCGCAGCGCGACGGCCTGTCGGTCCGGCCGATGCTCGTCACCCTGCTCGGCTACCTGGTCATCATCGACGCCGCGATCAACACCGTGGGCTGGGCACTCGACCTGGTCGCCAACCACACGATACTGGCCCGAATCCTGTTGAACGGCTGGGGCACAATGTTCGACGCCGGCTACTTCTGGCACTACAACGAACTGTGGATCGGCGGCGCGGCCGGCCCGGGTGAGAAGGCCATGGAAGTCGGGATGATCCTCACCGTCTTCACGATGCGCATCGCCGCGGCGATCGGATTCCTGCAGATGAAGCGGTGGGGCCACCAGTGGATGATCATCACCTGCTGGATGGGCGTGCTCATCTGGTGCCTGTACGTGTTCAACATGACCATGTACGCCGACGTCCGCTATCGCCGGCGTCATCTTCCCCGTCGTCGGCTGGTGGCTCTACGACATCTTCTACATCACGCCGTTCCTGGCGATCCCATACCTGCACACGGTCAACCGCGAAATCTTCTCCGACTGACGTCAATGACTCTACTCATTGACTTTAGTCAGTAACTGGGTTACAAAGAGCGGACCATGACGCCTCAGGTCAAGCAGTCTGCGCGCGAGACACGCCGACTGCAGACGCGGGAACGCATACTCGGCGCGGCGATCGCCGAGTTCAAGCGCTCCGGGATGGCCGGTGCGGACGTGAACGTCATCGTCGCCGCCGCGGGCGTGGCGCACGGCACCTTCTTCTTCCACTTCCCCAGCAAGGAGCATGTGCTGCTCGAGCTGGAAGGTCGCGAAGAGGCTCGCATGGCGGGCGACTTCGCCCGGTTCCTCGAGGGCATCACGACCTGGTCGGCGCGCTGACCGAGGTCGTGCACCTGGTCGCCGGCCTCGAGGCGCGGCTGGGCTCCCTGCTCTTCAAAGAGCTTCTTGCGCTGCACTTCTCGCCGACACGGCCCAACAAGGACGAGTGGACCGACCATCCGGTCATCGTGCTGCTCGTCCGCGAGATCGAGCGGGCACGCGGCGACGGTGAGGTGCACCCCGAAGTGGACGCGTTCTACAGCGCGGCGTTCTTCCTCCTGGGCATCTACGGCGTGCTGACCACCATGAGCAACTTCGACACCCGCGACACCATGCTGGCCAAGTTGGTGGCCACCGCGGTGCGCGGCCTGGAGATCCGATGATCAAGGGAGGCCTGACATGGACTGGGTATGGGAGATTCTGCGATACGTCGCAGCCTGGGGTGGCACAGGTTTGATCATCTGGTTCTGGTACTGGATGTTCTCCAACATCGGCACCTTCTGAGCGGCACCGACGACAGATGTCCGAGCTCTCCGATGCGCACGCGCTGGCCATCGAGCGCAGTTGTGCCCTGACGGCGGTCGCTCTGAGCGGACAGCGTCGCGAGGGCGTGCGTCTGGTCACCGGCGTGCACGCGCGAGCTTCGGTTTGAGCGCGCACGCTCGACTTCGTCCACGTTCCGTATCCGCTCACCGGTGCGCGACTGGACCCGCAGGACCCTGACATGCGGTGTGGCACTGCAGTGTTCACCGTCGAAGGACCGACTCGTCGACTACCGGCTCAACGAACTGTCGGCGCGAGAGCTGAGCGCGCTCACCCTCGTCGAGGCTGGCGTCGCCCTCGGCTGGATCGCGCAGAACTGGCCCGGACTGCTGCCCGAACTTCGCCGGCTGCTGCCGGACCTCGAACCGGCGCCCGCCGACATGGACGCCAAGGAGATGCTCAATCGCGCAGTCGCACTGGCGCGCACGGCACAACCGCTGGTCGTCGATCCGTTGCTCGGCGCGTTGCCCAGGGCGTACACCAGCCCGCAGGGCTTGTCCGACAAGCTGCGTCGGACCTTCGGCAGAATGCCGTGGACCACAACGCAGAAGCGGCTCCCGCGCCCCTACTCGGTACCTGTCGGCGGCGACGGTGGCGTCCGCAACTCCAACCTGCCGCCACCGAGTCGGACCGCAGGACAACGACCTCGACATCACGCCCGAGCACCGCCCCGGCATCCCATATCCCGAGTGGAATTCGTGGACGAAGACCTTCATGCCCGACCACGTCGCGGTCCTCGAGCGCGCGCACACCAACCGCGACCGGCGACCGGTGACGGGTTCCGCCGATCTGCGGAAGTGGTTCGAGGAGCACACCCACCGCGTCGATGAAGAACCGGTTGGAGGACGGCTCCGACCTGGACGTCGAACAGTACGTCAGCCACTACATCGACCTGACGACCGGCGAGGCGATCGAGCCGCGCATCTTCCGCGATCTGCTGCCCAGCAGCCGCGATGTCACCACCGCGCTCCTGCTCGACGGAAGCTCCTCGCTCGGCGTACACGGCGGCACGATCTTCAAGCTGGAATTGGCCTGTGCCGACGCACTTTCGCAGGCGATGACGCTCGCCCGCGAACGCCACGGCATCTTCGTGTTCACCGGCAACACCCGGCACCGGGTCGAAGTCAACTGCCTCAAGGACTTCGAGGACCGCCGGTTCGTGCCGCCCGAGCGGCCTCGGCCTGGCCGCCGGCGGATACACCCGACTCGGCGCGCCCGCTTCGCCATCTGACCAGCCGGCTGCTGGCGCAACCTCGGAGCGACGCCTGCTGATCGTCATCGGCGACGGCCTGATCTCCGACGAGGGCTACGAAGGCCGCTACGCCTGGGCGGACGCCGCGCACGCGGTCGAGGAGGCCAACGACGCCGGGCGTGAGCATCTACTACGTCGGCGTCGGACCGACCCGGGTCGACCCACTTCCCGAGGTCTTCGGACCCCGCCGCTCCCAACGCATCCGGCGGGTGGAGGAACTTCCCCGCGTGCTGGCCCACGTCCACCGAGAGTTGGTCGCCGCATGACCGATACCTACTTCGCCAACGGCAACGAAGTTCAGCTGTTCGAGCAGGCGTATCGCCAACGCCTGCCCGTGATGCTCACCGGCCCGACGGGCTGCGGAAAGACCCGACTCGTCGAGCACATGGGGGTCCTGCTGGGGCGGCCGGTCGTGACGATCAGCTGCCATGACGACCTGACCAGTTCGGACCTCGTTGGCCGATTCATGGTGACCGGCGGCGACGTGGTGTGGACCGACGGACCGCTCACCCGCGCCGTGAAGGCAGGCGCCATCTGCTATCTCGACGAGGTCGTCGAGGCGCGACACGATTCGCTGGCCATCCTGCATTCGCTGACCGATCACCGCCGCGCGCTCTATCTCGACCGCGCAGGCGAGGTCGTCAACGCACCGGAGACCTTCATGCTGGTGTGCTCCTACAACCCCGCCTACCGCAGTTCGCTGAAGGAACTCAAGCCGTCCTTCCGGCAGCGCTTCGTCACGCTGCCGATGCGATACCTGCCTGCCTGGGCGGGAGGCCGAGGTGATCGTCGCCGAGGCGGGCATCGCATTGTCGTCGGCACAGCGACTCGTCCAGTGCGCCACCGCGATCCGCACCGCCGACGAGGCGTTCCACTTCGAGCCGCCGTCCACCCGCGTCCTGGTCACCGCGGCGCAGATGGTCGCCGCGGGCGCCACAGAACTGGAGGCCGCCGAGGCCTGCATCCTGGCGCCGCTGTCCAGTGACGGCGCCATCTCCGAAGGTTTACGCGAAGTCGCGGCGGCCAGCCTGCCGACGCGACACCCGAGTACATCCGCTAGGAAGGAGTCAACGGATATGGATCAGAAGGAGACGGAAGCGCAAGCGCGCACTCATCGTCCTGCAGATCGTCATCTACGGCTATCTGCTGGCGATGTTCGGAATCCAGCTCTACATGTCCTTCGCCCGCGGGTGGTGGGAGTTGTGAGCCTCGATGTGCGGGCTGGCGGCTCCAGGTCGAGTCTCGACGACCACCACGAACAATCGCGCCTCGCTCAGCGACGCGCCGACAAGTGGATGATCGTCGGCGCCGCGCTGATGGGCATGTGGGCGCCGGGCCTCATCGGGTTCCCCATCTTCATGCGCGGAGTCTGGCTGCAGCGTCAGGCGGCGCGCGCCGGTCTGTCGGTGCGGCCGATGATCGTCACGCTGATCGGGTACCTGGTTCTGATCGACGGGATGCTCAACAGCCTGGGCTGGGCGCTGGACCTGGTCGCCAACCACACCCTGATCAACCGGGTGCTGATGATCGGCTGGGGCGGCATGTTCGACGCCGGCTACTTCTGGCATTACAACGAGCTGTGGGTCGGGGGCGCGGCAGGACCCGGCGAGAAGTCCATGGTGTTCGGGATGATTCTCACGGTCTTCGCGATGCGGTGCGCAGCGGCGATCGGATTCCTGCAGATGAAGCGCTGGGGCCAGCAGTGGATGATCATCACCTGCTGGATGGGCGTGCTCATCTGGTGCCTCTACGTGTTCAACATGACCATGTACGCCGACGTGCGCTATGCCGGTGTGGTCTTCCCCGTCGTCGGCTGGTGGCTCTACGACATCTTCTACATCACGCCGTTCCTGGCGATCCCGTACCTGCACACGGTCAACCGCGAAATCTTCTCCGACTGAACTGATTCGAGGAGCCACCATGACGACTACACCGAAGACGACAGGACCAGGCCGAGGACCTCCCGCCGGGCACCACGCCGTACTACGCGCGGATGCACAAGTGGATCAAGCGGGCGGTGCTGGTGTGTCTGGTCGCCCTCGTCATCGAGGGCGCGTTCACGCTGCCGTTCATGGCGGTGTACTACGGCTATCCGACTCTGAGCCTGACCGAGATCTGCAGCGAGCTGCTCAAGGTCCGCTACTCCGACGACACGCTGGAGTGCAAGGTCCCCTACCCGCCGCTGGGTCCGCCCGAAGGTGCCGAGGGCAAGGACACCGCACAGGACCAGTGGGGCATCCAGCCGGTACCGAAGTATCACCGGCTCGGGTTCCGCGAACTGGTGCGCATCCATGACGAGACGGTTGGCACGTGAGGCCGCCGCAGCAGCAGGGGGCGCCGAGTCCGTGACCGAAAAACGCCCGGAAGAACATGCGGAGAACTGGGATCTCCGCCATGAGGATTTCAACAGACAACGACTTCCTTTACGACGTGTACGCGGTGATGCGGCAGCAATTCACCCTTCGCGCACACTGATACACCGTTTCTCGTCGCGACGCCCGGCGGCGCTTGGGTGGCCGTGCGCTACGAGGAGTGCCACAAGATCCTGCAGGACTGGGAGCACTTCTCCAGCAACCCGACACCCGAAGCATCCGAGCAGCTCGCCGGCGATCTGGTGATCACCCTCGATCCGCCGCGGCAGCAGAAGTTCCGAAAGGTGCTCAACCCGTACTTCTCGCCCGGCACGGATGAAGGCGCTGCGACCCCAGATTCGCGACGAAACCGACCGGCTGCTCGACGCTTTCATCAATCGACGGCAGTGGCGATCTCGCCGACGTTGCGTGGCGACAGCCCGGCATCGTGTTCTTCAAGTACCTGCTCGGCATGCCGATCGACGATGTGCCGCTGTGCATCGAGTTGACCGACACCGCGCTCAACGGCGACACCGAGGAAGCCCGCATGGGCGCGTGGGGTGGGTTGTATCAGCACCTCCACGACGCGGTGACGGCGCGGACCACTGCGCCGCCGCGCGACGACATGATCGATGTTCTACTCAACGCCGAGATCGACGGCGAGAAGCTGCAATTCGGCGACATCGTCGGCAATGCGATGCTGTTGGTGCAGGCCGGGCTCGAAACGACCGCTAGCGCGATGTCGTTCGCGTTCCACTACCTCGCGACGCATCGACGCGGAACGTGACCGCCTCATCGCTGATCCGGACCTGGTTCCGCGGGCGGTCGAGGAGTTCATCAGGTTCTCCGGGTCGATACACGGGATTCCCCGGACGGTCGCGCGCGAGGTCGAGTTGAGCGGGCAGACTTTCTGTCCTGGCGAGTCGGTGATCGTCAACTACGCGTCGGCCAACCGTGATGCCGACCAATTCCCGGACGCTGACCGGTGCGTCCTCGACCGTCGGGATAACCGCCACCTCGGTTTCGGAGCGGGCGTGCACCGGTGCCTCGGTTCCAATCTGGCGCGGTTGGAGTTCCAGGTCGGCGTCGAACAGGTGCTCGTCGCGGATGCCCGACTTCGAACTGATGCCCGGTGTCGAAGCGCCGTTCCACGGTAACTCGGTGACCCGCGGATTCCGCGGTATTCCGGTGGTTTTCACTCCCGGTGAGCGATCCGCCGCATGACTCATCGCGTCGTCCAGTGGACCACGGGCAACGTCGGGACGAAATCGGTACACGCCATCGCCGCCAACTCTGAGTTGGAACTCGTCGGTTGCTATGCGTGGTCTAAGGACAAGGTCGGACGCGATGTCGGGGAACTGTGTGGGATCGAACCGCTCGGCGTGCAGGCCACCGACGATGTCGACGCACTGCTGGCGCTGAAGCCCGACTGCGTGGTCTACAACCCGATGTTCGCGAGCGTCGATGAGCTGGCGCGGATTCTGAGTGCCGGCATCAATGTGGTGACGACGTCGGAGTTCATCACCGGCCACCGGCTCGGTGACGGGCGTGATCGCATCATCGACGCATGCGAGCAGGGCGGTTCGACGATCTTCGGCAGCGGGCTCAATCCCGGCTTCATGCAGCTGTTCGCGATCATCACAGCCGGGATGTCGGACCGGGTCGACCGGGTGTCCATCGTCGAGTCGTTCGACACCACCATCTACAACTCACCGGACACCGAAAAGATCATGGGCTTCGGCTATCCCATCGACCAGCCCGACCTGCACGCCATCACCGAGCAGGGTTCGGGGATCTTCCGGGAGGCGGTGCTTCTGCTCGCCGACGCTCTCGGTGCCGAACTGGACGATATTCGCTGCGAGGCCGAATACGCCCAGACGACAGAGGATCTCGAACTGCCGGGTGGCTGGCACATCGCCAAGGGCTGCGTCGCGGGGATCGACGTCCGGTGGAAGGGCTTCGTCGGTGACCGCGAGGTCGCCGAGGTGCGGGGCATCTGGACGAAGGGACAGTCGCTGGAGCCCACCTGGTCGATGGGTTTCGGATACGACGTGACGGTCGAAGGCCGCCCGACCATCAAGACCACGCTGAGTTTCGAGCCGCCACCGGACTTCGTCGGTGAGACGATCGAGGACTACATCCTGCTTGGCCTCACCATCACCGCCATGCCGGCGATCACCGCGATACCTGCCGTCGTTGCGGCGCCTCCCGGCATCGCGACGTACAACAACCTGCCCCTGCTTCTACCCCGGGGAGTCCTCAATGTCTGACAGAACATATCGGGTCATTCAGTGGATGACGGGCGACGTCGGACAGGTCGGCGTTAGGCATTTCGCGGAAAACCCGGTGTTCGACCTCGTCGGCGTCCTGGTCCACAGCGAGGACAAGGTCGGCAAGGACGCGGGTGAAATCGCGGGCACCGGGCCGACAGGGGTCACCGCAACCGACGACATCGAAGCCATCATGGGACTCGACGCCGACTGCGTGTTCTACACCCCGATCATCATGGACACCGAAACCGTCTGCCGGTTGTTGCGGTCCGGCAAGAACGTCGTCACCACCAGCGGCTTCTTTTACCCCTCACCGGATTTCGCCGCTGACGGCGCCAAGATCCGTGCCGCGTGTGAGGACGGTGGGACCTCGTTTCACGCGGGCGGGATCCATCCGGGATATGCGGGGGACATCCTGCCGCTCACACTGGCCCGGGTGATGAGCAGGATCGGCCAGATCCGCGTCGAGGAGGTCGTGAACGTCCTCGCCGACGCGCCGCAGGACCACATCGACTGGATGGGCTTCGGCAAGGACATAGACAAATTCCTCTCCGAGCCAACGATTCTGGGCCTCGGTCTGCCGTTCTTCGCGCAGTCGATGTACATGATCGCCGACGGCCTCGGGGTCACTATCGACGAGGTGACCGCCGCAGACGTCAGAGCAGCAGTGGCGACCGAAGACATCCCCCACGAGCTGGGCGCGATACCGCGCGGCACCGTCGCGGCTCAACGTCACGAGTGGTTGGCCTGGGTAGACGGCAGGCCACTCATCGTCTTCGAAGCCCTGTACACGACGACGACTCCGGAGAGGCTCGAGCCGGCATGGGAGTTCGGCAAGACGCGCTACCGCATAGCAATAGAGGGAGATCCGCCGACCGAGCTCGTCCTTGCCGGCATCGTGCAACCGGACGGCACGATGCATCATCCCGGGTACGACTGGACCGCGATGGGAGCCATCAACGCCATTCCCGCCGTCTGCGACGCCGCGCCCGGCTGGCTCACCCATCTGGACCTCGGCCTGATTCGGCCCCGCGGGTTGGTGCGCAAATGACCGAGAAGAGTTCGCAGCTGCACCATGTCGTCTTCGCCGTGGCACCCGAGCGTCACGACGCCGTCGCGCAGATGTTCAACGAACTGGGCTTCGGCCTGCAGGCGGCCGAGCTGACCGAACTCGGGCTGCGCATCAACCTGGACTGGGCGCACGGCATCGAGCTCATTAGCCCCATCCAGGGGTCGACGGCTCCGGTTGCCGCATCTGTCACGCAGTTCCTCGCCGCCAAGGGCGACGGCATCTACACCGTCGTCCTTCAGGTGCCCGAAGCCGCTGCCGCCGAGGCGGTCACCGACCGCTACGGGGGCGCCATCCGCTTCCGGCAGAAGCTCGAGGGCGACGGCACCCGCCTGGAGGAGATCGACCTGTCGGTTCTCGATCTTCCGCTGACACTGCTGGACACGAACATCCCATGAGTGACCCGTTCGCCGGCCTGCCGCAGGTTCTCTATGAGGACCTGCCGATGTCGCACGATCGCGGAATCGGTTGGGCCGCACTGCGCGAACGCGGGCCCGTGCTGTACGGCGAGGGTTGGTATTACCTGACCCGCCGCGAGGATGTGCTTGCGGCACTGCGCGATCCGGAGGTCTTCTCGTCGCGGATAGCCTACGACGACATGATCAGCCCAGTGCCGCTGGTGCCACTCGGATTTGACCCTCCCGAGCACACCCGCTATCGCCGGATGCTGCACCACCACTTCAGTCCACAGACACTGGCAGAATTGCTCCCGTCACTACAGACCCAGGCGATCGACATCATCGACGGAATCGCCGAGCGGGGCGAATGCGAGGTGATGGCCGATCTCGCGACGCCGTACCCGTCGCAGGTGTTCCTCACGTTGTTCGGCCTGCCACTCGGCGACCGCGAGCGGCTGATCGCGTGGAAGGACGCCATCATCGCGTTCAGCCTGACCACCGATCCCGCCAGCGAGGACCTGACTCCGGCGGCGGAACTGTTCACTTATCTCACCGAGGCGGTTGCAGCACAGCGGGAGCAACCACGCAACGGCATCCTGTCGCAATTACTGCACGGCGACGAGCCATTGACCGACCCCGAAGCGATCGGGCTGTCGCTGGTGTTCGTGCTCGCCGGCCTCGACACGGTCACCTCGATGATCGGCGCCACCATGCTGGAACTCGCTCGCCGGCCCGAACTCCGACGGTCGCTGCGCGAAAACCCCACCGGCGTGGACGTATTCATCGAAGAGGTGCTCCGATTGGAGCCGGCCGCACCCATTGTCGGGCGCAGGACGACGCGGCCGGTCACCATTGCCGGTGTCGAACTGCCGGCGGGCGCGGAGGTGCGCCTGTGCCTCGGCGCGATCAACCGCGACGGTAGCGACGCGCAGTCGGGCGACGACTATGTTCTCGACGGCAAGCTCCACAAACACTGGGGCTTCGGCGGCGGTCCGCACCGTTGCCTCGGCTCACACCTGGCCCGGATGGAACTGAAGATCGTCGTCCATCAATGGCTCTCGCGCATACCGGAATTCGAACTGCCGCCCGGTTTCGCCCCAGAGATCACCTGGCCCTCAGCGACATGCACGCTGCAACGACTGCCGTTGCGGTTCTCCGCCGACCGCGTGAAGGAGGCGTCATGACGATCGAGGCAGCCAAGCCGAGCGTCTTCGACGCGGGACTGCCGACACTGAACTATGACGTCACCGACACGCCCCAGCAGATATACCCGCAGTTCCGGGAGGCGCAGCGGGTTGCTTCGGTCGCGCTGGGACCCATTGGACCCGAGGTGCTCTCGTACGAGCTGGCCCGAACGGTGCTGCGCGAACCGCGATTCGTGGTTCCGCAGGGGATCCACCTGTCGGCGCACGGCATCACATCGGGTCCGTTGTGGGACAGGGTCACCCGAAGCATCCTGAACATGGAAGGCGAGGAGCACCGTCGGCTGCGAAGCCTGGTGTCGAGGGCGTTCACCCCGCGCGCGACAGCACGAATGCACGACACCATCCACACCGTGATGAACGAACTCGTCGACCGGGTGGTGGGCTCCGGTCGTTGCGAATTCGTCGCTGACATCGCCCGGCCGTACCCGATACCGATCATCTGCGCGCTGCTCGGCGCTCCTCGCGAGGATTGGCAGCAGTTCTCGCGGTGGGCCGAGGACATCTTCAAGATCGTCAGCTTCGACTGCAATCTCGCAGAGGAAGAGCCGGTGGTCCTGAAGGCGTGGGACGAGTTCGACGACTACATCGACGGAATGATCGCCGATCGGCGCCGGAGCCTGACTGACGATCTGCTGTCCGAACTGATCCGAATCGAAGACGGCGGCGACCGTCTCGCCCCAGCCGAGTTACGCATGTTGGCGTTCAGCATTCTGGTGGCCGGCACGGATACCACGCGTAGTCAGCTGGCCGCCTCCATGCAGGTGCTCTGCGACCATCCCGACCAGTGGGCGCTGTTGGCCGACCAGCCCGACCTGGCGATGCGCGCGGTCGAGGAGACGATGCGCCACTCGCCGTCGATGTGCAGCACCGTCCGTAGTGTTTCCGATGACGCTATGATTGGCGAATGCACCTTCCCCGCAGGCACTTTCATTCTCGTGAATACGTTCGCGGCGAACCGTGACAGTGCCGTCTACGACGACCCGACACGCTTCGACATCAACCGCGACGAACCGCCACCGATCCTGACATTCGGCGGCGGTGTGCACTACTGCCTGGGCGCCAACCTGGCGCGACTCGAACTGGCGGAGGCACTGAAGATCCTGACCCGGCGCCTGAAGAATCCGCGCTGCGCCGGACCTGTGCCGTGGAAGCCGTTGCTCGGGTTGAGCGGTCCTACCAGCCTGCCGATCGAATTCGACGCGTAGTTATCCACAGGGTCAGGCACCTCGCCTTGACTCTCCGTCAGTGGGTTCATCTACTATCGAATGTATGTGCGACTCCTCAGGTTCTCGTGGGAAGTTTCGGGTGTAGGCCGCCCAGGCAGAGGTAGATCATCGAGGTCAGGGTCTGGGCGGAGTGGTGGCCGTAGCCGCGTGCGTTGATGAGTCGGATTTTGGCGTTGATGCCTTCGATGAGGGCGTTGGAGATGCCGCGTTCGATGGCCGCGATGATTTCCTCGAAGTAGACCTGCAGTCGTTTGGCCAGGTGTACGAAGGCGTTGATGCGGCTGCGTTTCGCCGCGGTGATCCAGCGCCGCAGCAGCTGGCGGGCCACGTCGGGTGGGTGATCGAAACGGTAGAGGTCGCGGAGTTGTTCTTTTAGCGTCCAAGCCCGGCCGATGTGGCGGTGGGTGCGGGCGATCTGGTTGATCAGCGCGCGTTGGTCCTCGCTGAGTTTGTTCTCCCCGGTGCGCAGCGCCCAGCGTCCGGTGCGCCACTGCGCCGGGGTCATCGACGCGCGGCCGGGCCCGGTGATGGCCTCGGAGTACACCGCATCAAGTGCCCTGTTTACCCATCGCATGATGTGGAACGGGTCGTAGCAGATGACCGCGTGCGCGATGTGGTCGCGGGTGGCTTCGGTGTAGGCCGATGCCACATCCATGCTGACCGCTTCGATCTGGGCCAGATTCGAATCGGATTGACGCTCATAGAAGTTGGCCAAGGATTGGTAGTTGCGGCCGGGCTGGATATCGACCACGGTGCTGGTGTCATGATCACCGATGATGGTCAGATAGCGATGCGGGTGGCGATAGCAGACCTCATCGACACCGATCCGATACAAGGTCTGCAGGCGGCGGGCGTCGAGCAACTCGGTGACCCCGCGGTTGATGATCGCGGTGACCGCCTCCCAACTACAGCGCATCAGGGTGGCCACCGAGGTGCGGTCGGTGCGCTGAGCCAGCCACAGCACCATGTCTTCGAAATCGCGGGTATGCCGCGCCCCGGGCCGAGCCCATGGCAGCTCTTCGGTGCGTACCCCGCAGTCCGGGCACTGCAGCCGGCGGATCTCATAGACCAACCAGAGCCGGCATCGACCGAGATCCAGGTGCCGCCAGCGGCGCCGCCGCCGGTCATAGACCGACTTGCTCAGCATCCCGCATGGACAGGTCAGCAGCCGGGCGCGCGGGCGCAGGACGACTTCGACGTCGCGATCACCGATGACGACATCGGTGACCCATGCCCCGGGGATCTGCAGCAGACGGTTAAATGCAGTACTGACGCGCACGCGGTGCCTCCGGGTTGCGGTTGGTGTGGTAACCCCGAAACCTAGAGCCACACCGCGTGCGCGTCCCTCATTTCAGCCGGGAAACACCAAACCCTCTCCCGCACACCCAAATCCACCCCTGACCAGCACAAAAGCGCCCACGAAAACCCGTGGAGCGCCATGTATGTGCGACTCCTCAGGTTCTCGTGGGAAGTTTCGGGTGTAGGCCGCCCAGGCAGAGGTAGATCATCGAGGTCAGGGTCTGGGCGGAGTGGTGGCCGTAGCCGCGTGCGTTGATGAGTCGGATTTTGGCGTTGATGCCTTCGATGAGGGCGTTGGAGATGCCGCGTTCGATGGCCGCGATGATTTCCTCGAAGTAGACCTGCAGTCGTTTGGCCAGGTGTACGAAGGCGTTGATGCGGCTGCGTTTCGCCGCGGTGATCCAGCGCCGCAGCAGCTGGCGGGCCACGTCGGGTGGGTGATCGAAACGGTAGAGGTCGCGGAGTTGTTCTTTTAGCGTCCAAGCCCGGCCGATGTGGCGGTGGGTGCGGGCGATCTGGTTGATCAGCGCGCGTTGGTCCTCGCTGAGTTTGTTCTCCCCGGTGCGCAGCGCCCAGCGTCCGGTGCGCCACTGCGCCGGGGTCATCGACGCGCGGCCGGGCCCGGTGATGGCCTCGGAGTACACCGCATCAAGTGCCCTGTTTACCCATCGCATGATGTGGAACGGGTCGTAGCAGATGACCGCGTGCGCGATGTGGTCGCGGGTGGCTTCGGTGTAGGCCGATGCCACATCCATGCTGACCGCTTCGATCTGGGCCAGATTCGAATCGGATTGACGCTCATAGAAGTTGGCCAAGGATTGGTAGTTGCGGCCGGGCTGGATATCGACCACGGTGCTGGTGTCATGATCACCGATGATGGTCAGATAGCGATGCGGGTGGCGATAGCAGACCTCATCGACACCGATCCGATACAAGGTCTGCAGGCGGCGGGCGTCGAGCAACTCGGTGACCCCGCGGTTGATGATCGCGGTGACCGCCTCCCAACTACAGCGCATCAGGGTGGCCACCGAGGTGCGGTCGGTGCGCTGAGCCAGCCACAGCACCATGTCTTCGAAATCGCGGGTATGCCGCGCCCCGGGCCGAGCCCATGGCAGCTCTTCGGTGCGTACCCCGCAGTCCGGGCACTGCAGCCGGCGGATCTCATAGACCAACCAGAGCCGGCATCGACCGAGATCCAGGTGCCGCCAGCGGCGCCGCCGCCGGTCATAGACCGACTTGCTCAGCATCCCGCATGGACAGGTCAGCAGCCGGGCGCGCGGGCGCAGGACGACTTCGACGTCGCGATCACCGATGACGACATCGGTGACCCATGCCCCGGGGATCTGCAGCAGACGGTTAAATGCAGTACTGACGCGCACGCGGTGCCTCCGGGTTGCGGTTGGTGTGGTAACCCCGAAACCTAGAGCCACACCGCGTGCGCGTCCCTCATTTCAGCCGGGAAACACCAAACCCTCTCCCGCACACCCAAATCCACCCCTGACCAGCACAAAAGCGCCCACGAAAACCCGTGGAGCGCCACATATGTTCGACGATGTGGATGAGGTGGGGTTGGTGGCCACGGTCGCTGAGGCCACCCGCGCTGAGGCGGCCGCGGCAGCATTGCGGACGGCGGCCATCGGTGAACTCGTCTCCCGCCGCATCGGTGACGATGGCGATGATCCGCGGGCCTGGTGGGTCTGCGATGTGTGGGACTCCGCCGCCGCCGAGATCGCCGCAGCGATGAACATCAGCCACCGCAAAGCCTCCGGACAGATGCGCATCGCCGAAACCCTGCGCGATCACCTGCCCGCAGTGGCCGAGCTGTTCCGGGCCGGCCAGATCAGCGCCCGGGTGGTGGCGGTGATCACCTGGCGCACCCGGTTGATCACCGACGAGGCGGTGTGGGCGCAGATCGATACCGAGCTTGCGGCGCGGGCCACCCAGTGGGGTCCGCTGTCCGAGGACAAGCTCCTGGCCGCCGTGGATGCGCTGGTGGCGCGGTTTGACCGCTCGGCGTTGATCACCGCCCAGACCACCGAGCGGGCCGTGACTTCGCGGTGGGGCATTTCGATGACGAGGCCGGGGTGGCCTCGGTGTGGGGCATGCTGCTGGCCACCGATGCCGCCGTGCTGGACACGAAGGTCGCCGCCATCGCGGCCACCGTGTGTGACAACGATCCGCGCAGTGCCAAGGAACGGCGTTCGGATGCCGCAGGGGCGTGGGCTAACGGCAACGACCACCTCATCTGTGGCTGCGGATCACCGACCTGCCCGTTCGCCGACGGGCCGGCACCCAAATCGTCGGTGGTCATCAACGTCGTCGCCGACCAGGCCGCGATCGACGCCGCCCGCGCGATCGAGGCGACCCGCTCCAACAGTGCTCACGACACGGGCATGCCTCAAAGACAGGGGCACGCCGCACGACAGGGGCACCGCGATCCTGCCCGGCGGCGCAGTGCTGCCCACCCCGATGCTGGCCGAACTGCTGCGCAACGGCGCCACCCTACAACCCCTGTGTACCCCCGACGATCAACCCGAACCCCGCTACCGGCCGTCGGCGAAGCTGGCGCGGTGGGTGCGGGCGCGGGATCTGACGTGCCGGTTCCCGGGCTGCACCGTGGCCGCGGAGTGCTGCGACATCGACCATGTCATCCCGTACCCGATCGGGGCGACGCACGCGTCGAATTTGGCGTGTCTATGCCGAAAACACCACCTGTTGAAAACCTTTTGGGTGGGGGACTGGGCGCTGGTGCTGCTCGCTGATGGCACCGCGATCTGGACAAGTCCTACCGGGCAGACGTACACAACGCATCCGGGAGTCGCGAAGCGTGTTCCCCGACTGGGACACCACCACCGGCCAGTTGCCACCCCCACCCGAGGCGCCGCCGACGAGCACCGAACGCGGTGTGAAGATGCCCATCCGCAAACTCACCCGCGCCGCCGACCGCGCCACCCGCATCAACGCCGAACGCGCACACAACAACTCAGACCCACCACCCTGTTAGGCGCGCACCAACATCTGGTCCACACCCATGCGGCCTTCTTCGAATGCGATGGCGCCGCCGACCAGATACAGTCGCCACACGCGGGCGGCCTCCTCACCGAGCATCGCGACGAACGTGTCGTAGTTGCGCTCGAAGGTGTCGATCCAGTGCTCGACGGTGCGGACGTAGTGTTCGCGCATACCCTCGACGCCAAGGACCTCGAATCCCGTGTCCTGCAGGTACTTGAGCGTCTGCCACAGCGGTCGCATGTGCATGTCCGGCGCGATATACGACTCGATGAACGGGCCACCACCCGGCGCGGCATCGGCCCGTCGCGACATCTGCTGCAACAGCAGCTTGCCGCCCGGCCTGAGCGCCCGCCGGATTATCGAGAGGTACTGCGGATAGTGTTCGTCGCCGACGTGCTCGCCCATCTCCACCGACGAGACGGCGTCGAACTCCGCAGTGCAATCGAGCTCGCGGTAGTCCTGCAGTCGGACATCGACCCTGTCGTTAAGCCCCTGCTGCTCAATGCGATTGACGATGAATGCCCGCTGCTGCGCCGACAGCGTGATCCCGACCGCATGCACACCGTACTCCCGCGCGGCATGCAGAATCATCGACCCCCAACCACAGCCGACGTCGAGCAGTCGTTGCCCAGGCTGCAGATCGAGCTTGCGACAGATCAAATCGAGTTTCGCCGTCTGCGCCTCATCCAACGACTCGTCGCCCCTGGCGAAGTAGGCCGACGAATACGCCATGTGGTCGTCGAGCAGCAGCTCGTAGAAGTCATTCGACAGGTCGTAATGATGGGCGATCGCGGCTCGGTCCCGGCCGCGCGTGTGAAGTCTTCCGGTCAGTCGGGCCTCGGCGGCCGGCGGTCGTGGCGGCGGTCCGATCGCGCCCAGTCGCACCGCGGTCAGGACGGCGTTCGCCTTGCCGCGCGCAGTCAGCCTCGGTCTTCCACTATCGCGGTCGCGCGGCGCGCCACGCTCTGCGGAAGCCATCGGCCAGGTCACCCTCCACGTCGATGTCACCGGTGACATAGGCACGGGCGAGCCCCATTTCGCCGGGCGTCCACAACAGCCTCCGCAGCGCGCGCCGCGACCGGATGACCAGGACAGGTGCCCCCGCTGGACCGGCTTCGGAACCGTCCCAGGCGCGGATCCGTACCGGAAGCTCGACCCCGACCGTCTCGACGACGTTCGCCAGCCGGCGGGCGGCACTCACCATGCAGCTTCGCTCATGCAGACCCTCCACTCCACGTGATGTGGTTACCTCTAACAATGCCCTACCGGTTCGACCCCGACGTGGTGCACAAGGTCGCCAAGGAAGTCGTCGGCCTGCAGTTGGACAGCGGCGAGCTCGTAGCCCGAGCTGTCACGTCGCTCGCCGACGAATACCCCGACCTGATCGACCCGACGCCGGGACGCTGGGTGGGCAGCAAGGCCGGTGGCATCCTCGGTAAGGTCCGCTTCCTCTACTTCAGCCCACGTGAGTACATCGTCATCTTCGGATCTCCCACTGGCACACAGGGTTTCTCCGGTCGTTACAAGCACGTCGACATTCACAAGTTCCTCTTGGCCGGCCGGATCGACTCGTATGACCTGGAATCCGACGACACCACGTCCATGTCGTTGCTACCGGGCGAGCACACCTGTCTGGAAAAGGGTCACGCGCGGGGGCTCACCATCCACCCCGGATCGTGGCACATCGAATACGGCCGCGGCGCGGTGGCGACCACGCTGCCGTTCGCGATGGTCGACACCCTGTTGGTGTCGCTGGAGTTCGAGTCCGTGCGCCGATCGACGGTCGAGTTCGCCAAGCTGGTCGGCCGGCGACTGCGCCGCTGACCGAGTCATGCGGCGGTGAATACGGCCTTGAATCTGTTCAGCGATTGGCGGATGTCGCTCTTGAGCGCGGCGGCCACCACCACGCCGATCGGTCCGAATAGCGCTGGGCCGCCGAGATGTACGTCGAACGTGACGGTCGAACCCTCATCAGAGGGCTTGACCTTGCCCATCAGTTTGACTTTGACACCACCGACGCCGTCGCCGTTGAGCGTCATCGCCTCGGGCGGCTTGAAATGCACGATGGTCCATCTGATCCGGTTGTGCATGCCTTTGACTTCCACGATCGACTCGACGACCGTGCCCTTTTCCAAGGCTTCGGGCAGCTTGCTTCGCCACACCCGGTGAATGCCGAGCCACTCTTTGTAGCGGGACAGGTCGGATGCGCACTCCCAAGCGTTCTCCGGCGCCAGCGGAACGTCGACGGAGACCGACAGTTTGGCCATACCCTAGTGGCAGGTTCTGCGGCGGCGTCTTGTCCACGGCCTTCTTGGCGGCCTCCTGCACCTTGTCGACCTGACCCGTGTACTTGCCCTGAGTCTTCTGATCGACGATGTCACCCGCCTTGTCGATGGCGGAGTCGACGGCGCCCTTGTTCTTCGATGCCAGGTCTTTCAGCTTGTCCAGAAATCCCATGCGGCCACCCTACTCGCGGCTTCCACAGGTGTCGGGGCTCTCCGAAAATCCTGCCCTGGACCCACCAGATCACCTCGACCGCCGCCGCCCCGATCAACCCGATTACCAGCGCGATAGAGGTTATCTCGCACGTTCGACGGGTCGAGCATGAACGCCTTTCGCGCAAGCGGAATGGAGAAGATCACCACGTAGGCCAGCCCCGAGGTGGCGACCAGCGCGACGCGCCACCACTCGTAAGGCCGTGCGATGACCGCGAGCACCCATACTGCGGACACCAGCAATGTGATCAGCGCCGCGGTCGATGCCTGCGTCTGCTCGACCGCAGTGGCCGCACGGCCCTGGTAAGCGAGAAGGTAGGAAACGAACGTCGCGATCCCCACCACTAGTCCCGAGGGCAGCGCCGCCGTCATCACGCGGCGCACGAACCCGCGGTGCGCCCGCTCGTTGTTCGGGGCCAGCGACAGGATGAACGCGGGGATCCCGATCGTGAACCACGCCGCGATCGTGACGTGGATGGGCTGGAACGGGAACAGCAGCGGATCGGATCCGAACAGCTTCGACGACAGTCCGGCCAGGCCGACGAGAATCGCCAGCAGCACCGAGTAAACGGTCTTGGTGAGAAACAGATTCGAGACCCGCTCGATGTTGCCGATCACCCGTCGACCCTCACCGACGACATACGGCAGAGTCGCGAACCTGTTGTCCAGCAACACAATCTGTGCAACTGCGCGAGACGCCGAGCTGCCCGAGCCCATCGCCACGCCGATGTCGGCGTCCTTCAGCGCCAGCACGTCGTTGACACCGTCGCCGGTCATCGCCACGGTGTGACCTCGTGACTGCAGAGCATGCACCATCGCCCGCTTCTGATCCGGCCGCACCCGGCCGAAGGTCGTGCACTCCTCGAGCGTGTCCGCAAGCCGGCTCCGGCTCTGCCGGCAGCTGCCGCGCGTCCATCGTCTCGCCCTCGAGCCCGAGCGACGCGGCGACCGCGCCCACCGACACCGCGTTGTCACCCGAGATCACCTTGATCGAAACTTGCTGCGAGGCAAAGTAATCGAGCGTGTCGCGAGCATCGGGCCGAACGCGCTGTTCGAGCACCACCAATGCCGCCGGTGTGACATGACCCGGCGCGTCGGGATGGTCGACGGGCATGTCGCCCGAGCCGAGCAGCAGCACCCGAAGCCCCTGCGCGCCGATCTGCTCGGCCTGCTCCGCCACCGCCGATCCCGGCTCGAGCAGCACATCGGGCGCACCGATCACCCAATTGCCGTTCTCGCCGTAGGAAGCGCCGCTCCACTTGGTGGCCGACTTGAACGGAGCGACGGCCGTGACGCGCCCAGCCCGGGCGGCATCTTGTAGGCCTCCGAGATCGCCGCCATGCTCGCGTTCGGCCGCGGGTCATCGGCGGCGAGCTGAGCTAGGATGTCGGCGACGGCGCGTTCGTCGAGCCGCTTCAAATCCGATACCCGCATACCGTTTTCGGTCAGGGTGCCCGTCTTGTCGGCGCACACGACGTCAACGCGGGCCAGTCCCTCGATGGCGGGAAGTTCGTTGACCAGACACTGCCTGCGGCCGCAGCCTGATGACTCCCACCGCGAACGCGATCGACGTCATCAGCACCAGACCCTCGGGCACCATCGGCACCAGCGCACCGACCATGCGCAGCACCGACTCTCGCCATCCCGCGTTCGTGGTGAACAGCTGCGTGTAGATGGTCAGCAGGCCGGCGGGGACCAGCAGGTAGGTGATGAACTGCAGGATCTTGTTGATACCGCTGCGCAGTTCGGAGTTGACCAGCGTGAACTTGCTTGCCTCGTCGGCGAGCTTGGCCGCGTAGGCCTCTCGGCCCACCTTGGTCGCTCGGTACGCCCCGCTTCCCGCGACGACGAAGCTGCCCGACATGACGGTGTCGCCCGCGTCTTTGCCGATCGGATCGGCCTCGCCGGTCAGCAGTGATTCGTCGACCTCGAGGCTGGCCTCCTCGACGACCTCGCCGTCGACGACGATCTGATCGCCCGGGCCCGAGCTCGATGATGTCGTCGAGCACGACCTCGCTCGGCATCACGGGCTGGCTCGCCGGCCCGGATCGAGTCTGCCTGCGAACCAACGGCTTTGCCTGCCCGACGATAGCCAATTTGTCCAGTGTCTGCTTGGCCCGCAGTTCCTGAATGATGCCGATCGCGCTGTTGGCGATGATCAGCAGACCGAACGCGCCGTTGATCACCGAACCGGTGGACAGCACGATGACGAGCAGCACACCGAGAATGGCGTTGATACGGGTGAACACGTTGGCCCGCACGATGTCCGACACGCTGCGCGCCGCGCGGGTCGGCACATCGTTGCTCTTACCGTCGGCGACGCGCTGCGCGACCTCGGCATCGGTCAGCAGGCCGCAGGGCCACGCTGACGGTCATCTGGTGAAGACTCCCTTGCCTTCCGCGTCGAAGTACTCCAATGTCAGCTTGTCGCCGTCGAAGGTTGCCTTGGAAATCGTTCCGGGCGGGGCATTTTCGGTGACGAACGAGAATGTGAACGTGTTGCCGTCCCAATGGTTCAGCGGCACAGTCAAGCTTGGGTCCGACCGCCAGTTGCAGCTTCCCGTCCGCCTCGGTGACCCTCGCCGGTCCCCAGTAGTCGTTGTTGTAGGTGCCCGACGTAAGACGCCAACGGCGCGGGCGGAGCAGGATTGGCGGGCGGCGGCTGGCCGACGAGCGAGCCCATCGGCTTCTCCATGGCCACGAAGATCTTGTTGTACAACCCGTACCAGTCCTCGCGAACCTCACCGAACTGAACGAGGTCGGCGAATTCCGCAGTCAGCGCCTCGGGCACGCCCGCAGGGGTCGCGTTGGTCAACGCGACGATCGCGACGTCGGCCGACGGCAGGATGAGGAAGTTCGTTCCCGCGCCCAGTTCGAAGGCACCGGAGTGGCTGATCTCCGTCCGAGCCCCCGAGGTGATGCCGACGTTGAAGCCGTATCCGTAGAAACCCGATCGCATCGCCGGTTCGGTCGCGCGGGCTCGACACGATCTGCGGTGTCAGCGCCGGGCAGCAACGCCTTCTCGTCGACGACCTGCTTGCCGTCATGGCTGCCGTTGGCCAGCACCATGGCCAGCCAGCGGGTCATGTCGTTGACCGACGAACTGGCCCCGCCCGCAGGCCCTTCGGCATCGGCGTCGCGGACGTAGCGAGGCTCGTACCTGCCGTCGATGTGGATGTGGCCGACAGCGCGGTTGGGGCGCGCTTCGTAGTCGGCGAAGCGGAAGCTCGCCGACGCCATGCCGAGCGGCTCGAACACAGTCTCGTCGGCGAGGTCCTCCCAGGACTTGCCCGCACTCACCGCGGTCGCCTCGGCGCCTGCCGTGTACCCGAAGTTGGTGTAGGCGTATGAGATTCGGAACGGGTCCAGCGGCAGCTGACGGAGTCGGTCGAGCACCGCTCTGCGGTCATAACCCACGTCTTCGAGCATGTCGCCGGCATGGTCGGGAAGCCCCGAGCGATGCGAGAGCATGTCGCCCACCGTGACCATTTCAGTCACCACGGGATCGGCCAAGGCGAACCACGGGAGCTTGCTGACGATGGGCGTGTCCCAGCTGATCGCGTTCACGCCGACCTGATGCGCTACCACCGTCGACGTCAGCGGCTTGGACAGGGACGCCAGCTGGAACACCGTGTCGACGTCGACCTTGTCGCCGGTTCGGACATCCTTGACGCCGAAACCTTTGGCGTACACCGTTTTTCCGCCGTGTACCACCGCGACGGCCATTCCCGGGATGCCGGACTTCTTCATCAAGTCCTCAGCGAGGCCGTCGAGTTTGGCGACCGCGTTGTCGACGGCGTTCTCCGGCAGCGCCATCGCGGGCACCAACGGTGGTGGTAAATCCGATGGCGCAGGTGACGGGGTCCGGCTCCGCGCTCTGCGAGCTACAGCCGCACATGAACATCAACATGACCGCAATAGCTGACAAGGCGCGCTTCACAGCGCCGAGGCTAGCCGACTACAGCCGCCACCACGGGTCATCCGTCGGCGCGGTGTCCGGGTGCACGCGTTGCCCGGGCCTGGGCACGGCCACCTGGACGCGCTCCGATCCGGCCGCCTTGAGCAATCGCTCCACCGGCTCGGCCCACGGATGCGGCGCGAGCCGGAACGTCGCCCAGTGGATCGGGACCAGCAGGCCCGAATCCGCCTCGGCCACATCGAGGTGGGCCCGGACCGCTTCCTCCGGGTTCATGTGGATGTCCGGCCACGCCGGATGGTAGGCGCCGATCGGCAGCAGGGTGAGGTCGAACGGCCCGTGGTCCACTCCGATCTCGGTGAAGCTCTTGGTATAGCCGGTGTCCCCGCCGAAGAAGGCGCGGTGCTTCGGGCCGATGATCACCCAGGACGCCCACAATGTCGTGTTGCGGGTGAATAGCCGCCCCGAGAAGTGGCGGGCCGGCGTGCAGACCAGCGTGAGATCACCGATCCGGTGGCTTTCATGCCAGTCGAGTTCGACGATGCGGCTCTCCGGTATCCCCCACTTGCGCAGATGCGCGCCCACACCCAGAGGCACGACGAACGGCGCGCGCTGCGTGCGAGCGAGGCCGACGATGGTGTCGATGTCGAGATGGTCGTAGTGGTCGTGGCTGATGATCACGGCGTCGATGGCGGCCAGTGCCTCCAACGGCACGGGCACCTCGTGCATTCGCTCGGGGCCGACCGTCTGCGACGGCGAGCAGCGCCTGCTCCACACCGGGTCGGCGAGCACCCGATACCCGTCGACTTCGATCAGCGCCGACGAGTGCCCGAACCAACACACCGCCAGCGGCGTCGACTCGGGGTCGGCGGGCACGGGCTCGACGACCGGGATCGGTGCGGGCGGCCGGGACGCGCCACGGGATCCGATGAGGTCCCAGATGATCTCCCGCTGTTCCTCGCGATCCAGGCTCACGCCCGACGCCGGGTCGATGTTGACGAACTCGCCGTCGGAGAAGTTCGGCGATCGCCGTGCGACCCTCTCGATCTCGGCGGGAGACGCCCCCAAGGCGGCGGGCGCGCCATGCAGCGCGCGCAGCACCCACCCGCCGGCCAGCAGCGAAGCCGTGCCGAACCCGAAGCGCAGCGCTGACCGCATCACCCTCAGGCGCCCTGGAACCTCGGCGGCCGTTTCTCGATGCGCGCCACCTGCGCCTCGATCACGTCCTGGCTGGCCCACGCCTTGTCGAACATCTCCTGATGTGCCGGCCACGGGTCCTCGTACGCGCCGTCGTCATTGAGCACCCGCTTGGCGTGCTGCAGGGCCAGCGGCGCGAAGCCGGCGAGTTCCGCGGCCCACCCCTGGGCGTCGGAAAGCGTGCCGATGCGGTTGGCCATTCCGGTGTGCAGCGCGGTCTCGGCGGTGAGCCGTTCGGCCGCGAGCAGCATGCCCCGGGCCCGGCCCGCCCCGACCAGCGACGTCAACCGGCGGATGCTCCAGTTGTCCAGCGCCAGGCCGTATTTCGCGACGGGGAACTGGAAGTACGCATCCGGCGCCACCACGCGCAGATCGCAGATCATCGCGAGGATGACGCCTGCTCCGATCGCCGGGCCGTTGATCGCACCGATGACCGGCACGGGTGCCGCGTCAATGGCGAGGTTGAGCGCCTTGGCCTTGTCCGGCAGTTGCTCGGCCATCCCCGCCGCGTCGGTCAAGTCGGCGCCCGAGCTGAACACGTGCCCCTGGCCGGTCAGGACGATGGCCCGGATGTCCTCGGTCGACGCCTTCTCGATGGCCTCACGCAGGCCGTCGACGAGCTCGACGTTCAGCGCGTTACGTCGCTCGGCACGCTGCATCTCCAGGGTCAGCACGTCGCCCTCGCGGGTGGCACCAATCATGCCGCCACCCTATTAAAGCGTGACGAGCAGCGTGTGACGGGTGCTCGGCACCGCCCTTCTCGGGCGTCATCATTCACGTCGCAGTGTGGCGTGAAATTCAGTTCCCGCTTCTGCCGGAACGGTTTGACCAGCACGCTTATGCCGGTTGGCACCGTCTCGTCGGCGGGCGTTGGTAACCCGGCCCACTGCTTGGGGGTCCGGGTGCGGAGTTCTGGAAACATGGCTTGCGGCCCACTGGGCGAGATTGGCGGCGGCGTTACAGTCCCGATCAGCGGAGTGCCCACACGAACAGCTGTATGTCCGTTCCGTCAATCCGAATGAAGCCTTGACCACGCCGCATACCGAACAGCGCTTACTTGAGGGATACCAGCGGTCAGCGACAACGAGCTGGCCGCCGCGCCAATCGGCTTTGTACCGCAATTGACGGGCGAGCTCGCCCCAACTGGCGTCAGCAATTGAGCGTGCAAGCCGATGGTTCGCCATCATTCCAACCACTCCCAGGTCTTCAATTACGAGCTTGTCGTGGGCCTTGATCAGCTCGTTGGATACCTGATGCAGAAAATGGCGCCGGACGTTCGCGACCCGACTGTGGTGGCGGGCGAGACGGCGAACGGCTTCGAGGCGATTGCGTGATCCTTTCGCCTTTCTGGACAGCGATCTCGCTAAGCGGCTTTCTCGCTCAGCCCCTTCGACTAGCGGCTTAGGTCCATCGGCAACTCGCATAACCTGCGTCCCGTCCGCGGTCGCCGCTACGACAAGTGCAGACAGGCCGCGATCTACGCCGACCCATCCCCCGGCACACTCCCTGGGTGGCTTGGACCGCGCCGGACGTGGTGAAGGTCGGCTGCCTCTACATTCAGGGAAATGAACCACCGCCCAGCTCGGTTGCCGACTGTTGCATACAGCACTCGAGCCCGCCCTTTCGCCACCATCCGCCTCAGCGCGCGGGTGTCGTTGTGTACGCGGACGCACCCGATGCCGGGCAGCGTGACAGAGCGTGGCGAATTGTCGTTGCCGATACGGATCGCGGGTCGACGGTCCTTTACTTGCTTATTTCGTAATCGGAATGTCTGCCTCGTCCCATCCTTTTCTCTTGAAGCGCGGAAATCCAACGCGCGGACCCTTTCGCGTACCTCTGCGAGAATCTCGCCAGGCGGCCAACGCGCGGCCGCAATCCATGGCTGCTTCTTCGAATACCTGTTGGCACACCGCGTTGCGCCAAGCCAGGCCGGTCACCATGATCTCGGGCAGACCATCCTCGCCGACGGCGAACACCCGGCCAGCATCCGATGACTTCTTCCAGGAGTTGAACGCATTAATGAGATCGAATCCTGTCCAGGGGACGTCGGCAGAGGGATCCATCTGTCGAGCTGTCAAGGCGTTCTTCGTGAGGCGCAGACACTGATTGAAGGCAAACCTTGCGGCGCCAGCGTGACGAGTGAGCAGGCGCCGCTGCTCATCCGTCGGATCGAGGCAGTAGCGGAATGTGGTGTACCGAGACATTTCGAGCACAGCGTCTCATTGCCTATCGACATGTTCCCGACTCCGCTACATCGCGTAGATCAGCCTGCCGCCGTTGGACGACAGTCGTTCCCGTGGCACGCGTGTTGGGAAACTGGCGGACGTAGGCAACCTGCACCCTATTAGCCTTTCGAAGTGTGAGCCGGATCGGTGCCCTCGCACTCCGCGACGCCGTGCTGGACGACGGGTCTTTTCGCAGCTGGGACAGCACGCCATTGACCGTCGCGGCCAGCGACGAGTATCGCCGCGAGCTCGCCGGTGCCGCGGCCAGGACGGGCCTCGACGAGTCCGTGCTGACGGGCGAGGGCACCGTGTTCGGCCGACGGGTCGCGATCATCGCGTGCGAGTTCGACTTCATGGCCGGCTCGATCGGCGTAGCCGCGGCCGAGCGGATCACCGCTGCGGTGCAGCGCGCCACCGCCGAGGGCTTGCCGCTGCTGGCGTCGCCCAGTTCGGGCGGGACGCGCATGCAGGAGGGCACCGTCGCGTTCCTGCAGATGGTCAAGATCGCCGCCGCCGTTGAACTGCACAAGCGGGCGCACCTGCCGTATCTCGTGTACCTACGCCATCCGACCACGGGTGGGGTGTTCGCATCGTGGGGTTCGCTGGGCCACGTCACCGCGGCCGAACCCGGCGCGCTGATCGGCTTTCTCGGCCCCCGCGTCTACGAGCATCTCTACGGCGAGCCGTTCCCGGCCGGCATCCAGACGGCCGAGAACCTGCAGCGGCACGGCGTCATCGACGGAGTGGTTCCGTTGGAGGCGTTGCGTTCCACGCTGGACCGCACGCTGAAGGTGGTCGCCGACGCCCCCGAAGCGGCGCCGCCGCCACCCACGGCCGAGCCGCTTCCGGATGTCCCCGCGTGGCAGTCGGTCGAGGCGTCGCGCCGGCCGGACCGTCCCGGAGTCGGCTATCTCCTGAAGTACGGCACGACAGAGCGGGTGCTGCTGTCGGGAACCGGCAGAGGCGAGGCCGCGACGACGGTGCTGGCACTGGCCAGGTTCGGGGGCCAACCCGCGGTGGTGCTCGGGCAGGAACGCATCGTCGGCGGGATGGTCGGCCCGGCGGCGTTGCGCGAGGCGCGCCGCGGCATGGCCCTCGCCGCCGGACTGAAACTGCCGTTGGTGCTCGTCATCGACACCGCCGGGCCTGCGCTGACGGTCGAGGCCGAGCAGGGTGGACTGGCCGGCGAGATCGCCCGCTGCCTGGCCGACCTCGTCACGCTGGACACCCCGACGGTGTCGGTGCTGCTCGGCCAGGGCAGCGGCGGACCCGCGCTGGCGATGGTGCCCGCCGACCGCGTACTGGCGGCGCTGCACGGCTGGCTGGCGCCGCTGCCGCCGGAGGGCGCCAGCGCGATCGTGTTCCGCGACGTCGCCCACGCCCCGGAATTGGCTGAGGCGCAAGGGATCCGGTCAGCCGATCTGCTGCGCAACGGCATCGTCGACGCGATCGTGCCCGAGCTGCCCGACGCCGCGGACGAACCTATGGCGTTTACCGCGCGGCTGTCGGCCACGATCGCCAACGAACTGCACACGCTGCGTGGGATGTCCGACGCCGAGCGGCTGCCTGTTCGCTTGGAGCGTTACCGGCGGATCGGACTCTGACGGCGGTGGCATCCTGGGATGGTGGCACCTCTCACCGAATTCGCGGGCCACTTCTGGTGGCTGATCTTCCCGTTCATGGGCGCGGTCGGCGGCGCGGTCAGGGCCGTCGCAGCCGCCAATGAGCGTCGGGCTGCGCGCCGGCTCGAGCGGTATCGCATCAAGCAGGAGACCAAGGTCGCACTCGCGGCGGCGTCGGGTCGCACGCAGAGCAACGCGGCCGCCAACCGCCGCGAGATGACGAAGGTGCTCAAGCGTCACGACGATACCGACGCCCGGTGGCTGGACTACGAGATCGACATCGCCAAGCTGCTGGACTTCCCGCTGATGACCGATATGCGCGATCCGCTCACCATCGAGTTCCACAAGGCCAGGAGCCACGCGGACCTGCTGCGGCCGGACACCGTCGACGACATCCTCGGTGACCGCGCCGCTCAGCTCGAATACCGCGACGCGGTGCACGAGTACGTCAGCGCGTTCGACGTTGCCGAGACCGAAGCCGTTCGCAGGCGCCGCAGCGACTTCTCGACCGAGGCACAGGAACGCATCGAGCGGGCACAGCACCTGCTGCGGCTGGCGTCCGACGTCGGCGCGACGAACGAAGAGCGCAAGAGTGCATACGGGCGTGCGCAGCGGGAACTCGACGGGCTCATCGTGCTGCCCGCGATCACCCGGGCCAGCATCGAGCGCAGGATCGCCGGCGAGATCGAGGCCTAGCCGCCTACGGCCAACGCCGCGAGCATCGCCACACATGTGATCAGGTCCAGTGGCAGTCGCAACAGGCTGCGCCGGGTCCACGCCACCGCGGCCGCCTCGTCGACGGCGGCGGGATCGGCCTTCTCGAACCCGACCGCCTTGGGCACGAAGTCGACCAGTGACCACACCCGCATCACGGCGTGGCTGATCAGCGCCACCCAGAGCGCGATGCGCACGTTCGCGTCACCCGACGCGGTGATGAGCGCGGCGATCAGCAGCACCTCGAACACGGTGTGAGCCGGTATCCAGAACCGGCGCCGGGAGATGCCGCCGTTATGCGGCTGGATGATGCCCGGTCGCTTGGGCCACGCGGGGTCGACGACGAGGACTTCGTACAGTCCGCCGCCGAGCAGGGCGCAGGCCGTCAGCGTCGTGGCGGCGATCAGGATGAGCGTCGGGGTCCACATCACCGCCCATTATTTAGGGCGCTCTGACATACAGTTCGGCCCGCCACCCTCGATGGTGGCGGGCCGACTGATTGGTTAGAGGTTCAGTTGATGGCGGTCGCGATTGGCACGTTGCGGTTGAGCACAGGCGCCTTCTTGGGCGTCTGAGTCAGGACCGACCCGTTGGGGTCGATGTGCACACTGCCGGCGTTGGCCTTCGGCGCGGTGGTGACGACGATCGATCCGCCGCGGCAGGAGACGATCTTGCCGTCGACGAACACGTCCTGGCCTTCGTCGATCGGGATGTCGTAACCGTCGGCGTCGGTGTAGTGGCATCCGCCGCTCGGGCCGGTGGGGTCGTTGTCGGTGGCATACGCGGTCGCGGTCGGGGCCAGGGCGACGAAGGCCAGAGCGCCGAGCAGCGTCGCGGCGTACTGGAAGCGGGTCAGCTTGCGGGTGGTGGAGTTGGTCATGATGGTTCCTCTCGGTGGGTTTGGCGCGGGCTGTTGAGAGAAAGCATGCTGTTCAGAGGGGTGCCGTTGTAATCGCCGGCAAGCCAGATTCCACGTCCCGAGAAGGAAGAATTTCCTATCCAGTGAGATAGCGCTGGATCGTCGGTCCCAGCCAGGCCACCGTCTCGTCGCGCGACATTCCGACGATCGGCGGTAACTGCAACACATAGCGGCACAGCGCCAGGCCCAGCATCTGCGTGGCCACCAGGCCCGCTCGTCGTTCGGGTTCGACGGGGTTGATGGTTGCGATGGCCGGCAGCAGCTGGCTTGCGAACATGACCCGCATCCGTTGCGCCGCTTCGGCATTGGTGGCGCTCGACCGCAACAGCACGATCAGCACCTCGTCACGCTCCCACCGGTTGACGAAGTGGTCGACCAGGCGCGCACCCAGCTCGTCGCGGTCGACGTCGGACAGATCAGGTATGTGCAGATCGAAGTCCGCGGCCGCGGCGAACAGTTGATCCTTGTTGCCGAAGTACCTCATCACCATCGACGGGTCGATGTTCGCGTCCGCTGCGATGGCCCGGATGGTGGCCCGTTCGAACCCCGATTTCGCGAACCGATCCCGGGCCGCGGCCAGGATCACCGCCTTGGTCTGTTCCGACGATCTGCGCATGCCAACAAGTGTATGCCAACAACTGTTGACAACGCCGCAAGCCCAGGCGCATAGTTGATGCCAACAAGTGTTGGCATCACGCCGACGGAGGAAAGGAGACGCACATGTTTGACGCCTACGACACCGATGTCCTGGTCATCGGGGCAGGCCCGACCGGGCTCACGCTCGCCGCGTCGCTGCTGGACCGCGGGATCTCGACCCTTGTAGTGGACCGGCAGGCCGCGGGTGCGAACACCTCGCGCGCCGCGGTGGTGAACGCACGCACGCTGGAGGTTCTCGAGGGTCTCGATGTGGCCCGGCGGCTGGTGAAGGAGGGCGTGCAGGCGCCGCGGTTCTCGATCCGCGACCGCGGCCGCACCTTGATTCCGATCGACTTCAGCGGTCTGCCGACGGAGTATCCGTACTCGCTGATGGTCCCGCAGTCGACCACCGAGCGGCTGCTGCTGGAGCGGCTGGTGGAACTCGGCGGCAGCGTGCTGCGACCCAGGACCGTGACCTCTGTGGTCCAGGGCGCCGACGGTGTGACGGCCACCCTCGACGACGGCGCCGTCATCCGGGCGCGCTACGCCGTGGGCGCCGACGGCATCAACAGCGTCGTGCGCGAGCAGGCCGGTATCGGCTTCCAGGGCGGTGAATACGCGGAGTCGTTCACGTTGGCCGACGTACGTCTGACGGGCGACGCCCCCGCCGACGAGGTCATCCTGTTCTGGGCGAGGGCCGGCCTGACCGTGGTGGCGCCGCTGCCCGACGACATCTACCGGATCGTCGCGCCGGTCGACGACGCGCCGGAAAGCCCTTCGGCAGCGTTCGTTCAGCAGATCCTGGATGCGCGCGTCGGCGCCGGGCGCATGGTCGTCACCGACCTCGTCTGGGGATCCCGCTTCCGGATCCACCACCGCGTCGCCGACACCTACCGCGCAGGACGGCTGCTGCTCGCGGGCGACGCGGCCCATGTGCACAGCCCCGCCGGCGGCCAGGGCATGAACCTGGGCATCCAGGACGGCATCGCTTTAGCCGAGGCGCTCGCCGCCATCCTGACCGGCGCGCCGGAATCGATGCTCGACGAGTACAGCGCGACGCGGCGACCGATCGCCAAGAACGTGGTCGTGATGACCGATCGGCTGACGCGGCTGGCAACCTTGCCGCGTGCGCTTCGGCCGATCCGTAACGCCGCGTTCAGTGTGGTGGGGCGGGTGCCGTCGGTGCAACTGGCGCTGGCCCGGCGGCTCAGCGGTCTGGTGTACGGCTGAGCTGAGCCGTCCGGCCGCGCGTCTTGCCGCACAGCACCGCTGTGGCAGCCAGCACCTCCACGAACGCCACCGCGGTGGCGAGCGCCATCAGGCTCGACTGTGCGGGCGCCGCAGCGGTGGCGTGATGATGAGCGGGCGCCGGCAGATGGAGCGCGATCATGGCCAGGTTCATCAGTGCGACGACTGCCCAGGCCCGTTCCGTACCGTCCCGCCAGAGCTCGCGTGCGCAGTAGAGGCAGGCCGTGATCATCACGGCCAGCAGTGCCGCGGCGACGACATTGGCCGCATGGCCCAGCATCGCCAGGTGCAGACCCGCCGAGATCGCGGCGAGCGCGGCGCACGCCCGCCGTCCGATGACGCTGAGTTCTCCGATCGATATCACGCTAGTTATGACCGGAGAAGTCGGCGTTTTGTGTCACCGATCCGAAACTTCGAGGCCCAAGAATTTAACCGTCTCGGCGCGCATCTCGACTTTTCGGACCTTGCCGGTGATGGTCATCGGGAACTCGTCGACCACGCGGACGTACCGCGGGATCTTGTAGTGCGCCATCTTTCCGGTGGCGAATTGGCGGACCGCCTGTGCGTCGAGCGTGGCCCGGCCTGGCTTCATCCGGATCCAGGCGCAGAGTTCCTCGCCGTACTTGGCGTCGGGGACGCCGATGACTTGGGCGTCCTCGACGTCGGGATGGGTGTAGAGGAACTCCTCGATCTCGCGGGGGTAGATGTTCTCGCCGCCGCGGATCACCATGTCCTTGATGCGCCCGACGACATTGCAGTAGCCGTCCTCGCGCATGATCGCCAGGTCGCCGGTGTGCATCCAGCCGTCCTCGTCGATCGCCTCACGCGTCTTTTCCTCGTCTCGCCAGTAGCCGAGCATCACCGAGTAGCCGCGCGTGCAGAACTCGCCTGGGCTGCCGCGCTCGACGATGTCGCCGCTGGCGGGATCGACGATCTTGATCTCCACGTGCGGATGGGCGCGGCCGATCGAGCCGGTACGCCGCTCCAAGTCGTCGTCGATGAGCGTCTGGCAGGACACCGGTGACGTTTCGGTCATCCCGTAGGCGATGGCCAGCTCGGTCATGTTCATGTCGTTGATGCACCGCTTCATGACCTCGACGGGACACACCGAACCCGCCATGACGCCGGTCCGCAACGACGACATGTCGCGAGTGGCGAGATCCGGGCAGCCGAGCATGGCGATGAACATCGTCGGCACGCCGTAAACCGCTGTGCAGCTCTCCTTTTCGATGGCATCCAGCGTCAGCGCCGAATCGAAAGCCGGTGCGGGGATGACGATTGTGGCGCCGTGGCTGGTACAGCCGAGGTTGCCCATCACCATGCCGAAGCAGTGGTAGAACGGCACCGGTATGCACAGCCTGTCTTCAGGCCCGAAATTGATGAGCTCGGTGGTGAAATAGCCGTTGTTGAGGATGTTGCGGTGCGACAGCGTCGCACCTTTCGGGAAACCCGTTGTGCCCGAGGTGTATTGAATGTTGATCGGTTGATTGTTGTCCAGCGTCGCCGTCCTGCCCCGTAGGGCGCCGGGCGTCGTTACGCTCGGCCCGGCGTTTGCAGCGCCTCCCAGTCGTCGGTGCCGAGGAACACCACCTCGCGTAGGTCGGGCGCTTCCGCCCGGACCTCGTCGACCATCCCCACGTAGTCGGAGCCCTTGAACTCCGTGGCCGAGATGAGGGTGCGGATGCCGGACTGCTTCAGCACATAGGCGAGTTCATGCGTCCGGTAGGCGGGGTTGATGTTGACCAGAATGGCGCCGATCTTCGCGGTCGCGTACTGCACGACCACCCACTCGACACAGTTCGGCGACCAGATACCGACGCGCTCGCCCGTCTCGATGCCCAGCGCCATGAGACCCCGTGCGACGAGGTCGATTTCGTCGTTGAGTTCGCGGTAGGACAACCGGCGACTGCTTGCCATGTCAACGAGCGCGTCATTGTCGGGATACGCCTGCACGGTGCGCTTCGAAATTCGCTCCGATCGTCTCCTCGAGGATCGGGGCGTCCGTCGGGCCCGCGTCATATGACCGCATGGTTGACCATCGTGCTCCGGTGCGGAGCATCGACATGTCCATTTGAGAGGATCCGGGTCATGGCTTCGATCAATCCCTTCCGCATCGCAATTACCGACGCTGATCTCGACGATCTGACGGGCGCGGTTGGTTCAGACGCGATGGCCCGAGGCCGAATGCGTCGACGACTGGAGCCAGGGCATTCCGCTGGCCTACACCCGCGAGCTGGCCGACTACTGGGCCAACAGCTACGACTGGCGCGCCCGCGAAGAAGCCTTGAATCGCTTCGACCACTTCACCACCGAGATCGATGGGCTCGACATCCATTTCATCCACCAGCGATCAGGGCGCGACGACGCGTTTCCGCTGCTGATCACGCACGGCTGGCCGGGATCGATCGTCGAATTCCACAAGGTGATCGAGCCGTTGACCGAGCGCGGATTCGACGTCGTGTGTCCGTCGCTGCCGGGCTACGGCTTCTCCGGCAAGCCGACCCGCACCGGCTGGGGCGTCGAGAAGATCGCGGCGGCGTGGGAGACGCTGATGGGCACGCTGGGCTATGAGCGGTACGGCGCGCAGGGCGGTGACTGGGGCGCCGCGGTCACCACCCAGATCGGCCGCAACGGCGGCCGCCGGAGCCGTCCCCGCACATCGACCCGGAGCCGCCCCGGCGGCGACATCGGACGCCGGAGCCGCCCCGGCGGCGACTCGGCGCTGCGCGGCGATCCACCTCAACATGCCGCTCGGCGCTCCCCCGGGACCGTTGGACAACCCGACCGAGAGGAGAAGCGGGCGCTCGAGGCGGATGGACTACTACCGAAAGTGGGACAACGGCCTACGCCAAGCAGCAGTCGACCCGGCCGCAGACGCTCGGCTACGGACTGGTCGACTCGCCCGGTCGGGCAGCTGGCGTGGATCGTCGAGAAGTTCTGGTCGTGGACGGACTGCGACGGCCATCCGGAGAACGCACTGACGCAGAGACGAGCTGCTCGACAACGTGATGCTCTACTGGCTGACCGCGTCGGGCGCGTCGTCGGCGCGGCTGTACTGGGAGAGCTTCAGCGCCTTCGGCGGTGACCGGGCGCGTCGAACTGCCGACCGGCGTCGCCTCGTTCCCGAAGGAGATCCTGCAGGCGCCGCGCAGTTGGTGCGAGGCCGGCTACAACATCACCCACTGGACGACGATGCCGCGCGGCGGGCACTTCGCGGCGTTCGAGCAGCCTGACCTCTACGTCGATGACGTCGCCACCTTCTTCGCTACCGTGCGATAGATGGGGCGGACGATCGAGGCCGACTACCTGGTGGTCGGCGCGGGCGCGATGGGCCTCGCGTTCACCGACGCGTTGGTCAGCGAGTCCGACGCCACAGTCGTCGATCGTCGACCGCAACGATCAGCCCGGCGGGCACTGGACGACGGCTTATCCGTTCGTGCGGCTGCATCAGCCGTCGGCGTACTACGGCGTGAACTCGCGCCAATCTCGGCAGCGACACCATCGACCATGGCGGCCTGAACGCGGGCTACTACGAATTGGCCAGCGGCGCCGAGGTGTGCGCGTACTTCGACGCGGTGATGCGGCAGCACCTGCTGCCCACCGGCCGGGTCACGTATCTGCCGATGAGCGAATACCTAGGCGACGGCCGGATCCGGACGCTGGGCGGCGACGAGATCGGGGTGACGGCGCGTCGCGTCGTCACCAGCCACGTGGAGATCGTCGTGCCGTCGATGCGCCGACCGCCGTACGCCGTCGCCGGCGTCGACTGCGTGCCGCCCAACGAGCTTGCCGCGGATCCGCGACGCGCAGGACCGCTACGTGATCGTCGGCGCGGGCAAGACCGCGATGGACGCGTGCCTGTGGCTGCTGCGAGCACGGCATCGCGCCGGAGCGGTTGACGTGGATCAAGCCCCGCGACTCGTGGATCCTCGACCGCGCCGCGATTCAGCCCGGCTCGCAGTTCGCCAAGCGGGTGCTGCGCGACTTCTCCAACCAGCTCGCCGTCGGTCGCTCGAGGCCGAGTCGCTCGCCGACCTGTTCGACCGGCTGGAGAGCCAAGGGCTGCCTGATGCGCATCGACACCTCGGTCGATCCGACGATGTACCGGTGCGCGATCCTTTCGCAGGCCGAACTCGACCGAGCTGCGGCGCATCGAGCGACGTGGTGCGGATGGGCCACGTCACCTCGATCGAGCCGGGCCGCATCACCCTCGAGGGCGGCACCAGAGACATCGACGGATCGGCTGCTCTACATCGACTGCACGCGCAGACGGTTTCGCCCATCGAGAACCGGCGACGGTGTTCGACGGCCGGCACATTTCGCTGCAGGCCGTACGCACCTGCCAACCCGCGTTCAGCGCGGCGGTGATCGGGCACGTCGAAGCGACGTATCCCGACGACGACACCAGAAACGCGTTCTGTGGCCCGGTGCCCTATCCCCGCGAGCCGGCCGACTGGCTGCGAATGATGCTGGCGTTCAACAAGAACCAGCTGCAGTGGTTCTCCGACCCCGACATGATGGCCTGGGTCGACGACGCTCGGCTCAACGTCCTGCACCATGTGTCCATGGCGCGTCAGCGAGCGGGCGCGAGAGAAGATCATCTCGGTGCTGAACTCTCAGCTGCCCGCCATCAACGACAAGCTGGAAACGCTGCTCACGTCAGCCGGCTAAGCGCTGAAGGTGAACACCGCGACGCCGGAACGCTGCTTCCAATCGGCGAAGTACATCAGAAGCGTGGTCCTCGGCGATCACGCGAATGACGATCCAGCCGGCCGCTTCCAGCCTGCGAAGTCGGCGCTGGTCTTTGACGTACTGTTTTCGATCCTTGCGATGGTGGTCACCGTCATACTCGAGCGCGATTCGGAGGTCCTCCCAACCCATATCAACGATGCCGATCAAACCTCCTTCATCGACGACCGGAATCTGAGTCGTCGGAATCCGATATCCGGCGTCAATGACGACGACGCGAAGCCACGTTTCCCTCGGCGATGCGGCACCTCCGTCGATAAGCGGCAGCACCATCCTAAGTCGGTCCAGTCCCGTTGCCCGCGGATGCTTTTCGGCGATCTTCATAACCTCGGCTGGGTCGAAAGACCTTGACCACATCAGCGCGTCGAGCCGCGCCAGCGCTTCGTTGCGGGGCAGCAGGCGTCCGAGATCGAAGGCGGTGCGCGGAATCGTCGTCACCGGCAGACGCACCGCGTGCGTCACCTCGTCCGCGGCGAGGGTGTCGTTGCGCACATGCAGACCCCGCGGTGGTCGACCGTTGTGCCAGACCAATTCGATCGGGACGTCATCGTCGACCCACGGAGCGCCGTGCAATGCCGAGGCGGCGACTCCCGCCACGACTGCTCGCCTGCGCGACCACAACCACGCACCGATCGTTCGTTCGCGCAGCGACGGCTGGCGCCCCTTGGGCATGTAGACATCGGGATAGAGCCGCTGATTCCAGCGCTGCAACTCGTGCCGGGTCACCGCACCTGCCGACAGGGCTTCACTGCCAATAAAGACCTCTCCCATGTCCCGAATGCTGACATGGAGGCCTGACATGCGCTCCTAATGAACTCACGCAGGGGTTGTGCGAGAAGCGGCCTGCGTGATTGCATTCGATCGGCTCGAGGGGTCCATCGGCTAAGCCAGCGAATCGGCCCATGCGCGATGCAATGCCGCATAGTGGCCGTCAGTGCGGCCGATGAGTTCGTCGGGTGCACCGTCCTCGACGATGCGGCCGTGCTCGAGCACCAGCACGCGGTCGGCGATCTGCACGGTGGACAGCCGGTGCGCGATCACCAGCGCGGTGCGGTCGGCGAGCACCGTCTTCAGCGCGCGTTGCACCATTCGCTCGCTGGGGATGTCCAGCGATGACGTCGCCTCGTCGAGGATCAGCACCGCGGGGTCGGCGAGGAACGCGCGTGCGAACGCGACGAGCTGGCGCTGCCCTGCCGACAGTCGGCCACCACGCTTGGCGACGTCGGTGTCGTACCCGTCGGGCAGCGCCTCGATGAAGCGGTCCGCGCCCACCGCGGCGGCGGCCGCAGCGACCTCGTCGTCGGAGGCGTCCGGGCGCCCGAAGCGAATGTTGTCGGCGACGGTGCCGTCGAACATGAAGTTCTCCTGCGTGACCATCACGACGTGGCGGCGCAACTCGCTCTGTGTGATGTCGCGCAGGTCGACGCCGTCCAGCGTCACCGATCCCGACGTCGGATCATAGAACCGCGCAATGAGTTTCGCGATCGTCGTCTTGCCCGCACCGGTCGTTCCCACCAGCGCGACGGTCTGTCCGGCGGGCACGTCCAGGGTCAGGCCCGGCAGCACGGGACGGCCCGGGACGTAGGAGAACTCCACGTCGTCGAACAGAATCTCGCCGCGCACCTTCTCGAGAGTGACCGGCCGTGCGGGATCCTTGATGCCCGATTCGTTGGCCAGCACACCGGCCAGTTTCTCCAGCGCCGACGACGCGGACTGGAAGGTGTTGAAGAACTGCGAGATCTCCTGCATCGGCTCGAAGAACATCCGCAGGTAGAGCAGGAACGCCGCGAGCGTGCCGATCGTCATCTGCCGTGCAGCACCCGGTAGCCGCCGTAGAGCAGCACCACGCCGGTGGTGATGTTGCCGACCAGCTTGACGCCGGGCATGAAGACCGCGAGCAACCGGAACGTCTTCTCGTTGATCTCGCGGTACTCGTCGGCGATGTCTGTCGAAGATCTCCTGGTTGCGCGGCTCGCGGCGATACGCCTGCACCGCCTTGATGCCGGTCATGGTCTCGACGAACTGCACGATCACCAGCGCGGCGCTCTCGCGCACCTTGCGGTAGGTCTTCGCCGACTCGGTGCGGAACCACCACACCAGCGCGACCAGGATCGGGAAGCCGGCCAGGCACATCAGCCCCAGCCGCACAGTCCAGAGCGTATCGAGCAGGATCGCGGTGCCGAAAAGCGTCAGCGCCGCGGTGATCAGGCTGTCGAAGCCGGTTTCCAGCATGTCCTGGATGGCCTCGACGTCGTTGGTGGACCGGCTCACCACCCGGCCCGATGTGTAGCGCTCGTGGAACGCGATGTCGAGGCGCTGGAAGTGGCGGAACACCCGTCGCCGCAACTCCAGCAGCACCTTCTGTCCGATCCGGCCGGACCGCCGCAGGAAGAACATCCGGCTGGTGGCCTGGACGACCACCACCGCGCACAGCACGCCGACGATCACCAGCAGCGTGTGCGCCGACCCGCCGTCGATGATCGGCGGGATGCCGTGGTCGATGCCGCGCTGGACGAGGATCGGAACCGACAGCCGCGCAACGTTTTCCACCACCACGACGAGGGCCAGCAGCGCGACGTGCCGCGGTAGGGTCGCAGCAACGAGCCCAGCAGCGCCCGCGCCTCGCGACGCCGCGGCACGTTCTCGTCGATCGGCAGGTCGTCGGTGTCGTCCTCGTCGAATCGGCCGCGCCATTCTTCGTGTCCGGTCGTCATCGGCGTTCGGCCTCCGACGTGACATAACGGGATTCACGCTCTTCGACGACGTGCTCCAACCGGCTGCGGTCCTCGTCGTCCTCCCAATCGCAGACGCGTTCGCAGCCGTCGTCGAGTTCGTCGTCGGCGGCCAGCAGGTAGCGGTATTGCGGGACGGTGGCCAGCAGCTGGGCATGCGTGCCGATGTGGGTGATGGTGCCTGCCCCCTCGACCCTGTCGAGCAGCGCCACCTTGTCGGCGAGCAGCACCGTCGATGCGCGGTGTGCGACCACGATGCCGGTCACCGCGTGCAGCACGCGGCGCAGCGCCTCCTCGACGACGGCCTCGGTGTGCACGTCGAGCGCGGAGAGGGTGTCGTCGAGCACCAGGATCTTGGGCGCCGCCAGAATGGCCCGCGCCAGCGACAGCCGTTGCCGCTGACCGCCGGACAGGCTCATGCCCTGCTCGCCGATCCTGGTGTCGAGCCCGAACGGCAGGTCGTAGACGAACTGCGCGGCGGCCACCTCGATGGCCTCGGCAAGCTGTTCGTCGGTGGCGTCCGGCCGGCCCAGCTGCAGGTTCTCGGCCACCGACATGGAGAACAGCGTCGGGTCCTCGAAGGCGGTGGCCACCGCGCCTCGCAGCGCGGGCAGCGTGAGTTCGCGGATGTCGCGGCCGTCGATGCGGATCTCGCCCTCGGTGACGTCGTAGAGCCGCGACAGCAGCGCGGCCAGTACCGACTTGCCCGAACCCGTCGAGCCGACGAGCGCCATCGTCTCGCCCGGCTCGACGGTCGCGGTGACGTGACGCAGTGCCCAGGTGTCGGAGTCAGGGAAACGGAAGCCGACGTCGACGAGTTCCAGCCTGCCGCCGGGCGGCGTCTTGTCGGTAGGGCCGTCGGTGATTTCGCGTGGCGCGTCGAAGATCTCGGCGATCCGGTTGGCGGCGGTGAACGACTCCTGCGTCATCGACAGCAGGAAGCCCAGCGACGCGATCGGCCACACCAGCGACAGCATCATCGTGATGAACGCGACCAGCGTGCCCATGGTGACGTAGCCGTGGCCGGCGGCGTAGGCGCCGAAGCCGAGCACCACGATCAGCGTCAGGTTCGGGATGACCTCGAGCAGAGTCCAGAACTTCGCGGACACCGTGACCCTGCTGACCTGGGTGTCGTAGAGATTGGTGAGCTGTTCGTCGAACCGGTCGTAGACGTAGCGCTCGCGGCCGAACGACTTCACCACCCGCAGTCCCAGCGCGGACTCCTCGACGTGCGTGGCGACGTGGCCGGACTGGTCCTGCGCCAGCCGCGACAGCCGGGTGTACTCGCGCTGGAAGTGCAGCACGGTGAGCGTGATCGGCACGATCGACACCAGCACCACCACACCCAGCGGCCAGTACATCGCGAGCAGGATCGCGGTCACCACGGCGATCTGCAGGCCGTTGAGGATCAGGAAGATCAAGCCGAAGGACATGAACCGGCGAATCGTGTTCAGGTCGTTCATGATTCGTGACAGCAGCTGACCGGACTGCCAGCGGCCGTGGAACGACATCGGCAGGATCTGCAGCCGCGCGTAGAGGTCCTTGCGGATGTCGGCCTCGACGCCCATCGTCGCGCGCGACACCAGCCAGCGGCGGATGAACCACAGCACCGCCTCCGAGATGCCGACGCCCATCGCGGCGGCGCCGAGCAGCCACAGCCCTTGCTGGTCCTGGTGGCGCACCGGCCCGTCGATGACGGCCTTGGTCATCAACGGGATCGCGACGGTGGCCACCAGGCTGGTGATCGCGACGACGATCATCGAGATCCACCGCACCCGGTACGGCATCAGGTACGGCAGCATCCGCCACAGATCCGAACTGGAACGTCGGTGCTTCGGTGGCGGTGCGATCGCCGGCTCTGAGCGCAGCGCGTGCGGAATTGGGTCAACCACTTAGTACATCTTCCCATGAGCGGCAACCGGTTAACCTCATGCAGCGAGCTCCGTCTTTCCGGGCGTCCTCCTGGTCGCCGAACTGCGTCTCGTACAGCTCGGCGTACCGCGCACCGCGGGCGAGCAGTTCGGCGTGCGTGCCGCGCTCGACGATGCGGCCGTCCTCGACGACGAGGATCAGGTCGGCGGCGCGCACCGTCGACAGCCGGTGGGCGATCACGATCGACGTCCGTCCGGACAGCGCCTCGGTGAGCGCCTGCTGCAACTGCGGCTTCCGATGCCGAGTCGAGCGATGCGGTGGCCTCGTCGAGCACGACGACCCGCGAACGGCCGAGCAGCAGGCGGGCGATGGTCAGCCGTTGCCGCTGCCCGCCGGACAGCCGGTAGCCGCGCTCGCCGACCACGGTGTCGAGCCCGTCGGGCATCGCGGCGACGACGTCGGACGAGCCGGGCGCGGTCGAGCGCTTCCCACAGCTGTTCGTCGGTCGCCTTCGGTGCGGCCAGGCGCAGGTTCGAGGCGATCGTCTCGTGGAAGAGGTGGCCGTCCTGGGTGACCATTCCGACGGTCTCCTTCAGCGACGCGAAGGTCACGTCGCGAACGTCGACGCCGCCCAGCGTCACCGCGCCGGAGTCGACGTCGTAGAGGCGGGCCAACAGCGACGCGATCGTCGACTTGCCCGCACCGGACGAGCCGACCAGCGCCACCATCTGACCCGGCCGCGCGGTGAACGAGATGCCGTGCAGCACTTCCTCTCCGCCACGGTCGTCAAGCTCGGCGACCTCCTCCAACGAGGCCAGCGAGACCTTGTCGGCCGACGGGTACGAGAACCGCACGTCGTCGAACTCGACGGCGACCGGTCCCTCCGGAACATCGACCGCGTCGGGCGTCTCCTGGATCAGCGGCTCGAGGTCGAGCACCTCGAAGACGCGATCGAAACTCACCAGCGCAGAGGCGATCTCGACGTGCGCGTTGGCCAACGCCGTCAGCGGCGCATAGAGCCGGGTGAGCAGCAGCGCCAGCGACACGATGGCGCCGGCCTGCAGATGCCCACCGATGGCCAGCACGCCACCGAGGCCGTACACGAGCGCCAGCGCCAACGCCGACATCAGCGTCAGCGAGTTCATGAAGACCGACTGCAGCATCGCGGTCCTCACCCCGATGTCGCGGACGCGGCCCGCCCGCACCTCGAACTCGCGCGACTCGCCGGCCGGGTTGCCGAAGAGCTTGACCAACGTCGCGCCCGGGCGCCGAGAACCGTTCGGTCATCTGGGTGTTCATCGTCGCGTTGTGGATCGCGGCCTCGCGCGACAGCCGCGCCATGGTCGCGCCGATGCGGCGGGCGGGCAGCACGAACAGCGGCATCAACACCAGCGACAGCAACGTGATCTGCCATGAGATCGAGAGCATCACCGCAAGCGTCAGCGTCAGTGTGACGAGGTTGGACACGACGCCGGACAGCGTGTCGGAGAAGGCGCGCTGCGCGCCCATCACGTCGTTGCCGAGGCGGCTGACCAACGCGCCGGTGCGGGTGCGGGTGAAGAACGCGACCGGCATCGCTGCACGTGGTCGAACACGGCGGTGCGCAGGTCGAGGATCAGCCCCTCGCCGATATTCGACGACAGCCATCGGGTGCCCAGCGAGACGGCGGCTCTCGGCGAGCGCCACCAGCGGCGATGACGACGGCCAGCCCGACAACCACGGCCGGCGTCGCCGCCGCCGACGATCTGGTCGACCACCTTGCCGGCGAGTACAGGGCGTCGCGACGGCGACAACGCGCTGACGACGCTGACCAGCACGAATGCGCGCAGCCGCCGGTGGTGGCGGCCGGCGAAGCGCCAGATCCGGCCGAGCAGCGCGCGGTTGGCCAGCGAGCGCAGATCACCGCCGCGCGCATGGGTCTGCCGGTACAGGGTCTGCCGGGCAACCGTCTCGATGCTCATGAATTCACCGTAAAACCTCAACAATGGATGAGGTCAACGGCTTCCCCGGCGTGTCAGACGATGCCGAAGTATCCGATCACGCCGGCCGCGGCGACGACGATCAGCGGGTTGACCTTGGTGACGACGAAGATCGACTGTGCAGATCGCGGTCAGCAGGTAGGCCCGCCAGTCGTGGTCGGCGGCCCGGCTCATCACCAGCGACGTCGCCATGATCAGGCCGACCGTCAGCGGCGCGAAACCCTTCTCGACGGCGACCCGCCACTTCGATTTCTGCGCCTTCTGCCAGAACAGCGTGACGACGTACATCAGCGACGCGGCGGGGACGATCATCGAGACGGTCGCGATCAGGCCGCCGATGATCGCTCCCGGCACTCCCCCGACCGTCGAGTCCCGCGCCGTAGCCGACCAGCGTCACGATCAGGATGCTCGGCCCCGGCGCGGTCTGCGAGATCGAGAAGATGTCGGCGAACTGCGAGTCGGTCATCCAATGGTGTCCGTGCACCGCCTGAAGGTGCATTTCGGGCAGCACCGCGTTGCCGCCGCCGATCGACAGCAGCGAGAGCATGCCGAACAGCCCCGCCAGTTGCAGGTAGGTGTGGATCACGCGGGCCGCTCCCCGGCACTATTCCTGGGCCACGCCCAGAACAGGGCGATCGGCGCGAGGATGGCCAGCACCACCAGAAGTGGCCACCGCACAAGGCCGTTCATCACGAAAGCCGCCGCGAACAGCGCGATCGGCACCAGTCCCGTCAGGCACTTCTTGCCGGTCTGGATGACCATCGCCAGAGTCAGTGCCACCGCCGCCGCGGAGGCGCCGTGCAGGACGCCCTTCACCGCGGGAATCTCCTTGAACCGGAAGTAGAAGAACCCGGCGACCATGATGATGACGAACCGGCATGAAGCACAGCCCGAACAGCGCCGCCAGCGCGCCGGGAAGCCGGCGCATCTTCGATCCGGCGAAGACGGCGATGTTGACCTGATTGGCGCCGGGCAGGATCCGGCTCATCGTCATGGCGGACAGGAACTCCGCCTCGCCCATCCACTGCTTCTCGACCACCAGCACTTCCCGCGACCATGCGGACAGCCCGCCGCCGAACGAGGCGAGCGCAATGTGGTTGAACGTCAACGCAAGTTCGATCAGCGAGACCTTGCTCGTCGCCGCCTCGGTTTCACTCATGCATGAGTTCGTCATCGTGCGGGAAGTCGTCCTCATGGTGCTGGGTGGAGTCGAGCGGATCGGGCGCGTCGTAGTGATGCGACGATCTCCCAGTCGGTCTCGAACACCTCCTCGAGCCGGGCCACGGTCGGCTGATCGCTGATCATGATGCCCAGTTCTCGGCGTAGGTCGAACGCGCTGCGGTCGATGTTCATCGATCCGACCAGCGCCTGCTGGTCGTCGACGACGATCAGCTTCGCGTGCACCCGCAGGTTCTTCTGCTTGTGCACCTTGACGCCGAAGCGCTTCAGGGTGCGCAGCGACGCGAAGGTGTCGAGGATGTCCCATTCGCTGATGCCGTGCTTGCCGCCGCAGAGGATGCGCACCTTGACCCCGCGGTCGGCGGCCGCCGCGATGCGCTCCATGATGACTGCGTCGACGTACTTCGGGTGCTGGATGTCGAGCCGCGTCGTGGCCAGGTCGATGAACTGGGCCATGTGGTAGCGCGAATTCGAGTTGCTCCACAGCAGACCTTCATAGGCCGAGCAGTCCCAGTCGAGATGGGACCAGTCGGCGTTGAACACTTCGACGATCTGTCGGACGTGCTCGGGATCGTGGGTGATGATCCCGTAGTCCCGAGTCAGCGTGAAGTATTTGATGCACGAGGTTGAAGGTGGCGACGAGTGCGGCCTTCTCATCGACGACGATGGATTTCTCGTGGGTGACGTAGAACTTGGGATTGGACCATTGGACGGCGATCCCGGAATTCTCGAATTTCTCGTACGTCTCGTCATTTGCCCGGTCTCCCCCTGACCGTGCGGGGTTGAGCATCACCCGCACGTCGACGCCGGCCTTCTTCCGGTCGATGACCGCGTCGATCAGACTTTCCTCGGTGAAGGTGAATTGTTTGATCAGCAGCGACGACTGCGCTGATTCGATGAATTCACGGACCGGATCCAATCCATCGTCGGGCTGGACGATCACACGCGGAGTGGCGGGAAGCACAAGTGCGGGATGCTAGCACCGGAATCGCACCACCGCTTTGCTCTCGGACAAACGTTCAGATTGCCGTGACGTCCCGGTGATGCGACTGCCGCAACGGTGAGACCGTGGCTGATCTCGCGCCTGTCACACCCGCGCCACCACATCGGGCAAGATTGGCGTCATGGACAGTTGCAGCCTCGCCCCGGGTACTCGTGGTCGATGACGACCCCGACGTGCTTGCCTCGCTCGAGCGCGGCCTGCGGCTGTCCGGATTCGACGTGTCCACGGCCATCGACGGCGCCGAGGCGCTGCGCAGCGCCACCGAGACCAGGCCCGACGCGATCGTGCTGGACATCAACATGCCGGTGCTCGACGGCGTCAGCGTGGTCACCGCGTTGCGGGCGATGGACAACGACGTCCCGGTCTGCGTGCTGTCGGCCCGTAGCTCGGTGGACGACCGCGTGTCGGGGCTGGAGGCCGGCGCCGACGACTATCTGGTCAAGCCGTTCGTCCTGGCCGAGCTGGTGGCGCGGGTCAAGGCGCTGCTGCGTCGGCGTGGCTCGACGGCGACGTTCTCGTCGGAGACCATCCAGGTCGGCCCGCTGGAGGTCGACATCCCGGGCAGGCGGGCCCGCGTCAACGGCGTCGACGTCGACCTGACCAAGCGGGAGTTCGACCTGCTCGCGGTGCTGGCCGAGCACAAGACTGCGGTGCTGTCGCGGGCCCAGCTGCTCGAGCTGGTGTGGGGCTATGACTTCGCCGCGGACACCAACGTCGTCGACGTCTTCATCGGTTACCTGCGCCGCAAGCTCGAAGCCGGCGGCGCTCCTCGGCTGCTGCACACTGTGCGTGGGGTGGGGTTCGTCCTGAGGACGCAGTGATGTGCATGAGCCTGCTGTCCCGGATCTTCCGCCGCGACCCCGTCGCTGCGCACGCGCGTGGCGCTGGCCACGGCGATCGGGGCGGCGATCGTGGTGGTCATCGTCGGGACCGTCGTCTGGATCGGCATCACCAACGACCGCAAGGAGCGGCTCGACCGCCGGCTCGACGAGGCGGCCGGCTTTGCGATCCCGTTCCTGCCGCGGGGACTGGACGACATCCCCAAGGCGCCGGACAGCAAGGACGCCATCATCACCGTGCGCCACGCTGACGGCGAGGTGAAATCCAACTCCGATGTCGTGCTTCCGCAGTTGGGGCCGGGCTACGCCGACACCTACGTCGACGGGGTGCGATACCGGGTGCGCACGGTCGACATTCCCTACTACCCGGGGCCGATGTCGGTGGCCGTCGGCGCGACGTATGACGCGACGATCGCCGACACCAACAACCTGCATCGCCGGGTGATCATCATCTGCGTGTTCGCGGTCGGCGCCGCGACGGTGTTCGGCTGGGTACTCGCCGCATTCGCGGTGCGCCCACTTCGACGGCTGGCCCAGCAGACCCGGCAGATCGACACCGCCGACGAGGCGCCCGACGTCGAGGTGCGCGGCGCCACCGAGGCCGTCGAGATCGCCGAAGCGGTCAAGGGTTTGGTCGAACGCGTCTGGGAGGAGCAGGACCGCACCAAGGCGGCGCTCGCGTCGGCGCGCGACTTCGCCGTCGGTGTCCGCGCACGAGCTGCGCACTCCGCTGACCGCGATGCGGACCAATCTCGAGGTGCTCTCCACGCTGGACATGCCGGAGGAGCAACGCAAAGAGGTCGTCAACGACGTCATCCGCACCCAGTCCCGGATCGAGGCCACGCTCGGTGCGCTGGAGCGGCTGGCTCAGGGTGAGCTGTCGACCGCCGACGACCACGTGCCTGTCGACATCACCGAACTGCTGGACCGCGCCGCGCACGACGCGATGCGGGTGTACCCCGACCTCGACGTGTCGCTGGTACCGGCGCCGACGGTCATCATCGTCGGGCTGCCCGCCGGGCTGCGGCTGGCGGTGGACAACGCGATCGCCAACGCGGTCAAGCACGGCGGCGCGAACCGGGTGCAGCTTTCGGCGGTCAGCTCACGCGCCGGTGTGGAGATCGCGATCGACGACGACGGCGTCGGTGTTCCCGAGGAAGAGCGCAAGCGCGTGTTCGAGCGGTTCTCCCGCGGGTCGACGGCGTCGCATTCCGGCTCGGGACTCGGCTTGGCGCTGGTTGCCCAGCAGGCCGAATTGCACGGCGGCACAGCCTCTTTGGAGGAGAGCCCGTTGGGTGGTGCCCGCCTGGTGCTGCGCCTGCCGGGCGTGCGCTAGCGCGTGCCCAGCAGGTCGATGACAAAAATCAAAGTCTTGCCTGACAGCCGGTGCCCGCCACCTGCAGGGCCGTAGGCCTGCTCGGGCGGGATGACGAGCTGGCGCCTGCCGCCGACCTTCATCCCGGGGATGCCGTCCTGCCAGCCCTGGATCAGCCCGCGCAACGGGAACTCGATCGACTCGCCGCGGTTCCAGGAGCTGTCGAACTCCTCGCCGGTGTCGTATTCGACGCCGACATAGTGCACCTCGACGTTGCCGCCGGGCACCGCCTCCGAACCCTCGCCCACCACCAGGTCCTTGATGACCAGCTCGGTGGGCGCGGGGCCGTCGGGAAACTCGATTTCGGGCTTCTGCCCTGAAGTGGAAGTCACCGCTCACACCGTAGTCGGGCAGACTGGCCACATGGCCAAAGACCAAGACATCCTCGCGACGGTCAATCAGCTGGTCGCCGAGGAGCAGGAGCTGCGCAGCAAGTTGCAGCACCGTGAGATCGACGAATCCGAGGAGCACGCGCGGCTGCGTGCCCTCGAGGTTCAGCTCGACCAGTGCTGGGACCTGCTGCGGCAGCGCCGGGCGCTGCGCGAGACGGGCGGCGATTCGCGTGAAGCGCAGGTGCGGCCGCCCGACGAGGTCGAGGGCTACCTCAGCTGAGCCGGCCCGACACCGGAGCCGCGAGGGCGGCGACATACGACGTCGTCATCGTCGGCGGCGGACACAACGGGCTGGTCGCCGCCGCATACCTGGCGCGCGCCGGCCGGCGCGTCCAGGTGCTCGAACGGCTCGACCACGTCGGCGGTGCGGCGGTGTCCGCGCACGCGTTCGACGGCATCGACGCGCGGCTGTCGCGCTACTCATATCTGGTGAGCCTGTTGCCCCGGCGCATCGTCGACGATCTGGGCATCCGCGTGCGGCTGATGCGCCGCCGCTACTCGTCGTACACCCCGGACCCCGCCACCGGTGGCCGGACGGGCCTGCTGATCGGACGCGAGTCGACGTTCGGCGCCGTGGGCGCCGCCGGCTGACGAGGCAGGCGTTCGACGAGTTCTACCGCCGCTGCCGAAGTCGTGACTGCACGGCTGTGGCCGACACTCGCTCGAACCCCTGCACTCGCGCAGCGAGGCGCGCAGCATGGGTGGGCGACGACGCCGTTTGGCGGTTCATGGTCGACGAGCCGATCGCCGATGCGATCACCGGCGCGGTGTCCAGCGACCTCGTCCGTGGCGTGATGGCCACCGACGCGTTGATCGGAACGTTCGCCCGTGTCGACGATCCATCGCTGACGCAGAACATCTGCTTCCTCTATCACCTGCTCGGCGGGGGCACCGGCGACTGGGATGTCCCGGTCGGCGGGATGGGTGCGGTCAGCGGCGCGCTGGCCGGCGCGGCAGCCGGCCATGGAGCCGAAATCATCTGCGGTGCCGAGGTTTACGCGCGTGACTCCCGACGGCGAGGTGCGGTACCGGCATGACGGGCAGGACCACCGCGTGCAGGGCGATTTCGTGTTGGCCAACGTGACACCGACGGTGCTGGCGCGGACTGCTCGGCGAACCCGAGCCGCCGACGGCGCCGGGTGCACAGGTCAAGGTCAACCTGATGCTGCGGCGGCTTCCGAGGCTGCACGATGCAACCGTCACACCCGAGCAGGCATTCGGCGGCACCTTCCACATCAACGAGGCCTACAGTCAGCTCGAAACCGCTTACACCCGTGCGGATCACGGCGTGGTACCCGATCCGCTTCCGTGCGAGATCTACTGCCATTCGCTGACCGATCCGAGCATCCTGTCCGACGACCTGCGGACTAACAGGCGCGCAGACGTTGACCGTGTTCGGCCTGCACACCCCGCATCGACTGATCGCCGCGAGCGACCCCGACCGGATGCGCGACACATTGACGTCGGCGGTGCTCAAATCGCTGAACTCCGTTCTCGCCGAACCCATTCAGGATGTGCTGATGGAGGACTCGGCGGGGCGGCTGTGCGTCGAGACCAAGACCACCGTCGACCTGGAGCACGCACTGGGCATGACGGCGGGCAACATCTTCCACGGCGCGTTGTCGTGGCCGTTCGCCGAGGATGACGAGCCGTTGGACACCCCGGCTAGGCGCTGGGGTGTGGCGACCGCACACGACCGGATCATGTTGTGCGGCTCCGGATCACGCCGCGGCGGCGCCGTGTCGGGCATCGGTGGGCACAACGCCGCGATGGCGGTGCTGGAGAGTTAGGGCATCGCGGCGGCCCACGCGAGATGGCCCTCAAAGCCCAGTGCGTCGGCCTTCGCGCGGTACCGGTCTCGAGTTCCCGGTACCCGGCCTCCCGCCCGCGAGGCAGCCAACCGGGCGCGCAACCGCAGCGCGGCGATCTCGCGCGAGCCCCATTGCCGATCGGCCGCCAACTCCTCAATCGGTCGATCGCACGAGCGGCGCCGTCGAAGTCTCCTCGTGACAGCAACTGTTCCGCAGTGAAGACCAGCGGGACATCGATGTTGCTCAGTTGGCCTGCGCCCGTCCATCTCGCCACGATCGCCCACCACTGCTCGACCGCACCGTCGATGTCGCCCTGCTGCGCCCGCTCGAGGGTCAGATAGATATCCATGAGGGGAAGCATGTTCAGCGCAAACCGTTCCTTGATGCACGTCTCCCGCAGAGCACGCAGGTCGTCGAAGCCGCGTCCGGGATCGGCACCGTGGTGTATCAGGGCCATCGCGAAGGTCAAGCGAAGCAAGACCACGGCCATGTCGTCACTGGACCGCTCGACCTCGTTGAGCGCCGATTCGATCTCACGCAACACGTGGTCGTCGGCGAGGAACACGCCTCTGGGTATCCCCGCGTACTTGTAGGTGATGATGGTCGACTTGGCCAGGGTGTCGGACTGTTCCGCGATCGCCATCGCCTCGTCGTAGTCTTCGCGCCAGCCGGGAATGCCGGTCCGAAATCGCGCGGTTCCCCGCCACGCCAGGGCCGTCGCGTGCGGTGACTCCAAGAACAACCTGCCCTTGTCAGGATCGCTACCTCGGCGAGGTCGATGACGGTTTGAGTCCATCGCAACGCCTCTGCGGTCTCACCGGTTTCGTGCTTCGCGACGATCCCGGCGAACGACAGGGCGATCGTCAACGCGGGATCGCCGACGGCCTCAACCAACGCCATGGTCTCCGACGCGAGTCGCGAGGCATCGCGAACCCGGCCGTGCAGCACATGCTCGATCGTCATCCCGGCCATTCCCACCGCCAACGACGCCTTGTCGTCGGCCTGTGCGCACAGATCGCGCAATTCCTCGAACCGGGCCGAGATGTCGGGGTGGAACCGCTTCCAGGAGTTCCCACAGATCAGATCGCTCGGTGCGATGCGCATGGCCAATCGATTCGGCGCATCGGCGGGCAGCGCGTCAGCGACCCGATCGCGCGTTCCCAACTGAGTTGCGCCGCGGCGAGATCGCGGTTGGCCGACCAGGCGCCCGCCCGCATGTGCCACTCGTATGCAGCGGGTAGGTCACCGGCCGCCTCCAGGTGTTCGGCGATCAGGGCGGCGTTCTGGTCATCCTGTTCGATGGCGGCGGCGACCCGCCGATGCAGCTGCGCGCGATCGGATTTCAGCTGTGATTCGTATGCCACGGCCCGGACCAGCGGATGCCGGAAGGCGAATTCGGGCAGTGGGTCGGCCGCCGTCTGATCGATGAGCTCCGCTGAAACGAGTTCGCGCAACGCCGCTCGTATCTCCAGAGTCGCCCAGCATGTCCGGGGTGAACCGCGAACCGATCACCGCCGCGGCATTCAGTGTGCGCTTGGCGGCGGGGTCGAGGCGGTCGATGCGGGCGGCGATCACCGCCTGCAGTGTGCGTGGCACGTGCACCTCGGCGACCTCGTCGGCGCAAAGGTAGCACCCGCGACCACCCACCAACACGTCGCGTTCGCTCAGGTCCCGCACGATCTCCTCGGCGAAGAACGGATTGCCCGCCGCCCGGGAGACGACGAGCTCGGCGAGCTCGGCCACCGAACGGTCATCGCCGAGCAGTTCGGTGCCCAGCGCCAGCATCTGCGATTCGTCCAGCGGCTCGAGCGCGATCGTCTGCGACCGAGGCGCATGAGCAAGTGCCCCATCGTATTCCGGCCGATAGGTGATCAGAACCAGTGTGGGTGTCCGCGGCCACGACGGTGAAAAACTCCGCCAGCATGGACTCGCTGATCGCGTCGATCCAGTGGGCGTCCTCGATGACGTAGACCGTCGGCGTTGATCGGTCGAGGGCGGTGGCCTTGACCATTGCGGCGATCCGGCGGCGCCGGGCATCGGGATCGATCTGCAGCAGCACCGCCGCGGGATCGCCGATGCCAAGAAGGTCATTCAACAGAAGCAGATCCTCGTCGTCCGCATCGGGGAACCGTGATCGGATGTGCGCCCGCGCGTCCGCACCGTCCAGACCGACGGACCCCGTCACGGCCCGCAGCAGTCCTGCGGCGGCGTGGAAGGGCACATCGGTGGTGTGGGATTCGCAGTAGGCGCTGAAGACGTCGACGCCCTTATCGGCGGCGAGCGAGACGATTTCACGAACCATGCGGCTCTTGCCGATTCCCGGCGGACCGACCAGCCCGACGACGCAGCCTTTGCCGTCCGCCGACCGGTCGAGCAGCCCCTTGAGCGCCACCCATCTCCCAGTCGCGCCCGACGAACCTCGTCTGCGCTCGATCGGCTCGACGGCCCGTCGCGATGCCCAGCAGCAGGCGCGCAGGCACGGGATCCTCGGAGCCCTTGATGCGCACCAACTCCGACTCGCCCAGCAGCGTGGCGTTCTCGACCAGCCGCGCCGTCGACTCACTGACCATCACTCCGCCGGGCGGCGCCACCGACTCCATGCGTTGCGCCATGCCGACCTGCTCACCGACCGCGGTGTAAGCCAATGGGCCCGAACCGATCTCACCGGTGATGACCTCGCCGGAGTTCAGCCCGATCCGCAGCCGCAGACGTGATGTTGTCGCGGCGTTCGACTCGTCGGCCAGCGCCTGGACGTCCTTCTGAATGTCCAGTGCCGCGCGGCATGCGCGTGGGCGTGGTCCTCAAGGGCGACCGGCGCACCGAAGACCGCCATGATCCCGTCGCCGGTGAACTTGTCGACCGTGCCGCCGTAGCGCTGAACGATCAGCGACGAGCGGCGGAACACCTCGCTCATGATCTCGCGCAGACCGTTCCGGCGCCGACGGCCGCCGCGATGTCCATCGAGTGCGACGACATCGGCGAACAGCACGGTCACTTGCTTGTATTCGGCGTGGCTTTCCGCCGCTCGCGATCGGCGACCCGCACGCATCACAGAATCGGGCGCCCTCCCGTGGTTCGGCGCCGCACGCTCCGCACGGTGTTGCCACGGCCAATCGTGCCCCGACACAGACACGCCGTTGGGGCGTGCTAAAGCGTTCGCTTGACCGTCGCAGGCACGCCGGCTACCACGGTTCCGGGGCTACACGGTTGTCGTCACCGCGAAACGACCTGGCTAGGTCAGCGCGATCTTGCCGAGCATCGTGCGCAGCGCTTCGATCTCCTTGTCATCGAGCGCCGCCGAGTACCTCCGGTGCCGGGTCGTCGATCGCGTCGATCCGGGCGGACCATGGCACTACCGTCACTCGGTCAGCGACACCATCTTGCACCGCCGATTCGTCGGATCGGTTTCGCGCACGACGAGCCCGCGCTGCTTCGAGGTCGTTGATCGCGACCGTCGCCGCGGGCGCGTCGATGGTCGCGGCGCGCGCCAACTCCTTGACCGTCATCGGCTGTCTGCTCAGGCGTCGAGAATCCGGATCCGGCTGAACGGCAGGCCCGATCCCTCGACCACCGCACGTTTCCAGCTGTCGCGATTGTCGATCACCAGCGCGGCCATCGTGCGCCACACCTCGTCCACCAGTGGGTTATCGGACACGACGCTCTCCCGTCGCGGTGGCGGTCCGGCATCAGACGGCGCCAGACGCTCCGCCGACCGAATGCGCCCGCGCCGACGTCGAGTACAGCCCAGCGCGACGATCGACACACCGAGGCCGGCGAGACGAACCACAGCGGCCGGGCGGCGGCGGCGAAGTCGGCACCCGTCGTCGCCAACGCTGAGCCCGCGACCGAACCGCACAGTGCGACACCGACACTGACGCCCACCTGCCGGCTCGTCGATGCCACCGCCGAGGCCGCGCCAGCCCGATCGGTCGGCATGCCGCTGACCGCCGCGTTGGTGATCGGCGCGTTCACCATCGAGAAGCCGATACCGAACACCGCGAAGATGATCAGCAGCTGCCACACCGGCGTCGTCGCGTCAACTGGGTGAGCATCACCGTCGCCGCCGGTGATCAAGGTTCCTGCGACGATCAGCGAAGGCCGGCTGCCGAATCGCCCGACCAGCCGGCCGGACAAGCGGCGAAAAGATCAGTGCGCCAACGGCAACGGGCAGATAGATCAGTCCGGTGTGCATTGCCGAGAAACCGCGCTCGCCCTGCAGGTACAGCGACATCATGAACAGGAACGCACCCCACGCGGCGAACGCGCACACCGCGATCATCGTCGCCGACGCGAACGGGATGCTCCGGAAGAACCTCAGATCGATGAACGGGTCGTGGCGCCGGGCCTCGTAGCGACAGGAAGGCGACGAACGCCAGAGCCGCGACCACGGCCGACCGCGACGATGCGGGGGTTGCCCCAGCCCATGCCGGGACCTTCGATGAGCACGAACACGATGCCGAACAGGAACGCCATGCCGAGGCCCTGGCCGATCGGGTCGACGTCGCGCATCGTCGCCGACTTGGACTCCGGCACGAAGATCGCGGTCAACAGGATCGCGATCGCACAGATCGGCAGGTTGATCCAGAACACCGCGCGCCAGTCGACGTACTGGATGAGCGCGCCGCCGACGATCGGGCCCGAGCGCCATCGAGATGCCGACGACGCCGCCCCAGATGCCGATCGCGCGGGCCCGTTCCACCCGGCCGGTGAACACCTGCGTGATGATCGACATCGCGACCGGATTCATCATCGAGCCTCCGATGGCCTGCAGAAGCCGAGCGCCGATCAGCGTCTCGATGTTCGGCGCGAGGCTGCACATCAGCGAGGCCAACGGCGAACACCGTCAGCCCGATCTGGAAGGTGCGCCGACGGCCGAACCGGTCACCAGTGGCGCCGGACAACAGCAGCAACGACGCCAGCGCCAGCGTGTAGATGTCGATGACCCACTGCATCTGCGATGCCGGACGCATGGAGGTCGGTGCGGATGCTCGGGATGGCGACGTTGACGATCGTCGCGTCCATCGACACGATCAGCAGGCTCAGGCAGCAGGACACCAGGATGATGGCCTTGCGCCGCGCGCTCTGGGCCCCCCGAAGCTGGGGACGACCGGACGACAGTTTCATTCACACAACTATTGTGAAACTACAACTGTTGCGACGCAAGTGCGTTCCGCAGTGAAATGCGTCGCAATTAACGGGGCGCGAGCGTGCGCGAACTACTGATTTTTCACGGCGTGTCGTGTGCAGACACGCACGCTCGCGGTAAGAAGGCTAGGTCAGCGAGAGCTCGGAGCGACGTAGTCGCGCTCGGTGTACCCGGTGTAGATCTGGCGCGGGCGGCCGATCTTGCCGCTGCCGTCCTCGTGCATCTCGCGCCAGTGCGCGATCCAGCCGGGCAGCCGGCCGACCGAGAACAGCACGGTGAACATCCGCGTCGGGAAGCCCATCGCGCGGTAGATCACGCCGGTGTAGAAGTCCACGTTCGGGTACAGCTTGCGCTCGACGAAGAAGTCGTCGGTCAGCGCGACCTCTTCCAACGCCTTGGCGATGTCCAGCAGTTCGTCGTCGCCGCCGAGCTTGCCGAGGATCTTGTCGGCCTGCTCCTTGACGATGCGCGCCCGCGGGTCGTAGTTCTTGTAGACCCGGTGGCCGAAGCCCATCAGCTTGACGCTGTCTTCCTTGTTCTTGACCTTCTTGACGAAGTCGTGCACATCGCCGTCTCCGGCCCGGATCTTCTCCAGCATCTCGAGCACAGCCTGGTTGGCGCCGCCGTGCAGCGGGCCCCACAGCGCGTTGATGCCGCCGGAGATCGAGGTGAACAGGTTGGCCTGCGACGAGCCGACGAGGCGCACCGTCGACGTCGAGCAGTTCTGCTCGTGGTCGGCGTGCAGGATCAGCAGCAGGTCGAGCGCCCGCACGATCTCCGGGTCGACCTCGTAGGGCTCGGCGGGGAAGCCGAACGTCATCCGCAGGAAGTTCTCCACCAGCGTCAGCGAGTTGTCCGGGTACAGGAACGGCTGCCCGACGGACTTCTTGTACGCGTAGGCGGCGATGGTCGGCAGCTTGGCCAGCAGCCGGATCGTGGACAGCTCGACCTGCTCGTCGTCGAAGGGGTCCAGTGAGTCCTGGTAGTACGCCGACAACGCGTTGACCGCGCTGGACACCACCGGCATCGGGTGCGCGTTGCGCGGGAACCCGTCGAAGAAGCGCTTGAGGTCCTCGTGCAGCAGCGTGTGCCGCTGGATCTGGTCGGTGAACCTGTCCAGCTGTTCCTTGGTCGGCAGCTCGCCGTAGATCAGCAGGTAGCTAACCTCGATGAAATTCGACTTCTCGGCGAGCTGCTCGATCGGATATCCGCGGTAGCGCAGGATGCCTGCGTCGCCGTCGATGTAGGTGATCGCGCTCTTGGTAGACGCGGTGTTGACGAAGCCTTCGTCGAAGGTCGTGTAGCCGGTCTTGGCCAGCAGCGAACCCAGCGCAATGCCATCGGAGCCCTCCGTGGCGGAAACGATGTCCAGGTCGAGGTTGCCACCGGGGTAGGACAGGGTGGCGTGCTCGTCCCCAGTCTTTGGGTTATCGGCCACGGGGATCCCTTCGTCGCTGCTGGGAATTGAAGTCTGTCCTACAAAAGGTAGTCCCATTCCCACGGTCATGCCCGCGGGGGGGTTGTCAGTTGGTCAGACCGCGTGGGCAATGCTGGTCATGAGGCCGGTGAACTCGGCAAACGTCGCCTCCAGGCGGGCGATGACGTCCTCGACGCCCAGGTGATCCCAGTCGATGTGGTCGTCAGCCAGGTCGGCGAGGGCGGTCGTGACGATCGACCCCCACACCGCCGAGATCAGCTGCACAGTTCGATGCGCGCTCTCGACGCCGATCCGCTTGGCCAATTCCAGGTTGACGGCGTGCGGACGGTATTCGAGCGCGGCCTGCCGAAGGGTCGGCGACGTCATGATGATCCGGATCGTGCACAGTGTGCGCTCCGCGGACAGCTCACCGGGCAGCGCCGACGCCGTGTTGCGGTACATCTGCACGTAGGCGCGTCGCAGTGCATCGAAATGGCTGAGCTCGCGGGGCTGGCGTGCCAGCTCGACGGCGGCGATGTCGATGGCCTCGTCGATCAGGGCCGTCGCGATCGCGTCCTTGGTTGCGAAATACCGGCTGAAGGTGCGGGGCGAGACGTCGGCGACGGCAGCGATCTGATCCACGGTGGTGCGCTCGAAACCCTGCCGCTCGCACAACTCCACGGCTGCGTCGATCAACATCGCACGGGTCCGCTTCTTCTTGCGCTCACGCAATCCGAGGACGGGCTCCCCCCTGACATCAGCCACGAACGGATGCTAACCAGCCAACGTAAGAGCCAGCTTAGAAAATGGCAAGATCAGACAGTTGACCTTCGTCAGACTTTGTCACCGTCAGCCACCCGATAGCGGACGAACACGGGTACCAACAGCACGCTGATCACCAGACCGACGAGCACCAAGACCCCGCCGCCCGCGGCCGCCACTGTGGTGCCGATGGCCGCGGCGGCCGCGCCATGGACGGCGTCAGCCAGCCGGGGTCCACCCGCGACGACCACGGTGAACACCCCCTGCAGCCGCCCACGCACGTCATCCGACGCCGCCTGCTGCAGGATGGTCGACCGGAAAGCCGCCGACACCATGTCCGCAGCACCGCCAATAGCCAAGAACGCCAATGCAATCCAAAACAACGACCCCGCGCGGCCGTCGGTCCGGCCCGCCGCGATGCCGAAGCCGATCATTGCGAAGCCCCACACGACGATCGACCACACCACCGCAAGGCCTTGCCGCTGGATCCGGGGGAACCAGCCGGAGAACACCCCGCCGGCAACCGCGCCGACCGACATCGCGGCGGACAACAGCGCCATGATCGTGCCGCCCTCGAGCGGCCCTCCGAAACTCTCGTGAGCCATTTGCGGGAACAGCGCCCGAGGCATGCCGAAGATCATCGCGATCAGGTCGACGACGAACGACATCAGCACCACGCGATGGCCCGCCAGATAGCGGAAGCCGTCCCAGACGGCGCCGAACCCCAACCCGGGCGACCCGCCGTTGCCGTTGGTGGGCGGCATCGGAGCGAGACGGAACGTCGCCCACATGGGCGCCACGCAGGTGATCGCATCGATCAGGTACAGCGTGGACAGGTCGATCCATTGCAGCATCACACCGGCCAGCAGCGGCCCGATGATCGCGCCGACCTGGAACACGGTGAAGTTCAGCGAGTTGGCAGCGGCCAGCTGGTCGCCGGGCAGCATCCGCGGAATGGCCGCCGCCCGGGTGGGCGAGTTGATCGCGAAGAACGCCTGCTGCACCGACAGCAGGCACAGCACCACCCAGACGTTGTTGAGCGCGAGCGCCGCCTGTACCCACAGCAGGACCGAGGACACCGCGAGACCGCCCGAGGCGATGATGAGCAGCAACCGCCGGTCCATCGCATCGGCCCACGCGCCACCCCACAAGCCGAAGACGACCAGCGGAACCAGAGCGAACAATCCGGCCAGCCCGACGTACGCGGAGTTCTGGGTGAGTGCGTAGAGCTGCACGGGCACCGCGAAGATCGTCAGGTTGGCGCCGATGACCGTGACGACGCCGGCCAGCCACAGCCGGCGAAAGTCCGGTGTCTGCAGCGGGGTGGTGTCGGCGAAGAGCTTCGGCACGTCTAAGGCTGAAGCCGCTCGATGCGGCTGTTGTGCACGGCCACCGGCAATTCGGCATCGGTGACCACGCGAATCCTGTTGTGCACCCGGTTTTCTCGACCCTGCCAGAACTCGACGATCTCAGGCGCGATCAGGTAGCCGCCCCAGTTGGGCGGCACCGGAACCTCATCGACATCGGCGAAACGTTCGGTGACCGCAGCCAACTGATCGAGCAGCGCTGCGCGCGATGCGATCGGTTGCGACTGGTGCGACGCCCAGGCCCCCAATTGTGATCCGCGCGGCCGTTTGGACCAATAGTCGACGGTCTCCTCTGGTGACACCTTGGTGACGGGGCCGCGGACATGGACCTGGCGGCCGAGCAGGAACCAGGGAAAGGTCGCCGACGCGTACGCCGTCCCGGCCAGATCCCCGCCCTTGGCGGAGTCGTAGTTGGTGAAAAACGTGATGCCGGTTTCTTCCACGCTTTTGCACAACACGGCGCGGGTCGCCGGCCTTCCCCGGTGGTCGACGGTGCCCACCACCATCGCATTGGCTTCGGCCACTCCCGCGCGTTCGGCGTCTGCTAACCAGTTGCGCAGCAGGGCAACCCAACCGTCGGCGAGCCAGTCGGCGTCCAGGTCGCTGCTGCCGTCCTTTTCGGCCGAGCCGTACTCCACGCGCATCTTCGCCAGGCGCTCGTTGTCAGAGGTGGCCACGCGCCAACGCTACGCCCCAGGGTGCAAGAATCTGCCCATGACTGTGACGTCTGGGGTGCCCGAGGACTTCGTCGAGGGCCTGGAGGGCGTTGTCGCCTTCACCACTGAAATCGCCGAGCCCGACAAGGACGGCGGCGCGCTGCGCTACCGCGGCGTGGACATCGAAGACCTCGTCGAGAGGCGGGTCACCTTCGGCGACGTGTGGGCGCTGCTGGTCGACGGCAAGTTCGGCCACGGCCTGCCGCCCGCGGAGCCGTTCCCGGTGCCCATCCACAGCGGCGACGTCCGCGTCGACGTGCAGGCCGGCCTGGCGATGCTGGCCCCGATCTGGGGCTATTCCCCGCTGTTGGACATCGACGACGAGACCGCGCGCGACCAGTTGGCCCGGGCGTCGGTCATGGCGCTGTCCTATGTGGCACAGTCCGCGCGCGGCATCTACCAGCCCGCGATCCCCCAGCGCATGGTCGACGAGTGTTCAACTGTCACAGCGCGATTCATGACGCGGTGGCAAGGTGACCCCGACCCCAAGCACATCGAGGCGATCGACGCCTACTGGGTGAGTGCCGCCGAGCACGGCATGAACGCATCGACGTTCACCGCCCGCGTGATCGCGTCGACGGGCGCCGACGTGGCGGCGGCGCTGTCCGGCGCTGTCGGCGCGATGAGCGGTCCCCTGCACGGGGGCGCCCCGGCGCGTGTGCTTCCGATGATCGAAGAGGTCGAGAAGACCGGTGACGCCGCCGCGGTGGTCAAGGGCATCCTCGATCGCAAGGAAAAGCTGATGGGCTTCGGCCACCGCGTCTACCGCGCCGAGGATCCCCGCGCCCGGGTGTTGCGGGCCACCGCCAAGCGGCTCGAGGCGCCGCGCTACGAGGTGGCGGCCGCACTGGAGCAGGCCGCGCTCACCGAGCTCCGGGAGCGCCGCCCCGACCGCGCCATCGAGACCAACGTCGAGTTCTGGGCTGCGGTGATGCTGGACTTCGCCCAGGTGCCGACGAAGATGATGCCCGCCATGTTCACCTGCGGTCGCACCGCGGGCTGGTGCGCGCACATCCTCGAGCAGAAGCGGCTTTCAAAGTTGGTGCGTCCGGCGGCGATCTACGTCGGCCCCGGTCCACGCAGCCCGGAGTCCGTCGAGGGCTGGGATCAGATCGCCAAGTCGTGACGGCTTTCCATTCGGCGGCAAGGAGTTTCGCGGAGCTGGTTCGCCAGATCCCGGCCGCGGCGTGGGATGGCCCCGGCCTGGGCGACTGGGACCTTCGCTCCTTGGTGGGGCACGCGTCGCGGTCCCTGATCACGGTGAGCACCTATCTGAAGACCACCGCCGACCGCGAGGACATCACGACGCCGCAGGAGTACTACGCGCGGATCAACCCGTCGGCGCTTGGGATCGACCCTGCCGATGTGGCCGAGCGTGGCAGGCAGGCGGGCAGGGATCTGGGCGACGATCCGGTCGCTGCGATCGACGCGTTGGTGTCAGGCGTGTTCGACGAGTTGGCTACCGCGGGCGACCCGCTGATCACCGTCATCGGCGGGCTGGGCATCCGATTGAACACGTATTTGCCGACGCGGACATTTGAGCTGGCGGTGCACGGTCTCGATATTGCTCGTGCGATTGGCGTTCCGTATGAGCCGCCCACGGAGGTACTCACCGAGGCCGCCGAACTGGCAACGCGCACAGCTGTGGCGACGGGGCACGGCGAGGCAGTCCTGCTGGCGTTGACGGGGCGTGGCGCACTGCCGCCGTCGTTCTCGGTCGTCTGATCCATCGGCGACATCGCGTCGTTTTTCGGCCACCCCAATGACACCCAAACGTCGATTTGGGTTCTAAGGTGTCGGAGTGCCTCAGATGGATCGTCGCAACATGATGATGATGGCGGGGATGGGCCTCCTGGCGGCCTCGCTCCCTTTACCGAAGGCCCAGGGACAGCCGCCCAGTGGTCAGCCGCAGAACTACATTTTCTCCGACGAGTTCGACGGGCCCATGGGTGCAGCGCCCGATCCCTCGAAGTGGACGGTGCAGAGCTGGCAGGACGACGTGTTCCCGCCGGTCCAGGGGATTTACCGCGACGATCGGCGCAATGTCTTTCTCGACGGCAACTCCAATCTGGTCCTGCTGGCCACCAACGACTTCGGCCAGTGGTACGGCGGCAAGCTGCGCGGCAACTGGCGAGGCATGATCAACACCACGTGGGAAGCGCGCATCAAGCTCGACTGCCTTACCACGGGGGCCTGGGCCGCGTACTGGGCGGTGAACGAGGACCCACTGCCCGATGGCGAGGTCGACGTCTTCGAGTGGTACGGCAACAACGAGTGGGCACCCGGAACCACGGTTCACGCGGCATCGAACGGCAAGACATGGGAAGGCAAGTCGATCCCCGGCCTGGTCGACGGTGCCTGGCACACCTGGCGGATGCGTTGGGACACCGACGGTTTCAAGTTCTGGCGCGACTACGTCGATGGCGCGGCGCCGTATTTCAGCGTGCCGCCGAAGCCAATTCAGGTCTCCGGCCGGCCCGATGACTGGCGGTGGCCCTTCAACAACCCTGGCTACTGGCTGTCGCCGATGTTCACCCTCGCGGTCGGCGGAGTGGGCGGCGGCGACCCCAACCTGGGTAATTTCCCCGCAGCCATGCTCGTCGACTACATCCGCGTCTGGTGATCAGCGCGTCGCCTTGATGACCTGAACAAGGTTGAACTGCCAGCGTTCGAGCAGGCGGTAGCCTTCCTCGCGCGGCACCGTGAACGCCGGCGTGCCGCCAAATTGCGGGCCGGGAGCCAACATCGGGTCCTGCTCGTGCGCCGGTCGCGACGGGTCGGCCTGGGTGATGATCCACACGACGCGACAGACGCCCAGTGGGCCCGCGCTCGCTTCGGGGATCAGGTTGGTGTCGAAGACGTCGTTGCGATCCGTCGCCTTCTGCCACAGGCTGATGTCGGCCAGTTTCCGGTAGGCATCGGGGCGGGCGGCCAGCAGCGGACGCATCGGGGCGGGCATGAACGTCACCGTGTCGTTCACCATCAGGCACTCGCCGGGCGCTGCTTTCGCGCTGATGAGATCGGCGACCTGGCTGTAGTCCATCCCGTACTTCGCGTACGAAGCGCGTTGCACAAGAAGGTAATTGGGTGCGGCGGCGAGGGCGAGAACGCTCACGACGGCCGTCGCCGCCCATGGTGTGACCGCCAACGCGCCGATGCAGACACCCACGATCAGTGCCAGCGCGGGAGCGGTGAAGCACAGATAACGAGGCGTGTAGATCGGATGGACCCACGCCGACCATCCGACGATCACCGCGGTCGGTATCACCAGCCACGCGATGGACACGACCAGCAGTTGCCGATCGGCCTGCGCGAGGCGCACGGAAGTGAAGCGCCACAGGATGATTGCCATCACGACGATCACCGCCGACACAAGTGTGAAGGGCGGGCTTCTCTCGAAATACTGCTGAACGGCCACATCCTCGATCGTCCGGCGCCCGATCGGCGCGATCCAGACGATCTGGTGCGACTGTCCGACGGCCGTCAACACGAACGGTGCGACCGCGCAGGCGGCGAGGACCGACGCGATCGCGAACTGCAGAAAGATTTTTCGGCATCGATGGTAAAGACAGAGGAAGACGGCATGCGCCAACACCATCAGCGCGAGATAGATGTCGAGCAGAATCGACGCCGCAACAGCACAGCCGTAGGCAAGCCAAATCCAATTGTTGTCACGGCGAACGGCGTAGACGAGCAGCACGGTGAGCCACACCGCGGCCATCATGGACATCGCGTACGGCCGCGCTTCGATGCCTGCCCATGTCGCCCGAGGCAAGATCGCACAGACCACCCCGGAGCTGAGCGCCACCGTGCGAGTAGAGAACTGCCTGCCCAGCACCACCACACCGGCCGCCGCTGCGCCGACGGCAAGACCGCTTGGGACGCGCGAGAGGAACTCGGTCGGCGGGAAGATTGCGAACCAGGCGTGCATGAGCACGTAGTACAGGCCGTGGACCGCGTCGACGTTGCCCAGCATCTGCCACAACTGCCCGAGCGAGCGGCTGTAGGACGCCGAAATGGTCGCGGCTTCGTCGTACCAGAATGACGGCCGTCCCGCGCCTGCCAGACTCACTGCGACGGCCATGACTCCGACGAGCAACGGGTCCAGCAGCGCAGGTCTCGACCTCATCAGGGCTCGCCGCCGAACACGTCGCTATGGTGCCAGAAGCGGCTGCGATGAGATTCGCCCGTGCCGCCGGTCTGTACCGGTAGCCCTTCTCAGACTTCAACGATCAAAGGAGAACGCCATGGCAATCGACGTCCAGCCCGCCGTATCGCCTCATCTCGTCGTCGACGACGCCGCCGCCGCGATCGACTTCTACGTCAAGGCCTTCGGCGCAGAGGAGTACGGCCGCGTTCCCGGCCCCGACGGAAAGCTGATACACGCGGCCCTGAACATCAACGGCTTCATGGTGATGCTCAACGACGACTTCCCCGAGATGTCCGGTGGCAAGTCGATGACTCCGAAGGCACTGGGCGGAACGCCGGTCACCATCCACCTCACCGTCACCGACGTCGACACCAAGTTCCAGCGCGCACTCGATGCGGGCGCGACCGTGGTCCACCCACTCGAAGACGCGTTCTGGGGTGACCGTTACGGCGTGGTTGCGGACCCGTTCGGCCATCACTGGTCGATGGGCCAGCCGATGCGCGAGGTCAGCATGGAGGAGATTCAGGAGGCGATGAAGCAGCATCAGTAGCCGCTGCTAGGCGCTCGGCAGGTACGTCTGCAGCAGCGGTAGCAACAGCTCGTTGTTGAAGGTGATGTTGCTGATCGCCGCAATGCTGTCCGGCTTGGGAATGCGGTCCAGTTCGGGCGTCGTCGGATCCGATCCGTAGAGGCCGAATTTCAGGCCGTACCCCTCGGCCCACTCGAGGTTGTCGACGAACGACCAGTAGGTATAGCCGCGAATGTCCACGTGGTCGTGGGCCACCATGTCCTGCACGACCGCGATGTGGTTGACGAGGTAGCCGGGCCGTTTCGAGTCGCCCGCGTCGGCGATGCCGTTCTCGGTCACCCACAGCGGCACGCCGTACGCCGCGGCGGTCGCAAGCACCTCGCGGAAGCCACCGGGGTCGATGGGTTGGTTGAAGTCGCTGCACGTTGGCGACGTGGCGGCGCATCGGACCGGAAGTCCTTGCAGCCAAGGCAATCCCGGGATCGGCGCGACGCCGAAGCCCTGCATGGGTTGCGAGCCGTAATACTGCACGCCCATGAAGTCCACCTTGTTCATGAACTCGGGGTGCACCTCGTCGGGCGTCTGAATACCGTCGAGATTGGCGTCCACCCAGCCATCGATCACCGCGTTCGGGAACCAATGGTTGTAGAAGCCGTTCCAGGCATCCGCGGCGGCTACGTCGAGCGGACTCACCGGATTGGCCGGCCGCGCCGGGATCATGTTGTTGGCGAATCCGACGAACGCCGCGGGTTGCCCGGCCGTGGCGATCGTGTTGTCCCAGGCGTGGATCTCGTCGTAGGCGCCCACATACCCCTTGGCCTCGTTGACCAGGAACGTCGACGCGAGGTCGGGCCGGATCAGTCCCGGCGGCCAGTTGGGCACGAGAGTCGGGATGGCGAGGAACTCGGTGAGCACCGGCGGCACGGGCTCATTGAGCACCGTCCAGTTGTCGACCTGGTCGCCGTACTTCCACGCCACGTACGCGGCGTACTTCTCGAACTCGGCCGGAGTGTCCGAGGACAGCCACCCGGCGGCCGGTGCAGGCAACCCGAGTTGGGCCAGCGGCCGCGTCGTGATCGGGTCGTGCACCCACGCGGGCAGCGTGAAGTGGTTGACCGTGACCAGCGGCTCGAGATCGACCCCGGGAGCGCGCAGCGCGTCGAACACGTCGCGATAGTGGGTGACCTCGTCCTGGTTCGCCAACTGGTCCAGCGCCTGCAGGTCGGCGAGGCTGACACCGCCCCCTTCGTCTGAGATATCAACCGAAGCAGTCGAATTCGGGAAGATACGGCTCCACTCGATACTCATTCGGAAGGTGTTCATCCCGAGCTCGTCACGCGCCAGCGCCGCGTCGCTCGCATACTTGACGTAGGTGCCCGGCCCGTCCTCGGGCACCCCCTTTGTGATCCCCAGCAGCTGGTTGATCGGGTCGTGGACCCACTTGTACCAGTCGGAATTGGGATCCACCGGCGAGCCCGGTCCGCCCTCCGCCTGGAAGCCGGCATGGGCCACCCCCCAGTGGAAATCGTCGGGGAACGAGAGGTCGATACCCTCGACCGGGTCCACGTCGACGGTGATGGTCGATGCGACCCGGTGACCGCCGCCGGGATTGATGAGATTGCCCAGGATGGGGACGAACTGCAGCAGACCCATCGGGCCGTTGATGTGCAGGCCGGCGGACTCGTCGCTGACGACCACGACGAACTGATCGGTCCCACCGGCCGCGGCCATCGCGTTCATCGGCCGATAGGTGAAGTTGCCCTGGTCGTCGACGTTGACCACGCCACCGTTGAGCGGTGTGCCGATCACGGTATAGGTCAGCGGGTCCCCGTCGGCGTCGGCCGCGCCGACGTTGCCGTGAATCAGCACGTCGCCGTCGACTTGGCTCTGCGTGTTCTGCAGCGGGTTGTAGGTGATGGTCGGCGAGGAGTTGAAGAACTCGCGGCGGACCCACGCCAACAGGGTCCACAGCGTCGGCGGCTCTGCGGGAAGCCCAGGAGCACCCGCAGCGAACGGACTCAGCGCGGCGGTGACGAGACTCGACACGATGCCCGTCACGTATGTCACCGCCGTCACCGGGTCGAACGCGGTGGGCCAGGGCCGTAACGACGGGACCGACGGTGGCGCCACCTGAGTCGTGACTGCGGTGTCGGGCTCGGCCACGGCCGACGACATCGTCCGCAGCGCAAAAGAATTCGCCGATTTCGTATCGTCTTCTTCGACCGCATCGTCGACAGTGTTTTCGGGGTCTACTTTGGCGGCGCCGGGGCTGACCCTGCCCACCAAGTGTCCCGAACCGCCCGTCTGCTCGTCGGAGTCGGAGTTGGAGTCGGAGTCGGCGTCGGGTTCGGCCGTGTTGGTCGGAATCTGTGCCTCATCGGCGGCCCGTTCGCCCGTCTTCGAGCCAGCCGCTGCCTCGTTGTCGGCATCCGCCTTGCCGGTGTCTGTGCCGTCGACGACATCACCCGGGTCAGCCTCGGATTCGTCGACCCCGGTGTCGGCTGCGGCCTCGTCGTTCGTCACGGCGCCCTTCGTATCCGCCGCCGATGTCGAGTCGTGCGTTGCAGAATCCGTCGAGTCCGATGTGGATGAGGTTGTCGTGCCCGAAGTCGACGACGCTTCGTCCGCCCACGCCGGCCCGACTCCGTACCCCGTGACGACTGCAGCGCCGACCCCCAGCGCTACGGCCAAACTCCCGACACGACCAACGAACAACGCTGCACTCACGTCATTTGCTATACGCCCGTTCGTGCGACGAGACTACGGTTTCTGACGGATTTCGGGCGATTACCGTCATATTCCGTAGTCTCGCGCGGCAGCTAGCGACGCAGACCCGCGAGCAATCGGCTGCGCACCGACGGCGCCGGCGCCGATGCCGCGGCGGCCAGCATGTCGTCGACGCTGGTGAACTTGTCGCGTGGCCGGTCGTCGCCGCCGCGCGCGATCTCCGCGGCGTCGATCGCCTTCCAGCCCGCGGCGTCCACCACGTCCGGGCATCTGCCCCGCACGAACCGGTCGAGCTCGGCGGACTTCTCGACGGGGTCGGTGAGCAGCCCGTCGTTGTAGTCGGCGACCAGATTTCGCACGGTCTGCGCCGCGCACGACTTGTTGGTACCGATGAAGCCCGTCGGGCCGCGCTTGATCCATCCGGCGACATAGCTGCCCCACGCCGGTTTGCCCGTCGCCGGGTCGACGACGCGCCCGCCGTCGTTGGGCACCACCGCGGAGGTCTCGTCGAACGGCAGATCACAAATCGGCTTGCCGCGGTAGCCGATTGACGTCAACACCAATCCGGCTTCGACGCGGCGGACCTCGTCGGTCCCCGTCACCGTGAACTCGATGCCCTCGGCGCGTTGGTCGCCGAGTATCCGGCCGGGCGTGAGCCGGTAGGCCAACCGGATGCGCGACCGCGACGCCGGCTCCGACGCGTCGCCGAGCTTGCCGAGGATTTCGAGCTTGTTGCGCGTCAGCGAATCGGACACCTCATCGAGATCGCGCTGCACCAGTTCGTGATCGGCGGCATCGAGCACCACGTCGCACGTTGCGGTCAGCCCGATGAGTTCGGGCAGCGTGAACGCCGACTCGGCAGGTCCTCGGCGCGCGGCGATGACGACCTCAGACACCTGCGAGCCGCGCAGCACGGCCAGCGCGTGATCGGAGATATCCGTGCGCGCCAGTGCGTCCGGATCGGTTGTCAGGATCCGCGCGACGTCGAGCGCGACGTTGCCGTTGCCGACGATGACGGCGCGTTCGTGCGTCAAATCGACTGACAGAGAAGAGAATTCGGGATGACCGTTGATCCAGGCCACCGTCTCCGTGGCGGTGCCCGTGCCGGGCAGGCCCATCCCGTCGATGTCGAGACGACGATCGTTGGGCGCCCCGACGGCATAGAGCACGGCGTGATGACGGGCCAGCAGTTCGTCGTGTGTCAGGTCCGATCCCACCGCGACATTGAGGTAGAAGGAAAAGCCGGGCACCCGCGCAATACGGTCGAACAGCTTCGTCACCCGCTTGGTGCTCTGGTGATCGGGCGCGACGCCCGCCCGCACCAGTCCGTACGGGGTTGGCAGCCGTTCGAAGACGTTGACCCGCACGCCGCGCTGGGTGAGCAACTCGTCGGCCGCGTACATCGCTGCGGGGCCCGAACCGACGATCGCCACCGTCAGCGGGCCTCCGGAACGCGGAGCCAGCCGGGGCGCCTCGAGGACCGGCGCCAGCTTGGACGTCGGCGGCAGTTTCGTTTCCCGCTTCGGGTAGAACGCGGCGTTCAATTCGATGAACGGCAGCTGCTTTTGCTCCAGGCGGGTGGCCGGCGCGATGGCGCCGACCGGGCAGGCGCTGACGCACGCGCCGCAGTCGACACACGCATCGGGGTCGATGTAGAGCATCTCGGCCGTGGCGAAGCCCGGCTCGTCCGGAGACGGGTGGATGCAGTTCACCGGACAGGCGTAAACGCAGGACCCGTCGCTGCAACACGACTGGGTTATCACGTGCGGCATGAGACCCCTAGGCGGCGGCGACCACGTGCTGTCGGGCCGGCTCGCTGCGGTACCGGCTGGGCCTGCCGTCGATCTTGCAGATCCGCCACACCAGCTTGGCGATCGGGTTGATCAGGCCGGTGTCCTGGCACAGCATCCGGACGTCGCCGAACATGTCGCGCAGCATCTGCCGCGACTCCGGCGATCCGAAGAAGACCTCCTTGCGCACCGAGCGCGGGATGTCGAACTCCTTCCAGAACGCCTTCGGCGGAACGATGATCGCCGAACACAGGATCCGCATCGTCAGCGGGACGTAGAGCGACAGCCAGAATCGCTTGCGGCGCGGCAGGTGCGGGACGCGCTTGCGCAGGTACTCGTGCGCGAACGAGATGTGACGGGCCTCCTCGGCCACGTGAATCGCCATCACCCGCTCCATGATCGGATGCAGCGCCTTGCCCTCCCGCAGCACGTTCTTCTGTGTGTGGTCGATGGGCTCCTCACCCGCGAGGATGCCGAACCAGAACGGAATCGGCAGCGGGCCGGCGACCAACGGGATCAACGGCTGAACCCACTTCAATAGACGCGGCATGCCGGGGACGTCGGCGCCGATGTGGTTCACCATCTCCTGGAACATCATGGTGTGGTTGCACTCTTCGACCGCCTCGTGCAGGCAGTAGCGGTATTCCGGTGAGCCGTTCGGCGTCCAGAACGAGTACTCCATCAGCCCACGGATCAGGATCGACTCGAAGTGCAGACCGACCTTGGCGACGTTGGCCTGACGCCACATCCCGATCTCGATCTGCCGCTCGACCGGCTGCGCCTGATACCAGGGGTGGCGGCCCAGCGGGTCGGTCGCGGGGAGGATCCAGCGCGGGTCGTTTTCAGTCACCGCGAACTCGGGGGAATCCCAGTCGATGTCGGTGTACGGGTTGAAGTTGCGCCGCACCGACCCCTCGGACAGTGTGGTGAGCATGTCGACGTACGCGTTGTCGTCGGTGACATCCATGTTGCGACGCCACCGTCGGATCATGCGTGTACGGGCCATTCCGAGAACCTCCCCTGCCTCCTGTGAGGTTTGCCAATGTGCCTTCGTGCCGAAGACGGTACCGCAGGTATCGCATACCGGGAATACCCCTTTGTTCGATGTGGCACACCGGGACCGATACGGCGTTGTGTGACGGAGACCACATTCGGCGGTTGAGCTGCGCCCTACTTCGTCCCGAAATCCCCCGCCACGGTGACCTTGTCGCCGCTGCTCACCGCCGAGAACCCCGCATCCGTCAATTCGCAGTCGACGATGATCGCGCGGTGAGGCGGACTGTTCATCCACCCGGCGACGGCTGCAAACGGAGTGCCGCCGGGGCCGGTGCTCGAGAAGACGACTTCACCGAGCTTCACGTACGACAGGTAGCCCGCATCGGTAATGCGTTGGACGAACGAGGAACCATCCGAACCGATGTGGCCCTGCGCTCCGTTCACCAGCATGTCGTTGGCCTGCCGCGCTGCTGACGCAGCCAACTGCGGGTTGGCCGCGACAGGGCCACAACCATTCGCGGCGCGCGCGGCGTTGATTTGGCTCAGCACCGCGCCGCCCTGGTCACCGCCGACAGGTTTCTGCATACCTCCGACCGAGCCATCGGCTCGGGCCGGGACCGCAGCGAGTACCGAACCGAAGACCGTGAGGGCGGCCGCATATGCCGACAGCAATGCCGTGTCCTTGCGCCTACCCATATCTCATGGCCTTCAAAATGGATCTGAATTGCAGTCGAGCAAATCACAGTATGGTCACGACGGACCGACGACGGCCCACTTTCAGCAAACTCCTACGCACGCGCTAATTTCGCCCACCCTCCCCGCAGAAAGCGCGCAAGTCGGGTCACTACTCTTGACCGCATGGCAGAACTGACGATCCCCGCCGACATCAAGCCCCGCGACGGCCGCTTCGGATGCGGACCCTCGAAGGTGCGGCCCGAGCAACTGGCCGCGCTGGCCGCTGCCGGTGACTTGTTCGGGACGTCGCACCGGCAGGCGCCGGTCAAGAATCTCGTCGGCCGGGTCCGCGACGGGCTGCGCCAACTCTTCTCTCTGCCCGACGGATACGAGGTCATCCTGGGCAACGGCGGCGCCACGGCGTTCTGGGATGCCGCGGCATTCGGTTTGATCGACAAGCGGTCGCTGCACCTGACCTATGGCGAGTTCAGCAGCAAGTTCGCCTCGGCGGTCGCCAAGAACCCGTTCGTCGGAGACCCCGTCGTCGTCAAGGCCGACGCGGGCAGCGCCCCCACGCCGCAGTCCGATCCCTCCGTCGACCTCATCGGCTGGGCGCACAACGAAACCTCAACGGGCGTCGCGGTAGCCGTGCGGCGGCCCGAGGGATCCGACGGCGCGCTGATCGCCATCGACGCCACGTCGGCGGCGGGCGGCCTGCCCGTGGACATCGCCGATGCGGATGCCTACTACTTCGCACCACAGAAGAACTTCGCGAGCGACGGCGGGTTGTGGATCGCGATCATGTCGCCCGCCGCACTGGCCAGGGTCGAGGCCATCGCCGGGGCAGGACGCTGGGTGCCCGAGTTCCTGTCGTTGCCGATCGCGATCGAGAACAGCGTCAAGAACCAGACCTACAACACTCCGGCGATCGGCACGCTGATCATGCTCGCCGAACAGGTCGAGTGGATGCTGGGCAACGGCGGCCTCGACTGGGCGGTCAAGCGCACGGCGGACTCGTCGCAGCGACTGTACGGCTGGGCCGAGTCCGCGCAATTCGCCACTCCGTTCGTCAGCGACCCCGAGTTGCGCTCACAGGTGGTCGGCACCGTGGACTTCTCCGACGACGTGGACGCTGCGGCGGTCGCCAAGATCCTGCGGGCCAACGGCATCGTCGACACCGAGCCGTACCGCAAACTCGGCCGCAATCAGCTCCGGGTCGGGATGTTCCCCGCCATCGAGCCCGATGACGTCAGCGCGCTGACCGCGTGCGTCGACTGGGTCGTGGAGCGGCTCTAGCCGCGAGGGCTACAGAGCGGCTCTGACCTCGGGCGTGTCTCCGCGGTAACGGCGGGGTAACGCAGTAGGGTCCGTCTAATCGGGCTTGGCGCTAGCCCGGAGGAGGTCGGCATGCGAGAACTCAAAGTCGTCGGACTCGACATCGATGGCAAACAGATCATCTGCGAGGCCGACGGTTCGGGCGAGAAGTTCATTCTGCGTCCCGACGATCGGTTGCGCGCCGTCGTGCGCGGCGACAGAACTGCTACGAGTTCATCCCAGTCCAACGATGAGGTTCCAAGCGTGCTGCGTCCCAAAGAAATTCAGGCAAGGATTCGCGCGGGCGCGTCCGTCGAGCAGGTTGCCCAGTCGGCGGGGGTCGACGTCGCGCGGGTCGAACGGTTCGCCCATCCGGTGCTATTGGAACGGTCACGCGCAGCCGAGCTGGCAACCGCCGCGCATCCGGTGCTCGCCGACGGGCCGTCGGTGCTGACGCTGCTGGAGACGGTGACGACGGCGCTGATCGCCCGCGGTCTGGACCCCGATTCCACCGCATGGGATGCCTGGCGCAACGAGGACGGGCGCTGGACCGTGCAGATGGGGTGGAAGGCCGGTTTGTCGGACAACGTCGCGCACTTCCGGTTCACCCCCGGCGCGCACGGCGGCACGGTGACCGCATTCGACGACGCCGCGTGCGAGCTGATCGATCCGGACTTCGCGCGGCCGTTGCGCCCGGTCGCGCCCGTCGCACAGCTCGATTTCGAGGACGAGCAGCCGCCGCTTCCCGTCGCTGCGTCCATGCCCGTCGCGTCGCCCGAACCCGAACCGCCCGCCGCCCCAAAGGCCCCGCGGCCGCGCAAGGGCAAGCCGGCGGTCCCCGCGTGGGAAGACGTGCTGCTCGGCGTGCGCTCGAGCGGCCAGCGCTGAGACTCGGTTAGCGCGCGAGGGCGACAGCCACCAGGGCCAGCCAGGCACCTGCCACGCCGACGCCGGCACCGAGTACGAACCATCGCCACACCAGGCGCTTGCGCCATTCCCAGATCGTGGGCGCCAGCCCGCCGACCGCAACGAGGTTGAGCCCGACGGCCAGCAGCAGATGCACCCGCATCAGGCCGAGGCTGAGCACCACGATGGCGCCCGCGATGACGACGGCGACGAACGCGGCCACCGTCAGACCCATCGCCCACGGGGTCGACTCGTCTGTCACCCGGCCAATCTAGCCCGTTCATAGAAGGCCAAAGCCGCGGCGGTGGCGACGTTGAGCGAGTCAGTGCCACGCGACATCGGGATCCGCACCCGAACGTCGCTGGCCCGCATGGCCCGTTCGGTCAGCCCCGGCCCCTCCGCGCCGACGAGTATCGCGATCCGCTCCCCCGCGGCCTGCGTCATCGCATCGGCCAGTGTGTACGCAGCAGAATCCGGTGTCATCGCTATCAGCCGAAAGCCGCTGTCACGCAACACTTCCAGATCCGTCGGCCAGTCTGCTGCCCATGCGTATGGCACCAGCAGCGCGTGGCCCATCGAGACGCGCACAGCGCGTCGGTACAACGGGTCGGCGCAACCGGCACCGAACACGATGGCATCGACGTCGAGACCCGCGGCGTTGCGAAAGATCGAGCCGAGATTCTCGTGGTCGTTGACACCCTCGAGGACAGCGACGGTATGCGCGCCGTCGAGCACCTCCGGCACCGTGAGTTCACGCGGGCGGGACGCGGCGGCAAGCACCCCGCGATTGAGGTGGAATCCCACCACCTCGGCCATCACGTCGGCGTGCGCGCGATAGTACGGCGCCGAGACGTCGTCCAGATCGGTACGCAGTTCCGCCAGACGCCGGTCGGTGCCGAGCAACGCGCGTGGCGTGAACCGCGACGCCAGCATCCGCTGCACCACCAGCACGCCCTCGGCGATCACCAGGCCCTTGCCGGTGGGCAGGTCCGGTCTGCGGTCGACGCTGTTGAGATCCCGGAAGTCGTCCAGTCGCGCATCTGCGGGATCAGTGACGTCAATGACGTTGGCGCTCACGCGCTTTCGTCGATCATGGCCGACATCAGGTCGGCGGCCGTCAGCAATGTCTTTCGTTGGTCGGGGTCGAGCCGGGAGAGTCGCTGCATCAACCATTCCTGGCTGGCGCGCCGCTCGGCCTCGATCAGCCTAGAGCCGGCGTGCGAGACCGATACCAGGACCTGACGTCCGTCGGCCGGATGCGCTGTCCGGTCGACCAGTCCCAGGTCGACGAGCGAGGCGATCAGCCGCGTCATTGACGGCGGACGCACCCGTTCGCGCTCGGCTAATGCGCCCGGTGTCATCGCGCCTTCCTTGGCGAGGGTGGACAACACCGACAACTGGGACAGCGATACGGGTGATTCCGGGCGGCGAAAACGCAATTGGCGCGCCAGACGTATGACAGCCAGCGAGAGATCGTTCGCGAGCCGACCGTCGGCGTCCTTCACGAGGCAAAGACTACCTAGCCGGGCTGAAGGAAATGGCGGTAATGAGCTACGTTCGCAGGCGATGACCCCGCAACCGCCCGAACTGCCGCAGGCCTTGGTCAAACCGTGGCCGGTGATCGTCGTGATCACCGCGGGCTGGCTGATCGCCACCGTGTTGGCGTTCACGGTTCCCGCGCTGCACGACCTGCGGCCGTACGCGGTGGCCGGGCTCGGTGTCGGCACCCTTGGCACATCGATATTCCTGTGGCAACGTCAGGCCGTGCGTCGCGGGTCTCGCGGGGCACAAAGCGGACTCGACTGAAATCCAGCACAGGCCAAGGAGGTCCAATGGCAGCGCCGCTGTTGCAAGCGCAGATCGACATCGATGCACCGGTCACCAAGGTGTGGGAGTTGGTGTCCGACCTGTCCCGGATGCCGCAGTGGAGCCCGCAGTGCCGGATGATGAAGGCGCGCGGCGGCCCGTTGCGCCAGGGCAGCAAGACCGTCAACCTCAACCGCAGGAAGTTCCTTTTCTGGCCGACCACCAGCCAGATCACCGAGTTCATCCCGGAGAAGAAGCTGGCGTTCCGCGTCAACGACAACGGGACGGTATGGAGCTATGAGCTCGAGCCGACCGCGACCGGCACGCGACTCATGGAGTCCCGCCATGCCGAAAACGGCGTGAAGCCCGTATCGAACATGTTGGTCAACGCGTTGTTCGGCGGCGTGCCGAGTTTCGAACAGGAACTCGTCGAGGGCATGAACCAGTCGCTGGCGCGGATCAAGGCCGCCGCCGAAAGCTAGTCGGCGGGTTCGGTGAGATCGAGCACGCCGTCGTCGTACGGGTCGTAGAGCGGCGAGCCGCTGCCCGGCGGCGGAGGCGTGTCCGAGTGTGCGCCGCAACCATATTCGGACTCGACGACGTGCCCGTCGGCGGACAACTCGTTGGCGCACACCCCGAACATCACGCCCAGCGATCCGGACAGCGGAAGGTAGAAGCCGCAGTCGCGGCACACGCGCCGGGTCGACCGGGCCATCGGCGAACCCGGACCGTGGTCACCGTCGTGCCAGCGCCGCGCGGCCTCGGCGCGGCCCCATGGACCGAGCACCTGTCTGCGGCCGAGCCCGACCTCGGCGGCGATCTCGTCGACCGCAGGGTCGCCGCTCGACATGTAGCCGGGCACCAGCCGCGGGTCGTCGGTGGCCGGAGCGAGCAGGTCTCCCGGACTCAGATCGCCGGGCTTGATGCGCTCCTCCCACGGCACCCACCTCGGCGCCAGCAACGCCGTCGGACCGGGCACCAGGACGACTTCGCTGATGGTGGCGTGATCCGCGCCCCGGCGATGCGGCGACGACGACCGCCCACTGCCAGCCGCGGTAGCCGGGCATGACGGCGAGGAACCGGTGCGTGGCGGCCGTCGGGTCCTCGAAGCTGGCGCCCAGATAGTCGCCGACGGTTTCCTCACCGCTGTGCTCGACGATCGCCGACCGAGCCTCGTCGACGGCGCCCATCAGCACCGTCTCCAGGTCGGGGCGCTCGGCGGGCTCCCCGTTGGGGTCGGCCGCGCCGGGCTCGGCAGAATCGGTCATGCTGTTCATCGCCCCTAATTTTGCCCCAGCGTCGAAACGGTAGCCACACCGGTCGGCCGCACGCCCGCTGTGGCCGCAATGAGGGAGAATCCTTCATGTGACCGGACCGCGGCGTGACCAGGGGGACTCGGCGGGCCGGCGTGACGCTCGCTACTACCCGCCGCGCCCGCCCCGCGACGCGGAGAATGACCATCCCGGCATGGCTAACTATCCCAGCGACCCCGGCGAACGCGGCTATCGCCGGGCGCGCCGGTCGGGTCCCTCCCCGAGCGCCAACCGATGGCTGCCGCCTCTGGACGAGCCCGCACGGCCGCACACCTCCGAGCCGCCGCCGCGCAACGTCGGCGCTCAAGCGGGCGAAAGGGTCACCGGCACGAGGTCCGCCGCCCAACGCGGCCGGGAGATGGGCTCCAAGATGTACGGCCTGGTGCATCGGGCCGCCACCGCCGACGGGGCCGACAAGTCCGGCCTGACCGCGCTGACGTGGCCGGTCGTCGCGAACTTCGCCGTCGACGCCGCGATGGCGGTCGCGCTTGCCAACACGTTGTTCTTCGCCGCCGCGTCCGGGGAGAGCAAGAGCAAGGTCGCGCTGTACCTGTTGATCACCATCGCGCCGTTCGCCGTCATCGCCCCGCTCATCGGACCCGCGCTGGATCGGCTGCAACACGGCCGACGCGTCGCGCTGGCCACTTCGTTCATGTTGCGCACGGTGCTGGCGCTGCTGCTCATCGCCAACTACGACGGCGCCACCGGCAGCTTTCCCTCGTGGGTGCTCTACCCGTGTGCGCTCGCAATGATGGTGCTGTCCAAGTCATTCAGCGTGCTGCGCAGCGCAGTGACCCCGCGCGTGCTTCCGCCGACCATCGACCTGGTCCGGGTGAACTCGCGATTGACGACGTTCGGCCTCCTCGGCGGCACCCTCGTCGGCGGCGCCATCGCCGCTGCCGCGGAGTATCTGTTCAACGTGGTGCACCTGCCCGGCGCGCTGTACGTCGATCGTCGCGGTCACGTTGGTCGGCGCGGCGCTGTCGATGCGAATTCCCAAGTGGGTGGAGGTGACGGCGGGTGAAGTGCCGGCCACGCTGACCTATCACGGCCGCAGCGGCGAGTTGCGCCGTCACCCCGAGGGGCACAAGCCATCGGCAGTTCGACAACCGTTGGGCCGCAACATCATTGCCGCACTCTGGGGTAACTGCACCATTAAGGTGATGGTCGGTTTCCTGTTCCTCTACCCCGCGTTCGTGGCCAAGTCGCATGACGCGAGCGGCTGGGAGCAGCTGCGCATCCTCGGCGTGATCGGCGCGGCGGCTGCCATCGGCAACTTCGGGGGCAACTTCACCGCCGCCCGACTGAAGCTCGGGCACCCGTCGCTGCTCGTGGTGCGCTGCGCGATCGCGGTCACGAGCGTCGCACTGGCCACCGCGCTCACGGGCAAGCTGATGGTGGCCGCGTTGGCCACCCTGGTCACCTCCGCGGCCGCGGCGATCGCGAAGGCGTCGCTGGACGCCTCGCTGCAGGACGACCTGCCGGAGCCATCGCGGGCGTCGGCGTTCGGGCGATCCGAGTCGCTGCTGCAGTTGGCCTGGGTGACGGGCGGTGCCACCGGCGTGCTCGTCTACACCGACTTGTACGTGGGGTTCACGGCCATCACCGCGATCCTGATCGTCGGGCTCGCGCAGACGGTCGTCAGCTATTTCGGTGAGTCGCTGATCCCCGGCATCGGTGGGAACCGGCCGGTGCTCGCCGAGCAGGAGGGCGGCCGCCCGGACCCCGCGGCGGTGTGGACGGAGTGAAACGCGTTATCGCCGCACTGGCGGTGGTGGTGGTCGTCGCGTCGATCGGCACGGGAGTGCTGATCTGGCGGCTGGCGCAGAGCCCACCGCCGAAGCATCCGGAGATCAGCGCCTACACCGACGGCCAACTGACACGGGTGGGGCCGTACCGCTACTGCAACGTGCTCAACCCGACCGACTGCGAAAACCCGCAGACCGACGGCGAACTCGTCGTCGACCGCCGTCATCCGGTTCAGCTGTCGGTGCCCCCCGCCATCTCGCGGGCATTGTGGATCCTGGTGCGCTCGTACGAGGGAGGCGACGTCGTCGAGACGTTCCGGCCGCACACCAGGCTGGCGGTCACCGTTCCCACCTACGACCCCACCCGGGGCAAGTTGTTCGGCTTGGCCGTGCAACTGCCGACGCTGGTCCGCGACGAAGCGGGCAACGAGTTCCCCTACCCGCACGCGGAATGGTCGGTGCGCACGGTCTGGCCTCAGCCCGCCCCGTGACCGGCGGGCACCCGCTCGCCTTCCGGTGTCGGGCCAGGCGGAGTGCCGTCGCCGAACGGTCTGCCGCCCAAGGCTTCTCGTCCGTGTGGCGATAGCCAATTGGACAGGTCTGGCCCCTTGGGCACGATCTGTGTGGGATTGATGTCCTTGTGCACGACGTAGTAGTGCTGCTTGATCTGCACGAAGTCGGTGGTGTCGCCGAAGCCCGGCGTGCCGAACAGGTCCCGGGCATAGGCCCACAGCACCGGCATCTCGGCGAGTTTGCTTCGGTTGCACTTGAAGTGGCCGTGGTAGACGGGGTCGAAGCGGGCCAGCGTGGTGAACAACCGGACGTCGGCCTCGGTGATGGTGTCGCCGACCAGATACCGCTGGTTCGCCAGTCGTTCCGAAAGCCAGTCCAATGCGGTGAACAACCGGTCGTAGGCCCTGTCGTAGGCGTGTTGTGAGCCGGCGAAGCCGCACCGGTACACCCCGTTGTTGACCTCGGTGTAGATCCGTTGGGCCACTTCATCGATCTCGTCGCGCAGCTCGTCGGGGTAGAGCTGCGGTGCGCCGTCGCGATGGAATTCCGTCCACTCGGTCGAGAAGTCCAGCGTGATCTGGGCGAAGTCGTTGGTGGCGACTTGGCCCGTCGGCACGTCCACGATCGCCGGCACGGTGATGCCCTTCTCGTAATCGGGGAATCGCTTGAGGTAGGCGTCCTTGAGGCGGGGGATCTGCAGCACCGGGTCGACACCGCCGGGGTCGAGGTCGAACGTCCAGCTGTCCTCGTCATGAGTCGGACCGCAAAAGCCAATGGACAGAACATCTTCCAGGCCGAGCAGCCGACGGACGATGATGGTCCGGTTGGCCCACGGGCAGGCCCGCGCGACGATCAGCCGGTAGCGGTTCGCCTCGACGGGATAGCCGTCGCGACCGTCGGCCGTGATGCGGGTGGTGATGTAGTTGGTATCGCGGTTGAACTCGCCACCGCTCGCGACGTATGCCATGACACCAGCATGCCCGCCGCCGCGTGAAGTCAGGCGTCGAGTTCGCGCGCGACGGCCTTGACGACCTCGGACACCCGCCGGGCGACCTTGCGGTCGGGATAGCGGCCCTTGCGTAGCTCGGGCTGCACCGCACCCTCGAGCAGCGTGATCATGTCCTCGACCATGCCGTGCAACTCGTCGGGTGTGTGCTTGTGCTCGGCCGCGGCGGCCTCGCGACGGGTGCGGGTCAGGCTCGGCGGCGGCTCGAGCAGCTTCAGGCTCAGCGCCTGCGGACCACGCCGCCCCGATGCGACGCCGAACTCGACGCGCTGCCCGGCCTTGAGCCCCTCGACGCCTTCGGGCAATGCCGAGGAGCGGACATAGACGTCCTCGCCATCCTCCTGCGATAGAAAGCCGAAGCCCTTCTCGGCGTCGTACCACTTAACCCGGCCGGTCGGCACTGGTCTCACCTGCTGTCTTCTGGATGCGCCCAAACGTGACGTATGTACGGAACATAAGGAAAGCGTCCCGATGCGCCGGGACGCGTAAGGGCCGATCCTACTCGGAGGCCGACGCCGTCATCACCCCCTTTACTCGGTAGGCTTGGGCTACCGCTGGAGGAGAAGATGCGTCTGATATGCGACTGACACTGAACATCATCTGGTTGATATTCGGCGGCCTCTGGCTGGCGCTGGGTTACCTGCTGGCGGCCCTGATCTGCTTCGTGCTGATCATCACGATCCCGTTCGGTTTCGCGTCGTTGCGCATTGCGTCCTATGCGTTGTGGCCATTCGGCCGCACCATCGTCGACAAGCCCGGGACGCGACCGGGCGCGTTGATCGGCAACATCATCTGGGTCGTTCTGTTCGGCGTCTGGCTGGCCATCGGTCATTTGGTCACCGCGGTGGCGATGGCCGTCACGATCGTCGGCATCCCGCTCGCGATCGCCAACCTCAAGCTGATCCCGGTCTCGCTGGTGCCGCTGGGCAAGGAGATCGTTCCCGTCGACCAGGCGCGCGCGGTGTCCTATTCATCGGGAGTCGCCACGTGACCGTCGTCGACCTGGGTGTGCCGTCGCTGGGTCCGGCCGAACCGGCCCCGGCCGGCGGCCCGTTGGTCGATACGTTCGGCCGCGTCGCGACCGACCTGCGGGTGTCGCTGACCGACCGCTGCAACCTGCGGTGCACCTACTGCATGCCGGCCGAAGGACTGGACTGGCTGCCCCGCGAGCAGTTGCTGACCGCCGAGGAACTGGGACGGCTGTTGCGCATCGCCGTGACGAGACTGGGCATCACCAGCGTGCGCTTCACGGGCGGCGAACCGTTGGTCGTCAAGCATCTCGAAGACGTCGTGGCACGCACCGCCTCGCTGCGGCCGCGGCCCGAAATCACATTGACCACCAACGGAATTGGACTCGACAAGCGGGCGGCCAAACTGAAGCGGGCCGGCCTGGACCGGATCAACGTCTCGCTGGACACGGTCGACGCCGCGCGGTTCGCACGCATCACGCGCCGCGACCGGCTCGACGATGTGCTTGCCGGCCTGCAGGCCGCCAAGGCCGCCGGGCTTCAGCCCGTGAAGGTCAACGCGGTACTCGATCCCGTCACCGGGCTCGACGACGCGGTCGCCCTGCTGCGCTTCTGCCTCGACCACGGATACCAACTGCGCATCATCGAGCAGATGCCGCTGGACGCCGGCCACGAGTGGCAGCGCGACCGTGCGGTCAGCGCCGACGACGTGCTCGACGCGTTGCGGCGGCATTTCGACCTCACGCCTGACTCGACGCCTCGCGGTTCGGCGCCTGCGGAGCTGTGGCGGGTCGACGGCGCCTCGGGATTCCTGGGCAAGGTCGGCATCATCGCCTCGGTTTCGCATGCATTCTGCTCGGCGTGCGATCGCACCCGTCTGACCGCGGACGGCCAGGTCCGCAACTGCCTGTTCGCGCGGCAGGAGACCGATCTGCGCCGCCTCATGCGCGCGGGCGCGGACGACGACGCCATCGAGGCGGCCTGGCGGGCCGCGATGTGGGCAAAGGCGGCCGGCCACGGCATCAACGACGTGGACTTCGTCCAGCCCGACCGGCCGATGAGCGCGATCGGCGGGTAGCGGTGACCACGACGACGACCGTGCAGGTGACCGTTCGCTATTTCGCCGCTGCGCGGGCGGCTGCCGGTAACGATGAGGAGACGGTTCGGCTTCAGCCGCAAGCGACGGTTGCCGACCTCGTCGACCAGCTAAGCGGGCGCAACGAAAATCTTGCGAAAGTGTTGAGACGCTGCTCTTTTCTGTGCGACGGAGTTGCGGTCCGCGACTCGTCGACGGCGTTGTGGAACGCGCAAACTGTCGACGTTCTTCCGCCGTTCGCCGGCGGGTAAGCGTGATTTGCGTCACATAACGGTTTGGTCACAGACTGGCTACGAGGTGATGGAGCGGCATCCGCACCTGCGAGAACGCCACAATCTCCTGCGTATTTAGAGATTTTTTAGTATTTGCCGAGCCGGGAAACGCCGTTACCGGCAAAAGATGACGGGCTCGCCGCAACCCATTACGGTTCAGTCCCAAGCCATCGACCCCTAATCGATCGGCCCGCCATGCCCGATCACGCCGAGCTCCATCCGTCGGTGCATGGAAAACCGCGACACAAGCTTGGATGGAGGCGGGGGACCCACCGGTCCACCGAAATACAGGACTTGGAGCCGTTGGCTCCTTGGGGTGAAGCCGAGTCGTCTTGCGCGACAAGGCCGGGCAACCTCTCAAGCCCGAACCCGACAGCTGACCTCGTAGGCGTTGAGGAGAGGACTTAACGCACCTATGAGTGGACGGCACCGTAAGCCCACTGCATCGGCCGTAAACGTCGCAAAGATCGCCTTCACCGGCGCAGTCATCGGCGGCGGAAGCATCGCCCTGGCGGGGCAAGCAGGCGCCGCCACCGACGGCGAATGGGATCAGGTCGCTCGCTGCGAATCCGGCGGCAACTGGGCGATCAACACCGGCAACGGCTATCAGGGCGGCGTGCAGTTCTCGCCCAGCACCTGGTCGGCGCACGGTGGCGGCGAGTTCGCGCCCGCCGCGAACCTGGCTACCAAGGAAGAGCAGATCGCGGTCGCCGAGCGCGTGCTGGCCACGCAGGGCAAGGGCGCCTGGCCCGTCTGCGGCGGCCCGCTGTCCGCCGCGACGCCGCGCAACGTCGTCGAGGCGCCGACAGCCGCTCGACGCCGCCGGTGTCAACGGCGAGCTGCCGCCTCCGCCCCCGCTTCGACCCCTTTGCTCCCCCGCCGCCTCCGGCCGAGTTCGACGCGCTGGCGGCACCGGCCCCAGCCCCCGACGCCCCGCCACCTCCGGCGCCGTTCGACCCAATGGCCGCCCCGCTGCCCGACGCGCCCCCACCCCCGGCCGATCCGCTGCCCGAGCCGCCGCCACCGCCGCCGGCCGATGCGCCGATCGTCGATGCCTCCTTCGAAGCACCGCCCGACGCGCCTCCGCCGCCCCCGGCCGATCCGCTGCCCGAGCCACCCCCACCGCCGCCGGCGGACGCGCCCATCGTCGATGCCTCCTTCGAAGCACCGCCCGACGCGCCTCCGCCTCCGCCCGCTCCGCTGCCCGAGCCACCCCCACCGCCGCCGGCGGACGCGCCCATCGTCGATGCCTCCTTCGAAGCACCGCCCGACGCGCCTCCGCCTCCGCCCGCTCCGCCGATCGAGGACACGGTCGCGGCGTCCGTGACGAACTGGGACGCCGAGGGCGCCCCGGCTCCCGGCGACCAGCCGCAGCTGTGGGCCCTGCACAGGACAGACGTTCCGACACAGGTCGACCCGCTGCTGCCGCCCGCTCCTCCGGCGCCCGCGCCTGCCCCGGATGCGCCGCTGCCTGCACCGGCGCCCGCCGATCCGTTGGCGCCGCTGAACGCCGTCAACATCCCCGCTCCGGCGTACGACGCCGCCAATCAGGCGGCCAGTGGTCAACTGCCGACGCCGCCGGATGGTGTTCCGCACCTGGCGAGCCCGGATGCGCTCCCCCCCGGCTCCTCGATGGATCCGACCGTGAAGGGCGGCGACAGCCCGAACGTCAGCTACCTCAAGGACCTGTGGCAGGCGGTCCAGAACCACGACATCAGTGGCAAGGAAGCGCTGATCATGGGGCTGGCCCAGCGCAACATGAACACGCCGATCCCGGATCAGGTCCCCGGCCCGAACGTACCGACCGCTCCGGTGGATCCTGCTGCGGTTCCGCCGCCGGCCGATCCTGCGGCGCCTGCGCCGCTGCTGCCGCCGCCTCCGGCGCCGCTGCCCCCGGCCTAAGCCGATCGCCGTCGCTGCAGTACTAGGCGGACCCGACCCACTCCTCGGTGCCGTCGGCGAAGAATTGGTGCTTCCACACCGGTAGCCGCGCCTTGACGGTGTCCACCAGCCGCTCGCACGTTTCGAACGCGGCCCCGCGGTGATCCGCTGCGACCGCGGCGACCAAGGCCGCGTCCCCGATGTGAAGCGTGCCGATGCGGTGACTGACGGCGATGGCGCGTACACCCTGGCACTCGGCGGCGATCTCGGCGGCCACGTCGGCCAGCGTCTGCTGGGCGGTCGGGTGGGCCGAGTACTCCAGTCGCGTGACCGAGCGGCCGCCGTCGTGGTCGCGCACGACCCCGGCGAATCCCACGACCGCGCCTGCCGCCTCATGGGCCACCAGCGCCTCGTGCTCGGCGAGGTCGATGGTCTGCTCGGTCAGTTCGGTCCGCAGGACGACGGTCATCGCGGGTGGTCCCCTCCGGCGAGCTGATCCAGGGCGTGCTCGAGCACGTCCGCGAGGACGCCCAGGCCGTCCTTCACCCCTCCCGGCGACCCGGGCAGGTTCACGATCAAAGTGCCGTCTCTGACCCCGCAGACGCCACGGGACAGCACCGACGTCGGGACGTGCGGCAGCCCTGAGCGCCGGATCGCGTCGGCCAAACCGGGGATCTGGTAGTCGACGATGTTCGCGGTGGCGTCGGCCGTGCCGTCGGTCGGCGAGATGCCGGTGCCACCGGAAGTGATTATCACGCTGACCTTTTCGGCGATCCCGGCGAACAGCGCACGGTTAACGCCGATGCCGTCGGCGACGACGGTCGGCGGGGGCGTGACGATGCCTCGCTGTGTGAGCCAGTCGACGATGAGCGGACCGCAGCGGTCCTCGTAGACGCCCGCGGCGGCCCGTGTGGAGGCGATGACGACCTTGCCGGTGCGCGTCATCTCGTCCAGGTTCCGGTCTTGCCGCCCTCTTTGCGGAGCACCCGGATCCCCTCGATGCGCGCGGCGGGATCCACGGCCTTGATCATGTCGTAGACCGTCAGCGCGGCCACGCTCACCGCCGTCATGGCTTCCATCTCGACCCCGGTGCGATCGGTGGTGCGCACCGTCGCGGTGATCTCGATCTGCTCCTGGTCGATGTCGAAGTCGACGTCGATTCCGGTCAGCGCCAGCGGATGGCACAGCGGGACGAGGTCGCTGGTGCGCTTGGCGGCCAGAATGCCCGCCACTCTGGCGGTGGCCAGGGCGTCACCCTTGGGCAGGCCCCCCGATGCGATGAGGGCGACGACTTCAGCCGTGGTGATGAGGGCGCCTGCGGCCACGGCCGTGCGCTTGGTGACGTCCTTGCCGGTCACGTCGACCATGTGCGCCGCGCCCGATTCGTCGAGGTGCGAGAGCCGGTGCTGGCTGTCGGCCACCGTTACCTGTTGACGACGGTGACCGGATGTACGTACGGGAGGTCGTCGGACGGCAGCGGGAACGCCAGTTCGCCGAAGGGCGACAGCGCGCCGGTGCGGTCTGCGGCCAGCTCGCTGATCGGATGATCGCCCTCTTCGGCCGCCGGCCAGCCGGGATCGACGTACTGCTGCTTCTGCTTCTTGTCTGCCACGCCCACATTGTGGCAAACACCGAGCCCATGAGCGACACCGCACACTGCTTTAGGCTGGTCAGCAATGACTGAAAACGCTCCGGGCGTCCCGCTGGGCGCCTGGTTGGCCGATCTTCCCGACGAGCGGCTCATCAGGCTGCTGGAGTTGCGGCCCGACCTCACCCAGCCTCCACCGGGGTCTGTCGCGGCGCTGGCGGCCCGAGCGCAGTCACGCCAATCGGTCAAAGCCGCCACAGACGACCTCGACTTTCTGCAGCTGGCGGTGCTCGATGCGCTGTTGGTGTTGCATGCCGACACCACCGCCGTCCCGGTGACCAAGCTGCTTGAACTGGTCGACGGCCGGGCCGCCGAGGACACCGTCATCGCCGCGGTGGACGACCTTCGCGAGCGCGCACTGGCGTGGGGCGACACCTCCGTGCGGGTGGCCGCCGAGGCGGCGGCGGGTCTGCCGTGGTTCCCCGGCCAGGCCATCGTCGAAGACACCGAGCCGGCCGACATCGCCGATCGGTTGGCGGCACTCGACGAGGCGCAGTCCGAGCTACTGCAAAAGCTGCTCGAAGGCTCCCCGATGGGCCGCACCCGCGACGCCGCGCCCGGCACCCCGCCCGACCGCCCGGTGCAGCGCCTACTGGCCGCGGGCCTGCTGCGACAGGTGGACGCAGACACAGTCATCCTGCCGCGGCTGGTCGGTCAGCTGCTGCGCGGTGAGCTTGCAGGCCCGGTCGAGCTGGCCGAGCCCAATCCGGTGGTGTCGACGACGACCAAGGCCGACGTCGACGCCGTAGCGGCCGGGGCAGCCATCGATCTGCTGCGCGAAGTCGAGCTGATACTCGAAACACTAAGCACCACACCGGTTCCCGAGCTGCGCAGCGGCGGGCTGGGTGTGCGCGACGTCAAGCGGTTGACGAAGATCACCGGCATCGACGAGAGCCGGCTCGGCCTGATCCTCGAAGTCTCATCGGCGGCCGGGCTGATCGCGGCGGGCATGCCGGAGCCGGATCCGCACGACGGCGCGGGCCCGTACTGGGCGCCGACGGTGGCCGCCGATCGCTTCGTCGAGTCCCCCACCGCATCGAAGTGGCACCTGCTGGCGTCGACGTGGCTGGGCCTGCCGGGCCGGCCGAGCCTGGTCGGCCATCGCGGTCCCGACGGCAAACCTTATGCGGCGCTGTCGGATTCACTGTTCTCCACTGCTGCCCCGCTGGATCGGCGGCTGTTGCTGGACGTGGTCGCGAGCCTCAAGCCCGGAGAGGGCGTGGACGCGACGGCCGCGGCGCGGGCGATGATCTGGCGCCGCCCGCGCTGGGCGGTACGGCTGCAACCCGGACCGGTGGACGATCTCTTGACCGAGGCGCACGCGGTCGGCCTGGTGGGGCGCGGGGCGATCACCACACCGACGCGAGCTCTGCTCGCCGGCGACCCGCCCGACGACGTCATCAAGGCGATGGACAAGGTGCTGCCAACGCCCATCGACCACTTCCTTCTGCAAGCCGACCTGACGGTCATCGTGCCCGGCCCGCTGGAGCGCGAACTGGCCGAACAGTTGGCCGCCGTGGCGAGTGTGGAGTCGGCGGGTGCGGCGATGGTGTACCGCATCAGCGAGGCGTCGATCCGGCGTGCGCTCGACACCGGACGTACCGCCGCCGATCTGCACACTTTGTTCACACGTCATTCGAAAACACCTGTGCCACAAGGTCTAACGTATCTCATCGATGACGTGGCCCGCAGGCATGGGCAGCTGCGCGTGGGCATGGCCGCGTCGTTCGTCCGATGCGAGGACCCGGCGCTGTTGGCGCAGGCCGTCGGTGCGCCCGCCACCGAACCACTTGAGATGCGGCTGCTCGCGCCGACGGTCGCGGTGTCCCAGGCGCCGATCTCCGAGGTGCTCGCCGCGCTGCGGGAGGCCGGTTTCGCGCCTGCCGCGGAGGACTCGACGGGCACCATCGTCGACATCCGCGCCCGCGGAGCCAGAGTGCCCACGCCGCCGGGACGACGAACCCTTCGACAGGCGCCGCGGCCGACGACCCAGACGCTCGGCGCGATCGTCGCGGTGTTGCGCAAGGTGGCGGCTGCACCGCCCGCCGGCATGCGACTCGACCCGGCCGTTGCGATCGCCGAATTACAAAGCGCCGCACACCACCAGGCGTCGGTCGTCATCGGTTACGTCGACCCGGCCGGAGTGGCCACCCAGCGGGTGGTCGCGCCGATCAACGTACGCGGCGGGCAACTCACCGCATACGATCCGGCATCCGGCCGGGTGCGCGAGTTCGCGATCCACCGCGTCACGTCGGTGGTGTCCGCCGACAACGGACAGTAAGTTCACAGCAGCGTTGGTGAATATGTCTGTGTGACAACGCTGTTAGGTGCGGCGGCGCAAACGCCGGCCGGTTACCGCCGCGGGCTGTCGCTGTTGCACGGCTGGCTGCCACCCACGCTGTGGGCGGTCGCTGCATTGGTGCTGGTGTTGGCGATCGGCTGGCGGTCGCGCCGCTGGCGACTCATGTGGCTGCCTGTGGCCATCACCGTCGGCCTCATCCTCGCGGCCTGGACGCATTGGTATGTGGATTCGCAGGGCCTCGCGGGCGATCCGGCGCCGTCGTCGCTGTGGATATGGGTGGGCCTGACGGGCGTCGCGGTGGCCGTCGCGGTGCTGGGATGGCGCAGCAGCAGGTGGCGCCGCCGCGTGGTGTCGCTCGTCGCGGTGGCGCTGTGTCTGCTCAGCGCGGGAGTAGCGCTCAACCTGTGGGTCGGCTACGTGCGCACTGTCCAGGACGCGTGGAATCAGGTAACCGCCGGGCCGCTGCCCGACGAGACCGACATGGACACCGTCACCGCCATGCGAGAGAACGGCGAGGTGCCCTCGCACGGCGCGCTTGTCCGGGTGACCATTCCCAGCACGGCTTCCGGCTTCAAACATCGCACCGAATTCGTGTACCTGCCGCCGGCGTGGTTCGCCGGGAAGCAGACACCGCGTCTTCCCGTGATCATGATGATCGCCGGCGAGTTCAACACACCGGCCGACTGGCCCCGCACCGGGAACGCCATCGGGACTGTCGATGCGTTCGCCGCAGCGCACGGCGGTAGCGCGCCGATACTCGTCTTCGTCGACGTCGCCGGGTCGTTCAACAACGACACCGAATGCGTCAACGGTCCCCGCGGCAACGCTGCAGACCATCTCACCGAGGATGTGCCGCCGTACGTCACACGCACCTTCGGTGCCCGCATCGCCGACTGGGGCGTCGTCGGCTGGTCGATGGGCGGCACGTGCGCGGTCGACCTGACCGTCATGCACCCCGAACTGTTCAGCGCCTTCGTCGACATCGCCGGCGACATGGGACCCAACGCGGGCACCAAGGAGCAGACGATCGCGCGGATCTACGGCGGTGACGCCGCCGCCTGGGCCACCTACGACCCCGCGACGGTGATCACCAAACACGGCCGTTACCAAGGTGTCTCAGGCTGGTTTGCGATCTCGTCCGACGCCCCGGCCCAGCGACACGGTTACGGCGATCCCGACGCCGTCGGACTCGGCGGCCAGGACGCGGCGGGCAATCCCGGCGATCAGACCGATGCCGCGCACTCACTGTGCACGCTGGGCCGTGCGAACGGCATCGCCTGCACGGTCGTCACCACACCGGGCAAGCACGATTGGCCGTTCGCGACGGACGTCTTCGCCTCGACGCTGCCGTGGCTGGCGGGCCAGATCGGCACGCCTGCTGTCTTGCAGGTGCAGCTACCGGGGGAGACGCCCTGAAGTGCCCGCATTCAGCCAGCGGTTGCGCTGACTGATCGCTACCAGAACATGGGGAAGTTCTCCCGATGTCCGTCCCTTCCGAACGCCCGACAGTGGTGTCTGCCCGGCATCAGACCACGGGCCACAACGTCAACAGACAGGAGGACGAACATGAATCACCATCGATTACTCAAGCGAGTCGCGGCGGTCGCGGCATTGACGGCGGCAATCGGCGGCCCCGGTGTCATCGGTCTCACCACGGCGAGCGCCAACGCCCTGCCGATCAGCAACCTGCAGAGCGAATGCCGTCAGGCGGCAGGCACCTGGCGAGTCGTCTATGGCGACGGCCGCCAAGTCACCGGCTATCAATGCTGGTACAGGGACATCTCAGGCGACCAGTACGTCGACTTCTACGACCGTAGAGGCAACTTCAAGGGCACCGGCTAACCGGCGGGTGACTTGGCGTCTGCAGCGGGTGTCCGACGGTTCCGGATAATGGACGGGATGACCAGCGAGCGAGAAGCGAAGCGGGATCGCGCATGACCGACGGCCCCCTGATCGTGCAGTCCGACAAGACCGTGCTGCTCGAAGTCGACCACGAGCAGGCCGGCGCCGCGCGCGCCGCGATCGCCCCGTTCGCCGAACTGGAGCGCGCGCCCGAGCACGTCCACACCTACCGCATCACGCCGCTGGCCCTGTGGAACGCCCGCGCGGCCGGCCACGACGCCGAACAGGTCGTCGACGCGCTGGTGTCCTTCTCGCGCTACGCGGTGCCGCAGCCGCTGTTGGTCGACATCGTCGACACCATGGCCCGCTACGGGCGTCTGCAGCTGGTGAAGAGCCCGGTGCACGGCCTGACGCTGGCGAGCCTGGACCGCGCGGTGCTCGAGGAGGTGCTTCGCAACAAGAAGATCGCGCCGATGCTCGGGGCCCGCGTCGACGACGACACCGTCATCGTCCACAACAGTGAACGCGGGCGTGTCAAGCAGATGTTGCTCAAGATCGGCTGGCCGGCCGAGGATCTCGCCGGCTATGTCGACGGTGAGGCGCATCCCATCGCGCTCCGACAAGACAATTGGCACCTGCGCGACTATCAGGAGATGGCCACCGAGTCGTTCTGGGCAGGCGGCTCCGGTGTCGTGGTCCTGCCGTGCGGTGCGGGTAAGACGCTGGTCGGCGCGGCGGCGATGGCCAAGGCGTCGGCAACGACCCTGATCCTGGTGACCAACACGGTGGCGGGCAGGCAGTGGAAACGCGAGCTGATCAACCGAACATCGTTGACCGAGAACGAGATCGGCGAGTACTCCGGAGAGAAGAAGGAGATCCGACCGGTCACCATCGCCACCTATCAGGTGATCACGCGCCGCACCAAGGGTGAGTACCGCCACCTGGAGCTGTTCGACAGCCGCGACTGGGGACTGATCATCTACGACGAGGTGCACCTGCTGCCCGCGCCCGTGTTCCGGATGACCGCCGACCTGCAGTCGCGGCGCCGCCTCGGGCTGACCGCGACGCTGATCCGCGAGGACGGCCGCGAGGGTGACGTCTTCTCGTTGATCGGGCCTAAGCGTTACGACGCGCCGTGGAAGGACATCGAGGCACAAGGCTGGATCGCGCCCGCCGAATGCGTCGAGGTCCGGGTGACGATGACCGACAACGAGCGCATGCTCTACGCCGTTGCCGAACCCGACGAGCGCTACAAGCTGTGCTCGACGGTGCACACGAAAATCGCTGTGGTGAAGTCGATCCTGGAAAATCACACGGGGGAACCGACGCTGGTGATCGGGGCGTACCTCGATCAGCTCGACGAGCTTGGCCAGGAGCTGAACGCCCCGGTGATCCAGGGTTCGACGAAGACCGCCGAGCGGGAGGCGCTGTTCGACGCGTTCAGGCGCGGCGAGATCCCGACGCTGGTGGTCAGCAAAGTCGCCAACTTCTCCATCGACCTTCCAGAAGCCAGTGTCGCCGTTCAGGTTTCGGGAACATTTGGTTCGAGGCAGGAGGAGGCGCAGCGGCTGGGCCGGCTTCTGCGCCCGAAGGCCGATGGCGGCGGAGCCATCTTCTATTCGGTGGTGTCGCGCGACAGCCTGGACGCCGAGTACGCGGCGCACCGCCAAAGGTTTTTGGCCGAGCAGGGCTACGGCTACGTCATCAAGGACGCCGACGACATGCTGGGGCCGGCGATCTAGACGTGCGGCCCAGGGGGTTTCGAGACGGTCAATAGCACCACCGAATCCTCGAGAGCGCTCAGGCCGTGCCGTTCGCGGGGCAGGATGATGTGGTCACCGGGCGACCCGTCCCACCCCGCCGATGAGTTGGTCACCCGCACCCTGCCCTGCAGTACCTGAAGCGTGGCCTCGCCCGGGCTCTCGTGATCGTCCATCGCGCTGCCTGCCGTCATCGCCATCAGGGTTTGGCGCAACGCGTGCTCATGGCCGCCGTAGACCGTGTGCGCGCTGCGTCCGCTGCTGGCGGCGCGAGCCGCCTCGAGATGTTCGCGCGCGAGCGCGGTGAGTGAGATCTTCTCCATCGTCGGTGTCCCCTTCCGAATAACAGCCTCGTCTCAAGAGCTCGGCGGGTCAATGGGCCGTTACTTCACCGATTGAATGCCGTGCGAGGCAGAGCCTCTCAACTGTGAGGAATCCGGTCGTGGCGTGATCGCGCTGCGCCACAACATCATGGGCCAATGCACCAACGATGGGTCCACGTTGCCAGGGGCGCGGCTGCGCTGGCGGCTGCCATGGGCATCGGCCGCTTCGCATACACCCCGATCCTGCCACTGATGACCGCCCAGGCCGGGCTCACACCGCAAGGTGCGGGGGCCTTGGCAACCGCGAACTACGTCGGCTACCTCGGCGGCGCTATCGCAGGCACGGTCTCGGGCCGATTCGCCCGCTCGGTCATCGCCTGGCGCGCATCGCTCGTCACGCTGGTGGTCAGCATAGCCGCGATGCCGTTGCTGCACAACACAATTGGTTGGTCGATACTGCGGACCGTCGCCGGTTTCACCAGCGCGGTGGTGTTCGTCATCGCAGTCAACTCGATGCTCGATCACCTGGGCGATCAATCGCCTCATCTCCCCGGCTGGGGGTTCGGCGGCATCGGCGTGGGCATCGCCCTGTCGGGTTTGCTGGTGCTGACACTGCCGGAGCACGCCGGCTGGCGATCCGCATGGTTGATCGCCGCGGCGGTGGCCGCGGTGTTGAGCGCCTGCGCATGGACGATGAGCCCGGCCACCGACCGTGACTCCGAGGCTGCATCCGCGCGACAGCCGCGCGTGAACCGTCACTTCGTCGTGTTGTTCGTCAGCTACAGCCTCGAAGGGATCGGCTACATCATCGCCGGCACGTTCCTGGTCGCGGCCATCAAACAGAGCTCGCCCGGTTGGCTGGCCACCGGTGCGTGGTTGTTCGTCGGTGTGGCCGCGGCGCCGTCGGCAGCACTGTGGGCTCTGCTGTCTGCGCGATGGTCCCATTCGGGGCTGCTCGTGATCGCGCTGCTGACACAGGCCGTGGGTATCGCATTGCCCGCCGTGATCGGTGGCGTTGCCGCGGCGCTCATCGGAGCCCTGCTGTTCGGGGCCACGTTCATCGGCGTGAGCACGATCGCGCTCGGCGCCGGACGGCTGCTGGGGTTCCCCGGCGCGGTCGCGATGTTGACCGCCGGATATTCCGTCGGTCAGATCATCGGCCCGGTGGCGGTGACACCTCTGCTGCGCAACGGCTTCTCGTCCGCGCTCATCGCGGCGGCGCTGGTTGTGGTGTCGTCGGCGGTTGTCGCCGCGATGGTCCGGGTGTCCCGGCACCACGATGAGGATCGGCCGCAGGCAGCCACGCGTCGTCCACGCCGAGCTCGGCTGATTCGCGTGTGAACGCGTCGATCACGGCGCGCACGGCAGGGTTGCTCTCGTCGCGCCGCCAGACCAGCGACCAGGTCCATAACGGCGTCGGATGAACGATCGCGCGCCGAACCAGGCCCTGCGGCTGCGGTGCGTCCTGTCCCTTCGGGTTGTTCAGGACGGGCCGCCGAAGCGTGCGGACGTGTTCGAAGAACGCCTGCCCGGCCACGCCTCCGTCATCGACTCGCACCGTGCGTGCGCCGGTTTCCTCGGCGAATTGCTCCGCGTAGCGGTTCCAGGACGACCAGCTGGACGTATCAGCGTCGAGCAGTACCACGGTGTCCTTGGCCTGCACAGCAGAGGCGTCATTCCCCGTCGATAATGCGTACAGCCGGTCCACACCAATGAGATGCGCGTCCAGCGACAACTCCTCGAGGTCGGTGGTCTGGACCCAGCAGATGGCGAGATCAAGGCCGCCGTCGGCGACCCGTGCGGCCTGGGTGTGCGACGGCATGACCCAGGTGTCGACACGCAGCTGTGCAACGCCTGCCGCCCGCTCGGCCCAGTCGGTCGGGCACCAGTTCACATAGCCGATGCGCACCGGTTGCGATGCCGACATGCCTGCGGCACGCCGTCGGAGTTCGTCGGCCTGATCGACCAGCGAGCGGACGTGCGGCAGCAGGGCGGCACCGCCGGCGGTCAGCGTGACCGAGCGACGATCGCGGTCGAAGAGCCGCACCTTGAGATCGCGTTCGAGTGCCTTGATCTGCTGCGACAGTGACGGCCCGGCGATGTGGAGACGTTCGGCGGCGCGGCCGAAGTTCAGTTCTTCGGCCACCGTGACGAAGTAGCGCAATTGGCGCAGCTCCACCCGGCAAGCGTAGTGCAGTGAGAGGCAGCACCTATCACCAGAAAGCAAACCGATCATGGAAGTCGGACATCATCTTTGGCGGCCGGTTGTTGACGGGTGCATCGGATACGACGAACGGAGACCCACAATGAACTCGCTACCACCCGTCGCAATCATCACCGGTGCCTCGCAGGGCATCGGCGCCGGCCTGGTGTCGGCCTATCGGAAACTCGGCTACGCCGTCGTCGCCAACTCCCGGACGATCGGGACGAGCGACGACCCGATGGTGCTCGCGGTGCCCGGCGACATCGGAGAGCCCGGCGTCGGCAAGCGCATCGTCGATGCGGCACTCGAACACTTCGGCAGGGTCGACACTGTCGTCAACAACGCCGGGATCTTCATCGCCAAGCCCTTCACCGAGTACACCGACGATGACTATGACGCCGTCACGGGCGTGAATGTGCGTGGCTTCTTCGAGCTTTCCCGGGCGGCGATCGCGGCGATGACATCGACCGGCGGCGGCCACCTGGTTACCATCTCGACCAGTCTTGTCGACCACGCCAACTCAGCGGTGCCATCGGTGCTGGCCTCGCTGACGAAGGGTGGGCTCAACGCGGCCACCAGGGCGCTCGCGATCGAGTATGCGTTACAAGGGATTCGGGCCAACGCCGTCGCGCTTGGCGTGATCCGCACACCGATGCACGACCCGGCCTCGCACGAGGCGCTGGCGCAATTGCATCCCATCGGACACATGGGTGACGTCGCGGACGTCGTCGACGCCGTCATCTATCTCGAGAACGCGAAGTTCGTCACCGGCGAAATCCTGCATGTGGACGGAGGCCAGAGTGCCGGACACTGAAGCGGTCCTGACCGGCGTGATGGACCGGTGGATGGCCGGCATCGACGCCCAGCAGCCAAACCCCCGGTATGACTAGCTCAGCGCGGGGATGACCTCACGCTCGAACCGCTCGATGGAGGTCCGGTCATAGGCTGCCTCGGGGAAGTTGATGATGGCGTAGTCACATCCGAGTTCGCGCATGCGCATGAGCTTCTCGATGACCTGCCCGGGTCTGCCGCTGGCCGAATCAGCTGAAGTGACGGTGTTGAGCATGGCGTCGATGGCGCCTTCGTGCACTCCGGTGCCGACCATCCTGGTACGGACCCGCGCGACCCGCTCCTTGATCTCGTCATCCGAATCACCGATCACGGTATTGAAGTTGGCCGACCGCACGATCGCGTCGTAGTCGGTGCCGACTTCGCGACAGTGGTCGGCGAGCACCTGCGACTTGTGTGCGAATCCCTCGGGTTCGGCAGTGAAGTTGGTGTACTGCGCGAACTTCGCCGCGATCTTCAACGTGACCTTCTCGCCGCCGCCTGCGATCCAGAGCGGAAGCCCGCCGTCCTGCAGCGGTTTCGGCTCGACGATCGCGCCGTCAACCTGGTAGTGCTTACCGGCAAAGCTGACCTTGCCCGCCCGCCAGGCGTCACGCATGATCTGTACACCCTCGTCGAGCATGCCCAACCGGACACCCGCCTTCGGGAACCCGTAGCCGTAGGCCCTCCACTCGTGCTCGTACCACCCGCCCCCGATGCCCATCTGCACGCGGCCGCCGGAGATGATGTCGGCGGTGGCAGCCACCTTGGCCAAGTACACCGGGTTGCGATAGCCCATCGCCGTGCACATCTGGCCCAGCTTGATCCGCGAGGTGCTGGCCGCAAACGCCGACATCAGCGACCACGCCTCGTGGGTGGCTTCGCCGCTGGGCATCGGAATGGTGTGGAAATGGTCGTAGACCCACAGCGAGTCCCAAATACCGGCGTCGGCATACAAAGCGAGGTCCCGCATCACCGGCCACTGTTGTTCGACGGGAATGTCGACCAGATCGAGACGCCAACCCTGCGGGATGAACAGTCCAAAGCGCATGACTGTCGACTCTATTCGACCGCCGCATCCATCGGCGGCGGGCGCCAGCCGCCGAACACCTTTTCCAGATGCCCGGCCACCGCGAGCGCCGTGGCGTCCTGCCACGGCCGAGCGACGATCTGCACACCGACCGGCAGACCCTCCGCCGAGGTGCCGCAACGGACGACCGCTGCAGGCCAGCCGGTCAGGTTGTGCACCATCAGATGGGAGAAGTCGTTGATCTCGACCAGCCCGTGGTGATGCGGCTTGGCGGCGGTCGGCATCGCGGGTCCGACGATCACGTCGTAGTCGTCCATGAAGGTCAGCATCTCGATGCGGTAGGTGTCGATGTCGACGAGCCGACTCCGAGCCTCGGACAGCGAGAAGTCGATCTGCCGTGCTTGCCTGAGAAACTCCGCGAGTTCCTCCGACGGGTCTCCTGCGCCGATCGACCGAAGATCGGCCTCGAAGCCCTCTCCCCGATCACCACCGAGGAACACGGACTCCCACAACAGCGTCATGGTGCGCGCCGTGCACGGGGGCGCGGCCTCGTCGACGACCGCGACGACCTCCGCCAGCGCCCGCGCGGCGTCGGTGACGGTCGCGGCGACATCGTCGGCAGGCGGGGAGGTGCCGTCGTCGAGATAGGTCGCGACCCGAAGGCCGGCCAGATCGACGTCGCCCGGATCGGCCAGCGGGGCCGGCACGGCGTAGGGATCGCGAAGGTCCGGGCCGTTCATGATCGACAGCCCGAGGAACAAATCGGCGACGGACCTCGCGAGCGGGCCATAGCAGTTGAACGGGCTGAAGATGCCCAGAGCATCACCAAAGACGCTGCCGGTGCGCGGGATTCGGCCATGGGTGGGTTTGAGTCCGGCGATGCCCGTGTTGTGGCACGGCTGGCGGATGCTGCCGCCCCCATCGGACCCGACGGCCAGCGCCGCACCGCCGGCGGCGACCAGCGCGGCAGCGCCGCCACTGCTGCCGCCCGGTGTTCTCGTCAGGTCGTAGGGATTGTTGGTGCGGCCGTAGAGATTGTTGTTCGACTCACCGCCTCGCCCCATCTCCGGAACGTTCGTCAGCCCGAGCACGATCGCGCCTTCGGCGCGAAGCCTCGCCACCACCGTCGCGTCGTCGCGCGCGGTTTCCCGCAGCACCGGGCTGCCGCCCGAGCAGGCGAGCCCGGCCACCCGCATCACGTCCTTGATCACCACCGGCAATCCGTGCGCCCGACCGAGCGGTTCACCGCGCGCGGCGCGGTCATCGGCGTCATCAGCCGCCTGCAGACACAGTTGCCGATCTGCGGCCTCGACGAGGGCGTTGAGCGCGGGGTTGACCGCGTCGATACGCGCCAGATGCGCTTCGGCCACCTCACGGCAGCTCACGGTTCGCGCGGCCGTCAGGCGGACCAGCTCATGGGCGGGTAGCCGGCACAGGTCGTTCATACCGGCCCATGATTTCAGCCGATACGCGTTAATTAGTCGAATGCAGCAGGAATCCTCGAAGGCCGCCTACGAACGAATCCGGGCCCCGCATCTTTCCGCCGTTGCAGCCGCGCTCGAGGATCACATCGGGCGGCTCGGCTGGTCGCGCGAACAGATCGACCGCCATCGCGACGAACGGCTGCGCATGCTCTTGGGCTACGCCCGCGAGCGGTCGCCGTTTCACGCGCGCCGACTGCGCGGAGTCGATCCGGGCAGCGCCTCGGTGGCAGACCTCGCGTCCGTTCCGGTGATGACCAAGGAACAGGCGCAGGACGAGTGGGACGCCATCGTGACCGATCCCGCGCTCGACCGTGCCCGTGCGGAGCGCATTCTTGCTGAGCAGCAATGGTATTCGTACACCCCGGATGGCGCGCAGGTCTTCAGTTCGGGCGGCTCGAGCGGGGTCCGGGGCGTGTACGTGTGGGACTGGCAGTTCTTTGTGTCCGCCGCATGTCTGGCATGGCGTACGCAGGCTCGCGCGGAACGCCTGGCGCTGTCGGGGTCGACGGCTGTGCTCGCCGTCCTGGAGGCCGGGATGCCGCCGCATGCCAGCACACCGTTGTTCGATGTGCCGACGGCGCCGGGCATGCGGACGGTCGTCATCGCGGCGGGGGCGCCGTTCGACGAGGTGCGCTCCGCAGTGGCGGCGACCCGGCCCACGCACGTCGTCGGCTATCCATCGGTGATCGGCCGGCTGGCCCGTGCAGCGTCGGCGAATGAACTCGATTGTCACCCGGTGCGGGTGAGCACGAACTCCGAGCCGCTGCTCGAGGAGGACCGCGCCGCGATCGCCGCGGCATGGCACGTCCCGGTGCACAACCTGTGGGGCTCCACCGAGATCGGGGTGCAGGCGGTTGGGTGTGGCGCGGCCAGGGGCTGCACGTCTGCGAGGACGAGGTGGTGCTCGAACGGGTCGATGAGGACGGCAATCCGGTCGAAGCCGATCAGCCCGCGGCGCGCACGCTCGCCACCGGGCTGGCCAATCTGACGTTTCCGTTTATTCGCTACGACCTCGGCGACAGGTGGAGTTGCTGCCAGGCCGTTGTGACTGCGGTAGTGCGTTCGCAAGGGTCGGCCGACATCGGCGGGCGACGAGACGACGATTTCTCCTACGGGACGATCACGGTGCCCGCCGTGGTGTTCCGCCATGTGCTCGGCACCGATCCGCGGGTATCCGAATACCAGGTCACGCAGATAATTAGTGGCGCAAACATTCTCCTGGTAGGCGCGCGCGGACGTTGAGGCTCTGCGCACCGCAATCGTCGCGGCATTCGTCCGCTGCGGCCTGGCGGATCCGACGGTCGATGTGCGAATCGTCGACCGGATCCCGCGGCATCATGCAAGCGGCAAACTCAAGCGTTTCGTTGCTCTGTGAACGGTTGTTTCAAAGACACCGAAATTTGCCAGCGGGTGCTTTACATACGTTATGGTGTGCGTCACACTGCCGATGACATGTGAGCCACGGCACATAGGAGCGGCGAATGTGCTCGACGTGACCCTCGATGGATTCACATCCCATGCGCCCGGGCGGGGCCATCCACGTTCGCTGGTACATGGTTGTGTTGCTCGCCCTCATCGCGATAGCAGCGGTGGCCGGCATCGTCGGCACGCCGCCGCCGGACAGACACAGCTTTCCATCATCATCGGCATCGTCTCGCTCGCCTTCTTCTCGCGCATCGCGTGCTGACGCTCGTCTGACAGGGCCTGACGGAGGCCGGGGCTAGCCTGGCCGATATGGCCCTTTCCAAAGACGAACGCGAACAATTCCTGGCCGAGCCGCACATCGCGGCGTTGTCGGTGAGCGCGGGTGACAAGCGCGGCCCGTTGACTCGTGCCCATCTGGTATCAGTACCGCCCCGGCGGTGAGCCGTGGGTGCTCACCGGCGTGGGTTCGCGCAAGCACCGGCTCATCGAGACCCAGGGCGAATTCACCTTGATGGTCGACCGCCGAGCCGACCGTGCGCTATGTCGCAGTCGACGGCCCGTCAGCCGGATCGAGCCGGCACCGACGAGCAACTCGTCGAGATGACAAGCGCTACCTGCGCCGGACAAGGTCGACGCCTATCTGGAGTTCGCCCGCCGCGAGCACGGCGAGAGCGTGGCGATTTTCCTCAAGCCGGAGCACTGGTTGTCGGCGGATCTGGGATCGATCTGAGCCGATGTCGTCACGGCAACTGCTGTTCAAGACCTTCTATCGGCTCGGCTTCGTGCCCTGGGACGGTCACCCGATCGCGCAGAGCCTGCGGGACCTGGTCGACGGCGACTCAGCGCTGCCGACCGGAAAGGCACTCGACCTCGGCTGTGGCACCGGTGACAACTCCATCTATCTGGCTCAGCACGGCTGGCAGGTGACGGGCATCGACTTCGTCGCGAAGGCCGTCGACAAGGCGCGCGCCAAGGCCGCCGCGGCCAACGTGCCCGTCACTTTCGCGCACGCCGATGTGACCAGACTGTCGTCAGCGGGGCTCGGCACCGGCTTCGACCTGATCGTCGACAGCGGATGTCTGCACGGTATGAGCCCCGAGGACCGCAACGCGTATGTCCGCGAGGTCACCGCGGTGGCGGCACCGCAGGCCCGCTTCCACTTGGTCGCCTTCGTGCCTGGCGGGTCTTTCGGCGTGCCAGGCATCGCGTCCGATGAGGTTGCTCGCCGGTTCGCGGCGGACTGGACGCTGGTGTCGTCAGGAAGCGAAGGTGCGATGGACCACAACGGCCGAAACCCGGCGCGCTACTACATCTTTCAGCGCGGCTCGTAGAGGGCGGCGACCGCCGGCAGGCTGACCTTGAGCGCCGGGTTGCGCGGCAGCTCGTCGACCACCGCGAACGCGACGGGCACGTTGTACACCGGCAGTGCTTGACGGACAAGGTCTTTCAGTTCGTCCTCGGATGGTGCCGTGCAGCCCGGCACGACTTCCATTGCGGCGAACGGCACCTGCCCCAGCCGCTTGTCCGGCACACCGACGACGCAGGCGTCGCGGACGGCTGGGTGCGAGATCAGCACCCGCCGAACAGTTTCGGGCAGGATCTTGAACCCGCCGCGGTTGATGGCACCGTCGGCCCTGCCGTGCAGGGTGACGAACCCGTCCTCGTCGATCGAGGCGATGTCGGTGGTGCGGATCCAGTCGGGGCTGATCGGAGCGACTTTCGCCTCGAGCAACCCGTGTTCGCCGACGGGGACCTCGGCGCCGGTGTCCGGATCGACGACACGTACGTCGGTGTCGGGCAGCGGCTTGCCGACGCTGTTGCGTTTGGAGTCGCCGAATCTCTCGATGAGGTCAGGGGTCCAGGCGCACAGTGAACCGGCGAATTCGGTTGCGCCGTAGGCCAACCGGACGGGAATATCGAAGTGCTTCTCGAACTCGTCACGAGTTTCCGGGTCCAACGGGCCGGAAGCGCTGATCAGGAACTCCAATGAGGCGAGGTCCTCCTTGGCCACGTCGGCGTCGAGGAGCATGCGGAAAACGGCCGGCTGTACGCCGGATCGCTTGATGCCGTGTGTCTTGATCGCGGTCACGAATCCGTCGACACTGAACCGCTCGAGCATCACGATGCGCCGCGTGTTGTGAACGCCTGCGACCAACTGACATACCCCGATGCCACCGAACTGCCAATACGCGAACTCCGGCGGAGCCTGCGGTGGCGCCTTCTCTCCGCTCGTGACGCTGAAGACCGTTCGCGCCAGCACGTGCGTCTTGACCGCCTGCCGCTTCGGAGGCCCGGTGGTGCCGCTGGTTAGAATCTGCAGTGCGACATCGGGTTCGACGGTGGCGTGCTGACGGGACGGGTCACGCTGCTCCAGCCCCTCGACGACAGCGACGGTGGGTTCCGTCAACGCGATCGCGACCCCGGCGCTGCCCGCGCGTTTGGCGGCGGCGACGACCTCTTCGGTCCAGTCGTCGCGGTCGGCGACGATGGCCGAGAGGTTCAGCTTCTCGATGTCGCGGCCGATCGCCTCGGGCGACTGGAACGAGTAGATCATCGAGAGCGGCCTGCCTGCGGCGAGGAAGCCGATGATCGCCGCGGCATGCTGCAATCGGTTGCGCACCACCAGCCCGACCGGCGCACCGTCTTCGACGCCGGCCTTGCGCAACGCATCGGCGATCGCGTCGGAGTACGCCGTGATGTCGTCGCCGGTGTACCACAGGCCGCCGAACTCGATGCAGGGCGAATCGCCGTAGCTCGCCAGGCCTGCCGCGAATGTTTCGGTAAAGCTTTCGGGCACGGCTAGACGATAGCCAAGGCGGTCAGGGCATGGCCGCCGCGGAGGGTGCCGCAGGTGGCGCAATCAGCCATAGTCAGCGATTCACGCGCACTGGGACCCGAGACCAACCGCCGACGTTTGCCATCTGAACCCGTGTGCAACCGTCCCAGTCGACCTCGTAGCGAGGCATGAAGTCGAGCAGCTTCTCCAGCGCGATCGCCGCCTCCATTCGGGCCAGCGCCGCGCCCAGACAACTGTGAATGCCGTAGCCCAGCCCGAGATTCGTGGTCTCGATGCGGTCGCGCTCGATGTCGAAGACGTCGGCATCCGTCCACGCCTGAGGATCTCGGTTGGCCGAGGCGAGCATCAGGAACACCGGCTTGCCGACCGGGATCGTGACGCCGTGCCGAATCGACTCCCTGACCGAGCGACGCACGTCGTAGTGGACGGGGTTGTCGTACCGCAGCAGCTCTTCCACTGCCGCCGGGACAAGGCTGCGGTCATCTAGCAGCTTTGCCCACTGGTCGGGATGCCGGGCGAACAGATATACCGCGCTCGCGAGCAGCTTGGTCACCGTTTCGGCACCTGCTCCGCCCAATTGGCCTGCGAAACCGAGGATCTCGTAGTCGGTCAGACCGGTGACACTGCCGTCCGGGCGTTCGATCTCGGCGGCCATCAACAGGCTGAACAGATCTCCCTCGCTCGGTTGCGCCCGGCGCTGCTGGACCAGGTCGTAGTAGTAGGCCGTCGACTCTTCGATCGCCCGCTTACCCCGCTCGTCCATCTCGACCTGGCCCGGCTCGCGGTGCAGTGAGACGTCCGTCCACAAGCGCACCTGTTGCACGTGATCCTCGGGAATCCCGAGCATCGTGGTGATCACCTCGACCGGGAACGGCGCAGTGAACTGCTCGACTACGTCGAATTCGTCACCCTCGATGGCGCCGAGGTACTTCTCGATGATCGACGTGACCAATGTCCGGCGCGCCTGGATCGCCCGCGGGGTGAACAACTTGTTCAGCACGCTGCGCATCTGCCGATGCTCGGGCGGATCCAAGAACTGGAGAAGCCGAACGTCCGGCGGCGGTCCGCCCGATCGCACCATCGCCAGGTCCACACCGTATGCGGAGGAGTACGTTTCGTAGTCCTTGTAGGCCGCGGCGACATCCTCGTGGCGGGTCAGGGCGTAGAAGTCGTACTGGTCGCTGTAGTAGACCGGGGTCTCGGTCCTCATCCATCGGTAGAACCCGTAGGGGTCGTCGAAGAACTCCTGGCAGAACGGGTCGAATGTCAGTGTCGACTGGGCCATCGAACGCCTCTCGTTATTGCGCATAGGGTCGCGGTCTGCCGATCCGAACGACCCTTAGTGCAATCTTCAGCGCAACAACGCCCTCACGAGGGCCAAACTCCCGAAAAGGGTTGGCAGCCGTCACGCCCGGGCTGATAGCGTCCGGACGTCCGTGACGCAACGCGAGGAGGTGAGACCCATGAACGCTACAGCCATGTGGGTGCTCCCCGCAGTGGTCACGGGTCGGCGAACGACATAGGTGTCGCCGGGAGCGCCTCGACGTCTAGGCATTCCCGAAAGGCACAACCATGCAATTCACTTCGCACAATTCATCGAACGGCATGCACGAGCGCGACTTCGTCCTCGGCGAGGTCACTGGCGTGCTCTGGTCTCCCGCATCCGGTTCCGACGGAGCGCCTCTGGTGCTGATGGGTCATGGCGGCGGGCTGAGCAGGAAGCACCCGCGACTGGTGACCCGCGCCCACCACTATGTGATCGCATACGGGTTCCGCGTGGCCGCCATCGACGCGCCCGGACACGGGGACCGGCCGCGCAACGCGACAGACGAACGGTGGGTAACGGCGCTGCGGCAAGCCCGCGCGGCGGGACAGCCGTTCATGGGGATCGTCGCCGACTACAACTCGTCACTGGCCGAGCGCGCCGTGCCGGAGTGGCGGGCGACGCTCGACGCTCTGCAGGCACTGCCCGAGATCGGCACCCGGGCGCAGGTCGGCTACAGCGGGATGACGTTGGCCAGCGCGATCGGCGTGCCGTTGACCGCGAACGAACCACGAATCGCCGCAGCGGTTTTCGGCGGTGTTCACGCGTACGAGGCGCTGACCGCCGCCGCACGTCAGATCACCGTGCCGATACAGTTCCTGCTGCCCTGGGACGACCAGGAGATCGACCGGCAATCCGGTCTCGAGGTGTTTGAAGCCTTCGCCTCCACTGAGAAGACGTTGCACGGCACCCCGGGCAGCCATCGCGAAGTGCCCTGGTTCGAGACGGAGGACTCGGCCCGCTTCTTCCTGCGACATCTCCGCGTCGGCCAGAAAGCGTAGGACACGCGAAGGCCCCCGAAACTTCGCCGGAGCCGCGCAGGCGGCGGCATCCAGCTTCGTTTCGGGGGCCTAGCGCTACTGCTAGCTGGTCAGCGAATCCGGCGGGGTGAAGCGGTCGCCGTAGCGGGCCGCCAACTCCTTGGCCCGCGCCACAAAGGCGTCCTTACCGCGTCCGCCCGCTCCCTCGTAGCCCACGATGAACTGGGCGCTGCCGCCGGTGTAGGGCGGGTAGCCGATGCCCATGATCGAGCCGATGTTGGCGTCGGCGGTCGACGTGAGCACACCCTCGTCGAGGCACTTCTGGGTCTCCAGTGCCTCGGCGAACAGCATCCGGTCGATCATGTCCTGCAACGGGATGTTGGCGCTGCCCGACTTGAACGTCTCACGCAGCCCCGGCCACAGCCCGGTGCGCTTGCCGTCGACGTATTCGTAGAAGCCGGCGCCCTTCAACCGCGACGGGCGACCGATCTCGATCATCTTCTCGACGACCGCCTCCGCCGGGTGCGGCTCATACGTGCCGCCCGCGCCCTCGACACCCTTGCGCGTCGCCGTCGCGATCTTGTGCATCAACTCCAGGTTGAGCTCGTCGGACAGCTGCAGCGGCGGCGCCGGGTAGCCCGCCTGCGAACCCGCGTGCTCGACAGACGCCGGCTCGACACCCTCCCCGAGCATGGCGAGCGCCTCGTTGACGAACGTGCCGATCACGCGTGAGGTGAAGAAGCCGCGGCTGTCGTTCACAACGATCGGGGTCTTGCCGATCGCCAGGGTGTAGTCGAACACCCGGGCCAGCGCCTCGTCAGAAGTCTTCTCGCCCTTGATGATCTCCACCAGCGGCATCTTGTCGACCGGGCTGAAGAAGTGGATCCCGATGAAGTCCTCCTGCCGCTTCACCCCGGTCGCCAGACCGGTGATCGGCAGCGTCGAGGTGTTCGAGCCGAGGACCGCGTTGGGCTCGACGATGTCCTCGATCTCCTGAAACACCTTGTGCTTGAGTTCCTGGTTCTCGAACACCGCCTCGATGACGAAGTCCACGCCCTTCAGGTCGGCCGGGTCGGCGGTCGGGGTGATGCGGGCCAGCAGCGCGTCGGACTTGTCCTGCGTGGTCTTGCCGCGCTCGAGTGCCTTGGCCTCCAGCTTCTCCGAGTAGCCCTTGCCCTTCTTGGCGGCCTCGATGTCGACGTCCTTGAGCACGACATCGAAACCGGCTTTGGCCGACACATAGGCGATGCCCGCGCCCATCATGCCCGCGCCGAGCACGCCGATCTTGGTGATCGGGGTCTTGCCGATGCCCTCGGGCCGCGAACCGCCGCCGGTGATGTGGGCAAGGTCGAAGAAGAACGCCTGGATCATGTTCTTGGCGACCTGGCCGGTGACCAGATGCGTGAAGTAGCGGCTCTCGATGCGGCTGGCGGTGTCGAAGTCCACCTGGGCACCCTCGACTGCCGCGTCCAAGATGGCCCGCGGGGCGGGCATCGGCGCACCCTTGAGCTGCTTGCGCAGCAGCGCCGGGAACGACGGCAGAATGCCCGCCAGCCCGGGGCTGCTCGGGGTGCCGCCGGGCATCTTGTAGCCCTTGGCATCCCATGGCTGGGTGTGGCTGTCGGGGTTGGCTTTGATCCATGCCTTGGCGGCGGGCACCAGCTCATCGACCGTCGGCAGCACCTCGTCGACGAGGCCGATCTCCTTGGCCTTGCCGGGCTTGAAGCGCGTGCCCTGGCTGAGCACGTTCATGAACGCGTTCTGGATGCCGAACATCCGGACGGAACGGGTGACACCGCCGCCGCCGGGCAGCAGGCCCAACGTCACCTCGGGGAAGCCGACGACCAGGCCCTTGACGTCGGCCGCAATGCGGTGGTGACACGCGAGTGCGATCTCCAGGCCACCGCCGAGCGCGGCGCCGTTGATGGCGGCGACGACCGGCTTGCCGAGTGTTTCCAGCTTGCGGAGATCGGCCTTGATGCCCTCGACGGTGCTGAAGAACTCGCCCGCGTCCTCCGGGCGGGCCTTGACCATCGCCGTGAGGTCACCGCCGGCGAAGAAGGTCTTCTTCGCACTGGTGATGACGACGCCGGTGATCGAATCCTTTTCCGCAACAAGGCGTTCGACCGCATTGTGCATGGACTCGCTGTAGTGCTCGTTCATCACGTTGGCCGACCCGGTCGGGTCGTCCATCGTCAGCGTGACGATGCCATCGGCATCCTTGTCCCACTGGATCGTGTTCTCGGTGCTCATTTTAGTGGTCCTACACCCTCTCGATGATGGTCGCGACACCCATGCCGCCGCCGATGCACAGCGTGATCAGCGCGCGCCGCGCGTTGCGGCGCTCGAGCTCGTCGACCATGGTTCCGGTGATCATGGCGCCGGTGGCGCCCAGCGGGTGGCCCATCGCGATGGCGCCACCGTTGACGTTGAGTTTCTCGTCGGGGATGTTGAGGTCCTTCTGGAACTTCAGCACGACCGACGCGAACGCCTCGTTCAGCTCGAACAGGTCGATGTCATCGATCGTCAGACCAGCGCGGTGGAGCACCTTGCGGGTGGCCGGCGTGGGGCCGGTCAGCATGATGACCGGGTCGGCGCCGCTGGTGGCGGTCGCCACGATGCGCGCCCGGGGCGTCAGATTTTGAGCCTTCCCCGCACTTTCACTGCCCACGAGCACCAGTGCTGCGCCGTCGACGATGCCGGAGCTGTTGCCGCCGGTGTGCACGTGGTTGATCTTTTCGACCCAGTGGTACTTCTGCAGCGCCACATCATCGAAGCCGCCCATCTCGCCGATACCGTCGAAGGCGGTCTTCAGCTTGGCCAGGCTCGCCATGTCGGTGTCGGGGCGCATGTGCTCGTCGTGGTCGAGGATGACGAGGCCGTTCTGGTCGCGGACCGGGACGACGGACTTGGCGAAGTAGCCGCCCGACCACGCGGCGGCGGCCTTCTCCTGACTGCGCAGCGCGTAGCGGTCGACGTCCTCGCGGGAGAAACCCTCGATGGTGGCGATCAGGTCGGCGCCGATGCCCTGCGGCACGAAACCGATCGTGTAGTTGGTTTCCGGGTCGGTCGCCCACGCGCCACCGTCGGAGCCCATCGGCACGCGGCTCATCGACTCGACGCCACCGGCCAACACCAGATCGTCCCAGCCGGAGCGCACCTTCTGCGCAGCGATGTTCACGGCTTCGAGGCCCGACGCGCAGAAGCGGTTGAGCTGCACGCCGCCGGTGGTTTCGGGCAGACCCGCTGCGAGTACGGCGGTACGGGCGATGTCGCCGCCCTGGTCGCCGACCGGCGAGACCACGCCGAGGATCATGTCGCTGATCAGCGTCTCGTCCAGGTCGGGGTAGCGCGACCGCAGCTCGTCGACCAGACCGGTGACCAGGCTGATCGGCTTGACCTCGTTGAGGGCGCCGCCCTTGTTCTTGCCGCGAGGCGTACGAATGGCCTCGTAGATGAAGGCTTCTTCAGACATGAAGATATTTCCTGTTCAGATGGGGTTATGGGATGCCTGCCCAGCGTGGGCGGTAGTCCTCTAGGCATCGAGCCTAACAGCCCCACCCAACCTGTTGGTTGGGTGGTTCCGCCTCCCCGCGAGCAGACACAAAAGTGCCCTTTTCAGGCCCGATATAGGCAGTTTTGCGTCTGCTCGCGGAACAAAGTCGACCACTAGGCTCGACAACCATGACGGTGAAGCGGCTGCAGCCCTATGCGGTCACCATCTTCGCCGAGATGTCGGCACTCGCGGCGCGCATCGGCGCGGTGAACCTGGGCCAGGGCTTCCCGGACGAGGACGGCCCGCCCTCGATGCTCAAGGTCGCCGAGAACGCGATCGCCGAGGGCGTCAACCAGTACCCGCCAGGGTTGGGCATCGCGCCGCTGCGGGAAGCGATCGCCGCGCAGCGCAAGCGTCACTTCGGCACCGAGTACGACCCCGACACCGAGGTGCTGGTCACCGTCGGGGCCACCGAAGCCATCGCCGCGGCGGTACTCGGCCTCGTCGAACCCGGCTCCGAGGTGTTGCTGATCGAGCCGTTCTACGACTCCTACTCCCCCGTGATCGCCATGGCCGGCTGCGAGCGGCGCGCGGTACCGCTGGTGCCGGACGGCCGCGGTTTCCGCATCGACGTCGACGGCCTGCGCCAAGCCGTCACGCCGAAGACCAAGGCGCTGATCGTCAACTCGCCGCACAACCCGACGGGGATGGTGGCCTCGGACGCGGAGTTACGCGCGCTGGCGGAGTTAGCCGTCTCAGCCGACCTGCTGGTCATCACCGACGAGGTGTACGAACATCTGGTGTTCGACGGTCGCCGACACCTTCCGCTGGCCAACTATCCCGGCATGGCCCAGCGCACCGTCACCATCTCGAGTGCGGCCAAGATGTTCAATGTCACCGGGTGGAAGATCGGATGGGCTTGCGGTGCACCGAAACTCATCGCCGGTGTGCGCGCGGCCAAGCAGTACCTGTCCTACGTCGGCGGGGCGCCGTTTCAGCCTGCGGTCGCTCACGCACTCAACACCGAGGAGGCGTGGGTGGCCGGGCTGCGAGAGTCGTTGCAAGCCAAGCGCGACAGGCTGGGCTCCGCGCTGGCCGAGTTGGGTTTCGACGTGCACGACAGCTTCGGCACCTACTTTCTGTGTGCCGACCCGCGCCCATTGGGCTACGACGACAGCATGGCGTTCTGTACCGAGCTGCCGCACAAAGCCGGCGTCGCCGCGATCCCGATGTCGGCGTTCTGCGACCCCGGCGCCGCGCACGCCGACGCGTGGAATCACCTCGTACGGTTTGCGTTCTGTAAACGCGACGAGACGCTGGACGAGGCGATTCGCCGACTCGGCGCGCTACGGGCTTGAGTTCGTCAGGCGCGGGCCATGACCTTCTGTCGCAGGCATTCGGTCGCGACGTCGAGCACCATCTTCTTCGCCCGCCGGATGATGAACTGCGGGACCGGCGCCGCCAGATCGAGAATGATGTCGAAGCGCACCCGGGTCCTGTCCTCGCCTACGGGCGTCAGGTTGTACTCGACGTGCTGGCCGCGCTGCTGCATGGTTTCCTGCGCGTCCCACACCATCCAGTGGTCGCCCCAGTGGTACTCGAGGACTTCCTTCTCGGTGATCCCCATGATCCGAAACGTCGCCTTCACGTGGTGCGGCCGGCCGTCCGGATGGCGGTCCAGCACCTCGGCGTTCTTGTGCACGGGTGACCATGAGGGCACATCCTCGATATCGGCCAGCGCGTCGAGGATCGCCTCGGGCGGAGCGTCGAACACGACCTCCCTAGACGCGCGCACAGCCATACTGGCAAATCCTAGTTAGCCCAAATGTCGAGCGCAATCGATTCGGCAGCTAATTTTGTCTCACCAGCCGATTTCAGCGATGGGCGTGGCGGTCTGCGGCGGCGGGCCGACCGGTCCCGCCGGCGTGCGAGAAAAGCGCGGCGCTGGGGCGGCCTGCTCCACACCGTTGGCCTCGATCACCGTCGACCGCGCCCTCAGGTGCTCGTTCTGCGATGCCTCCGTCCAAGTGAGTACCGGAGTGACGCATGCGTCGGTGCCCGCGAAGATCGCACTCCACTCGTCGCGAGTCTTGCTCGCGAACCGCTCGGTGAAGATCTTGCGCATCTCGGGATACGCCGCGAGATCGAATTGGTTGGGCACATCGTCGGGCGCGAAGCCGAGCCCGTCGATCAGTTGCGCGAAGAACTGCGGCTCGATCGCACCGACCGCCATGTACTTGCCGTCGGCGGTTTCATACGTGCGGTAGTAGGGCGCGCCGCCGTCGAGCAGAAACGACTCGCGCTCATCTTTCATGACGCCGGTCGACTTCATCGTCCACATCATCTGCGACAAGATGCTGACGCCGTCGACCATCGCGGCATCGATGACCTGCCCCCTACCGGACCGCTCGCGCTCGTAGAGCGCGGCGACGATGCCGAGAAGCACCAGCATCGACCCGCCACCGAAGTCGGCGACCAGATTCAGCGGTGCGACGGGCGGCCGGTCGCGAAATCCGATCGCGGACAACGCGCCTGTCTGCGACAGGTAGTTGATGTCGTGGCCCGCCGTCATCGCCAGCGGGCCGTCCTGTCCCCATCCGGTGATGCGGGCGAAGATCAGCCGTGGGTTGACCGCCGCGCAGTCGTCGGGCCCGATGCCCAGCCGTTCGCACGTGCCAGGCCGGAAGCAGTCGAGGATCACGTCGGCCTTCGCCGCGAGGTCGAGCAGGGCCTGGGGTTCCTTCTTGACGTCGAGGTCGACGGTGCGCTTGCCGCGGTGCAGAAGGTCGACGTTCTCTGCGGGCATCTGCAATCCGCCGGGCCTGCGTACCCGCACCACATCGGCGCCCAGGTCGGCAAGCACCATCGCCGCGTGCGGCCCCGGCCCGATGCCGCCGAGTTCGATCACCTTCACCCCAGCCAGGGGTCCGCTGTTGGTCATGCGAGGTGACGCTACTAGCGAACCCCGCGGCAACGAGTGGCTGCGAGATGATCGTCATTCGCTTGACGTCGCGGTCAATAAGCCGCCTATCCTTTGCCAAGGGGTATTCGGTATCACCGAAGGCCGCCACCACATGCGGCGTCAAGCTCCGCGTTTGAAATCGTTGGTCACATGCGATGGCATGCGCTCAGTAGCGCACTACTGCAATCACGAACGAGATTCGGCGGCTACTACGTAGCCCGGCGAGGCATCAGGGCGGCCAGCTCGTCGCGGCTGGTGGTCCCGGTCTTCGTCATCGCCCGGTAGATGTGGCTCTCGACGGTGCGGACCGAAAGCGTCAAGCGCTCGGCAACCTCGCGATTGGACAAGCCCTCGCCGATCAGCATCACGATCTCCACTTCCCGATCGGTGAACGGCAACGGCTCGCTGGCCTCACGAAGCGCCGGCGTCGCGGCGCCGCTGCGGGCCGCCAGGCCGTCTGCACGCGTCGCGCACCCGAGCGCCGACCCCCGCTTGTCTTGGCGACGAAACTCCAATGCTGCGTGGGCGGCCGCGTCGATGGCAGCAACAAGGTCGCCGATGCGCTCGAATTCCTCTGAAACCGAGGATAATTCGGCCGGATCACGGTCGTGTAAGGCTGCGGCGAACCGCGCCGCAAACGCCACGCGTGGACCCTCGACGACCGATTCCAATTCCTTCAATCGTGCCGCACCGGTGTGATCGCCGAACTGGGTGGCAGTCTGCAGGCAGAGTACCTCCGCTGCAAACCGTCCTGCTTCTCTGGCCTTTTCGGCCGATGAGAGCAATACGGCCACCGCCTCGCTGAGGGCTCCCTGGCTGGCCGACACCCATGCCCGGGCCAGGCCGCGCTCGTGGTCAAGGGACCTGAATGTGCGACGCACACCGTCGAGGGCGGCAAGCGCAGCCCTCGCCTCGCCTGTCGAACCGCGCATGGCAAGTGCCGTCGCATGGGATATCCGGTAGCGGAAGCCCCAGCCGCCGGGATGCGACGCGGACAAGCCGTCGGCCGCATGTGCCAGTAATCGACAGGCACCGTTCAGATCACCCGCACCGAGCGCGGCTCGACCGGCCACGGCGGCGCCGAGCAATTGCGCTGCACCCGGCAGATTGGCTGCCTGCTCGCGAGTGCGTTCGGCCACCGCCAGCGCGTCTGAGATCCGGCCGGACAGCAACAGCGCGCCGACTTCTGAGTCAGCGATGTTGAAGCGCATGTGCGGGGCGTCGAGAGTGCGAGTTGCGACGACGTATCCGGCCGCCGCGCCGGCCACTGCCTCGGCGGTGCGGCCGGCATCCCCCGAGATCTGCGCAAGGGCCCAGGCCACCTCGGCACCGACGACGGGGATATCCTCCAGAGCAAGCTTTCTCGACGCCTGTAACGCCGCATCCGGATTGTCCATCGCAAACCAGTAGACCGTGAGGATGGCCTCGATATAGGTGCGCGCGTCGGCAGGAGCGGCCTGCGCCGCCTCATCGATGATTTCCTTGGCGCGCTGAGGTTCGCCAAGCGCCCACAGCATGTTGCTGGCCCGCAGGAAGGCGAACCTGGCACGTTCCTGATCGGTCAACTCGCTGGTGGAATATCTGCGAATACCGCCTCCGCTTCCTCGCCGAGTCCCAGCCACGACAAGCGCATGTGCCCGAACGAAGTTCGGCTCGGGTCCCACACCCAGGCGGACCGCCGCTTCTGCGAGTCGGTCAGCCAAAGACAGATCCCCCAGCCATACCGCCCCGTATGCCGCCTTGACGAGTAAGTCGGCATCAGGTGTGAGGTCGGACTCCATGCTCAACGTCGCACGGCGCACGGCGATCCGGATGTCTTCGCGGTCAGCGGATTCGGCGAGTTCGGTGGCGACCAGACCTCGAAGCCGTCGTAGCCGGCTGTGTGGCGCACGCCTGCGGCGCACCTCTCCGTACAGCGGATGCGCCATCCGCACCTCGACGCTGCCACCGGCCGGCTCGAGCGTGATGAGGCCACGGGTTTCGGCCTCCTCGATCGCGGCCGCATCGGCGATCCCCGTCAGGGCCGCGAGTTCGAGAGGCTCTCCCACCGCGAGGGTGTCGATGACGTCGCTGACCGGCGCCGGCAGCTGCCCGATGCGCGATTCGATGAGTTCGACCAGGCCGGGCGGAACAACCGGATCACCGATCCACCGCCAGCATCCGTCCGCTTGCGTGATCCGCCCGTCGGCGACCTCCTGCTCGACGATGTTCCGCAGATACAGCACATTGCCGCGGGTCAGCTTCCACAGCCGCTGGGCCGCATCGAAATCCACCGGACCTTCCAGCGCTGCAGACATCAACTCTGCGGTCTGCTCGAGCGACAGCGGCTTGACATCCAGCCGGTCGAACCGGGCACTCGTCCAAATCTCTTGCGTCTCAGCGGGAACCGGCTCGCCATCTCGAACTGTCAAAATTACTTTGCGCCGCGCGACGGTGCACAATCTGATGCACCACGAACACCGACAACTCATCGAGCAGGTGGACATCGTCGACACCCAAGACCACATCGGCGGTCGACGTCGCAGCGACCACCGCCAACGCCTCGCGGGTGATCCGGCTCTTGCCGACCCCCTCCGCCCCGTAGATGAGGACCCCGGCCACGTCCGGGTCCGCGATCGCGGTCTCGATCGCCCTCATCTCCTCTGTGCGGCCAACCAACGGCCACGACAAACGCACGGCATGAGCCTAGGAGGCCTGAAACCTCGCCGCTGGGCTATTGCAGACTGGTGGGGTGGCGCAACAGGAAAGTACCGTCACCGTGCTGGTGGCGTTCGCCGCCAACCTCGCGGTCGCCGTCGCCAAGACCGTCGCCGCGGTGCTGTCGGGATCGGCGTCGATGTCCGCCGAGGCGGCGCATTCCTGGGCCGACACCGGCAACCAGGGCTTGCTGATAGTCGCCACCCGGCGCAGTGCCAGGCCGCCGGATGCCGAACGGCCGCTGGGCTACGGCCGCGAGGCCTACGTCTGGTCCCTGCTCGCGGCGGTGGGCCTGTTCGTCGTCGGCGGCTCGCTGTCGGTATGGCACGGCGTCACCGAGTTGCTGCACGGTGAAGCGAAGGCCGAGAACTACCTGGTTGCCTACATCGTTCTCGGGGTGGCATTCATTTTCGAGTCCATTTCACTGACGCAGGCCTACCGCCAACTACGCGGTGAGGCCCGCAGTTTCGATCGCGACGTGCTCGATCACGTGCTGGATACCTCGGATCCGACCACCAGGGCCGTCTTCGCCGAGGACGCCGCAGCGCTCGTCGGAATCGTGTTGGCGCTGTTGGGAATCGGGCTCCACCAATTGACCGGAGACGCCGCGTGGGACGCCATCGGCTCCATTCTGGTCGGAGTGCTGCTCGGCGTGATCGCCGTCGTGTTGATCGACCGCAACCGACGCTTCCTGGTCGGCGAGCCGGCCAGCCCAGCGTTGCGCGCCGCCGCGATCGATCGCATCCAGCAACTGCCCGAAGTCGCCGCGGTACGATTCCTGAGGCTGGTGTTCGTCGGCCCCAAGCAGCTGTTCCTGGTCGCCAGTGTCGACCTCACCGGCGATGATGACGAGTCGCACGTGGCGCGCACGCTGCGGCGTCTCGAGGAGCAACTCCAGTCCGATCCCTATATCGTCGACGCAGTGCTGACGATCGCCGAGCCCGATGAACTGGACGCCGCGCTCTAGCCGCCCTTCTTGACCTTCAGCACCTGTTTGCGCAACCCCTTCGTCGCGGTGTCCATCAGCCCTTTGGCGCCTCGCCTGATGAGGAAGTCCGGCAGCGGCACGAGCGGATCGACAGTCAGTTCGAAGTGCACCCGCGTGGCGTCCCCCTCCGGCGTCAACGTGTAGCGCGCCTCCTGCCCGCGTTGCTGCTTCGCGGTCTCCAGCGTCCAGCTCACGCCGTCGTCGTGCATCGTGTAGGCCAGAACCTGCTCATCGCTGATGCCGACGATCTTCACAACCTGTCGCGACCTGCTGGGGCGGCCCTGCTCATCGCGCGCCAGCACCTCCACCTTCTGATGGGTCGACGACCACTCGGTCAGCGATTCGAGGTCGGTCAGCACATCCATGATCTCGCCGGGGGTGGCCTCGATGACGACCTCCGCGGTTTCTGTGACGGCCACGGGTGAATGCTTACCCCGCGCGGACTCTTTCAAGCATCGCTAGCCGCCCTTCTTTACCTTCAGCACCTGTTTGCGCAACCCGTCGGTGGCAGTTTCCATGGCACCCTTCATCGCTCGCTTGAGCACAAATCCGGGCAACGGCACCGACAGGTCGATGGTGATCTCGAAGCGGACCTTCGTCTTGTCACCGTCGGGGGTCAGCGTGTAGCTCGCGTCCTGCGCCTTCAGCTGGCCCGCGGACACCAGCGTCCAGCTCGCCTTGTTGTCCGTCCAGGTGTACTCGACGACCTGCGTGTCGCTGATGCCGGCGGACTTCACCTTCATCTTCACCTGACGGGGTCTCCCGTCGTCATACGTGCTGAGGATCTCGGCGGTCTGGTATTGCGACGACCAGCTCGGCGTCGACTCGACATCGGCGATGACGTCAAGAATCTCGTCCGGGCTTGCTTCGATCACAACCTCGCGGGAATCGCTGGTAGCCATGGCGTGACCATAACCCCATTACCGTTGACGTCATGGAACTTTGGGAGCTTTCGGCGCGCGAGCGCATCAGGGACACGTTGGCCCGTTACAACTGGTCCGGCGACGCGCTGCGGCTCGCCGACCTCGCCGAGGCGTTCTGCGAAGACGGCGTGCTCCAGCTGCGCGGCGGCGAGCCGGTGCACGGGCGCCCGGCGATCGTCGAGTTCCTCAGCGGCGCAGTCGAATCACCGAACGCCGCCGCAGCGGAAACAGCGGTGCGGCGTATCGTGCGCCACAACGTGACGAACATCCGCTTCACCGAGGTGACGCCCGACGAAGCGCACGTCGCCTGCTACTTCACCGTCGTCACCGAGATCGGCCTCGACCACTACGGCCGCTACCGTGATGTCCTCGTCCCCGTCGGCGGGGACTGGCTGATCAAGAGCCGTTTCGTCTCGACCGACTGGCACGCGCCGAACTCCACGATGGCGCGTTAGGGCTGCGGCCGAACCACGCGATTGGTTTGGCGCATCGGTAGGCTCCTCACGTATGAGCGCCCTCGTCGACCCGACCGTCCCACCGAGCGGTACAGGGTGTGCGGAGTGCGACGCCGTCGGCGGGTGGTGGGTGCATCTGCGTCGTTGCGCCGCCTGCGGCCATATCGGGTGTTGTGACGACTCGTTGGCCCGCCATGCAACGGCGCACTGGCGTGAGACGGGCCATCCGATCATCCGGTCGTTCGAACCGGGCGAGGACTGGTTCTGGAACTACGAAGCCAACGAGTACTACGACGGACCACAACTGGCAGCGCCGGACTGTCATCCCGAGGATCAGCCGGCCCCTGGGCCCGCGGAGCGTGTCCCGAAGGACTGGGTGGCGCAGCTGCGGAGTCGCGCCGACTGAATCTGGGTAATCGGGCGGGCATGACAAGCAACGATCCCGACAAGCCCGACACCGCCGAGACCGACGCCGGCCCCGCCGACGCAGACGATGACGTGCAGAGCGACCCCGCCAAGGGCGACGACGGCGCCGATTGGTCGGACGAGGGTGGCGCCACGCCGACCGGTCCTGCCGACACCGGCGACGGCACGCAGTGACTAGCGTCGTGAGTCATTAATTCGCGTGCTGTGTCCGGCAGCTCGTCCACTCGGGTAAGCGATAGTAGGACTTGCCAAGCTATGAGCGAAAGTTTCGCTATATGTCTATATGTATTGTGCGCCGACTCCCTATTTAGCGACATTTTCGCTCATAGCTTGGCACTTGGAACGGTCTGCAGATCGGCGGCACCTACTGCCGACGAATTAACGACTCACGACGCTAGACGGCGTCCGCCAGCGCCGCAAGCGTCTCGGCCGCTGTGTATTTCGGTGTCCAGCCGAGCTGTGACTTCGCTTTGCCGGTGTCCATCACGACGGAGGTCCGTCCGGCGTGCAACCACTCCAACGCCGACGGGACGAAGGGCAGCCGGGCGACCACCTGCGAGGTGACCGTCATCGCCGCGTGCGGCACGCGAAGGGGCCGGGCGCCGAGCGCAACGGCCGACGTCGGACATGGACAACACGCCGTCTCCCGCGAGATTGTATGCCCCAGGCGGTGCGGAAGTGGTTGCGGCCAAAGCGATTGCGGCAGCGACGTCGTCGTGGTGAACGAGTTGTAGCGGCGTGCCCGGGTCAGGGAACGGCGGCTTGAGCAATGGCAGCGCCTGGGACACCCTCCGGATCGGCCCGGGAGTTGGTTCCATGGCATGGCCTCGGCGAGCGCATGGGCCTTCGGTCCGGCGACGATGCACGGCCGAAGGATGTATACCTCCAGCGACGTGCCTGCGGTGATGTCGGCCAGCGCCGCTTCGCAAGCCGCCTTCTGCTCGGAGTAGTAGTGCTCGGCGGAGCCGCGCGCCGGCACGTCCTCGGTGATGGGGACCGGGTTGTCGGAGTGATAGCCGTAGGCGGCCACCGACGAGGTGTAGACCAGCCGTCGCGGGCGCTCGGCGGCCACCGTCGCCTCGAACACGTTGCGGGTGCCCGCGAGATTCACCCGGGCGCTCTCCTCGCGCGAGCCCATGATGATGAAGGCGAGATGGACGACGACGTCGGCATCGGCCACTAGCCCCTCTACCGCGTCACGATCGAGGATGTCGCCCTGCCGGTACTCGGCCTTGGCCCACCCTTGAGCCGCTGCGTCGAATGGCCGCCGTGCCATGCCGATCACACGCTCGACGTCCGGATGCTGGTCGAGCGCGGTCACCGCCGATATGCCGATGTCGCCCGTGGGCCCTGTGACTGCGACCGTGTACCCCATACACGGCGGGTTCCCAGTGTGTACGTCACCTAATCCGCCGAACGCGATGTCAGCCGTTGTCGGCCAGCGCCGCCTTGGCCGCGTTGTATCCCGGGACGAACGTGATGCCAGGCCCGCCGTGGCATCCGGCGCTGCCGAGGTAAAGCCCGCCGATTGGAATGGGTTGATCCAGATAGCCTTTCGGGCCAGGCCGGTTGGGCCCGATCTGGTCAGGATGGATCAGCCCGTGGCAGTAGTCGCCGCCGGGCGCGCCGAACATGGTGCCCATGTGCTTGGGCGTGAAGGTCGTGTGCTTGGTGATCAGGCTCTCGAAGTTGGGCGCCAGCCGAGTGATCTTGTCGATCACCCGCTGCCCCATCTCCGCCTTCATCTCCCCGTAGCTCGAGTCCGAATCCTCGATCGGAAACCACAGCGAGAACGCCGACGCCGCATGCTTGCCCTCGGGCGCCAGACCGGGATCGTTGACCGACGGGATCTGCAGCGCGATGGAGGGGTCGGCGGGCACGATGCCGCGCCTGCAGGCCTCCCACTGTTGCTGCAATTCTTCTGGAGTGGAGAAGATCCCGATGTTCGACTGCATCGCGGGATCGTTGAGGATTTCGTAGGGCGCCGCGAACTCCGGGATGCCGTCAAGTGCGAAGTGCATCTGCAGGTAGCTACCGCGGTGATCCTGGCGGGAGAAGCGCTCCCGGATGTCGGCGGGCATGGCGCCCGGATCGACCATGCCGTTGACGGTGAGATCCGGCGCGATGCCGGAGATCACGACGGGCGCGGTGATGACCGAACCGTCCTCGAGTCGGACGCCGCTGACCCGACCGTCGTCGACCCGGATCTCCTCGACCTTGCTGCGCAGACGCAGCTCGCCACCGTTGCCGGTGAAGACGTCGCTGAGGTGCGAGGTGAGCGCCCCGATCCCGCCCCGCAGCTTCTTGACCAGAAGCGCGTTCTCGTCGGGCACCGCGAAGCCGTAGGCCAGCGCGGCGGCGGTTCCCGGCGTCGCGGGCCCGCGGTAGGTGGTGTTGCACGCCAGCAGCGAGAGCATGCCTCGCAGCGCGCCGTGCTTCTCCCTGTCCGGCAGATAGCGGTCGATCACATCGGTGACTGAGCCGAAGAGCAGATCGGTGATCGTCGAGCGCTCGAATTCATTTGTCGCACAGGCATACATCTCGTCGATGGTCTTCGGCGGCTGGCCCGCGTCGAACCGGCCAAGCGCCCGCGTCGGCGCCTGGCACCACGCCAAGAGCCCTGCCATTCCATTGACGGCCTCGGCGCCGTGCACCTCGTTGATGTGGGTCATCAACTTCATCGGGTCGGTGTAGTACACCAAGGGTTCGTCGCCGACGCCGCGCAGCGACACCGACATCACGTCGAGGTCGACGGTCGGCAGCGCGTCGAGGCCGAGTTCGCGGCTCACTGTCGCCGACGTCGGAATCTGCACCGACCCCGCGATCTCGAACTTGAAGCCGTCGAACAGCTCGACGGTCGATGCCATACCGCCGGCGTACAGCTTGAAGTCGAGGCACAGCGTGCGCAGCCCGGCCTTCTGCAGCAAGACGGCGGCGGTCAGTCCGTTGTGCCCCGCGCCCACGACGATCGCGTCAAAGTCAGCCATCGGCTGAGGCTGACACGCCGTAAAAGTTTTGTCAATAATGACGAAACTTCGACTCAGGCCGCCCCTCCCTCGCGCGAGCGCTCGTCAGCGGATGCCCTTGGCCAGCGTGTCAAGAGCTGCGCGGGTGAGCCGCTGCAGCTCGGGCAGCGAGCGCTGTTTGCCGAGCATCCAGACCTCCATCGCGCCGAAGACGGCGGCCGCGATGCAGCGAGCGGTGACGGTGATGTGCATGCGTTCGTCGGTGCCGGGCGGCGGCGGATCGTCGGCGGCGAGATGCTGCTCGATCGCGTCCGCGAAGTCCGACTCGACCTGTCGCATGTGCCGCACGATCCGGCCCGGCTCGAGTTCCTGGGCACGCAGTGCCGCCGTCTGCGCGACGGCCCAGTCGTCGTAGGGACGGGCCATGATCGCCGAGTGCACGGCCTCGATGATCGGCTCGTCGGGCGACCGCGCTGCGAGTGCTTCCCGAAACCAGTGCAGGCCCGCGTAATCGGCGAACAGCAGATCGTGCTTGGAGGCGAAGTGCCGGTAGAAGGTCCGCAGCGATACCCCGGCGTCGGCGGCGATCTGCTCGGCCGAGGTGTCCTCCACGCCCTGTGCGAGAAAGCGAACGGCCGCCGCCTGGCGCAACGCCTCGCGCGTGCGCTCGCTGCGCGCGGTTTGGGCTGGCCGGACCATGTGCATGAAAGTACCCGACCAAGTTATGTCAATATTGACAAAACTCGAAGAAGTGGTGACAGACTCCGCCTATGGCTTCGCTGCTCATCCACCTCGTCCTCGGCTTCATCACCTTCGCCGTCATCGTCAAGACGAATCCGGCGATCTACGCGCGCTTCCCGGCAGGCCCGCAGATGTCGAAGCTGGAGATCTTCTACTACCTGGTCGGCATCGCATCGATCGTGCTCGGCTACTACTTCAACAACCAGTACGTGCAGCAGTACGCGCCGCACGGCGGCTTCCACAACTTCATCTGGGGCCCGGGAAGCTGGTCGGAGTTCATCACGCTCGGCTACGACAATCCCGCCGCCAGCTCGGCCAGCCAGGACTACACGATCATGAGCCTGCTGATCTTCCCGGTGTGGTCGATCATCGACGGGCGCAGGCGCGGCATCAAACATCCGTGGTTGTTCTTCGGGTTCATTCTGTTCGGCAGCTCGGCATCGGCGTGGGCGTTCTACCTGGCGGCGGTCGAGCGTCAGCGCAGGCACCAGCGCGTCGGAGCGCCTGCCGAATCCGCAGCCTGACCCTGAGGCGGCGGCCTAGAGTTCACGCATGATCACCGACGAACTTTCCGAACGTCGGCTCGCGGTCGTTCGGGAGCACATGGACACCGAGGTGACCAAGGAGTTCGACCGCACGCTGGCCACGTTCAAGACCAATGGGGAGGGACACCCGCGCTACGAAATCATGGCCACCGGCCAGGTCTTCGACGGCGACGAGGAGGTGATGGGGTACTACCTCACCACCCGCACCGCGTTCCCCGACCAGCGCCACGACAACGCCCGCTTCCACGTCTCCGACGATGCGGTGATCGTGGAGTTCGACTTGCTGGGAACCAATCTCGGCGAGTTCTACGGAATGCCGCCGACGGGCAAGGCATTTCGAGTCCCGATCATCGCCGTGTTCTTCTTCGACGGCGATCGCATCGTCAACGAACGGATCTACTTCGACTCCGCCAGTCTGGTGACGCAGATCGGGCGTGGCGAGCTGCTGGCCCTCGCCGGGACGGGCGAGCTGTGAAGGTTCACCACCTCAACTGCGGGACGATGCATCCGCCCGGTTCGCCGACGATCGTCTGCCACGTTCTGCTCGTCGAGACCGACAACGGCCTGGTCTTGGTGGACACCGGCCACGGCACACACGACTGCGATGACCCCTCCCGGGTCGGACCGACACGCTTCCTCTTCCGGCCGGAGCTTGAGAAGGCCGAAACCGCCGCACATCAACTTGAAAAACTCGGATTCAACCGAGATGACGTCCGCCACATCGTCGTAACGCACTTCGATATGGACCACATCGGCGGTATCTCAGACTTCCCGCAGGCTCAGATCCACGTCACCACCGCCGAAGTCCTCGGCGCCGTCAAAGAACCCTCCTTTCGCGAGAGGGTCCGCTTCCGCCCTGCGCAGTGGGCACACGGGCCCAAACTCGTCGAGCACGATCCCGACGGTGAGAAGTGGCGGGGCTTCGCCGCAGCCAAGGAACTCGCCGAGATATCGCCGGGCATCGTGCTGGTCTCCCTGCCCGGCCACACGCGCGGACATGCGTGCGTGGCCGTCGACGCGGGCAGCCGCTGGGTGCTGCATTGCGGCGACGCGTTCTACCATCCCGGCACGATCGACGGGGGCCAGTCGCAGGTGCCCGGCCCGATCAGGATTCTCGAGCCGATGCTCGCCTTCGACCGGAATCGTGTGCGTGACAACCATGCTCGCCTCGCCGAGTTGTACCAGCGCCGCGAGCCGGACTTGCTGATGGTCTGCGCCCACGACGAGTCGTTGTACGAGCACGCGAAGGCGACGGCATAACCATGCGTGCGGTCGTCATCACCAAACACGGTGACCCGTCGGTGCTCGAAGTGCAGGAGCGCCCCGATCCCCCGCCGCCGGCGGCGGGGCAGGTGCGCATCACAGTGCGGGCCGCCGGTGTCAACTTCGCCGACCACCTCGCTCGCGTGGGGCTGTATCCCGATGCCCCGAAGCTCCCCTCGGTGGTCGGCTATGAGGTTGCGGGCATCGTCGAGGCGGTGGGCCGGGGCGTCGACCCGGCACGGATCGACGAACGGGTGCTAGCCGGAACACGTTTCGGGGGATACTCGGAGATCGTCAACGTCAATGAATCCGACGTGGTGGCCCTCCCGGATGCCATGACCTTCGAGCAGGGCGCCGCGGTCCCCGTCAACTACGCCACCGCATGGGCGGCGCTGCATGGCTACGGCTCGCTGCGTGCCGGAGAGCGGGTGCTCATCCACGCCGCAGCCGGCGGAGTGGGCATCGCCGCCGTACAACTCGCGAAGGCTGCCGGTGCGGAAATTCACGGCACCGCATCGCCGAGCAAGCATCAAAAGCTGACCGACATGGGCGTCGACCGCACGATCGACTACCGCCGCGATAGATGGTGGAAGGACCTTCCGCCCTACGACATCGTCCTCGACGCGCTCGGCGGCGCCTCGCTGCGCCGCTCATACAAGCTGCTACGGCCCGGCGGCCGGCTGGTGGCGTATGGCTTCTCAGCAATGCAACCGGGCGAGAAGCGCTCGTTGCGCGCCGCGATCCCGCAGCTACTGCCGATGCTGCGGGGCTTCAACCTCGTCGACCAGATGCAGCATTCCAAGACGGTCATCGGGCTGAACATGCTGGCCCTGTGGGATGACCGAGGGACGCTCGAACCGTGGATAGGACCGCTATCGACGGCGCTGACCGACGGCATCGCGGCACCGATCGTGCACGCCGCCATACCGTTCGACAACGCGCCTGAGGCACACCGCATTCTGGCCGCGCGAGAGAACGTCGGCAAGGTGGTGCTGGTCCCCTAGCGTCGCGAGTCCTTGATTCAGCTGCGGTGCGCCTCGCTGGCTCGTCCCGGCGATCAATGTGCTTGTTGCCAACCTCATAGCGACAAAGTCGCTAAATACCCTGTACACCCTCTATTTAGCGACAATGTCGCTTTTAGCTTGGCACATTGAATGGTGGCCCTCGCCGAAGGCCGAACACCAAACAACTGTGCCCGAATCGCCGCCAAGGTCCCCTAGGCCCGATCAGGAAGAGGCGCGCCGGCGCAGGAAGCTCTGCAGCCGCCCGAGCACGTCGTAGTAATGCGTCGGCGTCACCCGCGCCAAGATGTCGAACATGTAGGCGTCGGGCCCGACCAGGATGCGCGCCTTACCCTGCTCGACGCCGCGGTGGATGATCTCGGCGGCCTTGCTGGGCTGGGTCATCGTGATCGCAGCGAACTCCTTGGCCATCTGCTCCTGGGTGCGGCCGCGGCCCTCGGGATCCTTGCGGTACCTGGCGTTGCGGACGATGTTGGTGTCGATGCCGCCGGGGTGAACGTTGATGGCGGTGACACCGGTGCCACGCAGCTCCTGGCGCAGCGAGTCGGTGAATCCGCGGACGGCGAACTTCGCTGAGCAGTAAGCGCTTTGCGTCGGCATGCCGACCAGACCGAACACGCTCGAGGTGTTGACGATCGCGCCCTCGTTCTGCTCGACGAGAATCGGCAGGAACGCCCTGGTGCCGTTGACCACACCGTGAAAGTTGATGTCCCACAGCCAGGCGTCGTCTTCGGGAACCGCATCGAGAACGCTTGACGCGACCGCGACACCGGCGTTGTTGAACACCGCGCCGATCGGCTGTGGCGCCCAGTCGTGGACCTCGCCGGCGAAGTCGCGCTGCGCTTCGGCGTCGCGGACGTCGAGCACGCGCAACAGTGCGGGCCCGCGCAGTGACGCCTCGGTCTCCTTGAGTCCTGCTTCGTCGACATCGGCGATCGCCACCGGGCAGCTGTGGGCCGAAAGCCGTTGCGCCAGCGCGCGACCGATGCCCGATGCCGCGCCGGTGATGACCGCCGTGCGGCCGCTGATGGTGCGCTTGGTCATGTGTTCTCCTCGATTTCGGTGTGCGGGAATGGTGCGCCGCGGCGAGCCGCGAATCCAACTCCAGTGATGTGGTCGGTGATCAGGGTGATGATCCGGTTCCACGCGTCCGCGGGCAGGTCATGACCGAGGCCGACGATCGTCTCCAGCCGCGCACCGAAGATCGCCTTCGCGGTGGCCGCCCCGCCGGTCGGATGAACCATCCGGTCACGGTCGCCATGGATGACGAGCGTCGGCACGTCGATGTGGGCCAGCTCGGCCGTGCGGTCTCCGGACGCGAAGATGCCGGCCAGCTGCCGAACGATTCCTGCCGGACTGGGGTCGCGGTCCCAGGCCGTCCCCGCATAATCGCGGACGGCCTGCTCGTCGAACGGAAAGCCGTGAGATCCGATGTGGGCGAACATGTTCGCCGCGCGGTCCATGGCCTCGGCCCGGGTGCGCGGCGGCCGGGCGGTGAGCATCCGCCGCCAGGTGGACAGCGCGGGCCTGCCGAGTCGGGCCGCGCCGGTGGTCGACATGATCGATGTCAGCGTACGGACCCGGCCGGGATGATGGGCGGCGACGGTCTGCGCGATCATCCCGCCCATCGAGATTCCGACCAGGTGCGCGTCGCGATATCCGAGGCGTGCCGATCAGGCCGACGGTGTCGCGGGCCATGTCGCCGAGGTGATATTGGTTGCGGCCACGGAACATCGCCACCGGATTCGGCGGCCGGTATTTCATGTGCGTGGATCGGCCCGCGTCGCGGTTGTCGAACCGCGTCACGCAATAGCCGCGTGCCGGCCAGTTGCGCGGTGAAATCGTCTGCGCCACGAATGCAATTGCTGGCCCAGCCCGGCGATCAACACAATCGGCGGATCGCTCGGGTCGCCGGTACGGTCGTAGCACAATCTCGATCCCTCGGCCGACGTCGACGACCATTTCCGTCCGCCGTCATGCGGACACCCTCGCCGTGTCGCTGGAAATCGGCAGTCCCGTCGGGCGTGCGCCGCCGGTACACGACCGCGCGGCCGCCACGCCCCGGCGCGGTTGCGACGCCGCGGGACTGACGCCGCTCGCCGGGCGCATAAGTGGTGCCGAATTCGAATTCGCGCAGCAAGGTCCGCAATGTCACAGTCATCTCCATGTTGGCGAACGCGGCACCGATGCAGCGGCGGATACCGCCACCGTAGGGAATCCATGTATGGGTGTCCGGGTTGGTGCCCAGGAAACGGTCAGGATTGAACACGTCCGGTTCGGCGAAGTTCTCTTCCGACCTTGTGCGCCATCGTGATGCTGGCGATGATCGCCTGGCCCTCCGGTATCACCCAGTCCCCCAGACGAATTCGCTGGCGCGCAACTCGGATGGTGGCCTCGACGACAGGCCGGGTGCGTTGCACCTCCCAGATCGTCGCCTGCGTCAGTTCAGTGCCGCCGGCGTCTACCTCGGCGGCCAGTCGCGACAGCAGCCGGGGGTGCCTGCGCAGCCGCTCGATCGTCCACGCAAGCGTGGTCGCCGTCGTTTCATGCCCCGCCGCCAGCAGCGTGAGCAGCTCGTCGGCAATATGGTCGTCCGAGATCGGCGAGCCGTCGTCGTAGCGTGCTTGCAGCATCAGCGCGAGCACATCGCTGCGTTCCTCGAACGCCGGATCGGACCGCGCCTCGGCGATCAGCTCCGCGATGATCTCGTTGTACCGCCGGCGCGACCGCTGCACCTTCCCCCACGGGCTCCACGGACCGAGGTCCTTGCGCAGCGCCGGCGGCATCACCGCCATCCGCGAGGCCAGCGGGACCATCGGCGGCAGGAGTTGGCGCAGTTCGTCGAACGCCGTGCCCTGCGCACCGAACACCGCACGCAGGATCGCGTTCAGGGTGATCCGCATCATCGGCTCGAGGGTTTCGAACTCGCGCCCTTCCGGCCAACCGGCGATCTCGCGCATCACCTCTTCTTCCACGATCGCCTCGTAGCCGGCCATCCTCTTGCCGTGAAACGGCGGAACGAGCAGCTTGCGACGCTCGCGATGCTCGTCGCCATCGAGGCTGAACGTCGACCCGGGCCCGAGCACCGTGCCGAGGTTCGACGCCCGTGCCATCAACTCGCTCTTTGCGGTGAACAGCTCTTTGATCGAGGCCCGATCGCTGATCACCATCGTCTTCCCGAAGATCGGTAGGTCCACCGTGAACGTGCTGCCGAATCGCCGACCGACCGCCGCGACAGCGCGGTTGCGCGCGGTGAGGAAGGCGATGCCCATCAGGGCCTTGGGTATGCGCGGTCCCGGCGGCAGCCGCACCGGGTCGGTGGTCGCTTCAGCCATGTCTCACCCCTGTTGTGGTACACCAAGGTACCAGTGCACGGTACGTCACGGTACCGGAGATGACAACCCCCAGGGGGTCAGTCGATGCCCGCCTGTGGGCCGAGCAGGGCGATCGACGCGCTGACCGCTTCATCGGTGATATCGCTCATCCGCCCACCTTCTTCGACCGTGACCGCGGTGAGCTCACGTAGGCCGCCGAGAAGCATGACGATGCGCTGGCGGGATACGGGCCCGACGCCGGCCGACCGGAACTCCTTGGTGTCACCGAGAGCCTGGACCATCTCGACGAAGTTCGTCATCACGTCCCGCTGCAACGGGCGGGCGACCGTGCCGAGAGACGGCACATCGCGAATCCAGCTCAGCATCAACGGCGCCCGCGATTCACCCGAGGCGATCCACGCCTCGACAGCCTGACGTACCTGTGTACGCCACGGTGCCCCGGGGTCGACCGCCGCGGAGATCTGCCGCACCTGTTCGGCGTTCGCGTCGGTCAGCAACGCGACCAGGCACGCTTCCCTGCTGTCGAAGTGTTCGTAGAACGTGCGGCGCGACGTCTTGGCGCGGCGCACGATGTCAGCGACCGTCGTCCGCACGAACCCGCCATCGGCGATTGATTCCTCGAGCGCATCGAGCAGGCGCTGACGGAAGTTGCCCCGGTCGACCTCGCCGCTACCCATCTCGCGGAAAATCGTACAAGCTGTGAACTTGCTGGAAATCGATCGGCTCAATCATCAAGACCCGCACGTCATCCATACTCATCCGAGTTGCACCCCCCGGATATAGGTAGCTAATCTACATTGCTATGCTATGTATTCTGTCCGCCGAGGACAACGCTGTGCAGACGTCGTTGCAATTGTGAACTGTCCCAGTGAAATTGGGACTCGCTTGACGCGAGGTGACTAGTTGAAGGTTCCAATCGGCTCGTGGCTGAAGCGCTTTTGGATACCCCTGGTTCTCATCGTCGTGCTGGCGGTGTCCGGATTGGTGGTGAGCCGGCTGCACAGGATGTTCGCGTCGGCGGACCTCAACGCCAATGCCGGCGCGGGCATCGAGATCGTGCAGTTCAACCCGAAGATCCTGATCTACGACGTCTATGGCCCGCCCGGAACGACCGCCCAGATCAGCTATTTCGACCCTGATGCGAACGTGCATTCCATCAACGCGCCCCTACCGTGGTCGGTCACGTTCTCGACCACGCTGCCTGCCGTGAGCGCCAGCCTCATGGCACGCAGTGACAGCGACGAGATCGGCTGCAAGGTCACGGTGAACGGAACGGTCCGGGAGCAGCAGAGCGCAAGTGGGGTCAACGCCCAGACCTACTGCCTGGTGAAGTCCGCATGACCGACACGACTACCGCTGCCGGTACCCGCCACGAGAGGAGGCCCGTCGTACCGCACAGCCTCCGCATCCTCGCGTTGCCCATCCTTCTTGGCTGGATCTTGATCGCCGTTCTGGTGAACGTGCTCGCGCCGCAACTCGAGGTGGTCGGTGAGCTGCACTCGGCGCCGATGGCTCCCGAGGACGCACCGTCGATGGTCGCGATGAAGCGGATGGGCGCCAACTTCAAGGAGTTCGACACCAACAGCACGGTCATGATCGTCGTCGAGGGCCAGCACCCCCTCGGACCGGACGCACACGCGTATTACGACGAGATCATCCGCAAGCTCCGGCAGGACCCCGAGCACATCCAGCACATCCAGGATTTCTGGGGCGACACCTTGACGGCGGCTGGGGCGCAGAGCCCCGACGGCAAAGCCGCTTACGTGATGCTCAACCTCGCAGGTGAGCAGGGCCAAACTCTGTCCAACGAGGGCGTACAGCACATACGCAAAGTCATCCAGGACACGAAAGCCCCACCGGGCGTACAGGCTTACGTCGCGGGCCCGGCAGCGCTCACAAATGATCTGCACGTCATCGGCAACGCCAGCTTGGCCCAGATCACCCTGCTCACCCTCATCGGCATCGCCGGCATGCTGTTGGTCGTCTATCGCTCGATCGTGACCACGCTCATCCAGCTCTTCCTAACGTTCCTCGGATTGCTCACCGCGCGCGGTGTGGTGTCAATGCTGGCCAGCCACGGCGCATTCGGGCTCACGACGTTCGCCGGGAACATCCTGACCATGCTGGCGATCGCCGCCGGCACGGACTACGGGATCTTCATCTTCGGCCGTTACCGCGAAGCACGGGGCATGGGTGAGGACCGAGAAACGGCTTACTACACCACCTTTCGATCCGTCGCCCCCGTCATCGTCGGCTCCGGCCTGACAATCGCCGGCGCGACGTACTGCCTCAGTTTCGCGCGGCTGCCTTACTTCAGCACGATGGGCGCACCCGTCGCGATCGGCATGGTCGTCGTGGTGGCGATCGCGGTCACGTTGGGACCGGCCATCCTCTTCCTGGGCAGCCGAGTCGGGCTCTATCGAGTCCAAACGCCCTCCCCGGAGCCGGTTTTGGCGCAGAATCGGGATCGCGGTGGTCCGCTGGCCCGCACCCATTTTCATGGCGAGCCTCTTCGTGGTGTTGATCGGGATCGTGGCCATTCCGGGATACAAGCCGGCCTACAACGACCGCTACTACATGCCTGCGGATGCCCCGACCAACATCGGCTTCGCCGCTGCCGACCGACACTTCTCACAGGCCCGGATGAATCCCGACATCCTGATGATCGAGGCCGACCACGACATGCGCAATCCCGCCGACATGCTGGTCCTCAACGCGGTGGCGCGAAATGTCATGCACACCGAGGGGATCGCAATGGTGCAGAACATCACCAGACCCCTCGGAATTCCGATCCAGCACAGCTCGATTCCGTTCCAGACCAGCGTTGCGGGCCAGACAAGCAATATGAACCTGCCGTTTCAGCGGGATCAATTGGAAAACATGAAGAAGATGGCCGATGCGACGCAGGCGTCGATCGACATCATGGAGAAGCAGTACCAACTCTCGCTCGCGCAAACCAAACTGACGCAGGACTCGGCAGCCAAGTCGCGTGATCTGCTCGCGACCACCGAAAAGGTACGCGACAACATCGCCAACTTCGACGACCAGTTCAGGCCCCTGCGCAACTACTTCTATTGGGAGCCACACTGCTTCGACATCCCGCTGTGTGCCGCGGCCAGATCGCTGTTCGATTCACTTGACGGGATCGACGAATTGACCGACAGGACGGGAGCGGTGCAGGCCAACACCGACCAGCTGGCAGACCTCGCTCCTCAGTTGACCGCACTCCTTCCGCAGACCATCGCGACCATGAAGCTCACCCACGACCTGTCGCTGGCGTCGTACAACTCGCAGAAGGCCCTTCTCGACCAGATGCAGGCCACCAACGACACCGCTCTCGCCATGGGCCAGAGCTTCGATGCGGCCAAGAACGACGACCTGTTCTATCTGCCTCCAGAAGCGTTTGCGAACCCGGATTTCAAGCGCGGTCTCGACATGTTCTTGTCGCCGGACGGCAAGTCGGCCCGGATGTTCATCACCCACGAGACCGATCCCGCGACGGTGGACGGCATCAAGCGCGTCGATTCCGAACGCAAGGCCGCGCAGGAGGCCTTGAAGATGTCGTCCTTGTCGAATGCGAAGGTCTACTTGGGCGGTGTCGCGGCCACATACAAGGACATGTCCGACGGCGCCCGCTACGACCTGATGATCGCCGTGGTGTCGTCGCTGACCCTGATCTTCATCATCATGCTCATCCTGACCCGTAGCGCGGTGGCGGCACTCGTCATCGTCGGGACGGCGGCCAGCTCGATCGCGGCGTCCTTCGGTATCTCGGTGCTGCTGTGGCAGGACCTGTTCGGCATCAAGGTGCAGTGGCTCGTCATGCTGATGTCCGTCATCATCCTGTTGGCGGTGGGGTCGGACTACAACCTGCTACTGGTGTCGCGATTCAGGGACGAGATCCACGCGGGTTTGAAGACCGGCATCATCCGCTCCATGGCCGCCACCGGCGCCGTGGTGACCTCCGCCGGTCTGGTCTTCGCGGCCACCATGGCGGGAATGATGGGCAGCAAGCTGATCGTGCTCGCCCAGATGGGTTCCACCATCGCCATCGGACTGTTGGTCGACACCTTCATCGTGAGGTCGCTGCTGATGCCGTCGATCGCCACGCTTCTCGGCCGCTGGTTCTGGTGGCCACAAGTGGTTCGTCCCCGCGGCGACTACGGGTTGCCCCGTCCCAAGCCACCCGAGCCGCCGGCCGACGATACCGACAGGGCGGCAATCCCAGCGCAGTAGTCACCGGGCGCGGTCGGGTCAGCCGATACCGCCGGGGCGCAGCGGTGACATGTCGACCGGGTCGCGGGTGACATTGAGTTCGGGCTTCTTCGACTCAGACGTCTCGGGTGCCGCCGCTTCCGGACTCGTCGTCGGCGCGGCCGTGCCTGCTGCCGTTGTTGGTGCCGCCGGAGCCGGTGTGAACCGCGGCGTGACGACGAGGTCCGGGGGACGGGCGGGGCGCTGGACGGCGCCGGAAGCGCGGTCGTCGTGGTCGGCGTCGTCGCGGTCGGCGACGCCGATGTGGATGTGGGACTCGGCGCCGTCGTCGCGGTGGTCGCGGTGGGTGTCGCCGTCTCCGTGGGTTCGGTCGGCTGTTGGGACTGGTGCGAGCGCGCGGTCAGGATCAGCGCACCGGCCACCACGAGTGCCAGGAAGCCGATGCTGATCACGCTGGCCGCTACACGGTTGGGCGGCTTGGCGGGGGCGGCCGCCGGTGGCTCGTCGGTTGGCGTCGTCGGCACGGTCATCAGCGGATCGTACGGCGGCACGCGGTTGCTGGCGACTCGAGCAGCAAACCGGTAACTGGTCGGCCCGCCACCGAGACCCCACAGCTGGGTGGCGGGCCGACCAGTTGGTCCTGTGCATCACCTACCGACGACGCTACGGAGGAGGCAGGGTCGGACGAATCAGGGGTTTCCCTATATTTGACCTTTTGCTAATCTGCGTCCTAGTCAATAAATTCGGTGAGCACCGGCCTCTGAGCAACAACGCCGACATGTCCGTTTAACTGCGGAAATATCAGGTGCAGGTGGCGGCATATTTCATCCCGGACGAGCACGCAATTTGCCCAGCCGTTTGCTGTAAGTCGAGTTATGCGGCCAGCGTGGAGCGACGAGACGAGGTGGCCAGGGCCGGGATCGAACCGGCGACCTTCCGCCTTCCAGGCGGAGTTGCGCGGCCCGAACTGGCTCGACTGGTACGCCGAGTACATGGTGCGACCAGTCCGGCGAAGAGCTGCCGCATTGATCGACGGTCAGCGCGGGCGTTCGGCTCTCCGCGGGCAACGGGCCTGACAACCGGGGGCGCGGCGGCGCCTCGCGCCACGCTCACGGTGAGCCAATCTCTGCTGACTCAAGAGAGGCATCTTCGCAGCCGCGAGAGCTCGTGACTAGGCGTCTTGAAAGTCGCTCAGCGACAACAGTTTGGGTCGAGCACTGCACAGAGTGCCGCCAGCGCATCGCGGTGGGGTCGGTGGTAGACATTCATGCCGCGCCGTTCGGATTCGACGAGGCCGGCCTTGCGCAGCTGCGTCAGGTGGTGGCTGACGGTCGATTCGGTCAGGCCCAGCGCGGCGGCGAGGTCGCCGCTGTTCTCCTCGCGGGCACTCGACCCAAAGAGAAACGACATGATCTTGACGCGGGCCGGGTCGGCGAGCGCCTTGAGTCGCAGCGCGACCTCGAGGGCAGCGTCGTCAGCTCATTGGTCCGGCGGCCACTGGGGCACAGCAGACTGGCGCCGAGATATCGATCACGGGGAGTGTCTTTGGCACGAAACCCATCCTGCCAGATATATTGACATATATCAAAAAGGTGGCATGCTGGGCGCTGAGGCATTAGTTCGATATATGTCTAACAAGTTCCCAGGAGGTCATCATGTCCCGTGTCCAGCTCGCCCTCAACGTCGACAACCTCGACGAGGCGATCACGTTCTATTCCAAGCTTTTCAATACCGCCCCGGCCAAAGTCAAGGAGGGTTACGCCAACTTCGCGGTCGCCGAACCCCCGCTGAAGCTGGTACTGCTGCAGAACCCTGGCAACGGCGGCACCATCAATCACCTCGGCGTCGAGGTGGAATCCAGCGAGCAGGTGCATGCCGAGATCACTCGCCTCAGCGGCGAGGGGCTATTCACCGATGAGGAAATCGGCACCACGTGTTGTTTCGCCACCCAGGACAAGGTTTGGGTGACGGGGCCTGCCGGTGAGAAGTGGGAGGTCTACACCGTGCTGGCTGATTCCGAGACGTTCGGCTCCAGCCCGCAACGCCCCGACACAGACACCGCAGGCGCGACGTGTTGTGGCGGGCAAGCCGCTGACGAGCAGAAGGCCGGCGCCGGGGCTTCGTGCTGCTGACTGCCCTGATCGGCGGGATCGGCGCGCACGCAGAGCCATGCATGCGCCGGTTCCGCCGATCACGTGTTCATCTGCTGTTGGCTTGTGGACTGATTCGATGACTGTCAATATCGATGGATGCCGAAGCCACCAGCGCTGCTCATGAATGGCGCATGCTGCGAGATCGCCCCACTCGTGCGCGAACCGTTGTCGACTGAAGCGGCGACGGAGCTGGCCGGCATGCTCAAGGCGTTGTCGGACCCGGTCCGGCTGCGGTTACTCAGCGTGGTGGCCAGCCACAGTGGTGGCGAGGCGTGCGTTTGTGACATATCGGCCGGAATCACGGTGGGGCAGCCAACTGTTTCGCACCACCTCAAGGTGCTGCGCACCGCCGGTCTACTCGACAGTGAACGCCGCGGCTCTTGGGTTTATTACCGCGTCATTCCTCAAGCGCTGCAACAACTCTCCTCGCTTCTTGGCGCCGATACTCTGATCGAAAGTCGCTAGATGGCCGAGGTGGGGTTGGCGCGCCGGCTGCTGGCCGAATTCGCGGGCTCCGCCCTGTTGGTCACGGTAGTGGTGGGCTCGGGTATCGCCGCCGCTCAACTGTCCCCCGGCGACGTCGGCCTCCAGCTCTTGGAGAATTCGACCGCCACCGTGTTCGGCCTGGCGGTTCTGATCTTGATGTTCGGCCCGGTTTCCGGTGCTCATTTCAACCCCGTCGTTACCGCCGCCGACTGGCTACTAGGACGACGGTCGCGCACAGGGATCAGCGCACCAGACGCTGTTCTTTACTCCCTCGTGCAGGTGATCGGCGCCGTGGCCGGTGCGTGGCTGGCCAACTTGATGTTCGACCGGCAGGTGTTCGAATTGTCCGGCAAGGACCGCATCACGACCGGCCACCTCGTCGGCGAAATCGTTGCCACCGCAGGGCTCATTGCGCTGATCTTCACGCTGGCCCGCACCGGCCGGGCGGCACTGTCGGCCGCCGCGGTCGGCGCCTATATAGGTGCCGCCTACTGGTTCACCAGCTCGACCTCGTTCGCCAACCCTGCCGTCACGGTGGGGCGCATGTTCTCCGACACCTTCGCCGGCATCGCGCCCGGCTCGGTACCCGGCTTCATCGTGGCCCAAATCGTCGGCGCGCTGATCGGTTTGGCGTTGATTGTCGCGCTCTACCCCGATGCCGCCGCCACCGCCGACGATGTCGTAGTCCCCCACCCGCATACGGCCCAACATGTCGGCGCTGACCAAAGGAGCTCGAAATGACCGATAGTCCAGTCACCCACCAGCTGCGCCGCGACCTGTCGATTGACCAACAACTGGCACTCAAGACCGCCGCGACCCGCCTGGAACGTGTATTCGACGACGTGTTCGGGGTCGAGACCATCGAGCGCTTCCTGCACTCGTCCTACGACCAATTCGCCGGCCGCGCAACCGTGCCCAACTTCCTGCCCCTGCTGGCCGAACGCTTCGCGCGCCAACGCCTTGACGCACTGGCCCGCGTCGAGGGCAAGATCACCGACGGCAGACCCACTGTGCTATTCCTGTGCACCCACAACGCCGGCCGCTCCCAGATGGCGCTCGGATTCTTCACCCACCTCGCCGGCGACAACGGGGTGGCATGGTCGGGAGGCTCAGAACCCGGAGACGAAATAAATCCCTCAGCCATCGAAGCAATGGCCGAGGTCGGCATCGACATCACCGGCGAGTACCCCAAACCCTGGACCGACGAAATCGTGCAAGCCGCCGACGTCGTCGTCACCATGGGCTGCGGCGACGCCTGCCCGATCTTTCCTGGAAAGCGCTACGAGAACTGGGAACTACCCGACCCTGCCGGCCAATCCGTCGACGCCGTCCGACCGATCCGCGACGACATCGAAACACGCGTCCGCCGCCTCCTGACCGACCTCAACGTCACTGCCGCCAACTGACAAGAGCCGCAATGAATCAACAGCCCTCCGTGCTGTTCGTCTGCGTCAAGAACGCCGGAAAATCACAAATGGCCGCCGGACTGATGCGCAAGATCGCCGGGGACATCGCCGGGGACACTGTGCAGATCTTTTCGGCTGGCACCAACCCCGGCGACACCCTCAACGAACTGTCCGCGCAGGCCCTCGCGGAAGACGGCGTCGATATCAGCGGCGAGAAGCCTAAACCTATTGACCCGCAACTGGTCCGCGGCGTCGACGTCGTCATCACGCTGGGCCGAGAAACCCACGTCGAACCGGTCCCCGGCACTCGTTTCGAAAACTGGGACATCGGCGAGCCGTCTGAACGTGGCATCGACGGCATCGAACGTATGCGCCTGGTCCGCGATGACATCGCCACCCGGGTCGCGGATCTCTACACACGCCTCCAAGGGCACTCCGTGTCAGAGGATCAGGTAGCCAGAGGTCCACGCTGAACTGTCTGCATCGCTCCGTCGGCAGCGACATCTTGAGCCTAATCGGACACGTGACGAATTGCATTGTCTCGCAGGCACTCCGGACAGTCGCTTCGATGGACAAGACTGTCTTGATCCGGATCTGCTCAACCGGATGCCCTCATTGCGGTCGGTGTTCGGTTGCGTACGCCGCCGATTGCCGGGACCCGCGATCCTCGTGCATGCCGGCCTCGTCGTCGTAAACGGTCCTGTCGTCGGCAATGGGAACTTCGCTGTCGGCGCTCAAGTCGGCGAGGACGCTCCTAGCCGCGGCCGACGCACGGGCGAGCAATTCGGGGGCGAGGACCGACATCGCAGTGGCCACCGCGGTCGAAACGAATGCCTGGCCCCAGCCGAGGGGGCCCACGGGTGTGCACCCGAACAGCTGACTCAGGCCGGGTGTGCTGATCACCGCCCCCAACACCGCAAATGATCCGACCGACGTCGCCACCACCAGAGGGCCGTGGGAGTCGACAAGTGTCTGTGCCAGCTGCGCAGAGACCAAGCCGATCAGCGCGACGGTCGCAGCGCGGCGGGGGGTAACCGTAGCGCCCGCCATCAGCCATGACAGCGTCGCGGCGATTGTGGTTGACCCGCCGCGGATCCCGATGGCGCGCCACATCGCCGCCTCGTCGCGATCAACCTCGGCGGTGCCTGTCTGCGGGCTCACGGCCAGCGCGGCGGCAGGCAATGCATCGGTGAGCATGTTCACCAGCAGCATCTGGCGGGCATTGAGCACCGAGCGGCCCGTCAACAGGCTGGTGATCAACGCGAAGCACACTTCGCCGGTGTTTCCGCCCAGGAGCATCGACACCGCGGACTGGACCCGGCGCCACAGCTGCTCGCCCTCGTCGAGGGCGAAAAGCAGCGCTTCGATCCGTCCGTCGAGCAGGATCACGTCTGCTGCGGTGCGGGCCGGGTCGCTGTCGCGAGCGGCCACCCCGATGCCGACGCTGGCGGCCCGGATCGCGGCGGCGTCGTTGGCGCCGTCGCCGACCATTGCGGTGACGACGCCGATTCGCTCGAGCGTCTGCACGACGTCGATCTTGTGTTCGGGCGACATGCGCGCGTAGACGAACCGTGAGGCGACCACCTCGGCCCTTTCATCGGCCGACAACGCTTCCCACTCGCTGCCGGTGATCACCTGCTCGCTGGTGACTTCAAGACCCAGTTCGTTGGCGACGGCGGCGGCGGTGACCGGGTGGTCACCGGTGATTAGCCGAACGCCGATGTCACGTTTGCCCAGCTCCTTCAACAGGGCCTGGGCGCTGGGGCGGGGGGTGTCGGCCAATCCGAGCAGGCCTACCGGTGTGAGCTCGGCACGACAGAGTTCTTCTAGTGCGCTGGAGTCGGCCGCCGCGGCGGCGGCCTGTTCGGGGCTGAGTTCGCGTTCGGCCACCGCCAGGACGCGCAGCCCTTGCGCGGCCATCTCGGCGATCATCGGTGCGAGTGGGTCGTCGTCATCGGCCCGTGCCAACGCGAGCACCTCGGGTGCGCCCTTCAGGGTCAGCCGGGTGCCTGTTAGGGCTGCTGCAAATGGACGACCGGACTGGAACGGAAGGAACGCGTCGCGCTCGATTTCCGGCGCAGGTTGGTCGCCGTTTTCCCGCCACGAGGAGCCGTTCGCCGCGCCACGTATCGCGGCGTCGGTGGCATGATCGGCGCGATGGCCTTGCCGCGCGAAGACCGTGCTGGCCGCCGCGTCCAGCACCTGTCCGGTCGTGTATCCCTGTGCTGGGCGCACAGATTTCACTTGCAGCCGGTTCTCGCTGAGCGTGCCGGTCTTGTCGAAGCACACCACCTGCACGCGGGCGAGCGCCTCCACTGAGTGAGCGTTGCGGATCAGCACGGATTCGCCGGTGAGTTTGCGCGCGGCGGCCAGCTGGGCCAGGGTGGCCACCAACGGCAGCCCTTCGGGAACGGCGGCAACGGTCAGGGCGACCGCACTGCCCACCGCCTCGCGCAGCGGCGTGCCGCGCAGCACGCTGAGCAACCCGACCATGCCGCCGCCGGTAAGACTCCATGGCAACGCCCGCCCCGTTATCCGGCTCAGTTGCCGTTCCAGGCCGATGTCCCGTGACTTGGCCGGTGCCATCGCCAGCGCCCGGCGCATCTCCGAACTCGGGCCGACGGCGGTGACCACGGCCAGCGCCGATCCGGCAACCAGCGTGCTGCCGGCGTAGAGCATGCAATTGCGTTCGGCCAGCGGCGCACCCGGTGTGGGTTCGGTCTGCTTGGACACCGGCAGCGATTCCCCGGTCAAGGTCGACTCGTCGACTTCGATGTTCGACGCCTCGATCAACCGGGCGTCGGCGGGGATCACTTCGCCGGTGTGGACTTCGATGATGTCGCCGGGACGCAGTCGCTTGGCGGCGACATTTTCGTGGCGCCCCCCGTCGAGCGGGCCCACGCGCCGTCGCGCCAGCGGATCCTGCACCGCAAGCAGGCGGCGCAGGATGCGCTCGGCGTGCAACTGCTGCTCGGCGGACAACGCAGCGTTCGCCAGCAGCACGCCTCCCACTAAGGCCGCATCCAATGGCGAGCCCAGCAGCGCGCTCGCCACCGCGCCGGTGGCCAGAATCGGCGTAATCGGATCGGCTAGGTTGGCACGCATCTCGCCTACGAAGTCCCGGGCCAGTTTCCATGATCCGGTGGTCACCGTGAGCAACGCGCGAGCCGGTGGTATTGATCCGAGGCGGTCGACCCCCCGTCGCCCGGATTGTTCTCCGCGCACTTCGTCGGACGGTCGGGGCAGCAGTCGCTGCACCTCCGCGACCGGCAGTGCGTGCCAGTCGTGGCCCGGTTCCGGGGTGGGCACCGGGTCGCGAAATAGCTTGGCGCCTGAGCTGTATCCCACCCATAGGCCGGCAGCGACTCCGGCATTGACCGACGCCGGTCCATGGCCGACCACGCCGGGAATCAACATCAGGGCACCGATTGCCGAGCTCTCCAACGACAGCCGGACGCCCTTGCTGGTGGCTGCCCGCGCAGCAGGCAGAGCATGCAGCACACGCCAGGCTGCCATGAGATCCGGGACGAACACGTCGGCGCCCCACGGGGGCGGACGTCGCGCCCGCAACACGCCGATCGTGACGTCGGCGCTGTGCGCGGCCACCATATCCGGTGTCGTCAGCAGCGCAACAGTCGCACCGCCGGCCTTCAGGTCCGCCACCGCCGCCGCCACCGCCTCGTCGGTTGAACCGTCGACAGGATACAGACGATCGAAACCCTGTGCCAGGGAACGCAATCCGTCGTCGTCGATGGAGATGACGCGTGGCCGGGTCCGACGTGCCTCGGTCACCACCGCCGCAGCGTAGGGATCGCGGACCGGGCTGATCAACGCCTCGCCGGACCTGCCGGCTTTGGGAATGGTGGACAGCTTGTGCCATCCCGGAGCTAGGGAGCCGTTGCCGAGCGCGGCGCGGACGGCTTCCCACACCCTGGCACGGTGTGAGTTCGTCACACCGCGGATGCGGCTGACCATCAGCTGGTCGGTGTAGAGGGCCCGCGGGTCGATCACGATCGCGTCGATGCGGTCGAGCGTCCGCAACGCCCGCGGACGCAGCACCAGCGCGTCATGCCGGACGGTCAGGCCACGGCTGAGCGCACACCCGAAAGCCTCCCGGCTGGCGCGCAACGGTTTCGGCACAGCCACCAGTGCGGCGGCTCCTGCGGTGTTGAGATTGCGTGACAGGGCGCCGAGCACGGCGGCAGCGCCAAGACCGGCTAATCCCGCTCGATTGGCATAGCGCTCCCCCGCCCCATCGGCCAGGGTCGGGGTCTCCGCCGCCACCCCCGCGCCGTCGGCCGATGGGTGAGAGGCCAGATCGGGCTCGTGCCGGCGCCAGGTCAGCCGTCCGTTCCAGGCCTCGACGGCGAGCATCGCCCGCGTCGCGGCCTCGGCGGCCGCGGTCGTCGGGGCGACCGTCAATGCTGCCGTTGCGGCGTTCACCACCCCCAACAGCAGATCGGTGCCCTCGGGCCCGATGCGTTCCTCTACGTGGCGGCGCAGTCCTGGCATGTGGTCGGCCACGGTGGGTGGCACCGACAACAGGTCCGGCAACCCGGGCAGCCGCAGTGCACTGCCAGTCAACGCGAGCCCCAACCCGGCGGCGGCGGCCAGGGCCGCCGCAGTGCGGGCCACCAGGATCGCATCGTCGCCCGGAAGGCTTGCCGGCTGGCGCCGCGCGACGGTCGCCGTGGATCGCCGTTCCGCGTCGGCGACAATCCGGCACAGCTCGGCCGACGAAGGGCCGTCGGCATCCACAGTCGCCACTACGCGGCCAACCGAGCGGTTCAGGAAGGCCGCCCGCACGCCGGCGGTCGAACGCACGGACTCGAGCACGTCGGCCGCGATCGCCGAGCCGTCCCGGCCGGCCAGCCCGCGCACCTCAACCCAGCGCCGGTTGTCGTTGGCGCTGGTGCGCCGCGCCGGCGGCCCACCCATCGCCTCGATCGCGATCCCCGCAGTCGCGCGGGTCAACGCTCCCGCATCCGAAGCTGCACCGGCCAAAGACCGGCCCACACTCGTCGCCGCACTGCCGCCCAACAGGGCCGTGTTGCCCGCAGTCGCCGCGACAGCAACCGTTGCCGCCGCCGCGATCCGGGTTCCCGCCACCGCGGCGCGCACCGGCATGCCCAGCAACCCAAAACCGGGCAGAGCAGGCCGTTTGAACATGATGTCGACCCTACCCAGCGAGGAGCGAGTCGGCCCGCGCCGATACAGAGACCAGGTTGACTGCAGATGAACATCAGGCCAATTGCATCGGCGAAAGCGATCCGAGGTCGCCAAGATCAGGTGAGGTGCAGCCCTGACTGACACAGTCGGCAAGATTCGGGATCGCCTGCTCTGCAACGGCATTGGGGCAGGGTTACCACACAGGCGACCGACCGGCGAAATTGGTGGAGACACCCCGGCTACGGGCACTACCGTCGGTACTGCCGCACTACAACGACCACGAGCGCGAGGGGAATGACCATGGCTGACCTCAAAGAGCTGGCCGATGAAGCCGCCAAGGAACTGCTAAAAGCGATACGACACCAGGCACCAAAAGCCAGTGACTCTAGGCTGCTCAACCTCGCGCAGGCGTATTCGCTTGTCGTTTCTGCCGAGGTCACCGCTGAACTAGTCGAGGAGTACGAACCCGTAGAAGCCGAGGAGGATGCGCCGGGTCAATCACCAGCAGAATCGTCCGCGCCTGAGTAGCTAACACCGCTAGACTGCGCGGCCAGGCAAAACGTTGAGGCCGATGCCGCCCGTCACGGACCAGCCGTGCATCGCGCCGTCGAGCCATGGCAGTCCTCGCCTTTCGCGCAGCGTCGTTCAGTAGCCGGTCTGCGGGCCGCCGGAGTCGTTGTCTGATGGCGACGGCTTGGCTACGCGGGTTTGGAGCATCCGGTTGTGGACGATGTGTTCGACGAGGATCGGGACGAAGCTCTGGATTCGTGCCGCTTCAAACTCTTGGGCGGCCTCTTCGCACCAGCGCATGATCTCGGCGGCGCGCTGGTCGTCGCCGCGGCCCTCGTGACGGGTCAACCGCTCTGCGACATCGGCGACTGATCGCGCCCCGGCCGTTCCTGTACGGCCGGGGCTACCGCCGTTGGCGCGTTCGGGTGTCGCAGCGAGCGCTTCGCGGGCGGCTCGGTCGGTAGTCTCGGGCGCGATGACGCGCAGCGTGAGGTGATGGCCGTCGTGTCCGATCACGATGACGCTGGCCGGTTCGTCGCTGGTGAATCCCATCAATTGGACCGGGTGGCCGGCGATGTCAACCTGTGGGGGCGCGTCCGTCCAGCCGTCGCGGCGGTAGCCCACGCCAACGACTTGCCCCAGTCGCTCGGACAACGACGACAGCAGGGCGGGCAGTTCGGCGGCCAAATGCTGTGAGCGGGGCCACCACGCCCCGTCAATATGTTCGGACGCAAGCCGGTTGGGTGTGACCCGCAACCGGGACCCGCTCGCGGCGCCGACCTCATTCTCGCTGGCTCGCGGATCGTCTTGCATCGCGAGATGTCCCTTCTCTGGTGAAATGCCGTGGACCAGCGCGCCATTGCGCACGTGGCAAGGATGCGCGCGCCAACCCGCGTCCACAAAAGCCATTGGTCCCAACTCTCAGAGGCTAAGGGCGGTGCCGAGTACCGCGCGGGTGGCTGACGGACGTGTCGACCACTTGGTCGCCAGATGCGATGAAACCCAATGATGAACCCTCACAATCGATCCCACGCGGCGCGCGATGACGATATACCCGCCCGGCAAACCGTTGCGTGGGGCGGGCGACGGTGGACCTGCGGTTAACGGGAAACCAACATCTGTCACAATCCGTATGCCGGTGCCGTTTTCCGCGCAATCTCGTGCCGCACTGGCGCGACCTGGCCGAAGATGGCCGTGGACGCGCCGGCATCGCGCGACGACATCGGCTCAGAGAGGCTCCACCATGCGGACCGAGTATCACGAGCAGTTAGCAGAGTTGGACCGCCAGTTGGGGGACATGTGCGCCCTGGCCGGGGTCGCGATGCGCCAGGCGACACAGGCCCTGCTGGAAGCCGACGTTGCCGTCGCCGATCAGGTGATCAGTGACCACGAGCAGATCGTGGTGAAAAGAGCGCACGCCGAAAAAGACGCGTTCGCGTTGCTGGCACTGCAACAGCCGGTGGCCGGCGAGCTGCGAGAAATCTTCACCTCCATACAGATCATGGCCGACGCCGAGAGGATGGACGCATTGGCCGTCCACGTGGCCAAGATTGCTCGACTGCGACATCCCCAGCACGCGCTTCCCGAGGACGTCCGCGGAGTCTTCGCCGAGATGGGCGCGGTGGCAGTCGACATGGGCGAGAGCGCAAGACAGGCGCTGGCGACCAGCGATCCGCAAAAAGCCGCCCGCTTACGCGACGAAGACGACGCGATGGACGCCCTGCATAGCCAACTGTTCACCGTGCTGCTGGACCGCGCGTGGAAGCACGGGGTGCCCGCCGCTGTCGATGCGGCGCTGTTGGGCCGTTTCTATGAGCGCCTCGCCGACCACGCCGTGGAAGTCGGTCGCCGCGTCGTCTTCAAGGTCACTGGTGCGCTGCCTCCCGAGGAGGAGGTTTCCACCTACTGAAACTCAAGCCTGGGTCGGATATCGCTCGGCGCCGCGGCTACCAGCTTGGCCGCCGCTCGCCGTTCACCGAGATATCGGCCCTGGCAAACAGTGGCGGATATGTGGACCATTTCGACGTCTGCGCTTGTGGATGAGGGCCGCGTGGCGCGTCCTAAACGTTCTGTCCACACTTGTTCCTGGCGTCGAGTCGAAGGTGGCGTGACCATGGGGAACCGGTCCCGGGGTGCGTCGGCACCGTCGCGTCACCTAGACCGGCTCAGCGTGGCTTGCGCTGACCAGTCGCCAGGCTGCGACCGTCCGCGCCGATCACCTCCGCGCAGTGGCCGCCGGGTCCGCGCCAGACTCGGCACGGGGGAATCGCTCCTCGATCGCATCGAGGAGACGCCGCAATGTCTGTTGTTCGTATTCGCCGAGCCGAATTTCGCCTTGGATACGGCGGACCTGATTGAGTTCGCCCCGCAGTTGGTACTGGGCCAGCGCAGCCTCGTGGGCGGCCCGTCGATCAGCGAGCAGTCTGCCCTGGCGCGAAAGCTCCCGGCGGTAGTAGTCGGCCTGGTCAATATTCGCAGCTCGCGCTGCGGCGACGTCACCATCTCCGATCTTCAACGTGCTCATCTGGCACACGGTAACCGAGCACCCCAGTGCGCGCTGGCAACAACCCTCTCCTGTGCCCGCTGTGGATCAGGGGCGCAGCCGCTTGTGTCAGGTCCTCGACTTTGCTCAGCGGTGCCGACAGCGCTGGAGGCCAATTCGACCCAAGGCGCGAGCCATGGCACCGATAACAAACGTGAAATCTCACTGTTTGTCTTGGCCCCATCGCCCCGCCGGATTCGCAGACGCGCAGTTCGACGAGAGAGCAGAAATGGCCGTTGAACGGCACCAATTCTGGTGGCCAGGGCCGGGATCGAACCGGCGACCTTCCGCTTTTCAGGCGGACGCTCGTACCAACTGAGCTACCTGGCCGGAAGGCACCGGTCATCTGACAAACCGAAGTGCCTCGCCATGATGGCGACCCTGACGGGACTTGAACCCGCGACCTCCGCCGTGACAGGGCGGCGCGCTAACCAACTGCGCCACAGGGCCTTGCTGTGCGGCTCCAATCGTACGTGCGCCGCGTGTACCCCCTACGGGATTCGAACCCGCGCTACCGCCTTGAAAGGGCGGCGTCCTAGGCCGCTAGACGAAGGGGGCCAAGCCGAATGTCTCCGGGGTACTCACAACGCTGTGACGCTGGGAGCTTCGATAGCTTAGGGTACCGGGACCCCAATCCTCAAACGAGCATCCCATCAGCACCCAGTGTCCGCCCCGTTACGGCGGTTCGACGTCGACCGGGGCAGCGATTCCGACGCAGTCGCATGGATCCGCGAAGTTGTCAGAGGGCGCTGGGAAGCTCAGCAGCGATGTCTCGGCACACCACCTTCCGTTTCTGTCTCAACCCATCGGTCGAGCAGAGCGAGGTGCTGGCCCGGCATGCCGGGGCGGCCCGGTTCGCGTTCAACCAGTGCCTGGCGATGGTGAAGACCCAGCCCGCAATCCGACGGACAGTGGCCGGTGGGTCGGTATTGACCGGGGTTTGTCGGCGTTCTTGGTCGCCGCGACCGTCGATGGCAATGAGGTCCGCCTTATCACCTCCCCCAAAGCGCTTGCCGCCGGATCAAAACGACAGCGACGGTTGGCGAAATCGTTGTCGCGCAAGGAGAAAGGATCAATCAACCGTCAACACAGCGCTGCAAAGTTACGGCGCCACCATCATCGTGTCGCAAATGTGCGCCGTCATTTCCTGCATCGGGTGTCCAACGAACTGGTCAAGACCCACGACCGGCTCGTCATTGAAGACCTGAACGTGACTGGGATGCTGGGCAATCGCCGCCTGGCCCGTCACATCTCGGATGCGGGGTGGGCCGAATTCGCCCGGCTCCTGCAGTACAAGCAGGCTTGGCGCGGCGGCGAACTTATCGTCGCCGACCGCTGGTACCCCTCCAGCCGGCTATGCCCGGCCTGTGGGAGCATCCGCGGCGACCTGACGCTGGCGGATCGGGTATTCAGCTGTGGCTGTGGACACTCCGCCGACCGCGACTGCAACGCCGCAGTGAATCTTGCCCGATGGGCCGACACCCCAGCACAACTCTCATCGAACCCCGGACCCCCAAGCAGGAGGCCGGGCAACCAACGCCCGCCGACGGGACGGCGCTGACCGGCACCTACGTCTGCCGGTGAAACCAGCCCGGACGAAGCGGGAACTGACGTTCACACCGCAGCCGCGGTATGAGCCGACGACGTCCGAGAAGGGCGGTGCCTAACACATAGGTGTGTTAGACGTACGCTTCATAGCTCAGTTGGTAGCTGTTTCAATCCGTCCGCTAAAGTGGCTGCGCCCCCGTAGCTCACTCGGAAGAGCAGCGGACTTTTAATCCGCGGGTACGGAGATCGAAACTCCGCGGGGGCACCAAAAGCAACCTGGGAACAGGTCGGCCTGTTGGCGGGAGCTGGTCATGCATCCCCGCGGCTCAATCCGCTTGTGCGTCAGAGCGAACCGGCGTCACACAGGCCAGTGCGATTGCAGACGCGCTTGCAGTAGGCCAGGTTGTCGTTCTTGTAGCAGCCGCTGGGATCCTTGTTGATCGCGTTGGCCACCGTGATGTCTTGCTTGGCCTACTTACCCTGGGGCGTCATCGCCGAGTTCCCCGGCACGCCGGCCTGGGCGACTTTGGCATTGCAGTTGACATTGAGCAGTACCTTCGCGCCGGTGTTTTCGCCAAGGGCACTGACGGCGGATGACTTCGTCCAGCTCGTCACGATGCAGTCGTCGAGCGGGAGTTGGTCGCCGCTCACAGTCGCCAGCACCGGCGTCGCCTTATATTGGTTTGAGACGATGGTCACGCGCTTTGGAATACGTCTTGCCGGTGGGGTTGTCCGCTTGGGCAGACCCGCCCCCAGCATCGCGAACGACGCGGCAGCCACCACAGCGGCCACGACTCCTGCCCCCCGAGCGATGAATTTCTTCACGAGTTCGCGACCTCCATGTCTGCGTGCTGCTGAACAGGCCTTCTATGAAAAGACGAGTTTGCCCTCCGTGGATGCTACACGTCCCAAGGAGATGTTACGCAGGTTACATCAACATCATCTGCACCAATTTCCAGGCGGCTGTGAGTCCGCTCACGGGCTCGGCTCAGTCGCCACCCCCTTGGGTTTGGGTTTGCGGTTGCCCCTGCCGTTTTCGCGGTGCTCGTTGCGGCCCTGCCCCTGATCCACCAGAGTCGGTGTGGGCTGCGGCGGAAGCACTGACGGCGTAGCGGGCGCGGGCACCGACGTGGACGTCGTGCCCGCAGGCTCTGGTGTCGGAGTACGCGAGGCCGAATCCGCGATCACGGCCGCAGCGGCGATCACGGTCGCGGCCAGTGCTGCCGCCACACCGAGCAGCATGCGCGTGCGGCTGCGGCGGGAGCTCGTCGGCACGGTCATGGTCGCGGGCTCCGGCAGCGGCGCGGCCATGACTTTGGTCGGCGGACGTAGCGGGGCCCGGCCGGCAAGTGCTGCCCGCATGGCGTTGGCGCTGTGGAACCGCCATCGCGGGTCGCGCGACATCGCCCGCTCGACGCCAGCTGCCAGCCCCGGAGCGACGTCCGGCCGCACGCGCGCCAGCGGCGCGGGCGCGCCATCGGAGATGGCGCGGGCCAGCTCGGCGAAGTTGTCCTGAGGGAATGGCCTGCGGCCGGTCAGCGCCTCGTAGCCGACGGCACCGACCGCGTAGAGGTCATCCTCGACGGTGGCAGGCCGTCCAGCGATGCGGTCGGCGCTTAGATAGGCCATCGTGCCGACGATCTGGCCGGTCATCGTGTGTGGCGTCGCGGAGGTCTTCGCGATACCGAAGTCGGCCACCTTCACGTCGCCGGCATCGGTGAACAAGATGTTGGCGGGCTTGACGTCGCGGTGCAGGATGCCGGCGCCGTGCGCCGCGGCCAGCGCGCTGAGCACGTCGTCCACCACGGTCTGCACCCGTGCCTGCGGCAGCGGGCCGCGGTCGATCACGTCGGCGAGGGTCCGCCCGGACAAGCGCTCCATCACGATGAAGGGCGTACCGTCGTCGTCACCACTGTCGAGGACGGTGACGATGTGCGGATGGCTCAACGAGGCGGCCGCCCTCGCCTCGTTCTCGAAGCGTTGCCGATTGACCGGGTCCGCCGTGAACACCGGGTACAGCAGCTTGACCGCGACTGGCCGGTTCTGTCGCGACGTCCCACCCGTCTCGCACTTCCGACATGCCGCCCCGACCAAGGACTCCGCGCAGTTCATACCGGCCGCCGACAAGAACTGGCGACTGCATATCGCTCAACCTAGCCGCTTCGGCTCCGGGTGCAAACCTGTCACCTCGCGGGCACGGGCGGAACCGCCGCGGTGTCGGGCCCGCAACCCAGCGGGCCGATGCTGGCTTCGCGGGCCGCGTCCAGGCACTTGCTGACCAGAACGTTGGGGTCGTCGGACACCGATGCCGCCAGGATCTCATTGGCCCGGGCCTCGGCTTCGGCGGTCTTGGCCCGCTCCCCGGCCACCCGGGTGTTGGCCTTCTCCACATTCAGTGCCTTGATACGGTCCTGAGTCGCCTCGTCGTAATTCACCAGCGGCGCAATCACGTTGGTGCCCTCGGAGTTCTCCGGCGCCAGCGGGTCGAAGTCGGCGAACACCTCGTACAGCGCGGCCCTCAGCTCGCGGGTGACGAGGTTGTCCCGGACATTCTCGAACTGCGGTAGTCCAAAAAGAACTCGTCGGCGGCGGGTTGTATCCGCCACCGCACGCTGTTGTCCACAAATGCGGTCGAGTTGTTGCCCAACCGCACCGTGATGGCGATTTCCCCGGTGTGGTTTTCGATCAGAGCCGATCCGCCGAATCGTATGATCAAAGCCGATGCTCCACCAGCAAGTTCACAGGTCGTTCTGGCGACGGCACCCCGTCTCACCGGCGCCGGACTGCTCGTGCGTGTCGTGGTGGCTGTGGCACGGCGCCTATGAGCCGTCGTCCGTCGCCGCGGTGGCGACGCTGCTGCTATGGGTCGCAGCCGTCGCAGACGCGCCCTCGCGATTCGCGATGCAGGTCTGCGCGCCCGCGCGGACTACGAGTACCGACTCAGCCTTTCCGGTGACGCGCGCGGCATCTTCGGCCGGTTATCCGCCGGTGCAGGCCGGCTGGTTTCCGGATCCGCAAAATCGTTGCCAGATAAGGTATTTCGACGGCGCGCTGTGGACCCAGCACGTCGTCTGGCGATAGCCGTCAGACCTTCGGGCTGTAGTAGTGCGGGTTGTCGCGGTACTCGACCGGCGGAAGATTGCGCGCCGGAGTCTCCACCAGCGGAGCGTCGACCGGCAGCCGACCGTTGGCACGATCCCAAGCCGAGCGCTTGCGCGGGTGCATCAGCATCCGCTTGGGCAGCAACCTGCTGATGCGGTACACCGTCGTCCCGAACAGTCGGTGCAACCGCTCCTGGCGGGGCGACCATGTGTAGCCCATCAATTCACGGACCGGCGGGTCGAAGAGCCCGACCGTGGTGAAGTTGAAGAAATGCTGCAGTGCCGCCACGTTGAGACGCCACAGCCAGTCGGGCATCCATTCCAGCGATGGATGCTTGGTCATCGACGACAGGTCGAGCACCTCACGCGCGGCCCAGTTGTTCTCCAACACGTTGTGGCACATGTGATCCCAGTACTGACCGAACTCCTCCCAGGTCTTCGGGACCGGCCGCATGCTCATGCCGTACATCCGATACCACGCGATGTGCTCGTCGAAGAGCTGACGCTTCTGCGCCTCGGTCAGGCCGCCGCCGAGCCACTCGGCGGCCAGCAGCGTCGACTTGAAGAACGTCGCGTGCGCCCAGTAGAAGACGTCCGGGTTCAGCGCGCTGTAGCGACGGCCCTGATCGTCGACTCCCTTGATACCGATGTGATAGTCGCGCACCTGCGCCCCGGTCCTCGGTGCGCGGTACCCGTCGAACACCACACCACCGATCGGGTACACCGACCGGTACAGCCGCGGCATCCGCTCCATGAAGAAGATCGAATGCTGCTCCACGGCAGCGCCGAGCTGCGGATGCATGTTCTGCATCGAACCGGCCCACGGCCCCTGCAGCATGCCGGTCCACTGACCGAAGATACCGCCAGGTCAGCGAGTCGGGTCCGAGCGGCTCGGGCGGCGCGTCATAACCGCCCGACGAGATCGGGCACCCAGCCGCCAGCGGGGCGTTCGCCCTATTCGCGAGAGCCGCCTCAGAAGTATCTTGAGTCACTAGCTGAGCTTCCCATCGGGTCAGAACGCACATATTCTGACTACGGGCGTTGTCACAATGCAGCTTAGGAGGGATGTGCCTTCGGGTCAACGACGGGGCCGATGGTCCGGCGTTCCGCTGCAGGACCGTCAGGTGTTGCGCCGCGATGAGCTCATCGCCGCGGGCGTCGAACTCCTCGGCAGCGCGGATGGCCCGGCGCTGACGGTGCGCGCGGTATGCCGGGCGTCCGGGCTGACCGAGCGCTACTTCTACGAGAGCTTCACCGACCGCGACGAGTTCGTCCGCGCCGTGTACGACGACGTATGCGCGACGGCGATGGCCGACGCTGACGACCGCCGACACCCCGCGCGACGCGGTGGAGCGATTCGTCGCCCTGATGGTCGACGATCCGGCGCGCGGGCGGGTGCTGCTCCTGGCGCCCGGCGGTCGAACCGGTGCTTACGCGCTCCGGCGCCGAGTGGATGCCGAGCTTCATCGAACTGCTGCAACGCAAGCTCACCCGAATCACCGATCCCGCGGTGGCGGCCATGGTCGCCACCGGGCTTATCGGGGCGCTGACGGCGTTGTTCACCGCCTACCTGAACGGCCGCCTGACAGCCACCCGCGAGCAGTTCATCGACTACTGCGTGGACATGCTGCTCAGCAGGGTGGCGAGCTACTAGCCACGCTCGTCGGGCGCAGCGATCTGACGCCTACGCGCCGGGCTCGGAGGTGGCCGCCAATGACTCTCTTCCCCCTGGGCGGCCGCTTCTGTCGGCCTTCGCTCTTGGCCGCCCGCCCCTGCGGGCTTGCCAGCGAGGGACCGGCGTTGGTCGCGGTGGCATATCCGCCGGCGCAGTTCAGCGAGAGCAGCACCTCGTCCTCGTCGGACGTGTCGATGCGCAGGAACGACGCGTCCGAGACGGTGGTCACGATGCAGTCGCCCTGCTCGAGCGTGTCACCGACCCGAGTCGCGACGACGGCCTTGCCGCCGTCGTCTTCGATCGCCTTGGAGGCGTCGGAGTACGTCTCCCCGGACACGTCAGGTGCCGCAGCCGCCATAGGAGCCCCCCAGCAGGGCGGCCGATACCGCCGCTCCGGCCACCGCCGTGCCACCAAAATATTGACGATGAGATTCTTCACAGTGGCCGCCTCCAACCATCAAACATTCTGAATAATCTGATTAATTGCCGCAGTGTATTGACGTCCAAACGGGCCTCGCATCTTGAAGAACACACGCCAGCGTGGCGACTTGAATGTCACCGGGGTACACAGATATATTGACTGCAACCAACAGGTACAGATAACTGGGAGGCGCCATGTCGAAAGACCTAACCGACCTGCAGCTACTCCAAGAACTCGAGCCGGTCGTCGAGCAGAACATCAACCGGCATATGTCGATGCGCAAGGACTGGAACCCGCACGACTACATTCCGTGGTCCGACGGCAAGAACTATTACGCCCTCGGCGGCAAAGACTGGGATCCCGAGCAGTCCAAGCTCTCCGAGGTCGCCCAGGTGGCGATGCTGACCAACCTGCTGACCGAGGACAACCTGCCGTCGTATCACCGCGAGATCGCGATGAACTTCAGCATGGACGGGCCGTGGGGCTTCTGGGTGAACCGCTGGACCGCCGAGGAGAACCGCCACGGCATCGCGCTGCGCGACTACCTCGTCGTCACCCGCGCCGTCGATCCCGTCGAGCTCGAGCAGCTGCGCGTCGAGCAGGTCACCCGCGGCTTCTCGCCCGGCCAGAACCAGCAGCTGGAGGGCGACGCGACCTGTTCGCCGAGAGCCTCTTCGACTCCGTCATCTACGTGACGTTCCAGGAACTGGCCACCCGCGTCTCGCACCGCAACACCGGCAGGGCCTGCGAGGAGACCGTCGCCGACCAACTGCTGCAGCGCGTCTCGGCCGACGAGAACCTGCACATGATCTTCTACCGCGACGTTCCGCTGCCGGGCTTCGACATCGCCCCGAACCAGGCCATGCGCTCGCTGCACAAGGTGCTGAGCAACTTCAAGATGCCCGGCTACACGATTCCGGACTTCCGCCGCAAGGCCGTCGTCATCGCGTCGGGCGGCGTCTATGACCCGCGTATCCATCTCGACGACGTCGTGATGCCGGTGCTCAAGAAGTGGCGCATCTTCGAGCGCGAGGACTTCACCGGCGATGCCGCCCGCCTGCGGGACGAACTGGGCGCGCACGTCGAGGAGCTCGAGGAGACCTGCGTGAAGTTCGAGATCGCCAAGCAGCGCAGGCTCGAGCGCATCGCGAAGGTCGCCGAGAAGAAGGCCGCCAAGAACCTGTTGGTGGGGTCATCAGCGTCGTAGTGAACGACGCTCATCCGGCGAGGGACGAGCCGCGTTGAGGAGTTCGACCATCGATCTAGCCGAACCGGCACAGCTGCGGATCGGTCCCATCGCGCTGCGAAGCCCGGTCGTGCTCGCGCCGATGGCCGGTGTGACCAATGTCGCATTCCGCACGTTGTGCCGTGAGCTGGAGCTGGCCCGGGCCGGCACAGTCAGCGGGCTGTACGTGTGCGAGATGGTCACTGCGCGTGCGCTTGTCGAACGCCACCCGGCGACCATGCACATGGTCACGTTCGCGCCCGATGAGACGCCGCGGTCACTGCAGCTGTACTCGGTCGACCCGGAGAACACCTACGCCGCGGCGCAAGATGATCGCCGACGAGGGCCTGGCCGACCACATCGACATGAACTTCGGCTGCCCGGTGCCCAAGGTGACCCGACGCGGCGGCGGCGCGGCGCTGCCGTACAAGCGCAGGCTGTTCGGCCAGATCGTCGCCGCAGCGGTGCGCGCGACCGAAGGCACCGACATCCCCGTCACGGTGAAGTTCCGCATCGGCATCGACGACGACCCACCACACCCACCTCGACGCCGGCCGGATCGCCGCCGAGGAGGGCGCGGCCGCCGTCGCGCTGCATGCCCGCACCGCAGCGCAGCGCTACTCCGGCAAGGCCGACTGGGACCAGATCGCGGCGCTCAAGCAGCACGTCACGACATGCCGGTGCTGGGCAACGGCGACATCTTCGAGGCCGACGACGCGCTGGACGATGATGGCCGCGACGGGGTGCGACGGCGTGGTCATCGGCCGCGGCTGCCTGGGCAGGCCCTGGCTGTTCGCCGAATTGTCGGCGGCTTTCACCGGCGATTCGAGCGGCCACCCCGCCCACCCTCGGCGAGGTCGCGGCGATCATGCTGCGCCACGGCGAGTTACTGCCGCCCATTTCGGCGAGGACAAGGGCATGCGCGACATCCGCAAGCACATCGCCTGGTACCTGCACGGCTTCCCCGCCGGCGCCGAGCTGCGACGAGCATTAGCGCTGGTCAAGACGCTTGCCGGAGCTGGCAGCCCTGGTTGGATCAGCTCGATCCCGAGGTGCCGTTCCCTGCCGCCGCGACAGGGCCGCGGGGCCGTCAGGGATCGGCCGCGTCCGTGGCGCTGCCCGAGGGCTGGCTGGCCGACCCCGACGACTGCACGGTCCCGGCCGGCGCCGAGGTCATGCACTCCGGCGGCTAGGTCGTCTCGAGGTCGTCTCTAACCTGAGACGACTCTGACATCACACCTCTCAGGATGTCTCAGTACGATATGAATCTTGTTCGTAACGGGCTCCAACGGCGGAGCCGCGCAGTGTGCCGTCACCAGATGAGAGGCACTGGGTAAGTTCATGCGCATCGACGCGCGCCATGGCACGAGAGTCGGAGGCCGGTAGGGAATATGAGTGACGGCGACAACGCCACTCCCGGCCCACGCGACTCGCGTGGATCGCCGGCCCCTGACGGCACCAACCAATGGCTTACCCGAACTCCGCGGCCATCACCAGGCGCCGCGCCGTGGGAGCGGCACGCGAGATCCGAAGAGGATGACGCCGAGAAGCCGGAGAGTGCCGGGCACCACACCGACGGCGTGACCGTCGCCGACCTGATCGCCAAGCTCAACGGCGATCAGGCCGTGCCGCCGGGGCTGCGGCGACACCGCCCCGAACCGGACATCCGCCCCCGACCCCGCCCGCGCCACCGACGCAGATCATCGAAGCGGTGCGCGAGCCGGCCGTTGAGGTCGAGCCGGACAGTCTCGACGACACCGACGTCATCCCGATCGCGTCAGCGCTGCCGACCGAGTTGCCGGATCTGACCAAGACCCGCAGGGCAGCCCGGGCGGGGCCGTCACACGTCGCAGGCAAGGGCCGCACCGGCCCACGCGAAGTTCACAGCCACCACAAGACCAAGATCGCCGGCCGCGTCGCGGCCGCCCTGATCGCAGTGCTGGCGCTGGCGCTGACCGGGGGGGCCTGGCAATGGCAGTCGGCGAAGAACAACATGCTCAACCGGATTTCAGCGCTTGACCCCGGCTCCCGCGACATCCTCGACCCCAATGCACAATTCGGTGACGAGAACTTCTTGATCGTCGGCGTGGACAGCCGGTTCGGCGAGAACCAAGACATGGGCGCGGGCACTACCGACGACGCGGCAGGCGCACGCTCAGACACCGTGATGCTGGTCAACATCCCCGCCAACCGCAAACGCGTTGTGGCCGTGTCGTTTCCGCGCGACCTCTCCATCGACCCGATGAAGTGCGAGCCGTGGAACCCGGAAACGGCCCAATACGGACCCCTGTACGACGACAAGACCGAAACCTACGGGCCCGACGAGGCGTACACGGAGAACAAGCTGAACTCCGCCTACGCCGTCGGCGGCCCGAAGTGTCTGGTGAAGGTGATCCAGAAACTTTCCGGCCTATCCGTAAACCGCTTCATGGCAGTCGATTTCGCGGGCTTCTCCAAGATGGTCGACGCGCTGGGCGGCGTCGAGGTGTGCAGCACGACCCCGCTGGAGGACTACGAGTTGGGTACCGTGCTGCCCAATGCGGGGCGCCAGGTCGTCGACGGTCACACCGCGCTGCAGTATGTGCGCGCCCGACAGGTCACCACCGAGTCGAACGGCGACTACGGCCGCATCAAACGGCAGCAGCTGTTCTTGTCCTCGCTGCTGCGGTCGATGATCTCCAAGGAAGTGTTCTTCTCGCTGTCCAAGCTCAACAACGTCGTCAATATGTTCATCAACGACAGCTATGTCGACAACATGGACACCAAGGACCTCGTGACCCTCGGCCAGTCGATCCAGGGCATCGCAGCCGGCCGGATCACCTTCGTCACCGTGCCGACGACCGGTGAAACCGACAGCTACGGCAACGAACCGCCGCGCACCGAGGACATGCGCGCGCTGTTCGACGCGATCATCAACGACGACCCGCTGCCCGAGGAGAAGAACGCCGACAACACGCCGGTGCCGGGCACACCCGAGTCGACCGCGGAAGCCGCACCGGATCCGTCGAGTCAGGCGACCAGTCACGACGCGGTCCCAACAACCGAACTGGTCAACGCGATCACCACCAACCCGCAGGACGTCACCGTGCGGGTGTCGAACTCGACGGGCGCAGACGGCCTCGGCGCCACCGCGGCCAGCGAGCTGCAGCAGCACGGTTTCAACGTCACCACGCCGGATGACTATCCGGGCCCGCTGAACTCGACGACGGTGTTCTTCTCGCCCGGCAATGAAGAGGCCGCGGCCACCGTCGCATCGTCGTTCACCAACCCGACCATCGAGCGGGTCACCGGCATGGGCGATGTCGTGCAGGTCGTGCTCGGCAGCGACTTCAATTCCGTCGGCACACCACGGCCGAGCGGATCGCCCGTGCAGGTCCACGTGGTCCACGGTTCGAGCAGCAGCCCGACGCGACTGCCCGAGGATCTTTCCGTGACGAACGCCGCCGACACCAGCTGCGAATAGCGCGGCAGCAATGGCCACTGTCGAGAAACGGGAAGGTGGCATTCACCTGTCGTTCACCATGGGCATCGTGACGTTTCGGCTGGGCAGACCGTAGGGTGGAGGCATGCGAACCGCGTACCACGAGCAACTGGATCAGCTAACTGAGCAGCTCGGTGAGATGTGCGGGCTGGCAGGAGCCGCCATGGAGCGCGCGACCCAGGCCCTGTTGCAGGCCGATCTAGTGCTGGCTGAACAGGTCATCACCGATCACGAGCAGATCGCCGCGATGAGCGCGCGCGCCGAGGAGGCGGCCTTCGTATTGCTGGCTCTTCAGGCGCCGGTGGCCGGCGATCTTCGCGCGATTGTCAGCTCGATTCAGATCGTCGCCGATGTCGACCGCATGGGCGCACTCGCGCTGCACGTCGCGAAGATCGCCCGTCGCCGCCATCCCCAGCACGCGCTGCCCGAGGAAGTCAACGGCTACTTCGCCGAAATGGGCCGGGTCGCAGTCGAATTGGGCAACAGCGCCCAGGAGGTTCTGGTCACCCGCGATCCGGAGAAGGCCTCCCGGATCAGCGAGGAAGACGACGCGATGGACGACCTGCATCGTCACCTGTTCACGGTGCTGATGGACCGCGAATGGAAGCACGGGGTGGCCGCCGCGGTCGATGTGACGCTACTGGGCCGGTTCTATGAGCGGTTCGCCGATCACGCCGTCGAGATCGCCCGTCGGGTCATCTTCCAGGTCACCGGCAAGCACCCCGACGAAGAGGACATCCCCACACCGCGCTGAGCGGATGCTCAGCCGAAGCGACCCGAGATGTAGTCCTCGGTGGCCTTCTCGTTCGGGTTCGAAAAGATCTTCTCGGTGTCGCCGATCTCGATGAGCCGGCCCGGCTTTCCGGTGGCCTCGAGGTTGAAGAACGCGGTCTGGTCACTCACCCGGGCGGCCTGCTGCATGTTGTGCGTGACGATCACGATGGTGAAGTCCTGCTTGAGTTCCGCGATCAGATCCTCGATCGCCAGCGTCGAGATCGGGTCGAGCGCCGAGCACGGCTCGTCCATCAGCAGCACGTCGGGCTGCACCGCGATCGCACGGGCGATGCACAGCCGCTGCTGCTGACCACCCGACAGTCCACCGCCGGGCTTGTCGAGCCGCTCCTTGACCTCGTTCCACAGGTTGGCGCCTCTCAGCGAGCGCTCGGCGACCTCATCCAACGTCTTCCTGTTTCGCACTCCCTGAAGCTTCAGCCCGGCCACGACATTGTCGCGAATCGACATGGTGGGAAACGGGTTCGGCCGCTGGAACACCATGCCGATCGTCCTACGAACACCCACCGGGTCAACGCCGGCGCCGTAGATGTCCTCGCCGTCGAGCAGCACCGACCCGTGGACGCGGGCGCCGGGGATCACCTCGTGCATGCGATTGAGGGAGCGCAACAACGTCGACTTACCGCAGCCGGAAGGGCCGATGAACGCGGTCACGTTGCGCGGCGGAACCGTCAGCGAGACATCAGCAACGGCATGGAATTCGCCATAGAAGATGTTGACATCGATGAGCTCCAATCGCTTGGCCACTCGCTGCTCCCCACACCCTCCTGCGTTCCTGACTCCGCTTCAGCCCGCTCACAATAGTGAATAGAGTGGGTCATCAACAATTCGGTCAACGCTCGCAGCCCTGACGGGTCAGGCGTAGATCGACGGCGCCAGGCGGTATCCCGCACCCCGGATGGTTCGGATGATTTCACCATGTTCGGCGTCGTGGCCGAGCTTCTCACGTAACCGCTTGACGTGCACTGCCACGGTATTCGTGTCCGACGGACGCCCCCATACGGCGCGGCTGATCTCCTCGGTGCTGGCAACACGACCACGCTGTTCCATGAGAAATATGAGCAATTCGAGTTCACGTTGGGTGAGTTGGACATCACGCCCGCGGACGCGGGTCTCGTACCCGTACGGATCGACGTGAATGGGCCCGGCGATGTAAACCGCTGCACGCCGAGTCGGATTGGATGTCGCGTCGCGAGTGCGAACGGTGAGATCGCCTCGACAAGATATGGACGCGCGACAACCGCAGAAGCGCCGGCCGCAAGCGCTTCACGCGCCGACTCGACTGGTTGAAGGTTCCGAGCCGATGAGAATCGGTAGGGCTCCACCGCCGGCGCACTGCCGCCGCTGATGCTGGCCGCTATCAACCGTGTCGGTATCGGTCGGCCAGGACAAGAACGTCAGGTGGTTCTGCCCCGATGGCGAGCAGTCCCTCGGCACCATCGCTACACCACGCGGTTTCGATGCCGATCTCGCGCTGCATCCTCCATCAGCTGCGAGGCGATTTCACCGTCCGCATCGACCAGCACCAAGCTGCCCCGCGCCGGCGGAACAGCCGCGCGGTATCCGCCCTGCTGCGTCACCGCGCTTCCGCGCGCGCACCCCGATGGTCAATTCCTGCTGCCCATCTCAACTTTCAGCCGAACCGGCCGGAGATGTAGTCCTCCGTCGCCTTCTGGCCTCGGGTTGGAGAACATCTTCTCGGTGTCGTCGATCTCGACCAGCCGGCCGGGCTTGCCCGTGGCCTCCAGGTTGAAGAACGCCGTCTGATCGCTCACCCGGGCGGCCTGCTGCATGTTGTGGGTGACGATCACGATCGTGTAGTCCGTCTTGAGCTCGGCGATCAGATCCTCGATCGCCAGCGTCGAGATCGGGTCCAGTGCCGAACACGGCTCGTCCATCAGCAACACATCGGGCTGCACAGCGATGGCGCGGGCGATGCACAGCCGCTGCTGCTGACCACCGGACAGCCCGCCGCCGGGCTTGTCCAGGCGGTCCTTGACCTCGTTCCACAGGTTCGCGCCCCGCAGCGACCGCTCCGCCACCTCGTCGAGCGTCTTGCCTGTTGCGCACGCCCTGCAGCTTCAGCCCGGCCACCACATTGTCACGAATCGACATGGTGGGGAACGGATTCGGCCGCTGGAACACCATGCCGATGGTCTTGCGCACGCCGACCGGATCGACGCCCGCACCGTAGATGTCCTCGCCGTCGAGCAGTACCGAGCCCTCGACCCGGGCGCCCGGAGTCACCTCGTGCATGCGGTTCAGCGACCGCAGCACCGTCGACTTACCGCATCCCGACGGGCCGATGAACGCGGTGACGCTGCGCGGTTACACCGACAGCGCCGACGTCGGCCACGGCATGAAATGAGCCGTAGATAGATGTTGACGTCTTTGAGATCGATCCGCTTGGCCATTGTCAGAATTCCTGTTCGATTCAGCGATTACGAGTGAGCAGGCGAGTCGCCACGGCCGCGAGCAACATCAGAGATGCCGACCACGATGATCAGCGTCAGCGCAGCACCCCAGACCCGCATCTGGCCGGCGGGTTCCGGGTTTGATCAGCTCCGTGTAGATCAACAGCGGCAGCGAGGCCATGTTGCCGTCGAACACGTTGAAGTTGATCGACCGCGCGTAACCGACCAGGACCAGCACCGGCGCGGTCTCACCCATGACGCGGGCGACGGCGAGCAAGATGCCACTGATGATGCCGGGCAGTGCGGTGGGCACGACGATCCGCGCAATCGTCTTCCATTTCGGAATGCCCAACGCGTAGCTCGCTTCGCGCAGCTCATCCGGGACGAGCTTGAGCATCTCCTCGGTCGATGCGCACCACCACTGGCAACATCAGCAGCACCAGTGCCAGCGACACCGCGAAGGCGCTCTGCGGGAAACCGAGGGTTGCGATCCACAGGGCGAAGACGAACAGCGCGGCGACGATCGAGGGCACGCCGGCCAGGACGTCGACCATGAAGGTGGTGACCTTCGCCAGCCAGTCCGACGCCCGTACTCGACGAGGAAGACGCGGCCATAATGCCCAGTGGGATCGCGATGACCGCGGCGATCGCCGCCTGCACCATCGTGCCGTAGAGCGCGTGGTAGATGCCGCCGGCAAACGATTCGGGCAGCACACCCTGCAGCGACTGGGTCCACCATCCGGACTTGGTGACGAGCGCGCCAACCCTTCTCGACGACCATGAACAGCACCCAGACCAGCGGGCACCAGCGCGATGCCGAACGACGCCAGTGAACAACGGTGACGCGATGTTGTTCTTGATCTTGCGGCGTCATGCTGACCGGATGAAAGGTCGGCGCCTTGACCGGCCGGTCCAGTGTGGTCATCCGTTGACCCTTCCCTCCGGCGATGCCAGCCGAGCCAGCGCGTTGACCACGAAGGTCAGCGCGAACAAGCACGAAGCCGGCCGCGATGTAGGCGCCGGTCGGCAGCGGCTGCGCTGAATTCCGCTGCCGCAGAAGCGATCTTGGAGGCGAAGGTGTAGCCACCGTCGAACAGTGACCAGTGCCCGGCCTGGCCGCCGAGCGCAGCATGATCAGCACCGCGACGGTCTCACCCAGTGCGCGACCCAGACCCGAGCATGGATGCCGGCGATCGACACCGCTGCGCCCGTAGGGCAGCACCGTCATCCGCATGACTTCCCACTTGGTGGCGCCCAGCGCCTGCGCGGCCTCGACGTGAGCGCGCGGGGTCAGTCTGGAAGACCTCCCGGCTGACCGAGGTGATGATCGGCAGGATCATCACGGCCAGCACGACGCCGGCGGTGAAGATGGTGCCACCGCCGACCAGCGAGACGTTGCCCTGGCTGAACAGAAAGAACCAACCCAGGTTGTCGTTGAGGAACTGTTCGCAACGGGTCCGAGCCACGGGGCCAGCACCAGAAATGCCCCAGAGGCCGAAGATGATCGAGGGCACCGCGGCGAGCAGATCGACCAAGCACGTGAAGGGTCGAGACAGCCGCTCCGGCGCGTATTGCGTCAGGAACAGCGCGATGCCGATCGCCGACCGGTACGGCCATCAGCAGCGCGAAGCACCGAACTCAGCACGGTGACCATGAACAGGTCACGGATACCGAACCGGAGATTGTCGGCATCGGTGGTGTTGAACTCGGCGCTGGTGAAGAAGTTGGCGTTGTTCGCGCGCCAACGACGGAATCGCGCGGATCGAGCAGGAACATCGCGATCAGCGCGATCGCGATGACGATCGTCGCGCCCGCCGCGGTGGCCAGGCCCTGAACATGCGATCGCCGAGCCGGCCTGTTCCGGCCCGGATCCCGCCGACTGCTTGTCGTGAGCTCCGGCTGGATCAGGACATCGGAGAAGTCTCTACCCGTCCACGGGTGCCGTCGCAGTCGGACGGCACCCGTGCGGTCCGAGATGTCGGGCGGTAACGCCATCGTGACTCGGATCAAGAGATCGCGTTGACTGCAGTCGGTCAGCTTGGCCTGGAAATGCAGTCCGGGCAGCGGGATGTAGCCGTTGTCCGCGAGCCCGTTCTGGCCCGCTCCGATCGCAGACTGTCAGGAACGCCTTGACGGCCTTGGCGGTGTCGGCGTCGGGGTACTTCGAGCACACGATCTCGTAGGTGGCCAGCACGATCGGGTACGCAGCCCGGCTCGGTAGGCTTGTAGAACGACGCGGTGTCCAGCACCAGGTCGTTGCCCTCACCCTTGACCTTCGCGCCGGCGATGGTCTTACCGCCGTCTCGGTGTCAGCGTCCACCGGCTCCGGACCGCGCCGAGGTGACGATCTTGGCGATGGCCAGGTTCTGCGCCTTGGCGAACGACCACTCGTTGTAGGTGATCGAGCCCGGGGTGTTCTTGATCGCGGCCGAGGTGCCCTCGTTGCCCTTGGCGCCCTCACCGACACCGCCGGCGAAGGACTTGCCCGCGCCCTTGCCCCAGGCACCGTCCGACGCGGCGTCCAGGTACTTCTGGAAGTTGTCGGTGGTGCCCGATTCGTCACTGCGGAACACCACGTGGATCGGGTCGCCGGGCAGGGTCGCACCGCTGGTTCAGCGCTGCGATCGCCGGATCATTCCACGTGGTGATCGCGCCGTTGAAGATCTTGGCCGCGGTCGGGCCCGTCGAGGACCAGGCGAGTCGACACCGGGCACGTTGTACGTGATCGGCGATCGGGCCGAACACGGCGGGCAGGTTCCAGGCCGGAGCGCCGCACCGTTCTGCGGCCTTGTCGTCCTCGCCCTTGTCCTGGCTTCAGCGGCGGAGTCCGAACCGCCGAAATCGGTCTGGCCACCGATGAATTCGCTCACGCCGGCACCCGAGCCGTTCGAGGTGTAGTTCAGGGTGTAGCCGTCGCAGGCCGCCTCGTAGGCGTTGACGAACCGGGTCATCGCGTTCGCCTGAGCGGTCGACCCGCTGGCCTTCAGCGATTTCTTACCGCCGCAATCTACCTTCGCCGCCGACGCATCCCGAAGTCGCCGTTGATGCCACCACCGCTCGGGGCGTTGTTGTCGCTGCCGCACGCCGACAGCACCAGGGTGCCGGCGGCCATCAGGCTCAGCGCGGCGCCGAAAGGTTGAGCTTCACGTAGCTCCTTTGAAGGTTCGGGGTGGACAACGCGTGTTGCCACCACATCGGGCCGGGGCGACGGAACGAGGTGTTCCGTTGAGCAGATCGTCGCTGCTCGGACCAGAACCTAGGGCCCGTCAGTGAACGTCAGCCCTCTTGAAGATGAACGGAAGATGAACCGGATACGGGATCGCGGCGTTCGCGATCCGGGCGAGCCTTGACTCTTCATATTGACTCAATAATTATTGAGTCAATGTCTGACGAGCAATCTCACGCTACAACGAGCGGGCTGCCATTCCACGCGGCGCTGGGCGACCCCGGCCGGCTCGCAGTCGTCGATCACCTGCTCCTCGGCGATGCCTCACCGAGCGAGTTGCAGGCGCTGCTGTCGCTGCCGTCCAACCTGGTCGCCCACCACCTCAGGGTGCTTGGAGAAGGCCGGCGTGGTGCGGCGCCGTCGATCGGAGGCCGACCGGCGGCGCACGTACCTTCGAGCCTGAATCACGACCGCACTGGAGGCGATGGTCCCGACCACCGGCCAGCGCGCGCATCGGGTGATCTTCGTGTGCACGCAGAATTCCGCGCGCAGCCAGTTCGCTGCGGCCATCTGGAACCGCCGCAGCCCGATTCCGGCGACGTCGGCGGGCACCCATCCGGCAGCGAAGGTTCATCCCGGCGCCGTGGATGCCGCGCGCCGCCATGACCTGTCGATGCGCGCCGCGCCATCCCCGACACCTCGACGACGTTTTGGCCGACGACGATCTGATCATCGCGGTCTGCGACAACGTCCACGAGGAGTTGCCCCCCGGCCTGCCGCCGCATGCACTGGTCGATCCCCGACCCTGTCGCGCACGCCCACCAACGACGCGTTCGACCGAACTTTGGCCGAACTTGACCACCGCATCGAGCATTTCGCTCCCCATGTCCAGCCCGCCTAGGTCGAGAGGGATTTCATGACCGAGAACGCCCCCGCCACACATCTGCGTACCGACCTGTCCATCGATCAGCAGTTGGCGCTCAAAACCGCCGCGACCCGGCTGCAGAACGGATTTCGGCGAGTTGTTCGGCGTGGAGACCATCGAACGCTTCCTGCATTCGTCATACGAACAGTTCGCGACACCGCGCGTCGGTCGCGAACTTCCTGCCGCTGTTGGCGGAACGCTTTGCGCGCCAGCGGCTTCGCGCGCTCGCCAGGGTCGAGGGCAAGCACAACGACGGCAAACCCACCGTGCTGTTCCTCTGTACGCACAACGCGGGTCGGTCACAGATGGCGATGGGCTTCTTCACGCACCTGGCCGGCGATGCGGCGGTGGCCTGGTCCGGGGCTCGGAGCCCGGCGACGACGTCAATCCCGCGGCCGTCCAGGCGATGGCGGAACGTGGGCATCGACATCTCGCACGAATACCCCAAGCCCTGGACCGATGAGATCGTGCAAGCCGCCGACGTCGATCGTCACCATGGGCTGCGGTGATGCCTGCCCGGTCTTTCCCGGCCGCCGATACGAGGACTGGGTGCTCGACGACCCGGCAGGGCGGGACGTCGACGCCGTGCGCCCGATCCGCGACGAGATCGAGCGTCGGGTACGTCAACTGCTCGCCGATCTTCAAGTGCCGACCCATGCGTAACCGCGCCCGCACCGCGTCGCGCGCCATTGCCATTACCGCGATCCGCCGGCAGCCTACAACCACGCGCGGCGTATCGGCCCAAGATCAGGTCCGTCATCGGCTGGTTTCGTGCGCCGCTACCCCGACGAGGCGCCCCGCGTCGGATATTCGCCGCTGACTGGCCCTTTATGGCCAATCATCCTTGTCGCGCACGCAAATCCGACGGTCATCGTCCGAGCTGGGCCTCGGCGCCCACTGACCAGATCGACATCGGCACCGCGATCACCAAAGTCACCAGACGACTACCACCCCAGCGCAGACGCTCACAGTCGCTCGCGCTCTACGTCATGGGCATGCAGAACCGAGATCGATTGAGCTGAACGGACTTGCCCCCATCGCCGGTCTCGGCAGGCGCAGCCTCACGCAGCTATGCCTCCTCAATTTCGTCGCCTGCAATGGCAGAGCGTCCTATCACTCGATGGGCCTTAGGAACGATGCCACCAGATTTCCAGTCCAAGGTTTCGGCAGCCGTTCACACCGATCAGCTGACATATGCGCGGGGGCGACTCCAAGCGCGAAATCAACTTTCGGTGGCGTCATACCGAACCCGCTTGTAGTCGGGCTGATACAGGTCGGCGACGCGCGCGGCGATGTCGTCGCGGACCAGTCGCATCCGTTCGATCCCCTCGATGCCGCGTTCAGAAGGCTCATCGGTATCCCAGTTCTCGAACCGGGTTCCCGTACGGGCTCCACGTGGGCCTCTCTCCCGAGGGTGACGACGACGTCGACGTCGCGCAGCAGTTGCGGCTCAATGGGTTTCGGGGCTTCTGTGCTGATATCAACGCCCACTTCGCTGAGAGCTTGCGCCGAAAGGGTGTTGATGGCGTCACCGGGTTTGGTGCCAGCCGAATAGACGCGCACGGCGTCGCCGGCGATCTTGCGCATGAGTCCTGCGGCCATTTGCGATTTTCCGGCGTTCTTGACACACACGAACAGGACCGAGGGACTACCCGGGTTCATCGACTGCCCACCTCAATCAGCTCGTCGCGGAGGACGGTTCCGCAGGACTACGAAACCGTCGACGCAATGCAAGCGCAACGTAAACCAGCGCGACGAGGACCGGCACCTCGATAAGGGACCGACCACCCCGGCGAGCGCTTGGCCTGAGGTGGCGCCGTACGTCGCGATCGCAACAGCGATCGCGAGTTCGAAGTTGTTGCCGGCGGCCGTGAACGCCAGTGTGGTGGTCCTCTGATAGCCCAGACCGAGTGCTGCGCCCAACAGGAAGCCGCCGCTCCACATGATGGCGAAGTACGCCAGCAGCGGGAGCGCGATCCGCGCCACGTCGAGCGGACGCGAGATGACCTGGTCGCCCTGCAAGGCGAACAGGATCACGATGGTGAACAGCAGTCCGTAGAGCGCCCACGGCCCGATCTTCGGCAGGAACTTCGACTCGTACCAGGCGCGGCCCTTGGCCTTCTCGCCATAGCGGCGGGTCAAAAAGCCCGCCACAAGCGGGATTCCGAGGAAGATCAGCACCGACTTGGCGATCTGCCACGGCGAGGTGTCGATCGTGGTCTGTGCCATGCCGAGCCATCCCGGTAGCACCGACAGATAGAACCAGGCCAGGACGGCGAAGATGGCGACTTGAATCACCGAATTGATGGCGACGAGTACCGCCGCTGCCTCCCGGTCACCGAGGGCGAGATCGTTCCAGATGATGACCATGGCGATACACGGGGCGAGGCCGACGATGATGATCCCGGTGCGGTACTCCGGGAGATCGGGCAGCAAGAGCCACGCGAGGGTGAACATCAGCGCGGGCCCGCACAGCCAGACGAGGATGAGTGAGCCGATCAGCATCTTGCGGTCACTGGTGACGGATTCGAGTCGGTCGTAGCGGACCTTGGCCAGCACCGGGTACATCATGACGAGCAGACCCAGCGCGATTGGCAGCGAAACGCCGGTGATCTCAATGCCGAGACCACGTGCCCCAGGCCGGAATCAGTCGGCCGAGCAGAAGTCCGGCGGCCATCGCGATACCGATCCAGACCGGCAGAAACCGGTCGAGTGTCGACAATTTGCCGACCACTGCGGGATGGAGCCGACTGCGCTGTGTCGGTCATGCGGAGGCCCCGACAGTGGCGTCCGTGTCCACGCAAAGCAGCGAGGACAACTGCCGCAAGCATCGGGGACCACCGCGTAGTACACCCAGGAGGCTCGACGCTCGAGGTCAGCATTCCGGCATCGCGCAGCACCTTGAGGTGATGAGAGATCGTCGGCTGCGATACATCGACCCCGGCCGAGATGTCACAGACACAGGCTTCACCGCCCGCACGACTGGCCACTGAGCTGAGCAGGCGCAACCGCACCGGATCGGACAAGGCCTTGAACTTCGCCGCCATCTCCGTCGCCACGTCCGCGGATCAGTGGTTCTCGTACCAATGGCCTCGGAGCCTCGGACATAGGACTGGACTTGGATTCGACATTCATCAATATTGACAGATATCAAATCCCAACGCAACCAACCCGCGACGAACTCTGGCTCGCTGGCCTGAAACCGAGGATGGGCACTTAGGAGAGGGGTCCGCCTCCACTCAAGAACCGGGCGAACAATCGGTGAACGCGACAGTGCCGGGGGCGCCCCACGTTGTTGTGGCGCACCCGGCGCTGTCGTCGATTGATCGAGTCAGCAGCAAGGAGATGCTGTCGGCTCCCGATCGGCAGCTTCGGCACTTCCGCCACAGCAGACGCCGCCCTCGGCGTCCGGGTCCGCGTGCTGCGGACTGGTGCCGAACGTCTCGGAATCGGCGAGGACGGTGTAGACCTCCCACTTCTCGCCGGCAGGCCCGGTGACCCAGACCTTGTCCTGGGTGGCGAAGCAACACGTGGTACCGATCTCCTCGTCGGTGAAGAGGCCCTCGCCTGTCAGTCGGGCGATCTCGGCGTGCACCTTGTCGCTGGATTCGACCTCGACACCGAGGTGATTGATGGTGCCGCCCTTGCCGGGGTTCTCCAGCAGAACCAGCTTCAGCGGCGGCTCGGCGATCGCGAAGTTCGCGTACCCCGGCTTGACCTTGGCCGGTTCGGTATTGAACAGCTTGGAGTAGAACGTGATCGCCTCGTCGAGGTCATCGACGTTGAGGGCGAGTTGCATGCGGGACATGATGGATCCTCCTACGTGTGTGACATATATCGAACTGACTGGCACCGCTCAGGATGCCACCTTTTTGATATATGTCAACATCTCTGGCAGGATGGGCTCCATGCCCAAGACGCTGCCCGTGATCGACATCTCCGCCCCGGTGTGCTGCGCCCCCGTTGCCGCCGGACCGATGAGCGACGACGACGCCCTCGCAGTGGCTCTGCGTCTCAAGGCCCTTGCCGATCCGGCCCGGGTGAAGATCATGTCGTTGCTCTTCAGCTCCGCCGCGGGCGAGGAGAACAGCGGCGAACTGGCCGCTGCGGTCGGGCTGACCGAATCGACGGTCAGCCATCACCTCACCCAGCTACGCCGCGCGGGTCTTGTCGAGTCCGACCGTCGCGGAATGAACGTTTATCACCGCGCTCGCCGGGATGCGCTCGCGGCGCTTGCGTCGTGCTCGACCCGAACTGCTGCACCTAGTGCCGCGAGTCAATAATTCGCGTACGGCGTCCGGCAACTCATCCACCCGGGTGAGGGATAGTGGGACTTGCCAAGCTATGAGCGACAATTTCGCTAGATGTGTTGGGTGACTTCCTTCTTAGCGACTTTTTCGCTCATAGCCTGGCACTTCGAATGGTCTGGAATCAGCCGCGCATACTGTGGGCGAACCAATGACTCACGTCACTAGTCTGATGAACGGCTCGCATAAGCCGCGTCGACTCTCGAGACCTCGAAACCCAGCTTCTGGTAAGTCTTTACGGCCGCCGAGTTATCGGCCTCGACGTAAAGCATCACCGCCGGATGTTCACTTCCCGCGAGTGCGGCTTCGAGGTGGTGCAAGCCGATCAGCGTGAGCGCGCCGCCGAGCCCGCGGCCTTGCGCGGCCGGATCCACGCCGACGACGTAGACCTCGCCCAGGTCGCCGCTGTGTACCTTGGTCCAGTGGAATCCGAGCAGTCTGTCGCTGTCCTGGTCGATCGCCATGAACAAGCCCTCGGGATCGAACCACGGCTCGTCGTGACGCTCCGCGATGTCGGCGTCCGTCCACCCGCCCTGCTCGGGGTGCCACGCGAACGCCGCGTTGTTGACGCGAAGCAGTTCGGCGTCGTGCGCGGGCCCGCTGTAGGTCGCGATGCGCACCCCGTCGGGAATGTTCACAGCGGGCAGATCGGTTAGCGCCCGGCGCATTTGGAGAAGCTCACGAGCCACGACAAGGCCGAGAGTATCGGCGGTTGCTCTGGCGGGTTCGAGGTTGCCGTGCGCCCAGATGCGTGTGGTGGCGCCACCTTCGGCGAGCCCGGCGCGGACCATGGCGGAGCCGATGCCGCGGCGCCGGGAACGCGGACTCACCACGAGTTCGGCCATCGCCGGGTTATCAGCGGTAGCGGGGGCCAGGTTCAGATATCCGGATACGTCGTCGCCGTCGGTGGCAAGCAGATGCCGGGTGCGGTCGTGCGGTAGTTCGCGCAGAACCTGATCCCCGACGGGCGCCACCCCGTCGACCGACGCGGCTTCGGCGATCAGCTCGCGGATCCGGCGCTGGTCATCTTCGGACAGAGCGGCTCGCCAGCCGATCAGGCTCACTGACTACGGAGCTGGTCGGCCAGTGATTCGGGCATGTCATCGGGGGCGTCGTAGCCGCCGGGATCATCGATGTCCTCGGGCAGCTCTGCACCAGCCGCAGTTGGCCGGCCGCGCGCAGGCCGGACGGCTTTGTAGCCGACATTGCGTACCGTGCCGATCAACGACTCGTACTCGGTGCCCAACTTCGCGCGCAGCCGCCGCACGTGCACGTCGACCGTGCGGGTGCCACCGAAGAAGTCGTAACCCCAGACCTCCTGCAACAACTGCGCACGGGTGAACACCCGGCCGGCATGCTGCGCGAGGTACTTCAGCAGCTCGAACTCCTTGTAGGTGAGGTCCAGCGGCCGACCCCGCAGCCGGGCGGTGTAGGTGCCCTCGTCGATAACCAGTTCACCGAGGCTGATTTTGCCGGCGTTCTCCTGGTTGGCCACTCCGCCACGGCGACCCACCAGCAGTCGCAGCCTGGCGTCGATCTCGGCGGGTCCGGTGCCCGGCAGCAGGATTTCGTCGATGCCCCATTCGACATTGACGGCCACCAGGCCGCCCTCGTTGACCACGGCCACGACCGGTACGGATGTGCCCGTCGTCCCGAGGAGCCGGCAGAGCCCGCGTGCGGCTGCCAGGTCGGTGCGCGCGTCGACGATCGCGACATCCGCCGTGCCGGCCTCCAACAGCGACGACACCTCCGTCGGTGCCGTCCGCACGTTGTGGGCGAGCAGCGAGAGCGAGGGCAGGACGGATTCCGGATGGGGATCGACGGTCAGTAGCAGCAAATCCAACTGGCCCTCCAACAGCCAAGGGACCACGCCCTGACGTCAATGTCGGTTGGTGACTTCCCAGATTCATGCCTGTCATGCGGCCGTTACCCGGCCGATGGTCACCTTACGATAGCGCGTCACCTGCGCGTCAGCCGTGCCAAGCCCATCGAACCGGTGCTCGTGGTCCAGAATGTGCGGGTGCGAAAGCTGTTGATCGGTGTGCTCGCGACCGTCACCGCCGTGGTCGTCGGCGCCGTCGGAGCAGATTTCGGTGCGGCCATCTACGCCGAATACCGGCTGGCCAGGAGCGTGCGCACGGCGGCTCACCTGCCTTATGACCCATGGGCGTCGATCCTGGGGTTCCCCTTCATCACGCAGGCGATCGACCGCCACTACAAGGAATTGGAAATCCGGGCCTCCGGCGTCGACCATCCCGTCGTCGGCAAGGTTTCCCTGGAAGCCACGCTGCATTCCATCGACCTCACCGACACCGGCTGGCTCATCGGCCCCGACGCCAAGCTCGCCGTGCACAAGGCGGAGAGCCGCATCATCATCGACTCCACACACCTCGGACGGTTCATGGGAATCCCCGACCTGCTGGTCGAGGCGCCGACGCGGGAAAGCAACGACGCCACCGGCGGCACCACGGAGTCCGGCATCTCCAGCAATCGCGGGGTGGTCTTCACCGGCACCCCGAAGAAGGCCGGGTACGACGAGAAGGTCAGCATTGCCGTCGATCTCTCGACCGCCAGGCCGGACCACACCACGCTGGTGATGACGGCCACCGGTGTGTTGACCGGACCTGGTACCGCTGACCAGCCAGTTCCCGAGGACAAGATGGCCGCGGTGCTGGCGGCGTTCTCGTCGCGCATACCCGGGCAGAAGCTGCCGTTCGGGCTCGCACCGACCGCGCAGGGCGCCCGCGGGTCCGACATCATCATCGAAGGGATCACCGAGGGAGTAACCGTGGCTCTGCGCGAGTTCAACCTGTCATGAGCTCTTCGTGGGTGCTGGCCATCACGGTGCTTGTCGCCGCCCTGGGTGTGGCTTATGTGATCGGTCGGCTGATCACGCTGCGGTCCGGTCTGCTGAAGGCGAGCGAGGACGCGGCCAAGATCGACACCAGCGACTTGGGGTTGTCGTCCACCGGGCCGACGATCCTGCACTTCACCGCGGAGTGGTGCGGACCATGCGCCGCGGTACGTCGGGTCGTCGACCAGGTGTGCGCCGACCTTCCTGCGGTCGCCCACGTGGAGATCGACATGGACGCCAGACCGGAAGCGGCCCGGCGGTTGTCGGTGCTGTCGCTTCCCACCACCATCGTCTTCGATGCGGGCGGACGGCCCCGCTATCGCACACACGGAGTGCCCAAGGCCGCCGACCTGCGGTCGGCCGTAGCACCTCTATTGGCCTGATCACCATGTCATTGGGTAAGCTGACCGGCGTGTCCGCCCGCCTCGAGCCAATGCTCACGAAGCGCCGTGCAGTTGATCTGTGCCGCGTTGCGGGTTGTTGCTGTTGTTGTTGTAGCTGCTGAGCGCAGTCGCGCGGTCTGAGCGCGCTCGCTTGGAGCAGGCGTATCGGCCTGCTCGCAACCAGCCCATCCAACGCAACAGGAGCGTGACTGCATGTCGACCATCACCCACACGACCACACCCGACCAGGTGGACGTGCGCGGACCACGATTCGCCGCTTGGCTGACCACCGCCGTCCTCGTGATCACCCTGCTGGTTTCGGCCGTCAGCCCGGTGGGGGCGGCCGCGATCCTCGGCCTGCAGGCCGTGGTGTTCGCGATCGGTGCCTGGCGCGGCCCCCGCAAGCACCCCTACGGCTTGATCTTCTCGCGCCTCGTGGCCCCGCGGCTGGGGCCGGTGACCGAGAAGGAACCCGCGCCGCCGCTGAAGTTCGCGCAGTTGGTCGGGCTCGTGTTCGGCGTCGTCGGCGTCGTCGGCTTCGCCGTCGGCGTCCCGCTGCTCGGCTTGATCGCCACCGGATTCGCCCTCATCGCGGCGTTCCTCAACGCCGCCTTCGGCATCTGCCTGGGCTGCCAGATCTACCCGCTCGTCACACGGTTCCGCAGGGCGCCGTCAACCGCGTAACGCATCAAAAACCAAGTAACCGAAAGGATTTCGTACATGGCACGCTCCGACGTCCTAGTCTCGACGGACTGGGCCGAGAGCAATCTCGATGCGCCGAACACCGTTTTCGTCGAGGTCGACGAGGACACCAGCGCCTACGAAGGCGGTCACATCGCCGGCGCTGTGCGGCTCGACTGGAAGACCGAGCTGCAGGATCAGGTCAAGCGTGACTTCGTCGACGCCCAACAGTTCTCGAAGCTGTTGTCGGACAAGGGCATCAGCAACGACGACACCGTGATCCTCTACGGCGGCAACAACAACTGGTTCGCCGCCTACGCGTACTGGTACTTCAAGCTCTACGGGCACGAGAACGTCAAGCTGCTCGACGGCGGCCGCAAGAAATGGGAACTCGACGGTCGCCCACTCGTCACGGATGTGCCGGACCGGGCCGCCACCAGCTACACCGCCAAGGCGCCCGACAACACCATCCGGGCGTTCCGCGACGAGGTGATCGACGCGATCGGCAAGAAGAATCTCGTCGACGTGCGCTCCCCCGACGAGTTCTCCGGCAAGATCCTCGCACCGGCGCACCTTCCTCAGGAGCAGAGCCAGCGGCCCGGGCATATCCCCGGCGCGATCAACGTTCCGTGGAGCAAGGCGGCCAACGAGGACGGCACCTTCAAGTCGGATGACGACCTCGCCAAGCTCTACGCCGGGGCCGGCCTGGACGGCGAGAAGGAGACCATCGCGTACTGCCGCATCGGTGAGCGTTCCTCGCACACCTGGTTCGTGCTGCAGGAGTTGTTGGGACACAGCAACGTCAAGAACTACGACGGAAGTTGGACCGAGTACGGCTCCCTGGTTGGGGCCCCGATCGAGTTGGGAAGTTGATATGTGCTCTGCACCCAAGCAAGGCCTGACGTTGCCTGCAGGCGTCGACCTCGAGAAGGAGACGGTGATCACCGGCCGTGTCGTGGACGGCGCGGGTCAGGCGGTGGGCGGCGCCTTCGTACGTCTGCTCGATTCGTCCGACGAGTTCACCGCGGAGGTCGTCGCGTCGGCCACCGGTGACTTCCGGTTCTTCGCCGCCCCCGGCACGTGGACGCTGCGTGCGCTTTCGCCGGCAGGAAACGGTGACGCCAGCGTGGCGCCGTCGGGCGCGGGCATCCACGAGGTCGACGTCAAGGTCGCCTGACGACGAAGTCGGCGCGGGATGCGCCGACGTGGGGGCACCTCCCGCTTGCGGGGGAGAGTCGGGCAATCCAGCCTCGCCTGAGGAGTCAGGTGTCAGGCTCAGCCTGACCGCACTTGGCGCGCCACCGGCAATTAGACTCGACACCGTGGTGTTGTTCTACGAGATTCTGCTGGTGGCCGCCGTCGTGGTCATCACCTGGTTTGCGCTGTACGCGCTGTACCGGCTGATCACCGACGAATCGTGACGTCTGGCGACGAGGCAGTCGCGGCGGCAGCCGAACGCGCGAAATCGACCGCGGCCCGTAACATTCCGGTATTCGCGGACCTGCCGGCACCGCCCGACACGGCCAACCTCCGCGAGGGTGCTGACCTCCACAATGCGCTGCTGGCCCTGCTGCCGCTCGTCGGCGTGTGGCGCGGAGAAGGCGAAGGACGCGGGTCACACGGCGACTACCGATTCGGCCAACAGATCGTGGTTTCCCACGACGGCAGCGACTACCTGGTCTGGGAGGCGCGCTCGTGGCGGCTGACCGAGAGCGGTGACTACGACGGCCACGCCCTGCGGGAGTCGGGCTTCTGGCGCTTTGTCGACGACCCCGCCGATCCCTCGGAGTCTGCGGCCATCGAGCTACTGCTGGCCCATTCGGCCGGCTACGTCGAACTCTTCTACGGCCGCCCGCGCAACCAGTCGTCGTGGGAGCTGGTCACCGACGCGCTGGCGCGTAGTAAGTCCGGAATGCTGGTCGGTGGCGCCAAGCGGCTCTACGGCATCATCGAGGGCGGCGATCTGGCCTATGTCGAAGAGCGCGTCGACGCGGACGGCGGCCTGGTGCCGCATCTGTCCGCCCGGCTGTCGCGGTTCGTCGGCTAGTGCGCTTCGCCTGGCCGGCCGCGGGACCGCCGCCGGGGGTGTCCGAGCAGACGTGGAACGACGCGATGGCTGCCTGTTCGTCGCTGGCTCCTGGACCCGCCCGTTAGCCGAGAACGGGTGCCTTACCCGCTTCGGTCAACCATTCGCGTTGCAGACTCGCGAGTGTCCCGTCGGAGCGCAATACATCGACGGCCCAGGACACGCACCGGGTCAGCGAACTTCCCTTGTCGAGGACGATCCCGAAGTGTTCGACGTCATTGCCGCCGGCCGGCAGCTGGCCGACGATGAGGCCGCCGCGAAGTTCGCCGGCGACGGCGAACGCCGTCGGCAGGTCGGCGACCAACGCGTCGATCTCCGCATTGCTCAACGCGAGCTTGGCGTCGGCGTTGGTGTTGTAGACCTCGACCGGGGTGTCGCCGTTCACCGAAATCGCCGCGGCCTGACTCGTCGTGCCGACCTGCGCGCCGAGGCGAAGTGTCTTGAGGTCGGCGATCGAACGCACGCGGGCCGCCGGTGACGCCTTCGTGGTGACCACGGCCTGTGTGACGTCGAAGTACGGCGACGAGAAGTCGACGGCGGCCTTGCGTTGTTCGGTGATCGAGAACTGAGACAGGTTGACGTCGAACGCTTTTGGGCCCGGCGCGAGTGCGGCGTTGAAAGGCACGCGTACCCACCGCACGTCGTCGCGACGATACCCGAGCCGTCCGGCGACCGCGTATGCCAGCGCGCTCTCGAATCCCTCGCCGCTGGCGGGGTTGTCCCCCATGTACCAAGGCGGATACGCGGGTTGATCGGTGCCGACCGTGAAGATCCCGGGATAGAGCGTCGCGAGTGACTGCGAGTTGCAGTTCGCCGCACTGGTGGCGGCGTTGTGTTCGGACGCCGGCGCGCACGCGGTGACGACGGCAAGTGCGGAGACGAAGGCCAGCACGGCGAAGCAAGCCATTCTGCCCATGGGCCGAATCATATGGAGCGGCCCCCGAGCCGATGTTTCCTGGTTGGACAAGACCGAAGGCTCGGGGGCCGGGTGACTGCGGGGAATTCGCCAGCGCGCGCTAGGTGAGTCCCCTGGCGCTGCTAGCTCGCAGCCACCTCACAAGTCCATAAGTCAATCAATTTGTCGGACCACCTCCTTCCCTGTGTACGAGCGACCGTACCCGCGCCGGAAGGCAGCGACAAGCGGTTTTCGGGGCACGCGCGGGGCGCCGAGCGGGCCTAGCGGTAGATCTTCTGGTGCCGGTGGTGGCGGCGGTAGCCCTGGAGGTGGGAGACCGCCAGATACTCGTCGCGCAACACTTCGGCACGGGGGATGTAATCGACCTCCGCCTTCCACTCGACCCGCTGGATCGGGATGATCTGCGCGATCGGAGTGCCGGCGTCGAGGAAGGTCTCCTCTTCTGTCCCGATCCACTCGAACGGAAAGTTGACCGGCGACTTGTAGGGGTCGTCGACGAGCCCCGTCAGCGTCCGGAACGGCAGGTCGTTGCGGTTGATCGGGTGGGTATACAGCGCAGACCAGCCCTCGGGAAGCTGGAGCGCGAAATAGTTGAGCCACTTGAACGGCAGGCTCATCCCCGACCCCTCGACCTGCGCCATGCTGTGACCGGCCTCGACGACCGCAACACTCGAGCCCGCGGTACGCCAGTTGAAATTGATCGCGCCCGTTTTGAGGTCCTGATCGACCCGGACCGCGCCCGCAAGCCGCATCACGTATCCGGCGCTCATGGCGTCGGCGAACGGCGCGCACGCCTTCACCGTGTGGTTGAGGAACTCGGTCTTCTCCTGCGGCATTCGCCGATCGAGGTTCTTGAACCATTGCGGCCACATCTCATAGCCCGGCTTCGGCTCCGGAAGTCCACGCGGAAGCTGGTCCGCTGCGACGAACCGGGCCTTGAACTCCTCGCCCACGGCGGTTCCCCCTGTACTCGTGTTTGCTGTCGGTTGTCCTGCACGATACCGAGAATGGATTGTCGACGTCACGCAACTCCGAAGACCGCGGCAATCGCGCCGGAGCGGGCCGGCGCGTTGGTTTCAGCGATCGCTGACGATCGCCGCGTCGACGAGTTCGGCGAGCTCGCCCGCCAACGGCGCCGGTGCCAACGGCTTGCCGTCCAGCGTGTGCACCCGGGCCGCGAGCGTGATGCTCGATATCAGCCAAACACCTTGTGCCGCAAAAAGATCAGCGGGTCGCAACGACCGGTAGTCGCAGTCGTAGCCCTTGTTGCGAGCCACCTCGAACAGCGCCTGCTGCGTGGTTCCACGCAGGATCGGAAACCACGGCGGCGGAGTCAGCAGCGCCGGATTCCCGTCGAGCTCACCTGCGATCACCACCGTGGACCGCGGCCCCTCGAGGATGTAGCCGTCGGTGCCGACGAAGATCACGTCGCCCGCCCCGTGCCGCTCGGCGTGCCGCAGCGCGGCCATGTTCACTGCGTATGACAGCGTCTTGGCGCCCGCCAACAGCCATGGCATGTCGCCGGTCGCCTCGGCGGACAGCCCACGGGCCAAGATCAACGCCGCGACGCCCTTCTTGCGCGCGTCAGCCACCCTGGCCGGCAGCGTGCCGATGGTGGCGTATGCCGTCGGAGGTGAGCCGCGTCTCCCGCCCTCGGCTGTACACCAGCCGAAGAACCCCCTCGCCCCCGCCACCGGCGTTCCAGCTCGCGACGCCGGCCGAGACCGCCGACCGCCAGCGAGGCAAATCGGGCATCGGTAGGTCGGTCATCCGCGCCGACTGGCACAGCCGATCCAGATGGGCCTCCAGCAGACAGGGACGCCCATCGCGGATGAGTAGCGTCTCGAAGACGCCGTCGCCGCGAACCGCCGCCAGGTCATCGGCATGGAGCAGCGGCAGCGCCGGATCGTGCAACTCACCGTCGAGCGTGACCACTACCGCGGGTTGGCTCGCCATGGCCAAGAAGCGTAGCGCCGTAAAGTTGAGGCATGTCAGCAGTGCCTGTGCCCGACACCGGGCCCGACGCCGGTGCCGTATGGCACTACGGCGACCCACTCGGCGAACAACGCGCGGCGGCCACTGAAGCCGTCGTCGTCGACCGCTCACGCAGGGCGGTGATCACGCTTACCGGCGCCGACCGCAAGTCGTGGCTGCACAGCCTGTCTTCCCAGCACGTCAGCGACCTGCCGGACGGTGCCGTCACGCAGAATCTGAGCCTGGACGGACAAGGCCGTGTCGAGGATCACTGGATCCAGACCGAGCTCGACGGCGCGACGTACATCGACACCGAGGCATGGCGCGCCGAACCCCTACTGACCTACCTGCGCAAGATGGTGTTCTGGAGCGACGTCGTCGTGGAGCCCGCCGAGCTGGCGGTGTTGTCGCTGCTCGGTCCCCGGCTGGCGGACGCACCCGTACTCGACGCTCTGGGAGTGAGTTCGCTACCGGCGGAAGGCACGGCCGTCGCACTGCCCGAGGGCGGCTTTCTGCGGCAATCCCCCGCGAGCGGGAGGTGCCCCCAGGCGGGGCGCGGAATCGCGCTGGATCTCGTGGTGCCCCGCGACCAGGTGGCCGATTGGCAGCAGCGCCTGGTGGACGCCGGGGTGCGCAGGGCGGGGATATGGGCGTATGAGGCGCATCGCGTTGCCGCTCTGCAGCCCAGGCTCGGCGTCGACACCGACGAGCGGACGATCCCGCACGAGGTCGGCTGGATCAGCACGGCAGTGCACCTCGACAAGGGTTGCTACCGCGGACAGGAGACCGTCGCTCGCGTCCACAACCTGGGCAAACCGCCCCGCATGCTGGTTCTGCTGCACCTCGACGGCTCGACGGACCGGCCGACCACGGGCGATCCCGTGCTCGCGGGCGGACGAACCGTCGGCCGTCTCGGTACGGTCGTGGACCACGTCGACGAGGGCCCGATTGCGCTGGCCCTGCTCAAGCGGGGCCTGCCCGCGGACACGGAACTGACGACCGGCGGCCACACGCAGGTGGCGGCTGTCATCGACGCCGACTCGATGCCGCCGCCCGACGTCGCGGGCGCGGGCCGGCTGGCAGTGGAACAGCTGCGCGGCGGCGCGACCCGTTAATTCGCCATGGGCCTGCCAGCGCCCCGCAGCCAGGCACGGTAAAGTGTTGGCAGGACGATAAAGACACTCAGATCGGAGCCGCCTGAAAATTGGGCCGCTCCGTTATTGCGCGAGGGGGTTCCCCCATGGGCCGCGGCCGGGCTAAGGCAAAGCAGACCAAGGTTGCTCGTGAGCTCAAATACAGCTCACCGCAGACCGATTTCGAGCGGCTTCAGCGCGAGCTGGGCGGATCGAGCGACTCCGGCGGCGCCAGCGAGCCGGATGACGGAGCCGACGATCGATGGGCTCCCGAAGAGGACGACTGGGGACGCTAGCCCTCTAGAACCGCGGGTGCTGACCCACGAGCTTGGCTCGTGGGCCGTCCTTCGTGCCCTTCTTGACCGCGCCCAGGGTCCAGCAGTCCAGGTGCCGGGCAGTCAGCACCGCCAGCGCACGGTCGGTGTCCTCGGGCGCGACGACGGCGACCATCCCGACACCCATGTTGAACGTCTTCTCCATCTCGGCGCGCTCGACGCGGCCGCGCTGCGCGATCATCGCGAACACGGGCGCGGGCGTCCATGTGCCGCGGTCGATCTCGGCCACCAGGCCCGGCGGGATGACCCGTTCCAGGTTGCCCGCCAGTCCGCCGCCGGTGACGTGGCAGAACGTGCGCACCTGCGTCTCGGCGGCCAGCGCGAGGCAGTCCTTGGCGTAGATGCGCGTCGGCTCGAGCAGCTCTTCGCCGAGCGTGCGGCCGAACTCCTCGACGTGACCGGCGAGGTTCATCCGGTCGATCTCCAGCAGCACCTTGCGGGCCAGCGAGTAACCGTTGGAGTGCAGGCCGGTCGAGGACATCGCGATCAGCACGTCGCCCGGTTTGACCCGGTCGGGTCCCAGCACGTCGTCCGCCTCGACGACGCCGACGCCGGTGGCCGAGATGTCGTAGTGGTCGGGCGCCATCAGGCCGGGATGTTCGGCCGTCTCGCCGCCCAGCAGCGCGCAGCCCGCCATCACGCAGCCGTTGGCGATGCCCGACGACCAGTTCGCCGATGCGCTCGGGCACGGTGCGGCCGACGGCGATGTAGTCCTGCAGGAACAGCGGTTCGGCGCCGCACACCACGAGGTCGTCGACGACCATGGCGACGAGGTCGATCCCGACGGTGTCGTGCTTGTCCATGGCCTGGGCGACGGCCAGCTTGGTGCCGACGCCGTCGGTCGAGGACGCCAGCACCGGTTCGCGGTAGCCGCCGCGCAGCGCGAACAGCCCGGCGAAACCGCCGAGACCGCCCCGGACCTCGGGCCGGGTGGCCTTCTTGGCGAGCGGTTTGAGGAGTTCGACGGCGCGGTCGCCGGCCTCGATGTCGACCCCGGCCGACGCGTAGGAGATGCCGGCTGGTTCGGAGCGTTCGGTCATCGAAGTCAATTCGCTCGCTGATGCTCGCTCATTGCGCCCTAGGCTACCGGTGTTCGCCCTGGCGAGGTAAGCGGCTTTCGTCCGGCGCGTTTCGCGCTTACCGCTCGCACGGTGGCCGTTGGTGTGACAACGTGACCGACCATGAAACCTGTTCGCTGGTTGGCGCCCGCGTCCGCGGCTGTCCTGACCGCCGGGGCCGCCATCACGACACCCGCAACGGCGTCGGCCACGCCGGGCATCGAAACCGACGCCGTCGTGATGTCCCAATCCACGGTGAACGGGATCGACTACATCACCCGCAGGATCACGATCCAGCCCGGCGGCAGCACCGGCTGGCACTACCACGACGGTCAGGTGTTCGGTGTCGTCCGGGAAGGCACGCTCACCCGCACGATGGCGGACTGCACAGTCGAGGTCTCGCCCGCCGGCTCCGCGGTCACCGAGGAAAGCGGCCCCGACTCACGTTCACGTGGGCCGCAACCTGGGCCCAGACCCGCTGGTGTTGTGGGTTGACTACATCCAGCCGGCGGGCGCCCCGCTGTCGGTCGACGTGCCCTAGCCGGGCTGCGGATTCGCCTGACGCAAAACGGGTATCCGGCGACCATGTCGGCAGACGAGATCGGTTGCTTGGTGACCGGCGCGACCGGCTACATCGGTGGCCGGCTCGTGCCCCGCCTGCTCGACCGCGGTTTCACGCGTGCGGGCGTTGGCGCGCAACCCCGACAAGCTCGCCGGCCTCCCCTGGCGCGATCGCGTCGAGGTCGCGCGGGGCGACCTCGACGACACGGATTCGCTGAGCGCGGCGTTCGACGGCATCGACGTCGTCTACTACCTCGTGCACTCGATGGGGACCTCGCCGGACTTCGTCGAGGCGGAGGCGCGGTCGGCGCGCAACGTCGTGGCGCCGCGCGGCAGGCGGGCGTGCGGCGGCTGGTGTATCTGGGCGGGCTGCACCCGCCCGGTCGCGAGCTGTCGCCGCATCTGCGGTCCCGGACCGCGGTCGGCGACATCCTGATCGACTCCGGCATCGAGACCGTGGTGCTGCAGGCCGGAATCGTCATCGGTTCGGGCTCAGCCTCATTCGAGATGATGCGCCACATCACCAACCGGCTGCCCGCGATGACGACACCCAAGTGGGTGCACAACAGAATCCAGCCGATCGCGATCGACGACGTGCTGCACTACCTGGTCGAGGCCGCCGACCGCGCAGGTCCCGGCATCGCGCACCTGGGACATCGGCGGGCCGGATGTGATGGAGTACGGCGAGGCGATGCAGGTCTACGCCGAAGTGGCCGGGCTACGGCGGCGGATCATCATCGCGATTCCGTTCCTGACGCCGACGATCGCGAGTCTGTGGATCGGCCTGGTCACCCCGATGCCGCCCGGCCTCGCCCGTCCGCTCATCGAGTCGCTGGAAGTCGATGCCGTCGCGGACGAGCACGACATCGACGCCGTCATCCCACGCGCCGGCGGCGGGTCTCATCGGCTACCGCGAGGCCGTGGCGAGCGCGTTGGAAAACGGTCCGTTGCCCAACGACCCGCACTGGGCGCACGTGGCAGGGAGCAAGGGACGTCACGTCACGGCGAGCCGTCAGGGCGCCTGAGCGCCGAGACGTTGTCGTTGTCGGTCTGGATCGGGATGCCGCTGCGCGCGGCGGTGGCCAGCATGTGCTCGATGACGTTCTTGCCCAACGCCGTTTCGCCGGGCAGCTCGATCGGGTAGTTGCCGTCGAAGCACGCCGTGCACAACCGCGAGGCGGGCTGTTCGGTCGCGGCGACCATGCCGTGCTGGCTGATGTAGCCGAGCGTGTCGGCGCCGATGGCGTGCCGCACCGCGTCGAGCATCTCATCGTCGCTCGCCTCGGTGCTCTTGGCGTTGGCGATCAGCTCGGCGGGGGTGGCGAAGTCGATGCCATAGAAGCACGGCCACTTCACCGGCGGCGAAGCGATGCGCACGTGCACCTCGACGGCGCCGGCCTCACGCAGCATACGGATCAGCGCGCGCTGGGTGTTGCCGCGCACGATCGAATCGTCGACGACGATCAGGCGCTTGCCGCGGATCACCTCTTTGAGCGGATTGAGCTTGAGCCGGATGCCGAGTTGGCGGATGGTTTGCGACGGCTGGATGAAGGTGCGCCCGACGTAGGCGTTCTTCATCAGCCCCTGCCCGAACGGGATGCCCGACTCCTGCGCATAACCGACGGCGGCGGGGGTGCCGGACTCCGGTACGCCGATCACCAGGTCGGCGTCGACGGGCTTCTCGCGCGCCAGCCGGCGGCCGATGTCGACGCGGGCGGCGTGCACCGAACGGCCCGCGATGGTGCTGTCCGGCCGGGCCAGGTAGACGTACTCGAAGACGCAGCCCTTCGGCTCGGGATTGGCGAACCGCGTGGAACGCACGCCGTCGGCGTCGATGGCCAGCAGTTCACCGGGCTCGATGTCGCGGACGAACGAAGCACCGACGATGTCGAGTGCAGCCGTCTCCGACGCGACGACCCAACCGCGATCCAGTCGCCCCAGCGACAACGGCCGCACGCCGTAGGGGTCGCGGGCCGCATACAGGGTGTTCTCGTCCATGAACGTCAAACAGAACGCGCCGCGCACGGTCGGCAGCAGTTCCAGCGCCGCCTGCTCCAGCGTCGCGTCCGCGGCGCCGTGCGCCAGCAACGCACCGAGGATGTCGGAGTCAGTGGTGGCGGCGGGTGCGCCGCGGGTGCCGAGCAGTCCCGCCGCCCGGGCCCGGCCGGCCAGGTCGGTCGCATTGACCAGGTTGCCGTTGTGGCCGAGCGCGACGCCGGTACCCGCCGAGGTGTTGCGGAACACCGGCTGAGCGTTTTCCCAGGTGGTCGAGCCGCTGGTCGAGTAGCGGCAATGCCCGATGGCGACGTGGCCCTCCATGGCGGCCAGCGTCTGCTCGTCGAACACCTGACTGACCAGGCCGAGATCCTTGAACACCAGCACCTGGGACCCGTCGGCGACGGCGATGCCGGCGGCTTCCTGTCCGCGGTGCTGCAGGGCGTAAAGGCCGTAGTACGTGAGCTTGGCGACGTCTTCACCCGGCGCCCATACGCCGAATACGCCGCATTCTTCGCGAGGTTCTTGATCGGTCTGCGGGCCGGTCACGATAGGGCTGCTCCCAGGGCACGGTGGGTAGACGCGTTAAGTCTACGTTCATAGCGGGTCAATCACGGAATCCGACGGACGGTGTCGTCACACACACTCAACAACAACCAAGACTGACCCATTTCCGGGAGCGGCAGATCACCCATCCCTCACGCCTGTGCAGTACGGACGCATCACGTGGGCAGGTTTGCGGCGATCTTCTCGGCGATCTGTTCGGCTTCGTCGGTGATGTTCGCATTGCATGCGGCGGCCTCGATGATCACGTTCGACACCGCACGCATGACGTGCTGACACGCGTAGCCGGCCATTCCCTCTTGAGTTTCCTTCTGGGAAATCTGGGAGTCTTGCTCAGCCACGGTGTCGAAGGTCCAGCTGTACTTGTCTTGATCGACAGTGACCGTGATGGTCTTCCCGGCGCACGACTTCCAATCTTGTGCTGACGTACGCAGGAACGCCGTCGTTTGGTCGGGCGACGGAAAAGCGACCGCAGTTTGTGCAACCCAGGCGTAGTCGGAGTCGGAGCTCTTTCCGCTCGTGAGCGACTGATCGACGACCGCGCTGTAACCGCTACCCGCGTACACCTCCTGTAGCGCGTTGTATTGCGTCCCAGCGCATTTCGGATCGGACAACACAGGCGAATCGGACTGCATCTCGTGGCCGACGGCACCGGGATCCATCTTCGTGGTCCCCATGATCGCGTCGACTTCAGCGGCCGACAGCAACAGAGATTTCAGGTCCGCCGGCGCCACCGTCGGCGGCGGTGACGGTGGTGGAGCTGGTTTGGGGTCTGGGCCGGTGAGAGCGATTACGGCTACCACGGCGATGACGACGACGAGCGCGGCCGCGATGCCCCCACCGATAAGCCACTTCGTGCCGGATTTCGACGGCTTCGCACCGCTAGAGCCAGCACCCGTCAGGCCGTACATCGATGGCGGCGACGGCGGCTGCAATCCAGCCTGATGAAATCCTGGCGACGACCCACCCGATGGAGGTGCGTAAGTCGGCAGCGGGCCGGACTGCCCCGGCGGCGGGCCGGACTGCCCCGGCGGCGGGCCGGACTGAGTCGGCAGCGGGCCGGACTGCCCCGGCGGTGGGCCCGACTGCCCCGGGCGGGGTCCGCCCGTGTTCACCGTTTCGGTCTTGGCCGTCGATGCCGATTTCGGCGGCTCGGCTGCTTCGGCAGCAACTGGTGTCTCCAAGGACGTCAACACCGCCTCGACCTCGGTGCGGGTGCGCCAAGTGACATCGGAGCGGTCGCGCAGCATGCACAACAACTGGGTGATATCACGGCGAGCCGACAGATCGTCGCCGTCCTCTTCCAAGCCGGCCTTCAGCTCCGCCACCAACGTCAACTGTTGCTGGGCACTCAGCGAGGGACCTGAAATCGTCGATGCCAACCGCATCAGATACGCAAACGGTATCGGCGGCTCGTCAGGCAGCGGATCGGGCAACGGCGGCGACATCGCCTTGCGCGCATGCACACTGGACACCAACTCGATGCCGTTCTCGACGCTCGGCTGGCGATAATCGATCAGCTGCATCTGGGCCAGCGGATTGATCCGCATGTTGTCCAACGGCCCCACCTGAACCGGAAGGATCGGCTTGCCCAAATCCTGGGCATACTGCAACTCGGCCTGACACGCCTTGGAATCCAACATGTTCTTCGACAGCGCAACAACGAACAGATCACAGCCGCGGATCTGCTCGAGGATCGTCCGCCACCACGTCTCGCCGCCAGTCAGCTCTTCGTCGAACCACACCTGCTCACGCCCGCGCCGCAACGCTGTCAACAACCCATCCAACAGCGCCCTATCGCGGCTCGAATAGCTAACGAAAACAGCCATGACAGACGTCTTCCTCAACGTGATAGTGCAGCAGCTAAGCGAAAAATACCCGGCCAGACGAACCAACGTTAGCAATAATTGACGGTATTGGGCGCGGAAGGCGACGATCGATCATCTCGGCTGGGCGACGCCTTGACGGCCCCAGCAGTCCGCTGGTTTCGATGCGTCCGGGTTGAGACCTAGACGGCCTCGGTCCATCCCACGCTCAAGCGCACAAAACGACAGACATACCACGCGAGCGGTGTGACGATTCAGAGGTGAGCGGGTTAGCCACCGTTGGGCACTGATGGCATGACAATCATCGGGTCGGTCATGCGCGCCCGCGCCGGTCGAGGTCGCGCTGGCTGGCTTTCTCCGGTGTTGCTCGCTCTGGACGCATGTTATGTCGCTGCGTTGATATACCTCTGCGCGCTGGCGCTCAACCCATCTCCGATTGACCACGCCCAGTCTTGGTGGCGACGTTTCGGTGAGCCGGGGTCGCACTGGACGATCGTGGTGGTACTGGCCTTCCCGATCGCGCACATCGGTTTGCGTCGCCTCGCCCGCAAGTCAACCTTCTCCGGACAGTCGCTCATCGTGATCGCCGCGATGGCGGCGTCGGCGTTGGTATTGGGGATGAGCGCCTACTGGCGGTGTCACGGCGAGCAGGCGCCCTTCTTCGCACCGCTCGCATGGACGCTCGCACTTTTTCTGGGCAATGTGGAGAATCCGTTCGGGGTTCCCCCATGTCCAAATGTGCCCATTGCATTGGAGGTCGCGCGGTTGCTCGCGCTGGGGACCACCCTTGTCGCTGCACTGGCTGCGGGATTGGAATTGTTTCGATTTCAGCTCGACCGGGTCGCGATCTGGCGCGCAAGCTCCTTGACTGTCGTTGTCGGCCTGGACGAGGACACGGTGTCGATGGTGCGCGCGATTTTGCGTACTCAGAATCCTGCGGGGGCTGTGGTCGTCTTAACAGATGACGTCAAGAGCAACGCCGCCAGCAGGGTGCAGAATTTGGGCGCCAAGCTGCGAATGATGAATCTCGCTGAGCCGGAGACGATGTCACAGTTGACACTGTGGAACCGGCTGGAGCGGCTGTACCTGCTCTCTGCAGATCCGGTGGACAACCTCAAGCACTTCAGCGTTATCGATGCTGCAGTGACCAGACTTGGACGAAGCCACGCCAAAATGCCGCTCACAGTGCGAATCGACGACCCGTGGCAAGCGGAGGTGTGGCGGCGCAGCTTCTTGGCCAGCACTGAGCGGTATTGGGTTGCCGACGCCGTCGGCAAGTACGAGACTACCGCCGCAAAATTGGTGCGTCACATGACATTTCGTCCTGAGATCGCGTCCATCACAGACCACTCGGCCCCGGCGACCGTGGTCCTTTGTGGGCTGTACCCCTTGACCTACGCATTGGCTTCCGAACTCGCCCAGCTGCAGCGCGAACAGGAGATGTATCGGAAGCCGCATGTAGTCCGCCCATCGAACGTGGTCATCTTCGCCAGGGGAGCGAAGAGCTTCGTCGACGACCATGAGATCAGGCAGGGACGAATGGCTCCCGACGGCACCATGTTGGCTGTGGTGGATCAAAACGAGGAACCCACCGTAGATGCGATCGCCGAGTACATGAAGAACAAAGATCCATCGGCTTATGCTTTTGTGCTCGGTGACCCGTCGCTGGAGACACAGGGCACCCGGCTGGCATCTCGGTTCCCGAAGCTGCGGGTATACGTGGCCTCTGGCGCGGCGACGTCGCTGGTCGACATCTCCATCGTCGGTGAACTTTTCAGCTTCCCCATCGATATGGAACTCGACTCAGATGCGCCGCAAGACGTTTGGGAGCGAGCGGCCGAGCTCATTCACGAGCACTACAGCGCCGGCACCAAGCGGGACACGCCCAGCACACGGCCATGGAAGAACCTCGATCACTTCATCAGGCAGTCAAACCGCCGCCAAGTGCTCAATGCGTTGTGGATCGTTGAAACCATCGGCAATCACAGCTGGAACAGCCTCGAGCAGACAGGAGCAAGAGAGTCCCTTCCGCAGAATTTCGCCGACCTATCGACGATGCAACGGCTGCAGATCCTTGGCTTCGACGAGCACACGGTGGACCGGATGATCAAGGCCGAACACGAGGATTGGCGCAGGTACTACGAGGACGCAGGTTGGAAGTACAGCGAGCACCGCGACGACAGCCGCCGCCGTCATGACAGGCTTCTTCCGTGGGATGAGCTCATCGATCGCCATCCGCAATTCGCCGAAGATTCCCGCAGGAGCCTGCTCAGCACTTTGGTGAACCTGCGCAGCCTCGGGTACAGATCGGTGCCGAAGACTCAAACGCAGAAGCGGCAGGTGCCGAACGCAGACCCGTCCGGCGACAGCGGGTGGCGTTCCTATCGGCGCCGTGGCGAGATAAGTGCCGAGAAGCGCGATCACTCGTGGACCTGGACTACGCGTTCGGGCGAAGTGATGCAGGCCCAGCCCGGCGATTGGGTGGTTACCAACGACGATGGAGACGAACGCTCAGTTTCGGCAAGTGTATTTGAATCAAGTCACGAGCAGATCGGCCCGCGACGATACCGGCGCTCCGGGACTGTGCTCGCCCGCCGCGCGGGCGACCGCGAGGTCGTTCACACATTGGAGGGTGATGTTGTGGCGAACAGAGGCGATTGGATCGTGCAGGGTACCGGGGGCGAGAGATGGCCGGTGCCTGACGAACAGTTCCGCGGAAGCTACGACGGACCACTCGATGAAAATCACACGACATGACTCTGGATTACGTCGCTTGCGCCATACTTGGGGCAAAGGCGGGGGCTAGGGGGATCATGTCCGAGCGATCCAGTAGAGGTGCTGCGACGGCGACGCGCTGGCGCAGTTGGGAGCCTTTTTTTGAGGCACCCATAAGCTACCTGCGCATAGTCCCGCAGATCAGCGGCCAACCATGCGGGCAAAAATTCCCGCTCAAGTCCCACATTGATATTGACGGTGAGGCATCATTTGGTTGCGCCAGCCGAAGGCTTGCGCAGCGATGACGCCGGAACAGGGAGTCGGCATCGACATGGAAGCTGCCCAGACGCACCGTGCCGCAGAGGACGAGGCCGCCGCGACCATCGCTCGACAGCGGGAAGAAATCGGCCGGCTCAAGCAACGAATCTCAGAAGACCGTTTCGCGCAGGATCTTCGCGACGCATTGACGACCGCATCCATCACGGGTGTGATCGGCGCCCCGGTGAGCTACAACGGCCTGCTGCGGATGATCGTCGCCACCGCAGCCGACATTGTCAAAGCAAAGGCTGCCTGGCTTTTCCTGATCGACGCCGAGCAGCGGTACCTCGTTTCTGAAGCTTCGGCCGGCGAGCAGGCGACGGCCCCAGGGGGATCCGGCACGATACGGATGCCGCTCGGGGAAGGGATCGCCGGCCTGGTCGCCCAGACCGGACAGCCGATGGCCCTTTCAGACACCGACGATGACGATCTGGATGCCTCCGACATCGGACACGAAGTCGGGTTCAACCCGAAGCACGTCCTCTGCTCACCCCTGTCCTTCGAGGATCGAATGATCGGGGTCCTGCAGTTCCTCGACAAGGAGGAGGACGACGAGGGGTTCAGCGTCGACGACATCGAAGATGTCAGCCTGTTTGCGCATCTTGGCGCGGTCGCCATCGAACAGTCCCGCACCCAGAGCAGGCTGGGCGCACTGCTGGCCGAACTCGTCGAAGGACTCGATGGGATACCGGATTACGATCGCCACGGTCTTACCGAGCGCGCCCGTGCGTTCACGGCCGAACTCGGGCAGCAGACCGGTTATCTCGGTGCGCTGGATCTCGCGCGGCTGGTGCACGAGATTGTCCTGGGCGGTGACGATGCGACCCAGGCGTGCAAGGGGATCCTCGAGAATTTCACCGTGTTCCTGCGTGGGCTCTCTGACAAGTCGGGCGGACAGCGAGGCAGCTCGTGGTAAGTATGCGTCCCGCTTATTCGGCTCCCTTTCATGACAGCCGTCTGGTCACCGTTCATCGATGCGACCCGATGGACGCAATCACTGCTGAATGGGCCTGGGGAGGCAGCCGCGGTGAGGGTGTCAAGGTCGCAGTGATCGATAGCGGCATTGACGCCACCCACCCCGACATCGGCAGCGTCCAGGGTTACGTCGCCATCACAGAAGATGAGAACGGCGAGCTGGTTTACGACACGGCGCCCCACGAAGATTCGACCGGTCACGGCACCGCATGTGCCGGTGTCATTCGAGCGCTGGCGCCGGACTGCGAGCTCTACAGCATCAAAGTACTGGGAGCCGGACTCACGGGCACGGGCAAGGCGTTCCTCACCGGCTTGCGCTGGGCGCTCGAGACGGGGATCCACGTCTGCAACCTCAGCCTCGGGACAAAAAAGCGGGAATACTTCGCCGCGTTCCACGAGTTGGCAGACGAGGCCTACTTCAAAAACATCGTACTGGTCGCGGCGGCCAACAACAGTCCGATTCCAAGCTTTCCATCACTGTACTCCTCGGTGATTTCCGTTGCCTCACACGATGTTCCAGATCAATACACCTTTTATTACAACCCCAATCCGCCCGTCGAATTCGGCGCTCGTGGCATTGATGTCCCCGTCCCCTGGCGTAACGGCAAACGCCGAACCTCGACGGGCAACAGTTTTGCGGCACCACATATTTCGGGTCTCGTCACCAAAATCCTCGGCAAGCATCCTGACCTGACGGTGTTTCAGGTGAAGACGATTCTGCGCGAACTCGCTGCCAACGTCGACCGAGCGAAGGTTTCAGATCCGCCGCGGCTACTGGGATCGCGACAGCAGCGCGAGGAAGACGCGACCACATGATGGCCGGTCGGCAACGTGACGTCGCCGGCGTTCGACGGCAGTAGCGCGCGCCGGCGTAAAGCAGGGGGAATCCGAACGTGCCAGCCATTCTCGATCCGAGCCATCTCCGTAGGCTGGCGCTCTTCCGCGAGATGACACTGCCGCAACTCGCCGTCCTGAACGGTCTGATGCGACGGCACGTACTACCAGCCGGCTCGCGAATTCTGATGACCGAACAACTCGAGGACACGGCCTACATCATTCAAACCGGAGTGGTGAAAGTCGTCGTAGAACAGGCCGACGGCACAGAACTGATCCTGGCGATACTCGGACCTGGTGACGTGCTCTGGGCGCCCACCATCGGCGAGACAAGTGCGGGCGGGCACTCGGTGCTGCCTCTCGACGAAACCGATATGTTCTGGATCGATCGGCATGAATTCGAACGTTGCCTCGAGACCATGCCGGCGTTGAACGCCAACCTGTCGCTGTTGCTGGCGCGTCGGGTGCGCCTGGCCAACGATCGAATCGAGGCGCTGGCAGGCATGGACGTGCGGAGCCGGATCGTGCGGCATCTGCTTCTGCTTGCGCGCGAATACGGCCAGCCGACAAGCGATTCCGCGGACCAGTCCATTCTGATCCCACTGCGATTGACCCAAGGAGATCTGGCGCGCCTGGTGGGTGCCTCACGAGTGAGGGTGAACCACGCGATGAGCGAACTACGTCGCCGCCAATTGGTGGAGGTACGCGGGGATCGCCAGGTGTGGATTTGTGATGTGTGCGCGTTGGAGAAACTGCGCTGATGCGTGCCTCCGCAGGCATACCGGTGGCGTTGCTCACGATCGCGGCTCGCGAACAAGTGTCCGGGACAATTTACCCGTGTGTAAAACATTCGACAGGCGATTGTCGCAGACATGATTGCCCGCCTGAGTCGCGCCGTGATCCCATCGTGCCGTCCATATCGGTCGACTCACTCGTACCGAAGGAACTAGGAAAGAAGGTAGAAATGGCAATCGTCAAAGGCGTGAATGAAGTAGGGGAACCAGCGTTCTACGACGTTCCCGATTCGGAACTGTCGCAACACAAGCTGGATGTGAAGCCGCTGACGGATGAGATCCGCAACAGGCTCTTCCCGGGTAAGGACAAGCTGACCAAGGAGGACGCGCAAGCCGTCATTCCAGTCGGCACGGCGCAGGGCGGTGACGTAGAGGGATTCGCCGCCCTCTGCGATTACATCCTGTGGGACGACTACGGCAACTGGGTGACCTGGACGGACTATTGCTAGGCACCGCCGTGGGATGTGCGGGGCGCACCGCTAGGTGCGCCCCGCTACACCGGCGGACACTTGTTGGCCGTTGGCGCGACTGTCGCGTCATCAGGTCCTGATCTGTGAGGCGAGGACTACCCGCGTGACATCAGAAACCCGTCGGCTCATCGGCGACAACGTCGGCGCGGCGTGTCGTTGTGCCGACAGCAGTTGTCAGCGCTGTCCGCCTTCGACGGGAAGGTCGGCTCCCAGAGGCCATTTCGATCGTGGAAGCCTCGCTTGCAGAGGCCCGCTGCGACACCGTTGGAGATAACGTTTCGCGATCGCGTGCTGCTCGGCCTGACGCTTGCCGACCTGTACGTGATGTCCGACCGGCATGACCGAGCCAGGAGTCTCCTTGGCGACGAACTCGCCTTCGCTGAGCAGATATCCTCAATCTCATCAGGGAGGCCGGATCGGCCGAACAGGTGCGCGTCGCATCGGACGGCTGCAGCCGACTGCGCGACAGGGTTGCCCAATTAGACCTCGTGGGCAGCGCACCGCCGGAAATCGTGGCGGACTGGGTGCAGGGAGCCCCGGCGACACTTGCCGGGTTGCGCGGGAGGGTTGTCTTGATCGAATTCTGGGCGAGGTGGTGCCGGTCGTGTGTCTCGATGTTTCCCGTGCTCACTGATCTGCAGGAACGGTACGAGAAGCGCGGACTGACCATTCTCGCAATCACGCGCTATGACCCAGCTGCGGCCACGACTGCCGAACGAATGCGAGAGCGCGACCTGATCATCCGAATGGTCGGCGAAAAATGTCCCGAGATCACCGTGGGCATTGCGCCAGACGTCGATATTGCAGCGAAAATACGGAGCCAATAGAATTCCGACCGTCGTGCTTATTGATCGCGAAGGTAGCGTCCAATTCGCATCGTCATTTTCCGATGACGCTAAATTGGAGTCTACTCTCGCTCGACTTATTGAATAATTGTCAAACACGAGCACGGGAGCGCACTCGTCTGAAGTTGGCGGACGGCTCACGACTTCGACAGCAAACGCAATACGCGGTTGATGTCGGGTTGCTGGCGACTACCGTTAGCACGCAGTTGGGTGACGAGGAGTGAATGCGAAATGACCAATGATCCGATGCCGGCGGCGCCCGATGGTGAGAAGGGGCCGGTGATGGCCGGAGGACCACCACCCGGTGGTTTGCCGTCGCACGACCCGCGGGCCTGCCTGCCGGCGCGGCGATGCCCGGCGCCACCTCACAGGCGGGGGTCCGGCCGCCGGGGGCCGCCATTATGAGCGGACGCGTCGGACGTCCGTCCGTGCCGGCAAAAGTGGCTCGTCGATACGTCTTACGCAGCTTGGCACTCCTCAAACCGGTCCGCGGACTGGTCACGATTTCCATCTTGCTTGGCTTCATCGTCACGGCGCTGCCGTTCGTCACCCCCGCCGTATGGGGCCCGATGGTGCAGATCATGGGACAGGTGGCCGGGCGCGACGGTGTCGGGAGTCTCCAACACGTCTGGGGAGTCAGTGGCCCGCGGGTCAGTCACCCCGATGGTTCGTCCGGACCGACGTTGACGTTCGCCGTGTGGGCCGGGATTTGGGCTAGCGCCCTGGTGCTGTCCCAGCTACTCACGTTCGCTCGGTCCTGGATCGACGCACAGGTCGACTGGAAGCTGCTCGCGGCGATCCGCCAGCGGGCGCACGATCAGCTGCAGTCTCTTTCGATGGACTTCTTCACCGGCATGCGAAGCGGGGCGCTCATGCAACGGGTCCAAGTCGAAGCGAGCGGCGTCCAGAAGCTCCTCACCGACTGTCTCATTCCACCGGTGATCGACTCGGTTGTCTTGCTCGTTGCACTCGCGTATCTGTTGTCGATCTCGTGGCAGATGACGATCGTCACGCTGGTCCTCACTCCCATTGCACTGTTGGCCCTTCGGGTCGTCGGCCAGAAGCTCCAGGCGGCGACGCAACGAAACATGATGAGCAGCCGTGCGTTAGGCGGTGAACTCGAAGAGACCATCACCGGCATCGCCGACATCCAGGTCTTCCACGCTCAGAAGCAACGCAGCGAGCGCTTCGAAGAAGCTTCGAAAACCGCGGCGAAGAACACCTCGTCGATGCTCGTCTGGTTTCAGGCCAGCGGCATAAGCGCTCAGATCTTCATCGCATTGAGCACAGCCGTCGTCCTGGTCGTCGGTATCTTCTTCAGTGCACGTTTCGGAATGACGTTGAACACCCTTGTCGTATTCATCGGTTTCGCACCGACGATGTTCGCACCGGTCCAACGAATCATCTCTGCCTATACCAACTACCGTTCGAACATTCCGAGCGTCGTCTCCACATACGAGCTCCTCGACACGAAGCCCTCCATCGCCGAGCACCCGGACGCACTAGAGCTGGATGAGGTACACGGCAACATCGTGTTCGAAGACGTGGTATTCGGCTACAACGACCGCCAGAAGATCCTCGACGGGATCTCGTTTTCGATCAAGGAAGGCGAGACGGTTGCGCTCGTCGGACCAATCGGCTCCGGCAAGTCGACGATTTTCAATCTCCTGCTTCGCTTCCTGGATCCGCAGAGCGGCCGAATCCTGCTCGACGGCTACGACATCAAGACTCTGTCATTCAGTACCTTGCGACAGCAGGTTTCCAAGCTTTCGCAGTTCCCGTTCTTCCTGAAGGACTCGATTCGGGAGAACGTACGCCTGGCGCGGCAAGACGCGAGCGACGACGAGGTCGAAGAAGCATGCGAATTGGCCCACATTCACTCGGTCATCATCGATCCGGATCGAATCCAGCAGGGCTATGACACCGTCGTGGACGTCCAGGTGCCATCCGGTGGGCAGAAGCGGCTGATCGCGATGGCCCGTTGCTTGCTGCGCAAGCCGGAAGTGCTCCTACTGGACGAGCCGACCGAGAATCTTGACGCAGACCAAAGAGCCAGGCTCTGCGCGGTCATCCGCGAATATGCCCGTGACCGGACCAGTATCGTGGTGAGCCACGACATGGATTTCATCGCAGCCGTTGCGGATCGCATCATCGTCCTCAATGCGGGCCGCGTGGTCGATGAAGGCACCCACGAAGAACTGATGGCGCGCGACGGCTTGTACAAGCGGCTCTACACGGCGCAGAACGCGGGCCCAGCGCTGACGGCCTCGCACTGAGGACACCTCAGGGCTAAGCCAGGCTCACCAAGGGCAGCGCTTCGGCAATCTCGCCTGCTCGCGCACCTGAGAGCTGCACCGCCCCGGCTGCGGCTGCGGAACCGAGTTGGCTCAGGCCGGTGGCCAAGAGCAACCAAGTCCGCGGATCAGTCTCCACCACGTTCGGCGGATTGCCGCGGGTGTGCCGCGGGCCAGATATGCATTGCACCGCAATGAACGGCGGGACACGGACCTCGACGCTCGCGCCCGGCGCGATCGCGGCGAGCGTGCGGGCCGTCAGCCGCACCGCCTCGGCGAGCTCGGCGCGGGCAGGTTGCGGCGCGGCCTCGTCGCGCAGCCACTGGGCGATCGCGAGGACGGCGGCGCGGGTCTTTGCCGGATCGGCACTACGACGGGCGGGCATACCTTACTGTCTCAAAGTGCTCGTCGACCGCCACAATCCGCCGTACAAGACGGCAGGCGCGGTGCTGTTGCTCATCGTCGGGTTCGTGGGGTGGTTCGTCTACGGCGAGTTTCGCGGCTCCTTCACTCCCAAGACCGAGCTGACCCTGCTGGCGTCACGCTCGGGGCTGGTGGTGGAACCGGGCTCGAAGGTGACCTACAACGGCGTCGAGATCGGCCGGGTGAGCCGCATCGGCATCCGCGACGTGAACGGCAGCCAGAAGGCCGCACTCTCACTCGATGTGAATCCGGACTACGTCAGGTTCATTCCGGCCAATGTGACTGTCGAAATCAGGGCCACCACGGTGTTCGGGAACAAGTACGTGTCCTTCAGCTCGCCGGAACACCCCTCCCCTCAACGAATTTCACCCAATGCGGTGATCGATGCGTCCGCGGTGACCACGGAGTTCAACACACTGTTCGAGACGGTGACGGCGCTGGCCGAGAAGATCGATCCGATCAAGCTGAACCAGACGCTGACCGCGACCGCCGAGGCGCTGACAGGTCTGGGCGATGAGTTCGGCGCTTCTCTGCTCAACGGCAACGCCATCCTGGACGACCTGAATACGCGCATGCCGCAGATCCGCGACGACACCCGGCTGGTGGCCGATCTCGTCGACGTGTACGCCGACGCCTCGCCGGACCTGTTCGACGGGTTGGCAGATGCCGTGACGACGGCGCGGACGTTCAACGAGCACCGCGCCGACATCGACGCGGCGCTGATGGGCGCGCTCGGTTTCGCCGGAACGGCTTCCGACGTTCTCGACCGCGGCGGACCATATCTGGTCCGCGGCGCCCAGGACCTGCTGCCCACCTCGAAGCTGTTCGACTACTACAGCCCTCAACTCTTCTGCACCATCCGCAAGTTCAACCAGGTGCAGGTGAGGGTGGCCCGAACGCTCGGTGGCAACGGTTACTCGCTGGCGACGTCGTCCGGAACCATTGCGGGCGGAGGGAATCCGTACATCTACCCCGACAACCTCCCGCGGGTGAACGCCAGGGGCGGCCCCGAGGGACGGCCGGGTTGTTGGCAGGACATCACTCGGGACCTTTTCCCCGCGCCGTATCTGGTAATGGACACCGGCGCCAGCATCGCGCCGTACAACCACCTCGAACTCGGCCAGCCGATGTTCATCGAATATGTCTGGGGCCGCCAGATCGGCGAGTTGACCATCAACCCGTAGATAGTGACGCGCAGGTCACCGACGGTTGGCACACTGCTCCCATGCCGAAACGGATGATTTCCGGCGGGGGATTCGGCGCAGATCTCCTACCGGGATGGCAAGCAACGGGGTTGGCGCTGGCCGCCGTTGGTAGTCACGTGCTCAACGGGTCCGGCGTGCTGGCCTTCGCGCTGTTGTCGGTGGGCGTGATCTGGGTGTTGCACCGGTTGCGCGAGAGTGCGCCCGAATCGCGGACAACCGCCGATCTGATCGGGTCGGTACTCGGCCCAGCACCCGCGCGGGGAGTGTCGGTAATTCAGTACATCGCATATATCCTGCTCGCCGCGTACACCGCCAGGAACGTCGGCCTGCTGTCGCTGACCTGGACCGCCGATCCCGTTGCAGCGTCCAGCGGATGGCTTTGGCCCGCATCGGCAATGGCAGCGGCGGGGGTCGCGGGCATGCTTGTCGCGTGGCTGCCGACCAAGATTCTGGCGCCTGTGGTGACGGCAATGGCGACAATCGGCCTGCTGGTCTACTTCTACGTCGCGCTCGCGGTGCTGGCGAAGATCTATTCGGGCACCGCCCCTGTCGAGGACCTAACGTCCCCGACGTCTTCGGCGTGGGGCGCGATTGGCATCCTGATACCGCTCGCGCTGGCTCTCGTCGGGTTCGAGATCCCCACCACGGCCAGCGACCGATTGAGGTCAGTGGCACGCCCACTCGGGTGGGCGATGACCCTCGTGGCGCTGAGCGCGGCGACGATGTGGGCGGCCGCCAACGTGGGCACGTCAGGTGTCGTCCGTTACGACGCCGAGGGATTGATCTGGGTCGTCTCGCAGATGTTTCCAGACTCGACCGGCCTGTTGATGCTGATCGCCTCGGTCGCGCTGTCGCTGGCCGCGCTACTCGTGCTGATGTGGGGTGCAACACGCATCGCCCCGCCTCCGATACCCGGCGAGGCGCCGGGTGTGCTATTGGTGACCGCAGCGACGGCCGTCCTTGCGATCGCGATGTGCCGTGGCTGGGGCGACGTCTCTGCGAAACTCTGGGGTGTGGCGGGCATCCTGCTGCTGATCGTGTACCTGCTTGCTGCTCAAGCGTATTCACGCCTAGACGACGGCAGCACCGCGGCATGGGCGCTGTTCGCATTCACGGGCATCGTGGTGGGTGTGGTGGTCTTCATGACGGGCACCGCCGATAGCTGGTGGCCGGTGGGGATCGCCGCGGCCATCGCGGCGCTCGCGGTTGCGATCGCGGCGAAATCACGCCAGTCGACCTCCGTCGAGGACGGTCGCCCGGCCGCACCACGCGCCGCCGAGCCCGAGTAGGGCACTGCTCACGGCCACTTCCAGGGGCCGCCGTGTGGCTGGAATCCGCCGTTACTGACGTTCCAGAAAATTTCTTGCCGATCTGACCCATCCAACCCGGGCTGTGCTCCGAATCAGGGTCAGTTCGCTAAACGATGCGCAATCGATGCGCTACTCGGACGAAGGAGGGACGGCCATCTACGCACGTCAAATGCCTTTCTCAGGTTCGATGGCGCCAATCTCGCGCCGGAGTCGCCCAGTGACCACGTGCCGCCGAGGCAGTCGGGTCGTCGACTACATCGTGGAATTCCTGGCGACTGCCGGCGTCGATCACCTCTTCGGAGTGGATGGCGCGAACATCGAGGACTTGTTCGATGCGGCGTTCTTCAGCGCCGAGGTCACCGCGGTGCTGGCCAAGCACGAGTTCTCCGCGGCGACCATGGCCGACGGGTACAGCCGCGTCACGGCCGGCCTCGGGGTCGTGGTGGCGACCTCCGGCGGCGGCTCGCTCAATCTCGTGGCTGGGCTCGGCGAGTCATTCAGTAGTGGCGTCCCGGTCCTTGCGCTGGTCGGCCAGCCACCTACCACGCTGGACGGGCGCGGGGCGTTTCAAGACACCAGCGGCCGCAACGGTTCATTGAACGCCGAGGCGCTCTTCTCAGAAGTTTCGTTGTACTGCCGCCGGGTGGTGAACCCCGATGACATTCGAACCGCAATGCCGGAGGCGGTCGCGGCCGCCCGCGTCGGCGGGCCTGCCGTGCTGCTGTTGCCCAAAGACGTTCAACAAGCCCGAATCGAGACTGGCGGCGCAACTGCCGTGAACCCGCCGCGGCGCGGCCGTCGCGGCGATCCGCATGAAATTGCGGCCGTCCTGGAACGTACCGCTGGTCCCGTGGTGATCGTCGCCGGTGACCAGATCGGCCTTCACGAAGCCCGCGGCGAACTCGAGGTGTTGCGAGCGACGCTAGGGGCCACGGTGGCAACGGTGCCGGAGGCGAAAGACGCCAGCAACTCACCGATGTTGTTGGGTGTGACGGGCGTGATGGGGCATCCGGCTGTCGCCGAAGCGATCCGCAACAGCGCGGTGTGCCTGCTGGTGGGCACCCGGTTGCCCGCCACCGCGAACGCGGGTCTGGAAGCGGCACTGAGCGAAGTGACCGCGCTGTCGATTGGGTCAGCGCCCCCGTATGTGCCATCCGTCCATGTGCACTCCGACAACCTGCGGGTGTCGTTGCGGCAGCTCACACGTGCGCTCACAAGTCATGCCCGGCGTAGCCGGCCAGTGCCGAACTCTCTGCCGCACAACGAATTGACTCCTCCGGTCCACGACGGACCCGGTATCCGATACCGCGACGCGATGAGGGCGCTCGATGCGGCGCTTCCTGACGACGTGGACATCGTGGTCGACGCAGGCAACGCCGGTGCAGCAGCAATCCACTACTTGCCGGCTCGTCGAGACGGGCGGTTCGTCGTTGCGCTGGGCATGGGCGGCATGGGCTACAGCTTCGGCGCCGCCATCGGCATCGCGTTCGCCAGACGTCGGCGCACGGTGATCGTCGCCGGCGACGGCTCGTTTTACATGCACGGGCTGGAGATGCACACCGCGATCGAGTATGGGTTGCCGGTGACCCTGGTGTTGTTCAACAACAATGCCCACGCGATGTGCGTCAATCGCGAGCAGATCTTCTACGGCGGGCTCTACAGCTACAACCGGTTCCGTCCGAGCACACCCGGTTCGGGCCTGGCAGCGATGTTTCCCGGGCTGAGCTCGGTCGAAGTCACCGAGGCCGACGACCTTCCCGAAGCCCTGAGCGCCGCGCTGGCTGCGCAGGGTCCATCGGCGATCAGCATCGAATGCTGCGCCCACGAGATCCCGCCATTCGCACCATTTCTCAACCACCAGCGCCCCAATGGCGCTGCACGGCAACCCGCACCGCCACACCGTCAGGAGGATATCGATGTCGCTTCCCGCGCTCGATGACATCACGGTTCACTCTGGATCCGCCGAACCGATCGAGGGGGTGATTCGGATAGAAACGTCGCCGCGCGAGAAGGCGACCCCGATCATCATGGAGATGATGCGGTCGGTTTACCCGCACGATGAGGTGTTCGGGCAGTACTGCACAGTTAACGATTACATCGACTGCCCACCGGACGAACTCTTCGAATATCTGTCGGACACAAGAAGTCTGGAAGAGTGGACCTACAGTTTGCGGGGCTTCGAACCGACCGAGGAGCCAGGACTATGGCTGGCCTATGACCGCCTCGGTTCTGAGACCGAGATCTTCACCCGCACGGTCGCCAATCCCGACGCACGTACGGTGGACTACCACTGCGCATGGGATCAGGGCAGACACCTGTGGATGATCTACCTGATGCGGGTGATCGACGCCCGGCTCGTGTTCGACAAACCCGGTTCCGTGGTGCTGTGGACCAATTGCCACCACCCCTACTACGACCACAACCCCTATCCCGAGACCGCGCCGCCGCAGCGACCGGTCTGGGTCGGCGACTTCTGGGACATGTTCGGTGCCGGCCACCGCCTGGAGTTGCTCAACCTCAAGGCAATTGCCGAATACCGGCACCGCAACGGCCTGCCCGTCAAGCCCGACTGGATGAAGTGAGCACCGCGATGACTGTCAGCTTGATCGACGTGTCGACCTATCTGCCGGGGGAACCCGTGGCTGCCGACTACTACGCGCGATACGCCGAGTCGGACGACTTGCGCGACAACCTCATGTTTCGCGCCCCGAGATACCGCCACCACGTCGCGTCCGACGAGACGGCCATCGACATGGTCGAGCGCGCCGCCGCAGGCTTGGTCGAACGCCACGGCCGCGACGCTCTGGCCGCTGTCGACGTCCTGATCACCCACACGCAGATGCCCGACATGCCCTTCTACGGCGGGGGTGGCGGAATGGCGCACCGCCTCGGAATGCGGCCCAAGACGGTGATCGACCTGCACAACGGCGGATGTGCGGCGTTCGTTCTCGGGCTCAAACTGGCTCGCACACTGCTGGAGTCCGGCGAGGGATGCACCGCGCTCATCGCAATCGCCCAGAACGCGGCCGGCCAGATCTTCGACCAGCCGACGGTGCGGCGTAAAGCCCAGGCCTCGGTTCCGGGCGACGGGGCAGCCGTCGGGCTCCTCACGGTGTCCGGCGAGTCACCGATTCTCGACGTCGAATGCCGAACCTACGGCGAGTACGCCGGCGACATGACGATTGCCGTGGACCCGCCGCGCAAGTGGTGGCAGGCCGGCGCGGGAGAGGGCTACATCGGGTTCACCGAAAGCAAGATCACCAAAGTTCTCGCACGGGGCAACCGGCAGGTGCCCGAGGTGGCTTACGCGGTTTGCGATCGAATCGGTCTGCGGCCGAGCGACATCGACCTTTTCGTCACCAACCAGCCCAACAGGGTATTTCTGCGCAACTGGCGTGAGGCGCTGGAACTTCCGAAGGAAAGACATCGCGACACCTTCGACGAGTGCGGCAACCTCTTTGCCGCCGGCATCCCGGTGAACCTCGACCGCGCCATCGACGACGGTCAGCTACGCCAGGGCGATGTCGTCATGATGGCGGCCTTCGCCCACGCCGGCGATTTCGCCGGTGCCGCGGCGGTGCGGTGGGGCGGCCGATGACCGCAGTGACGCTGCGCCAGTCAGACAGCGACCCCTGGACGGACTTTCCAGCCGCCGAAGACCCGCTGGCACTGGCCCTCAACGAAAGCCCTTTTGCGCCACTGCCGTCGGTACGCGCAGCAATGCGGCGGGCAGTGGACGCCGCCAACCGCTATCCGGAATTCCTGCCTGAGCGGTTCCGGCGTTTGGTCGCCGGACATATCGGCGTCGATGAGGAACAGGTCATCGTCGGCGCCGGGGCAACCGGTGTCGTCATGCAGGCGCTCCACGCGGCGACGCGCCCCGGTGATCGAATCGTTTTGTCCAATCCCACCTTTGACGGCTATCCGATCTTCGCCCGGATGGCCCGCCTCGAGCCGATTGCGGTGCCACTGGACGAGCGGGGCGATCAAGATCTCGACGCCATCGCCGACGCGGCCACCGACGCCCGCGTCGCGGTGGTGTGCCGACCGCACAACCCGACAGGGACCGTGGCGCCGGCCGGCGACATCGACGGGTTCCTGCGCCGCATCTCGCAGGACACCCTCGTGATACTGGACGAGGCCTACGTCGAGTTCGTACCCGCCCACCACCGGATCGACATCGTAGCTCTACTACAGCGCTTCCCGAATGTGGTTGTGGTGCGCACCTTCTCCAAGGCATACGGCCTCGCCGGAATCCGCACGGGTTACGGAATCTGCTCGCCCGGACTAGCCGATGCATTGTGGTCGATGCAGTTGCCGTTCGGCGTCGCCTTGACCAGCTTGGCCGCGGTGGCCGCCTCGTTCAACGCCGATGCCGAACTGCAGCAGCGCATACGGATGGTGACCGCCGAGCGAGAGTACTTGCGTCGCAGGCTACGGACCATGGGCATCCCGACCGCGGACACATACGCCAACTTCGTCTATCTCACTGCGGTCGGTCGCAATTGGGAAACCGTCTTCGACGGACGGGGACCGAGAGTGCGCAAATACGCCGACGGCGGGGTGCGCATCACTGTCGGCAACCGCCAATCCACCGTGGCGGTACTGAAGGCGATCGACACCGCTACCGGATCGGGTGCGTCATGACGCTCGACGCCAAGGTGCCCTACCGATTCCGGCTCGTCCACAAGATCGCGGCCTGGTACGACGCGGAGGCGTACTTTCGACGACGCGCCAACGGCGGCGGGGTGTTCGGCGTGCCGATTCCCGGGCTGGGCGAGGTGGCGTTCGCGGCGAGATCCGCGCACGTGCGGGAATTTCTCACCGTACCCTCGTCCGCATTCACGCCGCCCAAGCCCAATCCGATCGAGCCGGTCGTCGGGGACGGGTCGATCATCCTGCTGGACGGAAATCGTCACAAGGCCGAGCGTGCGCGCTTCCTGCCCGCGCTGCACGGCGAGCGGATACGGCGCTACACCGCCATGATGGCCGGGGTCGCGCGCAACGAGATTGCGACATGGCGTCCGGGTTCGCAGATCGATGCGCGCGACGCCGCGCAGTCGATCACATTGCGGATCATCGTTCAAGCGATCTTCGGCATCGAAGATGAGGAGCGCAGCGCAGATTTCGTCACCATTGTCAAAGCGATGATGCGCGACTACACCGCTGCGTTCATGTTCTTTCCGGCGCTGCGCCGTGCACCATTGGGCTTCGGGCCGTGGCGGCGCTTCTCCGACCGGCGCGCGCAACTGGACGCCCTGCTGTCCGACCAGATTGCCCGGCGACGCCGCACCGGTGAACAGGGCTACGACGACGTGCTCAGCGCGTTGATGTCACACGGCGACGATGCTGAGCGCAGCGATGCGGAGATTCTGCAGCAGCTGCGCACGCTGCTGGTTTCCGGACACGAGACGTCTGCGACCACGCTTGCGTGGGCGTTGTTCCACATCCACGCCGACGCGGAGGTGCGACGCAAGCTCCTCGACGAGATGTCCAGCATTCGGGCTACCGAGGAGCTGCCCAAACTGCCCTACCTCGCCGCAGTGATCGCCGAGACGCTGCGAATGCATCCAACCGTGTCCATCGTGGTTCGACAGCTCAATCACTCGCTCTCGCTGTGGGATACCGAATACCCGGCCGGAAACGTCATCGGGGTCGCGTTGCCGGCGTTGCACGCCGATCCGTCCGTGTGGCCGGACCCCGGCCGCTTTGATCCAGAACGATTTCTCACGCGCAGGCCGTCGCCGGCGGAATACTCACCGTTCGGATACGGCCATCGCCGATGCCCCGGATCGGCCTTTGCCGCAGTGGAACTCGCGGTGGCGCTGGGGACCATCCTCACTGCGGTCGAACTTCGATTGGCCCAACGGCGAGTCCGGCTGCCACGGTCGATCCCCCGCGGTGTCGCTGCTGTCCCAAACCGGCCGATAACCCTGGAAGTCGTCCGCAAATTCGAGCCAACGATTGGGCGCCCATGAAACTCAAACAGCATGTTCCCCTTCTCCGGTGGTCCTTCTGGCGACTGGCTGTCTCAATGCGCGAGATCACGAGAAGCGGTCAGGTCGGCGACGGACGAGAAGCCGCAGCCGTCGAATACGTACTGAAGAACGCCCGCAAGGGCGACATCAACGATGTCATCGACACCATCGATCGATTCGCCTACCGGGAATCGTTTTTGATCAATGTCGGCGACGAGAAAGGAAGGCTGCTCGACGCCGCGGTGCGCCGCGTCAACCCCCGACTCGCCCTCGAACTGGGTACCTACTGCGGTTACGGCGCGTTGCGTATCGCCGCCGCGGCCCCAGGCGCTCGGGTGTATTCCGTGGAACTCGCGTCCGCCAACGCCGTCAATGCTCGACGGATCTGGGAACATGCGGGGGTCGCCGACAGGCTCACCTGCGTGGTGGGGACCATCGGCGACGGCGGAAGGACACTTGACCTGTTGGGCGCCGAGCACGGCTTGCAGCCAGGGTCGGTGGACTTCGTCTTCCTCGACCACGACAAGAACGCGTACGTCGCCGATCTGGAAAGCATCGTGGCGCGTGGCTGGCTACGCCGCGGCTCCCTGGTTGTCGCCGACAACGTCAAGATCCCTGGCGCGCCGAAGTACCGCGCTTACATGCGCCAGCAGCGCTCGACATGGCGAACCGTCGAGCACAGGACACACGGAGAATACGGCTCGGTGTTCCCAGACATGATGCTGGAATCCGAGTTCCTCGCTGACGGCGCTGTCGGCTCTCGGCCAAATGTCTCCGAGGCCGCGTCAGTCGGGAAAACCGAACAGCTTGATGACGCCGTGATCGCGACCCGCCGTATAACCGCCGTCGACCGCAATCGCCTGACCGGTGACGAACGAAGCGTCCGTTGACACCAGAAACGCCGCCATCGCGGCGATCTCCTCGGGCCTACCCCGGCGGTGGAGGGCGTGCTCCTCGGTGATCGATTGCAGCGGGCCTTCCATCCCTTCGAACCCCATCACGCTGGCAAGCATTGGCGTGTCGATGAAGCCGGGGCAGATGGCATTCGCCCGGATACCGCTCGGGCCGTAATCGAGCGCAATGTTCTTGGTCAACAACACGACTCCGCCCTTGGACGCGTTGTATGCGCTGCCACCGGCCGTCCCCTCCAGACCCTCGATGCTGGCGAAAGTGACGATCGAGCCGCGCTCGCCGTCGACCCGCGGCTGCTCGATCATCTTGGCCAGGGCCGCTTTACACACCAGGAACGTGCCGGTGAGGTTGACCCCGATGACCCGCTCCCACTCGGCGCGAGTCAGCAGATGCACCGGTCCGCCGCCCGCGACGCCGGCGGAATGCACCACACCGTCGAGCCGATCGGGCACCGCCGCGAACACGGCGCCGACGGCATCCTCGTCGGTGATGTCGGCGGTGACGAACTCGAACCGATCCCCGAGGTCGTCGGGCGGCGCGGCCATGTCGGTGCCGATGACCGTGCCACCTTCGGCCAGCAGTCGTCGGGCAGTCGCCAGTCCGATGCCCGACGCCGCCCCGGTTACGACGAATGTGCGTGAACGCGCCCGCTCATGATTCATGGGCAGACCCTATGCGCTGCACCGCCAAAGCCGCCACGGCGCCCGCCTCGTTGATCGCCAGATGCGCCAGCATCGGCGCGATCAGGCTGCCGGACCGCTCGTAGAGCCACCCGAACAGCCAGCCCGCCGCTGCGGTGACCAGCACCGTGGGCACGACGGGTTCACCTGCACCGCGCGCATCGGCGATGTGCGACAACCCGAACGCCGCCGACCGAGCAATCTGCCGCCCGTCGCCCCGAATGCGTCGGCGCGCGGTGCCCAGCGCAGCGCGAAACGCCGCCTCCTCGGACCACACCGTGCCCAGCGGGATGCCGACCGTCAGCCACTTGCCGGGCGAATCGGGTAGGTCGCGAGCCGCCATGCCCGCCCGCACCGGTGGCAGCGCTGTCGCCGCGGCCACCCCGACGGTGATCGGCCGGCCGCCGCCGTGCCCAGCCGCACCCCCGCGATGCCGCCGGCTGTCGCAGACCCAGCGGGGCGCGGGCAGAGACGGCCAGCGCGGCCCAGCAGGGCGTGCGGAATCGGATGCCACCGCGACGGGATCCGTGGCGCGACCCGACTCCACCCGACGAATCCCGCGGCGAGCCCCAGCGCCCGAATTCCTTGCGTGCACTATTCTTCAGGACCGTCTTCCGCCTCGGTCTTCTCCAGCGCGACGCGGATGCGCTCGGTGTCCCGGCGGTCCAGCCGTCCGGCGGCGCGACGGCCACCCAGCCGTCGAGCACGTAGTCGCCGTAGTTGTGGCCGTGCCCGCCGGGCACCGACACCGCGTTGGTCATGTCGGCGGCGACCTGCCAGAACGTGACGATCGGATACCAGCGCATCGACGCCGTCCGATCCCGCCCCGGCGGTTCGGTCAGCCAGTCGGGCCGGTTGAACAGCAGATCCGGCGACCACCACACGATCGGATCGGACGGGTGCTGCAGGAACAGCACCCGGGTGCCCTCCCACGGCGGTGCGCCTCGTCGGCGATCTCGGCTGCGTCGGTCGCCTGGGAGAACCGCACCGTTCGCCCGTTGTCGTAGCGCGGCCGCACCTCCGGAGTGCCCGGGTCGCGGCGCTCGGTGATGCGCCTTCCACAGCGGGCTGGCGTTCGGCGGGCCGACCCACAGCACCGACGAGAACCCCATCTCCGCGATGTCGGGCATCCACCCGAACGCGCCCTGGCCCGCCATCGAGCCGAGGCTCTCGCCGTACAGCACGAGTTTCGGCCGCCGGTCGGGCGGCAGCTTCGCCCAGCGTTCGTGGATGGCGTCGATCATCGTCCGGCCGGACTCCATCGACTTCTGCTGGTCTCCGAGGAACGAAATCCAGCTCGGCAGAAACGAATACTGCGACGCGACCAGTGCGGTGTCGCCGTTGTACATCATCTCCATCGACCGCGCCGCGATCGGATTGACCCATCCGGTGCCGGTCGTCGGGATGATCACCAGCACCTTGCGCGTCGAAGGCGTCCGGTGCGCTCGAGTTCGCTGAGCAGCACGGCCATTCGCTGCTTCGTCGGTGTCGGCGGTCTGCAGACCCGCGTACACCCGGATCGGCTCCTTGGCGGGCTTGCCGTTGATCCGCGTCAACTCGTCGGCGTGCGGACCGGTGGCCACGAAGTTGCGGCCCTCGAAGCCCAGGGTGTCCCACGGCGCGAACGACTTTGGGCTGCCGGAGCGTTCGGGCTCCTGCGGCTGCACGATGCCGGCCCGGGTGGTGGCGTTCTGCGGCTGGAACACCCAGTTGGCGCCGGCCAGGAATCCCCGAAACAGTACGCCGTTGACCAGTGTGATCGACCAGGACCACGACGATCGCGGTGCCGATGAACAACGCCATCTCGTCGTGCAGTCGCCACCGCCGGATCAACTACCGGGCCAGGAGTCTTGATCAGGTCGAGCAGCACACGCGGCACGTCCCAACGCATACCCCGCCGACGACCAGCGCGACGATCAGGGTGCGCAGAGTAGCCGACGTGTGGTCGGGCCCTCCATGCCCATCACCGCCGACACCTGACGCTGCCACGCCGCGGCCGGGATCACCATCAGCACGCTGGCGGTCACCGACACGACGACCGCCGCCTTGAGCCCGTAGCAGCACGCCGCTTCGGCGGCGGCCACCAGTCCGGCGCCGTAACACGAAGCGGTGCAACAATCTTCCGACGAACACCCCGATGCCGTAGCCGATCGCGGCGTTGATGCCGCCGATCAGCCCCTGGAACAACCAGTCGCGGGGCAGCAGCGACGGGGTCAGCGACAGACAGAAGAACAGCGCGCCGAACGCATCCCGACGAAGTCGAGACGAACCAGGCTCCAGGCCCAGACCAGTAGCGGATGTCGGTCGTCGGTCCGGGCCGTCACCCGAACAACCCGGGAAGCACGCCCTCCGACGTGCTGCGCAGCTCCGCCAGCGGGACCGAGAACTGGCCCTGCACCTCGACCGAGTCCTGCCCTGGTCGACGACGCCGATACGCGTCGCAGGCAGCCCGCGGGCCGTGCACATCGCGCGGAACCGGCTCTCCTCGGTGCGCGGCACCGCAACCAGCACCCGGCCCGCCGACTCCGAGAGAACAGGCGTCGACGAACGGATTCGGAACCCTCGGGAAGCGATGATGCGGCAACCGGTTTCACCGGCCAGCGCCGCTTCGACGACGGCCTGGATGAGCCCGCCCTCGGACGAGATCGTGCGCGGCCGAGACCAGTCCGTCGCGCGACGCCGCGGCCAGCACCTCGGCGAGCAGCTGCTCGCGGGCCAGGTCGACCTCGGGCGGCACGCCACCGAGGTGGTCGGCGGTGACCTGCGCCCAGATCGAGCCGTCGAACTCGTCGCGGGTGTCGCCGAGCAGGATCAGCGTCTCGCCGGGCTCGGTGCCGAGACCGGTCGGGATGCGGCGGGCGACGTCGTCGATGCACGCCGAGCACGCCGACCACCGGCGTCGGCAGGATCGGCGTCGTCCCGGTCTGGTTGTAGAAGCTGACGTTGCCGCCGGTGACCGGAATGCCAAGTGCCGCACAGCCGTCGGCGAGTCCGCGGACGGCCTGGCTGAACTGCCACATCACGCCGGGATCCTCGGGCGAGCCGAAGTTCAGGCAGTTGGTCACGGCCATCGGCGTGGCGCCGGTGACCGCGACGTTGCGGTACGCCTCGGCCAGCGCGAGCTGCGCACCGGCGTACGGGTCGAGCTGGGTGTAGCGGCCCGACGCGTCGGTCGAGAGCGCGATGCCGCGGCCGGTCGACTCGTCGATGCGGATCACACCGCCGTCGGCGTGCTCGGCCAGCACGGTGTTGCCGCGCACGTAGCGGTCGTACTGCTCGGTGATGAACTCGCGGCTGCACAGGTGCGGGCTGCCGATCAGCGTCAGCAGAGTCGCGCGCAGTTCGTCGCCGGTCGACGGGCGCGGCAGCGTCGCCGAGGTGTCGGCGATCAGCGCGTCCTGGGTCTCCGGACGCTCGACCGGACGCTCGTAGACCGGGCCCTCGTGCGCGACGGTGCGCGGCGGCACGTCGACGACGGTCTCGCCGTGCCAGGTGATCTGCAGGCGCTCGCCGTCGGTGACCTCACCGATGACGGTGGCCAGCACCTCCCACTTGCGGCAGACGGCCATGAACGCGTCGACGTTCTCCGGCGTGACCACCGCGCACATGCGCTCCTGGGATTCGCTGGACAGGACCTCGGCCGGCGTCATGTCCTTGGCGCGCAGCGGAACCTTGTCCAGCTCGATCGTCATGCCGCCGTCGCCGGCCGACGCCAGTTCCGATGTGGCGCAGGACAATCCGGCGCCGCCGAGATCCTGGATGCCGACCACCAACCCGTGGCGTACAGCTCGAGGCAGCACTCGATGAGCACCTTCTCGGTGAACGGGTCGCCGACCTGCACCGCCGGCAGCTTCTTGCGGCCGGGCCCGCTCGCCCTCGTCGCCGCCGAAGGTCTCCGACGCCAGCACCGACACGCCGCCGATGCCGTCGAGGCCGGTACGCGCGCCGAACAGGATGATCTTGTTGCCGGTGCCCGAGGCGAAGGCCAGATGCAGATCCTCCACGCGCATCACGCCGGCGCACAGCGCGTTGACCAGCGGGTTGCCCGCGTAGGAGGCGTCGAAGACGGTCTCGCCGCCGATGTTGGGCAGGCCCAGGGAGTTGCCGTATCCGCCGACGCCGCGCACGACACCGTCGACGACGCGGCGGGTGTCGGGGGCGTCGGCCGCGCCGAACCGCAGCTGGTCCATCACCGCGACCGGGCGGGCGCCCATCGCCATGATGTCGCGGACGATGCCGCCGACACCGGTGGCCGCGCCCTGGTACGGCTCGACGTACGACGGGTGGTTGTGCGACTCGACCTTGAAGGTGACCGCCCAGCCGTCACCGATGTCGACGACGCCGGCGTTCTCGCCGATACCGGCCAGCATGGAGGCGCGCATCTCGTCGGTGGTGGTCTCGCCGAAGTAGCGCAGGTGCACCTTCGAGGACTTGTAGGAGCAGTGCTCGCTCCACATCACCGAGTACATCGCCAGTTCGGCGTCGGTGGGCCGGCGGCCGAGGATCTCGCGGATCCGCGCGTATTCGTCGTCCTTGAGACCGAGCTCGCGGAACGGCTGCGGGTGATCGGGGGTGGCTGCGGCGCGGTCGACGGTGTCGACGATCAGGCCGGAGTCGACGGTGTCGACGATCGGGCCGGAGTCGACGGTGTCGACATCGGGCCGGAGTCGACAGTGTCAGGGCGTGGGTTGGCTCCGACGTCACGGCGTCAGTCTAGTTTGGCCGCGCGCCGTCGGGGTATCGGGACGCGATTGGCACGTCGACCAGGCGTTCGGGTATCCGGGCGACGGGATCAACGGCTTGACCGCCGCGTTCGGCAAGGCCGACGACCAGCCGCGATTCGTCCAGGCCTCGACACGAGGGGGCCCGCGCGATCCACCTGCTCGACGGCCTCTAGCCGCGGAACTCCACCGTGTCCCGGTGGTGACGTGGACAGTCGCTGATCGGCCGCTCGCCATCAGGCAGGCGCTTGGCTCACCGCCTGTGCAGTCGCGATGTCGGATGGCACTCGAATCGGCCGCGGGGGCGATTGGGTCACCACCGGCGCGTTGACCAGATCAGGCGGTAGCTCGATATTGCCCGGAAGCGTGCGGGTGTCCATCTTGTCCTCGTTGCAGCTGTGCTGCTTGTCGTCCCAAACGCCACCGGCTTTGAGGCAGCAGTCCTTCACTAGGTCCCAGTAGGCCCAGTCTTCCAGGTCCAGGATGTGGATCGCCTCGGTGCACCAGCGGTAGTTGTCCTGGTTGAGCTGCGCGTTCGCCGTTGGGGCAGCCAGCGGCGCCGCGAGAACAACAGCCATGGCGGCCAGGAGCATGGCTGAGCACTTGAAGCGGCTCAGTGTGGGGCGGTTTGATTCGGTCATCGTGGCTTCCTCTTGTGGTCTGGTGAGGAAAATGCTTCACGCCTGAGGGGTGCTTATGTAATCGCCAAGAAGCCAGATTTGTCTTCTCGGAGGGAAGATTTCACTATCGGCCAGGCAAGGGGTGGCCGGGCGGTCCCAAAGACACGGCCAGGCCTCAGCCGCTGCACGGACCGCAGATCCCGTCCGACCTGCAGGAGGAGTCCTACGAGCCGCCTAGTCACGAGTTCAAGCAGGTGCCGTCCAGCGGACCGCACGACGTCGACGCGGTGGCCGCACCCGACCCGGTTGCGCTGCGCAAGGCCGCCGAGATCGTCAACGCCGGACAGAAGGCGGCGATCCTCGTCGCGCAAGGCGCACGCGGCGCGGCGACCGAGATTCACGAGGTGTCCGAGCGCACCGGCGCCGGTGTGGCGAAGGCGCTGCTGGGCAAGGACGTGTTGCCCGACGACCTGCCCTACCGGGGCCATCGGCTGGCGGTACCCGACCGAACTCAACATCGTCGCTGACGCGAAAACCACGCTGGCCGAACTACTTCCGAATCTTCAGATGAAGACCGACCGGACGTGGCGAGAGACGATCGAAAGCAATGTCGCGCGGTGGTGGGACGTCGTCGAGCGGCAGTCGACGTTGTCGGCGAAGCCCGTCAATCCGATGCGGGTCGTGCGGGAGTTGTCCAGTCGCCTGCCCGCTGACGCGATCGTCACCGGCGACTCGGGCTCGTCGACCAAAGTTCGCCCATCCGGACCGGCCGGTGATCGCGCTGGCCGGCGACGGCGCGATGCAGATGAACGGGCTGGCCGAACTGCTGACCATCCGCCGGTACTGGGAGCTGTGGGCCGGGCCCCGATTTGTTGTCTGCGTGTTCCACAACAACGACCTCGTCCACGTGACCTGGGAACCGCGCGCCATGGGCGGCGCGCCGAAATTCGAACAGTCACAGAGTCTTCCAGAAGTCTCCTACGCCGGCGTGGCGCGAGCCATGGGCCTGCGCGCGATCGCCGTCGACGATCCCGAGGTGCCGCCGATCCCGCCACACATCACCGTCGAGCAGATGAAGGCGACCGCCGAGTCGATCGTCAAGGGCGACCCCAGCGGCTGGCACATGATTACCGAGATGACGAAAAACAAAGCCACCGAGATCTTCACGCATCGATAGACCCTTCGAAGCGCCGCCGTCAGCCGGCCGGCGCGACGCAGAACGCGTTGCCGTCGGGGTCGGCGATCACGACCCACTCGAAGTCGCCGAAGTTGCCCCTGCCGGTTTCGCTGGCGCCGAGTTCCACCAGCCGCTTGACTTCCGCCTCCACGTCGGAGGCGCTGAAGTCGATGTGGACGCGGTTCTTGCCGGGCGTCGGATCGTCGACCTTCTGGAATGCCAGACCCGGGCCCTCCGCCCGGGACACGGTCAGGAAAAACGGTGGCGCGACGGGGTTTACCTGCCGTCGAGCGCACGGGCCCACCACTCGGCGAGCCGCTCGGGGTCGGTGCTGTCGAAGGTGATGTTCTCGTCTTGAGCGCCATGGCGCCGACCCTAGATCACGCCGGTGACAAGCGTGGCCGATCGTCGACGCGCTTACCTCTCGAGTAATTGAACAGCCGTCCGGCGCAACGCAACCTGGACCCATGACCAACACCGAGATTTATCCGAAGTTCAGCGCAGAGATGTGGGCGGCCTTCTGGGCCGCACCGACAGCAGTCGCGGGTCGGCGACATTCTGGCCGACGACATCGTCGGCTATTGGCAGGGCGATCCGATGCCGGTGCGTGGGCGAGAGGCCTACACAGGCAAGATCGCCGAACTCATCGCAGCCGCACCCGATCTGCGACTGGAACTTGTCGACAGCGCGACCGTCGACGGGCGTGAACCCGGCGAGCAGTTCGTCTTTCTTCACTACACCGGCCGCGGCACCGGGCCTGACGGTCCGTTCGAGATCCGCGGGCTCGACCGAGTACGCACCCGCGACGGGATCGTGGTGGAGAACGTGATCCGCTACGACGAGGTCGAAAGCGAAGCTCCTAAGCGAACTCAGGCCGGCGACAGGAACGCCTGCAGCGCAGCCGAATAGGCCGCGACATCGTCGGCGCCCATCATCTCGCGGGCCGAGTGCATGGCCAGCTGCGCGGCGCCGACGTCGACGGTCGGGATGCCGGTGCGGGCGGCGGTCATCGGCCCGATCGTCGACCCGCAGGGCAGGTCGGCGCGGTGCTCGTAGCGCTGCAGCGGAACCCCGGCCTGCGCGCAGGCCAGCGCGAACGCCGCCGCCGTGCGCCCGTCGGTGGCGTAGCGCAGGTTCGGCTGCACCTTGAGCACCGGGCCGCCGTTGACCTCGATGAGGTGGCCGGGCTCGTGGCGCTCCGGGATAGTTCGGGTGGGTGGCGTGCGCCATGTCGCCCGGAGGCCACCATCGACGCCGGGCAGCCGGCGCAGGAAGTCCTCGCGCCCGCCGCCGCGCGGCCAGCATGATGCGTTCCAGCGCGGTCAGCAGCAGCTCGGACTGCGCGCCGTGGTCGGACTGCGAGCCGACCTCCTCGTGGTCGAACAGCGCGAGCACCGGCACGTAGCCGCGTCGGCTCGGCGGCCAGGAACGCCTCGAGCCCCGGCGTAGCAGGTGGCCTGGTTGTCCAGGCGCGGTGCGCTGACGAAGTCCGCCGTCGACGCCGACGAGCGCGACGGGGTCAGGTCGTGGGTCATCAGGTCCAAGCCGAGCACGTCGGCGGCGTCGACCCCGGCCCGCTCGGCGACGTAGGCGAGGAACGACCGCGGGCCGCACCGACGCCCCAGACGGCGTTGACGTGCCGCTGCGGGTCGAGCGTCACGCCCTTGCGGTCCTCGGACAGGTGGATCGCCAGCTGCGGCACCCGCAGCATCGGGTCGTCGATGCGCACCAGCCGGTGTTCGAGCGTGTTGCCCGCCGCGGACGCGACAGCCGGCCGCGACGCCGAGGTCGCGGTCCAGCCAGGAGTTCAGCCACGCGCCGCCGTAGGGCTGCAGCGCGACCACCTGCCAGCCGGCGACGACGCGGTCGGGTGCTGCTTGACCCGCAGGTTGGGGCTGTCGGTGTGGGCGCCGACGATCCGGAACGGAGCGGTGTCGCGCCGGCGTGTCCCAGGCGATCAGCGATCCGCCGCGCACCGTGAAGTACCGGCCCGGCCGCGGGCCAGCTCCGTCTCGGACAGTTCGCGTGAAGCCGGCCGCCGCGCAGCCGCTCGCGCGACGGTCGCGCAGACGTGGAACGGCGACGGCGACGCGTCGATGAACTCGCAGAGACCCTGCGCACTGGCCGACATGGTTCACCATCTCTGGCCGATCACCGGCGTCGTCGCGCTAGGGTCAGATGGTGCCCGATCCCCTGCCGCAGCCGGTTCTGGCACCGCTGACGCCGGCGGCCATCTTCCTGGTCGCCACCATCGACGACGGCGGCGAGGCACGCCGTGCACGACGCGCTCGGCGACATCTCCGGTCTGGTGCGCGCGGTCGGTTTCCGCGACCCGACCAAGCAGCTGTCGGTGGTCACCTCGATCGGCTCCGACGCCTGGGACCGGCTGTTCTCCGGGCCGCGGCCCGCCGAGCTGCATCCGTTCGTCGCGCTGGACGGCCGCGGCACCGCGCCCCGTCGACACCGGGCGACCTGCTGTTCCACATCCGCGCCGAGTCGATGGACGTCTGCTTCGAGCTGGCCACCAAGATCGTCGAGGCGATGGGCGGGCGCGATCACCGTCGTCGACGAGGTGCACGGCTTCAAGTTCTTCGACAACCGCGACCTGCTGGGCTTCGTCGACGGCACCGAGAACCCCGACGGCCCGCTCGCCGTGCAGCGCCACCCAGATCGGCGACGAGGACCCCGATTTCGCGGGCGGCTGCTACGTGCACGTGCAGAAGTACCTGCACGACATGGCGTCCTGGAACGCGCTGTCGACCGAGGAGCAGGAGCGGGTCATCGGCCGCACCAAGCTCGACGACATCGAGATGGACGACGACGGTCAAGCCGGCGAACTCGCACATCGCGCTCAACGTCATCGAGGACGACGACGGCAACGAGCTGAAGATCGTGCGCCACAACATGCCGTTCGGCGAGATCGGCAAGGGCGAGTTCGGCACCTACTACATCGGCTACTCGCGACGCCGCGCGGTCACCGAGCGGATGCTGCGACAACATGTTC
>CAWBYS010000010.1:0-473625 GCA_963793055.1 uncultured Actinomycetota bacterium | reverse complement strand
ATCGAGGACGCGGGGCTCCACGTCGACGATGTCGACGGAATCGCCAGCTACCCGGGGCCGGGCGTGCCCGACCGGGGGTTTTCCGGCGCGACCGTCCAGGAGGTCCGCAATGCGCTGGGACTGCGGTCCCGCTGGTATGTCTCGGCGACCGAGACCGCGGGTCAAATCGGCCCGGTGATCGAGGCGTGCATGGCCGTCACCCTGGGATTGGCCAACCACGTCGTGGTGTACCGATCGGTGTGGGAATCCACCGCGGCGCAGCAGTCCGGCGGCGGCCGGGCGTCGGTACTCTTCGGCGGTGGCGAACTGCCACCGCACCTGGAATGGGTGGCGCCGTTCGGCGCATTGTCTGCGGCGAATTGGCTGGCTATGCCCGCCCAGCGCTACATGAACGACTTCGGGCTGACCCGGGAGCATTTGGGCCACATCGCGATCAACGCCCGCACGAACGCCGCGCTGAACCCGGACGCGATCTATCGCGAGCCGATGAGCATGGACGATTACCTTGGCGCCCGGATGATCTCCGAGCCCCTGTGTCTGTATGACTGTGACGTGCCTTGTGACGGCGCGACTGCTGTGATCGTGTCGCGCCGCGACGCCGCGAACGACTTGCCGCGGCACCCTCTGACGGTGGAGTCGGTAGGACCGGGCCTGTTCGAACGCGCTACTTGGGATCAGCGCTCCGACATCACCACGATGGCCGCCCACGATTCGGCCGCCACACTGTGGGAGTACACGACCCTGACTCCCGCGGACGTGGATATGGCTCAGCTATATGACGGCTTCTCTTTCCTGACCGTTATGTGGTTGGAAGCCATGGGTTTCTGCGACCACGGCAAGGTCGGTCAGTTCCTCGACGACGGAGCGCGCATCGCACTGGACGGCCCGCTTCCAATCAACACCAGCGGCGGGCAACTCTCGGGCGGACGCTTGCACGGGATGGGCTTTTTGCACGAGGCGTGCGTGCAAATGTGGGGTGAAGGCGGACAGCGCCAAGCTCCAACGACTCCCGAGGTCGTCGCCGTGGGGGTGGGCGGGGGACCGGTGGCGGGGTCGATGTTGCTGAGCACCCGGTAACGGCGGCCAAACGGGTTCTGTTGAATGTCGTTGATGTGTCCAGAGGAATGACACGTGCGCGACATCCGGCGACTCTTAGCATTGCCGGGTGATTTCGGTGCGCTACTGGCCGCTCACAGCGTGCCCGCTCGCCGAGCAACCACCTAATAGTCAGAGGACCAGGGAGACACATGGCCACCAAGACGTCCCGTGCAGCGATCGTGGCCGCTGCCCGTACAGCGATCGGAACGGCGCGCAAGGGCACGCTGGCGAATACGCCTGCGACCGAGCTGGCCAAGCCGGTGGTCGCCGCCGTGGTGCAGCGGTCCGGCCTCGGCGCAGCCGAGTTCGACGACCTGGTGCTGGCGGAGAGTATGCAGGGCGGCGGCGACAGTGCTCGCTACATCGCAGTCGACGTCGGGCTGACCAATGTGCCGGCCTGGCCGTCAACCGGCAGTGTGCGTCGAGCCTCTCGGCGATCGCAATCGGCGCAGGACAGATCGCGGCAGGCATGAGTCGTGCCGTCCTCGCGGGCGGCATGGAATCATCTTCTACCGCACCACTATTGAGGAAGCGAAAGCCATTCACCACCGGCAAAACTGCCGAGGATTACGAAGACCCGTGGTTCCCACTGTCCCATCCATCGACCGAGGACGCGCCTGCCCTGGACATGACGATCACCGTCGGCCACAACTGCACCGTGCAGTACGGCATCCCCCGTCAGGCCCAGGACGAGTGGGCACTGCGAAGCCATCAGCGCGCGGTCAAGGCGATGGACGCAGGCTCGTTTGTCGAAGAGATCGTGCCGATCCAGGTTCTGCAGGCCGACGGGAGCACGATCACTTTCGCCGAGGACGAGCATCCGCGCCGTAGCGCTGCCCTCGAGACGCTCGCAGGGCTCAAGCTGCTACATCCCGAGCTCGCCGGTTTCACGGTGACGGCAGGAAACTCGTCGGGCGTCAACGACGCCGCGGCGGTGGTAGCGTTGGCCGCGCCCGACACCGCGGGAGACGCACTGGCACAGGTTCTTTCGTGGAGCGTGGTTGGGGTGCCGCCAAACCGCACGGGTAGTGGGCCCATCACCGCGATCCCCAAGGCGCTCGAACTCGCCGGCCTCAAACTTCAGGACGTGGCGCTGTTCGAGATCAATGAGGCGTTCGCCGCCCAAGCGGTGGCATGCACGCGTGAACTCGGACTCGACGAGGAACTGGTCAACGTCTACGGCTCGGGCATCAGCCTGGGCCACCCGATCGCCGCGACGGGAGCGCGGATGGTCACCTCGGCGATCTACGAACTGCGCCGCCGCGGCGGCGGCATCGGCGTGCTGTCGATGTGCGCGGGCGGTGGCATGGGCGCCGCGATGGTCATCGAAGTGGTCTGAGATGACCACACCACAGTGCACGCACTGATCGAAACGCAAACGGGCAGTTGCAGAACCGGTGCCGATCAGTCGCTGGCCGGCAATGGCTTGGCTGCTTTCAGTGTCAACGCCGTCGCGCCCACGCTGAGCGAGCCAGCGCCAGCCTTGGTGACGAGTACCTCGGCGCCACCCGCATCGACATAGCGCTTGCCCATGGAACTGCCGTTGACGAAAGCGGGATCGGGCTCGGCGACGTTCGACCGTTCGGCGCCTAGCGGCAGCATGGGGTGGCCACCGCAGCGCAGGTCGTCGAGGCTGTCAGCGGCTTTGACGACGATCACCTGAGTGTCACAGACTTGGCTTTGCAGCCGGGTGCCGGTCTTGATCATGCTGGGCTCCTTGATATCTCGATGAGCGAGTTCACTGCTCGCCAGCCGCGGCCAGCAAGTCTTCGAGAATCTGCCGACGCAGCACCTTGCCGGTCGGTGTGGTCGGGACAGCTTCGCGGAACACGATTCGGTCGGGCGTGCGCGACCCGCGCAGCGTTCTTCTCGCGAATGCACGCAACTCGTCGGCCTTCGGCGCGGCGCCAGACTCCCGGACGACCACAGCGACGATCAATTGACCCCACTGGGCGTCGTCGACGCCGACAACGACGACGTCGCGGACGTCGGGGTGCTCGACAAGCACGTCCTCGACTTCCGAGGGCGCGATGTTCTCACCGCCGCGGATTATGGTGTCGTCGGACCGGCCGCCGATGAACAGATAGCCGTCTGCATCGACGGAGGCAACGTCTTTGGTCGGGAACCAGCCTTGCGCGTCAAGCGATGACCCGGTCTCGGCGTACCGCCCGGAGACCTGTGGGCCGCGCACGAACAGCTCACCGGTCTGACCTGGAGCGAGCACGCTGCCGTCGTCAGCGCGGATCTGCACCTCGATGTCTGGAACCGGGCGACCTACGGAGCTCAGCCGACGCGCTACGGCTTGGTCGGTGCTGCCGAGAGCCCGGCGGTGGTCCTCGGGGGTGAGCACCGCGATCGTCGAGCTGGTTTCGGTCAGTCCGTAGGCATTGACGAAGCCCACCTCCGGCAGCAGTTCGAGCGCCTTGCGCACCAACGGCTGGGCGACCTTCGATCCACCGTAGGCCAAATTGCGCAGCGTCGGCAGCTCGGTCGATTCCTCCTCGAGCACGGCGACGATGCGGTCCAACATCGTCGGTACCACCGTCGCAGTGGTCACCCCCTCGGTGCGGACCAGGCGCACCCATTCCCGCGGATCGAACCGGCGCTGGTACACGATCGACCGTCCCGCGTAGATGTTCGACAGCACTGCGCCCACGCCGGCGATGTGGTAAGGCGGGACGCATACCAACGCGGCATCGGTGGGTTCGGCAGAACCGCATTCGACTGTCCCGGTGACATAGCTGGTGAGGTTGTTGTGCGTCAGCTCAACGCCTTTCGGCCGCGACGTGGTACCGGAGGTGAACAGCACGACGGCTACATCGTCCGGGTCGGCGAACTCGCTGGCAGGCTCGGCTGATCTCGCGGCGGCGATGAAATCATCGGAGCCCATCACCTGGTCGGCCGAGCCGGCCACTATGTCGCGGTAGGCGCTGTCCACCACGATCAACGGGTCGGGCAGTCGCTCGATGAGCTGACGCAGGCCTTCGGTGCTCAAGCGATAGTTCAGCGGCGTGAAGGGCAGGTTCGCCCGCGCCGCGGAGAAGATCAGCAGCGGCAGCATTGCTCCCCCGGTGCCCACATAGACGACGTGCGATGCCGCCGACGCCGCCACCACGCCCGAACCACCATCGGCGAGCGTGCTTAGCTCCGCGGTGGTCAGCCGAACATCGTCGTCCACCACAGCAAGCCGGTCGGGGTCACCCGACACCGCCATTTCCAGAAGGACCGAAATGCTCAACTGACCTCAGCCTCACCTAGTCGTTGCACCGTCACCGCCCCGTGACGGACTTAAGCCCCAATCGGCCGGCACTGCCCCCGCTGCAGGGACGAACGCTCTTGGTTTGCAACCGCATTGGGCAAGCAGTGGGTGCGCCGCTTTGTCACGAGCTAGCACCGAAGGCGCCTGAGTCCGACCACTCGACAATAAGATCGTCAACTGTGGTGAGCCGGGCCAGCACCGCGATGGTGTTGGCCAAAACTTGTTCGCCGTACTCGGTGGGGGTGCCGCCCACCGCGTCTCGCGGTACGACGACCTCGAAACCCGCCTGGCAGGCGTGCCCTGCCGTGTGCGGCAAGGCCAAATTCAGTGACACCCCTACTAATACGATGGTCTGAACGCCGAGGTCCCGCAGCACCGGCAACAATTCGGTGTCCAGGGTGGGGAACAGCCCGTGGTGTCGCCCGAGCACGAGATCGCCGGGTGCGAGTAGTTCGTCGATCACCTTGGTGGCCGTAGCGCCGGGTTCCCATTCGGCGATGGCCGGCCCCAGCGCCCGCCAAAGACGAGCCGTCCCTGTCGGCCTGCCACCCGATGTTCCCTCGTATGTGGCATGAACCACGCGTATGCCATAGCCGCGGGCCGCGTACAGCAATCGGCTCAGGTTCTGCACCAGTTTACCGGCATCGGCGGCCAGCCCAGGCAGCACCGCGTCCGGTCCTAACATGCCGTTTTGACATTCCACGCATACGACGGCCACGGTCCCGGCGTACTTGCCAGTGAGTGATGCCGGCATTTCAGTGCTACTTCGGGCCGAAGCGCTGCGCACCGTCGAGGCGCATAACTTCACCGTTGACGTAGCCGTTGGTGAGCAGGAACGCTGCAGCGTCGGCGAATTCGACCGGTGTGCCGAGCCGCTTCGGAAACGGAATGTTGGCGGCGAACTGGGCGATGGCCTCTTCCCCGACCGCCTCCATGATCGGCGTCTTCATCGTTCCTGGTGCGATCGTGTTTACCCTGATCCCCGCTGAACTGAGGTCACGCGCGGCAGCGATCGTCAGCCCGATGACGCCGGCTTTCGCTGCGGCATAGGCGGTCTGGCCGATCTGGCCTTCGTAGCCGGCGATTGAGGCGGTTAGCACTATCGCGCCGCGCTCTCCGTTGGGCAGGGGTTCGGCGGCGGCGACCGACGCGGCCACGAGCCGTGCCACGTTGTAGGTGCCGCTCAGGTAAAGATCGATGGTCTTGGTGAAGATGCCGAAGTCGGCTGGTGTGCCGTCGCGTTGCACGATCCGCTGTCCGACCCCGAAGCCGCCGTGGGCGACTACTGCGTAGCGCAGCTGTCCGAGCTGATTGGCCTCATCGATGGCACCGAGGATGCTGTCCTGGCTGGTGACATCGGTGCTGACGAAGACCGCCCTGCTGCCCAATTCGTCAGCCAGTGCCTTGCCCTTGTCGGCGTCGAGATCGGCGATGACCACTGCCAGACCGTCGGCGTGGAGCCGTCGCACCGTCGCCTCACCGAGGCCGCCCGCGCCGCCGCTGACGATCGCCGACGCGCCTTCAAATTGCTCTACCACCAGTAGCTCTCCTTATCCGTTGCTTTTGCCGAGTTGGGTTTCCGCGCGATACGGCGGAGCACTCTGGCGGCAATCTAATGCCTGGGCGTGGCGCTGAACCTCTGGCATCCCTCTACTGCCACCGATCAACCTGTGGCACAACACCTTCCAACGACGGCCTGCCCGTCTTCCGCGTCGGCCTCCCATGCGTTGGTTGACATCCTGGTTTCCGATGAGCGGGTGTCGTCGACTCCATCAATTCCCGGTTGGCAGGGTCAGCATCGACTGCCATCTCGGCTCCTTCGGCGCACTCAGTGCACGGTCGTATTAGGTGCATAACTTCCCTCAGGACCGATGTGTTTGCCTGTGGCAGGGTCGGTTTAAACGTCGGTGACGGGTGGCGGGTTGGGGCCCGTGCGGTGCTGGCGGGGAGCCGGCTTTCGAGCAGTTACCGGCACGGTACTAGCTTCAAAGTGCGTACTTCAAGACGAAATGCGCTGCCGACATGCGGTCGACATGCGGTCGTCGGCCACAGGACATACGGGCTGGGCTAGAGGTCGATTGCAACGCACTTACCAGCTTGACCCTTAGCGCGAACCTTTCGTCCTTGCCGTCGGCAGCATCAGTGACGCGTCTGGTGGCAAACTTCGGTCGGTTGGCCGACCAACGGATGGTCTCTGCCACCACCACGCTGGAAACCGAAGCCGGCGAAATTGCATTCCCGGGACAAGGGAGAAACTATGAGCGACGGCCTTCGCCAGTCGGAACGCGATGCGATCATGCGGGCCGCATACCGGTTGATCAGCAGGGGCGGCTCCTCAACTGGGACGACCACGTCGATCGAGAACATCCTGCGCGCCGCGGGCGTGAACCGACGGATCTTCTATCGGCACTTCTCCTGCAAGGACGACCTGATCATCGCGATGCAGGAATGGGCGGGCGACCTGATCCTGGCCGACCTGAAGAAGGCGGTGGCCACCGCCGACACGCCTGCCGCGGCGGTCGCCGCCTGGATCGAGGACTATCTGAGTATCGGCTGGAACGATGCACGATTTCGCGACGCCATGGCCTTCATGTCGTCGGACGTCACCGGCGCGCCTGGCATCGCCGCAGCGTTGGAGGCCACCTATGCCCGGCACCGAGAAGTGCTCACCGGCGTGTTGGTCGCGGGCCTTGCCGACGGCAGTCTGCCGAACGCACGCCCCGAACTCGATTCGTTCGCGATTCAGGCGGTGGCCGTGCGTCACCTCGAAGCACGCATCCGGGGTCGGCTGGATACCGACTTCGATGAGGTGCGCGACCAGGTGGTTGCGCTGATTTTGACCGGACTCTCGGCCCCTGCGGTGCACCCGGACGCGGCCGGAATTGCGCCTCGGTGAGCTGTCCGATGCACTAATCTCCGCCCCCTTTGGGAATGGCGTTCCCGTACGAGCTATGGGCTTTTGAAATTGCAATCGAGGGCGACGGCCGTACTGGTCAATGTTGGGCCATCGGGATAATCATCTCGGCGACCACCGCGATCATTTCGTCGCGATCGACGGCCACGGTCTGCCTGTGCACCGTGTGCCAAGCCCGGTCGAGCAGGCCCATCACCGCGACACCGATGACATCCGGCGAATGCGCACTGTTGCCTGCAATGGCCTGCCCTAGCTTCCATGACGCCCGAGTCTCCATGCGGTTGCGCGAGTTTCGGAACTCATTGTCGTCGGGCGCCGAGTGCGCTGACGCCAGCACGAAGGCGCCGTGGTCGTCCATGTAGTCGAAGTAGTGGCCCACCCAGGCCCGAATGTCCTCCGGGCCGAAGGGTTCTCGAGCGTCCGCCCATTCGGCGATGACGGCGAGGACGTCGTGATACGCGGTCTTGCCGAGGACGTTGAAGATCTCTCGCTTGTCCTTGAAGTAAGTGTAGAAGCCGGCCCGCGAAATGCCGCACGCCTCGGTGATCGCGTTGATCGGCGTGCCCGCGAAGCCACGCTCCAAAAACAACGTGCGACTGGCATCCAGGATGGCGGCGCGGGTCCGTTCGCCACGGCCGCCGTCCAGTTGCCCGACGGGCGCCGAGGTCACGGTCATGCTGAGACCATATATAACGTTACTGTCAAGTGCAATCACCGCAGGCCATGGCGATAACACGGTTAAGACTTGACATCATCGTCAAGTTAAATCAAGCTCATAACCAAGCCCTAGCCGAGCAGTGAGAGGCACGCACCAATGACGCAGTTCACCGACGCACCGATCTTCGATGCCGATCAGCACATGTACGAGATGCCCGACGCGTTGACGCGATATCTGCCCGACGAGTTCAAGCCGAAGGTGCAGTTCGTGCAAATGGGCAGGCATACCCGGATCGCGATCCTCAACAGGATCACCGACTACATGCCGAACCCGACGTTCGAACGGGTCGCGGCACCCGGCGCGCACGAGAAGTTCTACTCCGGCCAGAACCCTGAGGGGCTGTCGATGCGCGAGATGTCCGGCCGCGGCATCGACACACCGCCTGGGGCTCGCAACCCCGAGGATCGGCTCGCCGAACTCGACCGCCAGGGCGTGGACGCCTGCCTGAACTACCCGACGCTGGCCAACCTTGTCGAACACTCATCCGCCGAGGATCCGGAGCTGACTGCGGCGATCGTTCACGCGCTCAACCAGTGGATGCTCGAGCACTGGGGCTTCAGCCACGCCAACCGGATCTTCTCAACCCCGGTCATCAATCTTGGCATCCTCGACGAGGGGCTTCGCGAGCTTGAGTACATCCTGAACAACGGCGCCAAGGTCGCTCTGATCAAGCCGGCCCCCGTGTACGGCTACAAGGGCTGGCGCTCCCCCGCGCTGCCCGAGTTCGACCCGTTCTGGCGCGAGGTCGAGGCGGCGGGATTGCCGATTGTGTTGCACGCCAGCCAGCCTCCGCTGCAGGAATACATCGACAAGTGGGAGCCTCCGTCAACGAGTAGCGCGTTCGAGATGTCAGCCTTCAAGTGGACGGCGCTGGGCCACCGCGAGATCGCCGACATGCTGACCAGCATGATCTGCCACGGAACGCTGACGCGGTTCCCGAAGCTTCGGATCGCCAGCGTGGAGAACGGAAGCGCCTGGATCAAGCCGCTTTTCGACGATCTGCAGTCGACGTACAACAAGATGCCGCAGAACTTCCCCGAGCATCCTCACGAGGTGTTTCGCCGCAATGTCTGGGTCAGCCCGTTCTGGGAAGGCAAGGTAGCCGACGTCGTACAGACCGTCGGGTGGGACAAGGTGATGTTCGGGTCGGACTGGCCGCACCCCGAGGGCCTGGCCGAGGCGAAGGGCTATTGGAAGTACGCGGAGGGCATGGATGTCCGGCGCACCTACGACTTCATGGGCGACAACGTCCGACGATTCATGGGACTGCCGATCGCCAATCCCGATCCGAATGCGGTCAAGCCGCCGGTGCTGGCGAACGCCTAGCGGCGCGGGTCCTTGGGTAATCCGAGGATCCGTTCGGACACGATGTTGCGCTGGATCTCCGACGTGCCGCCGCCGATGCGAAGGCCAAACGATTCGAGGTAGTCGACGACCGCACCCGGATCGATCAAGGCCTGCAAACGGCGGATCCGGTGATTCAGTTCGGTGGCAATGAGTTTCAGCGCGCCACCGGCCGGCCCCGGTGCACCGTCCGCCTGCTGTTCGGCGGCACATCGGTACAGCAGTGCGCGGGCGGCGAACACGTCGTCGGCCAGTTCGGCAGCCTGCTGACGCAGCACGGCATCATTGGCGCACACTTTCGCCAGGTCGGCCACCACATGCTGCAGTCCGATGATGGTCGGGGCGAACGCGGTACTGCGTTCATACATGAGCGTGGTGTTGGCAACCGCCCAGCCGCCGCCGATCTCGCCGATCACATTCGCCAGCGGAATCCGCGCATCGTCGAAGAAGATCTCGCAGAACTCGGCCGCACCGGTGATCGACCTGATCGGCCGAACCGTGACGCCATCAGAGCGTAGATCGGCGATCAGATACGTGAGTCCGCCGTACCTATCGGACGCGTCGGTGCGCACCAGAAGCTCACACAGATCGGCGTGCTGGGCGCGGGTGCTCCAGCGCTTCTGGCCGGAGACGACGAGTTCCTGGCCGTCGATGACGCCGCGTGTCGATATCGCGGCAAGGTCCGAGCCCGCGCCGGGCTCGGAGAAACACTGGGCGAAGATGATGTCGCCACTGAGGATGCCAGGCAACCACTGCCGACGCTGAGCGTCGGTGCCGTGCTCGATCAGCGTCGGACCAGCGTGTGACAGCCCGACAAAGAACAGTGACGCGCTGCCGCCGACGCGCTGCAGCTCCTCGTGAAAAATCAACTGCTGCATCGGTGTTGCTCCACGGCCGCCGTACTCCGGCGGCCATGCGACACCGGCGTAGCCGGCCTCTGCCATCAACTTCTGCCACCGCCGAAGGTCGGTGATCTCTTCTGCTTGCGGATCGCGACTCAGTCCCGTGGGGTGCAGTGTCTTGCGCGGCGGTGGGTGTCGGGCAAGCCACTCGCGCAGTTCGGCGTGGAAATCACTATCGGCGCAAGGTTCGGTTTTCACGGATGCTCCCCGAACAACGCCGCGACGCCGCTGCGATCGACCTTGCCCGTCTGCAACCTCGGGATCTCGTCGACTATGAGAATCTTGCGCGGCACCTCGTACGGTGCGAGTGCGGATCGCAATTCGGCCCGGATGCCGTCAACTGTCACACCATCTGGCCGGTTCAGCACCGCCACGGCCACCGGCACCTGCCCCAACCGGTCATCGGCGAGTCCGACTGCAGCCGAATCAGCCACGGCATCAACGTTGTTGAGCGCCGCTTCGAGTTGCGCGGGATAGACGTTGAAACCTCCGCAGATGATGGTGTCGCGGAGGCGGCCCACCACGGAAAGAAAACCGTCTGTGTCGAGGAATCCCAGATCACCGGTGTGCAGCCAGCCGCCCGGTTCGGCGGGCATTCCGTCGGCGCCGAGGTATCCGGACATCGCGGACTTCGCACGCGCGGTGATCTCTCCTACCTCGCCGACCGGTACACGGTTGCCGTCGCCGTTCACGATCGCCACCTCCACCCCCGGCGCCACGCGGCCCACCGTGTTCTCGGGCCGGATGCCCGCAGCGACGTCGGTCGGCCGCTCGAACGCGATCGCCCCCGCGAACTCGGTCTGCCCGTAGTTGCGCAGGATCGGCACACCGAACTTGCGCTCAAAAGCGATTCGCGTGCTCTCCGGGAGTGCCGCCGTCCCGACGGTCGCACTGGTTATGCCCGGAAGGGGGCCGTTGTGATCGGCTTGCACCAGATCCCAGACCATCGCCGGCGTGAGCTTCAGGACCCCGAGGCGGTAACGCTGAACGAGATCGAAAACCACGCTCGCCGAGAACTTCTCGGCCAGCAGCACCGGCTTTCCGAGCCACCACGCGCTCAGTGAGCCGAGCAGTCCTCCCATGTGCGCCAGCGGCACCAGGATCAATTGAGGGTCGCGAGCGGGGAAGCGAGGCAATCGGCCGTCGGCGCCGATGCCACTTCCGGAGGCGATACCCGCAACACTGGCACGCAGCGCGGCAGAGGTCAGCGACGCAGCCTTGGGTACGCCGGTGGTTCCCGAGGTGAACATCACCAGCGCCTCCTCGGCGGGCGCCGGCGTTCGCACTCCGGTGTCCTGAGCCGCGACCTCGAGCCCATCCGGACCCTTTGGCCTCAAGATCGCTGAGGCACCCGTCGTTGCGGCACGACGACGAACCTCGGCAGCCGGGACCATATGACTGGCGGACACCACCGAACATCCCGCCATCCATGCCGCGTGGATCGCCACGATCGACGCCGCGGTGTTATCGAGTTCGACCAGGACGCGGGTACCCGACGGCAAGCCATCCGCGACTACGCGCGCGGCCGAGGCAAGCGAGCCGTAGGTATGCTGCCCGCCGTTGATCACCGCGGTCGCATCGCACGCCGCGGCCGCGCAGCGCGTCAATAGACCACTGATGCCCACGCGTCCGACGGTACGAGGCCCCCTCGCCGCGATGCACCCCCTTTCGGCGGTTCGACGTGAAAGCCGAATTTTCGCTGTACCGGCCGGTCAGGTATTGCCGTGGACGCGATTCGCGGAGTTGTCTGAGTGTGGAGGTGCGAAAAAGCATGGATTGCGCGACAGACTCTGACGTCGTCGAGTTCGTCGCGGCGCTCGACGGTTTCTTCGGGCGCCGAGCCGATGCCGATCGTGATCGTTGGGCGGCGCTGTGCGCAATGGGGCTGCCTGGATTGCGGGTCGATGAGCCACACGGGATCGGCGCCACCCTGCGCGCCGCGACCGCGGTGGCTCAGAAGCTGGGAGCGTGGCTGGCACCGGAGCAGGCCGGCACAGCCATCGTCGTTGCGCACGCACTCGACCGCTACCGCGGTCCTGTCGGGCTGCGCGATGCCCTCCTCGACGGGTCACTGATCGTCTCTTTCTCCGACTTCAGTCGCCTGACCGTGACCGCAGAGGGCACGGTCACCGGTCGGCTCGTCGTGGCCGATGACAACCTCAGCGACCTGGTGGCGGTGTTCACCGATTCGGCGTTGGCGTTCGTCCACCGGTCAGCGCTACCCGCGAGTGTCCAACGCAGCGAGGTCGATCCGACCCGGCCCACATTCACCTGCGAGTTGCGCCGCACACCCATCGCCGCGCTTGTGCGGCTTCCGACCAGCACCACCAGGAGGGTCGCCGACGAGCTGGCGCTCCTGATGGTCAGCGAATTGGCGGGCGGAATGCGTGCAGTACTCGAGGAGACCGTCGCGTATGTATGCGACCGCGAGCAGTTCGGCCGCAGCATCGGCAGCTTCCAGGCCGTCAAACACACAGTCGCCGACATGTATGCCGCCACTGAACAGGCCGGTGCAGCAGTGCTTTTTGCAGCCGATGCGTGCGATCAAGGAAGTTGTACCGCAGCATCGGACGTGGCCGCGGCCGCGCGTTGGGTGACCAAATCGGCTATCGACACCTTCGAACGGGCGCTGCATCTGCACGGTGCGATGGGGTACTCGTGGGAGCTCGACGTCCATATGCATCTGCGTAGGGCGCTGACTGCACACCGAATGTTGTCTGCCCAGCGGGAATTCGCCGCATGACCAATAAGTGCCGAAGCACAGTGGGGAGTATCGCATGACACAGACGAGCGAATCCGAATCGCGGTTCGAGGACGCGACCAAAGCCGAGATCGATGAGGCCGACCTGGAGAAGGACCGCGCCGCCCTCGGCGTGTGGGCGGCCTCCCGCAGCGAGGAACTGCTTTCGACCGCGACGCCGGAAGCGATTCGCAATTTCGCGCGCAGCTACGGTGACGACAATCCGCTCTACACCGATCCGGCGCATGGCCCGTCGACGCGGTGGGGAACCCAGGTTGCGCCCCAGATCATGGCGGCGGTCCTCAACTCGCCCCTGCGCGGCGACAAGCTGCCCAAGGAGCTCAGGGGCGGCAGCTATCGCGGGATCCACGCGTTCGTATCGGGCGGGACGTGGGAGTGGTACCGGCCAATTCATCCCGGGGACACGTTGTACAGCTTCTCGGGTCTGGAATCCGTCGAGGAGAAGCAGTCCGAGTTCGCCGGCCGCTCCATCATCCGAATCCTGCGCGACGTCAAGATGAATCAACACGCGGAGGTCGTCGGCGTCTATCGGACCCTGGTCATCTACACCGAACGTAAGAAGGCGCGCGACAAGGGCAAGTACAGCTCGATCGAGGAACCGTCCTACACGAAGCAGGACATCGAGGAACTCGACAAGATCTACGCCGCGGAGGAGGTTCGCGGATCGCAGCCGCGGTTCTGGGAGGATGTCGCGGTCGGCGACGAGATGGGCATGATGGCCAAGGGCCCGCTGACCACGACCGACATGATCGTCTTCCATTCGGGCGGGTACGGTTTCGTGCCCTACGGGCTCAAGACCGGCAGGCTGGCCTACCGCAATCGGCAGAGGATCGCGCCGTTCTACATCGACAACGAATACGGGGTGCCCGATGTCGCCCAGCGGGTGCACTGGGACTCCGACTGGGCCAAGGCCATCGGCAACCCTCGTGCCTACGACTACGGGGTGCTGCGCGAGTGTTGGATCCACCATTTCCTCACCGACTGGATGGGCGATGACGCGGTTGTGGTGCGTCAGCACGATGAGATTCGGAAGTTCAACTACCACGGCGACATTCAGTACCTGACCGGACGCGTCGACGGGAAACGCGACGACGACGGCTTGGCACTGGTCGATGTGTCGGTCGAGGTCCGCAACCAACGCGGCGAAACCACCGCACAGGCCGATGCGACGATCGCACTGCCCAGTCGCGAACACGGGGCTGCGCTTCTCCCCGATCCGCCCGCCGAACTGCGGCGGGACGCCATCAAGATGATGGAACGCCACGGCGAGTTGACGGCGGGCGGTCGCGTTGAGTGAGGCGATCGGCAGCCAGACCCGCCGAGGGGTGCTGGTGCTGACGATCGACAGACCGCAGGCCGGCAATTCGCTGCGTCAAGAGGACTGCGCTGCGCTGGCCGATGAGATCGGGGCCGTCGACGGTGGCGAGGTCCGAGCCGTCGTGCTTCGCGGCGAGGGGCGGCATTTCTGCGCGGGCGCGGACCTGCGCGTCGCGAACGCCGACAAGACCAAACCCCGGGTCGGACACATGGTCCGAGGGCTCGAGGCCGGCGCGCACCGGCTCATCGAGGCGGTGTGGGACTGTCGGGTGCCGTGCGTCAGCGCGGTGCAGGGCAGCGCGATCGGCTTGGGTCTGCACTTGGCCGTCGTGTGCGATTTCGTCATAGCCGCACACGACGCGAAATTCGTCGAACGATTCGCCAAGCTGGGCTTCTCGGTCGACAGCGGCGGCTCGTTCCTGCTGCCCCGACTGGTCGGCGTGCGGCGCGCGCGACAGATGTTGCTGCGCGGCGTTGAGGTCGATGCCGCGACCGCACTGGAGTGGGGCCTCATCGATGACGTCGTCGAACGTGATGGGCTCGACGCCGCCGCGTTGGCGCTGGCCGAAGAGCTCGCGTGCGGGCCGACGTTCTCCCTCGGCCACACCAAAGATCTCCTGAACAGCAGGGCGCCAGCAGATTTGGCGCACGCGCTGCGCGCCGAGGCCGACGGCGTCGAGGCCACCATCCGCAGCGCCGACTTCAAGGAAGGCATCCGCGCGTTCACCGAGAAGCGCCAGCCCAGATTCAGCGGGGGCTGAGATGGCGCTGCTACTCACCTCGAGCGGCCGGCACAGCTGGTCGGAATCTGAGCACCGGAAAGGTCCACGATGTCCACTGCCGCGACCGACGACGTGTTGTTCAACGTCAGCGATCACATCGCCAGGATCACGCTGAACCGGCCGGAGCGCGGTAACGCGCTAACTGCTCCGATGATGCCCTGGTTCCGCGAAACCTGGCGCAGGATCGCCGACGACCCCGACATCCGGTGCGTATTGATCACCGGCACCGGCCGTCGACACTTCTGCACCGGAGCAGATCTGGTCGGTGTCAGCGAGCGCGGTTCGGTCGGTGTCGGGATGGGCCGCGCAAGCCAGGAGATCTTCCTGACATCCCGACAGAACGGGGTGTGGAAACCGACGATATGCGCGGTCAACGGCGTCGTCGCGGGCGCGGGTCTGCACTTCGTCGCCGACGCCGATATCGTCATCGCCAGCTCGGATGCCGCGTTCCTCGACACGCACGTCAACGTCGGAATGGTGGGCGGTGTCGAGAACGTCGGTCTGGCAAAGCGGTTGCCGTTGGGCACGGCGTTGCGAATGACCCTGCAGGGCCGCAACTTCCGGCTCAGCGCGGACCGGGCCTACCAGCTCGGTCTGGTCGAAGAGGTGGTCGGCCCAGACGAGTTGATCGCTTCCGCCGAGACCATCGCACGCGACATCGCGTCGAATTCTCCGCATGCGGTGTCGCTGTCCCAGCAGGCGGTGTGGAGTTCGGTGGAGATGCCCTACTCGCAAGCCGTCGAATACTGCTACGGGCTGGTCAAGCTGCACTGGCAGCACCCGGATTTCACCGAGGGGCCCAGAGCCTTCGCCGAGAAACGCGAACCTCGATGGACAACATGATCCAACGGGTCAGTTGAGGCCGACCGCCCGCGTGATGAACGGCATCACGATGTGCTCGATGTCCGCGCGCGGTGTTCGTCCCCCGAGCGTGGCCTGATCAGCGGTCATCCCGGAGACCAGATAGAAGATTGCCGTGGCGTCGGCCATCGGGTCTGTCGAGACGAAGTCGCCGGCCTTCAATCCGTCCTCGATCGCTTCTGCCAGTGGGGCGATCATCTCCTGCGTGCACCGGTCGATCGCCTCCGGGTATTCGGGCAGCAACTCGCGCCAGTGCGCGGCGAACAGCGACGACGGCTTGGCCAGCTCTTCGACGTACGCCATGTCGATGGTGGCCGCGATATACGCGCGGACCCGGTCGGACGGGCTGACATCGGTCGCGGTAACCCTACGCAGATGTACGGCGGCCCCGCCCAACTCGCGTTCGAGCAGAGCGAGCAGCAGGTCGGATTTCTTCTCGAAGTGACGATAGAAGCTGCGGGTGGACAGCCGCGCTTGCTTGAGGACACTTTCGACCTTGAAGCCCCACCAGCCGCTTCGGTCGAGGACCTCCTTCGCGGCACCGAGCAGCTGACTGCGCTCCTGATCAGCGTTGACAGCGGGCGACGGCATGACGTCACTCTAGGGGCTGGCGGCGCGCGGACCGAGAATCCGCTTCTCGCCCAACTCCGTGGTGACGTGGCGTCGGCGGCCTTAGCGTGATGACGTGCCCGACCTCCTCGACGTCATGCGTGTCGACGAAGCCACCGTCGCGTTGGCCGACGCACATCGAAGGGTGACGTATCGAGATCTAGGAGCCAGGGTGCGCGCGCTGGCCGGCTGGCTGGTGGGCCGAGGCGTCGGCCGCGGCGACCGGGTGGCGGTGTCGCTTGCCAACTCGGTCGAGTCCGTCGAGCTGCTGCTCGCCAGCGCGACCATCGGCGCGATATGGGTCGGGATCAACCCCAACGCACCTGCTGCCGAATGTCGGCGTCAGCTCGACACGGTCGGCGCCCGACTGGTGGTCGGCGAGCGGGACCTCGATGCCGTGCGACGGGCTGACGACGCCGACCCGCATGTCGAGTTACCCGAGTCAACGGCGCCGTGTGCCATCGCATTCACCAGCGGGACCACGGGCACGCCGAAGGCACTCGTGCACAGCCGCGCCGGAATCTCGCTGGTCGCGGCCTGCTCGGCGCAGAGGACCCTGAGCCGCGACGACCGCGTCGGCGTCAGCCTTCCGCTGTCCATCCTCAACGTGATGATCGTGGGGCCGCTGGCGGCCCTCGCGGCAGGTGCGACGGCGATCCTGATCTCCCCGCGCAACGCCACCGAACTCGCCGCAGCGGTCCGCGACGGCGGCCTGACCCGTATACGCGCGTTGGTGCCCGCCATCGTCTACGACCTCGTGCACATACCCGCGATCAAACCCGATTCACTGGCCTCGTTGACCGTGGCGGAGTGTGGTGCGTCCGGCCTCGCCGAGGAACTGCGCGGGCAATTCGAGGCGAAGTTCGCCCGACGCCTCACCGGCTCCTACGGACTGTCGGAGGCTCCGGCCGTGGTCTGTCACGAGGACGCGGCAGCCTCGCACACTCCCGGCGCAAGCGGTACGCCGCTGCCCCATGTCCGCATCTCGATTCGCGACGACGAAGGGCGCGAACTGCCCGTGGGCACCGAAGGAGAGATCTGGGTCGCAGCTGCGTCTGACGGCCCGTGGGCTGGCGTCTACCGGCCATCGCTGGGTATCTGGTCCGACGGATGCCTGCATCCACGCGATGCCAACGAGACCGCTTTTGCCACTGGCGATCTCGGATTCCTTGACGGCGCAGGCGCATTGCATGTCACGGCCCGCAAATCCGACGTGATCGTCCGCGGCGGAGTGAACGTGACCGCGACGGAGTTGCAGGCGGTGCTTGCCGAGATTCCGGGTGTTCGCGACGTCGCGGTGGTGGGCCGGTATGACCGCAGGCTGGGCGAGCGCATCGTCGCGTTCGTCGAGCCAGCCGCCGGCGGCCAGGAGCTGACCGACGAGTTCTTGCGGATTCGCGCGCGCGAACTGCTCAGCCGCGGCAAGGTGCCCGACGCCTTCGTGGTGATGCCTACGCTGCCGCGCAACGCGATGGGCAAAGTCGCCAAGGCCGAGTTGGCAGGCGCCGCCGAAGGTGGCGGGATCTGATGGCACTCGACCCAGGGTTGCGTGCCTCGCTCGTCCTGCCCGCAGTGTGCGCGCCGATGTTCCTGGTGTCCGGCCCCGAGTTGGTGGCCGCGGCCTGCAGGTCGGGGATTCTGGGTGCGCTACCCCGGCAGAACGCACGGACGGTCGACACCTTCGAGAGTTGGCTGCGGGAGATTCGCGAGGACCTCGACGCGCACGCCGATGCGCATCCGGACGCGCGCATCGGACCACTGGCGGTGAACCTCGCCACGCGTTTCGCCGAGGACGAGCTCGCCGCCGAACTCGACCTGTGTGCGCGCTACGGAGTCGACATCATCATCTCCGCGCAGGGCAATCCGGCCGCGTTGGCCGACCGAGTGCACGATCGGGGCGGCCGGGTGTTTCACGATGTGACGTCGATACGGTTCGCCGAGAAGGCCATCGCCGCCGGCGTGGACGGCCTCACCTGCATCGGCGCCGGCGGCGGCGGGCACTCGGGCACGGTCAGTCCCCTGGTGCTCATTCCGCAGATCCGCAGCATGTTCGACGGAGTCGTCATCGCCGCAGGCGCGGTGTCCAATGGTGCCGCCATCCGGGCGGTTGAGGTGCTGGGCGCCGACCTGGCCTATATGGGGACACGATTCATCGCCACCAAGGAATCGCGGGCCAGACCCGAATACAAGGCGATGATCGCCGACGGTACCTCCGGCGACTTGATGTACACCCCCGATATCGCGGGCATTCCGGGCAATTGGCTCACCCGCTCGATGAGCGCGGTGGGCCTGGATCCGGCGGATCTGCCGAAGCCTGAGAGGATCGGCTACTCCCATCTTCCCGAGGGCGTGAAGCCGTGGAAGAACGTCTGGTCCGCGGGACAAGGCATGGATCTGATCGACGACATCCCCTCGGTCGCGGAACTAGTGACACGTCTGCGCCAGGAATACGCCGCAGCCTGCCGCACCCCGACCAGCACCGACCTGGCCTCGCCGATCGATGTATGACCGCCGAAAATACGGTTCTCGGTGCATGCACCCGGAATTCGTGGACAGCCTCCGAACACGCGTCATAGCGTGAGCCATGACCGTTTCGCTGACCGAATCGCTGATCACCCGCCACACCGACCTGGCAGCGCGGATCCTCCCGCCGGTCCAACTCGTCGTGGGTTCACAACGGCGAGACACGGGTTCGGCCAATGACTTTCAGCATGTGAACCCGAGCACCGGCCGGGTGCAGGCGCAGGTGCCGATGGCCGGCCCGGGTGACGTCGACGACGCGGTGAGCGCCGCGCGCGCGGCGTTGGAGTCGTGGCGGACCATCCGCCCGGCCGACCGCCGCGATCTGCTCTTGCGCTTTGCTCAACTCATCCGCGACTACGACAAGTGGCAGCCGATCCAGGTCCTCGAGAACGGCATGCCCGCGCAGTACGCCGCGTCCTTCGCGCAACTCGCCTACGACTGGACGTCCTATTACGCGGCTTGGGCGGACAAACTGGTCGGCGAGGTCGCTGCGTCCAACGACACCGACGGGTTCGTCTACACGCTGACCGAGCCCTATGGCGTGGTGGCCGTCATCATCACCTGGAACGCTCCCCTGCTGTCCCTGGCGATGAAGCTTCCCGCGGCACTGGCCGCAGGCAACACCGTCGTCCTCAAACCTGCCGAGTCCACGCCGTTCACCGCGATGGTGTTCGTCGAGCTCGCCCGTCAGGCAGGCATCCCCGACGGCGTCATCAACGTCGTCACCGGCGGGCCCGATGCCGGCGACGCGCTGGTGCGGCATGCCGGAGTCGACAAGATCACCTTCACCGGCGGACCCCCGACGGCGCAGGCCATCATGCGTGGTGCCGCCGATCACCTGACGCCGCTGGTCTTCGAACTCGGCGGGAAGGGCGCCAACATCGTGTTCGACGACGCCGACCTGGATGAGGCGTTGCCGTTCTCCTGCATGTTCGCGATGGCGAACAGCGGTCAGGGCTGCGCACTACCGACCAGATTGCTTGTGGCACGGTCGATCTACGACGACGTCCTGGGCAGAGTGGAAGCCATCGCCACCGCGATCACCACGGGTGACCCGCTGGACCCCGCCAACTATGTGGGACCGCTGATCAATGCCGCCGCCCTGGATCGCGTGCAGGGCATGGTCGATGCGGCGATCGCCGATCGGTCGGGGCGGCTGCTGGTCGGCGGCAAGCGTGCCGACGGTGAACTCGCCGACGGCTACTTCATGATGCCGACGGTGTTCGTCGACGTCGATCCGGCCAGCGACCTGGCTCAGCGTGAGGTGTTCGGACCCGTGCTGTCGGTGATTCCGTTCGACACCGAACAAGACGCCGTCCGGATCGCAAACGGCACCCCCTACGGCCTGACGAACTACATTCAGACGCGCGACGATCGCCGCATCAAACGCGTGGTGGCACAGTTGAACTCGGGGACCGTGGGGGTCAACACCGGCACGTGCACGACGCACTTCGCGCCGTTCGGCGGGAACGGCATCAGCGGGTTCGGCCGCGAGGGCGGCAAGGCCGGCATCGACGAGTTCGTCCGCGTCAAGACAGTCCTGCAGCGATGACTTTCATGAAGGGTGATGTTCGGTGACGCAGCGTTATCAGGTGGACAACGACCCGCTCGACGAGGAATCGGCGCTGGAGTCCCCTCAGACGGAGGTCTTTCCGAAGTACCTGGCCTGTCCGGTGTACAACCGCGACGACAGCTATCCGCTGATCGTGGCCCACCACGACGACATCGTCTTCATCAATCAGCACCCGGCGGTGCTGGGCAACGGCGACGCGGGCCCGGCGATGGCAGACGGACAACGTCTCATCCCGCTCGATATCGACGGTGCGGAGCACACCAGGTTTCGCCGCATCCTGGATCCGCTGTTCGCCCCCAAGGCGAAGAACTCGCAGATCGCCAACCTCGAGCCGGTGGTGCGCCGGCTGGCCAACTCGCTGATCGACGAGTTCATCGATCGCGGGGAAGTCGAGCTGTACCAAGCCTTCTGCGTTCCCCTTCCGACCATCATCTTCGTCGACCTGCTCGGCCTGCCGCAGCAGGACCGACCGTTCTTCCTGGAGTTCAAGAACGACGTCATTCACCCGCAAGGGGGATCGCCGGAAGCGAACAACGAGCTGCGCATCAATGCGGCAGTCCGGATGATGGGATACCTCAACGAGCAACTCGACGTCCGGCAGGATTCACCCGAGAAGTACCCGGGGCTACTGTCTGCCCTTCAGTCGGCGGAGGGCGACAACGGACGGTTGGAACGCCTGGAACTGCTCAACATCTTCTTCCTGTTGATGATCGCGGGCCTGGATACCGTCACCGGTGCGTTGTCATGCATCTTCGCCCGCCTCGCGCGGCACCCCGAAGAGCAGCGCGAGGTCCGAGAAACGGCGAACATCGCCGCGGCGGTCGAAGAGCTGCTGCGCTACGAGAGTCCCGTCCAGTGGGGCCACCGGCTGGCCACCGAAGACTTCACTCTTCCGTCCGGCTATGAAGTCAAGGCCGGTGACTACCTTCAACTGCTCTGGGCCGCAGCAAATCTGGATGAGAATAACCATCCGGATCCGATGGAGGTCAAGTTCGATCGGTCGCCCAACCGGCACATCGCGTTCGCCAGCGGGATTCATCGCTGCCTGGGCTCACATCTGGCTCGTCTCGAACTGCGTTGTGCGCTCGAGGAATTCCACCGCCGCATCGCCGACTACCGCATCACACCCGGCGACGAGCCCGTCTATCCGGGCGGCACTGTGCGCTCGGTGTCGCACCTGCCCATCATGTTCGAGGCGACGCAGTCGTAGGCAGCCCTGCCGCCGCAAGATTTGTCGGACCTTGCTGCTTTGATGGGGTCATGTCCTCGCCCGTCGCGCCCAACATGGTGGTCAACCGTGTTGGTGATCGGCTCGAGGTGTTGTTCGGCGAGTTGTCGGAGTTGGCCGGGCAACGCAACGCCATCGACGCGCGGATCGTGCAGATCGCCGCGGAGATGGAACGAGACGAGCTCTGCGGATCCACCGGCGCGCGGTCAGTGACGGCGCTGATCGCTTGGAAACTCGGCTGCTCGCCCACCAACGCCAAAACCATCACCACCATCGCCAACCGGATCGAGGAATTCCCCCGCTTCACGCAAGCGCTGCGCGAGGGCCGGCTGTCGCTGGATCAGGTCGGCGTCATCGCCGGCAGAGCCGCCGCGGGATCCGATGAGCACTATGCGCAGTTGGCCGACACGCCTCGGTCAGCCAACTACGCACCGCCGTCAAACTCGAACCCCGGCCCACACCCGACCCCAGGACAGAACCGCAACGCTCGTTCACCAAAACCACGCACCGACGGAGTCCACCAGCTATCGCATCACCCTGCCCACCGTGGAAGCGGCGAACTTCGATGCCACCCTTCAGTCACACCAGGACGCGCTGATCGCCGAATGGAAGCGCGACCACGCCACCGACGATGATCACGACAACGACGACGACGAGCCATCACGACACCGGCGCGGCGCGCATCAGATCAGCGGCCACCATTTCCCAACACCGTCGATGCGTTCATGCGGCTCGTCGATGCCGGGTGGGACGCCGACGCCACCCGCCGGCCGCACGGCGCCCACACCACCGTCGTGGTCCACCTCGATCTCACCGAGCGCATCGCCGCACTGCATCTGGGCCCGCTGCTGTCGGACGCCGACCGCCAATACCTGAGCTGTGACGCCACCTGCGAAGTCTGGTTCCACCGCGACGGGCAACCCATCGGATCCGGGCGCACCACCCGCACCATCAGCCGCCGCCTGCGCCGAGCACTGGAACACCGCGACCGCACCTGCGCCGTCCCCGGATGCGGGGCCACCCGCGGGCTGCACGCCCACCACCTCAAACACTGGGAAGACGGCGGGGAAACCGAACTCGAAAACCTGATCCTGCTCTGTCCGTATCACCACCGCGCCCACCACCGCGGCCTGATCACCATCACCGGACCCGCCCGCCGCCTCAAAGTCACCGACACCGACGGCAACGAACTCCACGCCGGATCGCTGGCCCGACCACCCACCCAACCCCCACCCGCCGTGGCCCCCTACCGCGGACCCTCCGGCGAACGCCTCGGCTGGAAGTGGTACCACCCCTTCGAACCCCAACCACCACCGTCGAACAATTGAGGCGCACGTCCAAATCGACGAAACTACCTGCCCAGCAACCGAAGTCGCGACCGGATACGCCGCTCGAGGAAGTCGCCGAGTACCTCTTCGAACACGGCGTTGTCGTCGCCGGCCACCATGTGGTGCGCGCCTGCGACTGAGGCGAACTCGGCGTGCGGCACCAATTCCAGGAAGCGGACCGAATCGTCCACGCTGAGCACGTCGGATTCGCCGCCCCGCACCAGCAGCGTGGGTAACCGTAAACTGCTCGCCGCCGCACCGAGCCGAGCCGGGTCGATGAGCTGATCACGTTGCACCGCTTGGTCTGTGGGCTGAGCCATGAACGCGGGATCCCAGTGCCAGTAGAACCGGCCGTCGCGCTGCCGAAGGTTCTTCCGGAGGCCGTCGAGGCTTCGGGGTCGCGGCCGGTGGGGAAGGTAGGCCGCGACGGCGTCGGCGACCTCGTCAAGCGAGCCGAAACCCTCCTCGGCGTGCGAAACCATGAAGTCGCGAATCCTGCTGGTGCCGGACGGCTGAAGAAAGGGTGACACGTCGACGAGTACGAGTCCCAGCGCGAGGTCGGGCCGGGCGCCGATCGCCGCCAGCGAGGCATTACCACCGAGCGATGCGCCGACGAGCACCGGTGCGCGACCGAGGAAATCGCCGATGCGGATCACATCACCGGCGAACCGGTCGAGTCCGTAGTACCCGTCAGGCGACCAGCCGCTGTCCCCGTGCCCGCGCAGGTCGACGGTGAGCGCGTACCAGCCCTGCCCGCCCAGATCCGCCGCGGTCGATTTCCACGAATGTCGGGTCTGGCCACCGCCGTGCAGGAAGACCACCGGCGGATCCGACGGATCGCCGAATGCGTCCGCGGCCATCGTGATGTCGCCGGCCGGAATGGTCAGCGCCGCTTCGGGAGTCGTCATCAATCGCTCGCCGGCAGCGGCTTGGCCTCTTTGAGCGTCAACGGTGTCGACCCGACACTCAGCGAGCCCTCGCCCGCCTTGGTCACCAGCACCTCGGCGCCACTTTCATCGACATATCGCTTACCCATCACCGCCCCTTCAGACCACAGCGGATCCAGGGTGACCTCACCCGACGTCTCGGCATCCAGTGCCACCATCGGATGGCCTCCGCACCGCAGATCATCGAGGCTGTCGGCTGACCGCACCACAATGACCTGCGCGTCGCAGACCTGGCTCCGCAGCCGGGTTCCATTCTTGATCATGTTGTATCCCTTCACTAGTCGATGTTCGCGGGAGAAAGACTTTGGATGATCTCGCGGCGCAGCAGCTTGCCCGTGGCGTTCGTCGGTAGCTCGTCGCGGAAGACGACGCGATCCGGGGTGCGCGACCCGCGCAAGAACTTCCGGGTGTGCTCGCGGAGCTCCTCGGCGTCCGGATCGACGCCCGCGGCGGGCACCACCACCGCGACCATGGCCTGGCCCCACTGTGGGTCCTCGACGCCGACGACGGCGACCTCGTGCACATGCGGATGTTCAATGAGGACATCCTCCACTTCGGCGGGCGCGATGTTTTCGCCCCCGCGAATGATGGTGTCGTCGGATCGTCCACCGATGAACAGGTACCCGGCCTCGTCGAGCGTCGCGATATCCCTGGTGGGAAACCAGCCCTCGTCATCGAGAACCGAACCGATGCCGGTGTAGCGGCCCGACACCTGCTCACCGCGCACGAAGAGCTCACCGGACTGCCCCGGCCCCAGGACCCGACCGTCATCGTCGCGGATCTGCACCTCGACACCCGGGACGGGCAGGCCGACCGAACCGAGACGCCTTGCCACGGCCTCGTCGGGATGACCGTGTGACACGCGGTGGTCGGCGGGCGTCAGCACCGCGATGGTCGAGCTGGTCTCCGTCAGGCCGTACGCGTTGACGAATCCCACGTGCGGCATTAGGTCCAAGGCCTTGCGCACCAACGGAAGTCCGACTTTCGAACCGCCATAGGCGAGATTGCGAAGCGACGCGAGCTCGGCCGGCTCGGACTCGAGTGCCGTGACGATGCGGTCAAGCATGGTGGGCACGACGGTGGCGGTGGTCACTTTTTCGTCGGCGACGAGCCGCACCCACTCGCGAGCGTCGAAGTCGGTCAGATACACCATCTTCCGGCCGGCGTACAAGTTGGATATCGCCGCATTGACGCCGGCGATGTGATAGGGCGGCACACAGATCAACGCCGCATCATCGGCTTGTGCTGAGCCGAATTCCACTGTGCCGGTGATGTAACTGGTGAGGTTGCCGTGTGTCAGCTCCACGGCTTTCGGCTTAGTCGTGGTGCCCGACGTGAACAGCACGATCGCCACGTCGTCGGGATCGGCGAACTCCGCGACGGGATCGGCGGTGCCCGCCGCGGCCAGAAAGTCCTCGGAGTCGATCACCCGCGCACCGAGGTCGCCGACCATGTCGCGGTATCGACCGTCGACGACCACGAGAGGGTCGGGCAGCCGGGCGATCAGCTCCCCGATGCCCGCCTTGCTCAACCGGTAGTTGATCGGCGTGTATGCCTTGGCGGCACGCGCGGAGGCGAAGATCAGCAGCGGCGCCATGATCCCGCCCGCACCGACGTACGCCACGTGCCCGGCACCGGACGCGACGATGACACCGGCCGCGCCGTCGGCGAGTTCGCTGAGCCGACCGAGGGTCAGCCGGCTGTCACCTGCGACGACGGCGTCCCGACCGGGGTCACCTGAGGCGGCCATCTCCAGCAGCAGTCCAATGCTCAACGCTTCTCGCCCTCGCTCGTCGCGGCGCCTTCACCCGGATGGGCGGCACTGCGATTGTAGACATCGAATCAGATATATAGTTATAGAGTTAGAGTCCGCCGTCGTACAAGGAGCAGCATGAGCACACCCGACATCGCGATCATCGGCGTCGGAATCCATCCTTTCGGCCGCTACCAGGACCGATCGGCGTTGGAGATGGGCGCGGTGGCCATCGGGCGGGCGCTGCGCGACGCGGGCGTCGACTGGTCCGACGTGGGCAGTCTGTACGCGGGCAGCCTCGAGGTGGCCAACCCGGAAGCGATCACCGGCCTGGTCGGCATGACCGGCCTGCCCGCGCGCGCGACCCTGAGCGGATGCGCCACCGGCAACTCGCTGCTGACCCTCGCCGCGCGCGACGTGGCGCTCGGCGAAGCCGAGATCGCCGTCGGCGTCGGATTGGACAAGCATCCGCGGGGCGCGTTCGGCGCAGACCCCTCGGTGGCCGGCCTGCCACAGTGGTACGGCGACCAGGGCATGTTCTTGACCACCCACTACTTCGGCAGCAAGATCATGCGCTACATGCACGACCACAACATCAGCGAACAAACGCTCGCCCGGGTCGCAGCCAAGAACTCGGCGAACGGCGCGCTCGCGCCGCACGCGTGGCGGCGCAAGGCGATGAGTGTCGAGGCCATTCTCGCGTCGCCGGTGGTCAATGCCCCTCTGCGGCAATACATGTACTGCAATCCGAATGAGGGTGCGGCCGCGGTGGTCGTGTGCCGCGCCGACGTCGCCAAGAAGTACACGGACAAACCCATCTACCTGAGATCGAGCGCGCTGCGCAGCCGCCGCGACGGCGCATACGAACTGCTTCGCACGTCGATCGAGATGCCCATCGTCGCAGGCACCACCGCGGAAGCCGCCAAGGCCGCCTATGAGCAGGCCGGCGTCGGCCCCGAGGACATCGACGTCGCCCAACTGCAGGACACCGACGCCGGTTCCGAGATCATTCACATGGCCGAGACCGGGCTCTGTAAGGACGGCGAGCAGGAGGCGCTGCTGGCCGACGGTGCGACCGAGATCGGCGGCCGGTTGCCCATCAACACCGACGGCGGCCTGCTGGCCAACGGCGAACCGGTCGGTGCATCCGGGCTGCGGCAGGTTTACGAACTCGTCCACCAACTGCGCGGTACTGCAGGAGACCGACAGGTTCCCAACGACCCGCGCGTCGCGCTGGCCCAGCTCTACGGCTCGCCGGGCACCGCAGCAGTCGCGATCTTGTCGAGATGATCAACGAGGAAATACTGTGACACAAGCGGATTCGCGTCAACGCGCCGAGGTCGACCTCGACCACCACTCGCCTGAGTTCCGCGAGGATCCCTTCGCGCGATTTCGTCAGATGCGCGAATCGGGTTGCCCGGTAGCGCATTCGGACCATTACGACGGTTTTTGGGCATTCGCCGATTACTCGTCGGTGTTCGACGCCGCGCGCGACGACGACCTGTTTCGGTCCTACCCGTCGGTCGGCGTACCCGCCAGCGGCATGCCGTTCCCCATCCTGCCCATCGAGTCCGACCCCCCGCAGACCTCCGAACTGCGGGAAGCCACGCTGCGACAGTTCTCTCCCGGCTCTGCCGAGCGCGCCCGCCCCATCGCCCGTGAGATCGCCACCGAGCTGATCGACGCGTTCATCGAGCGTGGCGAGTGCGACATCGTCGGCGAACTGACCACACCGCTGCCCGCGCGCGTCATCCTGCGCCTGCTGGAGTGGGACGAGACCCGCTACCACGATTGGGTCAGCTGGGTGCATTCGACGGTCCACGACCGCTCGCACGATCCCGACAGAGCCGCGGCGGCAGGCATGGCGATGTTCGGCGAGATCAACAAGCAGTTGACCGAACGGCGCGCGCAAGGTCTCGGGGACGACCTGTTCAGCGACATCATCCGCGGCACGCTGGACGGCAAGCCGCTCGACGACATCCAGATCACGATGTACGGCTTCCTGATGATGCTCGGCGGCATGGACACCACCAGTGGCTTCACCGGAAATGTCCTGCTGCGGCTGACACAGGATCCGCACTTGCGGCAGGCGTTGCTCAACGAACCCGCCTTGATTGAATCGGGCACCGACGAGTTCCTCCGGACATGTACTCCCACACTCGGTTTGGCCCGCACCGTCTCCCGCGACTGCGAGTTCCACGGTCAGCCGCTGCGCGATGGCGACCGCGCGATCCTGATGTGGGCGGCCGCCAACCGCGATCCCGACATCTTCGCCGACCCGGACCACCTGGACCTGCACCGCGCGAACGCGCGTAAGCAGATGGCCTTCGGAGTGGGCATCCATCGTTGTCTCGGTTCGCATTTCGCGAAGATGATGTTCCAGGTCATGGTCGCCGAGGTACTCGAACGCCTGCCCGACTTCGAACTCGCAGGCCAATACGAGCGGTTCGAGGATGCCGGTGAGGTGTACGCCGTGCGCAAATTGCCGATCAGGTTCACGCCAGGGCCGCGGAGAGGCTGACCGATGCTGTCGGTCGACGTCGACGGCGCCCGCATCGAGTACACCGACGTCGGTTCCGGATCGGCGGTGGTTTTCGTGCACGGCGCGTATGTCACCGGTGCGCTGTGGGACGACGTCATCGACCGGATTGGCCGACAGCCCACCGGTGCGTCGCGCCGACTTTCCCGTTCGGGGCACAGGCCGCGCCGGTCGGTGCGGACGTCGATCTCGGCGTGGCTGCCTCGGGCAGACGGATCGTGGGACTTCTCGAACGACTCGATCTGCACGACGTCGCCCTGGTCGCCAACGACACCGGGGGCGGCATCGTGCTCGCCGCGGTCGCGAACGCCATGCCCGGCTGGGATCGGGTGTCGCGGCTGGTGTTCACCAACTGTGACAGCTTCGAGCACTTCCCGCCGCATGCCTTTGCGCCGCTAGTGCGGTTGTGCGCGATGAGTCAGACCGTCGGCACGCTGGTGCTCAAGGGTTTGACGACCGGTCCTGGGCTGAAGGGTTTCGCAACGGCCGTCACCCGCGACGGAATCGGACAGGCGCGCAGGCCCGCCATCTTCGGGGGGTTCCTCACCTCCGCCGCTGTCCGCCGGGACGCTGCGAGGTCCACCGCCGACCTGAACTCCCGCCACACTCTGGCCGCGGTGGACACGCTGAGGAAGTGGGACAAACCCGTTCTCATGGTGTGGGGAACAGACGACAAGATGTTCCCGCTTTCACACGCCCAGCGACTCGCGCAGGCCTTCCCAAGCGCGGAGGTACGTCCCGTCGAGGGCAGTTCCACCTACGTCATGCTGGACCGCCCGGAAGAGACCGCCGAGGTCATCGGCCATTTCCTCGAGCCGTGAGCCGACTCGGCCAAAAGTTGGAGGACAGCCCGCAAAATTGGTTAAATGTTTAGAGCTTAGAGGCGACCGAGGGGAAACCAAGCAGTGACCGTTGGCACCATCGCCGGACTGCTCGACGAATCGGCTCGCGACCGCCCGGACGATCCGCTGCTGCTTGACACCGACGGCAAAGTTCTGACCGTCGGCGACGTCGCGGGACTGTCTGCGGCGGGAACGCATTGGCTCGCCGATGTGGGCATCCGCGCGGGGATGACGGTCGCGTGGCAACTGCCGTCGAATTGTTCGGCCGCTCTGCTCATGCTGGCGCTCGCGCGCACGCCCATGACGCAGGCGCCTGTGCTGCATCTGTACCGTCGGCGCGAGGTCCAAGCCGCCCTTGACGTAGCCCGAGCCGACGTGTTGATAGTCGACGAGTCGACGGCGACAGATGCCCCGGCGGACATCCCCATCGTGAAACTGCCCGACGACTTCCTCGACGTGCTGCGCACCCTGCCGGACGACCCGCACCCCGGATTGAGCGCCGCGCGGTCGGCGACCGTGGTCGCGGGCACGCCGAGGTGGATCTACTTCACATCCGGCACGACTGGCCGACCCAAAGCCGTGCGCCACACCGACGGGTCGTTGCTGGCCGCAGCCCGCGGCTACGCGGCGCATTTCAGGACTGGGCGACCATCCGCACGAGGTCGGCACGATTGCCTTCCCGATTGCCCACATCGGCGGAATCGCCTACCTCGCCTGCGCGTTGATCGGCGCATTCCCCGTGTTGATGGTGCCGAAGGTCGAGGCCGCGGAACTGCCCCTCGAGCTGGCGGAACACCGGGTGACCGTCACCGGTGCCAGCACGGCCTTCTACCAAATGCTGCTCGCCGCCCAATTGGCCTCCGGCAGCGACGATCCGGTGATCCCCTCTCTGCGGATGTTGATCGGCGGCGGCGCGGACTGCCCCGTCGAACTTCACCACAAGGTGCGCAAGCACATGGGTGTGCCCGTCGTGCACGCCTATGGAATGACCGAGGCGCCGATGATATGCGTCAGCGAGGCCACCGACAGCGAGGAACAACAGACCCGAAGCTGCGGTCGGCCGATCCCGGGCGCGGAGATCCGGATCGCCGAGACAGGCGAGATCGAATTGCGCGGCGACAATGTGTCTCCCGGCTATCTCGACCCCGACCAGTGGACCTGCGCCACAACGCCGGACGGCTGGTTCCGCACCGGAGACCGCGGCCGCCTGCGGCCGGACGGTCGCATCGTGATCACCGGCCGGGTCAAGGACCTGATCATTCGCAAGGGCGAGAACATCGCGCCACACGAGATCGAAAACGAGTTGCTCGCGCATCCGCTGATCGACGAGGTCGCGGTGCTCGGGCAACCGGACGACCTTCGTGGCGAAATGGTGTGCGCTGTCGTACGGCGGTCTCCCGGTCGGGCTGACGTCACTCTCGATGAGGTGTGCGCATTTCTGGACCAGCGCGGGCTGATGAAACAGAAGTGGCCCGAGCGCCTCGTCATCGTCGACGAATTCCCGCTGACCGGCCTGGGCAAAGTCGCCAAACGCGAACTCGCCGAAAAGATCTCAGGAGAAGCTCGATGACACAATTGAGCACGGACGAACGTGATGAGCTTGCGCAGTCCGTTCGCGCCGCCTGCGAGCGCCTCGCGCCCGAGGGGCGAGTTCGTGCAGTGGCTTACGACGGCAACCGTGATCACCGCGGCTTCGACGCCGACCTGTGGAAGGTGCTCTGTGCGCAGGTCGGGATAACCGCGATAGGCCTGCCGGAAGATCTCGGCGGAGCCGGGTACGGTGCGTCGGCGCAGGGCGTGGTCGCCCACGAGTTGGGCCGTGCATTGGCGCCCGTCCCCTTCATCGCGTCGACGGTATTGGCGACCGGCTTGCTGATCGACTTGCGCGACCACGACCCCGAATCAGGCGATCGGTTGTCCGCACTCGTCGAGGGTGACCGCACCGCCGCTGCCGCGCTCACCGGAGACGGCGGACTGTGGCAGCGCAGCGGCGTGACCCTCACGGCCGAACACAGCGGTGACGGCTGGCTTCTCCACGGCACGGTCCGACACGTGCTCAACGGTGGGGCAGCCGACGATCTGGTCGTCGCCGCCATCGCTGAGGGTGAGCCAGCGGTCTTCGTACTCGAGTCGACCGCACGTGGCGTGTCGGTGCAGGAGGAGAACGTGCTTGACGGAACGCGTCCGATGGCCACGATTACGTTCGAGCGCGCGCCGGCCACCCGGTTGTCCGGAGACGGCCCGGTTGACGTCGTCATCGGACGAAACGCCGACCTGGCTCTGGCGGTGCTGTCCGCCGAGCAGGTCGGGCCTGTGAACGGGTGCTCGAAATCGCCACCGACTACGCGCGTACCCGGGAGCAGTTCGACCGGCCCATCGGCAGCTTTCAGGCGATCAAGCACAAGTGCGCCGACATGCTGGTCGACCTCGAATGGGCCCGGTCAGCGTCACAGGCTGCGCTGGAGGCCGTCGACGCCGAGGGTACGCCGGCCAATCAGGATGGCGCGCAAGCATGGCAAAGGCCGTCTGCTCGGAGGCGTTGCGCGATGCTACCCACGCCAACGTGCAGATCCACGGGGGCATCGGATTCACCTGGGAAGACTCCGCACATCTCTACATGCGGCGGGCCCGTACGGACGAAGTGTTGTTCGGCAAACCTGCTCAGCACTGGGAGCGATTGGCGGCCGAAGCCAAGATCCCGTGACCTCGGCACGGCGTGATTTCCGGGGTTTTCTTGCTGCGCCGCAGGCCGCTGATTAGACTCATTCCGAAATAACTAAATGTTTTTCTGTTTTGCTCTTGTGTAGTACCTGATGGAGGAGACGAACGTGCCATTGCAGCCGTGGATGCAGTTGATCTCGGTAGACGATCACCTCATCGAACACCCGAAAGTGTGGAGTGATCGCCTCCCGAAGAAGTTCCTGGAGGCCGGCCCCCAGATCATCGAGATGGCAGCGACCCGACAACGGCCAGATGTGTCAGGTGTGGCAGTACGAGGGCCGCATCTATCCCGTACATCGGACTGAACGCCGTGGCGGGCAAACAGCCCGAGGAGTACGGCATCGAACCGGTCCGCTACGACGACATGATCCCCGGCTGCTACGACCCCAAGGCGCGCGTCGCCGACATGGACGTCGACGGCGTGCAGGCCATGACGTGCTTTCCGTCCTTCCCCCGGTTCGCCGGCGCGGTGTTCGCCGAGGGCGAGGACAAAGAACTGGCGCTGCTGTGCTCGCAGGCCTGGAACGACTTTCACATCGACGAGTGGGCGGCCACCGCGCCCGGACCGCTTCGTCCCGGTCTCCATCCTCCCCTTCTGGGATCTCGACGCCAGCATCGCCGAGCTGCACCGCGTGGCCGGCAAGGGCGCCAAGTGCGTCAGTTTCCCGGATCTTCCGGACAAACTCGGGCTTCCGTCGTTGCACAGCGACCACTGGGATCCGCTGTGGTCGGCGTTCGAGGAGACCGACCTGGTGCTGGCGCAGCACTTCGGCTCCGGCGGCTTCCCGCCGCCGATCGCCTCCGACGCGCCGTTCGCGGTGTTCATCGTGCTGATGGGCACGATCAGCATGGGCGCGATGACGGATTGGCTGTTCTCCCCTGCGCTGCACAAGCATCCGAAACTCAAGATCGGGCTGTCCGAGGGCGGCATCGGCTGGATCCCCTACATCCTGGAACGCTGCGACAGCGTGTGGCGCAAGCACCGCTTCTACCAGAACATCAATCAGGAGGTGTTGCCCAGCGACCTGTTCCGGCGCCACTTCCACGGTTGCTTCATCGAGGACGACTTCGGTGTCGAGGCGCGGCACAGGATCGGAGTGGACAACATCACCTGGGAGTGCGACTACCCGCACTCGGACTCGTACTGGCCGCAGAGCCGCGAGCGGGCGGCCCAGGCCTTCGAGAACGTTCCCGACGAAGAAGTCCATCAGATGGTCGAGTTGAATACCCGCAAGTTGTACAACTTCCCCCGAGCGTCATGACGCCCGACGACCACGGTCCGGTCGAACAGCTCCCGCTGTCCGACTGGACCGATCAGGATCTGCTCACCAAGGACGAGGCGCGCGATCGCCTCGTCGACGAAATCGGCCGCACCCAAGGGCGTTTGGCGGGTCTGGACCCGGGCAATCCCGATCACGAAGCCGAAATCGCGCTGCTGACACGTCGTCTCGACGCGATGGAGTCGATCAGGGACGAGTACGGCACCTATCTCGACGGACGCTGACGTGTCGATTACCCAGGAGCAGACCCAGGACATCGCGGCACTCCGGTCACAGTTCCGTGCCTTTCTGGACGGCGCGCCGCGGCCGCAGGGGCTTCGCAACTATGGCCCCACCCCGACCGCCGAAGACATCGAACCCGGCCGCATCTGGCACAAGTACCTTGCCCAGCACAGCTACGTGTGCCTGCACTGGCCGGTCGAGTACGGCGGCGCCGACGCCTCGGTCGCCTATCAGGCGATCTTCGCCGAGGAATGCGCCCGCGCGGGTGTCCCCCGCCAGCTGGCGATCACCGCGATCGATCTGGTCGGGCCGATCCTGATCAAATTCGGTTCACCACAACAGCAGACGCGTTATCTCGAGCCGATCCGCCTCGGGGACCATGTCTGGACCCAGCTGTTCTCCGAGCCGGGCGCCGGTTCGGACCTGGCCGGGGTGCGGACGAAGGCGGCGAAGACTCCGTCGGGGTGGTGCATCGACGGCCAAAAGGTGTGGAGTTCGGCGGCCAACTCGGCGCACTTCGGTCTTCTGCTGGCGCGCACCGGAGAAGATTCGCATCGCGGACTGAGCATGTTCATCGTCCCGATGGAAACCGAGGGAGTCTCGGTTCGGCCGCTGCGTCAGATGGACGGCGAGAGCAAGTTCAACGAGGTCTTCTTCGACGGCGTCGAGTTGTCCGATGAGTCCTTGATCGGTGAGGTCGGCCAGGGGTGGACGATCGCCATGGTCACCCTGGGTCGCGAACGATTGACACTGGGCTCGCAAGCGATGGCGATGTTCAAGTTGCTGGACCGAATGGCGCGGGCCGCCCGCGACCGCGACCAGCTCGATCCGATTCTGGCGCAGGCGATGACAAAGCTCTGGGCACGAACCTGGCTGCTGCGCTTCACCTGGCAACGAGCCATCGACGAGGGCGACACGTCATCGGCGGCCTTCTCGGTGCTCAAGTTGATGACGTCGGAAACCGATCAGGACCTCGGCGACCTCGCCACCGAGGTGCTCGGCATGGATGCGTGCGTCGATCCGTCCGACGGCTCCGAGGAGGCGGAGCTGGTCCGCGCCATGTTGGTCGGCCGGGCACAGACGATCCTCGGCGGCACCAGCGAGATCCAGCGCAACATCCTCGGCGAGCGAGTGCTCGGCCTGCCCAAAGAGCCGCGGTGAGCGCAGGGGCCACCAGCTCCGCGTTGTCGGCAGCGCTACGCAGAAGTCTGCGACCCGGAATGACGGTCGCGCTCGGCGACGGCGTCGGGGCGCCGCGATGTGCCGAGGATGGTACATCGGTTTGCGCGGAGCTGAGCACTTGGGCGGAGGAGGTCGGCGATATCCGGCTCGTCCTCGGCTGGCTCACCGCACCCCTCGGGATCGATGCGAATGCCTTCGCCGAAGTCGTCGCATTGATGCCCGGCTGGGGCGTCCGAGATGTCTTGACCTCGCCCGCAGCGCGTTTCGCGCCGACCCGGCTCAGCGGTATCGCCGCACTGCTGAGTGGCGCCCTGCGCCCCGACGTGCTGCTCACACGAGTCGTCGAGCGTGACGGCGCGCTGCATTTCAGCACCGAGGTGTCCTGGCAACGCGCGGTCGTCGATGCCGGCGTACCGGTGCTGGCCATCGTCGACGGCAATGCACCGAAGGCCGACGCGGGCCCGCCGCTGGATGCGGCGGCGGTGCAGGTCATCGCGCACAGCGTCGACGGCCCGCTTCAGTTTCCCTCACCGGCGCCCGAACCGGTGCACGAAGCGCTGGCCGACGCGGTGCTGGCATTCGTTCCCGAGAACGCGCGACTTCAGTACGGACCGGGTCAGCTCGGCTCCGCACTGCTCATGCGCGCGAAGACGAGGTTGCAGATCGACACCGGCCTGTTGACCGACGCGGTGGTCGATCTCGACAGGCGCGGACTTCTGATCGACATGCCCTCCGCGACATATTTGTTCGGCACCGAGATGCTCTACGACTGGGCCGACGGAAAGCCGATCCTGCGCGGGATCGATTACACCCACGACATCACCCGATTGTCCCGCGGCACCCCACTGGTCGCCGTCAACACCGCCATCGAGATCGATCCGTTCGGTCAGGTCAACGTCGAGGGCGTCGGTGAGAAGATCGTCGGCGGTATCGGCGGACATCCCGATTACTGCGCTGCGGCGCGGATCAGCAGCGCGGGCCTGTCGATCATCGCCGTCCCGACCGCCGTCAAGGGCCGCTCCCCACTGGTCGAGCGATTGAGCCGACCGGTGTCCACACCCGCATACGACGTCGACCTGATCGTCACCGAATCGGGCCACGCAGACCTGCGGGGCGCCGACTGGCCTGCGCGCGAGCGACTCATCGCCGCACTGTTCGAGTAGAAGGAGAATCATGGCCCCCGAGATTGACGGTGCGCTGACCGGACGCGTAGTCCTTGTCACCGGCGGCGGCCGCGGCATCGGACGTGGGCACTGCCTGGCATTGGCCGCGCACGGCGCCGCCGTGGTCGTCAACGATCCCGGGGTCGGCCGCGACGGCACCGCTGGCGACGGCACGGGTCCGGCAGCCGACGTCGTGGCCGAAATCGAGGCCGCGGGTGGAAAGGCACTGGCGCACACGGGTTCCGTGGCTTCGTGGGATGACGTCGCCGAGATGATCGCCACGGCGGTCGACACCTTCGGCACCCTGACCGGAGTGGTGAACAACGCAGGCATTCTGCGCGATTCGATGGTGGCCACCGCGTCCGAGGCGGATTGGGACGCGGTGATCGCCGTTCACCTCAAAGGCACCTTCGCGGTCACCAGGCACGCGTGCGAGTACTGGCGCGCGCAGTACAAAGCCGGCAATCGCATCGACGCGCGCATCGTCAATACCGTCTCGGGTGCGGGACTGTGGGGCAACGTCGGCCAGAGCGCCTACGGCGCGGCGAAGGCGGCGATTGCCAACTTGACGGTGGTCACCGCCATGGAGGCACAACGCTACGGTGTTGCGGTCAACGCGATTTCGCCGCTGGCGATGTCCCGGATGACCGAGGAGGTGTTCGGCAGCAGGGCGACCGATCCCGCACTCGACCCGGCGCGCAGTTCGGAGGTCGTTACCTGGTTGCAGTCCGCACAGTCGTCGTGGCTGACCGGCCAGATCCTGCGCGTCGACGGCCACAAGCTCAGCCGCATCGATGGCTTCACCGAAGCGCCTGCGCGCTACTACGCCAAAGACGGTGCTTCCTTGGAGTTCTCAGAGATCGGCCAAGCGGTCAGCTGGCTGTACGGCACCTCGCCGCGAGGGCTCGTCGGTCCGCTACCCACGACCTGATCACCGACTCGAAAAGCAGACGTCATGCAGATCCGAGACCACGTTCATTCCGACCGGCCCGCCCTCATCCTTCATCCCGCCGGAATCACGCTGCGCTTCGCCGAATTGGAGGCACGGGCCAACCGACTGGCGCACTACCTGCGCGCCGCGGGGTTGACGGAGGGCGATTGCATCGCCGTGCTGATGGAGAACAACGAACACCTGCACGCAGTGATGTGGGCCGCTCGTCGCATCGGGATGTATTACGCGTTGATCAACACCCATCTGACCGCGCAGGAAGCGGCGTACATCGTCGACAACAGCGGCGCCAAGGCGCTGATCGGCTCCCAGGTCACGGCACCGGTATGTGCATCCCTGGCCGCTCATGTCACGGGTGGCCTCCCCGAAGTCCGCCTCATCGCCGACCATGACCTCGACGGTTGGCAGCGCTACCCGCAGTGTGCCGACGGGCAATCCGAGGAATCCGTACCCGACGAGCGTGAGGGCGATCTGCTGCAATACTCGTCGGGCACCACCGGCCGACCGAAGGGCATCAAGCGCGAGTTGCAGCGCACGTCTCCCGGCCAAGCCGTCGACATGCTGACTCCGCTGCGCGACATCATCGGCATCACCGCCGACTCGGTCTATCTGAGTCCAGCCCCGCTCTATCACACTGCACCGTCGCAATGGTCCAGCTCGGTACAGCGCTGTGGCGGCACCACGGTGGTGATGGAGCGCTTCGATGCCGAGCAGGCACTCGCCTGTATCGAACGCTATCGCGTCACCCACGCGCAGTTCGTTCCTGCGATGTTCGTCAGGATGCTCAAACTGCCTGCGGCGGTGCGAAAGTCATACGACATCTCGAGCCTGCAACGCGTGGTTCATGCGGCGGCGCCGTGTCCGGTGGAGATCAAGCGTCAGATCATCGACTGGTTCGGCCCGATCGTCGACGAGTACTACGCCGCATCCGAGGCGATCGGTGCCTCCTTCATCACCGCGGACGACTGGCTACGCCATCCCGGGTCGGTGGGCAAACCCCTGATCGGCGTGGCGCGCATATTGGACGACGACGGCCGCGAGTGCGCGCCCGGCGAGGTCGGCGAGATCTTCTTCGAGGGTGGGTACGAGTTCGAGTACCTCAACGACGCGGCGAAAACCGCCGCGGCACGGCGACCCGACGGCAAGGCCACCGTCGGTGACATGGGTTACCTCGACGCCGACGGCTATCTCTACCTCACCGACCGGCGGCATCACACGATCATCTCCGGCGGCGTGAACGTCTATCCGCAGGAGGCGGAGAATCTGCTGCTGACCCATCCGTCGGTGATGGACGCGGCCGTCTTCGGAATTCCCGACGAGGACATGGGCCAGTCGGTGATGGCCGTCGTGCAGACCGTCGACCCGGCCGATGCCACCGTCGAATTGGCGGACGAACTCGCCGGATGGTTACGAGACAGGCTGGCGCACTACAAGTGTCCGCGCCGCATCGTCTTCGAGCCCAGGTTGCCGCGCAGCGACACCGGCAAGCTGTACAAACAGGGCCTCATCGAGAAGTACAGCCAATAGCTGGACTCGCGCAGATCCTCGGTCCATTGCTGTTCGGGCGGATGACCGGACTGCCTGGGGTGCATCCGAGTCCGCTGACTTTTTCGACACATGTGTTGAAAATGCGATAGGCTCAACTGGTCGCGAGTGTTCGACGAGGGAGAGCATCGATGCAGAACTGGCCCACCATGCAACCCACCGGCTGGTTCCAGGTCGCATGGAGCGCCGATCTGGAGGTCGGCCAAGTCCAAGCCCTGCACTACTTCGGCCGTGACCTGGTGGCGTTCCGCGGGACCGACGGGCAGGTATCCGTCATGGATGCGCACTGCCGGCACCTCGGCGCCAACCTCGCCTACGGCGGATGCGTCGTCGACGACGGTATCCAGTGTCCGTTTCACGGCTGGGTGTGGAACGGCGAGGGACGCAATGTCAGCATCCCCTACCAGGACCGCCCCAATAGGGGCCGCCGCATTCGCTCCTATCCAGTCACCGAGGTGAACGAATCGATATTCATCTGGCACGACGCCGCGGTTCGAGAGCCGTTGTGGCAACTGCCGACTGGCTTCGAGATGCTGGGCGATCACGTCTCTTCGCGCAGCTACCATCCGTTCAGCGCGGACTGTCGCACCCGGTTCCCGAACATCCACGTGCACCCGCAGGTGATCGCCGAGAACGCCGTCGACCCACACCACTTCCGCTTCGTGCACCACACTCCGATCAGCCCGGTGGTGCTGCGTGAGTACTCCGATAGTTCGACCTGGTCGACCAAGGTGGGATTCGGCCGTCGGTGGACCGATGGTGTCGACCGTCCCGACGACAGCCTCAACACGATCGAGATCTACTGGTCGGGCATCGGGTTCAGTTTCAACGGCGAGCGGACGAGGGAGGGCGTGCGAATCGTCTCCATCTGCGCCACCCCGGTCGATGATGAGACATCCGACATCTTCGCCGGCTACTGGATCGACGACGAATGCGAGGACTTCTGCGATCGGCTCGCAGTTGCCAAACAGGCGCTGCCCCAAGATATTCAGATTTGGGATCACCAGCAGTACATGGACCCGCCCACGCTGGCGACCAGCGAGGCCGCCGGCTTCAAGAAGCTACGCCGATGGTGCTCCAGCTTCTATCCGGAACACCAGGACGAGGCGGACCAACTTGTCGGCCACCGCACCCGATAACTCCCCGGCGCGCCGCAAGTCCGACCGCACCCGCGAGTCGATTCTGGATGCAGCGCGGATCGCATTCGCGCGCAAGGGGTTCTCCGGGGTCACCATCCGTGACATCACCGATCTGTCGCGGGTCAACCGGGCCAGCTTCTACTACTACTTTTCCGATAAGACCGAGCTGTTCGTGGAACTCGGCACCGCGACCTACCGCGAAGCCCTGAAAGTCGTCGAGTCTTTCGGTGAGCTGGAAATCCCGCCGGCCCGGGCCGCCGTCGAGGGGTGGGTCAACAGCTACTTCGCCTATTTGGACCGCAACGGCGCCTTCGTGATCCGCTCCGCCGACGACGCGCCGCAGGACCAGAAGTTCCGCGCGGCGGTGACCCGCGCCCACAGCAGAACGGCTGCCGCGCTCGGCGAGCGAATCGTCAAGCTTTCGGCGCGCCCACCCGAAGCCGAAGCCGTCGCGTTGGGGCTGTCTGTGATGGCGATGCTGGACCGCGCCTGGTTGATGGTCCGACACAACGAGATTCCGTCCGCGTCACGAGACAGCGTCGTGCACGCCATGTCCGAGATTGTCGTGCGACTACTGCTCGACTGACGCTCACTTTCCTGCGAAGAACTTCAGCGGGCGCTCGACGAACTCGAACACCACACCGTCCGGGGAGCGCAGGAAGGCGATGTACAGGCCGTCGATCCTTGTTCCCGGTAGTGGACACCACACCGGGTCGCCCATTTGCTGAACCGAGTCCGGTAGGGCCGCCAGTGCCCGCTCGACGTTCTCGACACGTAGCGCACAGCGGTAAAGCCCCTGTCGGTTACCGCCCCACGGCACGGGTTCGTCGGCGGTGGTGTCCGGATGGGCGACCACGGTCACGGTGAACCGGTCACTGTCCTCGGGCAACGCGAACCGCGCGGCCACACATTCGACAACCTCCGCCGGCCCGCCGGGCATCAGTTGGCTGCCCGACACCGGGACTGTCCTGGGACCCTCGACCGCGGCGAAACCGATTGCGGTGAGGAAATCCGCGGTGGCATGCGCGTCGATGGCCGAGATCCGCACGCCGGAGAACAGCGCTCCGTGCGAGGCCGCGAGATCCGATGGGGCCTGCGCCAATTCGACGACAACGCCGTCGGCATCGACCGCCAGCACGGCCTTGGTTGCCGACATCAACCCGTCGACGGGTTCGCTGACCGTCACACCCGCGTCCCGCAGCGCGCCGGTCACGGCATCCAGGTCGGCCACCCACATCAGCGCCGCCCGGATGCCCGGCCGGGTCGGCTCAGTTCGCACGTCACGTGCCAATGGCGGGGTTTCGAAGGCGATCGCCTCCAGCGCGCAACCGTCGCGACCGCCGCGCGCATCGTAGAGAAAGGCCGTCGAACAAAACGTCTCGTCGGCCATGCCGAGGATGGCCCCGTTGGTGGCGACGGTGGGGTCGGTGCGCATTTTCGCGCTGAGCCCCAAGACGCCTGAGTAGACCCGCTCGGTCGCTGCCAGTGCCGCGCAGTTCAGGTTGACGTGCAGGAACCGACGGGCCAGGTCATCGGATACCACTACAGGACAACCGATTTGACTTTGAGATCGATGATCTCCTCCTCGCCGAAGCCCAGCTCGGCCAACAGTGCGTCGGTGTGCTCGCCGTGCCCTGGCGCGCACGTCAAGTCCAACGGGTCCCCGTCGAACTGGACAGGACTGGCGGCCAACGCGAACTCGTTTCCATTGGCGTCGGTGGTCCGCGGCAGGTAGCCGTTGGCAATCGCCTGTGGGTCGTCGTGGACTTCGCGTGCGGTGCGCATCACATCCCACACACCCTCGAAGCCGGCGAATGCCTTCTCCCAGTGCGCAAGATCCCGATCGCCGAACGTCTTGCGCAGTTCGGCGATGCACTCGGCGCGGTTGCCGAACCGGACCATGGCATTGGCGAACCGTTCGTCGTCGATCAGGTCGGCTCGGCCCAGCCGCGTGCAGAAGTCGGACCAGAACCGGTCGGCCTGCAGCAACACGAACGCGATGTGGCGACCGTCGCGGGTCTGGTAGATGCTGGCAACGGGATTGGGCATTTCGGCGAGCTGGAACCGCGGGATGTCGGCGCCGGTGATGCCCGCGCCCACCACGTCGGGCCCAAGCTGCCAGATCGCGGCATTGAGCAGCGAGACGTCCACCACTGACGGCTTTCCGGTGCGCTCCCTCTTGAACAGCGCGCCGGCGATGCCCGCGGCGATGGAGAGCCCGCCGTACACGTCACCGAACGCGGGCCGCTGGATCGGCGGATAGGAGCCCTCACCGTCGGCGTAGGCCTCGCCGATGCCGCCGCGCGCCCAGTAGGCCGCCAGGTCGTAACCACCCTGCCCGGCGAGGTCTCCCCTCGTCCCATAGCCGTGGCCGCGGGCGTAGATGATCTGCGGGTTGCGGGTGATCACCTGCTCGACGTCGATGCCCATCCGCTGCCGAGACTCGGGCAGCAAGTTGGTCAGGAACACGTCGGCGGTGTCGATGAGCTTCATCAGGACCTCGAGACCCTCGGGGGTGGAGGAGTCCAGGCCGATGCTGCGCTTGCCGCGGTTGGGCTGTTCGATGAAGTGGTTCACACCGCCCGCACCCGCGACGATCCCCGAACTGATCAGTCCGCGTTGCGGATCGCCGGTCTCCGGGTGCTCTACCTTGATCACGTCGGCGCCCCAGTCGGCCAGTACGGCACCCGCCGCCGGAACGAATGTCCAAGCGGCGAGCTCGATTACGCGTACACCATCGAGGATGTCGGTCATCCGATCGGGAACCCGATCGTCTTGGTCTGCAGATGTTGTTCGAAGCCCTCATGGCCGTTCTGCCTGCCGAGCCCGCTCATCTTGTATCCGCCGAACGGTGCGTCGGCGCCGTAGAACATCGCGCCGTTGAGGTTCAATGTGCCGGTGCGGATCCGTCTCGCCACCGCCATCGAGCGCTCGGCAGAACCCATCACCGCCCCGGAGAGTCCGTAGGCCGAGTTGTTGGCCATCTCGACAAGCCCGTCGTCGCCGCCGTCGTAGGGCGTGATCGACAGGACAGGACCGAAGATCTCCTCCTGGAAGATGCGGTGATCCGGTTGGACGTCGGCGAAAACCGTTGGCGCGACGAAGTACCCGCGATCCAGACCGTCGGGCGCGGTACCCCCGACGGTGACTCGGGCACCCTGCTGTTTGCCGATCTCGATGTAGTTCATCACCCGGTCGCGTTGTTTGGCCGACACCAGTGGCCCGCAGAAGTTCGCCGGGATCGGTGGGGTCGCCGACGCCGATGGCGCCGAACGTCGCGGTGGCCACCTCGACGGCCTGATCGTAGAACTGGCGCGGCACCAGCATGCGCGTGGTCAGGGCACAGCCCTGGCCGGAGTGGATGAGAGCACCCATACAACCGACGAGCGCGACGTCCATATCGGCATCGTCGAGGACCATGTATGCGGACTTTCCGCCGAGCTCGAGCAGGGTGCGTTTCATGGTTTCACCGGACAGGCTCTGGAGCAGTTTGCCGACCGCCGTCGACCCGGTGAATGACACCATGTCGATGCGCGGATCGGTGGCGAGCAGCTGCGCGACCCTGTTGTCCGACGCAGGCACGATGTTCACCACACCGGCCGGAATATCGGTCTTCTCGGCGATGATCCGGCCCCAGCGCAGCGCGCTCCACGGGGTCTCGATGGCGGGCTTGAGCACCATGGTGTTTCCGGTGGCCAGGATCTGGCCCATCTTGTTGCTGATGATTTCGAACGGGAAGTTCCACGGCGTGATCGCGCCGACCACTCCGACAGCCTCCTTGACGACCTTGCGGTGATAGGGCGCACCCATCAGCGCAGCGTCGGGAAGCGACCGCTCCCAGGGAAACTGGGTGATGTATTCGGCAGGCCATTTGATGGCGTCGGCCAGTGGCCACTCCAGCTGGGCGATGTAGGTGACGGACACCGGGCAGCCGACTTCGGCCACCAACTCCGCCCGCATCTCCTCCTTCTCCTCCTGCAGTGCGTTGTGCAGTTGCATCAGGCAGTGCGCACGGAACTCGTGGTTCGTCGACCAGTCGGTGGTGTCGAAGGCGCGCCGGGCCGCGGCGATCGCCTCCTCCATGTCCTCGGCACCGGCATCCGTGCACGTGCCGAGCACCTCTTCGGTCGCGGGGTTGACGTTGTCGGCGGTTTTCCCAGTCGACGATTCCCGTAGCTGACCGTCTATGTACAGACGGCTCTCCGGATTGAACTGCACGGTTGTAGCGGCGACCGGCGAAGCCGTCATTGGCGCTTCCTCTCGCTGGACTGTCGGCGTGCGCTAGTGTACCCCTTATAGATAATTGTTTAGCTGATTCGGCCGCTGCGGACGAATCCCCGAACACCATCAGAGGGGGAAGCGTGTCCGCCCCGGTCAGCGACGCCGTGCCCACCAGCCAAGCTAGCGACCACGTCTCAGACGTTGCGCAGTATCGCCAGGATCTGCGGAGCTATCTGCGCGGACTGGACTGCGCGGACGAATGGCGCGCTGCGGCGTTCTCCAGCGCCGAGGAAGGCCTCACCCACGACGCCACCGTGATGGCGCGGCTGTGCGCCGATGGTTGGAACCGCTACGGCTGGCCGGAGTCGGCCGGCGGGCTCGGCGGCAACGAGATCCACCGTGCCGTTCTCTACGAAGAACTCGGCCACGCGATGCTGCCCATCCCCGCCCAGGCCTGGACGCTGGAAGTGATCGGCCCGCCGGTGCTCAAGTTCGCACCGCAGCTGGGCGCGCAGTTCCTGCCCAGCTACCTCGACGGCTCGGAATGGTGGGGCCAGGGCTTCTCCGAGCCGGAATCCGGAAGCGACCTGGCTTCGCTGCGCACCCGCGCCACCGACGACGGCGCAGGCGGCTTCGTCGTCAACGGCCAGAAGATCTGGACCAGCCAGGGCACCACGGCTAAGCGCCTGTGTGTGCTGGTACGCACCGGGGCACCCGAGAGCAGGCATCGCGGCCTGTCGATGCTGCTGGTCGACACCGACACACCCGGCATGACGATTCGTCCGATCGCCTTGGCCAGCGGGCGGCGCGAACTCGCCGAGGTCTTCTTCGACGACGTGCGGGTCCCGCGCGAACGGCTGATCGGCGAAGTCGACGGCGGCTGGGCCGTGACCATGTTCTTGATGCAGTACGAGCGCGGCATGTACGGCTACGCGGTGCTCAACAAGGTGCTCACCGAATTGGGACGGCTGCGGGAGTACATGGTCGAACGCGCCGTCGGGCCATCGCTGCGCGAGCGGTTCGCCCGGGTCTATGTCGACGTGATCGCGGCCCAGGCCCGCGCCGCAACCTCGGTGCGCAAGCTGGCCGACGGTGCATCGGTCGGCCCCGGGAGCAGTATCGACAAGCTGCTGTTCGCCCGGGCCGAGCGCGAGGTGAACGACCTCATCCTCGACGTCGCGCGCGAGCACATGATGGCAGGCGCCGGCGTGGGCGCGGCCGAACTCGACACGGCACGCGCGGAATGGTGGTACTCACGCGCCGCGACGATCATGGGCGGCACCGCCGAGGTGCAACGCGGAATCGTCGCCGACCACATTCTTTCGCTGCCGAAAGAGAGGCGCTGACAGTGACCACTCGTACGCGCCCGGGGGCGCCGCAGGACGAGTCGTGGCCGATGGTCGAGGAGGCCGTGTTCCGTCTCTTCGACGAAATCGCGACCAAGCAGGACCACACTGTCATCGGCGGGCTGCTGGCCGAACTCGGTTGGGCCGACATCGAATCGGAGTATCCGGTCGACGCCTGCGCGCTGCTGTTCCGTGCGCAGGGCCGCTCGCTGGCCCTCACCGACGCGCTGGACCGGGTCATGCTGGCCGAACTGGCGTCGCTGCTCGAATCGCCGGTCGATGCCGTCGTGCTGCCGTCGTTGTCGCAGGGCCACGCGCCGAGCTCGAACGAGGGCCAGGTCAAGGGCATCGTGTTGGGCCCGCTGCGCGGGCGGGTCGCCGTTCCAGTGTCCGGCGCCTTGGGCACGGTGTCGATCGCCGTCCTCGACGCGGGCCGGCTTCGCGGCGAACGACTCGACACCTTCGATCCGTCCGTCATCTGGACGCGGGTCGAAGGCGTCGCCGACGGCGAACTCGTCGACGCGTCAACCGAGTGGGCCCGCGCCATCGCGGCCGCGCATCGCTGCCTGGCCACCGAACTCGTCGCGCTCGCCGATCGGGCACTGCAGATCGCGGTTGAACATGTCAGTGCCCGCGTGCAATTCGGCGTTCCGATCGGCTCGCTGCAGTCGCCGAGACACGCCCTCGCCGACGCGGCGGCCCAGCTGGAAGGCGCCCGGGCACTCCTGGACGATTCGTGGCGCTACGGCGGTGTGCTGTCGGCCCAGACCGCCAAGGTCGCGGCCGGTCGCGCCCACCGCGTCGTCAGCGACGCGACCCTACAGGTGTGCGGAGCCATCGGGGTGACCGCCGAACACGACCTGCATCGCTACGTATCCCGGGGCCTGCAGATCGACGCACTGTGCGGCTCCTACTCGCAATTGGAGTCAGTGCTGGCCGAGCGACTGTTCGACATCTACGCGCCGGGCCGCGCGCTACCGGCGATCGTCAACTGGGAGTAGGGAACTGGATGCGGCGCAACATCTTCGACGAAATCCACGATGACTTCCGGGCCACCGCCCGGGAGTTCTTCGAGCGCGAATGCGTTCCGAACGTGGAGAAGTGGGAACGCGACGGAAAGGTCAGCCGGGAGGCGTGGCTGGCCGCCGGTGAGCACGGTCTGATCGGCTGGGAATTCGACGAGCGCTACGGCGGACTCGGGGTCAAGGACTACCGGTTCAACCAGATCATCTCCGAGGAGATGTTCATGACCGGCTCCGTCGGCATTGGCCTCGGGGTGCAGAACGACATCCTGATGCCATACCTGAACAGCCTGACCACTGTTGAGCAGAAAGAACGGTGGCTGCCCGGGTTCATCTCCGGTGAGTTGATCGGCTCAGTGGCGATGTCCGAACCCGCAGCAGGCTCCGACCTCGCCGGCATCAAGACCACCGCCCGCGACGAGGGCGACCACTGGGTGGTCAACGGGCAGAAGACGTTCATCAGCAATGGCCTGCTGTCCAAACTGGTGCTCACCGCCGTCAAGACCGACCCGTCGGCCCGCCACAAGGGCATCAGCCTGCTGATGATCGAGGACGGGATGGAGGGTTTCACCCGCGGACGCAAGCTCGACAAGATCGGCCAATACTCCGCTGACACCGCCGAATTGTTCTTCGAGGACGTCAGGGTGCCCAAGGAGAATCTAGTCGGCGAGTTGAACCGCGGTTTCTATCATCTGGTGTCGAATCTGCCCAGTGAGCGCGTCGGAGTGGCCTGCTACGCGCTGCCAGCGGCGAGGCGCGCCTTGGAGCTGACCAAGGCCTACGCGCTGGAGCGCACCGCATTCGGCCAACCGATCGGCACATTCCAGGTCAACCGGCACTTCCTGGCCGAAATGCAGACCAAGCTCGACGCTGCACAAACCTATCTCGACCAGTGTGTGCTGTCGGTCAACGACGGCACGCTCTCGGACGCCGATGCCGCGGGCCTGAAATGGTGGACCTCTGAAGTCCAGTGGGAAATCATCGACCGCTGTCTGCAACTGCACGGCGGCTACGGCTACATCAACGAGTACGAGGTGGCCCGCCTCTGGCGTGATTCTCGCGTGCAACGGCTGTACGCCGGCACCACCGAGATCATGAAGGATCTGATGGGCAGAGCGATGGGGTACTAGTAATGAGCTTCGTCACCCGGACGGCGTCAATTCGCCGTCGCCAGGGGCATGTCGGTTAACCTCAAAACAATTAGTTGTATTCATACCGGGTGGAGGTCCAGATGGAGGTCACCAGCCTTCGGGAGCCGAAGATGGCCGATCGCGTGGCTACCGTGCTGCGCAGAATGTTCATCCGCGGTGAGATCACCGAGGGCACCATGCTGCCGCCCGAGTCCGAGTTGATGGAGCGGTTCGGGGTGTCCCGACCCACCCTTCGCGAGGCGTTCCGGGTACTGGAGTCCGAATCGCTGATCGAGGTGCAACGCGGGGTTCGTGGCGGCGCCAGAGTCACCCGGCCCAGGCGCGAGACGCTGGCCCGGTACGCCGGGCTCATCCTCGAATACGAGGGCGTGACGCTCAAGGACGTCTACGACGCGCGGATGACGCTCGAGACGCCGATGATCGTCGAGCTGGCCAAGAACCGCAACGCCGCGGTGATCGCCGAGTTGGAGCAGATCGTCGAGCGCGAGGGCCAGCTGAAGCCCGGCAGCGACGCCGTCGACCAGCTCACCGACTTTCACGCCGCCATCGCACGGCTCTCCGGCAACAAGACGCTGCAGATCATCAGCGCCATGCTGCACCACATCATCGAGAAGGCGAACCGTTCGCTTCAGCCGACGAAAGGCGACCGGGCCGAAGGTGCCGTGCGCCGCTCGGCGAAGACGCACCGGATGGTGCTCGATCTGATCAAGGCCGGCGATGCGGAGAAGGCCGGCGAGCTGTGGCGCAAACATCTGCAGAAGGCCGAGGAATTCGTTCTTGCCGGGACCGAATTGTCCACGGTGGTGGATCTTCTCGAATGACCCGGACGGACGGGCGTCCCGACGTTCTCGTCGAGACGCCCATGCACGTGCTTCGGCGCTTCGGCATCGAGATGATCGATACCGACCTCGTCAACGAGACCGCGTCGATGTCGATGTCGCTGGCGGGCATGCGCAATCCGTTCACGGGCTTGCCGACGGTCGGCCCACTGGGCGTACTCGTCGACGCAGTCAGCGGATTCGTCAACCACTTTCGGCACGAGACCGGCGAATGGACGGTCTCCACGGAGTTGACGTTGGAGCTGAGTCCCGACGGAAGCGACCGCGCGACCTCCGACGATGCTGCGCCGGTCGTCGCGCTCGGGCGGCTACTCGGCCCACGCGGCAGCACGTCGCTGTCCTTCTGCACGTTGACGTGTGACGACGTGGTGATCGGCGGCGGGATGGTGCGGTCCTTCTTCGTCACCCCCGATCAAGTCATCCGCGACGAACCCGCCGAGACGCTGCGCAGAACCAGCGCCACCACGCTCTCGGAATTGTTGGCCGTGCAGACGGTCGTGGCGTCAACCGATCGTTGCGTCCTGCGGCAGGCGCCGGATCCGTTCCTCAACAACGCCGTTGGGGTCGTGAACGGCGGTGTGGCGTCGGCCGGCCTGGAACTCACCGCCTCGGCCGTGGTGAACGCCGGCGGGTCGCCGATGCGCACGGCATCGGTGCGGGTGAACTTCCTGCGGCCCTTCTACGCCGGCGACCATTCCCGCTACGAGGCGTCCCCGCTGAGAATCGGCAAGGCGACGGCGGTCGCCGACGCCCAGGCCCTCGCCGAGGACGGTCGCCCCGCGCTCACGGCACGCATCACCGCCTACCGTTAGCGGCGGCTGGGCCCGCCCTCCCCGCGAGCGACGGTGTCTGTACACCGACACGCCGCTGCCAGCGAGCATTTTGGGGTCGCTCGCGGCTACTTCTTGGACCGGGCGCGGAACGCAGCGACCCGTTCCTTGAACTCCGGTGTGGAGAACGACGTCAACTCCTCGGCGAGCGCATACTCCAGCACACCCTGAGCGGCGCGGGCGAGATGCATGTTCAGTGCCACCTTCGACGACCGAAGAGCCTGCGGCGGCAGAGCGGCGAACCGCTCACCGAGTGCCAGTGCCTCGTCGAGCACGGCGTCGTCGGGCACGACCTTGGTGACCAGGTTCAGTTTCTCCGCAATCGGTGCGGTGATCCGATCACCAAGCAACACATACTCTTTAGCCTTCATCATGCCGATCAGCAAGGGCAGCATGGCTGCGCCGCCGTCGCCGGCGGTGAGCCCAACGGCCACGTGCGGATCGGCCAGGTAGCTGTTCTCCCCCATCACCAGCAGGTCGGACAACAGGGCGATCGAACATCCCAGGCCCACCGCCGGTCCGTTGACCGCCGACACCAGCGGCTTCGGGAAGTTGATCACCTCGAGGAAGACGGTGCGGGCCTCGTGGATCTGAAAGGTGCGCGCCACCTCATCCTCGATGAGGCGGCCGAACATCACCATGTCCCCGCCTGCCGAGAAGGCCTTGCCCACACCGGTGGTCACGACCGCCTTGACGCCGTCGTCGGCGTCGAGCACCTTCCAGATGGTGGCGAAGGCGTGGTGCACCTCCTCGGTGACGGCGTTGAGCGCCTCCGGTCGGTTGATGCTGACGACGTGGACGTTGCCCCGCTTTTCCACCAATAACCAGGGGGCGAACTGTTCGTAGCCGGCCAGAGTGGCGATCTCGGAAGTCGTCATGTGCTGTCCCGTCAGTTCTTCTCGTTGGAGAGGATGGTCACCGCGGCAACCGCGGTCGGGCCACCGATGTTGTGCGCCAGGGCAGTTCGTGCACCGTCGACCTGGTTTTCGGCTTGGCCGCGAAGTTGGTTGAACAGTTCATAGCACTGCGCCACCCCGGTGGCGCCCGGCGGGTGCCCCTTGGCCTTGAGCCCGCCGCTGGGATTGATCGGTATCGACCCACCGACGTAGTGCTCCCGACCCTCGACGAGCTTGTATGCCTCGAACCGGTTGGCGAATCCGAGGTCCTCGTAGCTGATCAGCTCGACGCCGGTGAAGCAATCGTGCACCTCGGCGACGTCGATGTCGCGGGGCGTCAGGCCGGCCATCTTCATCGCCGACTTGGCGGCCCGCACGGTGGGCGGAAAGGTCGTCATATCCGTCTTGTGCTGGTGCATCACGCGATCCATACCCAGCCCCACGCCGCGCACCCAGACCGGCCGATCGGTGTAGCGGTCGACGACGTCCTCGGCTGCCAGGATGACCGCGGCAGCCCCGTCGCTCTGCGGCGTGCAGTCGTACAGGCCGAAGGGCTCGACCACGATCGGGGCGGCCAATGCCTGCTCGACGGTGATTTCGTAGCGCAACTGCGCCTTCGGGTTGTTCAGGGCGTGGAAGTGGTTCTTCACCGCGACCATCGCCATGTGTTCCTTGGTCGCGGGCGACTCGTGCAGATACCGGATCACATGCAGCGCGAAGTTCGCCGGTGCGACCAGTCCGAGCGGGTAATCCCACGCGTTGTCCCGGGTCATCGCCGCCCAGTCCCAGAAGGTTGTCGTCGACGACGTCTCGCGGACCTTGTCGGCGCCCACCACCAGCACCACGTCGTACAGACCCGAGGCGATGGCCATGGTTCCGTTGCGGATGGCGTCGTTGCCTGTCGCACAAGCGTTCTCGACCCGTGTGACGGGTATGTCGGTGAGGTCGAGAGTGTCGGCCAGGATTCCTGAGGGGAAGCCGTCGGTGGTGGACAGCTCGCCGAACCAGGCCGCCTCGATCTCGGCCTTCGTGATGCCCTTGTCGACGCCCGCGACCGCCTCCGCGTATGCCATCGGAACCAGGTCTTTCACACCGAGTTCGAAGTGTTCGGCGAACGGCGTCATCCCCGCGCCGACGATAGCGACGTTTCTCATGCCTCGACTCCCACTTCCGCACGGCCCGGCCAGAACGCGTATCCGTAGTCGGGTATCCCCATTCGGGTCGCGATCCTGCGCAACACCACTGCCCCGGCCTGCCCGATGGTCGCCTCGCCGGCGGGCACACCGGTCACCTTCAGCAACACCCGGACCGGACTGCCGTCGAGTTGCACCACCGCGAGCGAATACGGACTGGGCAGGTCAGGTACCGGAATGCGAATCGTTGTGTGGGTGTACACGGTGCCGGTGCGTGGCAACGGCTCGAGCCGATAGTCGCTGGCGAGCACGCCCGAATCGTCCACCCGCACCCGCGGCGGGAACTGCGGCACCGAATCGATACCGGGCCGCTCCTTGAAAACGGCTGCTTCCCATCGTATTTTCGGCTCGAAGGCTCGGCTGTACGCGGGCATCGAAATCGGAATGCCGCCGCCTTCAGCGGTTTTCAGGTTGGGCAGCTCCCTGGGCTCGACTTCGTCACGCAGAATTCGCACCGGGGTGTCGCCAGGCGCGAACTCGGCCACGGTCATCGCGGCTTGTTCGACTGCGAGCAGCAACCCGGCGGTGCCACGCTCGATCGCGCCGGCCAGAACGCGGATCGCGCCGGCCGCCGAGGATGTCGGCTCCTCGACCGCGGTGGATGGGCCGAGTCCGAGTTGGCTCGCGGGCACGCCGACGACACCGGCCAGATCGCCGCCGCGAAGGTCCAACTTCGCGAGTGTGCCGCGGACGCCGACCTCGCGCTGCAGCCGAGGGTCGGCGTAGGTGTGACGGGTACCGTCGTCGCGACGCGCCAACAGCGGCAGGCTTCGACTCTGTCGCGCCCTGGCCGTGACGCCGGCGCCGGCCTCCCCGGTCAGTGCGGCAGACGCGCCCACCGCGACGTCGCTGTCGTCGGAGCCGATCACCAACGTGCCGGGCCCGGCCGCGACGAGCTGATCCAACACCGCGGGCGCGCCGCCGAGGGCTTCGGTCACGGGGGTGTCGCCGGCCAGGCCGAGTGCCGCCAGCAGCACGGCGCCATTGCCGCCCTCGATGAGCGGGAAGTTCCGCGAAACGAGCACGACGCGCTGCGCCGACGCTTCCGGGTCCGCGGCCCGCCCAGCGGCGACGGCCATGGTGAGCGCATCCTCGTCGGGACCTTTGACGCGCCGGGCAGCTTTGCCGCCCGTCGCCTGGGGCCGCCACGGCGGCAGATACGTCCCGATCGACACGACACAGGTCATAGCGCCTCGCTTCATCGACCTGGTGGGGCCGGAACTCGTGTTGGTTAATGAGCTATATAGTTATAGCATTCGCCGGGATCTGTTCCAACGGCGGACCAAGGAGACAGCACGGTGGTTGAGCCAACGCCTCGCGGGCTGCGAGACCGCGTCGTACTCGTCACCGGCGCCAGCCGCGGTATCGGACGCGAAATCGCCGTGCGCGCGGCCCAAGACGGTGCCCGCGTCGGCCTGCTCGCCAAGACCGACACCCCCAATCCGAAGATTCCGGGAACCCTTGGCGAGACGGCCGAGGCGGTGCGCGCCGCGGGCGGTGAGGCACTCGCCGTCGCGTGCGACGTGCGCGACGCCGACGCCGCGGCCGCTGCGGTCGCGGACGTCGCCGACGCCTTCGGGGGCATCGACGTCGTGATCAACAACGCCGGTGCACTGGACCTGCGCCCGACACCGAAGCTGCCGCCCAAGAACTTCCGCAGACTGTTGGAGATCAACGTCGAGGGACCGTTCGCGGTGGTGCAGGCCGCACTGCCACACCTGCGCCGGTCCGACAATGCTCACATCGTCAACGTGTCGCCCCCGCTGAACCTGGCGCCGTCGTGGGTCGGCGCCCACGTGGGCCATACCGTCGGCAAGTATGCGGAAAGCCTTCTCACACTTGGCTGGGCCGCCGAATTCGCGTCGATACCGATCGCGGTGAACTCGCTGTGGCCGGCCACCACGGTCGCCAGTACCGGAATGATGGCCGCGATGGGCGAGGACATCGTCCGGGCCCAGGCGCGCGATCCGCGCATCATGGCCGACGCGGTCGTCGCACTTGTCACCCGCGCGGCGGCCGAGTGCACCGGCCGCTTCTACAGCGACGAAGACGTCCTACGGGAGGACGGCGTCGACGACCTGTCCCGCTATCGCCTGGCCGTCCGCGACGAGGATCTGACGCCCAACTTCTACCTCCCGTCGACACCGCTTCCCACGGTGTAAAGGTTGACACCGTGACGTCATTTGCCGCCTTGAGCGCGAACGAACCGGAACTGGCCACGCTGCGCGCCTCGGTACGCGAATTCCTCGCTGCCGACCGGGCCGAATTCGGCTGGCGACCCGCGGTCGACTCGTGGCTCGGCCAATGGGACGAAGGGTTCAGCGCACGACTCGGCGACGCCGGATTCGTCGGCATGATCATTCCGAAGCAGTACGGCGGTCAGGGCCGCAGCCATCTGCATCGATACGTGGTCACCGAAGAGCTGCTCGGCCAGGGCGCCCCGGTTGCCGCGCACTGGATCGCCGACCGTCAGGTCGCCCCCGGATTGCTGGCGTACGGCAGCGACGAACAACGTGAGCGGCTGCTGCCCCGAATCGCGGCGGGCCGGTTCTTTTCGTCGATAGGCATGAGTGAACACACCGCGGGTTCCGACCTGGCGGCGGTCACGACCAAGGCGACCAGGACCGAGGGCGGTTGGCTGCTCAGCGGAACCAAGGTATGGACCAGTGGCGCGCATCTGGCCCATCAGGTGGTGGTGCTGGCCAGAACCAGTCCACCCGACCCTGAGCAGCGCCATGCCGGCTTCAGTCAGTTCATCGTGCCGTGTGACGCCGACGGTGTTCGGATAGAACCGATCCGGCTGATGAACGGTGAACATCACTTCAACGAGGTGATCCTCACCGACGTTCTGGTGCCGGACGCCGGTGTGCTCGGCGAGATCGGCAACGGCTGGCACCAGGTCACCGCGGAGCTGTCCTTCGAGCGCAGCGGGCCCGAGCGCCTGCTGTCGACGGCCCCACTCATCGTCGCGGCGATCCGGGTGCTGGGCGCGGCGCCGACAGCCGACGACCGCACCGCCGAGGACGTCGGGGATCTGCTGGCGCGCTTGATCTCACTCCGTCAGCTGTCGGTGTGGGTGGCGCGGATGCTCAGCGATCACCACGACGCCGCCAACCAGGCGGCGCTGGTCAAGGACCTCGGCACGAGATTCGAGCAGGACTCCGTCGAGGTGATCGCCGATCTGCTGGACCGGGTGCCGTTGACGCCCGAGTTGGCCGAATTGCTGACCACCGCCCGGCTGCACAAGCCAGTGTTCACCCTGCGCGGCGGCACCAACGAAGTGTTGCGCGGCGTGGTCGCACGCGGAATGGGGTTGCGGTGAGCGCACTTTCGGGTGGTGTCTTCGACACCGCGGCGATCGACGACGACGACGCCGAGCTGCGCGCATTGGTCGACGACATCGGGAAGCGGTCGTTCGACGCCCGGTTGGGGCGGCGACGGGTGCCCGAAACATTCGACGACGACCTCTGGCGCAACCTGACCGACACCGGGCTCACACGTCTGACGAGTACGCCGGATCTGGGCGCCGGCCCCGAACAGCTCGCCATCGTGCTACGCGGGATCGCCCGGTACGCCGGGGCGGTTCCGATCGCCGAAACCGACGCTCTGGCAGCATGGCTCGGCACTACCGCCGGATTGGATCTGCCCGACGGGCCCCTGACGGTCGCGATCGCCGACGCCGACATCTCGGGCGGCCGGGTCACAGGCGCCGCGACGAGCGTGCCGTGGACCAGGGCCAGCGCGGCCGTGCTCCTCGTCGTGCGCGGCGCGGGTCCGACGCGGGTCGGCATCCTGGACCTCGAGCACACGCACATCGCCGACGGGCACAACCTGGCGGGCGAACCCCGTGATGAATTGACGTTCGACGTCGCCGCCACTGAACTGGCCGAAGTCGATCCCGCGGTCGCCGACGAACTGGCGCTGCGGGGCTCGTGGTGTCGGTGCATGCAGATCATCGGCGCCCTCGACGCCGCCGCCGCGATGTCGGTGGCCCACACCACGGAACGGGTCCAGTTCGGCCGCGCGCTGAGCAAGTTCCAAGCCGTCCAGCACTCGCTGGCGGCGATGGCCGGTGAGATCGAACGAGCCAGGGCGGTGGCCACACTCGCGGTCGCCGCGGCCGCAGACCACGGCTTTTCCGCCGCCGAAACCGAGTTCGCCGTCACCGCGGCGCGGGTGGCGGTCGGCCGAGCAGTCACACCGGTCACCACGATCGCCCACCAACTCCACGGCGCCATCGGCGTCACCGACGAGCATCCGCTGTGGTCGGCGACCATGCGGGCGCAGAGCTGGGCGGGCGACTACGGCACGACGGTCGGTCACGCACGTCGACTCGGCCGCATGGCGTTGGCAGCCGCCGATCCGTGGGACCTCATCGTCGGAATCGTGAAATGAACGAAAAATCGTCAGCCAGAAGGAGTTCACGTGGGTAAAGCGAAGTTCGACGGTGCGTCTGCGATCGTCAGCGGGGGTGCGGGCGGTCTCGGTGAGGCGGCCGTACGCCGGCTGCACGCCGAGGGTCTCGGCGTGGTCATCGCCGATCTCGCCGCCGACAAGGGCAAGACGCTGGCCGACGAACTCGGCAACCGCGCGGCGTTCGTCAGCACCGACGTGACCGACGAGGACTCCGTGAAAGGCGCGATCGAGGAAGCCAATCGACTCGGTACGCTGCGTTACGCCGTCATCGCCCACGGCGGCTTCGGCGTCGCCCAGCGGATCGTGCAACGCGACGGCAGCCCCGCGGACCTCGCCGGGTTCACCAAGACCATCGAGCTCTACCTCACCGGCACCTACAACATGACCCGGCTCGTCGCGGCCTCCGTCGCCGCGACCGATCCGAGCGAGAGTGGCGAGCGCGGCGCTCTCGTCCTCACCGCGTCGATCGCGGGTTACGAGGGCCAGATCGGACAGTCGGCCTATGCCGCGGCCAAGGCCGGTGTCATCGGGTTGACGATCGCCGCGGCCCGCGACCTCGGTTCGGCCGGGATACGGGTGAACACCATCGCGCCGGGCACGATGAAGACGCCGATCATGGAATCCGTCGGCGAGGAGGCGATCGCCAAGTTCGCCGCCAATGTCCCGTTCCCCAAGCGTCTCGGCACCCCCGATGAGTTCGCCGATGCCGCGGTGTTCCTGCTGTCCAACGGCTATATCAACGGCGAGGTCATGAGGTTGGACGGGGCCCAGCGGTTTGCGCCGCGATAACGCTTGCCCTAAACAGACAAATAGTTGGATGATTCATTGAGCGCCGATAGCATCGGACGGCGGCACAGAGAGGAACTTCGCAATGGGCTTGCTTGACGGCCGAGTGGTTTTCATCACCGGGGCAGCACGCGGACAGGGTCGGTCCCACGCGGTGATGTGCGCCGAAGAAGGCGCGCACATCGTCGGCGTCGACATCTGCGAAGACCTCGACGTCGTGCCCTACAAGCTGGGCACCTTCGAGGACCTCGAGGAGACGGCGCGCCTAGTCGAGAAGACGGGCCAGCAGATGCACGTCCAGCAGGCCGACGTCCGCGACAAGAACGCCCTGCAGGCGGCGTTCGATGCAGGGGTCGAACAGTTCGGCCACATCGACACCGTCATCGCCAACGCGGGTGTCATCCTCACCAACCCCGATGAGCGCGACGCCTCGGAGGCATTGCGCATCGGCATCGACATCATGTTGATCGGTGTCTGGAACACCTTCCAGGTGGCCATTCCGCACCTCAAGGAACGCGGCGAGGGCGGCAACCTGGTCGCCACGAGTTCGATGGCGGCGCTTCTGAATGTCACCGACGGCCGGGGCGGTTCCGACGCCTACAACATGTCCAAACTGGCGATCACCGGCTTGGTGCAGTCCTACGCGAATCTGCTTGCCGCGGAGCGGATCCGGGTCAACGCCGTGGCTCCGACGAACTGCGCGACACCGATGGTGACCGAGAACCCGGCCCTGTTCAAGGTCATCGAACAAACGCCCCACCTGGTCAATGCGATGCAGACCGCGCTGCCGGACCTCCCCATCATCGAGCCCGCAGACGTCACCAACGCCGTCCTGTTCCTGATCTCGGAGAAGGGCCGGTCGTTCACCGGCAGTGTGCTGAAGGTCGATGCGGGGATGGATATCCGGCGGTAGCGGGCGTGCCTGTGGACTACGGTATCGCCGACAAACCGGCGCTGGTCGTCGGCGGCAGCAGGGGCATGGGCTTCGAGGTAGCCAGAATGCTCGCCGCCGAACGCTGCCGGGTGGCGGTCCTCGCTCGCACCAAGACGGATGTCGACGCTGCGGTACAGGCGCTGCGGGCAGACGGTGCCGACGCGGTGGGGGTGTGCGCAGACGTCAGCGACCAATCGCAGATCGACGACGCCGTCCGCCAGGTGGGCGATCAGATCGGGCCGCCGCTGATCGTCATCGGCCAGGCCATCTACCAACGGCCCGGGGACTTCGCCGACATCGACGATCTGAACGTCTATCGCGAGTCTTTCGAGGCGTACACGATGAGCCAGATCTTCTTGCTGCGCAGCGTGCTACCCGCGATGCAGCAGGCCGGCTGGGGCCGCTTCGTGCACATCGGGTCGGGCACGGCGAAGGAACCCGCTGGCAATATCCACCATGCCGTGGCCAACGCCACCCGGCCGTCCACCATCGGCCTACTCAAGACCGTTTCCGACGAGTACGCCCGCTACGGCATCACGGTCAACACCGTCGCGCCCGGTTGGATCGAGACCGACAACGCGATCGCCTACATCGAGAAGAATCTGGGCGCCGCGACCGAGGAACAGCGCCGCGACTTCATGTTGAGCCAGGCGCGAGTGCCTGCGGGGAGAATGGGCAAACCACATGAAATCGCCTCGCTCATCGCGTATCTGTGTTCGGAGGCCGCCGGTTACATCACCGGCGCCTGGATCGAAGTCGACGGTGGACTGCACCGGTCGGCGTTCTAGCGAAAAGGGAGAGCCATGAGCATCGAGCCGGACAGGCACCCCGTTATCGACGGGGTGACCGAACTCGAGTGGGCGGCGCTGCCGATGGCCGCCGATCGCGGAGTCGGCTGGAAAGTGATGCGCGACGCCGGGCCCGTCGTGTCGATGGACGGCTGGTACTACCTGACGCACCGCGAGGATGTACTGACCGCGTTGCGGGACCCGCAGCGCTTTTCGTCGAAGAAGGCGTTCGACGAACTCGGCAGTCCGTTGCCGCTGGTGCCCATCTCATTCGACCCGCCCGAGCACACCCGGTTCCGAAAGATCCTGCAGCCCTTCTTCAGTCCACACACGCTCAAGGACATGCTGCCGTCGTTACAGAAGCAGGCCATCGACATCGTCGACGCCGCAGCCGCCAAGGGCGGGTGTGACGTCATGGCCGACATCGCGATCCCGTATCCCTCGCAGGTGTTCCTCACCTTGTTCGGTCTGTCGCTGGATGACCGGGAACGACTGATCGCCTGGAAAGACAACGTGATCGCGCTCTCGGAGCTGCCGTCGATGGATGGGGCCGATCTCACGCCTGCCCTCGAACTGGTCACCTATGTCTCCGAGGCGATCAACAAGCGCCGCCAGAATCCGGGCGACGACCTGCTGTCCAAGGTGCTCACCGGTGCGGATCCCCTCGACGACGCCGAGGCGATCGGCCTGAGCTTCCTGTTCGTCCTCGCCGGGTTGGACACCGTCACGTCGTCGATGGGTTTCGCGATGCTGGAGCTCGCGCGCAATCCGCAGCTTCGGCGCACACTGTGCGACGACCCCGAGCAGACCAAGGTGTTCGTCGAGGAGGTCGTCCGGTTGGAACCGCCCGCCCCGATCGTGCCGCGAGTGACCACCGAAGAAGTGTCCATTGGCGGGGTGAGGCTCCCGAAGGACACGCGTGTGCGACTGTGCCTGGCGGCCATCAACCGGGACGACAGCGATGCGATCTCGACGAACGACGTGGTGATGGACGGAAAGGTGCATCCGCACTGGGGCTTCGGCGGCGGCCCACACCGTTGCCTGGGCTCCCACCTGGCCCGCATGGAGCTCACGCTGATCGTCGAGGAGTGGCTGAAGCGGGTGCCCGACTTCGAGCTGGCGACCGACGGCGTGCCGGAGATCGTGTTCCCGGCGAACACGTTCGGGCTCAATTCGTTACTGCTGCGCTACTGACCACCAGCGGAGGCCGCAGCGAGTTCTGCGTGAGGGTCGTGCGCCGCCGCCCATCGACAGCCCTCACGCAGATCTCGGCCCGATGATGGCTCGAGCGGGCCACTGAACCAGGGGGTATACATGACGAATTCCGACGGGCCCGAATCGGTCGCGATCCTGTGTGTCGAATGCCAGAACGGCGTGCTCGGACCGGATTCGGTGCTCCCCCAATTGGCCGCCGACAGCGCAGGACTCATCAGTGCCCTGCGTCGCCTGCTGGACGCGGGCCGCGAGTACGGCGCACGGGTGGTGCACGCCACCTATGAAGGCGCCCTCGGCGGTGGGCATCCGGGTACGGCGCGGCTGTGGCGCACGCTGGGCCCCCTGACCGCAACATGGGCGCCGGGCAGCCCCGAAACACAGGTCTTACCGGAACTTCTCGCACCCACGGACCTCGTTCTCCCCCGCCACCACGGCCTGTTTCCCACCATGGACTCCGAACTGCTGCCGGTGCTCAAGGGCCTCGGAGTGGACACCATCGTCCTCGCAGGTGTCTCGCTGAACCTCGCGCTGCCTATCACCGCGGGCCACCTCACCCAAGCCGGTTTCCGTCTCGTCGTGCCCCGCGACGCTGTCGGCGGAACCCCGGCCGAATACGGAAATCAGGTGCTGCAGAACACGATCGCCGTGCTGGGCAGGCTCACCACCGCCGACGATCTGATCGCCGAATGGAACGGCTGAGGGCTCACTGGCCCGGCGGAACCATCATCTGCTGCCAGGAGTGCGGGCCGCCGCCCTGCGCCAGATTCGACTGGGTGTAGACCTTCCCGTCCGGACCGACGTACTTTCCGGTGGCTGGGTCGTAGTTCGCGGCAGCGATCGGAAGCGCTTGCGCGGGCCCCGTCCCGCCCGGCGGCACGCCGGTCGACCCGGGCGTGCCGGGCGGCGGCTGCGGCACCGGCTGCCCGGTCAGCGTCGCGTTCGGGTCACCCTTCCAGTTCCATCCCTCGTTGAGCGGAACATAGACCTCGTCGCTCTCACACATCGCGGCCGTGGGCGCGCGTTTACCCGGCTTCGTCACACACGGGATGTTGCGCGCGCCACGCACATTCAGCACAGAGTCCTGCGGGATGCGGCAGTAGACGTCGCCCGGCGGTGGCGGGGGGTAGTCCTCCAGGCTGGCCGCGCGCTGCTGCTGGATCGGCAGGAAGCCGGTGGTGCACGGCGGCGGGTTGTTGATGTTCAGGTTGAACGACAGGAACGCCCCGTTGTAGTCCTGCTTGGTGTTGCGGTTGGGCACGCCGACCGCCTGGATCGCCTCCGTGCCGGTGGGCAACAGCACCAACAGGTATTCGATGTTGGGCTGGTAAGCCAGCGCGACATCGCCCACTGTGACCAGATTCGCCAACACCACGGGAAGAGTGGGCTTGATCCTGTCGAACAGTGACCGGATCTCCTCGGCTGCCCCCGGAACGCCTTGCAGCGTTCCGCGCACAGCGGTGTCCTTGCTCTTGAGCTCACTGGTGATGGTGGCGAGGTGAGCGGCCCACGCCTGGACGGAATCCGAGGTGTCGGTCTGGGTGTTGAGGATGGGCGCCACGTTGTCGGTCAGGTTGACGAGATCGTTCAGGTTGGCCTTGGCGTCGATTGCCAGGTTGGACCCACCCTTGAAGAAACGCGCGAGTTCCGGGCCCAGGCCTCCGAGCGCGGCATACGCCTCGTCCACCGCAGTCTTGAGGTTGTCGCCCGGGATCGCTTCCAGCCCCCTGTTGGTGGCGTTGAGTAGTTCGTTGATGTCCGGCGGGACCGAACTGCGGTCGCGCGCAATGACATCACCGTCCTTCAGCGGCGGCGACGTGTCGTTTCTTGGCAGCAACGCGATGTACTGTTCGCCGACGGCGCTTTGACTGTGCACCTCGACGCTGAGGTCGGACGGGATTTTGATGCTGGACTTGAGCGACAGCGTCGCCTCGACGCCCCTGTCGGTCAGTCCGACCTGTTTCACCACACCCACTTCGGTGCCGCGGTACGTGACGTTGCTGCGCTCGTACAGACCACCCGCTTCGGGTAGCTCGGCAGTGACTGTGTACCGATCGACGTTGAACACCAGGCTCGGCACCTTGACGAAGCCGAGCCCCATGATCAACAACGCGGTCAGGGACACCACGCAGAAGATGATGATCTGAATCCAGACGCGTCTGGTCATCCGCATGCTGTCACGGCCCCTGATCGAAGTGATAAGGCGCGACAAGCGGATTGCGCGCCGTGTAGGGACTGGGCATCTGCCCGATGGTGCGGCCCCACTGCAGTTCGAGTTCGGTCAGCTCGCCCTCGAACCTGGTTCCGGTCAGGAACGACGCGTCCAGCCGGCTCAAGGTGAGATCCACCACCGCGGTCAGATTGGCGTAGTCACCGCGCAGCCATTTGGTCAGTGTGGGCTTGGGGAACGGGAACGTCGAATAGAAGTCCAGCGAACGGGTCAGCGCCGGACCGGCGTCGGCCAGTCTCTTCAGCACCGGCGCGATGTTCTGCAGGTTCTTGACCAGACCGTCCTTGCTCTGATTGGTCACGTCGGCGGCGAGGGCGGCGAACTTGCCCAACTGATCCAGCGCGTCGGCCAGCGTGTTGCGCTCGTCCTTCAGCACGTCCAGTGCCCGCGGAATGGTCTTGAGCGCCTTGTCCACCACCGGTTTCTGCTCGGCGATCTGGCCGGCCAATCTATTCAGGCTGTCGGCGGCGGAGATGATGTCGTCGGTCTGGTCGTCGAGATACGACACGAACGTGTCCAACTCCGAGAGCAGGCTTCTCAGGTCGGCCTCCCGACCGCGGAAGGCGGTGCTCAGCTCACGGGTGATCTCCTGAATCTGAGCGATTCCGCCACCGTTCAGCAGCAGCGACACCGAGGCCAACGCCTGCTCGGTGCTGGGGTAGGTCGACCCCGACGCCAGCTGAATCACCGCGCCGTCCTTCAGCTTTCCCACCGGCGGCGCGTCGGTCGGTGGCGCCAACTCGATGTGCAATGAGCCGAGCAGGCTCGTCTGGCCCACTGTCGCGGTCGCGTTGGCGGGCAGGTTCACATCGCCGTTGATCTTCATCGTCACGAGCGCGTTCCAGCCCTGACGCTCGATCTTGGTCACGTTGCCCACCGTGACGTCACCGACCCGCACCCGGGAGTTCCGCTCGATGTTGTCGACATCGGGCAACTGCGCCTGGATCGTGTAGGCCCCCGGCCCTTTGCCTTCGGTGCCCGGCAGCGGCAGCGAGTTGGCGCCACGCCATTGACTACAGCCCGATGCGACGAGGGCCGCGGCCAACACCAGCAGCAATGCCCCGATCTTCCTGCGCTGCCTCATGATCCACCCCCGGACGGCACCATCATGCCCTGCAACCCAGCCGACGGATCGGTGGACACGGGAGCCGGACCGGACGCCGACTGATCGACCGGACCTGCCGGCGGCGGCGGCACCGTCGGCACGAAGGGCGGATTGCCCGGCGGGTTCGCGGCGGGTTCTCCGTAGTTGGTGAAGACGCTGCCGGCAGGCGGCAACGGCGCGTGCGGGGCGCCCTCGGTTCCTGCCGGCGGCGGGATGTAGTCAGGCCGCAGCCAGTCCTCGCTGTAGGTGATCTCGTTGGGGCGCGCCTGCGCGCCAACGAAGGGGTTCAGCCCGAACGGTGGGAAGTTGTATTGCCGGTTCTTGATGATCGGCGCAAGGTACTGCACGCACAACTTCGCGGACTGCTCGGCACCGAGGCGGGACGCGGCTTGGACCGCGCCGCAGATGAATTGGATCGTGTTGGCGAAGTTGTTGAGACCCAGAATCCCGGTCAAGGTGCCCTGGGCGGGTTGATAGATGTTCAGGAAGTTCTGGAACGAGTTCGGCGCGACGTGCAGGAGCTGCTTGAGCTGACCGAGGTTGTCGACCAGGACCTGTGTCGTCGTTGCCAGCTCATCGGTGGTGGCGCCGATGGTTTCGCGGTTGTCGGCCAGGAAGCTCTGCAGATCGCCAACGACGTCGTTGATGGACGTGACCGCATTGCCCACTTCGCTGGGGTCGTCGGCGAGCACACTCGTCACGCCGGCGAGATTGCCGTTGAGCTGACGCAGTAGATCCTGGCTGTCCTGCAGCGCGGAGACGAGTGTCGACAGATTCTTGAACGTGCTGAACAGATCGGTGCTCTTGTCGCCGAGCGCCGAGAACGCCTGCGACAGCTTGATGACGGTGTCCCTGATGTTGACACCTTCACCGCGCAGGTTGTCGGCCGCGGTGTTGATCAACGATCCGAGGGTGCTGACGCCACCCGGCTTCGTCGGTTGCAGAGTGGCCGCAAGTCTCTCGAGTTGCTTACGGAAATCGTCGAATTCGACCGGCACCGCGGTTCGTTCCTGCGGAATCACCGCGTTGTCGGGGAGCGTCGGGCCGCCCTTGTACGCGGGTGTCAGCTGGATTGCCCGAACGGGAACCAGCGATGGCGACATGATCACGGCGTTGACGTCGGCCGGAACCTTGTACTTGTCGTCGACGAAGAACGTAACCTTCGCGCGCTGGGGTTGGGGTTCGATGGTGTCGATCTTGCCGACCGGGACGCCGAGGATCCAGACAGCGTCGCCCTCGAACAAGCCGTTCGTGTTGGCGAAGTAGGCGGTGATCCGAGTGCGTTTGATTAGGCCCGTCGTGGTGCTGACCAATACGATGCCGGCGACCAATACGACGACGAGCGCGGCGGCCAGCGCGAGCCTCTTTGCCTTCGCTGACATCATTGGCCGCCTTCCGGCGTCTGCGGCGGCGGTGGCACCGCGGCATTCTGGGTCACTGGCGGTTGTTGGCCCGGTGCCGGCATCTCAACCGGCAATGGCGGTGTGTCCGTTGGCCGTACACCCTCAGGCGCCTGCGCGGGCGGTCCCGGGGGCGGTCCGCCTGGCGGCGGCGCAGGCAACGGTTCCCGGTAGGGGTAGCAGCCGGTCGGGCCGGGTAGCGGCAATCCGGGCGGTCCGCAGCCCTGGTCGCCGGGGTTGCCGGTGATCGCGTCGGGCAGCGTCATGTGGGGCTCGCCACCTTGACCGGTGCGCGGGTAGGGGATGGGCAGCGCCGGGGTCCCCGGCTGGCCGACCTGCGGATCGCTGCGCTGAGACGGCGCCAACACGTTGGGATCGAGTCCGAGATCCGAGAACGCCGCGTCGATGAACGGCTGCACGAACTGCCCAGGAAAGAGATTGACCACATACGCCTTGAAGAACGGCCCCGACCCCACCGATTCACCGAGACCGGATGCGTAGCGGTTGAGGCCGACCAGCGCCGTCGCCACTTTGTCCTTGCGGTCGTTGACGATCTTGAGCACTCCGTTGAGCTTCTCCAACGCGGGCTTCAGCGTGGAGCGGTTGTCGCCGATGAAACCCTTGATCTGTTGTGTCACCGTCGCGATGTTGTTCGAGATCGCGCCGAGGGCGGCGCTCTGCGTCTGAAGCTGAGCCATTAGCGAATTGGTCTTGACGACCAGATCGACCACCTGGTCGCTGCGCTCCGAGAGCACCTTTGTGGTCTTGTTGGCGTCGGTGAGCAGGTCGCGCAGTGCGGCGTCGCGCTTGTCGAGCGTCTCGGAGAACCGGGCGATACCTTCGACGGCGACCTTCAGATCCGGAGGCGTGTCTGCGAAGGTGTCCGCCAGGACCGCCAGTGATTGCGACAGCTGCTTGGTGTCCAGCCCGCTTATTGCCTTGGTCACGTCGCCGAGCGCGTCGGGTAGCTGATACGCCGGGCGTGTCCGTTCGATCGGTATCGGACCCGACTGTCGGCCATCACCGCGGGGAGTCACTTCGACGACCTTCGCGCCCAGCAGGCTCTTGGTCTTGACGGCTGCCTCGGTCCGATCGCCGAGGCGGACGTCGTCGGCCAGGCTGAACGTCACCAGCACCTTGGCTCCGTCGAGTTCGACGCTGTCGACCTTGCCGACCCGGTACCCGGATACCTGCACCGGCGAGCCCGGAATCACACCACCTGCCTCGGCGAAGTACGCCGAGTACGTCTTGTCCCGATTCAGGAAGGGAATCTTGTCGTAGTTGAGCGCGGCGACGGTGATCGCGAGCACGATCCCGACGCCCACGGCGCCGATGACGAACGGATTGCGTTCGGCGAAACTCTTCATCGCGGAGAGCACCTTCCCGTCTTCTGGCCCGCCAGCTTGACGTAAACTGGTTGTCCACCTTTGCCGTTCAGCTTCAACACCAGGTCGCACAGATAGAAGCTGAAGAAGTCACCGTAGAGCCCCTGCCGGTTGAGCACCTTGTAGGCGTCGGGCAGGGTGTCGATCAGGTTCTCCACGAAATCGTGGTCCGACATCACAAGTCCGGCAGTGCGGTCCGTCTGCGCGACGACTTGCTGCAACGGCGGACGCGCTTGGGCGAGCAGCTGGGCCACGCCGCCCGCGGCCTCGTTGGTGTAGGCGATCGAATTGCTGATGTCCTGCTTTCGTCCTTCCAGCCCGTCGACGAGCTGGTCCAACGCGGTGACGGCGTTGCCGAACTGATCGCCTTGGTCGGCGAGCGATTTGAGTACCACGCTGAGGTTGTGGATGACCTCGCCGATGAGCCGGTCGCGATCGGCAAGCTTGTTGGTCAGCTGCGCCGTGGTGCGAAGGAACGATCCGATCGTCGCCCCCTGACCCTGGAACGCGGCGATCAACTGCCCGGAAAGCGCGTTCACCTGGTCGGGATTGAGCGCCGTGAAAAGCGGTTTGAAGCCCCCGATCAACGCGTCCAGATCCAGCGCGGGCGCGGTCTGCGATATCGGGATGGTGTCACCCGGGTGCAGCCGCCTGGTATCGCCGACGCCGTCTTCGAGCGCCATGTAGCGGCCGCCGATGACGTCGTCATACCGGATGACCGCGCGGGTGCCCTCCGTCATGACAAGCGAATCTTCGGCCGAGAACTCGACCAGGGCAGTTGAATCATCTTGGATGCGAATCGATTTGACCTTGCCGACCTCGACGCCGGCAACTCGGACGAACTGCTCCGGCTCGAGTCCGGAGACGTTCGTGAACACGGCTTTGTACGTCTTCTCCGGCTGGAATCGGAGCTGACCGAAAATCGCGAACATCGCGAAGATACCGAACGAGCACACCGTCAGGAAGGCGACCAGCCGCCAGATGGCGCCGCCCAGGTTGTCTCTCACGGTGCCGGCTCCTCTGCGGGCAGTGGTGGCGGTGGTACGGGCGCCTCAGCCGCCAACGGCGGTGGCGGTGGGCCCTCGAGCGGCGGGGGTGGCGGAGGCGGGGGTGAGGGCCGCGGCAGCGGTGTCGGCTGAACCTGGGCAGGGAACGGCACCACATAGGGCTCGGATCCCGGCGCGGGCTTCGGATCGCGCGGTGCACCCGGTGGGGGTGCCGGCGGCAGGCCCGGGTACAGCGGGGTGCCGTCCGGCGCATACAGCTGCGCGCCGTATGGCGGTGCGCCGGGATACGGAATCGGCCCTGGAGCGGGCCCGTTCCCGTTACGGATGCTGGGCGGCTCAGGCACGCCGCGAGTTGTCGGGAAGTAGTTGGCGTATCCGGGGAAGCCGATTCCCGGGTTGGGTCGGACGTCGACGCCGGTGCCCCAGCCAGAGTTGGTGACGAGGTAGCGCACCGGCCAGTTCTTGGAGACATCGGGCAGGGAGCCGCAGCCCGGCTTGCCACCGGGCCCACCCTTGCCGCCGTAGATCGGCAGGTTGTCCGGATACTTGTAGGGGTCGTCGCCGAACAGCAGCGCCACGTCCAGGATCGTCGAATAGCCGTTCGCGCCGCCGGTCACCGGCACGAAGTCGTCGAGAACGAGCTGGCTCCCCTGCAACATGCACGTCAACTCGGGGTCGTACTTGTGCAGCAGGGCCGTGGTCGGTTCGAGGACGTTGATGGCGTGCACCAGGTTGTCCTTGTTCGGGCCGAGCACCTCGATACCGCTGCGCGAGAAGCCGATGACGCTCATCAATACGCTGTCCAACTGCTTGGCGTTCTCGCTGATGGTCGTGCTCGTCGTGCTCGCAGCGTCCAGCACGCTCAGAATGTCCTTGGCGGCGACACCGTAGGTATCGCTGAATCCCTTGAGCGCCTGCCAGTCCCGCCGGATGGTTTCCGCGCGCGGATTGATCGCCTTGAGCACCTCGTTGCCGTCGGTGATGGCCTCTCCGATGCGCTCGCCCTGGCCTCGCAGGCCTTCGGCGAGGGCCGTCAGCGCGCCATTCAGCTTGGGTGGGTCGATTTCGTGGAGAACCTTGGTGAGGTTCTCGAACACCGTATTCACTTCGGTGCTGACGTTCTTTGAAACGATCATCTGCCCGGACGCGATGTGTTTCGAACTGGGGTCTTGCGGATAGAGCAGATTCACGTACTTCGCGCCGAACGCGGTCGTGGCCCGGATCTCGGCGCCGACGTTAGCCGGAATGTACTTGACCTGATCGGGATAGATCTCCAGCTTGAGCCGGACGGGTTCCCTCCCGCCCTCGATCGACCTCACCTCGCCGACCTGCACGCCACGCAGCTTCACCTTGGCACCGGATTCCATCACCAGGCCCGCGCGGTCGGATGTCAAAGTGACTGGCACATAAGAGCGGAAGGTCCCCGCGAACATGAACGACGTCACGGCGATGAGCCCGCCGACGGCGGCGAACAGAATCAACGTCCATACCGCAGGGGGAATCCGCGACTCGATCCCGTGTCGCCGCTTCGATCTCGTCTTCGCCATCCCGTTATCCCGAAAGGTGGAAGTTGCCGGACTGGCCGTAGATGGCCAGTGAGACGAACAGCGTGACGAACACGGCGGCGACCAGCGACGCGCGCACCGCGCGACCGACGGCCTCGCCGACACCGGCCGGACCTCCCGACGCGTTGTAGCCGTAGTAGGTGTGCACCAGCATCACGACGATTGCCATCGAAATCGCTTGGAAGAAGGAGTAAACGAGGTCGACCGGGTTGAGGAAGGTGTTGAAGTAGTGGTCGTAGACGCCTGTCGATTGCCCGTAGACGGCCGTGGTCGCTACGCGGGTCGCGAGGAAGGCCGCGAGCACGGCGATGCAGTACAGGGGAATGACGACGATGACACCGGCGATCACCCGCGACGACGCGAGATAGGCCACCGAGCGGATACCCATCACCTCGAGTGCGTCGATTTCTTCACTGATGCGTTGCGCACCCAATTGTGCTGTCGCACCAGCGCCGATCGTCGCCGCCAGACCGATGCCTGCAACCAGCGGTCCGACCAGGCGGACGTTGAGGAACGACGAGATGAACCCGCCCAGGGCATCGACGCCGACTTCCTGCAGTTGGGTGTACCCCTGGATTCCGATCAACGATCCGGCCGACAGCGTCAGGAAGGACACGATCACGATGGTGCCGCCGATCACCGCCAGCGCGCCGGAGCCCAGACTCATTTGTGCGATGAGGCGCACCAGCTCGATTCGGTAGTGCACGAACACATCCCACGTCCCGCGCAGCGTGCGGACGTAGAACTGGGACTGCTCGCCGATGCGGTTCCAACCGTAGTAGCCGGAACGCATGGCGCGCATCACCTTCGGCAGTGGACTGTAGGTAGCTACCTGACTCATGTGCCGAACGTCGCTTTCACCGCCACCGCAGTGGCGATCACATTGATGACGAACAAGGCCATGAAGGTGTAGACGACGGTCTCGTTGACCGCGTCGCCCACGCCTTGGGGCCCGCCGCCGACCGAGAGGCCTTTGTAGCAGGCAATCAGGCTGGCAGCGAGTCCGAATATCGCCGCCTTGATCAGGTTGATCGCGACTTCTGTGGGCCCCACCAGAAGCGTGAGGCCCGCAGCGAAGGCACCCGGGGTCACGTTCTGGAAGTAGACCGCGAACACAAAGCTGCCGATGATGCCGACCATGGTGACGATGGACGTCAGCATCAGCCCGACGAGCGTCGCCGCCAGCACCCGGGGCACCACCAGTGCCTGCACCGGGTTGATGCCGAGCACGCGCAACGCGTCGATCTCTTCCCGAATCGTGCGGGCTCCGAGATCAGCGCACATCGCCGTCGCACCGGCGCCAGCGATGACGAGGACTGTGACGATGGGGCCGATCTGTGTCACTGCGCCCAATGCTGCGCCCGTGCCGGAGAAGTCGGCCGCGCCGATCTCGACGAGAAGGATGTTGATGGTGAAGACGGTCAGCACCGTGAAGGGGATCGCGAGCATGATCGTGGGAAACATCGAGACCCGCGCGACGAACCACGTCTGCAGCAGGAACTCCCGCCACGCCCAGGGCGGACGGAACATCTGGACGAACGTGTCCAGCGACATCGCGAAGAAGTCACCGATCGAGCGGACCGGCTTCGCGAGAGCATCCGTGGTGACCACTATCGCCGTCTCCGATGCTCAGTACTAAATCGCATGTACCGCTGATTCCCTCCGTGGACCGAATGCTGGGCACTCCTCGGCGCACCTGTCACCACTGAACACCGAGTGCTGCCGGGAACCGTACACCAGGATTTTCACGCGGAGCAACATTCTCCGGCATTCCGTTATGAATCGACGAGCCGCGGGTAGTACGCCTACTCGACTTTGCTAGAAACGCCCGTGACAGCCGAGCGGCATGCGGACCATATCGGCAGGCGGTTCGCTAATGTCGCGTGGTTGCCCGACCGTCCAATACAGCGGAGGACCAGTATTCGTACAGGTCTACCCGCTGCAGCTGGCTCGACGTGGGCTAGCCTGCAGAACCACCGCACCCCGGACGCATCCCGCGCCGCGGATGGCGATCGGCACGAGTCGGTTTTGCGGGTGTCGGAGCCATTTCCCGATAGCCGTATTTTGCGTAATGCGCAGTTGAATTCACGGCAACGGTTGCTGGTGCGATTTAGACAACTACTTTACGGCGTTTGATGAGTAATGGACTAAATGGTGTGTGAGTTGCGCTCCAACCATATATCGGCGCGCGTAAATTTCTGTCGACGATTATCGAATTACGCCAATTGACTCGAACGAAACCGACGTCGCCTGGGTCGCCGATGACGTGGGCGCGGCCCGCCTCGCGCATCGCCCGCTTCCCAACCGGCGCGGCGCGGCAGATCGCCTGCCATCCGACGGGGCACGCACCCAGAGGCGCTGTTGACTACCGAGAAGGCCCGCCACCATGCTGTTATCGCCACCACATCGGATCCGCCGACCTGCTGCCCCGCTTCGCCCGCGTTCGGGTCCGCGACGACTCGATCCGAGGCCGACGCGGCAGTGGTGATGGTGTCCGCAATCGAGCCCACCGGCCGCCCCCGGCGAACAAGCAAATTATCTATCCATTTATCGGATTAAACGTTTCTGTGATACGCGTCTCATCGCGCCGGACTGCCGCGGTGCGCCGTTTTCCAAACGTGCTCAGAGACGCTATCTGGCGATTGCTCGGGCCTCGATTTGACCACCGATCCACGATAATGAGGATCATTCGCATCTTGCTCTCGCCCGGTCTGCACGAGGATTCGCGGGAGCCGGCAACGCACGATCTGCACTCGCGCAAGGCCCTTTCGCTTGTAGTATCCGGCCATGACTCGGTGCGTGGCCCTCATCGTCAGCCTGCTTGCATCCGCCGCCCTGGCGACATTCAGTGCCGCGGGCGCGACCGCCGATCCGACGGACGGCCCGGCCCCCGAACCGTCCTGCGTCTACACGCTGTCGGCGCCGGAGTTGGTGTCGGTCTCCGGTGCGCTGATGGTGACCGCGACCCTCACGCCGTTCCCCTGCACCGGCGCCATCAACCCGAACTCGTTGACGGTTTGTGTATCCGTGCAAGGCGACGAAGCCAACGGGAAGTGCGGGTTCCAGGCGCGATCGACCGCGGCGCGGGTATTCCTTTCGCCGTATCGGCCGGGCACGACGTACGTGGCGAAAGGCCAAGGCTGCGGCGGCGTATACACGTTCGTCGGCTCGGTGTGTACCACCGTGGGACCCAAGAGCGCGACGCTCTGACACTGGACTCGCTCGCGTAGATCGCTGTGCACCAAGAGATTTCCGAACCGGCAGCCAGGACCCCACCGTGGCTTGATGCCGCCCCGACGCTCTCGGTTGCGGCGACCGTGTACAGTCACATATCTTACTAAGTAAGCGATGTGACGGACGGAGCAGGCGATGCAGTGGGGATTGCCGTGGCCCGGTGAGGCGCTGGCGGCAGAAGCGGAGGCCGCGGGCGCATGCGCCTTCTGCTCGGGCGAGTTCGCCGACATCAACGCATACGTGACCGCCGCCGAGATGGCCGGTTCCACGACGACCGCAATGCTTGGCCCCGGCATCGCCTATGCATTCGCGCGGTCACCGTTCGTGCACGCGTCCGCCGTTCGCCAGCTGTCCAAGCGCGCGGCGGGCCGGGTCTTCCTCGGCTTGGGGGCCGGCACGCCCCGGATGAACCGGGACTGGTTCGGCGTCGAGGCGGATCGGCCCGCGGCGCGGATGGGCGAGCTCATCGACGTCATCAAGTTGTTCCTGCACGCGGAGAACGGCGAGACGATCGCATACCAGGGCGACTTCTACTCCGTCGACGCCGACATCCGGGCGCCGGTGTTCGGCCGCCTCGACGTACCGATCCTGGTCGGCGCCTTCAACAAGATCATGCTCCGCACGGCCGGCCGCGCCGCCGATGGCGTGCTCGGGCACGGGCTGTTCACCGACCGCTGGTGGGAGGAGGTCGTCGACCCGGAACTGGCCCGCGGCGCCGGCCTCGCGGGCCGCGCGGCGTTCACCCCGCACCGGTGGGGTTGGCTCATCACCGCGATCGACGACATCGATCCGGAGCGGGCTGTCACCGAAGCGCGACTGCAGATCGCCTTCTATCTCACCGTGCGGACGTACGACTCGCTGGTCGAACTGCACGGATGGCAGGAGGAGGTGGCGGCGATACGCGCGGCCTTCCGCAGTGGTCAACCCCGGTCCATGGCCGACCATGTCACCGACGAGATGCTCTGGGCGGTGGCGGTCTGCGGAGACGCCGAGCAAGCGCGAGCGATGATGGCGAGCCGGAAGAATCTGCCGGACACCGCATTTCTGGCCGCTCCCAGCTTCATGGTCAGTCAACGCAGGCGGTCCTCCTACGACGCAGCCGCCATCCGCTTGGCCCGCGACCTCGGCTGATTCGATTTTCCTGACGTGGGAATCACAGCTGACATGGTTTACTGAGTATTACAACTGACGCAGCAAGGAGGACCAGGGTGTCTCGACCCGAACCGCTCGCGCCGATGATCTCGGCCGAGTCGCGGTCAGGCGCCGTTCGATCGCCGAAGACGGCCGAGCTGGTGGCACGGACGTTGCGCCGAATGGTCGTGGACGGCCAGCTGAAGGACGGCGATTTCCTGCCCCACGAGGCCGAGCTCATCGCCCACTTCCAGGTCAGCCGCCCGACATTGCGGGAAGCCGTACGCGTCTTGGAATCAGAGCGTCTCGTGGAGGTGCGCCGAGGTTCGCGAACCGGAGCCAAGGTATGTGTGCCGGGACCCGAGATCGTCGCACGTCCCGCAGGGCTGTTGCTGGCGTTGTCGGGCGCCACGTTGGCGGACGTGATGACCGCGCGCATCTTGATCGAGCCGGCGGCGGCCCGACTGCTCGCCGAGGAGGGCACAGCCGAGGCACACGAGGAGTTCCGACGGTTGTTCGACGATCTACCCGAGGCCTGGGACGCCCCGAGCGTGGCGCCGGCCACTGCCTACTTCCATCGCCGCATGGTGGAACTCTCGGGCAACGCGACGCTGGGGATGATTGCTGGGATGCTGCACGAGATCAGCGAGAGACACACTGCCGCAGCCATTTCCGGTAATCAGGACCATCTACTTCCAAAGGCTGAGTACGCGCGCCTGCTCAAGTCCTACCGCCATCTCGTCGACCTCGTCACGGCTCGCAAGGGCGCCGCTGCCGAAACGCACTGGCGTCGGCACATGGAGGCGGCGAGCGCCGCGCTGCTCAAGGGCTACGAGAAGACACGGGTGCGCGACATCATCGACTGAGGGCCGACTGATCCTCATGGACTGAGACGGGTCTCGCCATCCGCCTGAATCAGTGATACGTTTATCTCATTGAGTCGCATCGATGAGACGCGCGTTCGCTGAGGATCGCAGGAGGCCCGGTGGCATCGAAACCACTTGCGGGGGTTCGTGTCCTGGAGGTCGCGCAGTTCACGTTCGTGCCGTCCGCCGGCGCCGTGCTGGCCGACTGGGGGGCCGACGTCATCAAGGTCGAGCATCCGGTCACCGGCGATGCCCAACGCGGACTGGTGCGGGTCCTGGGGGCCGCCGCGAGTATTCCCGGGTCGTCGTTCGCACCGATCATGGAAGCGCCGAACCGAGGCAAGCGCAGCGTCGGCCTCGCGCTGGACAAGCCCGAGGCGCGCCCGTTGCTCGAGGAGTTGATCCGCCGCAGCGACGTCTTCCTGACCAACTACCTGCCGTCCGCGCGCGCCAAGTTGGCCATCGACATCGAAGATGTTCGCGCTGTGAACCCGGACATCATCTACGTCGCAGGCAGCGGGTTCGGCTCGAGCGGACCCGACCGCGACACCGGCGCATATGACGCGACAGCGTTCTGGGCGCGCGGCGGCAGCGCGGACGGCGTCATGGCCCCGGATGCCGAGAGCGCTCCCTTCATGCCCGCCGGCGCATACGGCGACAACATCGGTGGCATGTCGATAGCGGGCGGCGTCGCGGCGGCGCTGTACCGCAGAGCCACCACCGGCGAGCCTTCGGTTCTCGACGTATCGCTGCTCGCCGTGGGTGCGTGGGCCACCCAATTCAGCGTGAACATGGCGATGTTGTTCGATGGGCCACTGCCCAAGGCGGAACGCAAGACCCAAGCGCCGGGCAATCCGCTGACGGGTGCGTACCGCACCCGCGACGGACGATTCGTCCAGCTGTCCATGTTGCAGCCGACCAAATACTGGCCGGAGTTCTGCAGCTTGATGGGACTCGACGAATACGTCGACGATCCCCGCTTCGCGACATTCGAAACGATGTCGGCAAACTGTGATGCCGCCTATCAGATCGTCTGCAAGGCGATCGCCGGTTTGAGCTACGCCGAGTGCAAGGAGCGGCTGAGTCGCGGCTCCGGCCAGTGGGCACCGGTGCAGGACGCCTGGGACCTGGCCAACGACGAATCGCTGCTCGCCAATGGACGGATCGTCGAAATCGTTGATGCCGAGGGTCATTCGCGGCGCTTGGTCAACAGCCCGGTGAACTTCGGCGAAGAATCGCCGGCACTGGACCGAGCGCCTCAGTTCGCCGAGCACACCGACGAAGTCGTCAGGGAGCTCGGCGTCGATGAGGACCGGCTCATCGAACTCAAGATCGCCGGAGCCATCACGTGACGGCCGAACCCGCAAGTCCCATCGACGACGGCACGGTCCGTGACCGGCTGATCCGCGCCGCGGATGAGGAGATCGCCGAACGGGGGATCGAGAGCATCCAGATGGAGGTGGTCGCCAACAGGGCCGGTGTGTCCCGTGCCACCGCCTTCCGGCAACTCGGCAATGTCCCCGAACTGCTTGTGCAGGTGGCGCTTCTGCGAGCGCGCCGCCATACGGCGGCCGTTGCGTCTCTGATGGCGACGAAGGTCGGCGTGTTCACCAAGATCGAGACGGCGCTGCTCTACACCTCACGCCAGCTTCCGACGGACCCTTCGATCTCGGCGCTGATCGCCCAGCGCTCGGCGACCGTTCACCATCCGCGGGTGCACCAGATGGCGGTCGACTCGATGGGGCCGGCGCTAATGGAAGGTCAGCGCAATGGCGAGATACGCACCGACCTCGGGATCGACGAGATGATCGACTTTCTCGTCGAACAGACGTACATCGCCGCCGAGGAACTCGACCGGTCGGATGCCGCCATTCGCAGGCGCTTTCGGCACTTCATCGTGCCCGCACTGGCCGCTAACACCTACTCACCCGGCGAGCGACTCTCGTTGACGCGCGAGGCCGAGGACGCCGTGACCGTCGCGATCGAGGCGCTGAACAACCTGTCCGGCCATCTCAGCCGGGGAATGCAACAGACCACCGAGCCTGAAGGGAAGCCATGACCAACAACGAGACCGCCGCAGCGTGTCCGGTGCGAAACGTGGAGTTGATGGCGGGCGGGTCCGCGGCTGCCCTCACCAATTTCCGGATGCTCGATGAGGTGCAGGACGAAATTCGCCCAGCGTTGCGCAGCACCGAGGCCGACGGCTACTGGATGTTCACCGACTACGCGACGATTCTCGACGGCCTGCAACACCCGGAACTGTGGTCGAGCAGCGTGATCACGCCCACCGAGCCCGACCCGCCCTTCAAGTGGATTCCAGTGATGGTCGACCCACCCGAGCACGCGAAGTGGCGCAAGGTCCTTGCCGACTACTTCTCGCCCGGCCGCGTTAAAGGCATGAGGGAGGGTCAGCACGAACTCGTCGGTGAACTGATCGACAAGCTCAAGCCCGCGGGCGGATGCGAGTTCGTCACGCAGATGGCGCGCGTCTTCCCGTCGATCGTGTTTCTGGGCATCATGGGGATGCCGCTCGACCACCTCGACCAGTTCCTCGAGTGGGAAGACCTGATCCTGCACCAGGAGGGCATCGGCGAGGAGATCAACGCGCGCCGACTCGAGGGCATGACCCACGTGATGGGGTACTTCTCCGAACTGATCGCTGCCCGCCGCGCCGAGCGGAACCCGGATGCGCATGACATCGTGAGCGCCGCCATTGATTGGCAGCTCGACGGTGAGCCGATCAACGACATGGAACTGCTGAACTGTCTGCTCCTGTTGTTCATGGCCGGACTGGACACGGTGGCGGGGCAGTCCTCGTATGCGATGCTTCATATGGCCACCCACCCCGCCGACCGGCAGCGCCTCGTCGACGACCCAACGCTCATTCCACAAGCCGTCGAGGAAGTGCTGCGTGTCTATCCGATGGTGCAGACCGCCCGGAAAGCGACCCAGGACATGGACTTCCACGGCTGTCCGGTGAAGGCGGGCGACATGGCCGCCTTCCCGCTGGCAATGGCGAATCGCGACGACCAGATGTTCCCCGACGGCCGACGCGTCGACCTCGATCGCGGGATCACCCGCCACATCGCGTTCGGCGCCGGACCGCACCGTTGCCTCGGATCGCATTTGGCCCGCCAGGAAATGGCGATCCTTCTCGAGGAGTGGCACAAGCGGATCCCCGAGTACGAACTCGCCGCCGAACCGGTCGAACACGGCGGTCAGATGTTCGGGCTGAATGCACTCGAATTGCGTTGGGAGAACTGACAACCCGGCTAATCGCACAGCCGGCCGACGGCGGCGGCGGTGTCGAGATCCTCGACTGCCTGACATGCCCGCCGCCACCCCGCTTCGACGTTCTCCGGCGCCTGCAATCCAGGCCACGCCACGGTCATCGCACCGGCGTCCCACGCTTCGGCCGCGAACAAGCGGTACCGGGTGAAGGCCGAGTCCGGGTCGGGTACGTCGTCGACACCGGCAGCGCGCAGCCCGTCGAGGTAGCGCTCCAACAGTTCCCGTTCATGGCGGCGTCGCAGGTCTGTTTCGAGGCCGCCGATCATGAAGTACGTGACCTCGCGCAGTCCAGGCCCCCGCCAGATCACCTGCCAGTCCACCAGGCCGGAGGTTCCGTCCGGCAGCGAATAGGTGTTGCCGAGGTGCGAATCGCCGTGCAGCAGCGTCATCGGGCCCGCCTCGAACTCGCGGTAGTAGGCGTCGATGTTCGCGTCGAGCGCCGCCGCCACCGCGCGTACCGCAGGGGTGGCCTCCGGCAGGTTCAACGCAAGCGCGTCACGCCTCCCCCGGGCGTAGAACCGTTTCAGCACGAGGTTTCCCGGCCGCGTGCTCCACGGCCTGGCCCAGCTCAAGTCGCGCTGGAATCGCGGGCTATCCCAGAACTGTGCGTGCAACCGGGCGAACGCATCGATGAGCGCGCACGCGTGGTCGATCCCGCAATGATCCGCCAACGCGTAGGGTCGCGCGCCGTCGGAAATGATGTCGTCGAGGACCAACGCGAACCGGGCACCGACCCCCGCGTAGCCGTACCACGCCCGCGGACACAGCCCTGGAACCTCGTGCGCCAGGCCCCGGTAGAACCGGACCTCGTTAACCGACATGTCCAGCGCGGCGACCATCCCCCTGTTCTTCGCGGCCAGGGGGGTGCTCTTGACGAATGCATTGCTCGGCAGCCCACCTGTCGCACCGGCGTCGTTCCACTCGATGGCGACGCGTCGCCGATCGGTCGTGCCCGTCGTGCCGTCGAGCGAGGTCGCTGACAGCGCGACGGCGCCGGGGACATGGCTTCCGATGTTGGCGGTCAGCCACTTCGGCGTGACGTCTGTTGCCTTCGTCGGGCCGCGGGTCGGCACCCACGGCGACGCCGATGCCGCGAGTTGTCCCACCGAGCGCAGATTTATGCCGACGTTTCGCAATCGATGGCTCATTATCCGAGCGCCCTGCGCAATTCCGCCTTGCGCACCTTGCCGAGCGCGGTGCGGGGCAGTTCGTCGACGATGATCAATCGTTCCGGTGTCTTCTGCTTCGCCAGGCCGGATCCGGCGAAATGGGCGCGGATGTCGTCGAGGTCGATCGTCGCGCCTGGCTTCAACGCGACGACGGCGGCGACCACGTCGCCGTAGCGCGGGTGGGGCGCTGCGACGGCCGCGCCCTCCGCGACCGCGGGGTGGGCATTGAGCACGTCTTCCACCTGGCCGGACGAAATCGTCTCACCGCCGCGGATGATCACGTCCTTGATGCGGTCGGTGATCGTCAATCGGCCATCGGTGTCGAGATGCCCGAGATCGCCGGTGCGAAACCAGCCGTCCGTGGTGAATGCGTCGGCGTCCAGAGCACCGTCGCGATACCCGATGAACTGGTCCGGGCCCTGTGTCACAACCTCGCCGTTCGTTCCAATCGGCTGGTCGGATCCGTCGGGCGCCAGTACGCGAACCGCGTTGCCGGGCAACGCTCTACCGTCGGTGCCGAACCGGGCCGGCTCGGGATCGCCGACGCGGCAACCGGTGACAGTCGGCTGTTCCGTGGAGCCGTAGCACCGGTAAGAGGTAATGCCTGCGGCCCGGGCGCGACGACCCAGCTCCTCGGTGACCGTCGCCGCACCGGTGAGGAATTCACGCAGCGTGCCCAGCTTCCCTTCGGTGTCGCCGAGGGCAAGCAGGCCCTCGAGGTGAAATGGCGCGCCGGACGTCGACGTCACGCGATGCCGGGCGATGAGGTCGGCCGCGACCGCGGGATCCCAGCGTTCGAGGAACACACTTCGTCGTCCCGATATCAGCGGGCGCAGCATCGAGTTCACCCCGGCGATGTGGCCCGGCGGGAAGATCACCAGCTGTACCGCGTCTGGATCACCCGCGATCAGGCCGGGCAGACTGGCCAGTTCCGCGAGCATCGAGTTATGACTGTGCTGAACGCCTTTCGGCGCAGATGTGGTACCCGAGGTGTAGATCAGGATGGCGACGTCGTCGGCCGCGGCCGACGGCCGGCGATAGTGCGCACCCCAGAAGTCGTCGACGTTCGCCGGCGTGATCAACAGCTTGGCCGCCGACTCGGTGAGGATGAAGCCGACCTCGTTGGGACCGTAAATGTGCACGATGGGCACCAGCACCGCCCCGCAGAGAAGCACCGCTTGATAGGCGATCGCGCACTCCGGCCGGTTGGTCAGCTGAACCGCAACCGCGTCGCCGGGGCGCACGCCGAACTCCTGCAAGCCCGCGGCGGCCGCGACCGCCCGTTCGTGAACCTCGGCGACGGTGACCGTCGCCGTCCCGTCGGACGCCCCTCCAGACACAAAGTGCAACTCGACGTCCCCGTGGGCCGCGGCGCCCTCGTCGAGCGCATCGATGAGGGTGCGCTGCGAGTACCAGCCCGCGCGATACCAGCGCTCGCGCAGGCCGGTGCGATCGAATCCTCCGCGAGTCATAGCTAACTAGGTTATCTTTCAAGAGCGCTGCTGAACAGAGGAGTTCATGGTGGAACCGGAATTGACCGCAGAAGTGATCGACGGCGTCGGGGTGATCGCCTTCAACCGGCCCGCGCGCCACAACGCGATCAACGACACGCTGTCCGCTGCGTTCAAGAACCAGGTCCGGTCCTACATCGCATCACCCGATGTCCGCTGCATCCTGCTCCGCGGCGTGGGCCGGTCCTTCTGTTCGGGCCGGGACACCGCCGAACTCGGACGGCGACCCGAAGGTGTCGACGATTTCACGTTCGTCGCCGAGCACCAACGGATGCGCCTCGAACTGCTCGAGGCCCACAAACCCGTCGTCGCCGCCGTGCAGGGCGCGGCGTTGGGCGCCGGCTTCGAGATCGCCATCTCCGCGGATATGCGCGTCATCGCCGACACCGCCTTCTTCGGGCTTCCCGAGGTGGCGCTGGGCCTGGTGCCCGATACCGGTGGCACACAGATCCTGCCCGCGCTCGTCGGGCCCGCCCGGGCCAAGTACCTGGTGTTGAGCGGCGCGCGCATCGACGCGGCGACAGCGCTCGCTTGGGGCCTCGCCGAAGAGGTCGTGCCCGCCGACACCCTGTACGAGCGCGCAATGTCGCTGTGCCGAACGCTTGCCGCCCAGCCAGTTCTCGCGATGGCCATGGGCAAGGCACTCGTGAACCAGGCCAGCGCCGGGCAGATCCGCAACGGCATCACCCAGGAACTGCTCGCCCAGACCGCGCTGTTTCGCTCCGACGATTACGGCGCGATCCGCGCAGCGCGGGAGAAGCGCTGACATGCCGCTCCCCGCACCCCCTTCGGCGGGGTCGCCGATGCTGCCACCGGACACGTTCGCCGATCAGGTCGTCGTGGTCACCGGCGGTGGCACCGGCCTGGGCAAGGCGATGGCCGTCGAATTCGCCAGGCTCGGAGCGGCGGTGGCCATCGCCAGCCGCAACCCCGACCATCGCGCCGCAGGCGTGGATGCGGCCACCGCACTGGGCGCGCGAGCGGCCGGTGTGGAACTTGACGTCCGCGATCCTGAAGCTGTCACGCGCATGTTCGATGACGTCGAAAACGCCCTCGGCCCTGCCGATGTGCTGATCAACAATGCGGCCGGTAACTTTCCCAGCCAAGCTGTCAAGTTGTCCTCCAACGCGTGGCGCGCCGTGGTCGACATCGTGCTCAACGGCACCTTCCACTGCAGCGCGGAGTTCGCCCGCCGCGCGATAGCGCGTGGCCACCCAGGCGCGATCCTGAACATCGGCGCGACGTACTCGTGGACCGGCGGACCGGGAACCGCGCACTCGGCCGCGGCCAAGGCCGGTGTCACGAACCTCACCCAGTCGTTGGCGGTGGAATGGGCGCCCCACGGCATCCGGGTCAATTGCCTTGCCCCCGGAAAGTTTCCGCACGACGACCTGCCGGCCGCCCTGGTGGCACACCGGGATGACGCCGCGGACGCCAAGCGCATACCGGCGGGCCGGGTGGGCCAGCTCCACGAACTCGGCTGGGCGGCAACATATATGTGCTCGCCGTACGCGGCGTATCTGTCCGGCCACACCCTGGTGCTGGACGGCGCGAATTGGCTGCGCCGCGGCTTGACCATGCCCGAGTTCACTCCGATCGATCAGCAGTTCCCGTGACCGCCGCGCGCAATTTCCGGCGCAGGATCTTGCCGGTCGTGGTCTTGGGGATGACATCGACGATCTCGATCTGTCGCGGATACTTGTATGCCGCCATCCGATTTCGGCAGTAGTCGGTCAGTTCCTCCGGCGTCGCCGAGCGCCCGTTTCGTAACGACACGTAGGCCTTCACCGTCTCCCCCCGGTAAGGATCCGGCATCCCCACCACAGCAGCCTCCAGCACGGACTCGTGCGTGTAGAGGACATCCTCGACCTCCCGCGGCCACACCTTGTAACCGGAAGCGATGATCATGTCGTTTTTCCGGTCGACGAGGTAGAACCATCCATTGTCGTCGGTGTACCCGACGTCACCGGTCAATAGCCAGCCGTCGCGCACGGCTGCCCTCGTCGCGGCGTCGTTGCGCCAGTAGCCGGGCACGATCTGCAGACCTGCTACGGCGAGCTCGCCCAGTTCGCCTGCAGGCAAGTGCTTTCCGTCGTCCCCGATCACGGCGACCCGCGCGGTCAGCATCGGCATGCCGACTGACAGCGCCTGTGTCTCGGTATCCACGGGAGCCTGTCGCCCGAGCGGCACGGCCAACACGGGCGATGTGGTCTCGGTCATGCCGTAGACGTTGTGGATGTAGGCGCCGAAGCGCTGGCGGAACCTGTCCGCGGTGGCCGGGGCGATGGGCGCACCGCCCGAGGCGATCTTGGTCAGCGAGGCCAGGTCGTGCGCTTCGATGAGCGGCGACTCCCCCAGCGCGATGAACGCCGTGATCGCGCCCACCGTGAACGTCGGCCGGTGCTGCCGGATCATGTCGATCGTCACGTCGACGTTGAAGCGGTACGACAGCACCAGCGAGGCGCCGGCGGCGATACTGCATGCGATGTGGCCGGTCAGCCCGGTGACATGGAAGAGCGGCGCGATGCCGAGCACGACGTCATCGCGGTCGAGCGCGAACCACTCGCGGTACGCGCTTCCGCCCGTCGCCACGTTGCGATGGGTGTTCATCGCGCCTTTCGGTGCGCCCGTGGTGCCCGAGGTGTAGGTGATCACCGCGACGTCGTCCGCGTCCACGGCGACCGGCTCGGGTATCCGTCCCTGGTACGCCGCGATGAGAGTGCAGAAGTCCTCTGCGCCTTCGGGAACCACCGTGCGCTGCGTCGGCAGCACCCGTGCGTCGTTGGACGTTTGGAAGTCCCACGGGCTGGTCGTGATCACCGTGTCGACCGACGTTTGCCGCACCACGTCGGCAAGGGCAGGTGAGTGCAGTTCATCGAGAGCGACCAACACGGCGGGAGCTGAGTCGGCGAGCAGCTTCGCCACTTCTCTCGTCGTCAACATCGGGTTGATGGCAACGACGATGCCGCCCCTCTTCCAGGCCGCGATGAGCGCCAGCACATACTGCGGGACGTTCTGCAGGAAGAGTGCCATGCGGTCGCCTCGGCCGAATCCCCTGTCCGCCAGAGCGACAGCGAATGCATCGGTGAGCCGATCGACGTCGTCATACGACAGCACCGAATCGAAGTAGCGCAGGAACGGACGGTCGCCGGCCGTCGCGACCGCCGAGCGGAGGGCGTCCAGGACGGTCATGGCCTGTGCAGCGTCAGGCCCTGGGCGTTGAAGAAGAATCCACCGGCGGTGATCAAGGCGCGGCGAGCGTCGGCCACCTGCCGCCGACCGGCGAGGCCCTGCAGTTGATGGACGGCTTCCCGCACGTGGCCGGACGCTTGGGTGGCGCCTTCTCCGAGCGATCCGCCGTGCGGATTCACCGGGATCCGGCCGTTGATCATCGCCCGCTGCGCCTCGTGGTCCCAGTGCTGGCGCAGAAAGGCGCCCGCCTCCCCCGGCTTGCACCACCCGGCGTTGTCGATCCAATTCAAGGTGATCGGGGTGAAACCGTCGTACGGAAAATAGACATCGATGTCGTCGATCCAGAAGTCGCTCTTGGCTTTCAGCGTGTCGATGACGACCTGCTGTCCGTGCTGGCGCAGGCCGACCGTCTGGTCTTCCTCGTTGTGGCGGACCTGGCCGAGCACCGCGGCGTTGATCAGCACCGGCGGTAACGCCATATCCCGGGCGCGTTCGACGGTGGTGACGATGAAGGCGTCGGCGCCGTCGACGGCGGGGTCCATGTCGTACAAGCACAACGGTTCGCGGATCATCGGCGCGTTCAGGTAGTCGTCCATCGACAGCGGCTCGCGCATCGCCGCAGCCGGATTGCGCGCGGCGTTGGAGCGGGCGTTGATTGCGACGAATCCGAAATCCTCTCGGATGACGCCATATTCGTACATGTAGCGCGACGCCCAGCCGGTGTAGCCGACAGCGGCGGCCATCGTTTCCGGACCCGGGCGGGGATCGCTGAGGCCGGGGGTGGCGATCCGGCGGTACGGATCCTTCAGCGCCGAGCCGCTGTTCCACGGGGCGCGGTAGGCGGCGTGGTAGACGAGCACCACCTCACACAGCCCCGCGTACACCGCGGCGGCCGCGGTGGCCACGTGGTCGACCATCGGGATGACCGGATTTCCGAACCAGGTGACCTGGGGGATGCCGAGCACGGACTGCAGCACCGATGCCGACGGCCAGCTTCCGCACAGGCCGTCGATGTCGTCGCGGGTGATCCCGCACTTCCTGATGACGTCGATGCTCGCCTCGGCGGCCAGCGAAGCCTGGCTTCGGCCAGAGTTTTTCGCGACGAAGCCGGTGGTGGACGCGCCTGCGATGGCGACCTTGTCCTTCATGGCGTTGCGCGCGGCCATCATGGCTGCAACTCGAATACCGGCATCGGTGATCCGCCGCGCTGCGCCCACGCCAGTCGGACTGGCACGCCGATGCGGATGTCGTCGTTGTCGGCGCCGACGACCGTGGAGGTGAAGCGCAACCCCTCCTGTTCGGCGAGTTCGATCGTCACCACGGGATAGGGCATCCGGTAGTCGACTCCCTCCGCGGCCGGGCCTCGGTGCAGGAAGATCGCCATGAAGATGACGCCATCGCCGCTCACGGGGTGCGCCGACACGCGAGGCGACCAGCAGTCCGGGCAGATCGGTTTGGCGGGTGCGTGCCACCGCCCGCAGTCGTCGCACCGGTTCAGCAGCAGCTCACGTCGTAGCCTGCCCCGATAGTGTGCGGCGTTGTCATGGGTGATGGGTTCGCCCGGAAACCGGTGCACGAGTTCGTCATCGGGGGCTTCGATAGCCGACATCAGGCGGTGCCGCTCGAGAGCTTCATCCCGTTCTCGCGCAGGAATTCTCTGCGGGTGATTTCGTCCAGGGCATCGACCTTGAGGTAGAAGTCGGCAGGCTCACGCAGACCTTCGGCATGCGGCCAATCCGAACCCATCAACAGGGTCTCCGACGTGCCGAGCCGTTCGATCAGTTCGACGGTGTCGTCCTCGGGGTAAGGCACCACCCGAACGTGCTTCTTGAAGATGGCGCTGGGCCGTTCTTTGAGTGGCCCGCCCAGCCACGGCCCGAGCCGTCCCATTCCGCGGCTCTTGTCCATGTGCCGGATGAAGTGCGGCACCCACTCCGCACCGAACTCGCTGACCAACACCTTGATGTTCGGGTGCCGGCCGAAGAGATTGTCGAAGATCAGGGCCGACAGGGTGTCCGTGATCGGCCGCTCACCGTAGGTGTTCTGCCATTGCCAGGCGGAGAACTGGAAGGGTGGCCGCAGCCCCCAACCCCACTGCGAGGCAACGTTGTTCTGATAGTGGAATTCGGCGATGTGATAGCAGACCACCGCGCGCGCTTCATTGACGCGAGCCCAGAACGGATCGAAGTACGGATCGCCGGGCGACCGCCCGTAGGCGGGCCCGGCAGGCAGCACGATGAAGCGCGCACCGGCGTCGAGCACACGGTCGAGTTCCTGACACGCGCGGTCGAGATCGCGCATCGACAGCATCGCCGGTGCGTAAATCCGATCCTGATAGGCAAAGCCCCAGTCCTCATTGATCCACTTGTTGAACGACTCGATGTTGTCGTAGAGCGGGTCGATCCCGTCGAGATACTCCTCGGCCATCAACGCCCAGCCGCCGGGATACATGATCGACCGCTCGATCTGCTGCTCGGTGAGCTGTTTGAGGCGCGCATCGCGGTCGAGGTACTCGGGCTGCATCGGTTCGAAGAACCGTTCGGCATCGGACGCGTCGCCTGAGGACCGCTGCTTGAGCATCTCGACCAGCGAACCGGGCACGTAGGCCTGGTCGAGGTCGTTCTCCAACGCGGTGACGATCCGTTCGTTGGCCAGCAGCACCTTGCGGCCCGACGGCGCCACGATGGGCCGAACTGCGGTGTCGAGCTTGGCCTTCGGCATGAAGCGGGTGAAGCAGTCCTCGGACTCGTAGGAGTGCTGGTCGAAGTCGGTCAGCTGGTACGGCAGTTCGCCGACCGTGCTCTCGATAAGGGCCATGAGCAGCTTCCTTTCCTAGGTCGCCTGTGGCTGACTATACAGGGTAAAGTTGAATATCGACACCGGCGCTGACCGGCTAAAACCCGGTGAACTTCGGTGGCCGCTTGGCCAGGAAGGCCGCCTTGCCCTCGGCTGCGTCCGCGCTCGGACCGACCCAGAGGACCGCCTGCTGCGCGTCGCCGAGCGAGGCCTCCAGTGTCGACTCGAGCGCCCGTCGCATCATCAGCTTCACCGCCCGAAGCGCCAGCGGGGCGCCGGCGGCCAGCACGCGCGCCACGTCGAGCGTGCGGGCTTCGAGCTCGTCGTCTGCCACCACTTCGGTGGCCAGGCCCAGGCTGTGCGCGGTCTGTGCGTCGTAAATCTCGGACAGCGTCACCATGCGGAATGCTTTGTCGTAGCCCATCGTTCGTGGGTACAGCCACGCACCCCCCTCGTCGGGAAGCAGGCCGGCGCGCGCGCTGGTGTCGCCGAGCCGCGCGCTGCCGGCGACGATGCGGATGTCGCAGGACAGCGCGAACGCCAGCCCGCCGTTGACGGCGACTCCGTTCACCGCGCAGACGACCGGCTTGTCGAGCTTGTGCAACGCGGTGACCACGGCATGGGAGTCCTCCCTGAGCTCACGGGCCCTGCCGATCTGGTGAATGGTGTGGTCGTCGAAGCCTGCGTCGGCCGAGATGTCGCCACCGGTGCAGAATCCACGTCCGGTGCCGGTGATGACCAGGACGCGAATGGCGTCGTCGAGACGGACGCGGCGCAGCGCATCGAGAATCTCGACGCACATCTGCGGGGTGTAGGCACCGAGTCGTTCGGGCCGGTTGAGGGTGATGCGGGCGATGCCGTCCTCGACGACTTCGTAGCGCGCGTGGGGTTCGCTGCTCGTCATCGGCTGAAGCAATCCGCGGCGAGGTTGCCGATGTTGATGATGCGGTTCAGGCCGATTCGCGACTGTTCGTACCCGGTGCTGGGGTAGCCGTTGGTCAGGAATGCGAAGGATAGCCCGGTCTCCGGATCGCCGAAGCCGATCTGGCATGCCGCCCCGCCGTGGCCGAATGTTCGCGGTCCCGTTGCGGTGGGCAGGAATCCGTGCGACAGGCCGTCGTCGCCCACCACCTGGACGAACAGCGCGACGTTGCCCGGAACACTCGGGGTGCCGCCGCGTTCACCGGCGATCGGCAGGGTGACCCGGATTCGCGTCGCGTCGTCGACGACCTCCCGGCGCCACAGGTCGGAAGACATCACCGCCTGGTACCAGCCGGCCACATCGGACGCGGTCGCCACCATCGAATGGCTGGGCTCGCCGGCGGCCAGTATCTCGGGGCGCCCGAGATACCAAGGACCCCAGGCATACACGTCGTCATCACCCCCTCCATCCGTACGGACGAACGGCGCGACGTCATGCTGGCGCTCGATCGGCGGCCCGATCTCGATGCTGTCGAGTCCCAGCGGCCCGGTAAGTGTCTCTCGCAGGTACGCGCCGATCGGCCGGCCGGTCAGCCGTTCGCACAACTCGGCGATCACCCATGCCGCCGAGGTGAGATGGAACTGCAACTCGGTGCCCGGCTCATAGGTCAACCGCCACTTGGCGAAAGCCTCGAGGCGCTTGTCACGGTCGAGCATCGCGGGGTAGCCGAGCGGCGCAAGCGGGAATCCCCCGACATGAGTGACGACCTGTTCAACCGTGACGGAGTCCTTCCCGTTTGTCGCGAACTCGGGAATGTAATCCGCGACCGGTTTGGTGATGTCGAGCAACCCGTCCGAGATGAGCTTCCACAGCACACCCGCGACAATGCTGCGGCCGGTCGACTGCAGGACGTAGCGTGTCGACGGCGTCGCGGCACCGAATGTCTCCGACACGTACTCCTCGCCGTTCACATGAACCGCCAGTTGGACCGAGGGCAGCGCGCCGTTCTCGACCTCGAGCCGGCACCGGTCGATCAGCACATCGAGCCGTTTCCGGTCGGGTTCGCGGCTGGCTGTCTCACCCATCTGCATCACTCCCATGCTCTTTTCGCGCGGTCCACACGGCACGCAGTTCGGTCTTGCGGACCTTGCCCGCGGGCGTCCGCGGGAAATCGTCGGTCTGACACCAGAGCTCCTCTGGCCATTTGTATTTCGCCAGCCCGATTGTCGACAGGTGCTGCTGAACCTGTGCGATCGTCGGGGAATCGCTGCCCGGTGCGGGCCGGACGAACGCGCAGGCTCGCTCACCCGTGCGGGCGTCGGGCACCGCGATGACAGCGACGCCCGCAACCTGCGGCATCGATGTCATCGCCGCTTCGACCTCGGCGGGGCTGACGTTCATGCCCGCGCGGATCACGATGTCCTTCTTGCGGTCGACGACGGAAAGGTAGCCCTCGGCGTCCAGCCATCCGATGTCACCGGTGCGATACCAGCCGTCATCGAATGCCGCGGCGTTCAATTCGGGATCCGTGTACCCGCAGAACAAATCAGGCCCACGGCTGTAGATCTCGCCGCTCTCACCGGTGGGTGCTTGCCTGCCGTCGTCGTCGACGATGCGGACGTCGACGCCTGCGCACAGCCTGCCGTCGGTGTGTGCGCGCTGTTGGGCGGGATCAGTGGGCATGCCAAGTGAGATGCTTGGGTGCTCGGTGCAGCCGTAGCCGCGCATGGCCACGATGCCGCAGTCCTGTGCCCGCGTCACCAACTCCGGGGGCACCGCTGCGCCGCCGAGCGAACTCATCTCGATGAGCTCGTGGTGGCGTGAGGTGCACGCCGGATGGTCGAGCAGCGATACGAGGAACAGTGGCGCTCCGGTGCCCGCCGACAGCGATTCCGTCGTCATCAACTCGAGTACCTCGCCCGCATCCCAGTAGTCGAGGAGGTGGATCTGGTGGCCAACAAGCGGTGGAACTAGTACGGAGACAAGCATTCCCGTGACGTGCGCGATAGGCGACGTGCTGGCCAGCGGCCGGGACCGCGCAGCCATCATCGGCGACATGTGCGCACGTGTTTCCGCGCACAGCGCGCGATGGCTGAGCAGAACGCCCTTCGGCGCGCCGGTCGTGCCCGACGTCCAGCCGATTACGGCCGGTTGTGCCGGGTCTACGGTGGCGTGCCCGACAAGCGGCTGCCCCAGGGTGAGCTCGTCGAAGTCGATGACGTCGGCGGGCGATGGCGCGTCGCCGATCGCGATGACGAGTTCGAGCAGCGGCAGCGCGGTACGCGTCAGCGCCTCGAACGCGAATGGACGCTCGCGCTGATTCCACACGATCACTGCCCTGGCACCCGACTCACGCAGCGCATGGTCCAGATCGCGCGGGCCCGCGGTATGCCCGACTGGGACCAGGGTGGCGCCGAGGAGGACCAGCCCGTAGAACACCGCCGCGGCTTCCGCACTGTTGGGCAGGGAGAACGCGACGGGGTCGCCTGCGGCGATGCCGCGTTCGGCCAAGTTCGATGCCAGCCGGCGGCCCAGTGTGGTGACATCGGCGACGGTGCCGCTCCACGGCCGGGTCCGCGAGTGGACGCGGAACGTGGCGGCGCCGGACCGCGTCAGCGCCTGATCCAAGAGCGCGGGCAGGGTCTGACCGTCCCACCACCCCTGTGAGCGATAGTGCTCAGCCAGTTCGGCGGTCGGTTCGACCGTCGGCCACATAGTCATTTCATATACACCGTAAAGTACTTTCCAAGCTTCGGTGGGTCGATGGAAGAAGGCGGACATGAATCAGTCGGTGTTGTACGGATTCGGTGATGAGTTGGTGGTGACCGCCGACGGGCCGGTGCGCATCGTCCGGCTGAACCGGCCCGACAATCTCAACGGCACCAACAGGCCGATGCATCAATCTTTGGCCAGGGTCTGGGACCACCTCGGCGACGACACCGACGCCCGGGCGGTCATCGTCACGGGTGCAGGGTCCGCGTTCAGCGCGGGCGGCGACTTCGGGTACATGCAGGAGAACATCGACGACGAAGCCATGCGCGCGCAGACCATCGACGAGGGGCGCGCCATCATCCGGGGCATGGTGCGGTGCCCATTGCCGGTGATCGCTGCGGTCAATGGTCCGGCTGTCGGGCTGGGCTGCAGTATCGCAGTGCTCTGCGACATCGTCCTGATGTCGGAGAACAGCTTCCTCGCCGACCCGCATCTGCGGATGGGCCTGGTGCCCGGTGATGGCGGCATGGTGTGGCCGGCACTCGTCGGGCTGTCGCGGGCGAAGGAGTACCTGTTCCTCGGCTCGCGGATCCCGCCGGAGAAGGCCGTCGAGTTCGGCCTGGCCAGCCGAGTGGTGGCAGCCGAACAACTGATGCCCGAGGCGCTGGCACTCGCGCACCGGTTGGCGCAGGTTCCGCCCGCGGCGCTACAGCGGACGAAGTCGGCGCTGAACGAATACCTCGTCGTGCAATTGGACGGGGCGTTCGAGTCGGCGCTAACCGGCGAGTTGGACAGCATGGGGTCGACCGAGCACCGCCATGCTGTGGCGAAGGCCCGCGAGAAGTGATTTCGGTGCGCATATCGTCGCTGTTCGAAGGTTTGCGCACCGAAATCACTAGTGGGTGTCCGCCAACACGTTCACGCCATTGCGAATTTGTCGCATGACGATGTAGTCGCCCTTGTAGCCGCGATGGTCGTAGGGGCCGAACGAGATGTGGTTTCCCGGACCGCCCGCCGCGGCGTCGAGGCGCCGAATCGTCTCGAGGGCGCATCGGAGTCCGTCTCGCGAATGCGGCTTTGCCCGGGCCAGACCGTGGGCGACGACATTGCCCATGTCGTAACCCTGGGCGGTGTAACAATGCACCGGGCGACGGCCGAAGCGCTTCTCGAACCGGTCGAGCATCGCCGTAAACGTCGTATTGCGTTCGTCGAACTGGTCGACGCCGACCCAGCCCTCGAAGTTGTCGATCAGCCCGACATACGGCGCCAACCCGTCAATGGTGCCCATGAAGATGGACATCGTGATCCGCGCCGCGTCGTATCCCTCGGCCGCGGCCTTCTGCGACGCTCCGAGCACCGCGAACGCGTTCGCGCCGAAGCCGACATACATGTACGCGTCGGCGCCGGCGTCTCGCATGCCCTCGACGGCGGCTGTCGCGGCTTCGGCGTCGATGAACGACCCGACTGGCACGTCGGCGACTATCGATGCTTCACGGATTTGCGCGCGGCGCTTGATGTTCGTGGCGTACTCGTCGCCGAGCAGGTTGTCTTCGCGGATCACACCGATACGTGTGGCACCGCAGACGTCTACGGCGTGGTCGACCATGAGGATCGCCTCGTCGGGGAATGTGCCGTTGGGAGTCAAGAAAGTCCACGGTCCCGCGAGGTCCACGGCTCCGCACATCGCGATGAACGGGATGCCGACCTCTTCGGCATACGGATTGACGATCGGCACGTTCTCCGACGTGTGGGGGCCGATGATCGCGATGGGCTCGAACTCGCGCACGGTGGCGTCGACAGCGTGCAGCAGCGTGGTCGCCCGCGCGTAGGGCAGACCTTCGACCTCGACGACCTTGAGCTCCACCGGGCGGTCGAGAAGGCCGGACTCGTGCGCTTCGTCGAACGCCAACTGGGTGGCGTCGTACTGGTCGTAAAGCGGTTGTAGTCCCACTCCCCAGTCCTGGATGATCGCCACACGATGAGGCTCCCGCACACCGGCGGTGGCCTTCGGAAGCGAAAGCGATATCGCTTCGGGATGGTCGTCCATTGCCACTCCTCTGTCGAACGGCGCGCCAAGTGTCAATGTAGTACACATTCTTGACAAGTGTGTCGACTCTCAATAGCGTAACGAATCACCGCTGCACGCAGGCGCATCCGACGATGACGGGGATGGATTCATGGGCAAGTTGGCTGGCAAGGTCGCTTTCATCACCGGAGCCGGCCGTGGGCAGGGCCGCGCCCACGCGGTACGGCTTGCCGAAGAAGGCGCAGACATCATCGCTGTGGACATCTGCGCAGATCTTCCCTCGGTGCCATACTCACTGGCCACGCTTGACGACCTCGAGCACACCGCCAAGCTCGTGCATGAAGCCGGCGCACGAGTAGTCACCAAAGTGGCCGACGTGCGTGATATCGGCGCCTTGCGCACGGCGTTCGACGAAGGTGTCGCCGAACTCGGTGGTCGGATCGACATCGTCGTCGCCAACGCCGGGATCATGCATTACGGCGACGTCGACTACACCCACGAAAACGACGACCTCTCGTGGGAATTGGCCATCGACGTAATGCTGACCGGCACCCGCAACACCATCAAGGTCAGCCGCCAGGCGCTGGTCGACGGTGGGCGTGGTGGTTCCATCATCATCATCAGCTCCGCCGCGGGACTCAAGGGCATGTCGGACGGTAACGGCGGCCCCGACGGTTATGTCGCCGCCAAGCACGGGGTGGTCGGGCTGATGCGGACATACGCCAATGTGCTTGCCCCTCACAGTATTCGGGTGAACACGATTCACCCAACGGGCGTGATGACCCCGATGATCATGAACGAGTCTTTCGTGAGCTGGGTCAGTACCCACCCCGAGATTGCCGACCGGATGACCAATCCGCTCCCAGTACCAGCGCTGGACCCGACGGACGTCAGCCACACCGTGGCGTTTCTTGCCTCCGATGAGGCCAAGTACATCACCGGCGTGACGATGCCGGTCGACGCCGGCTTCAACGCGCGGCTATGACGTCGGGTTTCAACCGACAAGCCAGTTGATCGAGATCAGGGCGGCACCGAGGGCGACAACCCACAACTCGAACAGCAGCCGCATCTTCTTGGGCGCGGTTCGCAGCTCCATGAAGTCAAGCATGATCCACCGCACCTTGATGCAGGCGATGACGACGACCTGTGCCCAAATGACCGACTGAGCTTCGTGCAGGCCGGCGGCTCCCCGCCCTGCCGTCAGCCAGAATCCAAGGCACGAGAGGAGCACCAGCGCGGCGAAAATGTATGTCGCACGCTGATTGATCAGTTCCTTCACGCCCAACTCCTCAGATAGAACAGTGCGAAGAGAATGACCCACAGCAGGTCGACCATGTGCCAGTAGACCGCGCCGGCCTCGATCATGCGCACGGAATTCCGGTTCGGCCGGGTAACCGGAACCTGCAGCCTGCGAACCTGATTACGGACATACAGCAGCACGCCCAAACCGACACAAACGTGCAGAAGGTGCACGAACGTCATCACGAAGTAGAACATGAAGAAGTGATTCGTCACCGGTGTGATTCCACCGTGCAACTTCTGGCCGTATTCGACGAACTTGACCGCGACGAAGGCGGCACCCAGGGCGAAACCCCATAGCACGAAACGGCAAGCGGGTTCGTACAGCCGAACGCGGACGGCGCTCACCGCCATGACCACACACCACGAACTCGCCAGCAGCAGCAAGGTGTAGACAAGGCCGTACACCGGATTGACCATCTGCTGCGATGATTCGAAGAGCGCCCGGTTCTCGGCGCGATACCAGGCGAAGATTCCGAACATCTCCGCGAAGATGAACATGTCGAGCAGGATGAAGACCCAAATCCCCGACTCACCAGGAACGCGACGGACCTTGCCCAACCGCTCCCCGCTCGCGGGCCCTATCACCACTTGGTGATTCATGCCTGAACCGGTTCCTGCTCGTAGACCTCCGCGGATTCGCGAACCTCTTCGGCCTTACTGGCCACCTCACTATCGACGCGAGATCGTCCCTTGATCTGAACGACCGCCATCACGACGACCCAGACGAAGAAGGAAGCCCCGGGCACCCAGAACGTCACGAGACCGCTGTAACTGAATGGCCCGCTGTACCAGAACACGCAGAGGGCGGAGAACATCTCGAGTGCCCCTGCCCACATGGAGAAATATCCCGTCCAGCGGGGAAAGACCTCTTCGGTGTTGGTCGAACTGAGGATGGCGAAACCGGTGATGAACTGCCACAGCATGAACGGCGGCCACGGAATCAGGAAGAGGAACAAAATCACGTCATACAGCAACTGCGTGACGGTGGGGTCGAGTACCTCCACTCGGTACGCCATGGCCGAACCCAGCACGCCGCAGAGCATTCCGATAAGCGCCCCGCTCAAGCCGACTGCGAACAAGACGCAGAAGGCCAGGGTCGACGGATTGGCGTACTTCCGTATTTGATAAGCCAAAGTGATCGACCAGGTCATGAGGAACGTGTAGCCACCGATGAGCAACGCCAGCATGCCGATCAGGATTTGATACTTGTGGTCGGCGACGAAGTCGGCGAAGTCGCCGGGGCTCATCGATGGGGAGCGCGGTGGCACGAGACGGGATCCGACGAATGCTCCGCCCGCGAAAATCACCCACGCGATGCCCGACCAAGCGCCCAACCGCTCCAGTCGGTTGTCAAGGCTGCTCGATTTCGCAGTCACAGGTGCACCTTTCATCAGACTTGAGTCGACATGCTTGCCGTCATCACGGTCATCGTCGACCACTGCCCCGATGTCATCGCGCCATCCACGGTGAGGGTCTGGCCGTTGACGTAAGCCGCTCCGTCACTGCACAGATAGGACACGGCTGCCGCGATGTCGTCCTCAGTGGCCAATCGACCGGCCGGAATGATGCGGCTGACGTCAGCGAGCAGGGCAGGCGGCAGCAGTTCGTAAGTCTTTCCCATGTCGGTGATTCCCGAAGCGATGCTGTTGACGCGGACACCGCTGCCTGCGAGTTCCATCGCCGCCGTCCGCGACACCATGTTCAGTGCCGCCTTACTGGCGCCGTAGGTCGCGAGGAACGGCGCGGGCTGGCTGCCTCCGATGCTGCTCATGTTGACGACGACGCCATAGCCGCGTTCCGCCATACCTGGGGCGAACGCCTTCATCAGCCGCACCGGCGCGAAGACGTTCACCTCGAATGCCCTTCGCCACAAATCGATATCCGCCATTACGACCGGCGCCCACTGCTCTTCGGCCGCGGCGTTGTTCACCAAAATGTCGACGGGCCCGGCCTGATCCGCCAGGCACTCGAGGTCGGTGTCGGCGGCGATGTCGGCGGCGATCACCTTCACCTTGCCGCCGGCCTGCTCGATTTCGGCGGCGACAGCGTGCAGCGAGTCGAGGCCGCGGCCGACCAGGATGGTGACGGCCCCTTCGGCCGCCAGTCGGCGCGCGGATGCGCGGCCGAGGCCACGTCCGGCGCCAGTCACCAGCGCGGTATGTCCGGCGTGCGGCGACGATTCGTCGACGATCATGGGACGTACACGCTGTCATGCAGGAACAGGCTGCGGCCGACACACAGTATCAGCGGCTGGGCGACGAAGATCGCGACGTTCATCGTGGTGATCCAGACCGCGAGGCGGGCGAACTCGCGTTGCCACCCGGGCGGCAAGGTATGAAGTTGAAAGAGCTTCTCGTTCGGGTAGTTGCCGTCCTCGTCCGCGCGGAGGGTCAGCGTGATGACGACGGCAAAAAGCAGAAACGGAATCGCCGGCCACACGAACGACATCGAGCCCCGATCGGATGTCCATGCCAGTCCGACCGGTTCGACGTAGGAATACCAGCCCGCGGCCGTCATCAGCCGCTCCCCGAGGATGTCCACAACGTAGAAGACCGCTGCACAGGCAGCGATCAGGGCGGCTGTCGGTGAAAGCCGAGGCGCCATCCGCTGCAACCCCGCAGACACCTTGGGCACCACCTTCAAGAGGATGACGCACTCGACGGCGAAGAAGACGCCGTAGCCGAAGATGACTCCGACCGGCTTCCAATAGGTCTGATACCACGTCGACGTCCATCCGCTGAACTGCCAAAAGTCGCGGTTGTAGACGAGGTACGACCCCCAGTCCGCCGGCCATTCGATCCAGAACATCGTGGTGCCGGCGAGGAACAAGAGGGCTGGCATCGAGAACTTTCGATCCCGTAGTGCCTGAACGGTGAAGGCGATCAACAAACCCATCCATACGGCAGGGAACACGTAGGTGAAAACCCATGGCGCGATCGGATCGTCGAGGTGATGGTACGGGTACGCCGGCTCGACGGCCGTCGCGCTGTTGTCGGCGAGCACGAAGGTGAGGGTGACGGCCGTCGCAAGCAGCGCTACGACCGCCCACGGCAACCATGCCGCGGTACGTGACGGTTGCGATCCGCCGCGAGATGCGTCGGTGACGCTCGGTGAACTCACAGACATTCTCGACCCTCCGGATTGATTACCATGCAACGGCTTCGGTGACGGCCCGTCCGATGACGCCCGCTTCGCGGAGGCGGCGGTATTCCTCTTCAGAGACCCCGACCTCCGATATCCACACCTGTTCGTCGTGTTGGCCGAGCATGGGCGCCGGTCCCGGCAGCACGGAACCGGGCATCGATGACCAACGCACCGGCATACCTGCGTGGGTGTTCGAGCCGGTCTTCGGATGCTCGACTGTTTCGAAGAATCCGCGGTGGCGGATCTGTTCGAGTTCCGGCACCAGGTGTCCGAGCACGACCTCGCCGATTGGCATACCCATTGCACTAACCGCGTCGACGACGTAATCCACGGTGTGCTGCGAAGTCCATTGCGCTACAACGGCATCTATCTCGTCATGGCGCTGACGCCGTTCGGGACCGAGCCAGCCGGCCCAGTCTTGCCGTTCGAGCGCGGAACACAGGCTGCGCCATCCCGCGTCATCCGGGACGGAGATTCCCACCCACCGCCGATCTCCCATGCCGACCAGATCAGCTTCAGATGTCGGATAGATGCCCTGCGGAGCGAAGGTCCCGGAGCGATTGCCGGCACGCTGCCGGTCGACACCGTAAGCGCTGTGCTCGATCACCACTTCCGCTGCAACACTGAGCGCCGCAGAGATCATCGGCGCCTCGAGCAGCACGCCGCGCCCCGAATCCGCCACCTGTGCGAGGGCGAGGATCAGCCCGAACGTGGCATGCGTGCCTGCGATCGGATCACACGGCCCGTTGGGGATCTCGGGCGTCGAGTCCGGCCATCCGGTCGACCACGCCATGCCCGAGATCATCTCCATCGTCTGCGCATATCCGCCGCGGTCACGCCACGGACCGTCCAGGCCGTACGCCGGCATCCTGACCATGACCGCACGGGGGTTGATGGCGTGCACGGCGTCCCACCCGAGTCCCCATGACTCCATGACGCGCGGGTTGTAGTTCTCCACGACGACGTCACACGTGGCGACGAGTCGGCGGGCCAGATCGCGGCCGGCGTCTGCGTTCATGTCCACGGTTACCGAACGCTTACCGGTGTTGGTGCCCGCGAATATTCCGGAGAATTCGGGCCAGTCGGGATCGCTCATCGGCTTGCAGGTGTTGTTTCTGATCGCATCTGGCCGCTTGCCACCCTCGACGTGGATCACGTCGGCGCCCAGCATCGTCAGCAGATGACCGACGATCGGGCCGGCCCAATTCGCCGTGAAGTCAGCGACGCGCAGACCGGCGAATGGCTTGTGCGCTTTGGTGTCCGCTGCCATCGCCGGCCATTCCGGCAGGACGCCTGCCCCTAGCTCCGGTGCACGACCACGCTTGGGTGCGGCCATGCCGTGCATGCGCCACGGCGGGGCGGGCTGGAGGAAGCCGCCGGTTTGGTTGACCTCGAACGCGCCCCGCACCGCGAGGTGCTCGAAATGCGGAATGGTCTCGCCTTTGCCGACAACGGCTGCAGGTACCCGCAGAAGGTCTGCCAGTTCGAGGATCTCGCCGCATGTCCGGTCGGCGGTCCACGCGTCGATCGCATCCATCAGTTCATGGCGGCGGCGGAGCCGGTTTGCCATGATTCCCAACTCGGCGTCCTCCATCCAGTCGGCGCGGTCGACGATGGAGCAGAAGTCCAGCCATTGCTGTCCAGTGACGACCATGAATCCGATGAACCCGTCCCTGGTCGGATGAACATCGGGCAGGTTGCGGGCCCGGACCGGTCGCAGAGGAGTGCCTGCAATGGTGTGCCACGACACCGGATGTGCCGTCGTCGCCAGAATCAACGATTCCAGCATCGACACATCGAGTAGTTCGCCCCCGCCGCCGTACAGCGCTGCCGCGGTGTGCGTCGCCGCGAACATGCCCGCCGCCCACTCCCCGAGCCGTCCTCCCGCGATCAGCGGCGGACGTTCAGGCACACCGCGCTGGCCGGGGCCGCCGGACATCGCCTGCAAGGTCAGGTCGGTGGCGGGGCGGCCGACCCAAGGTCCGGTGAGTCCGAAGTCGGTGATGGCCGTTACGACGGCGCCCTGATTCAGCGCGCGCAATTCCTCCGGCGGTAGTGCGCGCGCGATCGCACTGTGCGGCGACCACACGATGACATCGGCGCCGCGAACTGCCTTGTCGAGCTCGCGCGGATCCGTTGCCACGACCGAAGTCGAACCAGCGGCGAGGAACTGAAATAGCGCGCCGTCACCTCCGGCAGGCCCGAGATGCGGCCACGTGCGCAGCGGGTCGCCGGCGGGATCTTCGACGCGCACGACTTGAGCACCACCGTCAGCGAGAAGCCGTGCACAGTAGCCTCCGGCGATATCACCGGCCAGCAAGACGACTTTGGCTGTCGCTACGGCTCGCACTGACTCCTCCTGCCTGGATCTACTTTTTCACCGGCACCTTGCGTCGGACATAAAGTCGACACTATTGTCGAATTTATACGACTCCGGCGTTGGCATCAATAGGCTGCGCCGCTCGGATCAGTTCAGTCACCTGGAGGAAACGTGCTCAAGTTGTTCAGCGTGGACGACCACATCGTCGAACCGGCAGACGTATGGACCAAACGACTGCCGAAGAAATTGCAGGAGAAGGGGCCTCACGTCATCGAGGCGGAAGGCCGCCAGTTCTGGGTGTTCGAGGACCAGCGCTCGGCGACAATGGGCCTCAACGCCGTCGCGGGAAAGGATCCCCGCGATTGGGGCACCGACCCCGTGCGGTTCGCCGACCTGATCCCGGGCTGCTACGACGCCGCCGCCCGGGCCGACGACTTCCGCGCCGACGGCATTGTCGGCAGTGTGCTGTTTCCGTCGTTGCCCGGCTTCGGCGGCCGGGTGTTCTTCGAGATGAAGGACAAGGACCTCGCAGATCTGTGTGTACGCGCCTACAACGACTTCGTGATCGACGAGTGGTGCGCTGCGGCACCGGACATCTTCGTCCCGACGATCATCACCCAGCTGTGGGATCCCGAACTGGCCGCCGCGGAGATGCGACGGTGTGCCGATCGCGGCGCGCGCGCGGTGTCGTTTCCGGAGAATCCCAGCTATCTCAAAGAACCGTCGCTGCATACCGACCATTGGGATCCGGTGTTCCATGCCTTCGAGGAGACCGGACTGGTCTGTTCGATGCACCTGGGCTCCAGCGGACACATCCCGATACCAACCCCGGATTCACACTTCAGCACGATCATCGCCGGCGGTCCCGCGGTGGTGGGCATCGAAACGATCATGGACCTGTTGTTCGGTACGCTGCCGCGGCGCTTCCCCGATGTGCAGTTCGTCATGACCGAAGGTGGTATCGGTTACATTCCCTATCTCCTGGAGCGCGCCGATTTCGTCTGGGGTAAGCACCGATTCTGGGCGCCCTTCGGAGACGTCGAGCCGTCGGAGATCTTCCATCGTCAGTTCGCTGTCTGCGCAGTCAATGAGTCGTTCGGCCTCACTCAGGAGGCCATCGATCGCATCGGTATCGACAACATCCTGTGGGAGTCGGATTATCCACACTCCGAGACGACTTGGCCCGGCAGCCAGACCGAGGCGGCGAAATCACTAGGCCATCTCACGCCCGAGCAGATCGGGAAGATCACCTACCAGAACGCCGAACGGATCTTCCGCTTTCCGGTCACCGAGGAGGGCAAGGTGCGTGCGAACGAACCGCGGCAGCACAATTCGTACGGCAACGGCGAACGGCCATCGGCAATCAAAGCAACCCCGGTGGTCACAACCGTCGAAGACCCTCGGTTCGACGTCACCGACATCGTCACCGGAAAGGTGACGACGGGCTGAATCCGATGCAGGAGGCGAAGTCAGCGCAACGGAGGTTGTGTCCGTTGTCCACGCAGGCGCGCCTCCACCCGCCCCAGGGCCTCGAGGCGGGACTGCTGCTCCGCGATCTCCGCATGATCCGGCGCGGCGGACGCGCGGAGCCGGTCGATGAGTTCCCTCGTGCGGGCCCGCTCCCTGAAGAGCCGTGCGTCAGCCTCCTGAAAGGTGATCAGGTCCATCTCTTCGGCGAGTGGATCATGCTCGGGCGCAATGCCTTCGGACGACATCGGTGCTCTCCCATCCTCGGGACGCGGGCTGTCTGACCCGCCGGTGGCTATTCGACGGGAGCGCGTGCGCGCAAATCCGACTTAATCTCTTCGGTGTGCTCGCCAGGAGCAGGCGCATGACGCCGGACAACGTATCGTTGACCGTCGACGATCGCCGCCGAACCCACGTAGGAAATCGGCCCGGCCACCGGATGTATTCCCTCGACGAAGACGTTGCGTTCGGCGATGTGTGGGTCGCGCGCCACCTCGCCGATCGTCTGATGAGCTGCGCCCAGCGCGAAACCGTGCTCGTTGGCGAGTTCAAGCCATTCCTTCAAGGTTCTGGTGGCAATCACCTCCGCGATGAGTCGGCGCTCGGCGTCATCACCCCAGTCCACCGCTCCGTTTGAGGTGTCGGCTTTACGCCCGACCAGGTCCTCTCGACCCGCGGCGACTGCCCACTTATCCCAGAATCGCTGCTCGATGCACCCGAACAACACCACGCGGCCGTCGGCAGTCTCGTAGAACTGGTATCGCGAGCCGGTCATCTCTCCGTCGGAACGCGCTGCCATTCCGGACCGATCGGTGATGCGATCCGCATTGCGCTGCAATGCGATGGGCAGCCACGCGGTCATGGCCGTCGCATCGGACGCGGCAACATCGATGTACGCACCGACTCCAGACTCACGGGCCCGCACCAAAGCCGCGACGGCATGCAACGCTGCATGAAGGGCTCCCACACTGGTCGCCTCGCCACCGAGGTTGGCGCCATCTCCCTCAAACGACCCACGGTGCAGCAATCCGTCATCTCCACGCTGCACCGCGTGCGCGCCAACGAGTGCGTTCATCAGCATCCCGTGCGTCGGGATGTTCGCGTACGGTCCCTCCGCCCCGAAGCCGGTGTGCTGGACATACACGATCGGGGGCTTGCGCTTTCGCATGGCGTCGCGCCCGATGCCAAGCCGCTCGCATACGCCTGGCCTGTTGCCGTCGATGAAAATGTCTGCGGTATCGATCAATCGCCAAAACGTCTCGCGATCGGTATCGGCGGTCAAGTCGAGCAGCACAGAACGTTTGTTTCGGTTGACCTGGGCGTGTGCCACGCTCACGCCAGGCACGATCTGACCGAGGAAGTATCTGAGATAGTCGCCGCTGGGCGGGGACTCGACCTTGATCACATCGGCTCCGAGATCGCCGAGAAGCATGCCGACCGTGTCACCATTGAGCAGAACCGCCGACTCCACTACCCGTACGCCATCCAACAAGTTGGCCACCGGGCCCTCCTCCGTTCTGGTTCTACCGATCATCGCAATTGCAAGGGCGCGCCAAACCTGCGGTGCTGCGGTGCACCGAACACCGGCGCGAGAAGATGTCCGGGCGCAGCCGCGACAACGCCGGGAATCGCGTTGACGAACGCCGCCACCGACGTCCACGACTGAGAGTCCATCCACCGCTTCCCGTCGGGATCGTTGATGTGCCCGCCGTGGCGCACACCGTCAGCGAATGAAAGGCCTCGCGCATAGCGGATCTGAAGCGACGGCGTTCCCTCGATGGTGATGATCCAATCGTTGTCGACATCCCAGCCCGGTATTTCCAGGTCACAGACCCACCTGCAGACGACCCGCACGAACGGCTGTCCCTCGATGAGCCCGGTCCACGAGAATTCGGTGCCTGCAACCGTCCCGGCAGGAACTGGCGCGGTAACGTCTGACAAGTCACGAGCGGTCGTCGCGAAACGTGCGTCTACGACGACGTCGTCGAGTCGCTGGCCCAGCTGGGCGGCGACAGCGTGCGGCGTCTGTCGGTACATGTGGTCGAACATCGCGATAATCTGTTGGCGGGGAAACTCTTCAGGCTTCAGGCCGAAGCCAAGCAGCGGGTAGACGTGAGCGTCGAGATCGGTGCAGTCCATCCGTTCCAGGACCTCGATCTGCGCGACCTCCAACGTGTGTCCGGCCAGTGTCATCGCCAGACGTTCGGCCACGAAGCCCGGTGACGACCCGACGGCCATCACCGACGATCCGCCCCGGTGGCATGCTGCCTCTACTTCGAGTCGGTAGTCCTCGCTGATACCTGCTGGGAAGAAGTAGTCATGCGCCAGGAGCAGATTCTTGCCACTCCCAAGCAGGCGAAGCGCATCGGCGTGACTCTCCGTCGGCCCCAACGCAACGAGTGGGGTGAACACCACAACATCGGCATCCAGTTGGTCGATCTCGCCGCGGTCGCGGGTGACCGTCACACCGTGTCGGGGTAAGTCCACAAGCTGCCCGATGTCGCGACCTTCCTTCTCGGGCGAAAAGGCGAAGACGCCCACGAGGTCGAACTCGTCAGGCCGTTGTAGAAGTACCCGAAGGATGACCCCGCCAAGGCGCCCAGGGCCCCAGACGATAACCCTGGTGCGCTCGGTCACTGGGGGCCTTGTCCTTGATGAATGACGCGTCCTTGATGCATGACCCGCCGACCGGGATTCAACGGCAGGTCGAGTGCAGAGATCAATCCGACCGGTGCACCTTGAAGCAAAGGGATGAGGTTGACCAATCGCATCGCCGTGCCGCTCACCGATCCCCACACCTCACCACGGCGTCCAAGATCGAGATCACAACGCATCGAGGGGTTTCCGTCGATCGTGATGCGGTAGTTCGACTCTCCGACCCCTTCGAAGGTCGGCCAGTCCGGTGCGACCTCGGCAGCCATCCGGGTGATGTGCTCGGCGGTGATGATGGCACGCCCCGCTATCCGCCCCTCGCAAGCCACCCGCCGCGCGACCACAGTGCCCGCCTCCATGACGCCCACTGACGTGTCGAGGTCGCGATCGTGCACTGCGAAGTCGTCGGTTCCGAGAACCTCGTCCAACTCGAGGTTTAACTTGTCTGCCAGCTGACGCACCATCGGCCCCCAGAAAGCGACAAAGGCGCCCCCGGTGGTGATCGGAGCCGCATAGGTTGGCGCCTGACCGAAACCCATGATGCCCCGAATCACGGGCTCCACGTCGTAGTGGTCGTAGATACCGATTTCCTGGATGTGGATGTGGTCGATCGAATCGGACATGGTCAACAACGCCATCGGCAGCAGATCGCTGGAGAACCCAGGATCCAAGCCAGTGGACAGGAATGTCGAACGACCTGCTGCGGTCGCCGCTTCGAGCGGTACGCGAAGGGTCGCAGGGCCCGCGGGCGGGTAGAGCATGCCGAGCAGCGAGGTGGTGATGACGTCGACACCGCGTTCCAACGCATGCGCGACCTCGCTGATCACCTCGACTTCCCGGCCAAGTCCGTTGCCGCAGTAGCTCAACACATCCGGTCGGCATTCGAGCGCCTCGTCGAGCGAGCCCACCGCATGGATGCCGACGGGCTCAGCGCGGACCAATTCCCCTGCATCACGGCCTACCTTTTCCGGCGACGACACCCACAGGCTTGCCAGCTCGAGGTCAGGGTGAGCAATGATGCCCCGCAGTGCTTCTCGGCCGGTGGCTCCGGTGCCCACGTGCGCGACACGCACCCGACCGCCCCCTGATCGAGGCATATCTATGGCACCAGAATGCTGGCGGGTCCAGCAATCCAACGCATCAGCATGATCGGCAGAATCGTCGTGGTGAGGAATGTGGCGTTCAAGATCACAATCCACGACATCAGGATCGCGATCTGTCCCTGAGCGCGCCGAAACACCCTTTGGGCGGCCACGTCAAAGAGAGATTGCCCCCGGTCGTTGCGCCAGGTGAGTCCGAACGCCGCGATCGCCATGAACGGAACCTGCTCCACGATCGGCCACAGCAGCGGGAAGGTGCCGTTGCCGATATTCATCGCCGGTCCGAATACGTATTCGTAGTTCCAGAACCCGAGTCCTACTGTGGTGCCTTCGAAGACGAGATCGAAGGCGTAAAAGATCGGAAGCGACATCAACGCGGCGAGCACGTATTCGTTTCGATTCGGCCACCGCAGACGTACGTAGTTCACGGCGGCGGTCAGGGTCAGGAACAGCGGCGTGTAGAAGACGACATAACCTGCGATGACCCACCACGGCTTGACTGGAGAGGTCCACATCGCGTCGCCCCAGCCGTAGTGTGCGAACCGCTCGCTGTAGAGAAGGTAAGCGCCCCAATCGCCGTATGTCTCTTGCCAGAACGCGGTGCCGGCCGCGAACGACATCAGCAACAACGTGCTGAGCCGGCCGGCGTGCACCGACTGCCGGACTCCGAGTCCGAGAATCAACGCGGCGCAGGCGATGATCCCGACTTCGTACACCCGATGGCCGACTGGAGCCGCAAGAGTGCCGCCGCTGTTCGCCGCGAAGATCAGCAGCGCGACTGCCGCGACGGCCGGGGCGGTCGCGGCGAGAGTCCGTCTGATGGGTAGCCGCGACCGGCCGTGCGCGCGGCTCCGAGCATCCGGACGAGTCAGCGTCACCGGTTCTCCCCATCGTCGCCGCAGGAGCCACCCGAGCTCGAGCTGTTTCGATGGTAGGCGCGTCGAGACGTTCTTGACAAGACCGTTGGTTTTGAGGTGATGGCCCTAAGTGGCGTGAGCTGTCGCCCAGATCATCTGGGCGATGCTGTAGTTGATCGCCGATTCCTTGACCGGAGCGCCGGAGACCCGCCAGTGGTACCAGAACCGCTCCATCATCGACTGGACCGCCAGCCCTTGCACCAACGGATCCACGCCAGGCGGGCGTTTACCACCACGCAGCTTGACGAGCGCCCTTCCCAGAATCTCTGCACCGACCATCTCCTGCTCGATACTCCACGCCCGCAGTTCGGGGTTCGCATACGCCGCTTGGAATGCGGCGTAACAGAACGAGCCGTGCTCATCCCAGAATGCGAAGAACTCGTCGACCCACTGCGCCACGTCCTCGACCGATGCATCCGGCCCGAGCCTGCGCAGTCCCTCCGCGGCGACGATGCCGGCCTCCTCGGCGTCGTGCCCGATCTCCATCAACACGTCTTGCTTGCTGGTGAAGTAGGTGTAGAAGGACGCCCGCCGGATACCGCTGGCCTCGGTGATGTCGCTGATCGTGGTCGCGTCGTAGCCCTTCTCGAGCATGAGCCGCTTCGCTTCGTCGAGAATGCGCCGCTTCGTGCGCAGACCCTTGCTCCCGACTTCGGTCACCGGGCCAACCTGGCGTACCTGCGTTTGCGGACGAGGAGACGTTCGAGGCATGAGTTGATCCTGACATGCGGCTACGGGATCGCGCACGCCCATACTTCGTGTCGCACGACGGTGTTGTCGAATATGTCGGCAGCCAGAACCGACACTCTTGTCAACTGTGGCGTCAGGGCTGTAACTTGTTGATCATGCGCTCGTCCGAGTGGCTACTCACGTCGAGAGGTCTCATGTGACCATCACCGCTCCGCCGCTGGAGTTGCTGCCCAAAGCCAGCCTGTTGATCGGCGACCAGCGATTCGACGACACGTCCGGCGGAGTCATCGACCACGTTTACGGCGCCACCGGCAAGCGCACGGCCGAGGTCGCTCTGGCCGGGCCGCGTGAGATCGACATCGCCGTCCAGGCCGCCCGCGCCGCCCTGCCCGGATGGCGTGCAACCACACCCGACCAACGTCGGGAGCTTCTCTTCCGGGCCGCGCAGATACTGCGCGAGCATGCCGACGAACTCACTGCGATCTCCCAGGTCGACAACAGCATGCCGGTTTTCGCGGCGGCAGGCGGGCCGTTGATCGCGGCCGACCAGTTCGCGTACAACGCCGGCTGGGCGGACAAGTTGACCGGTGACGTCGTACCAACCTGGCCGACACCGTCCCTGGACTACGTGACCCGCGACCCCTACGGCGTGGTCGGAATCATCATCCCGTGGAACGGTCCCGTCTATGCCATGGGAATGACAGTCGCGCCGGCTCTGGCAGCAGGAAATTGCGTTCTTCTCAAACCCCCTGAACTGTCGCCGTTTTCGGCTATTCGGATAGGCGAGCTGTTTCTCGAGGCGAGCTTCCCGCCGGGGGTGCTCAACATCGTGACTGCGGGGCCAGAGGGCGGGCAAGCCATGGTTGCCCATCCAGGGATAGACAAGATCCACTTCACCGGCAGCGGTGCAACGGCAAAGCGCATTCTCGACACTGCCAAGAACGCACTCAAACCGGTGGGCCTGGAGCTAGGCGGCAAGTCGGCCAACATCGTCTTCGCCGACGCCGACCTCAACAACGCCGCGATGCAGGCGGTCCTGGGCATGCAAGGCAGCGGCCAGGGTTGCATCAACGGTACCCGGGTTCTTGTGCAGCGGCCGGTGTACGAGGAAGTGCTGACGCTGATGAAGGGAATCCTCGGCACCCTTGAAGTCGGCGACCCGCTCATCGCATCCACATTCTTCGGACCGGTGATCAACCAGGCCGCGGTCGACCGCATCATGGGCGTCATCGAGACGGCCAAGCGCGGCGACACAAGGCTGGTCGCGGGAGGCGAGCGCCTAGGCGGAGAACTGGCAGACGGGTTCTTCATTTCGCCGACGGTTTTCGCCGACGTCGACAACACCACACCGCTGGCTCGCGACGAGATCTTCGGACCGGTGGTCGCGGTGATGCCGTTCGACACCGACGAAGAAGCCGTCCACATCGCCAACGATTCACCGTTCGGATTGGCCGGCTACATCCAGACCACCGATCTCAAGCGGGCCCACGCGGTCGCCCGGCAGCTCGAGGTGGGCAACATTTGGATCAACGGGTTCTTGGGCATCCCACCCTCCGCACCGTTCGGCGGTGCCAAACAGAGCGGCTGGGGCCGACTGGGCGGCATCGATGGCATCCGCGAGTTCACCCAACCGAAAAACGTGTTTGTGAGCCTGATGTGACTGAGACCGAGAACCGAACCCACAGTCCGACGATCGATTTCGACCATCACTCGGCCGAATTCGCCGACGACTGGCGAGGCGTTACCGCCGACCTGCGAACGAAGTGCCCGGTCGCCTGGACTGAGGCACACGGTGGGTATTGGGTGGTGTCGCGCTACGAGGATGTCAAGACGGTCGCGCTCGATGACGAGACCTTTTCGTCCGACAACGACACGACCGGCGAACGAAGCGGATACCAGGGGACCGCGATCCCTCGGGCGCCGATGCAGCTCATCCCGCTGGAGGTCGACCCGCCGCGTTTCAACAAATACCGCCAACTACTCAACCCGAAGTTCTCCCCCGCGGCGGCGGAGCCCTGGCGACCGTTCCTCCGCCAGGTCTCCGATGCGCTGATCGATCGGTTCTGTGAATCCGGTGACTGCGATCTGGTCCATGACCTCGCCAGTCCGGTGCCCGCGATGCTGACGATGAAGCTCCTCGGTCTGCCACTGGCCGACTGGGAGGACGTCGCCACACCGTTCCATGAAATCTCCTGGGCTGTACCCGGATCAGAGATGTATCAACGGGCGATCGAGGGAATCTTCCGCGTGCTCGGTCGGTTGTCGGACGAACTCGCCAAGCGGCGGGACGAACCGCGCGACGACCTCTTGACGTTCCTTGTGAATTCCGAGATCGACGACCAGCCACTGAGTGAGGAGGAGATTTTGAAAATCTGCTTCCTTCAACTCATCGGTGGTGTCGACACCAGCACTGGGCTCTTGTCGCACACGTACGCATGGTTGTCCGAGAATCCGGTCGAGCGGCAGCGGCTGAAGGACGATCCCGAAGCACTCAAGCGCGCAACCGAGGAATTCCTCCGTTGGGTGTCGCCGGCTCCGGCGCTCGCCCGAACCGTCACCGTCGAAACCGAACTCGGCGGCCAGCGCCTCTGTCCGGGCGATAGGTTGCTGTTGTCGTGGGCTTCGGCGAACCAGGACGCCGACGTTTTCGACAATCCGGACGAAGTCGACATCGACCGCTGGCCCAACCGACATCAGGCATTCGGCCTGGGTGCGCACCGCTGCCTCGGCTCCAATCTGGGGCGGGTGCAGTTCCAGGAGGTTTTGAAGGCAACGCTGCGGCGATTACCTGATTTGAAGGTGGATCTCTCTGCGGCTCAGCGGTATCCGTCCCTGGGTCAGGTCAACGGGTACTCAGCGCTGCCCGCCACGTTCACGCCGTCGGCGCCAGTTGGCGAGTCCTTGCCAATGGACGACTGAGTTTCAGTTCCGCATGTAGGCGCCAGCGGAGACATTGAGGATCTCTCCGGTGATGTGGGCTGCACGCGCAGAAGCCAGAAAGGCGATCGCTTCGGCGATCTCGTCCTTGTGCGGCAATGAGCCGAGCGGTCCTTGTGCGTCTGCACGTTCCCGAAGTTCGGGATGATCGAGGAGGAACTTGGTGCCTTCGGTGAGGCCGGGACTCACACTGTTGACCCGAATCCCGTACGGCCCGGCCTCGTGGGCGAGACAGCGGGTCAATGTGTTCAGCGCCCCCTTGCTGACGGCGTAGGGCGTTTCGATGCCGGCGCCGCCGACATCACCCGCATAGCTGGTGACGTTGATGATCACGCCGTGCCGTCGGTCGCGCATGATCGGCAGTATCCGCCGCGATAAGTACCACGGCCCGTTGATGTTGACGGCCATCACGCGGTCCCAATCCTCTGGGTCGCAGTCGAATACGGGCTTGATGATGTTGACGGCGGCGTTGTTGACCAAGATGTCGATGTGGCCGAACACCTCGACGACTTCTTCCACGGCTGCGTCGATCTGGTCTCGATCGCCTGCCTCGAGGGGGATGCCCAGCACTTGTGACTTCGGGTAGTCCGCAGCTATGGATTGCGCGACCTTCTCGGTGCGCCCCGGGTGGATGTCGGTGACGACGACGTGCGCGCCGCCCGCGGCCAGCCTTCGGGCGGTCGCCTGCCCGATGCCCAGGCCGGCGGCCGCGGTGACGAGCACGACCTCGCCGGTGAACTCCTCAGAGTCCGTCATCGGTCCTCCGATTGGTATCCGAGCGTCGTGAGCATCGAGGTGACGATCCGGCGCTGGGCCGCGACGCTCAATGAGCCCTTGCCCAACGCGCGGACGCTGCGCATGAACACCACACCGATCAATGCGTCGGCCGCCCAACCGATGTCGGCGTCCGCGGGGATCTCGCCACTGTCCACGGCACGCCTCAACAACGACGTCAGCCGAGACGACGCCCCGCCCATGACTTTGTCCTGAAAGGCTGCGAACAGCTTTGGGTGCCCGGGGGCGTCCGCCACCAACCGCAACTGAATGCCGAGATCCTGGGGATCCAACAGCTCGACGACACGCGCGACAATGGCCTCGAGTTCCCCACGTAAGCCCGCCGACGGGTCGGGATGGGGCCACTCGACGATCCGCTCGAGGGTTTCCAGAATCAGCGAGTCGCGGTCCGGCCAGCGCAGCAGGAGGCTCGGCCGCGACACGTCGGCGCGGCGAGCGACGCTGCGCATGCTGTAGGCCTCGAATCCGCGCTCGGCGAGTTCGGCCCGCGACGCCTCGAAAACCCGTGCCTCCACCGTGGGATCCCGCGGACGGCCCCGGCCATTGTTCGCTTGGTCTGGGTCATCTGACACCAGCCGAAGGTCAGCGCTCACTTGTCGAAGAGTGTCATCCCGTTGTCACGCAGGAAATGCCTGCGCCTGCCCTCCCCGAGGCCCTCGACGCGACTGAAGAAGTCGGCGGGTTCACGCAGACCTTCGGCGTGTGGCCAGTCCGACCCCATCACCAACGACTCGGTGCCGCCCAGCTGCTCGGCGAGGGCGACGGTGTCGTCCTCCGGATACGGCACCACCTTCACGTGACGCTTGAAGATTGCACTCGGCCGCTCGGTCAGCGGCCCGCCCAACCACGGTCCCAGCCGCGCCATACCCCGGCTTTTGTCCATGTGTTTCACGAAATGCGGCGCCCACGACGCCCCGAACTCGCTGACCACGACCCGGATATCGGGGAACCGCCCGAACAAATTGTCGAAGATCAGGGCGGACAGGGTGTCGGTGATCGGCCGCTCGCCGTAGGAGTTCTGCCACTGCCACGCGGAGAATTGGAACGGCGGCCCGATCTTCCAGCCCCAGTGCGGCGCGACTTCCTGCTGGTAGTGAAACTCCGAGATGTGATAGCAGATCACCGCTTTGGCCTCGTTGATGCGAGCCCAGAACGGGTCGAAATACGGATCGCCTGGACTGCGCCCGTAGGCCGGCCCCGCGGCCAGGTAGATGAACTTCGCTCCGGCGGCGAGAACGCGGTCGAGTTCTACCACCGCATGGTCGAGGTCGCGCAGCGACATCAACGCCGGTGCGTAGATCGTGTCGCGGTAGTTGAATCCCCAGTCCTCGTCGATCCATCGGTTGAACGACCGGAAGTTGTCGTACAAGGGGTCGATCCCGTCGAGGAACGGCTCCGCCAGCAGCGCCCATCCGCCCGGATACATGATCGACTTGTCGATCTGCTGCTCGTCGAGTTGAACCAGACGGGCTTCGCGATCCAGGTACTCCGGTTGCAGCGGCTCGAAGAACCGCTCCGCCTCCGCGGCGTCGCCCGACGCGCGCTGGCGCAGCATCTCGGCCAACGAGCCCGGCACGTACGCCTTCTCGAGGTCATGTTCCTTCTCAAAGGCGGTGATGATGCGTTCGTTGGCGAGCAGGGCCTTGTGGCCGCTCGGCATGTCGATCAGCCGAATAGCAGAGTCTTGCTTCGCCTTCGGCATGTAGCGGGTGAAGCAGTCGGTCGCCTCATACGAATGCTGGTCGAAGTCGACCATCTGGTACGGCAGCGTGCCGACAGAGTCCTGAATGAGAGCCATCCGCCAATATTAGTCCAGACTGGTATGTAAAGAAAGCGGATGAGCGATTTCGGTGCTCGAACGTTCGCTGAGCGGTCGTTTGGGCACCGAAATCACTAGATGAGGCCGATTAGGGTCGCGATGCGATCGCGATGGTCGGCGGGCCAGCCGAACAGCGCCTCCGAACTCTTCGCTCGCTTGAAGTACAGGTGCGCGGGGTGCTCCCAGGTGAACCCGATACCGCCGTGCATCTGAATGGTCTCGGCGGCAACGTGATAGAACGCCTGGGAGCAATAGACCTTGGCGATCGATGCCGCGACCGACGCGTCCTCAGCGCCCGCGGCCACCGCACCGCTGGCGTACGCGGCGGCCGACCGGGCCGACTCCACCTCGACCAGGAGGTCCGCGCACCGGTGCTTGATGGCCTGAAACGATCCGATGGGCCGCCCGAACTGGTGTCGGACGTTCAGGTATTCCACGGTCATCTCCAGTGCGGCCTGCGCACCGCCCGCTTGCTCGCAGGCGAGCGCGGCCAGCGCATGGTCGTAGACGTCGCTCAGCCTGTCCCAACCCGTTCCCTCTTCGCCGAGTAGGACGGCGGGGGTGTTGTCGAGGTTGACCGCCGCAAAGCGGCGGGTCTTGTCCATCGCATCGAGCGGATCGACCGAAAGGCCGTCGGCACCGGATTTCACCGCGAACAACGTCACGCCCGCCGTTGTGCGCGCAGCGACGAGAATCACGTCGGCCTGCGCGCCGTCGAGGACGTACGGCTTCGCCCCGGACAGCAACCACCGACCGCTCGACTGCCCCGCGACAGTCTTGATATCGGGCGGATCCCAGTGCAGCTTCGTCTCGGACACGGCGAGGGTGGCGATGAGGTCACCACCGGCGATTCGGGCCAGGAGATCACCCGCATGGGCGCCGCCGACCGACAGCAGTGTGCTGGTGGCGAGCACCGCGGTCGACAGTAGCGGCGCAGGGAACAGTGTCCGTCCGGTCTCCTCCATGACGATCGCCAACTCGTCGAAACCGTATCCGCCGCCGCCCATTTCCTCGGGGATGGCCAAACCCTGGACCCCGATCTGCTCGGCGGCCGTCCGCCACGCCGCTGCCTCGTAGCCGGCGTCGCCGTCCATGACGGTGCGGACGTCGGTCTCAGACGAGTACTTCTGCAGGAAGCCACGCATCACGTCGCGCAATGCTTCCTGTTCGTCGGTGGTGATCAGTGCCATTTCACTGCCATATCACTCCTAGCGGGGTAGGCCGAGCACGCGTTCGGCGATGATGTTGCGCTGGATCTCCGATGTGCCGCCGTAGATCGTCTCGGCGCGGCTGAGAGGAACAGCTTGCGGGCGTCCATCGCGGCTCGTCGCCGTTGAAGATGCCGGTGCTCCGAGGATTTCGACGGCCAACTCGCCCAGCCGCTGATGGTGGGTCGACGCGAACAGCTTGCTCGCGGTCGCCGCCGCGGTCGTCGCCTCGCCGGATTCGGCGGCCGTCCAGCAGGTCGCTGACCACCCGCAGATTCGTGGACCGCATGATGTGCACACCGATCACAGCATCGACCAGCCGCTGCCGCAGCCTACGGTCGTCCAGGGCGCCGAAACGTCGGGCCGCCTCGACGAGTTCGCCGACCTCCCGCTCCACGGCCAGTTGCATGGGTATCAGCGCACTGCCGCGCTCGCGACCGAGCGTGGACATGACGACGGGCCAGCCGTTTCCCGCGCCGCCGACAACCATGTCATCGGTCGTCCTGGCGTCGTTGAAGAAGCATTCGCTGAACTCCTTTGACCGGGCGATGTTGGCGATCGGCCTGATCTCGACACCAGGCTGGTCGACCGGAACCAGCAGCAGTGTGAGTCCGCGATGGCGCAGGGACGGGTCGGGGTCGGTGCGGCACAACACGTACAGCCAGTCGGCACGGTCGCCGAACGTGGTCCATACCTTCTGGCCGTCGATGTGCCACTCGCTGTCGGCGAGGACGGCCTTGGTCCGCACCGCTGCCAGGTCCGATCCAGCGCCGGGCTCGGAGAAGCCCTGGCCCCACATCTCCTCGACGGCAAGGATCTTGGGCAGGAAGCGGCTCTTCTGCTCGTCGCTGCCATACGCCAGCAGCGTCGGCCCTAGTAGCTCCAACGCCTGAGTGTTCACCCGGGCCGGCGCCGCCGCTCGCGCGTACTCATACTCGAAGACAATCTCCTCGGCCAGCCCCAGACCCCTGCCGCCGTACTCGACCGGCCACGTCAGTCCCAGCCAATTCCCCTCGGCCAGTTCGCGTTCCCATGCGAGGCGCACATCCCAGGCGGTGTCATCGGTAGGGCTGCCGACACCGCGGTGGTCGTGAAACTCCCCGACGAGATGTTCGGCGAACCAGGTCCGCACCTCCTCGCGGAAATCCGAATACTCCTCGCTGACGCTCGGGTTCATCAGAGGTTCAGCCCCGGGTACGGGGCGAAGACCGGCGGCCGCTTCTCGGTCAGGCTCGCCGTGCCCTCGGCGAAATCGGGTTGTTCCTTTGCAAGCTTCAACAGGTACTGGGCCCGGATACGGGCAGCCTCAAGCGTGGTTTCGCTGTCGCGCCACACCTGGGACTTGATCATCGCCATCGCGACGGGCGACACGTTCGCGGCCAGCCCGCGTGCGAACTTCACGGCGTCCTCGACCACATGCCCGGGCTCCGAAAGTTGTTGCACCACCCCTAGTCGTCGGCCTCCTCGGCGAGGAATACCCGGGCGCTGGCCAGCAGTTCAAAGGCATGCGACGGACCGCACAACCTGGTGAGCGTCCAGGCGGTGGCATCCTCGGCGGGCAGTCCCCGCTTCGCGAATGCCGTCGTGAACTTCGCCCCGCGCACCGCGAACCGATAGTCGAACATCAAGGCCTGAGCGAGCCCGATCCCCGCGCAAGCACCGTTGATCGCCCCGATGATCGGCTTGGGCACGGTGGTGGCGTACGTCTGCGGACGCCGATTGCTGGTGTAGGCCACGCCCGCACTGACAGCGGCGAGTACCTCGGGGTCGAGGCCCGGCACGAAGGAGGATCCGGCACCGGTGACGACGATGACGCGGACGGCGGGGTCCGCGGCCGCCCGGTCCAGGCAGTCGTAGAATTCGGCCTCCATCGCCGCGGTCCACATGTTGCGCCGGTCGGGGCGGTTCAGCGTTAACACCAGGACGCCCTGGTCATCATGTCGTACAGCACGGTGGTGTCACTCATCGGACCTCCAGCCACGACCTCGACTTGGTATCGGAATCTGTTTGGACAGGCGAATTTCGGAGGCCGGTGTTCCAGGAACGACGCGACGCCCTCTGCCGCGTCGTCTTGACGGCCGAGCCAGCGGAACGTCTCCCATTCGCGGTAGAACGCCGCTTCGCGGTCGGTCTCTCCCAGCAGTTCGTAGGCGAGTTGTTTGGTGATCCCTACGGCGGCGGGGGCGGTGTTCTGCGCGATCTCGTCGGCGATCTGCAAAGCCCGCGGTAACACGTCGGCGCCAGGCAGTGCTTCCGTCGCGAGGCCGTATTCCGTCGCGTCGACGCCCGAGAAGATCCGCCCAGACAGCAGCAATTCGACCGCCCGTCCGAATCCGACCAGTCGGGGCAGCAGCCACAGCGAGTTCTGTTCGGGGATAAGGCCGCGGCGGGTGAAGACGAACCCGTACTTGGCCGCCTCGTTGACGATTCGGATGTCCCATTGCATCGGGAAGGTGAAGCCGATGCCGACCGCAGAGCCGTTCAGGGCTCCGATCACGGGGGTGCGCAGCCGCCAGGGTCGCGGTCGTGCGGCGAGTTCGGCCCTGGCCCGGCGGTGGTGCTCGTCGTCGAAGGCGAAGTTCGCGCCGCCCGGTTCCATGTCGGCGCCGGTGGAGAAATGGCGTCCGCGACCGGTGACCACGATGGCACGCACCGCTTCGTTGGCGTCGAGCAGTTCGAGTTGGTGGTGAAGTTCAATCTGCATCGCTGAGGTGAACGCGTTCCCGCGATCGGGCCGATCCAGCCAGACCACCGCGGTGGCGCCGGCCGGTTCGACGGTGATCCCATCAGGCACGGGGACGTCCGGATCCATCAGAGTTGGGCCGGGCCTTGACGAGTAGATCCGGAATAACCGAGCCGAGTTCCGAGGCATCCCATCGTTCTTCGATCTCCACGCCCGGGCCCGCCACCCAGGTTTCGGCTACCGAGATGGCACCGCCCTTGACGTTGAAGACCCGTCCGGTGACGTCGGCGGCCTCCGCGGACGCCAACCACACCACCAGCGGCGAGATGTTCGCCGGGGAGCCTGCGTCGAAACCCGTGCGCTCGCGGATCTCGGTCATCCGCGCAACGTAGGTTTCCAGGCCCTCGGTCATCTGGGTAAGTGCACTGGGGGCGATCGCGTTGACAGTGATCCCCATCCGGGCGAGTTCGTCGGAGAGGATCACCGTGAACGCGGCAATCGCCGCCTTGGCCGCACCGTAGTTCGATTGACCCGGGTTGCCGTAGAGGCCCGACGGCGACGACGTGTTGATGACGCGCGGGTGTGACACAGGATCGTCTGCCTTGTGCCGCTCGCGCCAGTACGCGACGGCATGCTTGGTGGGCGCGAAGGTCCCGCGCAGGTGAACCCGGATCACGGCGTCCCACATGTCGATGTCCATGTTGACGAACATCTTGTCGCGCAGGATGCCCGCGTTGTTGACGAGAACGTGCAGGTCGCCGAAGGCGTCCAGTGCCGTGCCGATCAACCGTCCGGCGCCGTCCCAGTCGGCGATGTCGTCGTTGTTGGCCACGGCCTGGCCGCCTGCTGCGACGATCTCGTCGGCCACGTCCTGTGCGGCGCCGACATCGTTGACGACGACCTTCGCTCCCTGCCGCGCGAACTCCAGGGCGTGTTCGCGGCCGATTCCACCTGCAGCGCCGGTGATCACAACGACGCGATCGTTGTGCAGTCCCATGAAAGTCCCTTCGTTTCAGTTCAGTTGGGGCGGCCGAAGACCTCGAGTGCGTTCGCACCCAGGTATCCGGTGCGACTCTCCCCCGTCAGCGCCAGTACGCGCCCCTCGGTCACCGTCCGGTCCAGCGGCAGGATCGGATAGTCCGACGCCCACATCAGCTTTCGGGGGTTTCGCTTCTCCGCGAATCGCAGCACATCCTCGGGTACGTACTTCGGCGCCCACCCCGCCGTCATGGCGAATACGTTCGGATGCTTGAGCAGCATCGCGATGGTCTCGGAGATCCACGGATCGCCGAGGTGGCTCATCACGATCGCCAACTCGGGGAACGCCAGCGCGACCTCGTCGACGAGGATGGTGCGCTGAAGCTTCGCCGGCTTCATCGGACCGGGGACACCGACATTGATGGACACCACCGCGCCCTCGTCGCACGCCGCGGTGTACAGCGGATACGCCAGCTTGTCATCGATCGCGATGCCGGTGAACATCGGGATGATGCGGATGCACTTGATCCCGTACTCCTGCACGGCGATTCGCACATGCTTGGCCGCCTCGTACCCGAGTCGGGGGTCGATACCGACGGAGGTGACGAACCGCCCGGGATAGTCGGCGCGAATCCCGCAAGCCGTTCACACGTCTCGCGCAGCACGGCCTCGCCCGTCTTGGTGCCGTGCACGAACGGCGGCGTGATGTCGCGCGGTGCCTTCGACAAGACACCGCCGCCGATGCCGAGCCTGTCCATCTCGGCCACGACATCCGCCATGGTCTCGCCACCCTCGTAGGCGCTGTTGCCACGTTTGAAGCGCGCCACCACCGAGGGGTCCGGGGTCACCTCGCCCGGCAGATACGGCAGGTTGATCCACGCATCGAAGATTTCTGTTTCGTCCACCGAACCACCCCTAATACCCGCGGTACTGCGGGGTTCGCTTGTCTTTCATCGCCTGCAACGCCTCGGCCGCGTCCTCGGTCGCCGCCACCACCGCGAAGTGCGACGAGATCAGGTCGAGCGCGGTACGCAGATCCGTGTTGGCCGACTGGTAGGTCGCCCGCTTGATCATCCGCACGGTCACCGGTGCGTGATCGGCGATCACCCTGGCCAGTCGGGTGGTCTCCTCAGCGAGCGATCTCGGGGGCCGCGATGCGGTTGACAAGCCCGATCCGCAACGCCTCCTCGGCGTCGACGAAGTCGCCGGTGAGCAGCATTTCCAACGCCTTTGACGTACCGACGATCCTGGGCAGAAAGTAGGCGCCGCCGTCACCGGGAGTCAGTCCCACCTTCACGTACCCCTCGGACACCCGGGCCGAGGTCGACATGATGCGCATATCGCACATCAGCGCCATATCGAGGCCGGCGCCTACCGCCACCCCGTTTATGGCCGCGATGATCGGCTTGTCGAGGTCCTCCAGCGCCAGCGCGACCTGGTGAATCTCGTCGTGCAGCTGCTGTTTGCGCTGCAGCGGCGTCAAGGAGGGGTCCGCGTTCGAGATCGACGACAGGTCGACCCCCGAGCAGAACGCCTTGTCTCCGGCTCCGGTCAACACGAGCACCCGGACGTCGTCGTCACGCTTTGCCTCACGCAGTAGACGGACCCACTCTCGGATCATGTCGAAGGTGAACGCGTTTCGGCTCTCCGGCCGGTTGAGCAGGATGGTGCCGATGCCGTCGCGGACCGACCATCGCAGTTCGTCCACCCGCGCTCCTCATCGTCGGACCGAGCGTTCCGGCCTAGACCCTCGATCTATATCGTTAACTCATTGTACGATACAGACATGACGCGACGGCTGGACGGCATCTCCGAGATTCCGTTGTCGGCGACCGACGCGTCGTTTCGCGACGAGGTCCGAGCGTGGCTCGACGAGCATCTCGTCGGCGAGTTCGCCGGTCAGGCGCACCGCGGCGGGCCCGATGACGACGACAACTGGGAGCTGCGCCGGGCGTGGGAGGCCGAGCTGGCCGCGGGCGGCTGGCTGGGCATGAGTTGGCCCCGTGAGTACGGCGGGCGGGAGGCCACGCTCACCCAGGAGATCGTGTTCGCCATGGAGTACGCGCGGGCGGGCGCACCGCCGCGCGCGGCGTTTCACGGCGAGACGCTGATGGCCCCCGCTGTGCTGGCGCACGGCACCGACGAGCAGAAGGCACGGCTCTTGCCGCCGATGTCACGAGCCGAAGTGGTGTGGTGCCAGGGCTATTCAGAACCCGGTGCTGGCTCGGACCTCGCGAACGTCGCATGCCGCGCCCGCAGGGACGGCGACGAGTGGGTGGTGTCCGGAGAGAAGATCTGGACGACGTTCGCCCATCACGCCGACTGGATCTTCGCGATCGTACGTACCGAGCCGGGGTCGATGCGCCACGCCGGCCTGTCCTATCTGCTGATTCCGCTCGACCAGCCGGGGGTGCAGGTGCGACCCATCCGCACGATGCTCGGCGACAGTGGATTCAACAGCGTGTACTTCGAGGACGCGCGCACGTCAGCTGACAACCTGATCGGCGGCGAGGGCGCCGGTTGGACCGCGGCGATGACCACGCTCGGCCATGAGCGGGCCACCTCGGTACTCAACTACCAGTTCTCGTTCGTACGGGAGTTCAGTCAACTCCGTGACCTCGCCATCCGCGGAGGCGCGATCGACGACGAACTGCTACGCGACCGTCTGGTCGACGCGTATGTCGGCCTGGAGATCATGCGCTACAACAACATGCGCTCGCTCGGGCGCGCCCTCGTCGACGGGGAGTTCGGACCCGAGGCGTCGATCGGCAAGTACTACTGGTCGAGTTGGCACCAGTCGTTCACCGAACTCGCGATGGACGTCCTCGGAACGGATGCGCTGCTCGGCACCTCCTGGGGCGACGGACCCGACGCGGCATCGGAGGGCATCCGCCGCGCGTTCATCCGGGCCCGCGCGGAGACCATCTATGCGGGAACGAGCGAGATCCAGAAGAACATCATCAGCGAACGGGTGCTTGGCATGCCGCGCGAGCCGAAGCCGGCCACATGACCCGCCCGCTGGAGGGGGTGCGCGTACTCGACCTCAGCCGAATTCTCGCCGCCCCGTTCGCCACCCAGCTGCTCGGCGACTTGGGCGCCGACGTCATCAAAGTGGAACGCCCGCGGGTCGGCGACGACGCTCGCCAGTACGGGCCGCCGTTTCTCGACGAACCCGGCGGGAATGAGTCCGGCTTCTATCTCAGTGCCAATCGCAACAAGCGCTCGATCACCATCGACCATTCCGCGCCGGCGGGAGCGGATCTCGTCCGCGAACTGGCCGCGGTGTCCGACGTGCTGGTGGAGAACTACCGCGCAGGTGTGCTCGACAAGTACGGGCTCGGTTATCAAGCGCTGCACGCGGTCAACCCGCGCCTGGTGTACTGCTCGCTGACCGGCTTCGGCCAGGACGGCCCCTACGCCGCCCGCGCGGGCTACGACGGCGTGTTCCAGGCGATGAGCGGGATGATGAGCGTGTCGGGAATTCCCGACGGGCAGCCCGGCGCGGGACCGATGAAGGTCGGCGTCTCGATGGTCGACATTCTGGCGGGCCTGTACGCCTCGTCTGCCATCCTGGCCGCGCTGCGCCAACGCGACATGGTTTCCGGCCAAGGCGAATTCATTGATCTCTCATTACTCGACTGTGGGGTCGCGGCGCTGTCGCACTACGCGCAGAACTACCTCGTCTCGGGGCAGTCCGCTCCGCGTCGCGGCAACGGCGGCTTCGGGGGAATCCCGTCGCAGGCTTTCCGGTGCGCGGACGCCGAGATCTTCGTCGTCGCCAGCACCGCCGGACAGTGGTCGGCGCTCGCGGACGCACTCGGACGGCCCGAACTCGCCGACGATCCCCGGTTCGCCACCGTCTCCGCGCGCATTTCGAACCGCGACCTGGTTCTGGAAACTCTCGAGTCGATCTTCGCCGAGCAGTCGGCGGCGCACTGGATCGCCGCGCTGGAAGCCGCCGATGTCCCGGTCAGTCCGGTGAACTCGATGGATGCGGTGTTCGACAACCCTCAGATCCGACACCGGGGGATGCGCGTCGCGGTCGACCACCCCACCGCGGGCTCGGTGGACCTGCTCGCCAACCCGATCAACCCGGCGGCCGCCTACGCCGCACCACCGCTGCTCGGCCAGCACACCGAGGAGATCCTTACCCAACTGCTGGGCAAGACACCCGACGAGGTGGCGGCGCTGCGCGAATGCGGCGCCATCTGACGACCACACCACCACGACAGGAGAAACCAATGACGACGACGCATGCGGGACCGGCCTTTTCGAATGCTACCGAGCTGTCGCCCACGGGCAGCTTCAACTGCGCCGCGCTGGCCTCCGGCAGGCGGTTCGACCCCGCGGAACTGCTCTCCGACGACCCCATCCTCGGGCTGCACCGCGAGGCCGGCTACATATGGGGCACGCTGCGCGACGACGACGGCGAGCTGTACTCGGTGATGCGCCGCATCGCCCCGCCGAACGCCGCGCAGGGCACGGGACTATCGCTACCTGCCAAGCTGATCATCGTGGGCACTGGCACCCCGGAAGGTCACCTCCAACTGCGCCGCGAGCCGAAGGGCGCGGTTGCGAGCACCGATATCGTGCGTAAACCGCTGAACGACAACGGTGTCCGGTACGAGTCGGCCGACGGTGCGCCGGGCCGGCCGATGCGGCTCGACCTGTCCGATCCCGACTTCTCCTACGTCGAGGAAGACGTGATCGACATGACCGGTCGCATGGTCGCCCCGCCGCTGCAGTGGTACCTGCCCGGGCCGCAGTCGGCGCTGCTGTACATCAGCCACACCTGGCTGGTCGACGGCACGTTGTTCGGCAAGCCCGCCCGCGGATTCCTGTTCTGGGAGGAGGCTTGGATGCCCCCAGGCGGCCAGCTCTACGTCCACAAGGATCCCTTGCACGATGCCGAGTACCTGACCTGGTACTCGTGGGCGAACCTTTACCACGACGGACAGTGCGAGGTCGGACATTTCCTGTTCGGGCAGCGCGATTTTCACGTCGCCGTGACCGCAGACAGCAGCGGTAAGGTCACCTCGGCCAGGACGATGGATGCCGAGATCATCCGGGCCGAGGACGGCTACTGGCACGACGGCATCAAATACACGATCGACGGCGTCGAGTGGGTGTGCGAGCCTGACCCGCAGGGCCGGATGCAGGGCCTGGGCAAGATGCCCAACCCGCAGCAGGAAGGCCGCATCCACCGCGTCGACGACACGCGGATCCCCGATCTGCACATGGCGTGGGGCGAGACGGTGCCCTCCGCGGGCGACCGCAGGCGCTAGCTGGTCTCGCTCGTAAGCTCGTCGGGTTGTTGCGCCGAGTCTGCGAGAGTCAGCCATCGCATGCGTCACTCTCAGGAGCCCTTAACGGGTTGATCACCCGCACATATCGTGGGTAATCAACCCGCTAAGTGGACCCGGTCGGGAGCGCCTGCGACCGCAGGCGTTAGCTCAACACCTCGACGAGTGCGGTGTCGGACTGACCGACCATGAACTTCTCCACGGCTTCCAAATGACGGCGCCAATGTCGTTGCGCCGCTGCGCCTTCTCCGTCCTGTAGCAGCTTGACGAGCTTCCGGTAGGCACCTTGGGCCTTCTTGTTCGCAGCACGTTCGAACCCCGGGGGATGCGACGCGATGAACTGCGCATTGTGGGTGTCGAGAATGTCGAACAGCATGCGACCGAGCACCGCAAGCGTCGTGCTGCCGCCGCTCTCGACGACACCGGTATGAAAGCGCAGGCTGTAGTCGGCGAACGCCGCCTCGTCGTCGATGATGGCGTCGCCCTGCTGCACCAGTTCCGCCAGTACACGCAACGGCGCCTTGGCGCGACTGCCCGCGATCATCCCGACAGCCGACACCTCGAGTTCGGTCCGCGCACGGTAGACGTCGCTCAATGGTGTGCCCTGGTATTGCAGCAGCGTTCCCGTGTAGCGCGCTGCCATCGACCCGTCGGGCTCGAGGACGCGGGCGCCGCCCCGCGGACCCCGCACGACGGTGATAATCGACTCGGCCTCCAGGATCCGGAACGCCTCGCGCAGCGTCGGGCGCGAGACCCCGAACTCCGCCATCAGGATGGTCTCGCTCGGAAGCATTCGGCCGGGTTCCAGGTCGCCGGTGACGATGCGCCGCCGCAGGTCAGCGGCGATGAGCGCGCTGGCCTTGGGCACCGTCACCACCGACGAACTACGGACCATATCGATAGATGATATAACGCTTTAGCCGAAATCAGCCCAGGATGTCGAGCACTCTCTCCGCGTCGCCGCCACCGCGAACGTGTGCGGCGGTCTCCCGGATATGCTTCCGCCACAGCGCCTCCGCGGCCTCCGCGTCGCCGCGCTCGATGAGGTCGACGACGCGGCGATGCGTGCGGGCGCCCGCCGCGACCGCCGGACCGTGTTCAGCCGGTCGGGTGACGGACATGTACCGCCTGGTCGCGGCGTCGATGACCACCCGCACCATGTCGCACAACACCCGCAGCGTGGAATTGCCCGCACACTCGATCAGCAGCCGGTGAAACTCACTTTCCAAGGCCAGGAGCCGTGGAGTATCACCGGAGGCGTCAGCCTCGGCTGCTATTGCAGCCCGTAAACGCACGAGTTGATCCGCGGTGTGCGACCGAGCGAGCATTGCGACGCAGGGTCCCTCTAGCGCGGCTGCGGCTTCGAAAAGGTCGGCCGTCGTCGCTCGGCGGTACTCGAGCACGGTGGCGGCGTAACCGGCGGCGGTTTCGATCCGTGGGACGCTGACGTGGACTCCCCCGCGCGACCCTCGGCGCACAGTCACAAGCGACTCGGATTCCAGAATCCTGATAGCTTGACGCAGCGTCGGTTTGGACACGCCCAGGTCGACGAGCAGCTCGGTCTCCGGCGGCAGTGTGTCGCCTTCCTGAAGTTCGCCGAGAATGATGCGTCTGCGCAACGCGGCGGCAACGACGTCGGCCGCCTTCCCGCTCATCGCTACACAGTAACCAGTGGAATCAGACCTTTGTGGCACCCATGTCCAGCGTCAACTGTGTTCCGGTGACCGTGCGCGAGAGGTCGGATGCCAGCCACACCACGGCATCGGAGATGTCGTCGGGATCGGCGAGCGGCACCGCGGGCAGCATGCTGCCGAACGACATGACGTACGACGGGTGTTCGGTGAGCATGGTCGCCGTCATCGGATCCTCAGCCATCGGCGTCGCGACGCCCCAGGGATGGATCGAGTTGACCCGGATCCCGTACTCCCCCAGTTCCAGTGCCGCGCTCTTCGTCAACCCGACGACCCCGTGTTTGGCGGCGCTGTAGTGCGCCTGCCCGGGCAGCGACTTGATGCCCGCGACCGAGCTGACCGTGATGATCGATCCACCATGGCCCGACGAGAGCATATGCGGCACAGCCGCTTTGATCGTCCGCCAGACGCCAGTCAGGTTGATGTCGATCAGGGTCTGCCACTGATCGTCGGGCATCTCCCAGAACCGCCCCCAGTTGCAGATGCCGGCATTGGCCACCACGACGTCCAACCTGCCGCCCAGTTCGGCGACACCCGCGGTCAGCGCGTCGTCCAAAGCGCGTCCGTCGCGGACGTCCGCGACCCGCGCGACGATCTGCGCCCCCTGCTCCTCGACCAGCTTCACCGTTTCGTCGAGATCCGCGGGCGTTGACGCCGGATAGGTGTTGGCCGCAGCGGCGGGACCGGCGAGGTCGATGGCGATGATCGACGCGCCTTCGCGGGCGAGCCGAAGGGCGTGACTACGCCCCTGCCCACGGGCGGCACCGGTCACGAATGCGACCCGGCCGGCCAGCAGTGACGTCACTCGCCTTCGCCGTTCATGCTCTTCAACCATTCCTCGTGCCGCGCGAAGTGGTCGGCGGGGCGGCGAACCATGATCGCGTCGGCGGACGCGACGACGACGTCGGTGCCCGCCAACACGATCTCGGCCTCGACGAACACCCGGCGGCCCTCGCGACCCACTTCACGGGCGCGGCCGGTCAACGGCCGCTCGACAGGCACGGGCTTGACGAATTTCACCTTCAGGGTGCCGGTGACGACGAACTCCCCGCGCAGGAGCAGTGCGTGACCGACCATCTCGTCGAGTATTCCGGCGGTCCAGCCACCATGCGCGACGTTGGGTCCGCCCTCGTTGTCGCGAGGGCATTCGATCTCACTGATGACGACACCGTCGTCCTGCAGTGTTTCGCGATGCAGACCCAGACGACATCTGGAGAGGCGCTGGCAGGAGCCGCACAGCACGACGCCGGTCGATGACGGCACCGCACGCAGGCCATCGTCGGGGCCGTCGCTGTGGATCCGGCCCAACGTCTCCACCGGCATCCCGTCACTCATTAACCACGCCTACTCCCGGATTGCTAGAGGCTCATGCCTCACCTTACACCGTAAGGTTGGTGGGCCTTTCCGTCACATGCGTCCCGTGGATGCTGCGGGTGTGAGTCGAGGGGCTAACCGGCGATCGCGTCGTGGACGTCGAGGCGCGCCAAATCCGCTGCTGCTCGGCCGGCACCCCAGCCCGCTCCGTTGGAAACCGACACCGGTTGAGGCACGGTGGACGGGAACAGTCGGTCCGTGAGCTCGTCGGCCGCCCGACTGTTCGCGGCCAGCACGGGAAGCAGCCTGCTGTCCCGCTGGATATCCGCAGTGACTGACGCGCTGGTGCCCTCAAGCCGCTCGCCGACGCGGGTGGCGTATGCCACGAGAAACGATTGGCGGAATGATCGCGTCCGTGCCTGCCCGCCACTACCGATGTGGCGACCGGCCTGCAGCATGGCCCGGTTCGCCTGCACCAGAAGCGAAGTGGTGAGCAGCTCGACGAGGTCCAGGTCGGTCTCGGTTCCGACGACGGTGACAAAACCGAGCGCAGCCCATACCACCCGGCATCGGTTGACCTGGCCCACCGCCTGCACCAGCGACGCCTTGGCCGTCGGATAGGGGTTGTCGATCCAGATCCGTCGCGCGGCAGCCACCGGCGCCCGACCGCGGTCGTGATCGGCCACCGCCTCTCGCAGCGAGTACCTGCTCATCAACTCTTGCGCCTTGGCCGAAAGCGCCTCTGCCTCGTCGGGAAACTCGGTGGCCTCGGCCTTGGCCAGCAAGGCGCGCACCCGGCTGAGCACCTTTTCGTCGACTCCGCTCGTCGCCGTCGAGGTATGCCGGTAGGCGCCAGGTAGGGCGAGCAGCGGTTCGAGCACCGGCAGCCGTCCGAGGAATTTCAACACGCCGATGACGGCGGTGAGCCCACCGCGGCGGTCGAGCGCATTCGCAGCCGCCCAGCGCCACATCTGCGGTGCCTGCGGCGCGGATTCGACCACCGCTGAAATCCCGGCCAAGTCGGCGCGCCACCTGGGGTGCAGTGTCGCGACCGAATAACGCCTACTTTCGATGACGATTGCTTCCTCGACGTAACTGACACTCGAGGCGTCGAGTTTGCGACGGGCGATCTCGTGAAGATCCGACGGCGACCAGCCGTGCTCCCACGCGGCGCGAATGGCTTCGCCGACGGTGAGGTCGGCGGCTACATCGAGGTCATGCAACGAGGTCCCGTACAACTGAAGAAGTTCGGCGGCGCTGCGGGCAGCGTGCTCGCCGGTGGCAGCCTTACTCAACGCCAGGACGAGCTGCTCGAGGACGAGCGCGCGGTCCGTCCCTGGATCGAACGTCGTGCGCTCGCGTCCGGCGCCCGCGCGGTGTCGCTTCTTCTGCTTGGCCGCCCGCTTCTCGCGGTTGCGTCTGCTCATGCCCGCAGTCTTGCGGAGGAGTCTGACATCGCCTGGCAGACACTCCGCGGAAGCGAGACGAACTCAGCCTCCGATGCGCCGGGTGACCCCGCCGTCGACACGGATCGTCGAACCGGTCGTATAGCTCGACGCGTCGGATGCGAGATACATCGCAGCACCGGCGATCTCGCCCGGCTGCCCGAGACGACCAAGCGGAACGTAGCTGCCCGACTTCATCTCGTCCGTCCACGCCCGGGTCGCATCGGTCTCGAAGGGTCCGGGCAATATCGCATTGACTCGCACTGACGGCGCAAAGGCGTCGGCCAATCCGACCGTGAGTGCGTTCAGCCCCGCCTTCGCGCAGGCGTAAGGCAGTTCATTCGGACTGGCCAACAGCGAGCCGACCGTCCCGATGTTGATGATCGCTCCACCGTCGTGCTTCGCCATATGCGTCCCGACAAGAACGCCAAGTCGGAACGGCCCCTTGAGGTTTACCGCCATAGTCTTGTCGTAAAGGTCTTCGCTGACGTTGACGAGTTCGTCGTAGAGCGGCGACATGCCCGCATTGTTCACGAGCACGTCGATACGTCCGAACTCCTCGAGCGTCGCGTCGACGAGGGCGTCGCAGTCGCCCCATCGGCCGACGTGGCAGGCGACCGGGACGGGCCTTCGCCCCGTGCGCTGCGCGATCTGCGCTGCTGCCGATTCGCACGCATCGAGCTTCCGGGACGCGATCACGACGTCGGCTCCTGCTCCCGCGAACGCCTCCGCGATCGCGCGGCCCAAGCCGCGGCTGCCGCCGGTGACCACCGCAACCTTGTCCGTGAGCTCGAAACCGCTGCTCATCGCTTCTTCCGGCCGTCGAGCTGGCCGAGGCCATCCTCGAGAAGTGCAAGGGCTTCAGAGATCCGTTTGGCTGGGTCCCCCTTGCCGCCACCGGATACCCACGCGCGGAACTCCTTCTCCGCCACGGCGCCCATCGCCGCAATGATCACCCGGACCCGCGCATCGTCGGGATGAGCACCCAGCCGCTCGGCGAGGTGTTCCGCGAGCGCCAGGTCCTCGACGATCCGCTCGCCGGCGACCCGCGCCCGTAACGCCGGTGCGTTCTCCAAGACGCGGCCGAGCTGCAACACCCGGCCACGCTCGGCCGGCTCCACGTGAGAAGTCTCGATGTAGGCCTGGCGCAACGCCCGCACCGGGCCCTCGCCCGGCGGCCGGGACTGAAGCGCAACAAGCAACCGCTCCTGCAGTCGGCGTTCATAGTCGAGGACGACCTCGTCCTTGGTTGCGAAGTACCGGAAAAACGTCCTCGGCGATGACCCCGCGGCCGCGGCGATATCGTCGACCGTGACGCTGTCGAACCCGTGCTCGACGAACAACTGCATGGCGACACGACCCAACTCGTCGCGGAGCAAGCGGCGACGACGCTCGCTCAGCGCCTCCGTCATACCCGTTCCCCGCAGGCGAATTCGGCGGCGGCCCGTAGAAGGTCCGGGACGATCGTCGCCATCGATGTCTCACCGGCCGGGACGCCCGACGCGGATTCCTGCGCGTGGCGGCCTTCCAGTATCACTGCGAGCTTGAACAGCGCCAGCACCTCGTAGTACGCCAGCGCAGTGAGGTCTCGCCCGGTGCGTTCGGCGTAGCGATGCGCCATCTCGGCCCGCCTCGGGTACCCATCGCTGTCGACGGCTTGCGGGGTGAGCACCGGTCGCTCCCCCGGTTCGGTCCAGCGGGCCAGCAGATGCCCGAGGTCCAGCAGCGGGTCCCCGATGGTCCCGGTGTCCCAGTCGAGGATCGCCGCGAGGCGTGCGGGAGGCTCCGGTGCAACCATCACGTTGAACGGACTGTAGTCGCCGTGGATGATCGCGGCGGGACTCATCGGTGGCGTGTTGTCGTTGAGCCAGCGAGACAAGAAGTCCAGGCCCGGCAGTTCGCGGGTGCGATATCGGTCCAATTGTGCGAGCCAGCGCGGCACCTGACGCTCGAGGAATCCTTCGGGCTTGCCGAGTCCGTCGAGACCTCGGGCGCGCCAGTCGACCATCGACAATTCCGCGCAGCCATCGACGTATGCCATCGCCAGGTCGTACCGCAGCGCCGGCTCGGTAGCGAACGGTTCTTTCAGCTCGAAGCCGGGGGTGAAACCGTCGACCAATTCCATGATCAGGAACGGCGCACCCACCACATCGATGTCCTCGCACAGGAGGAGCGGTTTCGGGTGCGGTACGGCCGTACCTTCGAGGGCTTCAAGAATGCGCCACTCGCGCAACGTGTTCGACGCGCTCGGATCATTCTTCACGGCGGGCGGCCGGCGCAGCACCCACCGATACGTACCCCGCTCGATCAGATACAACGCGTTGGCGATTCCGGTGGCAGCACCGAGGCGCCGCGCCGAAAACGGCACACCCGCTCCCGGCAGTTGCTTACCGATCCACGAGTCGACGCGGTCCAGTTCCAGTTCCGGACTTGCCGCTGCGGTCACGCCATCACCATAGGACTGGTTGACAGGCACTGTCAATCATGGCAGTCTCTGCCACCATGGTCGACTTCACCATTCCTGATGACGTCCGCGAGATACGCTCCCGCGTCGCGGCTTTCGTCGACGACGTCGTCAAGCCGGCCGAGGCTGAGATCGGGACGAGGCCGTTCTTCGACATCGTGAAGGAACTTCAAGGCGAAGCCCGGGCGGCCGGCCTCTGGTGCCCGTTCGTTCCGGTCGAATACGGCGGGATGGGCCTGGGACATCTCGCAAACGCCATCGTTCAGGTCGAAATCGGGCGATCGTTCTCGCATCTGGGCGCATGGGCGCTCAACTGCATGGGCCCGCAGGATGCCACCATGCTGACCCTGATCGACCACGGAACCGATGAGCAGAAGGCGCGCTACCTCGTCCCATTGGTGAACGGCGACATCAGGATCTGCTTCTCGATGACCGAACGTGCCGCCGGAGCCGACGCGACGGGTATGCAAACAACCGCGGTACGAAACGGCTGCACGTGGATCCTCAACGGGGAGAAGTGGTTCACCTCGGGTGCCAGCATCTCGCAAGTCGCCCTCGTGATGGCCAAGACCGACCCGGACGCCCCGAGGCACCGCCAGTTCACCACCTTCCTCGTCGAGCTTCCCGACCCTGGCTACGACATCGTCCGCAACATCCCGGTGATGGGCGAGAACGACATGTCGAGTTTCGAGGGCGAAGTGACGATGGGGCATGCCGAGGTGCGCATCCGCGACCTCGAGGTGCCCGAGCAAAACATTCTCGGTGGTCTCGGCGAGGGATTCGCGATGGGACAGCACCGGCTCGGTTATGGGAGGTTGCGCCATGGCATGTGGAGCGTCGCCAAGGCGCAGGCGGCGCTGGACATGGCCACCGCGCGAGCCTGTGACCGGACGACTTTCGGCACCCGCGTCGCCGACCGCCAGGGCATCCAGTGGATGCTCGCCGACTGCGCCGAAAAGCTCTACACGACACGGCTGATGATCCTGCACCTGGCCTACAAGATGGAGCACGGCCTCGACCTGAAGCAGGAGAACTCCATCGCGAAGACATACATCGCCCACATGCTGTGCGACATCATCGACACCGCCATCCAGATCCACGGCTCACTGGGTTACACCCACGACCTCCCACTGGCCGCATGGTCGAACGAGGCCCGCGCGAACCGGTTGGTCGACGGGCCCGACGAAGTTCATCGATGGACCGTCGGCCGCAACGTCGTGCGGGCCTATGAACGTGACGGCACTACGGCGGCAGCCGCCGGCGGAGACCTCTTCTAGCGCCATGGAATACATCGGAGCGACGGCCGTCGTCACCGGCGGCGGACACGGCATCGGACGGGCCGCGGCGGAGGCCCTCGCGCAGCGGGGCGCCAACGTCGTCGTTGCCGATATCGACATCGCGCGCGCCGCCAAGATCGCCGGCCGCATCGGCGGCCTGGCCGTGCGGTGCGACGTCGGCGACCCCGACTCGGTGGACGCCCTGGTATCGGCGGCGTTGAGAGCCTTCGGGCCGGTGGACATCGCGGTATCCAACGCGGGCATCACCGATCAAGGGCACGACCTTGACAGCAGTGTGCAGCAGGTGCGGCGGATCGTCGACGTCAACCTGCTCTCGCACGTCTGGATGGGCCAGGCCGTACTCCCGTCGATGATCGAGCGCGGGCACGGCGCGCTGATCCAGACCATCTCGTCGGCCGCACTGATCACCGGACCGTCGGGGATGGGCTACACCCTCACCAAACATGGTGCGCTGGGGTTCGCCGAGTGGGTCGCGCTGAACCATGCCGAGGACGGAATCCGGGTGGTCTGCCTGTGCCCCAACGCCGTGCACACCGGATTCCTCGGCCGCGACGAAGACCAGGAGGACGGTGACTCCGCCACAGTCGATCCGGCGCTCGCCGCGGCACTGGGGGAGGTTGTCGAACCGGAAGACTGCGCGACTTCGGCTCTCGAGGCGCTGGACGCCGGCCGATTTCTCGCGCTGCCTCATCCACGGGTCGGCGAGTCGTTCGCCCGTAAAGCTGCCGACTACGACGCTTGGCTGGCACGAACGTCGCAGCGTCTTCGTCGGATGCGGATGTGAGCCACTGCGGTGTTGTGCTGTATCGCAGGTCACGTTACAGTGTAAAGGCGTTAACTGTTTCACGGAAACACGCCGGTATGTGAAGGAAGGTCACCAATGACGCGGACCGAATACGAGGGTCGGCTTTTCATCGACGGCGAGTTCCGCGAGGCGCGCTCGTCTCGACGCTACGACGTCATCAATCCCGCCGACGAGTCGGTGGTGGGCACCGCGGCGGACGCTTCCATCCAAGACGTGGATGACGCGATCACCGCGGCGCGCAAGGCCGCCGACGAGACGTCGTGGAGCACCGACCACGAGTTCCGCCGCCGCTGCCTCGAGCAACTCCAACAAGGGTTGCGCAAGGAGACCGAAGAGATTCGGGCGCTGGTCACCGCCGAGGCCGGCGTGTGTACGTCGGTGATTCCCACCCACGTCGACGTCATGGTCGAAGGGATGGACTTCTTCAACGACCTCATCACGTCGTTCCAATGGGAAGAGGATCTGCCTCCCTACGAGATCATGGGCAACCTGAGCAATCGCCGAATCCGCTACGAGCCCTACGGGGTCGTCGGCGCGATCACGCCGTGGAACGCGCCGTTCATGACCGCCATCTGGAAGGTGCACCACGGGCTGGCGACGGGCAACACCGTCGTGCTCAAGAGCGCGCCGGACACTCCGCTGTCCGAAGCCATGTTGGCCCGGATCGCCGCTGAGACGACGGACATCCCGCCCGGCGTACTCAACGTCATCAGCTCGCAGGACAAAGGGGCCGCCGGTGATGCGATGACGGGCGATCCCCGTATCGACCTCTTCCACTTCACGGGATCGCCGGGCGTCGGACAGCGCATCGCCGAACGGGCGGCCAACGGCATCCGGCACTGCGTACTGGAACTCGGCGGCAAATCGGCCAATGTCGTCCTGCCCGACGCCGATCTCGACATGGGTTGCGGTATCGGCGTGGCGATGTGCATGTCCAGCAGCGGGCAGGGTTGCGCGCTGGCGACGCGGATGGTGGTGCACGCCGACGTCTACGACGAGGTGCTGCAGCGCCTTGAGATGATTGTCGGCAACCTGCCCTGGGGTGATCCCACCGATCCCGGCAATCTGGTGGGGCCGATCATCCGGCTCGAACAATTGGAACGCATCGAGGGCCTCGTCGACCGCGCCCGTGCCGACGGCGCGCGGGTGCTGTGCGGCGGTAAGCGCGGCGACCGGACGGCAAGGGATTCTGGTATCTCCCAACTGTTGTCGCCGATGTCGACGAGAATGCCGAGATCGCGCAGAACGAGGTGTTCGGTCCCGTGCTGACCGTCATCCGCTACGAAGGAGACGACGACGAGGCGGTGCGCGTCGCCAACAACTCGCGATACGGCTTGTCCGCCTATGTCCAGTCGCGTGACGAGGACCGCGCGTGGGCCGTCGCCAACAAGCTGCGGGCGGGCACCGTGAACATCAACAACTCGTTCTACCTATCGCCCGACGCTCCGTTCGGCGGCTGGGGAATCAGCGGCGACGGCGTCGAGCACGGTGTCGCCGGCTTCCGTGAGTACCTCCGGATCAAGTCCATCGCCAGCCCGGCGAAGGCCTGACGTCCGAAACGTGGACGCGACGCTGCGGATAGAGCCGCGATGGACCGACCTGGACCCGCAGGGGCACGTCACCAACAGCGTGTTCCTCGTCTACGCGGAAGAGGCGCGGTCTCGTTATTTGCGTGAAGCGGTGCCCGAGGTGTGGAATTCGATAGTCGTGGTGCACAACGCGGTCGACTATCACCAGCCGGTCTTCGAAACGGATGTCGTCGAGGTGTCCTCGACCATCGACAGTCTCGGCAATTCGTCTCTGACGACCGTCAGCTCGATGGTGACTGCCAAAGGCCTGTGTGCGACGGTTCGCACCGTTCAGGTCGTGCTGCGTGAGGACGGCTCCGGCACCCGGCCGTGGACCGTTTCCGAACGGACGGCGCTCAATGGCGCGGCCGAACCCAAGGAAGGATCACGGAAGAGGTCTACCAGCGATGTCTGATTTCGACTACATCGTCGTCGGCGCGGGCTCAGCGGGATGCGTACTGGCCAACCGGCTCTCGGAGGATCCGCGCAATCAGGTCCTGCTGATCGAAGCCGGCGGCAGGGACACCAGTCCACTGGTTCGCGTACCGAAGGGGTTCGGCAAGATGCTGTCGAATCCCAAGCTGGCCTGGCAATATCCCGTCCGGCCGATCGGGTCGTCGCAGCGCGTGGAGCAGTGGGCCCGCGGCCGGATGCTCGGCGGCTCGAGTTCGATCAACGGCATGGTCTACAACCGCGGCAGCGCCGCCGATTACGACGCCCTCGTCGAGCTGGGCAACCCTGGTTGGGGCTGGAACGACATCCTGCCGATATTCCGGAAGATCGAAAACCACCAACTCGGCGCGAGCGAGATGCGCGGTGCGGGTGGTCCACTCGACGTCTCGATCGATCCGGAGCTGCCGGAGCCCTGTAATGAGCTCGTGCGAGCCGGGTCAAAACTGGGCTGGTCATTGACCGATGATGCGAACGGCGACGACGGCGAGCGGATCGGCCCGGCGGCTCGAACCATCAAAGACGGCCGCCGAGTCAGCGCGTCACGGGCGTTTCTGCGGCCCATCAAGAGCCGGCCGAACCTGACCATCGCGGTCAACACCACGGTGAGCAAGGTTCTTTTCGAGGGTGACAAAGCGGTCGGTGTCGAGGCATCGACGTCGAAGCACGGCCGTCTCACCTTCACCGCGGGACGCGAGATCGTGTTGTCGTTGGGTAGCCTTGCGACCCCCAAAGTGTTGCAGCTCTCGGGCATCGGTGACCGATCGCTGCTTCGCGGGCTGGGCGTCGAGTGCATAGTCGACAGTCCGAACGTCGGGCGTCGAATGCGCGAACACCACTGCTTCGGTATCCAGTTCCGGCTCAACCGCAACATCGGGATGAACCGCCATCTCAGCACCCCGGCGCGGCAGGCGCTCACCGCCGCCAAATATCTGGTGACCCACAAGGGCCCGATGTCCACACCGGCGTACGACGTGATCGGCTTCTTCAAGTCCTCGCCGGACCAACCGCGTCCGGACGCCCAGATACTGATGGCGCCGTTTTCGGCCGCCCCGTACGAGGCGGGTAAGGACCTCGGGCTGGAGCGCGAGCCGGGAATACAGGCGATCGGATACGTACTGCGCCCCGACAGCGAGGGCTACGTCGCGATCACATCGTCCGATCCGGCCGCGCCGCTGGACATCGAAGCCAACTTCTTTGCCACCCAACATGACCGGGACACCGGCGTCGCGCTGTTCAAGAAGATGCGCGAGCTGTTCAGCCAGGATCCCATCTCGAGTTACCTCGTCCGAGAACTCGTGCCGGGCGCCGATGTCACCAGCGACGACGCGATCATCGACGCTTGCCTGAACGACGGCTACTGCGGGTACCACGCGGTGGGAACCTGCGCCATGGGACCGGCCGACGAGGACGTGGTGGATCCGGAACTGCGCGTGCGCGGGGTGGACAAGCTGCGGGTGATGGACTGCTCGGTGATGCCCACGATGGTGTCGGGAAACCTGAACGGCCCCGCCATGGCGATGGCGTGGCGCGCCGCGGACCTCATCCTGTCGGACCGATAATCGGCCGGTAGTCAGAAGATCCGGTGAAGACTGGCCTCTGGTGCGGAACCGCTTCTGACGCTCTTGGTGGACGATGTGCCTGTTCTACTTGACCGGCAAGGGCTTCGAGGCGCGAGGTGAGTCGAGTGTCGGCCGAATATATCTATGGTCCATAGCTTTTGCCCAGTAGACGAACAATATGACGAAACCCGTCAAGAGGGTCCACACGATCAACGCGCCAATCGCGCCGTGTGTTTGCGGACCTCCGGATTCCGGTTGCATTCCGATCTCGCCAGGGTACGGAACCAACACACCGGTCTGAGTCATCATGCCCGCGTACTTTGTGATGGCGAGCGGGATGTACTTCGAGACGTACAGCATCATGCAGAAGCCGATGTAAGCGAAGGCCTGAAGCCAACGCACCCCACCGGGGGTGGCAGCTCGGGATTTGGCCCATGCATCGAGCACGGAGTCACCGTCGGAGGTGACGTTGCCGATGACGTAAGCCGCGCCCATGATGAACGAACCCATCGCCAACGCGCAATACAGCGGATACAGACCCATGTCGTTACTGACGGCGAGCCCTGGAACCGCCCGAGAAAACGTCCAGAGGTGTAGGTATTGCGCCTGTAAGGCCTCGATGGTGAAGTCCCACACAATGCCTACGCCGAGTCCAGCCGCAAGTAAGGAACTACTCAGCGAATACCCCGTTCGCTTGACCACTACTTTGGCGACGACCACAGCGATCAAAGCCGGCAGCAGAAACCACATGTTGTACCCGACAGGGGCTATCCAAGGAAGACCTCCCTCGGTCATCCCAATCGGACCCCAGTTGGGCAGACGGTGAAAGTCGGGATGGAACTGCGCATACATCGCGTTGTCATACGGCGACTCCAGCCATGACATCGCTACGATGCCGAGCATGAGCCAAATGCCGGGAACAATACGGCCCCTCCGAACGGACGCGTATACAAAGCCGCCGAACATGGCCACAAACGTGACATAGCAGGCCGTCTCGAAAAGGACTACACCCCAATACATCCTGCACCTCCATGCTGGAACGTGATGCGACCGGCGTCCGCGGGTCGCACGTGAAACAACCTATCCTCGCCTCTCGTTATAGTCACGCATTTACACCACTAGCGGCGGAACCGTGCGACGAGCCGCGTGCCCGTCGCATCGTCGTTGATCTCGCGCAGCACGAGGTAGTCGACGCCATGCCAGGCGCGACGATTCCACTTGCCGAACGAGATTCGCGTTCCCGGCCCGCCCGTCGCGGCGGGAAGCGCCTTCACCCTTTCCAAGCCGCGCATGACGCCCATCGGAGTGAGCGTGCTCGCGTGCCCGACCCCTAGTGCCAGTGCCTGCCCGCAGTCGTACGCCAACGTGGGCACGCAATTGTCCTGCCGGTAGCCGAAGCGCTGTCCGAACCGGTCGAGCATCGCGGCGCCGACGGCATTCGTCTCGTCGAACTGATCGACACCGGTCCACCCCTTGAGTCCGATCATGTATTCGGAAACGACGTAGCACAGGATGAACGCGGCGCACATGAACCGCGGCGGGTCCCAACCCGCGGCTGCCAGTGCCGCATTCATCTCGATTCCAGGCAAGCCGAATCCGAAGTAGGCCAGCGCATCCGGTTTACGCGCCAATAGGTTGGCCACGGTCGCGCCCATGTCGCGGTCGACCTGACCAACGCCCTCGCTGTGTACGATTTCCAGACCTTCCCGGCGGCATGCGTCGGCGAAGTTCTCCGCGTACCCGAAGCCCGGTGCGGCGCGCTCGAAGATCACGCCGACGGTTCTCAGACCGCGATCGGCGATGGTCTCGGCGATCAGGTAGGGCTCCTCAGGTAGCGAGCCGTTGCCGAAGCCGAACATGTACTCGTTGTACTGATCGTCGGTTCCCGCCCAGGTGAGAGTGGACACCTTCGTCGAGCGCCGACGATTCCATGTATTCCTTTACCGCGATGCAGTTGTCGCTGATCATCGGTCCGATGATCGCCCACGCATCCCTCGTCGACCAGTTCCTGCCAGGCGCGCACCACCGTGCGCGCATCGCCGCGCGGCAGGCCCTCGGCTTCCTTGACGATGAGCCGGGCGGGTCGGTCGATGATGCCTCCAGCGAACGCTTCGTCGAAGGCCAGTCGGATTCCGTCCAAGAAGGGCCGGTGCACGTCGACGATCGGGAAGTCAAGACACACGCCGATTTTGACGGCGGGGCCGGCGGGTACGTCGGCGTTGATGTCCTCGGGATAGGTCACGGAATCTCCTAGCGGGTCGTCTCAAGCGGGGGTGATGACGAGGTCGAGTGCGGTGTGCACCATGGGTTCGGCGCGACACACCGCCCCGATGGCGTTGACGGCACGTGCCGCGGTGGCGGTCACCCCCGGCAAATCGCCACCGCTCAGCTCGACGGTGACGGCGATGTCGGGGTCACCGTCGATCGCGATGTGGGTGAACCGGCGCGCAGCCGACTCTCTCGGCAGTGGCGGCGCCCATCCATCATGCAGATCGTCCGGCATCGTGTAGACCCATGACAGTGCCAGCCGCGGCTCGCCTTCCACCCATCCCTCGAATCGAAGCCGCACACTTCCGACCGTCCCCTTGCGGACGGACCCCGCGATGAACTCGTAGTCGCGGCCGGCCAGGGCGAAGTCCTGGTAGCCGCGGACGTCGTCGAGCCGCCAGCCGAATCCGGCCGCGAGCATCGCCATGGTCCCGGTGAAGTGAGGTGCCCAGTGATCCGCCGGGATGTCGGTGATCGGCCCGGGTGGGACGCTGCCGAAGCCCAGCGCCGCGAACGAGAGCGGATCCTCATACGAGCCCTGCAGGATGCGTTCGGCGACCCGCACCCGCCGAGGCTCTGCACTGAGGCTCCCGCAGTACACCGGCAGCGCATCGACGGTGAATCCAGGCGAGACTCCGGTTCCGAAAAAGCTCGCATTTCCGGTCTTACAGGCTGACTGCAACTTGCCGAAGGTGCCGGGATCCAGCGATGGTGCGTAGACGAGCCGCACGAACGTGGTCGTCACCACGTTCTTGCCTGCCGCGAGCAGCCGGCACATCTGGTCGATCACCTCATCGACCGGCCGTCCGAAATCCGTGGCCAAATAGGTCACGCAATCGGCGTCCAGCGCGCAGAACGCGTCGAAGTCGTCAGTCGCGGTGACGCCGATGGGATCACTGCCGGCCAGCACGCCGCAGTCCTGACCGACCTTGTCCGGCGTGTGAACCAAATGTCCCACCACTTGAATGTCTCTGCGCTGCAGCAGCTGACGGAGAACCACCATGCCGGTATGCCCGGTTCCGAAATGGGCCACCCGCAACGGCGTCACCGGACCGCCTTCAGTCGCGCCGCACGCGCCTGCCGCGACACGATCCCCGGCCCGTGCAACGGTTGATCGATGATGCCGGGGTCCGCTTGCACCACGGCGGGAATCGCGTTGACCGCCGCCATCGCGGTGAGCGGTATGGCCGAGTTCAGGCGCTCCTCGCCGGACTGAGGGTCGAAGTACAGCTGCATCCGCAGGTTCGGCCTGCCTTCGATCCGGTACACCAACGCGCTGGCGGTATCGGAAGCCGGACGTGGCCAGTCGTCCGGCCACGGTGTCGTGCTCACCGTCGCGAAATACTGGACGGCAACAATGGATTCGCCACCAACGGTTCCTGAGAGGCGCCAGCGGTGCGCGCAGATGGTCCCGGCTGGGATGACACCGATGTCGGTGTCCAGATCGGTCGGCGCACTGATGGTCTGCCAATCCAGCTCGATGCGCTCGAGCGGGACGTCGAGCAGATCAGCGATGTAGCGAACCACCGTCTCCCAATCGCTGCGTACCTTCCCGCTCGCAATCCGCACCGGCACGTGTCCGTCGGGCTTACCGAATCCCATGGACTCGTGCAGAACCTCCCAAATCGGATACACGACGTCAAGACCGAGTGCATAGATGTCCATCCGGTAGGCGTCGACTTCTCCAGCGCAGGCCAGTAGCGCGGTCGGAATATTCAGGCTGCCCACCCCAGGCTCGCTTCCGGTGGCGTAGAAGGTGGCGCCGCCGGCCCGGCACGACTCTTGGATCTCGGTTCGCCAGTGCTTCGGAGCGGCAGGCGGGTAGACCATCGGAATGGTGGAGATGGTGACGACGTTGATGCCCGCCCGCAGCAGTCGGGCGATGTCGGCGATCGCCTCGTCCTCGCGTCGAACGGCGGTGGCGCAATAGCAGAAGCAATCCGGTTGCGCGGTAAGGATCTCGTCGACGCTGCTCGTCGCGGCCAGCCCGACCTTGTCGACGCCCGCGAGCGTGCCTGCGTCGACGCCGACCTTGTCCGGACTGCTCGTCAGGACGCCGACCAGCTCGAGTTGGGGATCGTTGATGATTCCGCGTAGCGCCTCGCGACCGGTCAGGCCGGTGCCGTTGTGCGCAACCCGTACGGTCATCCGATCGTCTCCATGTCACGCGGCTCCCACTGCAGTGGAAGTGACTTCGCCGTGCGAATCCCGGGCATGAAATCGGCTTGTGCGCCCTCGGCGAGGACGAATTCGCCGAGGAGGGCGAACATCTCCTCGAAAGCGACCGTGAGTTCGAGCCGCGCGAGGTGCGATCCCAGGCAGCGGTGGATACCGCCGCCGAATGCCATGTGCCGAGTGTTGTCCCGATCGGGGTCGACGGTCATTGCGTCGGCGAACACGGTGTCGTCCGTGTCGGCGGCCCCGATCAACATCATCACCATGTCACCGGCGGCGATGGGCACACCGTGCATGCTCCATGTCCGTTGTGGCGTAGCGGAATACCATCGAAACCGGGGTTTCGACGCGCAGCAGCTCCTCGATCATCTTGCGGAGTCCCTCGCCGCTTTGCCTCGCCTGCCGTTGCAGCTCGACATCTGCGGCAAGCCGGGCGATCAGGCAGTCCAGTGACGCGGTGACGGTGTCGAGGCCGGCGGCCATCTGCAGGTACAGGATGTCGATCATCTCGTGTCGGGTGAGTGGCTCACCGTCGATGCGTGCCGCCAGTAGGTGCGTCGCGAGATCGTCGGCCGGATCGTCGGTCCGTCTGTCCAGGAGTGCGCCGAAGTACGCGTATACCGCGTCGGCGGTGTCCGACCACAATTTGGCCAACACTTCTGGATCTTCGGTGCCTGCCACGATTTCGGCGTGGATCAATGAGTCCTTCCACAGCAGGAACTTGTCGAGGTCATCGGGCGGAAAGCCGACGATGTCGAGAAACACCCGGCACGGGAACGGTTCGGTGAACGCGGAGTGCAGGTCGCGCTGTCCCGAATCAGCTATCCCCGTGAGCAATTCGCGCGCGATGCGGCGGGTCTTTTCAGTCAGTTCACGCATCGCCCGGGGCGCGAATAGCGGATCCAGCAGCTTGCGGTATTTGGCATGGTCCGGCGGGTCGGTGTTCAGCGGAATCAGCGGCCGTTTCTGACCCATGAAGTTGGCCGGATGCGCCTCGCCATAGTTGGCGGCGAACAGTTCCGGCGAGCGCAGGGCCCGATGGATGTCCTCGTATCGCGTGAGGATGACGACCGTGCCGGACTGCGAGCGACTGAACGGCGCCGATACCGCGGGCGCGTGCTCGCGAAGGCCGGCGTAGATCGGCCACGGGCAGTTCGCCAGTGCGGGGTCGCTCATCATGCTGTTCAGATCCAGTTCCACAGACGCCTCCCGCTCGATGTGTTTGGAGTTCACGGTAAAGAGTGATGAAGCAGTTAGTCAAGTACCCACTTGACTACCCTTGTCGGTACACCTACGGTCGAGGCGGAGCCGACCAACAAGGAGCTGTCATGCCGTTACAGGCGTCGATGAAACTGCTGTCAGTGGACGATCATCTGATCGAGCATCCACGAGTGTGGGAAGACCGTCTTCCGAGCGCCTTTCGCGAGGCCGGCCCCCGCATCGTCGAGGTACCTCGCGACGGGCTAGCGCCCATGCAGGCGTGGCTGTACGAGGACCAGCAGTACCCGTATATCGGATTGAACGCGGTAGCCGGAAAGAAGCCCGAGGAATACGGGCTGGAACCGGTGCGCTTCGACGACATGATCCCGGGCTGCTACGACCCCAAGGCCCGCATCGTGGACATGGACGTCGACGGTGTCGACGCGATGTTGTGCTTCCCGTCGTTCCCACGCTTCTGCGGCACCGTGTTCCTCGAGGGTGAGGACAAAGAGTTGGCGCTGCTGTGTGTCCAAGCGTGGAACGACTTCTCGCTCGATGAGTGGTGTGCGACCGACCCGGCCCGGTTCATCCCGATGGCGATGGTGCCGTTGTGGGATCCGGCGTTGATGGTCGCCGAGATCCACCGGGTGGCCGAAAAGGGGGCTCGGGCAATAGGTCTGCCCGACAATCCGGTCGCACTCAAGCTGCCCAGCTATCACACCCCCTACTGGGACCCGGTGTTCTCGGCGATGGAGGAGACCAATCTCACGGCCGTGATGCATTTCGGCTCCGGCGGGTTCCCTCCGCAGATCGCTCCGGAGGCCCCGTTTGCGGTGATGATCACGCTGATGGGCACGACGTCGATGGCGGCGTGCACCGACCTGATCTTCTCACCGGTGTTCCACAAGCACCCCAACCTGAAGGTCGCGTTTTCCGAGGGCGGCGTCGGTTGGATCCCGTACCTCATCGAGCGCGCCGATTATGTGTGGCGCAAGCACAAGTACTACCAGAACATCCATCCGACGATCGCCCCGTCCGAGTTGTTCCGCCGCAACATCTCCGGATGCTTCATCGAGGACGAAGTCGGTGTGAAGAACCGGTACGACATCGGCGTCGGCAACATCACGTGGGAGTGCGATTATCCGCACTCGGACTCGTTCTGGCCCAAGAGTCGAGCGCGTGCCGAAGAGGTGTTCGTCGACTGCCCCGACGAGGAAGTGCTGCAGATGGTTGAGCTCAACACCAGGCGTTGGTACAACTTCCCGGAAGGCGGATTCACTGCTCACCGCGCGGATGAGGGGCCGGCATGGCGGCCCAACGACGGGATCCCCGCCGACACCTCGGACGCGATCGTACTCGGGCAGGCCGGCGACATCGATGAGCTGAAGAAGTCGCTGGGCGACCTCTTCACGGGTGACTGAGTTGATGGGCGTCACTAGGGTGACGACCATGCCGCCGAAAAAGGGTGCCGCCGAGGCAACCCATGCGCCACGGACCGGACCGCGGGTGCGCCGCGGGTCGGCGCCGAAACTGCTGTTGGAGGCTGCGCAGGGATTGTTCGCCGAAAAGGGGCCGCACGCCACCACCACGAAGCAGATCGCCGAGCGGGCGAAGGTGTCCGAGGATCTGATCTTCCGCTACTACGGATCCAAGAATGGCCTCCTCAAGGAGGCAGTGTTCGGCCCCATGATCGAGATGATCGAGACGATCACGCCGCAATGGGTTGCCGCCCAAGCGGAGTCGTCAGACAACGCGCATGAGCGTTCCAAGGTGTTCGTCGGGATGCTTTACGACATGGTGCACGAGAACCGGACCATCGCGATGAGCATGGTGCAGGTGCTGCTCGGCACATCCGGTCAGTTCGACGACGAAGACCTGCATCGCTTATCGAACTCGCTCTTCGAGCCGGAGGCACCGTGGTTCGACCAGTTCATCACCGACCGCGGCCTCCGCCGCAGCGACCCGAAGCTGCAACTGCGAATCATCATGATCCTCATCGGGTCCGTCGCGGCCTTTCTTTCAGGAACGTACGTCGGTGACGAGGCACCCGACCGAGAGTCCGTCATCGAGGAGTTGGTGCAGTTCATCCACGTCGGGTTGCGGTTCCCGGAGTAGCTGAGCGGCTTAGGTCCCAGTCCAGTCGGTCAGGCCGTCCAGTGGCACGAGCCTGCCATCCAACCCCACCGGGCGGCCCATCGTCCTCGGCAACAATGTGCGGCGCGCGAAGCGCCACCCGTCCGAGGTCCGCACGCACTCGTCCTCGTAGACGCCCAGGAACTGGATGGGGCGGGCATCGGATGCGCGCCGCGCCCACTCGGTGATCGGGAAACGTGCTCGGGCCACATCTCCGTTCACCTGTACCAGCCCCTGGTGCACCGTCTGGAAGACGAACTCCAATCCCGCGCAGGTCGCGGAGATGGTGGCGGTGACCGCATCACGGCCGATCGCGGGTTTGGTTGTCGGCGAATGCAGTTCGCCGTCCTCGGCATATGTCAGGCAGGCTTCGGCGACGTGACCGCGGGACACCGCATCGGCGTACGAGGCGGCCAGATGGTTGATGGCGATGACGTCGCAGACCTCTTGGGCGTCCCGCGGCTCACGGGGGATCATGTTGCGGCCGGCGGTATGACAGCGTTGAGTTCCTCGAGCTTGGCGATGTCACCTTCGCTGTAGCCGAGTTCGGCCAGGATCGTCCGATTGTGCTGGCCGCGCAGGCAGGACGGCGCCACCCGCCCCGGCGTCTCGGAGAAGGCGACGGGCGGTGCCGCCCTGACCATCTCACCGAAGACCGGATGGTCGGCCGCGACGGTCAGCCCAGTCTCGCGCAGCACCGGGTCGAACACGGTGAAGATCGGCTGTCCCATCGTGTTGACCTCGACGCAGCCCACGTCGCACGGCCGCCAGTGCCGACTCCCACTCGCCCGCTGTCTTCTCGGCGAAGCACGCCGTCAACGCCGCCTCGAGTCCATCGTTGTCGTCGATGCCGATGTCGCGCAGGTTCAACGCCTTCCGCAGTGCCGCGAACTCGGTTTCGGAGCGTACGGCGAGACATACCCAGCCGCCGTCGCCTGCGGGATACACCCGGTCCAGTGCACTGGTGCCGTAATACTCGCTATCGCACAACGGGATCGGCGGCTTGCCGTCATAAGTGCAGAAGTCGTCGGAGTACGCCCAGGCATTGCCGCCGATCATCGACGTCCGCATGAACTGGCCGACGCCTGTCTTGCGTGTCTCGTACAGGCCGAGCGACAGCGCTGCCAGCAGCACGAGCGCGGCGTTGCTGTCCCCGTCCACCAGCATGTTCAGCCGCGGTAGGACCACCGCCTGCAACTCCATGACCGAGAACCCCTCGCTCTGCGCCGGATCCATCCAGTACCCGACCTGCCGCCCGAAGCTCCCCGCCACTGTCTGAGCGGCCTGGGCGTAGAGCGCGCGGTGCGCGTACGGACCGTCGGTGCCGTAACCCGCGGCATGCACGTAGAGGAGTCGGGGGTTGAGTTCGGACAACTCCTGGTAGCCCAGCCCGAGCTTGTCGGCCACCCCGGACCGAAAGCCGTCCACGAACGCGTCGGCGTTGGCCACCACCTGCTGGGCGACCGCGCGACCCTCCGCTGTGCGCAAGTCGACCGACAGACTCTCCTTGCCCGCGGTGGTCTTGGTGCTCGCCACCTCGGGCCCGAACGAGTTGCGGTGCGGATCGCCGTTGCCGTCCTCGATTTTGATCACCCGCGCGCCGAGGGCCGCGAGCATCGCCGTCCCGTACGGCATGGCGTAGAAGCAGCCGAATTCGACCACCGTGATTCCCTCGAAGGGATGCTCCGGTGCGGGCGATCCGCCGACGGGAAATTCGTGGGCGACAAGGGGTCCGGCGTTGTCACCGAGTTCGGGTGCAGATCTCGTCGGCCCGATCGGCGTTTTCTCGAAGTGCCCGACCGGTCCGACCTGACGAACCGCACCGCGAGCGGGATCGTCGACGGTCACCACATCGCCGTTGTGCACGATCTGCGGGTGGGACAGACCCTTCTCGCTGGTGACCGCCACCTCGAACGCGACGTTGGGGCTCGCTTCCAGCAGCGGCAGCCAATGGTCGAGATCCTTGGCGCGGAAAGCCTCCAGCAGCAGGTCTTCCCATTCCTGCGCGTCGTCGGCGTTGGCGAATGTCGGCAGGCCCGCGAAACGCGGATCGCCGAGGCAATCTGCGACCCCTGCCACCTCGCAGAGTGCCTTGCCCTGGTGCGGCAGCATCGTCGAGGTCTGCACGAACCGGCCGTCGCGGGTGGCAAGCAGCACCCCGAATCGGCTTGCCGCGGTCGCCGCGCGCGCGTCGGCGTTGGGCTTCTCTCCGCGCTTGGCCATCACCTGGACCACCGTCGAGACGAAATAGTCGACGGGATCGAGTCCGGCGACCAACGTAGCGTCGAGCGCCTGCCCGCGCCCGGTCTTCTCGCGCACCAGCAGCGCACCCATGATGCCCGCGACCGATTGCATCCCCGCTCCGAGGCTCGCCCACGGAACGGGGTACATGATGGGACCGTCTCGATGGCCGAACGCCCCGCGCGCCCACAGTCCCGCCTTCGCGGCGACCAATGAGTCGTACGCCTTCAGTGGTGCGTATGGCCCCGACGACCCGAAACCCGTTATCGCACAATGGATCAGCGCGGGATTGACAGCCCGAAGATCGTCCGCGCCGATCCCCCACGCTGATGTGGTGCCCGGCGAGAAGCCTTCGATGACCACGTCGGCGTCGGCGGCCAGGTCGCGAACGATCTGCTGACCCTCCGCAGTACGCAGATCTGCGACCAGGCTCTCTTTGCCTCGATTCCAGACCAGGAAACCACTGGGGTTGTGCGTACGAAGCCTGTCGCCCTCGGGGGGTTCGATCTTGACGACACGCGCGCCCGCGTCGGCCAGCACGACACCGGCGATCGACGCAGCGATACTTCCCGAGCCGAGTTCGACCACGTTCAGACCGGCGCAGATCGACTCCATACAGGCCTCCTTGGCGTACCGCGATGGAATTAATTTTACAGCATAAAGTTATGTGGGTCACATGCGCCAGAGCCGGCACTCAGTCGTACATCTGCATGCGAACGAAGGTCGCGGCGATCAAACGATCGCCCCGCCCGGCGTCGCGCAATTCCACCCGGCAGCCGACGGAGTCGCCCTCGACCGCCGTGTAGACCGGCGTCGCGATGAACGGTCCCACCCGCCCCGGCGCCATGATCGTCATCGCCAGGTGCTCGACGACGAGTTCGTCGGTTCCGAGCGCCTCGACCGCGGCCTCCAGAGCGACCGCCTCGGTCACGACGAGCATCGGCGCGTGGTGCAGCCACTCCTCGTCGACTTCCGATGGGAGCCGGGGAATCTCCATCGCCCGCTCACCTCGTCGGCGACCCGAATACGCATGCCATAGCGGTGGCCTACCGGACCAGCCGGGCTCGGGCCGACCGGGCTGCGGAAAACAGAACCGGTGTGGTGTCCGGCCGAGCACGGCCCAGTTCGCGGTGCCGAAAGCGATGTGCCGACCAGGATCTTCCGCGTCGGTGAAGCGTGCCTCGGTGAACAGCTGCGAGCGCATCTCGGTGGCGATCCGGCCGACCAGGTGCGCCCGACGGATGTCCAGCGCGCAGTCGACGATGTCGATGTCGATCTGCGTCACGGCAAGGACTTTCATCCCTTCGACGTTGACCGTGGCGGCGTCGAGCATTGCGATGGCCAATGGCGATGCCAGCACCGCGCCCGCGGGGGTACGCAGATCCGGACGCAGACTCGAGCAAGTTCTCGGCGCTGGTCGAGTCGAGGGCCTGCGGACGCGAGCCGAGGTAGGAGTAGCTCATCAGCACGCCGCGGGTCGCGGCCCAGTCCTCCTGCGGATCAGGCGCCGGCCGACGCTGCGCAGCTGTGTCGGTCACCGGGACGCGGAGTTGTCGTCCATCTCCGGCACGGTGAACAGTTCCTCGAACGTTCCCCTCAGTACGCGCTCCTTGATGCGCGGATCGACCGTATCGAACAGCTGATGCAGCGTCTCCTGGGTATGGCCGTACGTGCCCTCGAGGTGCGGGTAGTCGTCACCCCACATGACGTTGTTGTAATGCGTGTCCTCGATGATCTGCACCGCGCTGATGTCGTGCTGGAAGGAGGCGTAGACCTGCTGGCGGACGATTTCGCTCGGAAGTCGATTCAGCCTGGGCCGCACGAACATTCCGTGCTGGCGGTATGCCTCGTCCATCCGGTCGCCTATCGCGGGCACCCAGCCCGCGCCGCCCTCGGCGATGAGCACCTTCAGGTCCGGGTGCCTGTCGAGGGCGCCACCGGCGACCAGATGCGACACCACCCGCATGCCCGGATACGTCGTCTCCATGTAGTTGACGACGGCGCCGCCGGGGCCGCGGTAGACGACGTTCTCGCCGCCGGTGCCGATGTGGTAGGCGAGCACCATGTTGTTGGCGTCGGCCGCCGACCACAGGGGCTCCCAGAGGTCCAGACCCCACTCCTTGTCCGCGGGCATCGTGCAGGGCAGGAAGATGGCCTGGAACCCCTGCTCGGCTGCCCAGTCCACTTCCGCAGCGGCAGCGGCAGGGTCGACCAGCGGCACGATCGCCGGTGTGAAAATGCGCTTCTGCCAAGACATCACCTCTTGAAGCGACCATTCGTTCCAGGCACGGACAACGGCCTGACACAGTTCGGGCTCTTGGATGTAGACGGACCAGAAGCCCACCGACGGGAAGGCGAGCTGGCACTGCACTCCCTCCCTGTCCAGATCCTGCAGTCGGATCGCGATGTCGGACGCCCCGGGTGGACGCATCGCGTCGGCGAAGTCGTTGAGCTGGCGATTGAGCTGTTTACCGTCGAGATACACGATCTCGTACTTCTCGCCGCGCTCGGTGCGTGGCGCGCGGTCGGCGAGGCGCTTGGGCAGCCGGGACGTCCACAGATCCTCGGGCTCCATCGCGTGTGAGTCACCCGAGTGCGCCCAGATCTTGTCGCGCTCGATCGTGTCGGTCGATGCTTCGGTCACCTGCGTCATGGTCGAGGACCCCTTCGGTTGAGCGTCACCACGTGCACGGTCTGACCTTACACTGTAATGTTGAGATGACCAAGGGCGTCAGCGAGATCGAATCCAGGAGGTTTGACGTGGTAACCGGCACGGCCGCACACACAGGCTCGGACGTCTCTGATCACATGGAATTCGCGCAGGCAATGACACCGGAGAACCTCACGGCCCTGATGCGGTCGACATGGACGTGGGATGACCGCGCCCTGCGACGCGATCTCAGTTCGCTGCTCGTCGACGTCGCCGCCGCCTACGGCGACATTGCCGACCAAGCCATCGCGGAAACATTGCGTGCGCGCAGTGCGGCGGCCGGCGCGCGGTTCACGGCCAACGTTCTCGGCTCCCATCTGATCGCCGATGCCGGTAGCGCTCTGCGCAACGAGTTCGTCTCCGCCGCAACGGATCCGACACCCTTCGACCGCTGCGCGCGCAAAGCCGAGGATGAAGTGCGCAGCCACGCAGCGGATTACCTTCACGCGCTGTCCGAGATTTCGTATGCCGACGAGACATGCTGGCTCGAGCTGGCCACCAGTGGACCCGTCGGACTCGGCGCGGCGATGCGCAGCTGCGGATACACGCTGAGCACCGCTGCACTGCTTTCGAACATCGGATTGGCCTGGCAGTCGTTGCAACTGCTGGGCACGGATGGTGTGGGACTCCGAGAACGCCTGGAAAAAGGAACCATTCGGGTGACGCTCGCCGCTGCCGAGCGTTCGGGTTCGTGGGATCCGGCGCTGGTTCGTGTGAAGGCGCATCCCGGCGGCGACGGCTGGACCTTGGAGGGCACCAAGCTGTTCGTCCTGGATGCCGCAGGCGCCGACGTGATCCTCGTCGTCGCCCGCTCCATCGCGGGACCCTCGCTGTACGCCGTGGATGCCGCCGCAGGGGGACTCACGATCACCGAGCTGGACACCGTCGACCCGACCCGACCGCTCTTCCGCGTCGAACTGAGCGGCACCCCTGCGCGCTTGCTCGGCAAGGAAGGTCGCGGCGGCGCGCTGATGCAGGATGTCATGGACCTGGCCATGACCGCCTTGGCCGCCGAGCAGGTGGGTCTCGTCGAACGCGCCGTCAAAATTCTGCTGACACAGGACGCCGGCGATGCGGCCCTCACCGAGGCCGCCTTGAATCACGCGAGAGCGGTGTCGCTGTGGACGCGCGCGCTGAGCCCACAGGCCGAGACTGGATCCGCGGCGATGGCACACATCGGGTGCTCGACGGCGGCATTGCGCGTCGCGAGCCTGACTGTGCAGGCCGCCGCCAGTTCTGCCGACGCGACCGCGGTACTCCGGCGCGCGGTGACGGCGAACTCGCTGCTCGGCGGTCCTGCCGTGTTCTACGAACGGCTACTCGATCGCCTCGGCATCTGAAGCCGCCACACCGCCAAGCCGTCGTCTAGCATCAATGGGCATATTCGGTGAAGAGAATGGAGTGCGCAGATCGTCGCCAAGGACGCCGCCGCGGATTCAGCGTCGCGGACCGCGAGACGCGGTAAGCCACCAACGCTGACCGAAGAACAGATCGTCGGCGCCGCGCTGGACATCATTCGCGCCGAAGGTTTGGAGGCGCTGTCCATGCGCCGGCTCTCCCGCGAACTCGGCCGGTCCGCGATGGCGCCGTACTGGTATGTCAGCGACAAGCGCGAACTGCTCGACCTCGTCGCTCGCAAGCTTCTCTCGGAAGTCGATCTGCCCGAACCTGATTCGGGCCCGTGGGAGGAGCGCCTGCGCACGGTGCTGTACGGCATCGACGCGCGGCTACACGATCACCCTGGCATAGCCACCGTGATGCTGGAGCGCATGCGCAGCACCGACCAGCGCCTGATGAACGGCATCCTGACCATATTGCAGAGCGCCGGCTTCGAGGGGCCGACCGTGTTCCTGTCCTACGCAATGATTCACACCTACCTGTTCGGCCGTTACCAGGTCGTCGAATTGGACACCCCCGATCCCTCCGAGGTGGACCCCGGTGAGCTGGAGGACACCCTGGCCAAGCTGGTGCCTCATCTGACCGGTCTGCGCGGACGCGACTTCTTCACCTACGGCGTCGACACCATCATCGAGGGACTGCGGGCGCAGTTGGCCACCAAGAAGCGAGCACGCAAGCGCTAGAAAGACGCGCACCACAGCGCGATACGTTTCGCCCTGCGCGCAGGCCACGAAAAACGCTAGTCAATCAGACGCTTCGCATATCCGAACGGTGTTGTCATGCCCGCCTAGCTCGGTGTGAACTTCACCGGAAGACGGGTGACCATGCGGACCGACACATTGTCGTAAATCAGATCTTCGGCAGCCGGGACGGTGTAATCCGGTATCCGGGTGAGGATTTCGTCCAGGGCGATCCGTAGCTCCATCCGTGCCAGATGCGACCCCAGACAGCGGTGCGTGCCGCTGGCGAAGACGATGTGGCTTTGCCGCCCTCGGTCGAAGTCCACCGTCAAAGGGTCGTCATAGTGGGTCGGATCGACGTTGGCGGCGGCCCAGAAGGCGTGAATGATGTCTCCCGCCTTGATGACCAACCCGTCACCGAGGTCGATGTCCTCGGTGGCGAACCGCTGGCCGGAGGGAACCGGCGACTCGTATCGCATGATCTCCTCGATCGCTGCGGGAAGGAGCGAACGATCGGCGACCAGGCGGTCTCGCGCCTCGGGATGCTGACCGAGCCAGGCGAATATGCACGACAGCGACGAGGTCACCGTGTCGAGTCCGGCGAACATCAACAGGAACATGATGTTGAGCAGGTCCAATTCGGCGATGGGCTCACCGTCCACCTCCGACCGCAGTAGCACGGAGATGACGTCTTCCTTCTGCTCGGTTTCCTTGCGGCGCTCGGCGAGGAAGTTGACGAAGTACTCGAGCAGCTTGGCGCCCGCGACCGCCATGTTGGCGTCCATCTCCTCGACGGTGTCACCTTCGGGGTGAACCACTCCGTCCTTGAACTCGATGAAGAAGTCGAGGTCTTCGATCGGCGCACCGACGAGGCGGAGGAACGTCAGTGACGGCAATGGGACACAGAACTCGTCGTGTAGTTCGGCTTCACCGCGCGAGGCGAAGTTGTCGATGAGTTCGCCCGCCAGTTGCCTGATCTGCGCCTCGAGGGGAAACATCTGCTTGGGACCGAAGATCGGGTCGAGCAACTTGCGCCACTTCTTGTGGTCCTCGCCGTCGATCTCCAGCGGAATCAGCGGATTGTCATTGCCGAAACTGCCGCCCTGCCCGCCGTTGCCCAGAATCGCTGGATGCCGGTTGATCTTGACGATGTCGTCGTGCCGGAAGAGGGTCCAGACCCCGTTGGACTCCTCCGCGCGGACCTTGCCTGCCTTTTCCGAGAAGAGCGCCTGCGGGCTCGCCATCGATTTGACGTGCTGAGTCAGCGGCGCCAGCCGCGGGTCGAACTTCGTCGCTTGGTCCATCAGTCCTCGTTCTCGGGGCCGTCGCAGGGGCTCATCGTCCCATGACCTTACACTGTAACGTGGCGTGAAGCACAGCTGTCTGCAAGGGCCGCGCGGATCGCCGGCCAGGCGGTCACCGCCCCAGCCTGCCGGCCCGCACGACGGTCGTGGCGACGAGTCGGTCGTCTCGGCCGCGGTCCCGGAGTTCGACGCGGCAGCCCGCCACATCGCCGCTGACTCCCACGGAAACCGGTACCGCGACGAACGGACCGACTCGACCCGGCGCCATGATCGTCATGGTCAGTTGATCGACGCCCAGTGCATCGGTGTTCAACGCCTCGGCGCCCGCTTCCAGCGCCGCCGCCTCTGTCACGACCAACATGGGGCCGTGATGAAGGCGGTCGGCGCCGATCTCGGGCCGCAAGCCGGGAATCTCCAAGCCCCCGTCATCGCGTCTGCGCCCCGTGTAGGCCTGCCAGAGAGGCGGAACATCTTCAGCTTCACCAACTCCGGCTCCCGGTTCGGGGTAGGCGAAGCCCTCGGGTGTCGGGCATATCACGGACCAGTTCGCCGAGCCGAGACCGATGACGTTCCCGCGATGTTCGGCATCGTAGAACGCCGCCTCGGTGAAGATTTGCGAGCGTGCCTCGGTGGCGACGCGACCGGCGATATAGACGCCGTCGGCGTGCCTGCCGTGATCGATGATGGTGATGTTGATCTGGGTAAGCGCCAGGATGTTCACCGGGTCGACGTTGACGCCGGCAGTGTCGAGCATCGCGATCGCCAACGGCGCGGCCAGCAATGCGCCGCCGGCTGTGCGTAGGTCCGGGCGGATGTGCAGCAGTTCTCGGCATGGGTCCGGTCGAGCGGTCGCGGCGCGGAGGCCAGATACCGGTAACTCATCAAAACGTCTTTACTGCTTGCCCATTCACCGAACGGGTCGGCGGCCTCGCGTCGGGCCGTCTGCGGCTCGGTCATTGGTCCTCCTGGTCGTCGAGCAACGGCGCGAGCCGCGTGCAGATCGTCTCGATGTTGCGCATCACCAACTCGTCTGACATGCCGCCAATGGATGCCCACAGGAAGACGGTGTCGACAGGTGCGCCCCTGCTTCCCTCTTTGATCTTCTTCGCGACGTGCTCGGGCGTGCCGTAGGTGAACGACCCCAGCGGGCCAGCACCATCGGCGTTTACGACGCGGTCGAGATTCACGGGCTTGGGCGGCGGCCGGCCCGTACCCTCTACCATGTGCCGGCGATAGGAATTCAATTGGTGGGCAAGGTGATCGGAGACCGTCGGCCAGTCGCGTTCGGGATCGTCGGTGGCCCACGCTTGGGCCCCACCTGCCATCACGCCCCGGTCCACCGAATGGCCGGCCTCGGCAAGACCCTCGGAATACGGGCCCCACAGTGCCGCATCGGCCGACAACAGTCGCTCACCGAGCAGACCGGCGCGGCGAGCCCCCTGCGGACCTTGGTAGCCCATCCAGATCGGCAGCGGATGCTGGACGGTGCCGGGCCGGATACCGCCTTCTCCCCATAGTTCGCGCAGTCGACGGGCGGTGCCATCGGTATGTGCGTAGCGCGCACTCATCGAAGCGTCGAACAGTTCGAATTCCGGTATTCGGTAGCCCGTTCCAAGCCCTAGATCCAGACGTCCGTCGGAGATCAGATCCACCGTGGCACACTGCTCGGCGATCTCGGCCGGGTGGTGCAGCGGGGCGATCACGATCGCGGTGCCGAGCCGGATGCTGCGCGTGCGCGCGGCCACCGCAGCGGCGAACGTCAATGGTGCGCAGAGATAGTCGTCCTCGAACAGGTGGTGCTCGGAGAACCATGCCGAACTCGCGCCCAGCCGTTCCGCCTCCTGGCACGCCTCCAGGGTGAATCCGTAGAGCCGGGACGGCTCCTGCCGCCATTGGTGCGGGTTACGCAAATCGAAATAGACGCCGACTTTCACAGGAGTGCTTCGCTTCCTTGTTGCGGTCGCCCAGTGCTGGCTGACTCCAGACGAGGCGCCGCGCCCGTATCGGGATAGAAGGTCTTGGCCCAGCTGCGAAGGTCGGTGAATGCGCGGCCTTCAACCGTCGCCAACGCCGGTGGGTCCTCGAAACGCTGATGGCTCCAGATGGTGATGTCGCGCGGCAACTGGGCGGTGGCCGCGTCGATTCGCGACTCGATGGCCCCCGGGTCGTCGTCGCCTGGCAGCCGCTCGAGCCACACCGTTTGGAAAATCTCGCTGCGGCCGGCTTCAATCGGCGTGGTGGACAACAGAATCAGCGTATTCGAGTGGCCCGACAGCGACGTGTAACTCAACCCGACACCAGCGGCCAGGATCGACAAGGTGTCGCCGTCATGACTACCCGGGTCCATTTCGCGCCATCTCGACCCGAACCCGATCTGGCTGAACCATCGCGCCTCGTCCTGCCACCGCCGCAGGAAGACGGGATGGTGCCTGGTGCCGTGCACGTAGCGGAAATGGATGGGGTCGGCAGCGTTCTCCAAGACGAGCTGCGGATGCAACGGTAGCGCACCGTAGCGGATCAGGCCATGCGGCGCCGCCGGGTGATAACTCAACGCGGCGGTGTGCGCCGCCGTATCGGTGAAGATGTTCGGCGGTTCCCAGGTCGGCTCACCACCCCCGACGTCGTGCCAGAGGTAGACCACGCCGGATTGCTCACGCACAGGCCACACCCGCAGCCGTCGCGACCGATTGGGCCGCTCCGGTTGATACGGGATGTGCACGTTGATGCCGCGGCGATCCCAGTGCCAGCCGTGGAATGGACACACCACGCACCCATCTTCGACCCGGCCGCCGTAGCCGAGATGACCACCGAGGTGCCTGCAGTGCGCGTCGAGAACGTGGACCGTTCCGTTGCCGTCCCGGAAAGCCACCAGCTCGTGGCCGAAGTAGCGAAGGCACCGGACGGTATCGGTCGGTATGTCGCCGGACCACCCGACCTGGAACCAGCCGGTCGGCAGCCAGTGCGGCGTCAGGGAGCTGATGACGGCCTCCACCGGTGAGTCATCGACACCAGCGACTCTTGTCCACCGTGTACAGGTAGGGCAGCACGAACACCGGCGACAGATAGAACAGGTTGAACATCCACCAGCCCGCCACCCCGAACTCCGAACTGGCCATCCTCGAGGGGAAGTCGAGGCTCATCGCCATGGTGTAGCCCGTCCAGAGGAACAGGTACAGCCACGCCGACACCTTCATGAAGTGCAGCCCCCAGGTGCGCATCTGCATGAAGGCCCACGCACTGACCACGCGCATCGGCATCAGGATGAACACCGCCAGGTACTGCCACATCTTCTCGGAGTGGTTGGCCACCCCGCCGAGAGCGCCGCTGTTGTAGTCGAGATAGAAGGCGCCGTCGAAGAAGCGACCGTAACCGGTGATGAACGTCTCGCCGAGCACTGTGTTGTGGGCGAACGTGTCAAATGTCCACGGCGAGAAGTTGATCAGCCCGTCGACCAAGCAGAAGGTGCCGATGATCGTCGCCGCCCAAGGCCGGACATTCGTGCCCGCCTTGACGGCCTTGTAGAGCTTCCAGAACGCGATTCCGAGCACGACCGGTCCGACCGGCCCGAGGATCATGGTGCCGGACAGGATGCAGCCGACGAGCAGCCAGCCGTCCGCCTCTTCGACCCACCGCTTGGACGTCGCCGAAGGGATGTCACCGGCGCCGACGCCGGCGGGTGTTTCCTTCAGGACCATCCGAACCTCACCAGGATCGCGGGAAACATCGCCATGCATTCGACGAGCAGGCCGACGAGAAGCATGAAGCAGATCACGGTCAGAACCCGGTGCAGCAACGGGGTTTTCGTCAGCGTCGACTCTGCGGCGGGGGGACTCGACTCGGCAGGCACGAGCCTGCTGCCGAGGAACCACCACACGGCGAGTATCAGTCCGTCGGCCGCGACCATGCCGGCCAGTATCAGGCCATCGTGCAACATCGACCTTTCCTATCCGTAGTGAGCGGCCTGCAGCGTCTGGACCGTCACGATCGTGATGATCCAGGCAGCCGCCAAGATGAAGAACAGCGCGACCGCTGCCCCTTTGGATGTCGGCAATTTCACGTTTCCTCCTGTGCGGCAACGAGTTCGGATCCCGCCGCGTGATCCTTGAGCCCCGATATGAGAATGTCCAAGGATTCGGCGAAGGTGTCGATGTCGGCCTGCCTGCGCGGCCGTCCTTCCAAGGCAACCCTCGATCCCAGCCAAAGCCAGGTGACCGCGCGATAGACCTTGTGGGCCTGGTCCATCGTGAGACCTTCGCGTTGCAGGGCGGCGATGCCCTCGCCACGCAGTTCATTGGCCTTCGGTGAAGTCGGTGAGTGCGCGATCACGGCATCGTCGAGGCCCGGATAGCGGTCCATCAGCGCCTGGATGCCGAGCACCTGGGCGCGCAACGCCAGCCATCCGTCGCTGGAATCGGGGTCGATGCGCGGAGCCTGACCGAGGATTTCCTCGACGACGAGAGCCAGCAGCTCATCCCGGCCGACGACGTGCTTGTACAACGCCCCGACGGAAACCTCGAGCTCGTCGCTGAGTGATCGCATCGTGAGGTCCGACACCCGCTTTCGGGCGATCGTCACGGCGGCGGCGACGATCGCCTGCTCGTCGAGTCGCTCGCTTCGTACCCGCGGGCGCCCTGCCATACGGCGTATAGTAAACAACGTTCGCCATAAGAACAAGGGGCGTTCGCGGAGGCGCCGGGCTTAGCGCGGCGGACCGAGTTCGAGGCCCCGGTAGAGGTCGGCGAGCGTTGATCGCAACGCGGCCAGCCGCCGAGGGCCGATGATCGCCTCGATCTCGGCGTCCAACTGTTCGGCGATCGCGGCTGCGTCGGCGATCAGCGCCTGCCCTTCGTCGGTATAGCGCACGATCTTGGCCCTGCCGTCCACGGGATCGGGCATCCGCTCGACATAGCCGAGGTCTTCGAGTTCGGTTACGAGCTGACCGACGGCGTTCTTCGTGACGTCCATCGCCTTCGCCAGCTCAGTGATGCGGCTACCCTGCCAGCCGAGAAAAACCATGAGTCGAGCATGAGCGCGCCGTAAGTCTCTGTGGCCCAATGTATGTGCGCGATCGTTGCTGGCCCGTACCATCCACTCCCCGAACTCGATGGCATGACGTTGCAGCGAGTCGGACTGGAATTCGAGCAGCCGTCGCTCGTCCACGGTTCCTCCACCGGATCGATTCGACCGTTGACATCTCGGCCAATTTTAGTGAAGCTTACTTCACTATCTGGTCTCCGTCAGCGAGGTGCACATGGTTCTGTTGGCACAAGACCTCGTCCCACCGGCGACCGCCGATCCGATGGGCGTTTGGTTCTTCAACTGGGTCATCCCGATCGCGGGAAGCATCTTCATCGTGCTGGCGGTCGCCGACGTCATCCGGCGACGCAGGCTCACCTGGGGCTTTCTGTTCCTGTTCAACAGCATGGCGGTGTATTGGATGGAGACGGCAGGCGACTGGGGCCAAATGCTGTTCTACAGCCCTGCGTTCGCCGAGCATCACCTGCTGGAATGGCTGCCGCTGAAGACCCCGAACGACCCGCTGTTCATGCCCTTCGCCTATGCGGTCTATTGGGGCGTACACGCCCTATTGGTGCTGTGGCTCAGCCAGTGGGTGTCCTCGCGATTCGGCTGGAGCATGCTGAAATCGATGATCGTGTTGGCGATTCCGGTCAACTACATATGGGACTTCGTGGTGGAGGGCACCGCCACCGCGATGGGGTGGTGGACCTATGACCCCGGTATCGGCCCCGTGCTCGAGTGGGACGGCGGTGGTCGAATCACCTTGCTATGGACCATCGGCATCATGTGCACCTGGCCGAACCTCATCGCCTACTGGGCTGGTAAGCCACCCGTCCGCGGCCTCAACCACTTAGAACGGTTCGTCGGCCTGGAACGGTTCACGGTCCCCAAACAGCCTGCGCCTCAACGGGTATTCGCGGCTGACGCCGGCGGCGTCGCCGTGGCTACCAGGCTCCTCACCAAAACTCAGGAGTTCGACGACTTCCTCAACTACGAGGTGACGATTCCGCGGTGGAAGTTCGAATTGTTGCGGCTGGGCGCCTGGTTCGTGGGCTTCCAGGTAACCTTCTTCGTCTTTCTTGTCGGCCCCCTTCTGATCCTGCGCGCGGTGCTCGGCGCGGCCAGTCCCTACGTCCCGTGACGGAGAAAGGCGTGTCATGACGGACTCACCGGAGTACAACCACAAGAGCATGAAGGACATGCCCGCAGAGTTCTTCCTGCCGCCGCCCACCCAAGCGGGGTTGTGGCGCGAAACCATCGCATTGGCGGTCGGCTGCTACGCATTCATCCTTGTGCTCGCCATCGTCGTGGCCTTCACGCAAGGCATCGTCGTCCACGTGTGACGCGCCAGGGTGGTCAGTTCCCCGGAGGGACCAGCATTGACTGCCACGTCGGGTTCTCGGCGCTCTGGGCCAGATTGGACTGTGTGTACACACGTCCGTCGGGTCCAACGTACGTGCCGGTGGCCGGATCGTATTCGGCGGCCGTGATAGGCAGAGGCGGCGTACCCGGCGGAGGAGCGGTCCGGCAGATGGCACCGCCGGCGGGATGTCCGGAATCGGCTGTCCGGACAGCGTCGCGTTGGGATCGCCCTTCCAGTTGTAGCCGTCGTTGAGCGGCACGTACTCCTTGTTGCTTTCACATTCCTGCCATGTCGCGGCCCGTTTGCCGGGCACGGTCTCGCACGGCAGGTTGCGGGCGCCACGGACGTTGAAGGGCGCATCCTGCGGAACCCGGCAGTACAGGTTGCCCTGCCGGCCTGTCGGGGTAGTCCTGGAAGGTCGGCACCCGCTGCTGCTGGGCCGGCAGGAAGCCGGTGGTGCACGGCGGCGGTATCTGCTGCGGCGGCAGCGGGATCGGCGCCGGGAGCAAAGGGATCGTCAGGTTCAGGTTGAACACCAAGGCGTCACCCATGTAGTCCTGCTTCGTGTTCCGCTTGTGCACGCCGACGGCCTGCGTGACCGCGGTGCCCTGCGGCAACAGCACGAGCAACTGCTCGAGGCTCGGCTGATAGGTGACCGCCACCTCGCCGACGCTGACCAGGTTGGCCAGCACGATCGGCAGCGTCGGGCGTAACCGGTCGAACAGCGATCGCACCTCGTCGGCGGCCCCCGGCCCCTTGTCGAGAATCCCCGCGACGGCCGGATCCTGGCTCTGCAGTTGGCCGCTGATGCTCGCCAGGTTCGCCGCCCATGCGCGGATCGATGCGCCCGTATCGATTTGCGAGTCCAGTATCGGCCCGGACTGATCGACCAAGGTGGTCAGCGAGTCGAGATTCTTGCGGGCGTCGATGGCTAGCGCGGTGCTACCGCTGACCAACCGGCGAAGGTCGGGACCGAGTCCGCCGACGGCGGTGTAGGCCTCGTCGATAACCGTCTGCAGGTTCTTCTGCGGTATCGCCTCAAGGCCGCGATTCGTCTCGTCCAAGACCCTGTTGATATCCGTCGGAACCGTCGCGCGGTCCATCGGGATCACGTCGCCGTCCTTCAACACCGGGCCTCCGCCGCTGCGCGGGAGCAACTGGACGAACTGCTCACCAACGGAGGACACGCTGTGCACCTCGGCATCGAGGTCGGCGGGGATCTTTATGCCGGAGTTCAGCGACAGCACCGCCGTGACGCCGGTGCGGTCAGATCAACGCTTTTCACCTCGCCGACCTCGACGCCGCGGTACGTGACGTTGCCCCTTGGGTACAACCCGCCCGTCTCGGGCAACTCCACCGTCACCCGGTACTGCCCGACACCGAGGAGGTTGGGCAACCGCATGTACGCGAAGACCATGATCGCGAGCGCAGTGGTCGCTATGACGGCGAAGATCGCCATCTGGATGAGGATTTGCCGAGTCATCCGCATGCTACGGCCCCTGGTCGAATCGATACGGAGCGAGCAGCGGGTTGCCCGCGGTGCCCGGGCCACCCGCGTTGCACGGGCTGGGGAATTGGCCGATGGTGCGACCCCACTGCAGCTCCAACCAGGTCAGGTCGCACTCCCACCGTGATCCGGTGAAGAATCCGGAGTCGATCCGGCTCAGCGTCAGGTCGAGGATCAGCGTGAGGTTGGCGTAGTCGCCGCGCATCCAGTTGGTGAGCGTCTCCTTGGGGAACGGGAAGGTGGGCAGGAAGCTCAGCGCGCGGGTCAGCGCAGGACCGGCGTTGGCCAGTTGCTCCAGCGTCGGGCCAAGGTCCTTGAGCTCCTGCAACGAGTGCCTCCTTGGTCTGGTTGACCGAGTCGGCGGCCAGCGCGCTGAACTTGCCGAGCTGCGCGAGCGCGTCGGCCAGGTTGTTGCGCTGATCTTTGAGCACCGCCAGCGCATCCGGAATCGTCCGTAATGCCTTGTCCACCACCGGCTTTTGCGCGGCGAACTGACCGATCAGGTTGTTCAGGCTCTCCGCAGCGGCGATGATGTCGTGCTTCTGATCGTCGAGGTAGCCGATCCCCTTGTCCAGCTGCTCGATCAGGCTGCGCAGATCGTTCTCGCGACCGGCGAACGCGGTGCTCAACGCCTCGGTGATGTCCTGGATATCGCCGATGCCGCCGCCGTTGAGCAGCAGCGCAACCGCGGCCAGCGCCTGCTCGGTGCTCGGATATGCCCTCGACGACGACAACGGAATCAGCGAGCCGTCGTGCAGCTTGCCCTCGGGCGGCGACATCGGTGGGCGGCGCCAGTTCGATATGGAGTGAACCCAACAGGCTGGTCTGGCCGAGCGTGGCTGTCGCGTTCGCGGGCAGCTCGACGTCACCGTTGAGCTCCATCGTCACCAGCGCATGCCAGCCCTGTCGCTCGATCTTCGTGATGTGGCCGACATTCACGTCACCCGACCCGGACGCGGGAATTCGGCTCGATGTTGTCCACGTCGGGCATCTGCGCCTGAATCGTGAACGCCCCCGGCCCCTTGCCCTCGACACCCGGCAACGGAAGCGAGTTCAGCCCTCGCCAGCCGGAACAGCCGGACAGCACCCCGGCCAGCACGACTACGACGGCCGACTGCGCGAAACACCTTGGCCCGCATCATGGTCCCACCCCGGGCGGCACCATCAGCCCCTGCAGGCCGTCGGCCGGATTCGGCGTGATCGGCGCCTCCGCCGCCAACGGCGGACCCGGATGGCCGGCGCCGGCGGCGCACCGTCGGCCGGCGGCGGGGCCTGCCGGCGCGAACAGGTTGCGGCGGAACGTAATCCGGCCGCATCCAGTCCTCGCTGTAGGTGAGCTCGTTCGGCCGGGTCGTGGCACCGACGAAGACGTTGTTGCGCAACGGGCAGGAAGTTGTACTGGCGGTTCTTGATGATCGGCGCCAGGTACTGCACGCACAGCTTCGCCGACTCCTCGGCGCCCAAGCCGTGACGCCGCCTGAATAGCGCCACACAGGAAGGAAATCGGATTGGCGAAGTTGTTGATCATCGGCACGCTGCTCACCGCGCCCTGGGCGGGCTGCCAGATGTTGACGTAGTTCTGCAACGTGTTCGGAGCCACGTGCAGGAACTGCTTGACGTCGTCGAGGCTGTCGGTCAGCGCCTGGGTCACGCCTGCCAACTTGTCCGAGGTGGTGCCCAGCGCTTCGCGGTTGTCGGCCACGAACGTCTGGACCTCTCCGACGACGTTGTTGAGATCGCGGACCGCGTTGGCCACCTCGTCGGGATCGTTGGCGAGCAGGCCGGTCACGGACGCCAGGTTCTGGTTGAGCTGGCGCATCAAGTCGGTGCTGTCCTGCAGCGCCGACACCAGGATCGCCAGATTCTTGACGGTGGAGAAGATGTCGGTGCTGTGATCGCCGAGGGCCGAAATCGCCTGCGACAGCTTGATGACGGTGTCGCGGATGTTGGCGCCCTGGCCACGCAGGTTGTCGGCGGTGGTGTTGATAACCGACCCCAGCGGGCTCACGCCGCCGGGCTCGGTCGGCTGCAGCGTCTCGGTCAGCTTCGCCAACTGCTGGCGGACCTCGTCCCATTCCACCGGAACCGCAGTGCGTTCCCGCGGGATGACCGCGTCGTCCTTCATCACCGGGCCCACCGGTGTAGGCGGGGGTGAGCTGAATGGTCCGCGCCGTCACCAGTGTCGGCGACAAGATCGCGGCCTTGGCGTCGGCCGGCACCTTGTACTTGCTGTCGTACCAGAAGGAGATCTTGACCGACGTGGGCTGCGGCTCGATGGACTCGATCCTGCCCACGGGCACGCCGACGATGCGAACGTCGTCGCCGGGGTAGATGCCGTTGCTGTTCTCGAAGTACGCGACGACGTGTGTGCGGTTGATTCGTTCGGTGTTGCGCAACAGCACGACCACGCCGCCGACCAGTATCACGGCCAGTGCGGCGGCCAGGAAGATCCGCGGGATGCGCGTCATTGTCCAGCCTCCGCCGGGCGGAAGGTGGGGCACCTCACCGGGCGCGGGCACCATGACCGGTGACGGAGTCGGCTCCGGGGTCGACTGCCAGACCCGGCGGCGCCTCGGCGGGCGGTCCCGGCGGCGGGCCGCCCGGCGGCGGCGCCGGCAGCGGCTCGCGGTAGGGATAGCAGCCGGTGGGGCCGGGCAGCGGCAGTCCGGGCGGACCGCACCCCTGATCGCCGGGATTGCCGGTGATCGCGTCGGGAAGTGTCAGACGCGGTTCGCCGCCCTGCCCCGTCCGGGGAAAGGGCACCGGCAGCGCCGGTGTGCCCGGCTGGCCGACCTGGGGGTCCGTACGCTGCGACGGCAGCAGCACGTTGGGGTCCAGACCGAGGTCGGAGAACGCGGCGTCGATGAACGGCTGCAGGAACTGGCCCGGCAGCAGATTGGCGACATAGGTCTTGAAGAACGGCCCCGACGCCACCGACTCGCCCAGCGACATCGAGTACTGCTGGAGCAGATGGATCGACTTCTGCAGGCGTTCCTTGCGGTTGTCGATGATCGTCAGCACGCCGTTGAGCTTGTCCAGAGCGGGTCTCAGGGTGTCGCGGTTCTCGGCGATGAACCCCAGCAGTTGATCGCGACTCAGCGCCGAGATGTTGCCCGAGATCTGATCCAGTGCTGCGCTTTGACTGTTCCAGCTCGACCAGCAGCGCGTTGGTGTTGTGCGACCAGGCCCACGACCTGGTCGCTGCGCTCGGCCAGCACCGTCGTCGCCTTGTTGGCATTGGTCAGCAGGCCACGCAACTGCGCGTCGCGTTCGTCGAGGGTCTGCGAGAACCGCGCCACGCCCTCGACCGCGACCCGCAGTTGCGGCGGGGTGTCGGCGAATGTCTGCGACAACACCCGAAGCGAATCCGACAACTGATTGGTGTTCAGGCCGCTGATCGTCGTCGCCAGCTCGCCGAGCGCGTCGGGAAGTTGGTACGGGGACGTGGTGCGCTCCACGGGAATCGGGCCCTCCTGTTGGCCCTCGCCGCGCGAGGTGACCTCGAGGATCTTGGTGCCCAGCAGGCCCCTCGTCTTGATCGCCGCCTCGGTGCGATCGCCGAGCCGGATGTTCCTGTCGACGGTGAACGTCACCAGCGCATGCGACCCGTCCAACTCGATCGACCTGACCTCGCCCACCTTGAAGCCCGAAACCTGCACGGCCTCACCGGTTGTCAACCCGCCCGCCTCGGCGAAGTAGGCCGAGTACTCCTTGCCCTGAAGAAACGGCAGCCTGTCGTAATTCAACGACCCCAGCACGACGCCGATCGTCAACGCCAGCCCGACGAGACCGATGACGAGTTGATTTCGTTCACTGAAGGACTTCACCGCGGCGCACACCTCCCGGTCGACTGGCCGGCGACCTTGACGTAGACCGGCTGGCCGCCCTTTCCGTTGAGCTTCAGCACGATGTCGCACAGGTAGAAGCTGAAGAAGTCACCGTAGATGCCCTGCCGCGCCAACGCTTGATACGCATCCGGCAGCGTGTTGAGCAGGTTGTCGAAGTAGTCGTGGTCGGCCACCACGATTCCCGCGGCGCGGTCGGTCTCGTGAACCGTCTTGGCGAAGGGCGGACGGGCCTGCGCCAGCAGATCCGTGATGCTCCCGGCCGCGGCGTTCGTGTAGGCCAGACCGTTGCTGATGTCTTGTTTACGCCCTTTGAGCGTCTCCATCAGTCCGGCGAGCGCGTCGACTGCCTTTGCGAACTGGTCGCTTTGGTCACCGAGCGATCCCAGCACGACGTTGAGGTTGGTGATGACCTGGCCGATCAACTGATCGCGGTCGGCGAGCGTGCTCGTCAGACGCCGCGGTCTGTGCCAGGAACGAGTTGATCGTCGCACCCTGACCCTGCAAGGCCGAAATCAGCTGGCCCGACAACGCATTCACCTGGTCCGGATCCAGCGCCCGGAACAACGGCCGGAACCCGCCGATCAGCGCGTCGAGGTCCAGCGCCGGCGAGGTGCGAGCGAAGGGAATCGTGTCCCCCGGCTTGAGCTTCGCCGTACCGCCGGCCCCTTCCTGCAGCGCCAGATACCGGCCGCCGATCAGGTCGTCGTACCGGATGACAGCCCGGCTGCCTTCGGTGAGCACCACCGACTCGATCCGCGGTGAACTCGACCATCGCCGTCGTATCGGGTTGAATCGCAACGCTTTTTGACCTGGCCCACCTCGACACCGGCGATGCGGACGAAGTCGCCGTTCTCCAGTCCGGTCACATTGGTGAACTCGGCCTTGGTAGGTGTCGGTCTTCTCCCCGAAGCGCAGTCTGCCCGAAGACCGCGAACAACCCGAACACGCCGAGCAGGCAGATACCCAAGAACGCGCCAAGACGCACTGCGTCGTGTCGAACCCTGGCTTTCATGCCCGGCATGGCGGCTTACCTTTCGTGTGTCTCGGTGCGGTCAGGGGGACGGCGCTGCCGGATTGGGCAGCGGGACTGGGGGTAGCGGCGTCGGCTGCATCTGCGCCGGGTGCGTGCACCACGAACGGCTCGGAGCCCGGCGTCGGACCGGGTTCCCGCGGCGCCATCGGTGGCGGCGCCGGCGGCAGTCCCGGCCACAGCGGGGTGCCGTCCGGCGCGTACAGGTCCGCGCCGTATGCCGGGGCCCCCGGATACGGGATCGGTCCCGGCGCCGGCCCGCCGAACAGATTGCGGATGCTCGGCGGTTCGGGCACCGCGCGGGTGACCGGAAGGTAGTTGGCCCAGGCCGGGAAGCCGATGCCGGGGTTGGGCCGCCAGTCCATCCCGGTGCCGAAACCGGTGTTCGTGACGAGGTTGCGCACCGGCCAGTTCTTTGCGACGTCGGGCAGCGAGCCGCACCCGGGCTTGCCGCCCGGTCCACCCTTGGCGCCGATGATCGGCAGGTTGTCCGGATAGTGGTACGGGTCGTCTCCGAGCGTCAATCCGGTGTCCAGCACGAGTGTTCGCCCGTTGCCGCCGGGCGCGTCGTAGCCGCCGGTGTCCAGCAGCGTCTTCGCGCCCACGAGCAGACAGGTGTACTCCGGGTTGTACTTGTACAGCAGGTTCGTCGTCGGCTCGAGCACGTTGATGGCCTTGATGAGGTTGGCCTGGTTCGGCGCGAGCAGGCTGATGCCGCTGTTGGAGAGCCCGATGGTGGCCAGCAGCAACGCATCCAGCTGGTCGGCGTGGCTGGTGATGGTCGTGCTGGTTGTGCTGAGCGCGTCGAGAGTGGTCAGGATGTCTTTGCGCCGCAGCGCTGAACGTGTCGTTGAACTCTTTGAGCGTCCGCCAGTCCTGCGCTATCGTCTCGTGGCGCGGATTCAGCTCGAGCAGAACCTGATTCGCGTCGGTGGTGGCCTGACCGATCCGCTCGCCCTGCCCGCGGACACCCTCGGCGAGCGCGGACAACGTGCTGTTGAGCTTGGCCACGTCGATCTGGTCGAGCACGTCGACCAAGTTCTGGAACACGGTGTTGGCCTCGACGGTGACGTTTCGCGACTTGATCACCTGACCGGCGCCTGCAGCTGCGGGCTGGGGATCGCTGGGGTAGACCAGGTCGACGAACTTGGCGCCGAACACCGTGGTGGCCCGGATCTGGGCCTCGATATTCGCCGGGATGAACTTGATCTTGTCCTTGTCGATCTCCAGCGTCAGCGACACCGGCTCGGAGCCGCCCTGGATCGCGGCGACCCGCCCACCTGCACGCCACGCAACTTGACCTTGGCGTTCGTCTCCATCACCAGGCCCGACCGATCGGAGGTCAGCGTGACCGTCTCGTAGCGACTTGAACTTGCCGAGGAACAACGAATACGTCAGCCAGAGCGCGACAACGAGGATGACCAGCGAGAATCAACGTCCACCACGCGGGGTGCAGGCCTTCGTCGTGTGTGTCCATGGTCACCCGGCCAGGTTGAAGTTGCCGGACTGGCCGTAAACGGCGAGCGAGAGCATCACCAGTACGAACGCCGAGATGATCAGCGAGGTGCGCACCGCCCGCCCGACGGCCTCCCCCACCCCCGCCGGGCCGCCTCGCGCGGTGAAGCCGTAGTAGGTGTGCACGAGCATGATCACCACCGACAGAGCGATGCACTGGCCGAAGGACCACATCAGGTCGGTGGGGTTGAGGAACGTTTTGAAGTAGTGGTCGTAGACACCGGTCGATTGACCGTAGAGCACGGTGGTGCCGAACCGCGCCGCCCAGAACGCCATCAGCACGCCCACGCAGTACAGCGGGATCACCACGAGAAAGCCGGCGATCACCCTGCTGGAGGCGAGGAACGCGATGGAGCGGATACCCATCACCTCGAGCGCGTCGATCTCCTCGTTGATCCGCATGGCGCCGAGTTGCGCGGTGGCGCCGGCGCCGATGGTGGCGGACAAAGCGATCGCGGTGGTGGCCGGTGCGATCAGCCGCACGTTGAAGTATGCCGACACGAATCCCGTCAGGGCCTCCACACCGAGTTCGGAGAAGTCGCTGTAGCCCTGCACCGCCACCAGGGCGCCGGTGGTCACCGTCAAGAAGCCGACGATCGCGACCGTGCCGCCGATGACGATGAGCGCCCCTGCGCCGAGGCCCATCTGGGCGATGATGCGGATCAACTCGACGCTGTAGTGGATGAAGACGTAATCGATGGAGCGCAGGGTGCGGCCGTAGAACTTCGTCTGCGCGCCGATGCGGTTCCACGGGTCGGCCACGCCACGGAACCGGCTTTTCAGCCACGGAAACTGGGAGTGGGGCCTCGAGACCGTCATTGCACGACCTTGATCGCGACGGCGGTTGCGACGACGTTGATCGCGAACAGCGCCATGAAGGTGAACACCACGGTTTCGTTCACCGCGTTGCCGACACCCTGCGGGCCACCGTGCACGGAAATCCCCTTGTAGCAGGCGATCAGGCCGGCCGAGAGCCCGAACAACGCCGCCTTCACCAGCGCGATCACCACGTCGGTGGCCCCGATGATCAGGGTCAGTCCGGCCGCGAAGGCGCCCGGCGAGACGTGCTGGATGTAGACGACGAAGAGATAGGCGCCGGAGAGACCGACGAGAATCACGGTGGCAGCCAGCGCCAGTGACACGATGGTGGCGGCCAGCACCCGGGGAACCACAAGCGCCTGAATGGGATTGACGCCCATCACCCGCAGCGCGTCGAGTTCCTCACGAATTGTCCGCGCACCCAGATCGGCGCACATCGCCGTGGCGCCGGCACCGGCGACCACCAACACCGTCACGATCGGCCCGATCTGCCGCACCGTGCCCAGCGCGGCCCCCGTACCGGAGAAGTCCGCGGCGCCGATCTCGGTCAGCAGGATGGTTTCGATGAAGGTCAGCAACACCGTGTACGGAATGGTCAACAACAGCGTCGGCACGATCGACACCCGCGCGACGAACCATGACTGAGCGAGGAACTCACGCCACGCGAAGGGCGGCTTGAACATCCAGACGAACGTGTCGAGCGCCATTGAATAGAAGCCGCCGAAGGCGCGCACCGGTTTGGCAATGACGTTCGAGGCAACCATCAGAAGATCGTTCCTCGTGCGCTCGCCAATGCCATCGGCCGCCATCCCCTCTTAACTACTGCTCAGCTCAAGGCTTCGGATGACGTTACAGCGTCGACGCGCCGCAGAACCGTACATCACAATTTTCACAGTGAGCAACACGAGATCGTCGCCGAGACTGCCCGATGCCGCTTGCCAGCAAACGGTTTGACGGTCGCCCCCCCAGGTTTTGGAATTGCGTTCTTCAGGCTCGCGGACGTGGTCTAGCGTGCTGTCATGACGACGGCCGCGCGGCGATGGGCGAAGACCGACGCGACTCAGGCGCGCATCCTCGATGCGGCGACCGACGTCTTCGCCGCGCGGGGCTACACGTCAGCGACCATGGCCGATATCGTCCACCGGTCCGGCGCCAGCATCGGCAGCCTCTACCATCACTTCGGCGGCAAGAAGGAGTTGTTCCTGGCGATCTTCGACCGCCTGGCCGCCGATATCGACCGCCGCATCGAAGACGAGTCCGCGAGTGCCGGCGAGCGCAGCCGGCAGGAGGCCTTCGAGGCGAACGTGCGGACCTATCTGGAGGCCATCTGGGCAAATCGTCGTGCTGCGATGGTGCTGTCGTCCGGCGACGCCCCGGCCGGCTACGACGCGGTTCGACGTGCCGGAATGTTCAAGGGATTCGGCCGGTGGATGTCCGTGCTGGGGCTGGACAACTCGCCCCGTGGCCAGCTGTTGACCCGCATCCTCATCGCGGCGATGGCCGAGGCGTCGGCGATGGTGATCGCGTGCGATGAATCTGCAGGCGTCCCTCCGATCACCGACGCCGCCATCGAGTGGATCGATCGGCTGACCACGTAAGCGCTGCCGTCACGCGTCGCGGACGGCGTCCTCCAGCTCGGCGATGACGATCTTGCGCATGCCGTGCATGGCCTTGGTCGCGGCCGCCGCACGGGCCGGGTCGGGGTCAGCGGTCAGCTCGAACAATCGGTCCGGCACGACCTGCCAGCTCAGCCCGAACCGGTCCTTGAGCCAGCCGCACTGTGATTCCTCGCCGCCGCCGGCGATCAACCGGTCCCAGTAGTAGTCGACCTCGTCCTGATCCTTGCAATGGATCGTGAAGGAGACCGCCTCATCGAACGAGAACGCCGGGCCGCCGTTGATGCCCAGGAACCGCTGGCCGTCGAGGACGAAGGTGCCGAAGGCCACGTCGCCGGGCGTGCCGGGGCCCGCCTCGGTCCAACGGTGGAGCTTCTCGATGGAGGAGTTCGGGAAGACCGACGTGTAGAACCGCGCGGCCTCCTCGAGGTTGTTGTCGAACCACAGGGACGGTGTTATCGAAGGCATGTCAGATCCGACCGGCGCCGCGCCCGAAACTCATCGCGGGCCGCCGGAGACCCGTTCTGCGCCCAGCGCCCGCAGGGCGAAGTCCAGGATCGCGTCCTGCGCCTGTTGCAGTCCGTGGTGGTCGTCGTATGACTGGCTGATCATCACCCTGCTGATCACTGCGTTGATGGCGAATGCGTCGCCTTCGGGATCGGTCAGTGGGAACGAGCCGTCGGCGCGGCCACGGCGCAGAATTTTCACCAGCGAGCGCTCTCGGTCGGCGTGGGCCTGCTCGCGCGTCTCGCGGTATCCCTTCGCGGCGCGGACTTCGTCGGAGTCGATCACGGTGAAGTGCATGCGCGTCTGGTCGTCGTGGATCAACCCGAACATCCCTGCGATCCACGCCCTGAGTTGATCGACCGGTCGACCCGGCACGTCGGCGCTGATGCGGTCGAGCCGGCTGGCCAAGGCGTCGGTCTCCTCGCGGAGCATCGCCAGGAACAGCTCGTCCTTGGACTCGAAGTGACGGTAGAACGCCCGTGTCGACACCCTGGCGCGCTGCAGAATCGCTGCGACGGGTATCGGGCCGCTGTGCGGCTCGGACAAACAGGTGTAGGCGGCATCGATGATGCAGCCTCGGTCGTCGCCTTCGGCGGTATCGGGCTGCACGATCGCAGATTCTAGGTATGCGGCGCGGCGGTCGGGCCAAAGATCGGCGCAATTATTTCCCTGGGTAACGTGAGGTCCCCGGGGCCAGAGAGGATGCCTGTGACCACGACACGCAGAGAACCGCAGACCGTGAAGTTCAGCGGTGCCGAGGACATCACTCTGGTAGCCGACGAGTGGAACCACGGCGCACCCGCCGGCGATCGGCCGACCGTCCTGCTGCTGCACGGTGGCGGGCAGAACCGGTTCTCGTGGAAGAACACCAGCCAGATCCTCGCTGACCAGGGCATTCACGTGGTAGCCCTGGACAGCCGCGGACACGGCGACAGCGACCGGGCGCCCGAGGCGAACTACTCGGTGGACGCCTTGTGCGCCGACACGCTTGCGGTGATCGACCAGATCGGGCGGCCGATCGTCCTGATCGGCGCGAGCATGGGTGGCATGACCGGCATGCTGGTGGCCGACGCCGCAGGCCCGCAGAAGGTGACGAAGCTGGTCTTGGTCGACGTGGTGCCACGCTATGACAAAGACGGCAGCGCCCGCATTCGCAAGTTCATGGCGAGCGGCGTGAACGGTTTCGAGTCGCTTGAAGAGGCGGCCGATGCGGTCGCGGAGTACCTGCCGTATCGGACGAAGCCTCGCAGCCCGGAGGGGCTGAAGAAGAACCTACGGCTGCGGGACGGCCGGTGGTACTGGCATTGGGACCCGGCCTTCCTGACAGCGCCCGATGACGACAGGTTCGTCCGGATGCACAAGCTCGAACAGGCCGTGATGGACTTGACCATCCCCATCCTGCTCATCCGCGGCAAGCTCTCCGATGTGGTCAGCGCCGACGGTGTGAAGGACTTCCTGGCGAAGGTGCCCCGGGCCGAGTTCGTCGAACTGTCGGACGCTGGACACACCGCGGCGGGCGACGACAACGACGCATTCTCCGAAGTCGTGGTGCAGTTCGTCAGTCGGTGAACCATGAGCTTCAATTTCCTTGAGGCGCCTGAACTTCCGGCGCCCCGCGTCAGTGAGGCGCAGGCCGAGGAAATCCTGCGAACCCACTTCGGCTTGAATGCGGTTGCGACGTCGTTGGGCAGCAACCAGGACAAGAATTTCATCGTCACTGGCGCCGGCGGCGACATCGCCGGCGTGCTCAAGATCGCCAATCCCGCCTTCACCGCAGTCGAATTGGAGGCTCAGGATCAGGCGGCTGCGCTGATCGCGGCCGCCGAACCGACGTTGCGCGTGTCGGTGCCCTTACCGAATGCCGCCGGTCAGACCTGCACTACCGTAACGGGTTTGGTCGACGGACCGGCCTACCTCCGGCTACTGCGCTTCCTGCCCGGCGGAACCCTGCTCGAGTCGGCGTATCTCTCGCCGTCCGCGATCGCGGGTTTGGGTGACGTGGCAGGCCGCGTCAGCCGGGCGTTGCAGTCGTTTCGCCACCCCGGTCTCGACCGGGTGCTGCAATGGGATCTGCGATACGGCGCAGACGTTGTGCGAGAGCTGATTTCGCATGTCGCCGATGACGCGCTGCGCGACCGGATCGAGACGGCGGCGAGCGAGGCGTGGGCGCGTATCGAACCCGTGGCCGACGCATTGCCAAGGCAGGCCGTCCATCTCGACCTCACCGATGCCAACGTCGTGGTGTCACGCTCCGCGGGGGGTGCCGCTCATCCCGACGGGGTGATCGACTTCGGCGACCTGACCGACAGCTGGGCGGTGTCCGAGCTGGCGATCACCGCCTCATCGGTCCTCGGACATGCGGGTTGCGGCCCGGCCTCGATACTGCCTGCAGTGGCGGCCTTCCACGCCGTCCGCCCACTGGGCGAGGCGGAAGTCGACGTGCTGTGGCCGCTCCTGGTGTTGCGCACCGCGGTGCTGATCGTCAGCGGCGCGCAGCAGGCCGTATTGGATCCCGACAACGAGTACCTCACCGACCAGTCCGGCGGCGAGCAGCAGATGTTCGAGGTGGCCACCTCGGTGCCGATCGACGTGATGACCGGGCTGATGCGCGCGCACCTGGGCATGGCCGCGGCACCCGAGCCGGTAGCCGTCGACCGTGCCATGGTCGAATCGGCGGCTGTCGTGACGCTCGACCTTTCCACCGCCTCGGATGCATACGATTTCGGCCGCTGGCTCGGACCCGGCGTCGAGGATGAATTGGCCCGCGCCGCCGTGCAAGACGGCGCAGCCCTGGTGGTGACGCAGTATGGCCAACCGCGGCTGAGCCGGGCCCCGAAGCTCAGCCAGGACAGCCCGGCCGTCATACCGACCGGCATCAGCGTGTGGTCGGCGTCGGAGGTACGGCTGGTCGGCGCCGTGGGACGGCGAAGTGGTGGCAGTGTCCGCCGATGCCGTCGAGTTCCGCGGCGGGGGCTATGAGCTGACGATGACGGGTGTGCGGACCGACGCGTTGGGCCGCATCTCAGCCGGGCAGGCACTGGCGACGGCCCCGGCGAGTCAGTGGATCGAGCTGGCCATGCGGCCGGTCGGTGCGCCGGCCGCGCCGCCCTTCGTGTCGGCGGAGCTGGCGCCCGGATGGCTTGCGTTGAGCCGGGATCCGCGACAGCTGCTGAGGCTGCCTGCGCCGAAACAGCATTCAGCGGGCAATCTGTTGTCACGCAGGGACGCGAGTTTCGCGCAGGTGCAGGAGCACTACTACCGCACGCCACCGCAGATCGAGCGGGGCTGGCGCAACTACCTGATCTCGACGAGCGGTCGTTGCTACCTCGACATGGTCAACAACGTCACGGTGCTCGGCCACGCGCATCCGCGGGTGGCCGAGGCCGCGGCCCGTCAGCTGCGCAAGCTCAACACCAACTCGCGGTTCAACTACGAGGCGGTGGTGGAGTTCAGCGAGCGGCTCGCGGCCACGCTGCCCGACCCGTTGGACACCGTGTTCCTGGTCAACTCCGGCTCGGAGGCAAGCGATCTGGCGATCCGGCTGGCGACGGCGGCGACGGGCCGCCGCGACGTCGTCGCGGTCCGCGAGGCCTACCACGGCTGGACCTACGGCACCGACGCGGTGTCGACGTCGATCGCGGACAACCCGAATGCGCTTGCCACCCGGCCGGATTGGGTGCACACGGTCGAATCGCCCAACAGTTTCCGCGGCAAGTACCGCGGGCGCCGACGCGGTGCAGTACGCCGGCGAGGCGGTCGCCGCAGATCGAGCAGCTGGTCGGCGACGGTCGGGCCCCCGCGGGGTTCATCTGCGAAAGCGTGTACGGCAACGCCGGCGGCATGGCGCTGCCCGACGGCTATCTGCAGCAGGTGTACGCCGCGGTGCGCGCCGCAGGCGGCCTGGCGATCTCCGACGAGGTTCAGGTCGGTTACGGCCGCCTGGGCGAATGGTTCTGGGGTTTTCAGCAGCAGGATGCGGTGCCCGACATCGTGTCGATCGCCAAGTCGACGGGCAACGGCTATCCGCTGGGCGCGGTGATCACCTCCCGCGCGGTCGCCGACGCGTTCCGCTCGCAGGGTTACTTCTTCTCGTCGACGGGCGGCAGCCCGCTGTCGTGCGCGATCGGCATCACCGTGCTCGACGTGCTGCGCGACGAAGGACTGCAGCAGAACGCCTCGCGGGTCGGCGCGCACCTGAAGGCGCAGGCTGCAGGCGCTGGCCGGACAAGCACCCGATCATCGGCACCGTGCACGGCATCGGGCTGTACCTCGGCGTCGAGATGATCCGTGACGCGCGAGACTCTCGAACCCGCGGCGGAGGAGACCGCGGCGATCTGCGACCGCATGCTCGAGCTCGGCGTGATCATCCAGCCGACCGGCGACCACAGAACATCCTGAAGACCAAGCCGCCGCTGTGCATCGACATCGACGGCGCCGACTTCTACGTCGACACCCTGGACCGGGTGCTCACCGAAGGCTGGTAGCACCTCGATATCTCAGCGAGCGCACGGTTGTGTACGCAAACGTCGAGTAGACCCGCAAACAACCGTACTCTCGGCGTGACAAAGGAGAACCGCATGACGCAATCGCGCCGATGAACTGGTGACCGAATTCTGCGAGCTGTGGGCCTCCCCCGATCCCGAGGAGCTGGCCGGCTACTTCACCGAAGACGCCGTCTACCACAACATTCCGATGGACCCCGTGACCGGTCGCGAGGCCATCAAGGAGTTCATCGCGGGATGCACCGCCGCGTTCGACGGCATCGACTTCCAGGTGCACCGCCAGGTCAGCAACGGCAACCTGGTGATGAACGAACGCACCGACGTGATGCGACGCAAGGACGGCGGCGAGCTCCCGCTGCCGGTGATGGGCACCTTCGAGGTCGTCGACGGCAAGATCGCCGCGTGGCGTGACTACTTCGACATGGCGACCGTCACCAACGCGCTCGCCTAAGCCAGCAGCGGCACCGCCTCGTCGCGGGTGTCGGTGAGGATCTCGAACATCGCTCGTCGCGTGGCGACGAGTTCAGCGCGCTCAAAAGCCTTGCCCGCCACCTGCATTCGACACGTGGCGATCGCCGAGTTGTAGCAGTACTTCGAGCCGCCGTCGGTGTCGGTGTACGTCGAGTCCGATGACGTCGGCGGGCTCGGTGGTGATCTCGCCCTCGATCATGTGGTCCCCGACGCGGCCGCCGAACGTCCACGTGAACGGCCGATAGCGACCGTGCGTCTGCAGGCTGCCCAGGATCGAGCGCACCGCGAACTCCTCGCCGGCGTGGCGGAAGACGAACAGCGTGGCCGCGGGTGTGAGGAACCTCCCGACCGCGGCGCGCGCGGTGACGATCTCCAGGCTGGATTCCGGCGCCCCGTCGAACCCGCACACCTGGCCGAACGCGTAGGCGGGGGTGTGCTTGGTGCCCCAGTTGTGGTTGACGCTGCCGGTCCAGTCGTCGACGGCCATGCGGACACCGTCGAGTTCGAGCTGACCGTCGAACCGCGCCAGCGGATGGCGCACCGTCGTCTTGGCCGTCGGGATGCGCGCCCGATACGCACGCTCGGTGAGCAGCTTGACCGGGACCGCGGCGCCGGGAGTGATGCGCAGGTCCCACTGCGCCGATCGCTCGCCGCTGGTGGCGACACCCTGCGCCGAGCTGGTCGTCGATGGTGGCGGCGCCGATGCGCGCGGTCCAGTCGTCGTAGTCGTAGTCGGCCGCGTCGATCGGGTGTGGCACCTTCAGCGCACGATTTCCCGCGCCGTCGGGATCGAACACCATCACCCACACGTCGGCGACCGGTTCGCCCGACCGTCGGCAGCAGCAGCGTCTCGCGCAGCCACAGCGCCTGCGGCCGGTCGGGGTGGTTGGCGCGAATGTAGCGACTCTCGTAATACGGGGCCTCCGCGGAGTTCACATGCTTCAGCATCCAATACTTGAGCGGTGACGGGTGCACAGATCGCGGCTTACGTGCTGGCGGGGATCGCGACGGTCGAGGCCGTCGCGCTCATCGTGCTGTGGATACAGCTGAGGAACAGCCGAGAAGAGGCCGACGCGCTGCGCCGCCGCGTCGACACCAGGAACATGCTGCTCTCCGGCGGCCGCGAGGCCGTCAAGCAGGTGTGGCAGACCGCCAACATCCTGCGCAAGGACGGGCTGGAGGCCGCCGTCCGGTCGTCGATCGAAGACCTCGCCGACTGGGCCGAGGTGGAGCGGCCCGATCTCGCGCGGCTGGCCCCCAGCGGCCGGGTGGCGATCCTGTTCTCCGACATCGAGGAGTCGACGGCGCTCAACGAGCGCATCGGCGACCGGGCCTGGGTCGGCTCATCGGCAGGCACGACAAGATGGTGCGCAGGCACGTGAAGGACCACTGCGGGTCACGTGGTGAAGAGCCAGGGCGACGGGTTCATGGTGGCCTTCGCGCAACCCGACGAGGCGGTGCGGTGCGCCCTTGCCGTCCAGCGATCGACTTCAGCAAGCAGCCCAACGGCATTCGGGTCCGCATCGGCATCCACACGGGAAAGTCGGTGCGGCGCGGCGACGACCTGTTCGGCCGCAACGTCGCGATGGCCGCTCGGGTGGCGGGCGAGGCGACGGCGGCGAGATCCTGGTCAGTGAGGTGGTGCGCGAGGCGTTGGTCGAGGACGACGACATCGCTTTCGACGACGGCCGCGACGCCGCAGCTCAAGGGCTTCAGCGGCTCGTACCGGCTCTACGCGGTCGACTTAGTCGCGTTCGGTGCCGGCCTCGGCGAGCCGCTGGTGCAGCCGGGCGCGGATGTCCTCAGGGGTGTAGGAGTTGCGCTTCCGCTGGTCGCGTGCGACCAGCACTCCGCCCGCCACCACCCCGGCGACCCCGGCCAGCCCGACCCACTTCCAGATTCCGCGCATGGCGCTCAGTCTGCCTAAGCTGCGTGCGTGAAAGAAAGCACGGTGTCGCTGGAGCAGGCGCTCGACGAGACCCGCACCGGGGATCTCTGGCTGTTCCGCGGCACTTCGGGGCCCGACCGCGCAATCCAGGCGATGAGCAACGCCCCGGTCAACCACGTCGGGATGACGATCGCGATCGAGGACCTGCCGCCGTTGATCTGGCACGCCGAACTCGGCGAGAAGCTGATGGACATGTGGAGCGGCAACTATCAACGCGGCGTCCAGCTGCACGACGCACGCCAGGCCGTCGAGCGGTGGGTGCACAACTACGACCAGCGCTGCTGGATGCGTCAGCTGACGCCCTACGCCACCCGCGAACAGGAGGACCTGGCGCTGCAAGGTGATCGCCCGGATGGACGGCACACCGTTTCCCAGCACCGCGCGACTCACCGGCAGGTGGTTTCGCGGGCGGCTTGCCGTCGCCGACTTCACTCGCGGAATCCCGTTCCTGCACAACAAGGTTCGCGAAGCCACGCAGCGCCACAAGCAGGAGAAGCTGCAGGTCGGCCTCGAAACGGCGTACTGCGCAGAGACCGTCGCCATCACCTACGAGGAGATGGGGTTGATGTCGACGGAGAAGCACTACAACTGGTTCGACCCGGGCTCGTTCTGGAGCGGTGACGAGCTGCCCCTGGCGCCGGGCTACTCACTGGGCGACGAAATATCGGTCGTCGTCTAGAGACGAGCGAAGCAGGGGTTCGCATCCTCTTTCGGGATCGAGGCATTCTGGCTGGAGAACTTGCCGACGACCCCGCTGTCGGTCACCTGGACGCTGTCGGCGTGGATGCCGAGCGGGTAGTTGTCGTTGAGTTTCTTGGTCAGCCCGTTCAGAGCGGTCTGCACCACGTCCTTCGGCAACGGGCCGGTGATGTCAGCCACCTCGAGGTTGAGATCACCGTCTTGGACGACGGGCTTGGCGGTGACGCTGTTGTCGCCGGCATCCAGGATGACGGTGCCCGCTGCGGGGTCGGTCCGCACGCCCGTCACCAGACTGCCCACTCCCGGCAGGTTGGCGGCAACCGTGTCCTTGATGCCCGCGGACTTCCAGCTCAGCGTCGCGTTCAACGATCCGATCGTGCCCTTCGAGTCGGCGGAGTCCTGCAACCGCACGTCTTTGAGCGTCACCTCGGCGGTCATGCCGTCGGCACTCTGCACCCGATCGCCCGCGGTCTTCACCGTGATGTTGGTGTAGTGGCCGGTGAGGTGCTGCCACAGGAACGGCGGATTGACCCCGAATGAGATGGAGGCGCCGTCTTCGACGACGCATTGAGCGACGTCGGTGAGGATGCTGTCGGCTCGATAGCGGGCATACAGCTCGCCGCCGGCCAACCCGCCGACGATCAGCGCGATCACGATGACGACGATCAGCACGATCGTCGTCCGGTTGCGCCGGCGCGGGGCCTGCTTGTCCGCCTTCTTCTCGGCATCCGCCTTCCCGGCGAACGCAGGGGGCGGTGGCGGCGGTGGCGGCGTCCGCCGGATCTGTTCGGTCGGCGCGATGTCGGCAGGTGATGGCGGCCGCGGGAATTTCTGCGTCGGCCCTACCTCCTCGGGGCGGGATCGCGCGCGGAGCTTTTCGGTGGGCGGCTCGGGTCGTCGCGGCGGCGGCCTGTGGGACGAGGGATCGGGCGGCGGAGTTCCCCTTCCGCGCCAATCAGGCTGACCGGGGCGTTGCGGCGGGGTCACCTGCGCGATTCTGCCTCATCGAACGACGGCAGCCCAGCCGCCACTCGAACCCGGTCTTACCTGGTCGTCGTCGGCGGCGTCGGCGTGGGCGCCAGCGCCAAGCCCGCGTAGATCTCGTCGAGGATGACGGGCAGCATCGCCTGCGCCGTCGTCCTACCGTCCGGCGAGAGTGTCAAGTTCGTCCAAATGACCAGCGCCACATCGTTATCCGGGTCATAGCCCATGAACGAGTTGAAGCCCGGCATCTCACCACCGTGGTAGTACATCGCGGCGTTCGGGCCGAAGCGCTGATACGAGATTCCGTATCCGTACTTCTGCCCGTCGGGTGCGTTCGGATCCTCGGCCTGCGGACTCGCCAACCACTGGCGCTGGTATTCGGTGTCGAACACCTTGCCCGAGACGAGGGCTTTCATCCATGTCGCAAGGTCGGCGGACGTCGAGATCGCTCCCCCGGCCGCGGTGGCGTAGGAGGAGTTCTGGTTGGTGTAGTCGATGGGCTGCAATGTTCCGGCCTGCGCGGCGGCCTGCATGTCGGCGGGATACGGATCGTCGGCCATTGCGTAGAAGCTGCCGCCGTACATGTAGCCGTGTGAATAGGGATCCGGCATCGCGGTGTCATCGGTGGCGGGAAGCGACGTCTGTGAAGGCCGACGGGGCCGAACAGTCGGTCCTGGAACTGCTGGGCCAGCGGACGGCCGCCGACCTTCTCGGCGATCAGACCCAGAAGCGCGTAGTTGGTGTTGCTGTAGTCGTATGACGCGTCGGGCGCAAACAGGGGCGGATGGCGAAACGCGATGTCCAGAACCTCCTGCGGCGTCCACGCCTTCCCCGGGTCGGCGTCCATCACGGATGCGAGCGCAGGGTCGGCGGTATAGCCGTACAGCCCGCTGCGCATCTTCAAAAGCTCTGCGATGGTGATGTTCTCGCCGTTGGGCACATCCGGAACGTAGGCCGACACCGGATCGCCGAACTTCAGCTTGCCGTCCTGGGCGAGCAGCACGATCAGCGCCGCCGTCATGGTCTTGGTGTTCGACGCGATCCGGAAGTGGGTGTTCGCATCCGGCGGTGTCTGCGCGCCGAGTTGCGTAGTGCCGACACCCAGCGTCGACGTCACCCTGTGGGCTGCGCACCAGCACCATCGCTCCGGGAACCTTCAGCTGCTGTGCGGCTGCCTGGACGACGCCTTGAATGCGTTTCGATCGATGGTCTTCAGGGCCGCCGACGCGGCGCCCGCGGTGGCTGTCGTTGTTGTCGACGACACGGTGGTCGGCGTGGAGGTGGACGAGCATGCGACGGTCAACACCGCGAGGCAGGCCGCAAGCCCAGAGCAATCACGGAGCGCATCGGTGGACCACCGCCTCGGTTACGCCTCGGACGGCCGATGTCGTGCGGATTCGTCCGGCGGTTCGAGCGTAGCCGAACGCTGGCGCAGTCACACCGTGCCGCGAGCGGCCCACGCTCTAGCGGTGACGGTGAACGGGCCACTACCGAGACGCTCGCGAGCCACTGATGCGAGACGAGCGCGACCATCGTCGTCGAGTCGCTGGACGTAGTCACCGGCCGGTCCGACACCGAATGTGTACGGCTCCCACCACTGCTCGAAGGTCGGATGCACAACATCGACCGAGATGGAACCTCGTCCACATCGCGTAGCCCGGCGGCGTCGAACAGTTCGGTCAAGTGCCCCTTGTGCGCCCCGGAGAGCAGCGCTTCGTCCTGCGCTTCGGGGTCGATCATGTGAACCGCATCCCAGAACGGCGCGAGAGCGCCTGTCGGGCCGTCCCACACGCATGCTGCGACGACACCGCCAGGGCGGGTCACGCGACCCATCTGCCCGATGGCCGCCACGGGATCCGACATGAAGTGCACGACCAATTGCGCCAGAGCAGCATCGAAAGCGGCTGTGTCGTAGGGCAATTCCTCCGCCGTACCCTGACGCACGTCAACGTTGGGGCAGCGCAGCCGGATCGCGTCGATGAACGGCGGTGAAGGATCGATCGCCACGACCTCCGCTCCGATCGAAAGCAGATGTGCCGTCAGCGCGCCCGGCCCACAGCCCACGTCGAGCACCTTGGCACCCGCACCGACCCCGGCATATGCCGCGAAGACCTTCGCGAGGGGCTCGGCGTACCGACCCATGTAGCGGCCATAGGCGTCCGGCGAGACGGCGAAGCTCATCAGGAGATGCTACGTCGCCCGGCCGTGTGAAAAGGCCTATGTGTATCCGGTCTGTGACCCTCCCGCGACTGTGATCAGACAGGCTGACGGTCGTGACGTCTCTCGGGTTGGTCTGCGCGCTGGCGGCAGCGATGGCGGTCGGCTACTGGATGGGTCGTCGCTCGGCAACGCGCACGCCGACCTGGCGAATACGACGGTCAGCGCTCAGTCGACCGGCGATCACCATCATCGCGCTGGGGTCGGCGAGCTATATCCGGCGGTCGATCCATCGCAAGCTTCACGGTCCGCAACGTCGACATTCCGTTCTAGGACTGCTTCGGTTCTAGGCTTGCCGGCGAGCCAGATACGCCGCGAGGTTGGCCAATGACGATCTCATCCCGGCGGCGTGGTCCTGGGCCGAGATGCCCGTTGGAACGTCGTCGGCCCGGATATCCACCGAGTGCCGGTGTCCACCTCGGTCACGGTCCAGGTCATGGTCATCGTGCCGGCGAACGAAGGGTCGTCTGACTGGAAGTCGACGGCTTGAACGACGCGATCGTCGGGTGCGATTTCGACGAAGCGAGCCTCCACGACATCCGAATCGGCGTCTGACTTGCCGCCGGCCGCCGGGGCATCGGCATAAGTCAACGTCATCCGGTACGACCCGCCGGTGCGGGCATCGAAGTGTTCCAACTGACCCGTCATGCCGTCGGGCGGAAGCCACTCGACAAGCGCCCGCGGATCGACCAGCGCGGCATAGACGCGTCTCAGCGGCGCCTCGATCACCCGCGAGGCGGTGTCGGTACGACCCACTCCTACGACTCCTGCGAATCCCCGCGAGATGCCGGGTAGTATCCCATCACCTCAGCGGACACGGCCTGCTCAAAGATTGCCACGGCTTGTACTCGACTAATCGTCACCCGCAAGCGCACCCGTCGTGGTCAGTATCGTGCGAGCCACCAGGCCCGGATCGTCGACCATTGGGACATGGCCGCCGTTCGGCAGGGTCACGATTGTCGCCTGCGAAACGGGTCGTATCGTGCGGTGTGCCGCGGCAGGCAAGAGAGTCTCCTTGTCGCCCCACGCAATGGTGATGGGGCATGGCGGCGGGTCGAGCGCTGCGATATACCACTCGGCGCCGCAGAGATCAGCGAGAACGGTGCACCCGATCCCGTCGTCGATGAACTCGATCGCCCGGTCCGCCGAGATCCGATCGCCTCGAAAGGCCACATCGCGCAAGATGAGTCGGCGCAACGTCGGCGACCGGTAGACAAAGGGAAGCACCGGACGTGTGAGGCGACCGAGCGCAATGCCACGTTGCAGCCTGCCAAATGCGCGCTTCTGAAATCCGTCGCCAGCGGTCCACAGGCCTCCCGGAGAGAATGCGCATACGGTTGCCGCACGACCTCGCCGGGCCAGTTCGATGGCCACGAATCCGCCCATCGAATTTCCAGCGAGATGGGGACGATCTAGACCACAGTCGTCCATGTACCGCTCGGCAGCATCAACTATGTCGGTCATCGTCGCCGGGCGACGTTGCACCGACGGGCCGCCGCGGTGGCCGGCGGCGGTGGGTACATATGGCGCGTGATAGTCGCACACGAGGGGAACTACTTCGCGCCACGCATTTCCTGACATGGCGAGCCCATGCAAAAGGACAATCGGAGGCTTGTCGCACGCCATACGACAGTTTCCCAACGATGGCGCTCCCTGCTATGACTTGCTCTGTCTGATCGGCCGGGACGAATCGGAGGTCTGGTATCGCGTGGGTGTCAGCCTCCAACATCGCTTGATAGCCGCCGAGTCCCAGCTCTTATCCGTTGTACTGGACCTCATCGACGACGAATCGTCCGAGTTCGTGCCACCGTTACGTCGCCGTCAACCTGCCCCCACGGGTGTGACGACGAGGACGGCGCGGACAGCCGACAACGACCTAGCTGAACAGCAAGAACGATGACGAAACCAGAGAACCAAGACATAGTCTCATTCAATGACCAATGGAGGCAGTAGATCCGACTGGGAGGCGTTGACGGGGGTTGCCTTTGTTGTGCTCGCTGTCATCGGTCTCGCGATAGCAGGACAGCCGCCCAAGTCGGGCGCTGCCGCAGCCGACATAGTCCGCTACTTCACTGAAAGCCGGAGCCAAGTGCTTGAGTCAAGCGCGGTATGGTTCCTCGCGACGATCTTGTTGCTGTGGTTTTTCGGCGTCCTCCGTTCGCGCATGCGCGACACCGATGTGATCGAGCGTTTGACCACGACGGCCTTCGGAGCAGGGATCTTTGGTGCCGCATTTCTCACGGCCTCGTTCTGCGGTTTCAACGCGGCCGCCCTCGAAATCGCACGCGCTGGCGCCGACCCGCTAATCGTCAGAGGATTCTACGATCTCGCTGGCGTGTTCTTCGCGATGTCCGGACCCGGGTTCGCAGTGTTTTATTGGGCAACCGCGTTTGCAGGCCGACGTTCTCGTTCACTCCCCTCGTGGCTGTGCTGGTTCGCCGTCGCCGCCGGAGCGATACAACTGCTTTATGCCATAGGCCTCATGGCGAGTCAGGGTCCGTTGGCGAACGGTGGCTCCCTCGGCATCCTGGAACCGCTGTTCTCGATGTGCTGGTTCGCGGTGGCGAGTGTGGTGCTTTTCCGAAAGCCGCAACCAGAAACCGGCGTCTAACCCGAGGTGTTTGCCATAGCGACGACACCAACTCAGTGCCCGGCGGCTTTACCGCCTGACGTTGTTTGGAACCGGAACTCGACCACGTCGCCGTCGGCGAGCCCCACTGATTCACGCGATTACGAACGACCCATTTGGTCCAAGGCGACGCGCAGAGAAGTGCTGGGGATCTTGACCAGCCCGCCGTAAGGCTGGTCCATTTCGAGCATCATGAAGATCGGGCCGGCGAGTGCAATCGCGGCGACTAGCAATGCCGCGATTACGCTTGCGTTCCGCGGTGCAAACAGCCCGAAACTGGCAAAGATCACCGCTAGCCAAGACACGACAATGACGAAGAACACCCATGGGAATCGGCTACCGATTTGTTCGACGGTCGTCCACCGCGAATGGGCAATCGTCTTGGTGCTTTCCAACGCGTTGGACCGCAGCCACTGCTGTCGTTCCGTCCGCGGCGACAGTTCGAAAACGTCTCGCTGAACCAAATTGATGCCAGCCCCACTGCTGAGCGCCGTGAGCGACACCGCACCGCCTTCCTCCGGCCAAATCTGAACTATTCGTTGTGCAAGCAGATCCTTGGCCAACGTTCGGATTGGCGCGGTCTCCGGCCCGTACTCGGCCAGGGTCTGATCAAGCATGATGAATTCTACTCCCGCACTGCGTAATTCACCCTCTTTCTCGGCGAGCGAGCTGATGGAGGAGCCGGTGAGGAGGCCGAGCACAACTGCCGATAGCGTCCCGAGCATGGCCATTATGGTCCTGATGGCGTCGCGCGACTCGGTGCTCATATGCGGATCGGGAAGGACCTTCCCGAGAAACATGCCCAACAACGAGCCGCCGAAGATGATCGCGAAGACAACGACGCCGATCAGAATGTCTTTCACCTAGCCCCTCGCTCTCCACCGCGAGAAGGCGTCGAAGAGCGCCTGCGGTTCGCCGCGTTCAACGTACTGCCTGGCCTCCGGCTTGTATCGATGATCGATGAGCTTGCGCTCTATGGCCTCGGCGAAAGCTGTCAGCCCTCAGTCGTGGATGCGCGTCGGTGTCGCTTCCATTGCACCCAAGCCCTAATGTCCAGCCGCCTTGCCACCTGATGTTGTTTGGAAGCGGAACTCCACCACGTCGCCGTCGGCCATGACGTAGTCCTTGCCTTCCATCCGCACCTTGCCCGCGGCCTTGGCGGCGGCCATCGACCCGGCCTCGACAAGGTCGTCGTACGACACGATCTCGGCCTTGATGAAGCCCTTCTCGAAATCGGTGTGAATCACCCCGGCCGCCTTGGGCGCGGTATCGCCCTGGTGAATCGTCCACGCGCGCGCCTCTTTCGGCCCGGCCGTCAGAAAGGTCTGCAGCTTCAGCGTGTGAAAACCGGCCCGCGCCAAGGCATCCAGCCCACGTTCGGTCTGGCCGATCGACTCGAGCAGTTCGGCCGCCGACTCGTCGTCGAGCTCCAGCAGCTCCGCTTCGATCTTGGCGTCGAGGAAGACCGCGTCCGCGGGCGCCACCAACTCGCGAAGTGCCGCCTTGCGCGCCTCGTCGGTGAGCACCGCCTCGTCGGCGTTGAACACATACAGGAACGGCTTGGTCGTCAGCAGGTTCAATTCGCGCAGCACCGTTGCGTCCACAGTCGCGGCGAACAACGTCGTGCCCCCATTGAGGATCTCCTGCGCCGCCACGGCCGCCTCGTACGCCGGCCGCCTCTCTTTATGGGTGCGCGCCTCCTTCTCCAGCCGAGGCAGCGCGCGCTCCAATGTCTGCATGTCGGCGAGGATCAGCTCGGTCTCGATCACCTCGATATCGGACTTCGGATCGATGCGGCCGTCGACATGGGCGACGTCGTCATCGGTGAAGACCCGCACCACCTGGCAAATGGCGTCGCTCTCGCGGATGTTGGCCAGGAACTTGTTGCCCAGCCCGGCGCCCTCCGACGCGCCCTTGACGATGCCGGCGATATCAACGAAGGTGACCGGCGCATGCACAACCTTCTCCGACTCGAACATCTTCGCGAGCACGGCGAGTCGCGGATCAGGCAACGGGACGACACCTTCGTTGGGCTCGATCGTCGCGAACGGATAGTTGGCCGCCAGTACGTTGTTGCGCGTCAACGCGTTGAACAGCGTCGATTTACCGACATTGGGCAGTCCGACGATTCCCAGGTTCAGGCTCACAGGGTCCAGAGTCTAGGAGACTGTGACGGGGACGTCAGCGGCGCGCTGACAGCCACTTGCAGTAAGAGCCGGTACGGTCTACCTGTGTCAGCTCAGCGCGCACGGTCGGCGGTGACCGCCGACCATAGGTCCGCGCACCCCGGCATCCCCGGTATTCCGTGGTGGGGTGCTGTGCTGCTCGCGGCAACTTTCACAGCGATCGGATTCGCGTTCGACGCGGGGTCGGGCAACAAGCAGCTCACCTTCGTCTTTGCCGCGGCATATTTCATCGGCTGCGTGCTCGCGGTGCTCGCGGTTCGCCAGAACGGGATCTTCACCACCGTCATCCAGCCGCCGTTGTTGCTGTTCGTCAGCGTGCCGACGGCATACTTCCTGTTCACCAGCGGTCAGGGCACCGGCCTCAAGGACATCCTGATCAACTGCGGCTATCCGCTCATCGAGCGCTTCCCGCTGATGTTCTTCACCTCGGCGGCGGCGCTGCTGGTCGGCATGGGCCGCTGGTATCAGGGGATGTCGGCGCGTAAAGCCGCCCCGAAGTCCGACTCCGCCGAGACCGCCGGCCCTGGCCTGGCGGCGTCGGTGTCATCGAAGTTGTCCTCGCTATTCACGCGGGCGCCGGTCGAGGATGACGCCCGACGTCGACGAACCGCCACGCCGCAGACGCAGTTCCGACGCGTCGGCCCGAAAGCCGGCCAAACGTACCCCTCCCCCGCGGTCGCGGCATGCGCGTCCCCCGGAGACGGAAATCATCGCGCCGGTGTCCGACCGTCCACGCCGGCCCCGCGCAGGCAGCGGACGAGAGTCCGAGCAGCTTCCTGCCGAGCCACGCCGCAGGCCCAGGACATCGTCGACCTCACGCAGGTCGGTGCCCCCGCCGTCGGAACGGCGCGCCAGTCATGAGCGCCCCGAACGTCGCCGTCGCCCGGAGGACTACCTGCCGCGAGAAACCAACGGCACCAACGGCAATGGGACACACCATCCCGTATCGCACGTGCGCTACCGCGGCGCGCGCGGCGGCGACGACGCACCCGAGTACCGCCCACGGAGGCGCACCCCGCGCGACCGGGACGCCGACGGCTGGGAATACGACATCTAACCACTACGAGCGGGCGGGGCGAATCTCTCTCGGCAACGCGAACACCAACGTCTCGTTGGCGGTCGTGACCGGCTGAACGGTGTCGTAGCCGAAGTCTGCGAGCCGCTCCAGCACTCCGCGCACCAACACTTCGGGCACCGACGCGCCCGAGGTGACGCCTACCGTCGTCACTCCCTCGAGCCAGGCGGGGTCGATGTCGTCGGCGTAGTCGACCAGATGCGCGGCGTCGGAGCCCGCACCGAGAGCGACCTCGACCAGCCGAACGGAGTTCGACGAGTTGCGCGATCCCACGACGATCACCAGCTGGCATTCCGGTGCCATCGCCTTCACCGCGACCTGGCGGTTCTGGGTGGCGTAGCAGATGTCGTCGCTCGGCGGATCCTGCAGCGTCGGGAACTTCTCACGCAGCCGGCGCACCGTCTCCATCGTCTCGTCGACGGACAGCGTGGTCTGCGACAGCCAGATGACCTTGTTCTCGTCGCGCACTGTGACGTTGTCCACCGCGTCCGGTCCGTCGACGAGCTGAACGTGGTCGGGTGCCTCCCCGGCGGTGCCGACGACCTCCTCGTGCCCTTCGTGACCGATGAGCAGGATGTCGTAGTCGTCACGGGCGAACCGCTTGGCTTCGTTGTGGACCTTGGTGACCAGCGGGCACGTGGCGTCGATGACCTTGAGCTCGCGCGCGGCCGCCGTTTCGTGCACGGTCGGCGCGACGCCGTGAGCCGAGAACACGACGATCGCGCCCTCGGGCACCTCGTCGGTTTCGTCGACGAACACCGCGCCGGCCTTGGCCAGCGTGTCGACCACGTGCCGGTTGTGCACGATCTCGTGGCGGACGTAGACCGGGGCGCCGTGCTTCTCCAGCGCGCGCTCGACGGTTTCGACTGCCCGGTCGACGCCGGCGCAATATCCGCGCGGTTCGGCGAGCAGCACCCGCTTTTCCCGCGACGCCACCGGCGGCCGAGCTGGAGGCGCCCGGAATCCCCATGTTGATAGTCGGTGGCATGACTCCAAGGGTACGCATCCGCGGCCTAAACAGACCACGCCACCGGCCAGCCGTAGGCTGGGGGCCATGGCAACTGCACCGTATGGCGTCCGCCTGCTGGTCGGAGCGGCGATCACCGCCATCGAGGAAACCCGCAAGCTTCCGCAGACCATCCTGATGTACCCGATGACCGTCGCGAGCCAGATCGCGCACCTGGTGATGAAGGTGCAGCAGGACGTGGCCGACCTGGTTATCAAGGGAGACGAGACGCTCGAGTCGATGTTCCCCCCGAAGGACGAGCAGCCCGAGTGGGCGACTTTCGACGAGGACGTCGACGACGGCGAGATCGACGGGCAGCCGACGCCAGCCTCCGACGGCGAGCGCCTCACCGAAGGCCGCTTCGCGCTGTTCACCGGCGGCGAGCCCGAGACACCGGCCCAGCCCGCCGCCAACAACGCCCACGGGGCCGAAGCCGATCGCCCGACATCGTCGCCGAGCTCGACTACGAGTCGCTCACTCTGGCCCAGTTACGGGCCCGGCTGACGTCGCTGCGGCTCGCCGACCTCGAAGCGCTGCTGGCCTACGAGGAGAGCACCAAGGCCCGGGCGCCGTTCCAGACTCTGCTCGCCAACAGGATCACCCGCGCGTCCAGCCAGAGTGACTGAAGCCGAGCCGGGCAAATCCCCGGACAATCCGTGGCCGGTGCGCGCCGTCGCCACCCGGGTCGCGAAGTACATCGATCGTCTCGGCACGGTCTGGGTGGAAGGTCAGCTGACCGAGTTGAAGCTGCGCCAGTCGACGGCGTGGATGGTGTTGCGCGATCCGGCCGCCGACATGTCGCTGTCGGTGAGCTGCCCGCGTGACCTCGTCGCCAATGCGCCGGTGCCGCTGACCGAGGGCACCCAGGTACTGATGCACGGCAAGCCGCAGTTCTACACCCGCAACGGCTCCTTCAGCCTGCGCATCAACGAGATTCAGCGCCGTCGGACTCGGTGAGCTGCTGGCCCGCATCGAGCGGCTGCGCCGCCTGCTCGACGCCGAAGGCCTGTTCGACCCGCGACTCAAGCGCCCGATCCCCTTCCTGCCGCGCACCATCGGGCTCATCACCGGCCGCGCCAGCCACGCCGAGCACGATGTCGTCACCGTCGCCACAGACCGTTGGCCCGCAGTGCATTTCGAGATCCGCAACACCGCCGTGCAGGGAACCAACACCGTGCCCCAGGTGGTGGAGGCGCTACGCGAACTGGATGCCGACGACGACGTCGACGTCATCGTCATCGCCCGGGGCGGCGGCAGTGTCGAGGATCTGCTGCCGTTCTCTGACGAGACTCTCTGCCGCGAGATCGCGAAGTGCACGACCCCGGTGGTCAGCGCGATCGGGCACGAACCCGACAACCCGCTGTGCGACCTGGTCGCCGACCTGCGCGCCGCGACGCCGACCGATGCCGCCAAGCGCATCGTGCCCGACGCCGCCGCCGAGCAGGCGCTGATCACCGAGTTGTGCCGGCGCAGCGGGCGAGCGCTGCGCAACTGGGTGCACCGCGAACAGCACATCCTGGACCAGTTGCGCAGCAGGCCGGTGCTCGCTGCGCCGCTGGCGGTGATCACCGCGCGCTCCGACGAGATCAACCGCGCCCTCGCCGCGGCCCGCCGCGACGTCACCCGGCTGGTCGCCGTCGAAACAGACCGCATCGGGCACCTGTCGGCGCGGCTGTCCACACTGGGCCCCGCGGCCACGCTGGCCCGGGGTACGCGGTCGTGCAGACGATGACCGGGAGCCGGCGTGCTGCGAACGACGGCCGACGCGCCAAAGGGCACCCGCCTGCGGGTGCGGGTGTCCGACGGAGCGATCACGGCGATCAGCGAGGGCCGAAGGGACGGCAACATGAAGCCCATTAGTGAGCTGGGGTATGAGGAAGCCCGCGACGAGTTGATCGCCGTCGTGCAGCAGCTTGGAGCAAGGTGGGCTGGACCTGGATGCGTCGCTGAAATTGTGGGAACGTGGCGAAGAACTGGCTAAACGTTGCGAAGCAGCACTTAGCTGGAGCGCGAAACGAGTCGAGGAGGCACTCGCCGCCAAGGAGCCGCGACGAAGATTGAGCTGCGGACCGACTTTCTACTATTAGGGGGTCGAAACTGGAACACGTTTCAGTTATCCTCTTGCCATGGGTGACTCAACGCTGACCACCGAAGTGGGCCGTGCGCTGGTGACCGGCGGGTCCGGCTTCGTCGGCGCCAACCTGGTGACCGAACTACTCAACCGCGGATACGAGGTCCGCTCCTTCGACCGCGCGCCTTCCCCATTGCCTGCGCATCCGCGGCTCGAGGTGCTCGAGGGTGACATCTGTGATCCCGAGACCGTCGCGGCCGCAGTGGCCGGCGTCGACACCGTCTTCCACACCGCCGCGATCATCGACCTGATGGGCGGCGCGTCGGTCACCGAGGAGTACCGCCGGCGCAGCTTCGCGGTCAACGTCACCGGCACCGAGAACCTCGTGCGTGCCGCACAGGCCGCCGGGGTCAAGAGATTCGTCTACACGGCCTCCAACAGCGTGGTGATGGGCGGCAAGCGCATCGCCGGCGGCGACGAAACGCTGCCGTACACAGAGCGATTCAACGACCTCTACACCGAGACCAAGGTCGCCGCGGAGAAGTACGTGCTAGCCGCCAACGGTGGCAAAGACGGAGCCGGGCTGCTCACCTGTTCCATCCGGCCCAGCGGCATCTGGGGACGCGGCGACCAGACGATGTTCCGCAAGCTGTTCGAAAGCGTGCTCGCAGGCCACGTCAAGGTGCTCGTCGGCAGCAAGAACGTCAAGCTCGACAACTCCTACGTGCACAACCTGATCCACGGGTTCATTCTCGCCGCCGAGCATCTGGTGCCCGGTGGGACGGCGCCCGGGCAGGCGTACTTCATCAACGACGGCGACCCGATCAACATGTTCGAGTTCTCGCGTCCGGTAGTGGAGGCGTGCGGTGTGCCGTGGCCGAAGATCCGCGTGCCCGGCCGGCTGGTGTGGTTCGTGATGACGGTGTGGCAGTGGTTCCACTTCCGCTTCGGGCTGCCCAAGCCGATGATCGAACCGCTTGGGGTGGAACGGCTTTACCTCGACAACTACTTCTCGACGGCCAAGGCGCAGCGTGACCTCGGCTACCGGCCGCTGTTCACCACGGACCAGGCGATGGCCGAGTGTCTGCCCTACTACGTCGAGCTCTACCACCAGATGAGGTCCGAGGCGGGCACGGATGCTGCCGTCACAGCAGTCACGGCAGCACCTCCGGCGCGGTAGCTTCCTCTTCGGAGCCGTCAACTCTTGTTGACGCTTCCTGACGAAAGTGCTCGATCTGCCGCGAATTGTGTTGATACGGCATAGCGTTCGACCATGCCCAACGGTACAACCCAACATCCTGGTGATCTGGGGCGACGACATCGGGATCAGCAATCTCAGTTGCTACACCGACGGTTTGATGGGGTATCGCACCCCGAACATCGACCGCATCGCCAACGAAGGCATGCGCTTCACCGACTCCTACGGCGAGCAGAGCTGCACGGCGGGCCGCGCCGCGTTCATCAGCGGCCAGAGCGTGTACCGCACCGGCATGAGCAAAGTCGGTGTGCCCGGCGCGGATATCGGTTGGGCCGCTGAGGACCCGACGATCGCGGAGCTTCTCAAACCTCTCGGCTATGCCACCGGCCAATTCGGCAAAAACCACTTCGGTGACAAGAACAAACATCTGCCGACCGTCCACGGCTTCGACGAGTTCTTCGGCAACCTGTACCACCTCAATGCCGAAGAGGAGCCGGAGCAGTTCGACTATCCGCACAAGGACCAGTTCCCGCGGCTACACGAGTTTGCGCTGCCGCGCGGGGTGCTGAAGTGCAAGGCGCTCGCCGAGGACTCAACCGAGCCTGACGATCCGAAGTTCGGCCCCGTCGGCAAGCAGGTCGTCGAGGACACCGGCCCGCTGGACACCAAGCGGATGGAGACCATCGACGACGATGTCACCGCCGCGACGGTCGACTACATCAAGCGCCAGCACGAGGCGGGCAATCCCTTCTTCGTCTGGATGAACACCACGCACATGCACCTGTACACGCACACCAAACCGGAGAGCAGGGGACAGGCCGGCAGGTGGCAATCGGCGTACCACGACACGATGATCGACCATGACCGCAACGTCGGCCAGGTGCTCGACTGCCTGGACGAGCTCGGCATCGCGGACGACACGATCGTCGTCTATAGCACCGACAATGGCCCACACCGCAATTCCTGGCCCGACGGCGGGACCACCCCGTTTCGCAGCGAAAAGGACACCAATTGGGAGGGCGCGTTCCGCGTGCCGGAGATGATTCGTTGGCCCGGCAAGATTCCGGCAGGCACGGTGTCCAACGAGATCATCCAGCATCACGACTGGCTGCCGACTTTTCTTGCCGCCGCCGGCGAACCGGACATCATCGAGAAGCTCAAGAAGGGCCATAAGGCCGGAGCCGACGGCAAGACCGAGTACAAGGTCCACATCGACGGCTTCAACCTGCTGCCCTACCTGACCGGCGAGGTGGCCGCCAGCCCCCGGCGCGGGTTCTTCTATTTCTCCGACGATGGCGATCTTGTCGCGATGCGGTTCGAGAATTGGAAGGCCGTGTTCATGGAACAGCGCTGCCAGGGCACGCTGCGGATCTGGGCGGAGCCGTTCACCACGCTGCGGGTGCCGCTGCTGTACAACCTGCGCACAGATCCCTACGAGTACGCCAACATCACGTCGAACACCTACTACGACTGGTTGTTGCACCACGACTTCTTCATCTTCTACATGACCGCGATGGCGACGGCGTTCCTGGAGACGTTCAAGGAATTTCCGCCGCGGCACGAACCGGCGAGCTTCAGCGTCGACCAGGCCGTCGAGAAGCTCCACAAGTTCCTAGCGAAGGACTAGATGCTGGACTCCTGGAACGACGGGCCGACCAAGTCGGCGATCGTCGACTTCGTGAACCACGCGGTCGCGACGATCGAACCCGATTCGCGCATAGCTGTTTTCGACAATGACGGCACACTGTGGTGCGAGAAGCCGATGTACATCCAGCTCGACTTCCTGCTGCGTAGGTTCGCCCAGCAGGCACAAGCCGACCCGTCGCTGCGCGACAAGCAGCCGTACAAGGCTGCCGTCGATGGCGATTACAAGTGGCTCGGCGACGCGGTGACCAAGCACTACCAGGGTGACGACAACGACGTCAAAGTGCTCATCGGGGCGGTGCTCACCGCCCATCACGAGATCACCGTCGAAGAACATGCCGAGCGGGTCACTGCGTTCTTCAACGAGGCGAAGCACCCGACGTTGGGCCGGGCCTACACGGCATGCGGGTACGCGCCGATGGTGGATCTGTTGCGCTACCTCGAGGCCAACGAGTTCACGAACTACATCGTCTCCGGCGGCGGCCGCGACTTCATGCGTCCGATCACCAGCCAGCTCTACGAGATTCCACCCGAACGAGTGGTCGGCAGCTCGGTGGGTCTGGACTACCGGGATGGTCACCTGTACACGACGTCGCAGCCCGAGTTCCTCGACGACGGGCCGATGAAGCCGGTGCGGCTGTGGAGCCGCATCGGTCGCCGACCGATCTTCGCCGCGGGCAACTCCAACGGGGACATCCAGATGCTGGAGTTCGCCAGCGGGATGCGCCTGCTGGTTCTCCACGACGATGCCGACCGCGAATTCGACTACACCGCAGGCGCGGAGAAGTCGCTGGAGCAGGCGGCGCGCGAGGGCTGGACGGTCGTCAGCATGCGCAACGACTGGGCGACAGTGTTCGGTGACTGACGACCTCGTGTGGATCCCCGCACAAACCGCGGTGTTGGGATCCGATCACCACTATCCCGAGGAAGCCCCGACGAAGCCGATCCACGTCGACGGGTTCTGGATCCAGTCCCGGCAGGTGACCAACGCCGCGTTCGCCGAATTCGTCGACGCCACAGGCTATGTCACCGTTGCCGAACGACCGCTGGAACCCGCTGACTATCCCGACGCGCCTGCCGAGAACCTGCAGCCGGGCTCGATGGTGTTCACCCGCACCGCGGGTCCGGTGGACCTGCGCCACCTGAACCTGTGGTGGACCTGGACGCCCGGTGCGTCATGGCGCCGCCCGGTCGGCCCGTTGTCCTCGATCGACAAACGCGCCGACCATCCGGTGGTGCACGTCGCGTACGAAGACGCCCAGGCCTACGCGGCATGGGCCGGGCTGTCCCTGCCGACCGAGGCCGAATGGGAAACGGCTGCGCGAGGCGGACTCGACCGGGCGACGTACACCTGGGGCAACGAGCCGGAGCAGCCGTCACAGCGGCTGGCCAACTACTGGCACGGCGACTTCCCGTGGCGCCCCGAAAGGGGTTACGGCCGAACGACTTCGGTTGGCAGCTTCCCGCCCAACGGTTACGGCCTGTTCGATATGGCCGGCAACGTGTGGGAGTGGACCACCGACTGGTACGCCGACACCCGCGCGGGCGATCCGTGCTGCGAGGCCGGCAGCTACGATCCACGGCAGCCCCAGTTTCGCGTGCCCCGCAAGGTCGTCAAGGGCGGCTCGTTCCTGTGCGCCGACAACTACTGCCTGCGCTACCGCCCGGCCGCGCGGCGGCCGCAGCCGGTCGACACCGGGATGAGCCACATCGGGTTCCGCTGCGTGCGGCGATAGACCCGCGAGCTAGCGACGGGGCTCGGCGGCCTTCTTGATCGCCGCGAGTGTGGCGGGTATACCGCTCTCCGCCGCCGCCCGTCGATCCTTGATATGGGCTTCGGCTTTATCGCCCCACCGCTCGTGGAAGCCGGCGATGCCTTTGGGTAGGAATTCCCACGATTCGGTGAGCCGGGCGCCCTCGCCGTCGGGTTCGAAGGTGTAGCCCCAGTACACCCAACCGTCGTTGACCTCCCACGCGAACTTGCGCCCGGGTTCGGCGGCGACCACCTGACTGCGCGTCTCCCAGGTGCGGCCGGGGACTTCGTTGCGTCCGGTGAACCAGGCGCCGACGGTCGGGCCCGCGCCCTCATCCCACCAGCAGGCTTTGCAGATCGGGCTCCACTCGCCCATTCGCGTGATGTCCGACACCAACCCGTAGAGCTCGTCGGGCGTCACGGCCACATGGATTGACTCAGACATCTTCAAATCCGTCACGGTTCGAGTCTGCCAAAGCGCTAAGTTGGAGTTTCCAGTGCGCTGTCGAAGGGGCAACTGTATGAGCAACGGTGCGGATAGGAAGGCCGTCGTCATCGGCGGGGCGTCCGGGATCGGCTGGGCGAGTGCCAAGGCGCTCGTCGCCGACGGGTGCCGGGTCACGATCGCCGACCTCAACGCCGACGGTGCCAGCGCCCGGGCCGCCGAACTGGGTGATCCGCACACCGCCGCACATGTCGACGTCACCGATGAGGACTCGGTGCAACGGCTGTTCGACGAAACCGGACCCGTCGACATCGTCGTGAACTGCGCCGGCTTCTCGAACGTCGGCATGATCGTCGACATGCCGGTCGAGGACTGGCGTTCGGTGATCGACGTCTGCCTCACCGGTTCGTTCATCGTCGCCAAGCACGCCGGTCGCGCGCTCGGCGAGGGCGGGGTGCTGGTCTCGATAAGCTCGCTCAATGGCAGGCAGCCCGCCGCGGGCATGAGCGCCTACTGCGCGGCCAAAGCGGGCTTATCCATGCTCACCCAGGTCGCGGCACTCGAGTTCGGACCCCGCGGCATTCGCGTCAATGCGGTGGCGCCGGGCTTCGTGCATACCCCGCTCACCGAGCCCGCCGCCGCGGTACCTGGCGTGGTCGACGACTACGTGGATAACACCGCGCTCGGCCGCGCGGGCAGGCCGGAGGACATCGCCGAAGCGGTGCGGTATCTGTGCTCCCCCGCATCGTCTTGGCTGACCGGCGAGGTCCTCGACATCAACGGCGGCGCGCACCTGAAGAAATACCCAGACATCATGGCCCACGTGATGAGGCTTGCGGCGCAATGAGTTTCGGCAGCAAGCTGGCTGGCAAGACAGCAATCGTCACCGGCGCCGGATCGGGCATCGGCGCGGCGTTGTGCCGTGCGCTGGCCGACGCGGGTGCCGACGTGGTGTGCACCGACATCGACGCCGACGCCGCCGAGAAGACGGCAACGGCCATCGGCGCCCGCGCGGCAGCCCTCGACGTCACCGACGCAGCGGCCGTGCAGGCTGTCGTCGACGATGTGGTGAACCGGTCGGGACGGCTCGATCTGATGTTCAACAACGCGGGGATCTGCTGGGGCGGCGACACCGAATTGCTGACGCTTGACCAGTGGAACGCAATCATCGACGTCAACATCCGCGGCGTGGTGCACGGCGTCGCGGCCGCGTATCCGCAGATGCTGAAGCAAGGGCACGGACATATCGTCAACACCGCGTCGATGGCGGGGCTGACCGCCGCAGGACAGATCACCAGCTATGTGACGACCAAACACGCTGTCGTCGGCATGTCGATGGCGCTGCGGTCGGAGGCCGTCCCCCGCGGTGTCGGCGTGCTCGTGGTCTGTCCGGCCGCAGTCGAGACGCCGATCCTCGACAAGGGCGCGATCGGCGGGTTCGTCGGCCGCGACTACTTCCTGCAGGCCCAGGGCGGTAAGCCCTACGACGCCGACCGGTTGGCTCGCGACGTGCTGCGCGCCATCGAGAAGAACAAAGCGATCCTGGTAAAACCGCGCATCGCCCGCGGCCAATGGCTGTTCGCCAGGCTCGCCCCCTCGCTGATGAACCGGATGTCGATGAAGTTCATCTACGGTCAGCGCGCCAAACAAGCGCAGGAGCGCGCCAAAGTTCGCTAGACATAGCCGCAATGAATACCGAATTCACGCTCACCCAGAAGCGTGCGCTTGCAGTGGCGACGATCATCGCCATCGTGTTCGGCGCCTACTTCCTGCGCGGCTACTTCATCCTGATCGTGGTGGCCGCGGTGGCCGCGTATCTGTTCACGCCGCTGTTCAACCGGCTCAACAAGCGGTTCGGCACCGGCCTGTCGGCAACGCTGACGCTGCTGGCAGCCATCGCTGCGGTGATAGTGCCGCTCGGCTTGTTCGTCGCGCTCGCGGTCGTTCAGATCACCACCATGGTCGAGCGGGTAGCCGAATGGGTCGAGCGCACCGACCTTTCGACCCTGGGCGATCAGCGCGCTGGCCGTTCGTCAACGACGACGCTGCACCGAGTGCCGTACATCGACGTCACCGTCACCCCGGAGTCGCTGCGCAGCTCGATGACCAAGGTGGCGCAGGAGGCCGGACAGTGGCTGCTCGGTCTTCCTCAAGGTGCCGCGGGCGGACTGTTCGGCGGAGTCACGGCGGCGATCCTGTTCCTGTACGTCTTCCTGTCGCTGCTGACCAACCGTGACAAGGTGCTGCACGCTCATCCGTCGGCTCAACCCGCTCGGCGAGGAGATCACCGACATGTACATGGGCAAGATGGGCGCGATGGTCAAGGGCACCGTCATGGGCCAGTTCGTCATCGCCGTCTGTCAGGGTGTCAGCGGCGCGGTGTCGATCTACATCGCGGGATTCCACCAGGGCTTCTTCCTGTTCGCAGTCCTGCTGTCCGCCCTGTCGGTCATCCCGCTGGGCAGCGGCATCGTGACGATTCCGTTCGGAGTCGGAATGATCCTGTTCGGCAACATTTTCGGCGGCGTGTTCGTGATCCTGTTCCACATCATCGTCGATGACGAACGTCGACAACTTCCTGCGACCGATCCTGGTGCCGCGGGAGGCGCGCCTGGACCCGGCGTTGATGTTGCTCGCGGTGTTCGCCGGCATCGCGATGTTCGGCGCCTGGGGCATCGTGATCGGGCCCGTGCTGATGATCGTCATCGTCACGACCATCAGCGTCTACCTGGCGGTGTACAAAGGCGTGCCGATGGACGAACCCGACGAGAAGGACGAAAAACCCAAGCGGCGCAATCCCTTCTGGTGGTTGGGTCGCCGGCGTGAGACGGGCGAGCGCGAAGTCGTAGCGATTTCGACCACGGCATCAGAGCTGCGTTTCACCTAATCTGATCTACACATTGAAAACGCAATGGAGTGGGCGGATGCGCATTCTCGGCAGTGTCATCGCGATTGCGAGCGTCATGGCCAGCGTCATGGCCGTGGTGTGCGGCGTGCTCGTCGGGGACAACACTGCAGGATCGTCCACAGCACCGGCAACGACCTCGGCCGGCGAATCCGGACCCAGCCTCGACGGTACCTATCGAGTCGACGTCGGCAACTTCATCACAGATAACGGACAACAGCTGCCCAACGGCGCGGGTACTTCCGATCTGATGATCCGGTCGGCGTGCACGGACGGCGCCTGCGTCGCCACTGCCGCCGCACCGAATGCCCACGAGCCCAACGTGCTTCAGTCCGAAGTGGTCGCCGCTGACCTGGTACTCGACTACGTCGACGGACGCTGGATCGCCGTCGAGACTTGGGCCGGCAAGTGCAAACCGGCCGACGGCGGCGACGAGCTGGACACCGCGAATTGGGACAGCTTCGTCCTGGAGCCCAAACCGGACGGCACGCTGTCCGGCGAATACGCCGGCCGCGGCGCGCTCGAAACATGCGCCGGCTCAACCCGCCAACGGATCACCCTGACCCGCACCGGCAACGCGGATCCCGGCGTCATGCTCCCCGATCCGGCGGACCCAGCCGGCCAGGAAAAGCACTGCCGGCCAGCGGCTTCCGCGGCACCTACGATTACAGCTCCGCCAACGTCACCGCCGACGTCCCGCCCGGCGCGCCCGGCAGCCCGCAATGACCTACACCGCACAGACCGTGTGCCTTCGGACCGGGGACCGCTGTCTGACATACCTGTTGACGAAGGAGGGCTTCTCCCGGGCGCTCGTCTTCGCCGACGGCAAATGGACGGAGACCAGCGCCCCGTTCCCGGGCACCTGTCAACCGAGCGGGACGGCGACGAAAGTCAGGCACGGCGAATTCCTGTTGCCGCCGACACCGGCGGATCCACTATCGCCGTCGTACACGGCCATGTCAGCGAGCAAGCACTCGACGGCCCGTGTGCGGGCACCAGTGAGTTCGACAACGTCGCTGACGCGCACCGGCGACTAAGTCAGTCGCTCGGTCAGGAATTCGACGACGCGCTTGCGCGCCTCGAAGGCAGGGTGGCCGTCCTGTTCGCGCATCTCCACGTCAACACCGAGTGGGCCATCTTGCCGAAACCGTGCGCGTTGCCCTTCTTCGAGTTGATCTCGATCACCTCGAACGCATCGCCGAGCCGGTCCTTGAGCGTCTTGAAGCGCTCGCCAGGGGACAGCGGGTCTTCGCTGAAACGCAGGCCCGAGCGCGCACAGTCCCTCGTCGGCGGCGCGCTGCTCGATCACCTTCAGCTCGCCTTCGGACAGCCCGGGGTCACGCTTGTGCTTGGCCGTCAGACCAATCGGCAGCGACGGCTGACTCAGCACCGGCGCCAGCACGCTGTCGTCGACCGCAGCGGCCAGCGCGAAGCCGCCGCTCCAGCACTGGCCGATCACCCCGACGCCCTTGCCGGGTGTCTTCTCGTTGAAGTCGCGCGCCAGGGCGCGCAGATAGTGCGCCACCGGCCGATCGGCATTGGTCGCGAATGCCGCGAATTCCTTTGCCACACAACCACGCAGCATGACCGGGCATGCACCGGGCCGCACCGCCGCCGCGCCGGGCGTGCCGTACAGAGACGGTGAGGCGACCGTGAACCCGTTGTCCACCAGATGATTTCCCAGCGCCAAGCACCCCTGGAGTGCAGACCGGGCATCTCCGGGATCAGCACCACGCCGGGCCCCTCGCCCTTGCGGTAGACGTCATAGGTGAAGCCCGCCGCCGAAAACGGTGCGACGGTCCAACCGGTCAGGTCGGCTTCCGGCGCGGTCATGGCATCTCCTACTTCGGCGGGCAGCGGCGAGGCGGTCTGCGTCGCCGCCGCAAGCGTACGGTACTCGTCTGTACCCGCGGCGCCCGTTATCGCGATCTGCGCCGGCCCGCGTGGCCGTTCAGCCGCGTCGTCCACACCGGTTCGGCGGGCTTGCCGTCCTGCTCCCCGCCGTCGTACACCACCCACGTCACCCCGTTCACGTCCTGCGACGCCCGTCGGGATAGAGATCCGGTGTTGATCGAAGCGACGAGCTTGTCCTCGTCGGCGTTGCTCTGCGTCAGGCTCAAGTACATGCCACTTGGCGCCAGATATCCGACGGTGGAACTGACCGCACGCACGTGTTGGCCGGACGCGGGATCTGTGCGGCCGCCCTCGATGCCCTTGCGGCTGCCGGAGTTCGACTGCCACCCCGCCGGCAGCTGCGGTAGGCGGATCGGGATCTTGAGCGCGTCGGCGTCGGCCTGCAGCGCGGCCGGCGCGTCGTAGGTCGGGCGTCGGGCCCTTGCCCGGGCCGCTGGCCTGGAACGAGCACATCCCGAGCACCCCGGCCAGCACGATGCACGCCAGCACCAGCGGCGCCATCGACCAGAACATGTCGCGGCCGTCCTGCAGCAGCCGCGACTTCGCCGCCGGAGCCGGAGGGCCGGCGACGTTCGACCTCGCGGCCGGAGGGCCGGCGACTTCAGGCTGGGTTGCCGGCGGGCCGGCCACTTCAGGCCCGGCTGACCCCGGCTCTGGACTGCGTCGTCATGCGCCCAGTATCCCAGCTCCCAAACGCGACCCGGTCTGGGAGAATCTGCCGCATGAGCCCTGCCCGCGGGGAAGCCCCCGATCGCAACCTTGCCCTCGAGCTCGTCCGGGTCACCGAAGCCGGCGCCATGGCAGCGGGACGATGGGTGGGCCGCGGCGACAAGGAAGGCGGCGACGGCGCCGCCGTCGACGCCATGCGTGAGCTGGTCAATTCGGTCTCGATGCGCGGTGTCGTGGTCATCGGCGAGGGCGAGAAGGACAACGCGCCGATGCTCTACAACGGCGAGGAGGTCGGCAACGGCGACGGCCCGGACTGCGATTTCGCCGTCGACCCGATCGACGGCACCACGCTGATGAGCAAGGGCCTGCCCAACGCCATCTCGGTGCTGGCGGTCGCCGAGCGCGGCGCGATGTTCGACCCGTCGGCGGTGTTCTACATGAACAAGATCGCCGTCGGGCCCGACGCCGTCGACGCATCGACATCACCGCGCCGATCGGTGAGAACATCCGCAAGGTCGCCAAGGCCAAGAACGTGTCGGTGGCCGACCTGACCGTGTGCATCCTGGACCGGCCCCGCCACGAACAGTTGATCACCGACGTCCGGGACGCCGGTGCGCGGATCCGCCTGATCACCGACGGCGACGTCGCGGGCGCGATCTCGGCGTGCCGGCCCAACTCCGGCACCGATCTGCTCGTCGGCGTCGGCGGCACACCCGAAGGCATCATCACCGCAGCCGCCATCCGCTGTATGGGCGGCGCGATCCAGGGCCAGCTGGCGCCCAAGGACGACGAGGAACGCCAGAAGGCCATCGACCGGGCCACGACGTCGAGGCGGTGCTGTCCACCGAGGACCTGGTGTCCGGCGAGAACGTCTTCTTCTGCGCCACCGGCGTCACCGACGGTGACTTGCTCAAGGGCGTCCACTACTACGGCGGCGGCTGCACCACCCAGTCGATCGTCATGCGCAGCAAGTCCGGCACCGTGCGGATGATCGAGGCCTACCACCGGCTTGTCCAAGCTCAACGAATACTCCGCCATCGATTTCACCGGCGACAGCAACGCTGTCTACCCGCTGCCGTAAATCATCCAAGACAAGAAGGGCACACATGAGCGTCGAGTCGTCTCCCAAGGCAGACCAGGATGTCGCTGAGTACCGCATCGAGCACGACACCATGGGCGAGGTCCGGGTGCCGGTCACCGCGCTGTGGCGCGCGCAGACCCAGCGAGCCGTGGAGAACTTCCCGATCTCGGGCCGCGGCCTGGAGCGCACGCAGATCCGCGCGCTGGGACTGCTCAAAGGCGCCTGCGCGCAGGTGAACAAGGACCTCGGGCTGCTCGCCGGCGACAAGGCGGACGCCATCATCGCAGCGGCAGACGAGATCGCCGACGGCCTGCACGACGACCAATTCCCCATCGACGTGTTCCAGACCGGTTCGGGCACAAGCTCGAACATGAACACCAACGAGGTGATCGCCGGTATCGCCGGGCGCGAACGGCGTGACGGTGCACCCCAACGACGACGTCAACATGTCGCAGTCGTCGAACGACACCTTCCCGACCGCGACGCACATCGCGGCCACCGAAGCCGCGGTGCGACATCTGATCCCGGCGCTGGAGGTGCTGCACGAGGCGCTGGACTCCAAGGCGCATCAGTGGCGCACGGTGGTGAAGTCCGGCCGCACCCACCTGATGGACGCCGTTCCCGTGACACTGGGCCAGGAATTCAGCGGGTATGCCCGCCAGGTGCAGGCCGGTATAGAAAGGGTGCGCGGGTGTCTTCCCCGGCTCGGTGAGCTGGCCATCGGCGGAACGGCGGTCGGCACCGGCCTGAACGCACCCGACGATTTCGACGAGCGGGTGGTCACGGTGCTCACACAACAGACCGGCCTTGCTGAATTACGGGTCGCGGCAAACCATTTCGAAGCCCAAGCCGCGCGCGACGGGCTCGTCGAAGCCTCCGGCGCCCTGCGCACCATCGCCGTGTCGTTGACCAAGATCGCCAACGACATCCGGTGGATGGGTTCCGGTCCGCTGACCGGCCTCGGCGAGATCCAGCTGCCCGATCTGCAGCCGGGTAGCTCGATCATGCCGGGCAAGGTGAATCCCGTTATCCCCGAAGCTGTCACGCAGGTCGCCGCTCAGGTGATCGGCAACGACGCCGCGGTCGCATGGGGCGGCGGCAACGGCGCATTCGAGCTCAACGTGTACATCCCGATGATGGCCCGCAACATCCTCGAGTCGTTCAAGATTCTGACGAACGTCTCGCGGTTGTTCGCAGAGAAGTGCATCGACGGCCTGGTCGCCCACGAGGAGCGGCTGCGCGAACTGGCCGAGTCGTCACCGTCCATCGTGACACCGCTGAACTCCGCGATCGGCTACGAGGAGGCGGCCGCCGTCGCCAAGCAGGCGCTCAAGGAGAAGAAGACCATTCGCCAGACGGTCATCGACCGCGGGCTGATCGGCGACAAGCTGTCGCTGGAGGAACTCGACAAACGCCTTGACGTGCTGGCGATGGCGAAAGTCAAGGAGGACCGGCGATGAGCGCTTGCGCGAAGAGCAACAAGCTAGCGATGAGCGCTTGCGCGAAGAGCACAAACAAGCTAGGCGCGCCCATGGTTGGGGGGCCGCGCAGCACGTGGGTAGATCGGGAACTTAACGGGTATAGGAACGTTGCCGTCAACGACTGCCGGCGAAAAATCTGCGATTGCTTTAATGGCCGTCGCGGTTAGCTGTAATTCTGTCTTCTGTGTCGGGGGCGATAGTGCCGGGGGCTGACCTGAAAAGCCGGCCGATGGAAAGTCGGACCGTCGACGAGTTCTTGGCCTCAGCAACCATCGCGCCGTCGGCATTGCTGATCGAAGGCGAGCCGGGTATCGGTAAGACGACACTCTGGTTAGCCGCGGTCGAGCAGGCCAAGTCGCGCGGCTTCCGCGTGCTCTCGGCACGCGCCGCCGCCGCCGAATCGGTGCTCGCGTACACGGCGCTGGCCGACCTGCTCGACGACGTCGATGCCCTCGCGTGGACCGACCTGCCGGCACCCCAGCTGCTTGCCGTGGACCAGGTGCTGTTGCGGGCGGACAACGGCGCCACGACGGACCAGCGTGCGGTGGCGGCGGCCTTCTTGTCGGTGCTCGAACGTCTCGCCGATGACGGCCCGGTGCTGTTGGCGATCGACGACCTGCAGTGGCTCGACCCGTCGAGCAGCCACGTCCTGGCGTTCGCGGCGCGGCGGCTGACCGGGTCGGTCGGCATCATCGGTAGTGTCCGCACCGAAGCTGACGACGGCGCGAGCGTCGCCTGGCTGCAATTGCCACGGCCGGAATCCGTCAACCGGATCCGGTTGAGCCCGTTGAGTGTTCACGATCTACACTCGGCCGTCACCTCTCGGTTGCGCAGGTCGTTCTCGCGCCCGACGATGGGTCGTATTCACGCCTTGTCGGGCGGAAATCCTTTTTACGCAATCGAATTGGCCCGGGCTATCGAAGTGCGAAACCCCGGCGGTGAAACGCTTCTTCCGCGCACGCTCACCGACGTCGTCGAGGCAAGGATCGGCAGTCTCGATCCCGACGTGCACGAGGCGCTGCTAGCGGCGTCGTGCATGGCGGCACCGACGGTCGAGCTGGTGTCGAGCGCGACGATAAGCGATGACGATCGGGTGGTCGAGCTGCTCGAAATCGCCGAAAGCAAAGGCGTCATCGCGATAGACGGCAACCGGATTCATTTCGCGCACCCGCTGCTGGCCAGAGGCGTCTACGCGCAGGCACCGCCGAGCCGGCGCCGCGCGATGCACCGCCGGCTGGCTGATCTCGTCGACGAACCGGAGCTACGCGCCCGACATCTGGCCTTGGCGGCGACCAGCGGTGACGACGCAACGCTTCAGGCGCTCGACGCGGCAGCCGATTCGGCGCGCATGCGCGGAGCGCCCGCCGCGGCCGCCGAACTGATGGACTTGGCGATCGGCCTCGGTGGCGACACTCCCGAGCGCCGCCTGAGTTCGGCGCTGCACCACTTCGACGCCGGCGACCAGGAGCGTGCGGCAACCGTTCTCGAGGAGACCGTGGAGGGGCTGGCGCCGGGGAATCTGCGAGCAGAAGCGTTGAGCCGCTTGGCCGTTGTGCGACTCTACGGCGAGGGGTTCCTGGAGACGGTGCGTGTGCTGCGCCAAGCCCTGAGCGATGCCGACCCCGACAGCCCACTGCGAGTGCCGATATCGGTGACGCTGGCATATTGCCTTCTCCACTCCAACGAGCTGGACGAAGGCCTGCAAACGGCGGAGCTGGCGGTGTCGGACGCCGAGCGGGTCGGTCAACCGCATCTGCTGAGCATGGCCCTCGGCATGCGCTGCATGCTGCGATTCCAATGCGGACACGGCTTCGACGACACCGCCATGGCACGTGCGCTCGAGCTCGAGGATCCGCACGCTTACACGCCGCTGGTATTCCGGCCCAGGGTGCAACACGCCCTACTGCAGGAGTTCACCGGCGAATTGGATCGCGCCCGAAAGGCGCTGGACGCAATCCGGCTGCGCTGCATGGAAAAAGGCGAAGCGGGCGAAGACGTTTTCATCGCTCAGCACGTGGTGATGAGTTCGATCTGGCGGGGCGATTTCGTCAAGGCCGACCTGGTCGCCGAGGACGCCATGGAGCAGGCCCGCCAACTCGGCGGCAACACTCCGCTGTTTCTGGCGAACAGTCTGCGCGCACAGGTGGCCGCCTTTGCAGGCGACGAGGCCGAGGCCCGGCAGGCCATTGATGAGTCCCTCGACATCGGAAGGCGGACAGGCACTTTCCGGTTGGCCGACCGTGTGCTGGCCACGCTGGCATTCCTCGAGGTCTCGCTGGGTAACTACGAAGCCGCGTTGGCGGCGCTTGCGCCGCTACTGTCGACGTTCGATCCGGAGTCCACACCGACCGAGCTGCCCGGCGCGGGCTTTCTTCCGGATGCGGTCGAGGCGCTCGTGCAGACCGACCGGCTCGCCGAGGCCGAGCCGCTGATCGAGGCGCTCGAACGCAACGGCCGGAGGCTCGATCGAGCGTGGATGACTGCGATGGGTGCCCGCACGCGCAGCATGCTGTTGGCGGCCCGCGGGAATCTCGACGGCGCACACGACGCCGCACGGGCGGCGATGACCGCGCACGACGCGCTGACGATGCCGTTCGAACGGGCGCGAACCCTTCTGCTATTGGGCCAGCTCGAGCGCAGGCAACGCAAGAAGGAAACGGCCTCGGCCAGCCTGCAGGAGGCGCTCACCGTCTTCGAGCAGCTGAACACTCCGCTGTGGGCAGACCGCGCCCGCTCCGAGTTGGTGCGCGCGAACGTCGGACCGCGCCAGAGTGGACAGCTCACGCCGTCGGAGCAGCGTGTCGCCGAGCTGGCTGCCTCGGGCATGAAGAACCGCGACGTCGCCACGGCTCTGTTCATCAGCCCCAAGACCGTCGAAGCCAACCTGGCCCGGATCTATCGGAAACTCGGCATCAGGTCGAGGGCCGAGTTCGGCCGCCACATCGGACGCACGTGACTGGCTCAGGTGTAGGGAAACACCCGATTCCTCGTTGCCGTGTTGCGAACTAGCGTCGAGTCGCCCGGAGAATCACGCCGTCAAAAGGAGAACCGGTGCGCGTCGACCAGATCCTTGCGCCAGGACCTTTGCAGGCTGTGCAGACCACCACTCTGGTCACCACGGCCACCAGCCAGCCAGCGCTGGGCACCGGTTTTGCGGTGCTCGGACTGGTCGTCGTTGCTCGGCCTGCCGAAGGCCGACCGCGCCGACCGGGTGGTGGCGCTCGGCGGCGCAGCGGCGGCGGGGTGGTACCTCGTGCGGGGGCTCGCCGGCGCTAGCTCGGCGCATTCTGCGACGCCGGGGCGCGCCAGAGTCGGACGCCGAACGGCGTCGTCAGACTGTGGATCACCAGGCTCACCGTCACCGTGACGACGACCGCCTGAGTGATCAAATCGGCCTGCTGGATCTCCCCACGCTCGATCATCAGCAGGCCGAGCACCAGGGTCCCGATTCCGCGCGGGCCGAACCAGCCGATGAACAACCTGCTGCGGGCGGGCAGATCGCTTCCGATGAGCGCGGCGGACACCGCGACCAGGCGCACGACGAGCAGCGCGACGACGGCGAACAGCACCACCCGCCAGTCCGCATCGCGCCATCCCACGATCACGGCGTAGCTGCCGAACATCGCGAACACCACCAACTCGAGCAGCTGACCGGCCGCATCGGTCACCTGCGACGGCATCTGTTCGCCCGCCCGCCGCACTATCCACGCATAGGCCAGGCCACCAGCGAAGGCCGCCACGAAGCCGCTGCCGTGTATCCGCTCCCCGAGCTCGAAGCACACCAATGCCAATGCGAGAGTGGCCAGTTGAGCCCAGGTGTCACTCATCCATCCGCGCTGGCGCGAGCGCACGATGAGCAGGCCGCCGACCACCCCGACCCCGAGACCGATCGCCAGTGACAGCACTTCGGTGCGGATCGCGAACCATCCCCACCGGGCCGGATTCGGGTCGTTCTGCTCGGAGGCCAACGCCACCGCGACCAGCATGGCCGCCAGCGCGAAGCCGTCGTAGAAGCCGCTCTCGGTCGACAGCACATGGCGGACGCGCTGCGGAATGCGCCGGTCGTCGGTCAACGCGTCGATCAACGCGACCTCCGTCGGCGCGACGATGGTCGCGAGGCACACCGCCTCCCACAACGGCATCACGCGCATCACCGCCAGCGCGACCAGCGCACCGAGAATGATCGACAACGGTATGCCGATCACCAGCAGCCGGAACGTCAGATGCCCGCGGCGCACCACCGACGGCACGTCCAGCATCGCGGCCTGGTTGAACAGGATCACGGTGAGCGCCAACTGCGCCAGAATCGTGAAGCTGCTGGTGCCGGTCTGGCCATCGAGCACACCGAAGCCGAACGGGCCCAACGCCATCCCGACAATCACAAAGATCAACGCGGGCGCGACGTACCACTGCTTGACCAGACCCGAGACAACCGCATAACACAGCACGAGGACGGTGAGGACGAACGCCGAATCGGTGCGCACACTGCCTCCTGGCGCCTGACGCGCCCGACCTAGGCGCCGTTGTTGGGGCCGCCCGAATTCTGTTCCGGGATATCGGTGATCGGCAGGTTGGGCATCGGTGCAGGCGACGGCGTATTCGGTAGCGTCGGGATCTCGCCGACGGGAATGTCGCGAATGTCGTTGGCGGGTGGGCCGTTTTCGCGACTGCCGTAACTGCTGCCGGGTTCGCGCGCTCCGAGCAGTTGGCTCACCGTCACCATGTGGTAGCCGTTGGCCTTCAGCACCGGCAGAAACTGATACACCACGTCGACGGTGCTGGAGTAGGTGTCGTGGAACAGCACCACCGAGTCTCGGCTTGATCTGCGTCTTGAGCATGTAGGTGGTAGCGGCGGTATTCGAGTCGTTCATCCAGTCGAAAGGTATGACGTCCCAGTTGATGTCGGCCAGGCCCTGCTGTTTGGCCTCGGCCAGCACCTGGTCGTTGACCAGCCCGCCTGCGGTGCGAACCAGATTCGGCCGCTGACCCGGTCGCCGCCTCGATGGCATCGCTAGCCTTGCTGAACTGAGCCGCGATGTCCTCCGGCGGGATCGTGGTCATATTGGGGTGTTCCCAGGTGTGGTTGCCGATCTCCATGCCGGCGTCCGCGATTCGCTTGGCGCCCGCGGGATTGGCCGCGACCTTGTTGCCGATCACGAAGAACGTCGCCTTTGCGTCGTTGTCCTTCAGGATCTGCAGCAGCCGGTCGGTGAACGGGCTCGGCCCGTCATCGAACGTCAGCGCCACGCACTTGACCTGTGCGCAGTCGACGGCGTCGGCGTCGGCCCGTCGGACGTGGCCGGTGCAGCGCGCCGATCACCACCACGAGCGACGGCCGCGACGACGCCGAGAACCATGCGCCAGTACCGCCAGGCCTGGTTGTCGGGTCGCTTCGGCACCCTGGCAGCCTACCGGCCGTGCTTTGTGTGCGTTCGCGAGCGCTCAGCGCAACAAAACGCACAGAAATCACGGTAGAGCGCCGGGCTGATCTCCTCCAGCATCTCGGTGACCAGCGCCGCGATCGGCGACCGCTCGCTGCGCAGCAGCGTGATGTGGGCGAACAACGGGTGGCCCTTGAGCTTCTCGATGACGGCGGCGACGCCGTCGTGCCGGCCCACCCGCAGGTTGTCCCGCTGGGCGACGTCGTGGGTGAGCACCACCCGCGATCCGGCGCCGAGCCGCGACAGCACGGTCAGCAGCACGTTGCGCTCGAGCGACTGCGCCTCGTCGACGATGACGAACGAGTCGTGCAGCGAGCGGCCGCGGATATGGGTCAGCGGCAACACCTCGAGCATGCCGCGCGAGACACACCTCCTCGAGGACCGCCGGGCTGGCCAGTCCCTCGAGCGTGTCGAAGACCGCCTGGGCCCACGGGCCCATCTTCTCGCTCTCGCTGCCCGGCAGGTAGCCGAGGTCCTGACCGCCGACCGCGTACAGCGGCCGGAACACCACGACTTTGCGCTGGGTGCGGCGCTCCAGCACGGCCTCCAGACCCGCGCACAGCGCGAGCGCCGACTTACCGGTACCCGCCTTTCCGCCGAGCGAGACGATGCCGACGGATTCGTCGAGCAGCAGATCCAGTGCGACGCGTTGTTCGGCGGAGCGTCCTCGCAGCCCGAACACCTCGCGGTCGCCGCGCACCAGCTGCACCTTCTTCTCCGGATTGACCCGGCCCAGCGCATGCGAGTTGCCGCCGAGCAGACGAATTCCGGTGTGGCACGGCAGATTACGGGCAGCTTCCAAATCGATCTCGCCCTCGGCGAACAGGGTGTCGATCTCGTCGGCGGACACGTCGATCTCGTCCATGCCCGTCCAGCCCGACGTGATGACGTCCTGCGCGTGATACTCGTCGGCCGTTCAATCCGACCGCGCCCGCCTTCACCCGCAGCGGAATATCCTTGCTGACCAACGTGACTAGCTTGCCCTCCGCGGCGAGGTTGGCCGCGACGGTCAGTATCCGCGCGTCGTTGCTCTCATTGCGGAAACCCGCAGGCAGCACCGACGGATCGCTGTGGTTGAGCTCGACATGCAGCGTCCCGCCTTGCGTCCCAACGGGAATCGGCTGATCAAGCCGCCCGTGTTCCAGGCGCAGATCGTCGAACATCCGCAGTGCCTGCCGCGCGAACCAGCCAAGTTCGTGATGGTGTCGCTTGGCTTCCAGTTCGCTGATGACCACCAACGGGACCACGACTTCGTGCTCGGCAAACCGCGTGCACGCCCAGGGATCGGACAGCAACACGGAGGTGTCGAGAACGTAGGTCCGGAGGGGCGAATGCGTCACGTAGCGCTCCTCGAGGCTAGGTGAGTTCATGCGGGCCCCGCACGAACATCTCGGCGGACACTGCGGTACTGGGACCGGGGCCGGTCCTCTCGTGATCGAAACGATCGGTACCGCCCGGATAGCAGAGCATGTCGCTAGCCATCGGAAGCGACGCTACTCTCGTCGCCGCACATGCGCCGTGCAGGCGCGCCGTAGCTAACTTGCGTTAGACGAACGACTTCAGCTCGGGCTCGTCGGCCAGACCCCAATGCGGTGATCCGGTCGGAGATGACCTGGCGCAACTGCTCGGGACCGAAGATGCCGGCGGCGCCATGAGTTCCACCTTGTCCGCGTAGGCGTCGATGTCGCCACCCACCACGTCGAGTTCGGCCGCGCGACGCGCGATCGCGGCGACCGTCTCCTCGCGACTGGTGGACAGCAGATGCGAGACGAGGTTGGCGAAGAACTCCTCGTGGCGCTCCTCGTCGCTGGCGATGCGGCCGACGAGGCCCTTGAGCACGGGCTCGTTGATCTGCGCTTCGAGGTTGCGGCAGAACACGGCGTGTTCGCGCTCGAAGAACGCCATGAACACCAGGCGCTCGATCTGGCTGTAGGTGTCGGCGCGATAGCCCTTCATCACGTGCTCGACGCGTACGTCCTCGTTCGCGGTCGGGTCGATCTCGCGGGTGACAACGAGGTAGTTGCGCAGCGCGATGGCGTGCAGGTGCTCCTCGGCGGTCCACCGGCCGATCCAGCGTCCCCACTTGTCCTCGAGGATGAAGCTGAAGACGAACTCGCGGTGGTATCCGGCGAGGTTGTCCTTGGTGATCAGCAGGATCTCCAGCGCGTCGGTGACGGCCTTGGGCAGCGTCACCTGCGACGGATCCCAGTCGTGTCCGCCGAGGAAGGCGAAGTTCTCGCCCTGCTCGAACGGCACGTAGTCGTGGGCGTACCAGAGGTCCTCGGAGTCGATGTGTCGACGCAGCTCCTGCTGCACGACCGGCTCCAGTTCGAGGATCAGCGCATTAGCGACAGGTTTCTGTGCCATGAAAGTAACTGTAACCCGAATTCACACATTTCTCGAAATCGGGTGCGGCGTGTCTACAGCGTCAAGCCCGGATACAGCGGGTTGGCGTCCAGCAGTTCGGCGGCGGCGGCGTGCACCCGCTCGGCGGTGCCGTCGGCCAGCGTGTACTTCGCCTTGGAAGGTCCAGCGGTGCCTGGCGCTGGTTGGGTGTTGGTCAGCACGTCGACGACGAGTTCGGCGACGCGGTCGAACTCGTCGGCGCCGAACCCGCGGGTGGTCAGCGCGGGCGTCCCGAACCGGATGCCGCTGGTGTACCAGGCGCCGTTCGGGTCGGCCGGGATCGCGTTGCGGTTGGTGACGACGCCGGAGTCCAGCAGCGCCGACTCGGCCTGCCGCCCGGTCAGCCCGAACGACTGGACGTCGAGCAGCACGATGTGGTTGTCCGTGCCACCGGTGACCAGCGGGCGCCGCGCTTGAGGAAGCCGTCGGCCAGCGCCTTGGCGTTGTCGGCGACCCGCCTGCGCGTACTGCGCGGAACGACGGGCTGCCGCGCCTCGGCCAGCGCAACGGCCTTGGCGGCCATCACGTGAGACAGCGGCCCGCCCAACACCATTGGGCAGCCCTTGTCGACCGCGTCGGAGTACTCCGCGGTGGCCAGCACCAGACCGCCGCGCGGACCGCGCAGCGACTTGTGCGTCGTGGTGGTGGTGACGTGGGCGTGCGGCACCGGGTCCTCGTCGCCGGTGAACACCTTGCCCGCGACCAGCCCGGCGAAGTGCGCCATGTCGACCATCAGCGTGGCGCCCACCTCGTCGGCGATCTCACGCATCTTGGCGAAGTTCACCCGCCGCGGATAGGCGGAGTAGCCGGCCACCAGGATCAGCGGCTTGAACTCGCGCGCGGCCGCGGCCAGCGCGTCGTAGTCGAGAAGCCCGGTCTCGGGGTCGGTGCCGTAGCTGCGCTGGTGGAACATCTTGCCGGAGATGTTGGGCCGGAAGCCGTGGGTGAGATGCCCGCCGGCGTCCAGCGACATGCCCATCAGCCGCTGATTGCCCAGCTTGCCGCGCAGCTGCTCCCAGTCCGCTTCGGACAGGTCGTTGACGTGCTTGGCGCCGAGCTCGGCCAGTCCCGGCCCTTCGATCCGGGTGGCCAGGATCGCCCAGTAGGCAACCAGGTTGGCGTCGATGCCCGAGTGCGGCTGCACGTAGGCGTACGGCGCGCCGAACAGCTCGCGGGCGTGCTCGGCGGCGACGCGTCTCGACGGTGTCGACGTTCTGACAGCCGGCGTAGAACCGGTGCCCGATCGTGCCCTCGGCGTACTTGTCGGACAGCCAGGTGCCCATGGTCAGCAGCACCGCGGGCGAGGCGTAGTTCTCGCTGGCGATCAGCTTGAGCGAATCCCGTTGATCGGCAAGCTCTTTGCGCGTCGCGGCGGCGATTCGGGGCTCGACGGACTCGATCGACCTGCAGCGCGGCGCGGTAGGCCACGCTGGCGGTATCGGCGTACTCGGCGCCGGGCGAGGCGGTCACGGTGGAGTCTGCGGTCATGGCGTTCAGCCTAATCGGCTACGCCGACCGCAGCGACGACGGGATCAGCGGCTCGTCGAGCAGACCGGCCGAACCGCTCGGAAGCGAAACCCCGTCGGGTCGGGCGTCCAGCCAGCCCCGCAGCAGCCGGTAGCCCTCGACGTAGGTGCTGGTGTAGGCCCGCCACAGCGGCGAGGACAAGAAGCGCAGCATCTGCCGGGCGCGCTCGTCGTTGACCAGCAGCCAGCGCTTGAGGAACTCGACGACGTCGTCGACGTCGCGGTGCTCGTCGTGCAGCATCAGCGCGGCGTCCTGCCGCACGTCGGCCAGCGCGGCCGCCGCCTCGGACACCGCCTGCGCCGCGCTCGCCGTCGAAGGCACAGGCCGAGGTCGGCGTAGATCTCGCGCGCCCAGCCGCCCCAGTTCGGGCCGATCGCGGCGTACAGCGCCAAGTCGGCCAGCCCCTCGGCCATCAGGCACTGCGGGGTGTTGACCAGGAACAGCGTCTGCTCGGCGTGGCCCTTCCCCTCGACCAGGCCGGCCTCCTTGCGGCAGTGCTCGGTGTGGTGGCCGGGATAGGACTCGTGCGCCACCAGTCGCGGCAGGCTGGACATCTGCTGCTTGAGGTCGGCGTTGACGGCGACGGTCGAGGTGTAGTCGCCGAGGTAGTAGTTGAACCCCGACCACGGCTTGTCGGTGACCACCTCGTAGTTGATGGTCTCGTGTCGGGCAGCGGGTATTCGGCCCGCACCCGGTCGCGCAGCGCGCTGGAGAACGCGTGGATGCACTCCTCGAGGCGGTCGGGCGGCACCTCCTCGGCCGCGCGGTAAGCGATCATTCGCTCGGCGAGCGGCCCGCTGCCGCCCAGCGCGTCGTCGAGCCTCGCGTGCGCCTGGCGGTACTGCTCGGGGTCCCCCTTGGTGATGCGCACGTCGAAATACGCCTCGCACCTCGTCGACGAAGCCGACGTCCTGGCCCGCGAACTTGCGGCCGGCGCAGGCCAGCGCGCGCAGGTGGGCGCCGATGAATTCGGCGCGCGCCGGTTCCAGCCCGCCCGGCAGCTCCGCGAGCAGGCGCTCGGCCTGGCGCGCGAGGTCGGCGGGATCGCGGCGGCGGCTCGTTGCCGACGGCTCGGCGCAATTCGGGATCGCCGGTGAACGAGTCGACGTAGCCTTCCTCGACCCGGTCGAAGCGCAAGCCGAGCAGCAGATATTCACGGATCAGGGTGGCTGATGTAAGCCCGAGTTCATGCGGTCAACGCTAACTGCAAGACTTAGCGCATGCCGCGGCTGAGCGAGCCGAGCCCCTACGTGGAGTTCGACCGGACCGAATGGCGAGCGCTGCGCATGTCGACCCCGCTGAAGCTGAGCGAAGACGAGCTGTTGCGACTGCGCGGTCTCGGCGAAAAACTCGATCTGCTCGAGGTCGAAGAGGTCTACCTGCCGCTGGCCCGGTTGATCCATCTGCAGGTCGCCGCGAGGCAGGCGCTGTTCGCGACGACCACGGAGTTCCTCGGCGAGCCGCAGCAGAATCCCGACCGGCCGGTGCCGTTCATCATCGGGGTGGCGGGCAGCGTCGCCGTCGGCAAGTCGACCACCGCCCGTGTGCTGCAGGCACTTCTGGCCCGCTGGGAACACCACCCGCGCGTCGACCTGGTCACCACCGACGGCTTCCTCTACCCCAATGCAGAACTGTCACGACGAAACCTGATGCACCGCAAGGGTTTTCCGGAGAGCTACGACCGTCGGGCGTTGATGCGGTTCGTCACCGCGGTGAAGTCCGGCGCCGACGTGACATGCGCGCCGGTGTATTCGCATCTGCTCTACGACATCGTCCCCGGCGAGAAGCAGATGGTCCGCCATCCCGGACATCCTGATCCTCGAGGGGCTCAACGTGCTCCAGACCGGGCCCGGCGCTGATGGTCTCGGACCTGTTCGACTTCTCCGTCTACGTCGATGCCCGCATCGAGGACATCGAGCAGTGGTACATCTCGCGGTTCCTGTCGATGCGCGCGGGGGCATTCGCCGATCCCGGCGTCGCACTTCCACCACTACTCGACGCTGACCGACGATCAGGCGGTGTTCGCCGCCCGCGACATCTGGCATTCCATCAACCGGCCCAACCTGATCGAGAACATCCTGCCGACGCGGCCGCGCGCGACGCTGGTGCTGCGCAAGGACGCCGACCACTCCATCAACCGGCTTGCGGCTGCGCAAGCTGTAGCCGAAAGCCCGCCCGACATCGTCGAGCCGGCCTGAGTGGCAACTCGAAGCTTACGCCTTGATGCGGCGCACGCCCTGGTACTGCAGCTCGGCCATCACCAGCGTGTAGACGCCGACCGGCCAGCGTCGAGCACCACGCCCGCTGGTGGTCAGCGGGAAGACGTCGGCGAGGACGAAGACGACGGACGCGACCGCGTACAGCACGTTGCCCGCAGCGATCACGATGCCGGCCCGCTTGACCGACGGCCGCGCCGCGAGGGCGAACACACCGACCGCGAAGGCGATGAAAAACGCGCTCATCGAGTACTCGAACGCGGTCGAAGTGCCCGATATCTCCGGCCAGCCAGCCTGCCAGTGGATACCGGCGATGCCCGTGAGTCCGCTGCATCGTCGCGTCGGCGCGCATGGCGAAGCGAAGCAACGAATCGGTCGAATCGGCGAGCTTGGGAGTGCTGATGGCGGTCATGAAATTTCCTCTCTCAGTTGGTGAATCGGTGGGTCGACCGTTCCGGAGCCGACGCCGCAACCTCTTACGGCGGCGGCTCCGGACCAGCCATGTGGGAGTCACGCCAGGCGGCGCACTCCGAGGTATTGGGCGTAGGCGAAGGCCAACCGTGACGGCCGTGAACGCGATCGTCGCGACGACGCCGAGTTCGGTCAGCGGCAGCCAGCCGGCGACGAGGACGACGGTGACGAGGATCGCGAACGCGATGTTTCCGCGCGAGCACGCCGACGCCGACGCGCCGGACGTCGGGCAGGCCGGCGAGCATGAACAGCGCCGCACCGTACGCCGACCAGGGCGGCGCCGGCGATCCATTCGGAGGTGGCCGACAGGCCGGACAGCTGCGAGAGCGGGTCGGCGGCCATGGCGACCAGCAGACCGAGTCCGGCGCACAGCGTGGCGTCGGCGCGGAGGGCGAAACGTAGCAGCGAATCGCCTGGAGCGCGCGGCGGCGACATTCGTCCGAGCTTCCCGCACCGGACGGGTGGTGATTGCGGTCATGGCACCGAGGTTGCTCAGATACCACTGCCAGATCGACGCCAGACGCTGCCAGCTACTGCCAACCGCAGGTCAGAGGCGGTGAAATCAGTCCTGAGCCGCGACCAGGTTGCCGCGCAGATCGGCGGCGATCAGCCGGGCCGCGGCGTTCTGCCAGTTGTGCAGCGACCGTTGCGGCACCTCGGTGACGAACCACTGCCACGCCTGCCGGGCGACCGGGTCGAGCCCGGCGGCGGTGGCGTTCTGCGCATAGGCGCGCACACCGACGACGTACGGGAAGTACAGCGAGTTGTAGTGCCGCCACTGCTCGGTGGTGCCGAACTCGCCGCCGTCGCGCGGCTTGAGCCGGGCGATGCGGTCGGCCAGCAGCGCCTTGAGTTCGTTGGCCCGTTCCAGCGGCTGGTCGGGCGCGCCGCGCGCGGCCAGCCGCTCGTCGATCATCGGCAGTGCGGTCAGCGGGCTGGCGACGAGCTTGGACAGGTCGCCGTAGTGGCCCAGCGCGCGACGGGTGAGCCGGGCGAAGGTGTTCTCGTCGATGCCGTCGAGCGGGTTGGCTGACCGCAGCGGCAGCGCGGCTTCGGTGCGGCGCAGCGCGGCGCGGTCGGCGCGCAGACTCGGGCGACCGGGAGAACGCGAGCCGGTCCAGCAGACCGGCCAGCGGATCGGCCAGCACGTTGATCGCGATCGCGATCGCCGACGCTGGTGAACAGCAGCACCGTCAGCGCCGTCCGCTCGCCCGTCAGCGCCATGCCGATCAAGCGCCTGCCCGCCGAACAGCACCACCACCACGCCGGTTGCGACGAACGAGCGCAGCATGTCCGCGCGCAGCGCCTGGCCCTCGTCGAACGCATCCCACATCGCGACGGCGACGCCGAGCAGAACGACGTCGCATCCCGTGGACGCCAGCGCCAGCCAGCTCGGCACCAGCCCGAGCGGGATGACCAGGATCGCGTTGCCGAGCGCGAAGAACAGCGTGGCGACCACGACGTAGCCCACCACCGGCCTCGGCTGCCACGGTCCGAACACCGCCCGCAGCATCGCGCCGAGTGAGGACAGCGAGATCGCGGCGAACATCACCCAGTGGCCCATCCGCATCGGGCCGTCGACATTGCCCGCCATCGCGGCGCCGAAGAAAGCCAATGCGGCGACACCTACGATCAGCGCGATCTCGCCTGCCCGGCTGCGCCAGGTGTCGGCGGGCCGCGACATCTCGAGCAGCACCGCGAACCACGCGATGCCGGGCACCACGACCAGATAGACCTCGATGCTGCTGAGCAGCGTGCAGACCACTTTCTATGCGCACCGCGTCGAGCGCCACCACCGCCGCGAAGCTCGTCAGGCCGACCGCGGCCAGCACCAGCACGGGCTTACGCGGATTGCGGGCCAGCAGGTACAGGCCCAACCACCAGCTGAGCGAGAAGACCACCGCCGACAGCGCAGCCATGATCCAAGTGTCGCATCGTACCTGCCGTAGCGGCGGTGGCGCGCGGTGTAGTCGCGCAGCGCGCGCAGGAAGTCGACCCGCCGGAACTCCGGCCAGTACGCCTCGGTGAACCACATCTCCGAGTACGCGCTCTGCCACAGCAGGAAGCCGGACAGCCGCTGCTCCCCCGATGTGCGGATGACGAGGTCGGGGTCGGGCTGACCCGAGGTGTAGAGATTCTCCGAGATGGCCTCGGCGGTGACGGCTTCGATCAGCTGGTCGCCGGTGTGCGCCGTTGGCCAGTTCCTTGCCCAGCAGCGCGCGCACGGCGTCGACGATCTCCTGGCGGCCGCCGTAGCCGACGGCCAGGTTCACATGGAAGATCCCAGCTGCCGTTGCCGCTGGTCGACTCGACGGCGTCGCGCAGCCGCCGGGCCGGCTCCTCGCCGATCAGCTCGAGGTCGCCGACCGTGCGCACGCTCCAGCGGTTGGCGGGTGCGCAGATCTCCTCGACGACGTCGGTGATGATCTCGATGAGCGAGGCCAGCTCTTCGGGGTCGCGCTGCAGGTTCTCGGTCGACAGCAGGTAGACAGTCGCCATCTCGATGCCGGCTTCATGGCACCACCGCAGCATCTCGGCGATCTTGCGGGCGCCCACCCGGTAGCCGTAGCTGACGTCGTCGTGACCAGCATCACGTGCCCATCGCCGGTTGCCGTCGCACAGCACGGCGATGTGGCGCGGCAAGTCGGCTTTCGAGGCCTCGAGCCCCTGACGCAGCCGCATCTCGTAGACCCGGTACATGGGTTCTTTGAGTCGACGAGGAATGATCGCCACAAATATTCAGACTACTGTGGCCGTCGACAGACCCCATGCCATTGGTGGAGGTGACATGGCCCAGATCGATACCGCCGACGAAGCCCAGCAACAGCCGCCGCGGGTACACGCCGAGGACCTCCCCGAAGCCGTCGTCGATCAAGTCGCCAGTTTCATCGGCAAGCCGCGGGCACGCGGCTGGATCCACGTCTACTCGGCGATCGTCGCCTTCATCGCCGGCGCGGCGCTGGTGTCGGTGTCGTGGTCGCGTGGAGTCGACGCGCGCCGGGCTTGCGACGCTGCTGTACACCTTCACGATCGTCGCCATGTTCGCGCGTCAGCGGCACCTATCACCGGGTGAACTGGAAGTCGGAGATCGGCGCGCAAGTGGATGAAGCGCGCCGACCACTCGATGATCTTCGTGTTCATCGCGGGCAGCTACACGCCGTTCGCCCTGCTGGCGCTGCCGTCGGACAAAGGGTTGGGTGCTGTTCTGGATCGTCTGGGGCGGGGCGATCGCGGGCGTGCTGCTCAAGATGTTCTGGCCGTCGGCACCGCGCTGGGTGGGCGTGCCGCTGTACCTGCTGCTCGGCTGGGTCGCGGCGTGGTTCGTCGGCCCGATCATGGAGGGCGCGGGCGTCGCGGCGTTGGTGCTGTTGATCGTCGGCGGCGCGCTGTACAGCATCGGCGGCGTGCTCTACGCGATGAAGTGGCCGAACCCGTGGCCGACGACATTCGGCCACCACGAGTTCTTCCATGCCTGCACGGCGGTGGCCGCGATCTGCCACTACATCGCGATGTGGTTCGCCGTCTTCTAGCGGTTAGCGTGCGTTTGCGAGCGCTGAGCACTCCTAGCGCGCAAAATCGCCTAACCCTGGGTGATGTTCTCCGGGCCCCAGTAGGCCTTCATCGATGCGATCTTGCCCTCGTCGTTGAACGTCATCGACGCTGATGATCTCGATGCGCATCTTTCCGCCGCCGAGATCGACGATCAGCGCCCAGAAGAAGGCCACCTCGTGGCCGAGCGCACGCAGCGTGATCGACCTCGGCCTCGGCGCCGGTGGTCGGAAGCGGCGTTGTAAAAGCCGCGGATCGCCTTGCGTCCGATGTGCACCTCACTGCCGACCGGGTCCTCGACGGTGCCGTCCTCGGCATAGAGTTCAACGATGTCGTCGGCCGTGCCCTGCGAGGCCGAGCTCGAGGTAGCGGTTGACGGTCTTGGCGTTGTCTTCCGGGGTCGGCATGCGCCGAACGCTACACGGGGACTTCCAGCGCAGCAGCCAGATCCTCGGCAGTGGTGACGGGCAGGTCGCACACCCGTCCGCGGCAGACGTAGGCCGCATCGGAGCCGTCGACGCGGTCGCGGTCGATCAGCAGCTCCGACGAGTTCACCGAACCGCCGACGACGACGGCACCGCCTGGCGCCAGCGTGCGCGCGGCGGCGAGCAGGTCGCGACCGCGTCAGGGTCGCAGGCCACCGCGATCTGAATCGGGCCGCGCACAGCGGCTTCCGCGACCGCCAGCCAGTGCCCGCCCGATCGCGGGAGACGGGCCAGGATCGGCGACGCACTTCGCCAGCGCGGCATCGGCCGCGGCGCCATACCGCTGGGCGCGGTCCGCCGGAACCAGATGGGCCGCCGTCAGCAGGGCCTCGGCCACCAGGGAGGCCCCCGACGGCGTTGCGCCGTCGAGCGGATCGGCGGGCCGAACCATCAGCGCCTCAGCGTCATCGGCGGTGTCGAACCAGCGGCCGTCACGGTCGGGGTCAGCGAAATGGTCGAGCGTGACGTCGAGCAGCACGACGGCCTGGTCCAGCCAGAAAGGCTCGCCGGTCATCTGGTAGATCGTCAGCAAACCGGTGGCCAGCGCGGCGTGGTCCTCGAGGATCGCGGCGCTGTCACCCACCCGGCCGCCGAGGCTGGCCCGTCGCAATCGACCGTCCACGACGTGAAGATTGACGATGGCGCGCGCGCATTGCATTGCGGCATCGAGGTATTCGGGTCGGCCCAGCGCAACGCCGGCCTCGGCCAGCGCTGTGATCGCCAGTCCGTTCCACGCGGTGACGACCTTGTCGTCGCGGCCCGGTTGCGGTCGGGTGAGCCGGGCGGCTGCAACAGCACCGTCCGCACGCGGTCGAATCGCTCACCATCGTCAGGATCGGCCAACAGTTGCAGCACCGAGCTGCCGTGTTCGAAAGTGCCCGTCTCGGTCACATCGAAAAGATTTGCCGCCCAACGTCCGTCGTCGTCGCCGAGCACCTCGCGCAGCTGGCTTGGCGTCCAGACGTATGTCAGTCCCTCGCGACCGTCGGCGTCCGCGTCGAGCGAGGAGGTGAACATGCCATCCGCGCCCAGCTCGTCAATGATGAACCGGGCTGTCTGGTCGGACACCCTGCGCGCCAGCGGGTTTCCCGTACGTCGGGCCCAATGCGCGTACACCCGCAGCAGCAGGGCGTTGTCGTAGAGCATCTTCTCGAAGTGCGGCACCACCCACGACGCGTCGACGCTGTAGCGGGCGAACCCGCCTGCCAGTTGGTCGTAGATCCCGCCGCGGGCCATCGCCGTGCAGGTCCGCTCGACGGCCTCCAAGGGCAGTACGTCGCCGCTGCGTTCGTGGCTGCGCAGCAGCGCCTCGAGCAGCGCCGACGGCGGGAACTTCGGTGCGCCCGCCTGGTTGGTGAGGAATCCGCCGCGCTCGACGTCCTCATCGCGGAGCACCGCGGCAACGGCGTGGTCGCACAGAGCGCGGGCTGAATCGGCGGGCCGCCACCGGGCAGCCCCGACGCCATCGACCGCAGCTCGTCGGCGATGCGGTCGGAGGCCTCCTCCACGTCAGCCGCGCCGCGTGCTGCCACGTCTCGGAGACCGCCGCCAGCAGCTGCAGGAAATTCGGCTTCGGGTAATACGTGCCGCAGAAGAACGGCCTACCGTCGGGGGTGAGGAAACAGGTCATCGGCCAGCCGCCCTGTCCGGTCAGCGCGACGGTGGCGTTCATGTAGACCGCATCGAGGTCTGGCCGCTCCTCGCGGTCGACCTTGATGTTCACGAAGCCGTCGTTCATCACCGCGGCGACCTGGTCATCGGAGAACGACTCGTGCGCCATCACGTGACACCAGTGACACGCCGCATACCCGACCGACAGCAGGATCGGCACGTCGCGCGACGCCGCCTCGGCCAACGCCTCGGGCGTCCATTGCTGCCAGTGCACCGGGTTGTCGGCGTGCTGGCGCAGAGTACGGGCTGGTCGCCTCGAGAGCCGTGTTAGCCGTCGGGCTCACGTTCCGGCGCCATCGGTGGGCTGCGGGTCGGATTCGGCGGCTGGGCCGCTGCCGGTTCGGCGACCTGCCGCACGGCTTGCGGGCCCTCGCTGGTCAAACGACTTCGGCAGCTTGCGCAGATGCCGGTTCATCGACCAGATCAGCAGGACCTGTGCCGATCAACAGCAATACGACGACCAACAGGCCGAACGGGCTGGCCTTACCGAAGTCGGGCCGGTGTCACGCGGCGGCTGCTGCTGCGCCAGCACGTCGACCGCCAGCGCGAGTGCGCCGCTCATCGTGTCGATTCCCGGCGAACAGGTCGGTCCTCCGGCAGCGTCACCGGAACCCGCGAGCGGGCAAGCTCGAATTCCTCTGTGGGCCAAAGCCGTTGCTGCCACTCGATCGGCGCACGGAAGAAGTCGCCGTTGGGGTCGATCTGTGTCGCGTGCGCGCGCAATGCGTCGTCGCGCTGCGCGAAGTACTTCGCGCATTCGACGCTGAGTGGTCACCCGCTTGGCGAAGATGTCGTGATCGGCGTCCCAGTGCTTGAGCCACTTCTCGAAACGGGCCCACCTCGCCGCTCTTGGCGAACTCGTCCTGGAGCAGCTGCATGCGCCTGCGCACGAAGCCGTGGGTGTAGTAGAGCTTGAGCACATCCCATGGCTCGCCCGCCTCGGGAAACAGCCGATAGTCGCCTGCGGCGTCGTAGGCGGCCATCGACACCTGATGGGTGCGAATGTGATCCGGATGCGGATAGCCGCCGTTCTCGTCGTAGGTGGTCATCACGTGCGGACGGAACTTGCGGATCAACGCGCACCAGCGCCTCGGCGGGCTCCTCCAGCGGACACCACCCCGAGGCAGTCCTCGGGCAGCGGAGGCGGCGGGTCGCCCTCGGGCAGACCCGAGTCGATGAAGCCGAGCCATGATGTTCGACCCCGAGGATCTCGGCGGCGCTGGCCATCTCGTCGCGCCGGATCTCGGCCATCCGGCCATGCACCTCGGGCAGATCCATCGCCGGATTCAGGATGTCCCCGCGCTCGCCACCGGTCAGCGTCACCACCATCACCGCACGCCCTCATCGGCATAGCGCGCCGTCGTGGCAGCGCCCTTGCTGGACTCGTCGTCCGGGTGGGCATGCACCGCCATCAACCGCAGTTCACTCAACCTCGGTTCCTCTTACCTTGCTCGTCATGCCGGGCTGGCGCCGGCGTTCGTCGAGACATATCAACCATCGGGGTAGCCCTATAGTTCCAGTTCTGTAGATCGACTACCCGACCGCACGGGCATCCAAAAACGACATGATCGAGCGTCCCGCAGCGCGCTATGGGCGCCAGCGGCTGACGGCCCGCAACCGCCGGCTGGATCGCCATCGGACTGACCGCGCTGGTCCTGGCCGCCGGAATTGCGATCGCCGTGATTGCCGCCGACCGGCTGGGCAGCCCGCGACGTCAAGGCCGAGCTGGGCGGATACCGGCTGCTCGACGACGAAACCGTCGAGGTCACGATCACCGTCACCCGCGACGACCCGGCCGCGCCCGGTGGTCTGCATCGTGCGGGCCCGGTCCGTCGACGGCAGCGAGACCGGCCGCCGCGAGGTGCTGGTGCCGCCGTCGACGCAGTCAGACCGTGCAGGTGACCAGCATCGTCAAGGCCAGCCGGACGCCCGTCGTCGGCGACGTCTACGGCTGCGGCACCGACGTCCCGTCCGTACCTGGTGGCCCCGTAAAGACACGTCAACCGGCCCTCCGCACAACAAACGGCGAACTGCGAATACGTGAAAATCCGCTGTCGCAGCGGTGCTAGAATGTTCGGATACACGGTTCCTGCTGGGACCGTGTATTGCTGCATTTGGTGCGCGGTTAGGCGTTTGCTATTGCGGCAATACACATGTCCTGACCAGGTGCTCCCGGCGCCGTAACACGAGATTTCTTACGCGAAGAGCGCGAGAGCAACGAAGAGGGAGCGCGACATGACCGACACCCAGGTCACCTGGCTGACCCAGGAGGCATACGACCGGCTGAAGGCAGAGCTCGATCAGCTGATCGCCAATCGACCGGTCATCGCCGCCGAGATCAACGACCGCCGCGAAGAGGGCGACCTGCGCGAGAACGGCGGCTACCACGCGGCGCGCGAGGAGCAGGGCCAGCAAGAAGCCCGCATCCGCCAGCTGCAGGAGCTGCTGAACAACGCCAAGGTCGGCGAGGCCCCCAAGCAGTCCGGTGTGGCACTGCCCGGCTCGGTGGTCAAGGTTTACTACGACGACGACAAGAACGACACCGAGACGTTCCTGATCGCCACCCGGCAGGAGGGCGTCAGCGACGGCAAGCTCGAGGTGTACTCGCCCGCCTCACCGCTGGGCAATGCACTGATCGACGCCAAGGTCGGCGAGACCCGCAGCTACACGGTGCCGAACGGCAACACGGTCAAGGTCACGCTGGTCAGCGCCGAGCCATACCACTCCTGACGCGGCGGCCGGCCGCACTCGGTGCGCCCGATCCGGACTCGCGTCGCATTACAGTCCGGCTATGGCGCAGATCGCCGAGGACCTGTTTCTGCTGCTGCTCGACAACGCCTCTGCTCAGCCCGCATTGGAACGTCAACGGCTGCAGCGCGTGTTGTCTGCCGCTGTGCTGCTCGACCTTGCTTACGCCTGCCGGGTACGACCGGCGATCACCGGTGACCCGGCCGAGCCGGGCAAGCTCGTCGCGCTCACCGTGCCGGCAGCGACGGACCCCGTGGCCGAACCGGCGTTCCAGCTGTTGCAGCGGCGGCCGATGCGCCCGGGGCTGCGGTCAAGAAGCTGTCCAAGCACATCGAGGACCGACCTCACGCACTATCTCGAGTACACCGGTCAGATTCGGCGTATCCGGTTGCAGGCCAACCGGTTCACCCATCCCTACGCGTGGCCGTTGACCAACCGCGACCGGGTGGGCGACGCCCGCGCGGCGCTGCTCTCGGCGCTGTTTCGACCGCAGTCCTCCCAAGCCGGCCACGGCGGCGATCATTTCGCTTCTGCATGCGGTGGACGGGCTCGGTGCGCTGCTGAGCCTCAACGCCCGCGGCTGGCGGTGGGTGCACGCTCGGGCCGGCGAAATCGTCAAGCGGCAGTTGGGTTCACGAGTACCCGACCGGACTGCCCGAGTTCAACCTGGCGGTGACTGCGTCGGCAATGCGATCGGCGCTAGGCTAGCGCCTGCTCGAGATCAGCGATCAGGTCGGCCGAGTCCTCGATGCCGACGGAGAGGCGTACGAGGTCGTCGGGAACCTCGAGCGCAGAGCCCGCCGTCGACGCGTGTGTCATCGCCCCGGGATGCTCGATCAACGACTCCACCCCGCCCAGCGACTCCGCGAGGATGAAGACTCTCGGTGCGCGCGCAGAAGTCGCGCGCCGCCTGAACTCCCCCGCGCATGCGCACCGACACCATGCCGCCGAACCCGCTCATCTGCTTGGCGGCGATGTCGTGCCCGGGATGGTCGGGCAGCCCGGGATACAGCACGGTACTCCACCGCGGCATGGCCGTCGAGGAATTCGGCGACGAGTGCGGCGTTCTCGCTGTGCCGTTGCATGCGCAGCACCAGCGTCTTGAGTCCGCGCATGGTCAGGTAGGCGTCGAACGGGCCCGGCACCGCTCCGGCACCGTTCTGCAGGAAGCCGAAGGCATCGTGCAGTTCTTCGTCGTTGGTCAGCAGCGCGCCGCCCACCACGTCGGAATGGCCGCCGATGTATTTGGTCGTCGAGTGCAGCACGATGTCGGCGCCCAGGAGCAACGGCTGCTGCAGGGCAGGAGAGGCAAAGGTATTGTCCACCAACACCTTTGCGCTTCCCGACAGCCCGGCTATCGCACTGATGTCGGCGATCGACAACAACGGGTTCGTCGGCGTCTCCACCCAGATCAGCTTGGTCTTCGCGGTAATTGCGGCACGCACAGCGTCCAGGTCGCCGAGCGCGACGGCCGTGTACTCGATACCCCACTGGGTGAACACCTTGTCGATCAGGCGAAAGGTTCCGCCGTAGGCGTCGTCGGGCATGACCACGTGATCGCCGGGGCGCAGCACCGCGCGCAGAGCACAGTCGGTGGCGGCCATACCGGAACTGAACGCGCGCCCGTACGCGGCCTCCTCGACCGCGGCCAGGGAGGCCTCCAGTGCGGTCCGGGTCGGATTGCCGGTGCGGGCATATTCGTAGCCGCCGCGCATTCCCCCGACGCCGTCCTGGGCGAACGTCGAGCTGGCATAGATCGGGGCGTTGACGGCGCCGGTGGCCGGGTCGGGCCGGAAACCCGCATGGATGGCCTTGGTGGCCAGTCGGAGAAACCTGTGCTGTTCGGTCATCACGCTCAGCGTAGCGCTGGGGTTCGCGACGCTGACCCGGTGTAGACATGGACCATGAGCGCCACCCGGATCGAAGACCTTCTCGAACTCGATGCCCTGCTGACACCTGAGGACATCGAACTGCGACAGACCGTGCGCAGGTTCGGCGAGCAGAGGCTGCGCCCGCACATCGCCGAGTGGTTCGAGGCCGCGCGCCCAGAAGACCAGGTGCCTGTCCGCGAGCTGGCGTCCGACCTGGGCAAGCTCGGCCTGCTCGGCATGCACCTCACGGGCTATGGCTGTGGCGGCTCGTCTGCCACCGCGTACGGGCTGGTGTGCCAGGAACTCGAAGCGGTCGACAGTGGCCTGCGCAGCCTGGTGTCGGTGCAGGGATCGTTGGCGATGTTCGCGATCCACCGCTGGGGCAGTGAGGACCAGCGCACCCAGTGGCTGCCCGCGATGGCCACCGGCGACGTCATCGGCTGTTTCGGGCTGACCGAGCCGGACTTCGGCTCCAACCCGGCAGGCATGCGTACCACCGCCAAGCGCGATGGGTCCGATTGGATTCTCAATGGTTCGAAGATGTGGATCACCAACGGATCCGTCGCCGACATCGCGGTCGTGTGGGCCCGCGCCGAAGAGGGCATCATCGGCTTCGTCGTCCCGGCCGGAACCCCCGGGTTCGAGGCGCGCGAGATGAGGCACAAGCTCTCGTTGCGGGCCTCGGTCACCTCCGAGCTGCACCTTGCCGATGTCCGGCTGCCCGCCGACGCCAAGCTGCCCGATGCGCGTGGGCTGTCCGGTCCGCTGGCGTGCCTGTCGGAGGCGCGGTTCGGCATCGTGTTCGGCAGTGTCGGGGCCGCGCGGGACTGCCTGCAGACGACGCTGGATTACGTCGGCACCCGCGAAGTGTTCGATAAGCCACTTTCGGGTTACCAGCTGACGCAGGCCAAGATCGCCGACATGGCCGTCGAGCTCGCCAAGGCTCAACTGCTCGCGCTACACCTCGGCCGGCTCAAGGACGACGGAAGGATCCGGCCCGAACAGGTCAGCGTCGGCAAGCTCAACAATGTCCGGGAGGCGCTCAAGATTGCCCGTGAATGTCGAACCTTACTGGGCGCCAACGGAATCACCCTCGAGTATCCGGTGATCCGGCACGCGAACAACCTGGAGTCGGTGCTCACCTACGAGGGCACCTCCGAAGTACATCAGTTGGTCATCGGCGAGGCGTTGACGGGCGTGAGCGCGTTCCGCTGAACTGGAATGCACACGGTGCGCACGATCTTGTCGGCGATCGTCTGACGCTTGTTGTCCCACAACGGCCACAGATAGCCGACGTAGCAGAGGATTTGGTCGACGTAGTGGGCGAGTTGGCGCAGCAGCGACATCCAGAAGCCGATCGGCCGGCCGGTCTTGACGCTGACGAGCTTGAACTTCATCACCGTCTTGCCGATGCTCTGCCCCGTTTGACCTTGCCTGTAGCAGAAGTTCCAGAAGAAGTACGCGATCCCCGGCAGATAGGCGACGAGTTGGACCGAACTCCAGAAATTCGACGCGCCCGACGAACAGTAACTGTCGCCCCTGCCGTAGAGATTGTCGATGCAGTCCAGATCGCCGGCGATGAGCAGTCCGATCATCGGGACGAGGAAGACCAGCCAGATCGGCGACCAGTCGATCAGGAAGGCGAGCACCCGAGTAGACCAGGGGGTATACGCCTCCTTCGGCAGCACCGGATCGGGCGCCGGGAGATTCTGTGGCGGAGGAACAGTCAATGCATCCTCGGTCTTCGGGCAGGCGCTGAGAATACCAGCGCCTGCCCGATGAACGTCATTGCTGTTGTGGTGGCAGCGGCTGCGGGTTCAGCGGCACGCACACCGTGGTCATGATCTTGTCGGCGAAGGTCTGCCGCTTGTCATCCCACAGCGGCCACAGGTAGCCGAGGTAGCAGACCAGAGCGTCCACGATGTGGGCCAGCTGACGGACAATCGAAGTGCCGAATCCAATTGGCTGCCAAGTCTTCTCGCTGACAACCTTGAACTTCATGATCCCCTTGCCGATGCTCGACCCGGTCGTGCCCTGCTTGTAGCCGTAGTTCCACACGACGTACGCCAGCGCGAGCAGCCAGGCCAGCACGGCGACCGCGATGCCGATTCCGGACGGCGAGGTCGTGCAGTATCCGCCGTAGCCGTAGTCGTACTCGGCGCAGACGGTGTCACCCGTGGCGAACAGAATTCCGTACGCGATGCCGCCGAGGATGACGGCCGGAATGCTGTCGATGATGTAGGCCAGGACACGCGTGATCCACGGCGTGTAGGCCTCTTTCGCCAGCGCCGGCCCGGGTGGCGGCGGTGGCGGCGCATAACCACCCTGCTGCGGCGGCGGGTAACCCGGTGCGCCCTGCGGTGGCGGATAGCCACCCTGCTGCGGCGGTGGCGGATAGCCACCCTGCTGCGGCGGTGGCGGATAGCCACCCTGCTGCGGCGGCGGGTAACCACCGGGCGGCGGAGGCGGAGGGTATCCGCCCGGCGGCGGTGGCGGGTAGTTGCCCGGGGGCGGTTGATCGGTCATCGGAACCTTTCCGTTTCGACGCTAGACCGGCAAGGCGATGTGGTTGAGGATCTTGTCGACCAACGTCTGGCGCTTCTCGTCCCACAGCGGGAACAGCACTGCGACGAGCCAAACCACGCCCGCGCAGAGTCCGGCAGCCACCCAGTAGATCAGCTCGCGGACGAAGGACATCCCGAATCCGACTGGCTGGCCGGTCTTTTCGTTGACGATCTTGAACTTCATGATGCCCTTGCCGATGCTCGAGCCCGTCGTGCCCTGCCGGTAGCCGAGGTTCCAGATCCAATACACGATGGCAAGGATCGACGTGATCGCGATAGAAACCACGCCGATCGTCGACGCGCGCGACGTGCAGAAGTCACCGAGGTTGTACTCGGAGGTGTCGGTGACGCAGGCCGTTTCGCTCGTGCCCAGGAACAGCGCCCAGCCGATGCCCTCGAGGATGAGCAGCGGGACGAGGTCGATGAGGTATGCCCACACCCGCGTGATCCACGGGGTGTACGCCTCTTGCGGCAGGCCAGGTGCCGGCACCGGAGCACCCGGACCGTAACCCGGACCGGCCTGCGGCGGAGGCGGCGGGTATCCGCTGCCCTGCGGCGGAGGCGGGTAGCCCCCTGGCGGCGGTGACGGGGGAGGCGGGAAGTTCCCGGGGGGCGGCGGCGGTTGATCGGTCATGAACGCCTTCCAGTCATATCCTTAGCTGGGAATGAGCGTGCTAACCCTACCTGAGATGTGGCTTGTCGCAGGGTTTTCTATCGGGAAGTCGGCCACGCCGGCGGATGGACGAAGGCGGCAGGATTTCCTTGCCATGACAAGGGCTTACGAATTTGTTTGCCAGGCTTGATGAGTACGGTTACGGGCCGTCAGCGCCGCGAGCTGCCGTCGGACAGGAACCCCAGGAGGTCGTGACGGGTCAGCACGCCGACGGGCTTGCCCTCCTCCACCACCATCACCGCATCGCATTCACGCAGCGTCTTGGCAGCGGTGCTGACCAGTTCGCCGGCGCCGATCAGCGGAAGCGGCGCACTCATGTGTTGCGACACCGCGTCGGCCAATTTCGCGCGACCTTCGAATACCGCGGACAACAGTTCGCGCTCGGACACACTGCCCGCGACTTCACCTGCCATCACCGGCGGCTCGGCCCCTACGACCGGCATCTGCGAGACGCCGTACTCGCGCAGGATGCCGATCGCGTCACGCACCGTCTCCGACGGGTGCGTGTGCACCAGGTCGGGCAGCTCGCCCGACTTGCCGCGCAACACATCTCCGACCGTCGACTCTTCGACCGAGCCGTCCAGCCGGCTGCGCAGGAACCCGTAGGACGACATCCACGCGTCGTTGAAAACCTTTGAGAGATAACCACGTCCGCCGTCTGGCAGCAGAACGACCACCACCGCGTCGGGCCCGGCCCGCTCGGCGACCTTGATGGCCGCGACCGCCGCCATCCCGCACGAGCCGCCGACGAGCAACGCCTCTTCCCGCGCCAGCCGCCGGGTCATGTCGAAAGAGTCGGCGTCCGACACCGCGATGATCTCGTCGGGCACAGCAGGGTCGTACGCCAACGGCCAGAAGTCCTCGCCCACCCCCTCGACGAGGTATGGCCTGCCGGTGCCGCCGGAGTAGACCGAGCCCTCGGGGTCGACGCCGACGATGCGCACCTTCCCGCCAGACACCTCCTTGAGGTAGCGCCCGGCGCCGGTGATGGTGCCGCCGGTGCCGACGCCGGCCACGAAATGCGTGACCTTGCCCTCGGTGTCGGCCCACACCTCGGGCCCGGTGGTCTCGTAATGGCTGGCCGGGCCCATCGGATTGGAGTACTGGTCGGGCTTCCAGGCGCCGTCGATCTCCTCGACCAGGCGGTTCGACACGCTGTAGTAGCTGTCGGGATTGTCCGGTGCCACGGCCGTCGGACACACCACCACGTCGGCGCCGTAGGCGCGCAACACGTTCTGCTTGTCCTCGCTGACCTTGTCGGGGCAGACGAAGATGCACTTGTAGCCGCGCTGCTGAGCCACCAGCGCCAGACCGACACCGGTGTTGCCCGACGTGGGTTCGACGATCGTGCCGCCGGGCTTGAGCTCGCCGCTGGCCTCGGCGGCGTCGATCATCTTGACCGCGATGCGGTCCTTGGAGCTGCCGCCGGGGTTGAGGTATTCGATCTTGGCCGCGACCACGCCCGCGCCGTCAGGCACCACGGAGTTCAGCTGCACCAAAGGGGTATTGCCGATGAGCTCACTGACGTGCCTGGCGATCCGCATGACTCCATCGTGTCAGGCGGGCCACGGGCTTACCAGGTGAGGGTTACCAGGTGGCTTCCCGGATGTAGTCGCCGATCTGGCGCAGCGACCGGGTCGCCTCGGGGACCGCGGGCGCCGCGAGTTGGAAGACGTGCATCTGGCCGGGCCAGACCCGCACCTCGACCGGGACACCTGCTGCCGCCAGCCGGCGGGCGGCCTTGCGGGCGTCGCTCACCAGCACCTCGGATCCCGAGACGTGGATCAGTGTGCGGGGCAGCCCGGGCTCGATGTGGTCGAGCGGCTCGTATATCTGCTCGGGCTCGCCGTCGACGATGTGGTGTTCGGTAGCCTCTTCGACCAGTTCGACCAGCGCGTGGAACGCCTTCGGCGGGAACATCGCATCCGTTCGGATGTTCGGATGGTTCGCACGTGCCTCGTTGTCGATCTCGAACAGCGGCGACAAGGTCACCATCGCAGCCGGTACCTCACCCTCGAGGCCTTCCCGCTGCAACCGCTCGGCCAGGGCCAGCGCGAGGTATCCGCCCGCGGAGTCGCCGGCCAGCACGATCTGATTGGGTTCATATCCCCTCAGCCGCAACCACTTGTAGGCGTCGTAGCAGTCGTCGAGGGCTTGGCCCACCGAGTGCTTCGGGATCATGCGGTAGTTGGCGACGAGCACCGGGCAGTCGGCGAGCCGTGAAAGCGCGGTGACGAGGCGCCCGTGCGAGTTCACGCCACACGTGAGGAAGGCACCACCATGCATGTAGAGGATGACGCCGCGATTGCCGTCCGCGGGAAGCACGCCGGAGGCGCGGACGAGCTGCGCCGTACAGTTCGGCAAAGAAATCGTCGCGCGTACAGTGCCCGGAGCGGGCCGCACGACTCGCGCGACGAAGTCGACCAAACCCCAAGGCCAGGGCAGGCGCGGGGCGTAGCTGCCGATAGCTAGAGTCGGCCGAATAGTTAGCAGAGCCGCCAAAGCTGTGAGCCGGCCTGCGATACTCGGACCGTCCTCGACGACCTCGACCGGGGCCCCGTCACTGACCGGAAACTTGCGGGGTTTTCGCGTTCTACTAGGACTTACGCCAGCGCGAGGGGCGCTGGTTACCTTGCTGGGTGCCGTCATCGCCACCACTTCCTACGCCGTTGTAGAGCACGGATCTGCCAGTTTGCTTCAGCTTATCCGTATCTTAGCTTGACACTCTACGGTCACTTCAACAATCAACGAGTCAATTTCGATACCGGAGTTGATACCGCAATGTGATCCTCGATGGCCTGCCGCCACGCGGATATCCCCGAAAATCCCACCTAAACTTGGCGCTGTGGGCACACGTGCACCGCGTCGGACCACGACGATCGCTCTGGCGGCCGCGGCCACGCTCGCATCGACGGGCTCCGCCTATGTCGGAGCCCGCAACTTGCTGAGTGGGCAGGCCGACAAGGCGCGCCGCGTCATACCCCAGTCATGGGACATCCCGCCGCGCGCCGACGGCGTGTACACGCCGGGCGGAGGACCCGTCGAACGGTGGTCGCGCGGCGTGCCCGTCGACCTGCACCTGATGATCTTCGGCGACTCCACCGCGACCGGATACGGCTGCGTGACCGCCGACGAAGTGCCGGGAGTTTTGATCGCGCGCGGGCTGGCCGAGGCCTCGGGCAAGCGAATCAGGCTGAGCACAAAGGCGATCGTCGGAGCCACGTCGAAGGGGCTGTCGGGCCAGATCGACGCCATGTTCGTCGCCGGCCCACCACCGGATGCGGCGGTCATCATGATCGGCGCCAACGACATCACCCGTCCGAACGGGATCGGACCGTCTGCGCGGCGGCTCGGCAGGGCGGCACACCGGCTGCGTGGCAGCGGTGCGGTCGTCGTCGTGGGCACCTGCCCCGACTTCGGGGTCATCACTGCGATTCCGCAGCCGCTGCGCTGGTTCGCACGCAGCCGTGGCCTACGTCTGGCCCGGGCGCAGGCGTCGGCCGTGCGTTCAGCCGGTGGCGTCCCGGTTCCGCTGGCCGACCTGCTGGCGCCGCACTTCCGCAAGACGCCCGAGGTGCTGTTCTCGCCCGACATGTTCCACCCGTCGGCGGCCGGTTACGCGCTGGCCGCCCACCAGCTGTTGCCCGCTGTCTGTAATGCGTTGGGCGAGTGGCTCGGTGGCGACGTGCCCGAGCTGCCGTGGAAGACCCGGCCTGGCGATGTCGGCTCGCTGCTGGCCCGGGTCGGCAACTTCAGCCGGCTGTGGCGCCGTTCCACCGGGGTGCCCGCGCCGATCGTGGTGCCCGCGGGCTAGGTTCTCTCTATCCGTCGATAGAGGAGCCGTCATGACTGAAGCCGTCATCGTCTCGACTGCGCGTTCGCCGATCGGCCGCGCGGGCAAGGGTTCGCTGGTCGATATGCGTCCCGATGATCTCGCCGCGCAGATGGTGCGTGCGGCACTGGACAAGGTGCCCGGGCTCGATCCTCGCGACATCGACGACCTGATGATGGGCTGCGGGCAGCCCGGCGGCGAGGCGGGTTTCAACGTCGGCCGGGCGGTGGCCGTCGAGCTGGGTTACGACTTCCTGCCCGGCACCACGGTAAACCGCTACTGTTCGTCGTCGCTGCAGACGACGCGCATGGCGTTCCACGCGATCAAGGCCGGTGAGGGTCACGCGTTCATTTCCGCTGGGGTGGAGACGGTTTCGCGGTTCCCCAAGGGCACGTCGGACGGTTGGCCGGACACGCACAACCCGTCGTTCGGCGACGCCGAGGCCCGCACCGCGCAGTCCGCTGCCGGTGCCGACGACTGGCACGACCCGCGTGAGGACGGGGTGATGCCCGACGTCTACATCGCGATGGGCCAGACCGCCGAAAACGTTGCGCTGTATACGGGTATCAGCCGCGAGGACCAGGACCACTGGGGTGTGCGCAGCCAGAACCGCGCCGAGGAGGCCATCAACAGCGGCTTCTTCGCGCGGGAGATCGTGCCGGTGACGCTGCCGAACGGTTCGACCGTGTCCACGGACGACGGCCCCCGCGCAGGCACCACCTACGAGGGTGTTTCGCAGTTGAAGCCGGTGTTCCGGCCGAATGGCACGGTGACTGCGGGTAACGCCTGCCCACTGAACGACGGCGCCGCGGCGGTGGTCGTCGTGTCCGACACCAAGGCATCAGAACTGGGACTGAAGCCGTTGGCCCGCATCGTCGCGACGGGGGTGTCCGGCTTGTCGCCGGAGATCATGGGCCTCGGTCCGATCGAGGCGACGCGCAAGGCGTTGGCCAACGCGGGCATGACGATTGACGACATCGATCTGTACGAGATCAACGAGGCGTTCGCGGTGCAGGTGCTCGGCTCGGCTCGCGAATTGGGCATGGATCACGACAAGCTCAATGTCTCCGGCGGCGCGATCGCGTTGGGTCATCCGTTCGGAATGACCGGTGCCCGGATCACCGCCACCCTGTTGAACAACCTGACCACGTACGACAAGACGTTCGGCTTGGAGACCATGTGCGTCGGTGGTGGCCAGGGTATGGCGATGATCATCGAGCGGCTCGCGTAGTCGTTCGACTTCGCCGAGACTGCGCACAGATCGCGATCTCACGAGATTTCGCGATCTGGCTGCAGTCTCGATCGCCAAGCTGCGTCTAAACGACGTAAAACTTCGCCCGAACTATTTCCCTTGACGACCCTCACCAACTTCCACCCGAGTTCGTCGATGTCCTCCGATCGCTGGATGTCGTATGCGATCCGCTTGGGATCGCCCCAGTGTTGTGCGCCGTCGTACTCGAGGGCGAGCTTGACGTCGTTCCACCCCATATCGAGGTAATACTGCCTGCGGCCGTCGGGGCTTCGTATTGGTATCTGCGTTTGCGGCCGCGGATAGCTGGCGCGAATCACCAAGAGTCGCAACCACGTTTCCTTCGGTGACGCGGCACCGGAATCGTAGAGATCCAACGCCGCTTCCAACCGGCGCAGGTTGCGCGCTCCTGGGTGAACACGCGCGACGGCCCGTATGTCTTCAAGGGACAAACCCGTCGCGTTCCCTAGCGCATCCAGGCGGGCGACTCCATCGTTGACGCTCGCTCGGCGCCCCATGTCGAACGCAGTGCGTGCCGGTGTAGTGACGGGGAGCCCGCACGCCACGGTTATCTCGTCTCCGCGAAGCCGCGTGTCGTACGTCCGAATACCAGGCGGACGGCGAGCGTTCGACCAGACCAGTTCGACAGGGGATCCATCGTCGACCCACTTCGCACCGTGCAAGGCTGACGCGGTCAGCCCACCGATCACTGCTTCACGGTGAGACCACAACCAAGCGGCTGTTGCACGATGCAACAGCGTCAGCACCGCATCTCTGGGCGCATAGACGTCGGGGAATATCGGCGCATAGCGCGACCGCAGCTCATGCTTTCTCACCAGACCATTGGCGATGGCGTCGCTTCCGATGAACGGCCAGTCGAGAGTTGTCATGAACCAACTTTGGCGCCCCTACACGACCGAAACTGCTCACAGATCGTCATCTGTGGACGAATTGCGATCTGTGAGCAGTTTCGGCGGAAGCAATGAAAAAGCCCGGCACATTTCGTGCCGGGCCTTTCGCGATGGCTGCTAGTCGCTGTTGAAGTAGGACAGCAGCCGCAGGATTTCGAGGTAGAGCCAGACCAGTGTCACGGTCAGGCCGAGCGCGATACCCCACGCGGCCTTGTCGGGCACGCCCGCCCGGATCATCTGATCCGCCGCATCGAAGTCGATCAGGAAGCTGAACGCCGCGATGCCGATCATCACCAGCGAGAACAGAATCGCGAGCGGGCCACCGTCGCGCAGCGGCCCGGCGCTATGCGTGAACAGTCCGACGACCAGGTTGACGAGTGCCAGTGCGACCGCACCGAACAGCGCGCCGACCACCCAGCGGGTGAACTTCGGCGTCACACGAATCGCGCCCGTCTTGTAGACGACGAGCATGCCGAAGAACACGCCGAATGTGCCGACCACCGCCTGGCTGATCAACGCGCCGGCGCTGATGCCCTGCACCTGGAAGTTCGCGATGATGAACGAGATCGAGCCGAGGACAAGACCCTCCAGCGCCGCGTAGGACAGCACGATGCCGGGGTTGTCTTGCTTGCGGCCGAAGATGCCGATGAGCAGCACGACGAGCCCGCCGATCATGCCGACAAGGAGGAGCGGCATGGCAAGCGCCAGGTTCTGGTCCACCAGGAAGTAGGACACCACCGAAACGGCGACCAGGACGGCCAGCGTGATGCCGGTCTTGGTGACGACGTCGTCGATGGTCAGGGGGCGGCTGACGCCGGTCTGCCGCTGGTCCGGGTACGCGCCGCCGTATGGATCTGCATGTACCGCCTGCGCACCGTAGCCGGCGGCTCCGGTACCGAATTGGGCATATCCACCCTGCGTCTTGGGCAGTGATCGAAATACCGGGTTGCTGGTCTCCCGCACCGTCGGTTCCTCTCCTGTGCATCATTCGACTCGTTGACGAACACCCGATCAACGACTGGCGACCCTGCTCGGTTCCCGAAAGAGCTTCCCAGAATCTTCACAGGAAACCCTACCCGGCCAACTCCCGCGCAGGTTGACGATCTACATTGCATACCCGTGGACGAAAACGAGGATGTCCTAGTAAACGTCGATCACGGAGTCGGTCTGATCACCCTCAACCGGCCCAAGGCCATCAACTCGCTGACCCATTCGATGGTCAACGCGATCTCCCCTGTACTCGCCGCCTGGTCGCAGGATGACAACATCCGTGCCGTTGTCCTCGACGGCGCAGGTGACCGCGGCCTGTGCGCGGGCGGCGACCTCGTCGCGCTCCATCACAGCGCCAAAGCCGACGGCTCCGAAGCCAGGGCCTTCTGGTACGACGAATATCTGCTGAACGCGCAGATCGGCCGCTTCCCCAAGCCCTATGTCGCGCTGATGGACGGCATCGTGATGGGCGGCGGCGTCGGAGTCGCCGCCCATGGCAGCGTCCGTGTCGTCACCGACACCACCAAAATAGCCATGCCGGAGGTGGGTATCGGACTCATTCCCGACGTCGGCGGCACACTCATCCTGTCGCGCGCGCCCGGCAATCTCGGACTGCATGTGGCGCTCACCGGGGTGACGTTCGGCGCCGGGGACGCCATAGCGTTGGGCTTCGCCGACCACTTCGTTCCTCACGACGCCCTCGCCGACTTCAAGAACGCGATCATCAGCGACGGGATCGACGCCGCGCTGGCATCGCACAAGACCGAGCCGCCGCCCAGTTCCTTTCTTGCTCAACGTGATTGGATCGATCAATGCTATGCCGGCGAAACGGTCGCCGATATCCTCGCCGCGCTGCGCGGCTACGATGCGGGCCCAGCTGGCCACACTGGCGGCACCGCCGCTGCCGACGCCGCCAACCTGATCGCCACCAAGTCGCCGATCTCCCTTTGCGTCGCGCTGGAGGCCATCCGGCGGGCCGCCAAACTCGAGACACTGGAAGACGTGTTGCGCCAGGAATATCGGACGTCGTGTGCATGCTCGCGCAGCCACGACTTCATCGAAGGCACCCGCGCCGTCGTCATCGACAAGGACCGCAATCCGAAATGGTCGCCCGCGTCGCTGGCGGCCGTCACCACCGCCGACGTCGAGGCGTACTTCGCGTGGGCCGACCGTGAATTGGAGTTCAAGAGATGAAGGACGAAACCAGCTTCTCCTCAATCCTGGTCACCCGCGACGACCGCGTCGGCACCATCACGCTGAACCGGCCGAAGGCGCTCAACGCTCTCAACAGCCAGGTGATGAACGAAGTCGTTACCGCCGCAGCGGAATTCGACAGCGATCCCGGCATCGGCGCGATCATCGTCACCGGCAGCGGCGAGAAGGCGTTCGCCGCAGGAGCCGACATCAAGGAGATGGCCGAACTGTCGTTCGCCGACGTGTTCTCGTCCGACTTCTTCGCGGCATGGGGCAACTTCGCCGCGACGCGGACGCCGACCATCGCCGCGGTCGCGGGCTACGCGCTCGGCGGCGGCTGTGAATTGGCGATGATGTGCGATCTGCTCATCGCCGCCGACACCGCCAAGTTCGGCCAGCCCGAGATCAAGTTGGGCGTCCTGCCGGGCATGGGCGGCTCCCAACGACTGACGCGCGCGATCGGTAAGGCCAAGGCCATGGATCTGATCCTGACCGGCCGCAACATGGACGCCGAGGAAGCCGAGCGCGCCGGGCTGGTGTCCCGCGTCGTGCCCGCCGACAAGCTGCTCGACGAGGCGAACGCGGTCGCCAAAACGATCGCGGGTATGTCGCTGTCGGCGTCGAGGATGGCCAAGGAGGCGGTCAACCGCGCGTTCGAAACCACGCTGGCCGAAGGACTCCTGTACGAACGCCGGCTGTTCCACTCCGCGTTCGCGACCGAGGACCAGACCGAAGGCATGAACGCGTTCACCGAGAAACGCCCCCCGAACTTCACGCACCGGTAAATTTCGGTGTCGTGACCGACACCGTGGAGGAAACCGCGGACGCTCCCCCGCAGGAGAAGCCCGCCAAGCGCAACTGGTGGGTTCGCCGTTACACGTTCACGGGGACCGCCGTGGGGTTGGTCTTCCTGTGGCTGTCGATGACGCCGTCACTACTGCCGCGCGGACCGCTCTTCCAGGCGATCGTCAGCGGCGCCGCGGGCGCGACGGGATACGCAATCGGCGTGTTCGCGGTTTGGCTCGCGCGCTACATGAGGTCGAAGGACACCAGCCCACCGGCGCCGCGGTTCGCGTGGATCGGGCTCGTCGTCGTCGGCGTCATCGGCCAGATCCTGATGATCATCTATTTCCACGTGTGGCAGAACGAAGTCCGCGACCTCAACGACGTGCCGCGACTCGGGTTCTGGGACCATCCGCTGACGGCCGTGCTGTCGATCGTCGTCCTGTTCGTGTTTGTCGAGATCGGTCAGCTGATCGGCAAATTGGTGCGCTTTCTTGTTCGTCAGCTCAACCGCTTTGCCCCGCCGCGGGTTTCGGCCGTCATCGTGGTGGTCCTGCTGCTCGCGCTGACCATCGCGCTGCTGAACGGCATCGTGGTCAGGTTCGCGATGAGCACCATCAACAGCACGTTCTCGGCCGTCAATGACGAGACCGATCCCAAGTTCGGCCCCCCGACGTCGAAGCTGCGTTCGGGCGGCCCGGAATCATTGGAAAGCTGGGAGTCGCTCGGCCATCAGGGCCGGGTGTTCGTGTCGGCCGGCCCGACAGTCGATGAACTCACCGAGTTCACCGGGAAGCAGGCCATCGAACCGATTCGCGCGTACGCCGGCCTGCATTCCGCACCCGGCATCAAGGCGACCGCCGAGCTGGCCGCACAGGAGCTGAGGCGCACCGGCGGCTTGAACCGCGCGGTGGTCGCGGTCGCGACCACCACAGGCACCGGATGGATCAACGAAGCCGAAGCGTCAGCGCTGGAATACATGTACAACGGCGACACCGCGATCGTGTCCATGCAGTACTCGTTCCTGCCCAGTTGGCTCTCGTTCCTCGTGGACAAGGAGAACGCACGACAGGCCGGGCAGGCGCTGTTCGAGGCCGTCGACGCGATGATCCGCGAGATGCCGGAAGCGCAGCGACCACGGCTGGTGGTCTTCGGCGAAAGTCTTGGCTCGTTCGGCGGCGAGGCGCCTTTCCTGGCGCTGAACAATCTCATCGCCCGCACCGACGGTGCGTTGTTCAGCGGTCCGACGTTCAACAACACGATCTGGACCCAACTCACCCGCGACCGCGACAAGGGCTCGCCGGAATGGTTGCCCATCTACGACAAGGGTGAGAACGTCCGCTTCGCTGCCAGGGCGGACAACCTCGCCCGCCCTGCCGACCCGTGGGGCCACCCCCGTGTGGTCTACCTGCAACACGCCTCCGACCCGATCGCGTGGTTCAACCCCGATCTGCTTTTCGCCGAACCGGATTGGCTCAAGGAACCCAAGGGCTACGACGTGTCCGGGCGCATGCAGTGGATACCGATCGTGACCTTCCTGCAGGTGTCGGCGGACATGGCGGTGGCCGTTGATGTGCCCGACGGGCACGGCCACGTCTACGTCAAGGACGTCGCGAATGCGTGGGCGGCGATTCTGCAGCCGCCGGGATGGACGCCGGAGAAGACCGAGAAGCTGCGACCTCTGCTCACCAACGACGAAAACGCCTAAACGAGGTCCGGCGGGCTGGGCCCACGGCCGCAGGCGAGGGGAGAGCGACGCGACCCGGGGATCAACAGAGACCTTCGGCCTTCAGCGCGTGATAGCCCCCCACGACGTCGGTGGACCGGTGCAAACCCAGGTCGATCAGCGATGCCGCGGCGAGGCTGGAGGTGTAGCCCTCGGAGCACAGCACGACCCACTCCACGTTGTCGTCGACGGCCTGCGGCAGCCGCGCGTCGCTGGTTGGATCGCACCGCCATTCCAGCACATTGCGCTCGATCACGAGCGCGCAGCCAACCTCACCCTCGCGGTCGCGCTGCGCCTGCGGGCGGATGTCCACCAGGATCGCGCCACGCGCCAACGCGGTCGGTACCTCCTGCGCGGACAGGCGATTGAGGCGGGTGCGCGCCGCGTCGAGCACGCGGTCGATACGGCTGGCCGTCATGGTCATCCCTCCGGGACATCGGTGAGCTCGGTGCGCTTGCGGCGCAGGGTGTTTCGGGTAGTCACCTCGTAGTACGACATCGCCGTCAGCGGCGGCGAATAGGCGTGCACGCTGAGCGTCGGGGTGATCGGCGCCGACGAGTCGCGGTCCGACGCCCAGACCACGTCGTGCACCCAGCCCAGCGGAAAGGCGGCCTGATCACCGGCCACGAGCCGACGGCGCCGCAATGACTGTCCATCCCAGCGTGTTTCACGCAGCGCACCGGACACCACGGTGAGCGCGCCCAGCGACCCGCCGTGGTCATGCAGTTCGGTCGAGCGGTCGGGCACCCAGCTGATCAGCCAGACGTCGATCTCGTCAGTCGCCGAGACAGCGGAAACCATGTGAGCTCCAGAAAATGACGGACGGATCGACAGCGTCGGCGCTATGCGCTACGACACTCGAAACCGGGGCGTTCCGTCACGGCCGCCAGTGTTGCATAGATTGGCGGGATGCGCCCTCACCCCTGTCACGCCGCCGCGGCCGTCGCAATGGTTTGTCTTGGCGCACTCGCCGGCTGCTCCTCGGGGCGCGAGAGCGCGCCCTCGCCGTCGGCACCGGCGTCGACCACATCGACGACCTCGGAAACCCACACACCCGCACCCGGGGCCGTGGAGGTGTCCCCCGGCGGCGTCACCACCGGGGTCGGCGCCCCCGCCGAATCCACCGAGGACGAATACTTCCAGGCCTGCCACACCGCGAAGGTGTGGATGGACCAGCACGGCGGCGACCCGAAGGCGCAGATCGAGCCCTATCTGCGAAGCCTGCAGTCGAGCGACTCGGCAGGGCCGGGCACGTTCGGGACGCCGTGGTCGCAACTCGCTCCCGACCGGCAGGCGGCGGCGATCGTCGCGGTCCAGGCCGCCGCCGACGCGCTGTGCGAGTAGTCGCGCAACTTTGAATCACGGGTGCGAGAAACCCCGGAGCACCCACGCGCGGACAATGGCGCTATGTCCGGCAAGCGAGTCGCGCTCGCCCTCGGCAGCGGAGGAGCGCGCGGTTACGCCCACATCGGGGTGATCGACGAGTTGCATGACCGCGGCTACGACATCGTCGGGATCGCCGGGTCGTCGATGGGCGCCCTCGTCGGTGGGCTCGAGGCGGCGGGCAAGCTCGATGACTTCGCCGACTGGGCCAGGTCACTGACACAGCGCGCGATACTTCGACTGCTGGATCCGAAGATCACCGCGGCCGGCGTGCTGCGGGCCGAGAAGATCCTCGACGCCGTGCGCGACATCCTCGGTGAGGTCACGATCGAGCAACTGCCCATCCCGTACACGGCGGTCACCACCGACCTGTTGTCCGGGAGGTCGGTCTGGCTGCAGCGCGGGCCGGTCGACGAGGCGATCCGGGCGTCGATCGCGATCCCCGGCGTGATCGTCCCGCATGTGCTCGACGGACGGTTGCTCGCCGACGGAGGCATTCTGGATCCGCTGCCCATGGCGCCGATCGCGGCCGTCAACGCCGACCTGACGATCGCCGTCAGCCTCAGCGGCAGCGAAGCTGCGGGCGAGGAGCCCGAGGACACCAGCCCCAGGGCGACGACCGAATGGCTGAGCCGGGTGTGGCGCAGCACGACAGCGCTTTTCGATTCCGCCCAGCCCGACGAGAGTGCCGACAGACCCGTCGGAACCGCGAAAGACGACCCGGTGCCGAAACTGGGCAGCTTCGAGGTGATGAACCGCACCATCGACATCGCCCAGGCCGCGCTGGCGCGTCACACCTTGGCCGCGTATCCGCCCGACATGCTGATCGAGGTGCCGCGAAGTGCGTGCCGCAGTCTCGAATTCCACCGCGCCGCGGAGGTCATCGACGTCGGGCGCGCGTTGGCCGCCGCGTCGCTCGATGAGCTCGAAAAGTCAACGTCGAGAAGCTGATTCGAGGAAGTCCGCGACCGCCGCTGCGACGCGCCTGCCCTGCTCCCGACCCGCCAGCGCGGACGGCTTGCGGCACGCGGGATCGAGCGGGTTCTTGCCGAAGGCGGCCAGCGACTCATCGTCGGCGAACACCCCGAACACCTGCGCGCCGAACGACTTCACCTCTTCGGTCGCGGAGCCGAAGGGCGACGGCGCCGACTCCCCCTGCGGCACCAGCACGACGGCGGTGTCGCAGTCGCTGGCCAACGCGAGGTTGACGGAGCTTCCCACGCCGCCGTCCATGTAGCGCCGCTCGCCGATCGTCACCGGTGGCCAGACGCCGGGCACTGCACAACTCGCCGCGACCGCGTCGACCAAGCCCACGCCCGAGGTTCTGTCGAACGCCACCACCTCACCGGTGGCGGTGTCGATCGCCGTGATGCGCATGTCCCGATCCGGCCAGTCGTGCGACGGCAGCCGGTGGGCGATCACCTCGCGCCGCACGGACTCGGCGACGGTGTCGGTCGCCAGCGCCACCGCGCCGATCTTCTGCAGCTTCTCCACCTTCGGGCCGGGGTGGCTCATCGCGGTGAGGAACAGCTCGGTGATCTCGTCGATGTCGGTACTCGGATTCAACTCGGCCGACGACGCTGACGTCTGGCGGTCGAACAGCTCGTCAAGGCCAACCCCGCTGATGAGCTGGGCGGCCACCGCCGAGCCGGCCGACGTGCCGATCAGCACATCGGATTCCAGTAGCGCCTGGGCCGTCGCGGCGGATGCGTCGGCGATGCCACGCAGGATTCCGGTTTCCCACGCGATTCCGGCGAGCCCGCCACCCGCGAGCACCAGGGCCCTTTTTGCTCTCCCCCTGCCCTGCGGGCGGGAGGTGCCCCCACGCGTCCGCAGCGCCCGTTTGGTCGTCACGGCAGCGAGTGTGCCAGGCGGCCCTGATTCGCCGGCCGCTAAGGTCTGGCCATGAGCCGGGTAATCCTCGCCGCCGCGGTGGCAGCGGTGTTCTTCGTCGCCCCGGTGGCGCAGGCCCAGCCGCCGGCCCCACCCGCGCCGATCATCCCCCCGCCGGTCGAGCCGGCCAACATCGGCGATCTCAAGAGCGACGCGGTCGGTTACTACGACAGCGGTGCGTACCTGACCAACCTGGCCCAGGCCGCAGCGCCTGCGATCGCGTGGATCGACTTCCGGGCGCCTCAGGTCGACCGGCCTGCAGTCGTGTTCGACATCGACGAGACCGCGCTGTCGAACTGGGAAGCCATCAAGGCCAACGACTTCGGCCGCGTCATTACCGGCCCGTGCAACGAGCTGCCGCAGGGGCCGTGCGGATGGCGGGCATGGGATCTGCACGCCGAGTCGACGGTGATCCCGCCGACGAGGGACGTCTTCAACACCGCGAAGGACCGCGGGGCGTCGGTTTTCTTCATCACCGGGCGCGACGAATCTCAGCGCAGCGCCACCGAACGTAATCTGGCCGACGTCGGTTACACCGGATACTCGCGGCTGATCATGGAACCAACTGGCGCGCAATATGTTTCGGCAGCGGATTTCAAGGCGCCGCAGCGCGCCGACATCGAGCAGCAGGGTTACACCATCATCGCCAACATCGGCGATCAACCGTCGGATCTGGCGGGCGGCTCGTCAGAGCAGACGTACCTGCTGCCGAATCCGTTCTACCGGATACCGTAGCGAGCCGAAAGGGAGCGACATGGTCGACACGATGCGGGCCGAACGGTTCTATGCTGATTCCAAAACTGTTGCGGTGGAGGATGTCCCGATACCTGAGCCGGGTCCGGGTGAAGTATTGGTCAAGGTCGCGTTCTGCGGAATCTGCCATTCAGACCTCAGCCTGATCAACGGGACCTTCCCGGCGCAGCTTCCCGTGGTGACGCAGGGTCATGAGGCGTCGGGGACGATCGCGGCGCTTGGGCCCGGACGTAACGGGTTGGGCCGTAGGCGATCGCGTGGTCGTGGCGGCAGGCCGGCCGTGTCTGGCATGCGTGAATTGCAGACGGGGCGACGTCGCGAACTGCCTGGCGATCCGTCTGATGGCGTTCGCCTACGACGGCGCGTGGGCGGAATACACCGTCGCGCAGGCGTTCGGCCTGACCCGGGTGCCCGACAACGTGCCGCTCGAACAGGCCGCGATTCTGGCCGATGCCGTGTCGACGCCGTTCGGCGCGGTGGTGCGTACCGGCAAGGTGGGTATCGGTGAAGCGGTCGGCGTATGGGGTGTCGGTGGCATCGGCACGCATATCGTGCAGCTTGCCCGGTTGGTCGGTGCGGCGCCGATCATCGCCGTCGACATCAAGCCCGAAGTGTGCGCCCGCGCACTGGAGTTGGGCGCCGACCATGCATTCGATGCCCGCGACGAGCGGCTCGCCGAGAAGATCGCCGGCGTCACCGGCGGCAGGAAACTCGACGTCGCCTTCGATGCGGTCGGCCTGAAGTCGACCTTCGAGCAGGCCCTCGATTGCCTGACGGTCGGCGGGCGACTGGTGGGCGTCGGGATGAGCGCCGAGTCCCCGACCCTCGGGCCGACCAGCCTGTTCGGCCTCACGCAGAAACAGGCGCTGGGCCATCTCGGGTATCAGAACGTCGACATCGGAACACTGGCGACATTGGTGTCCCTCGGCCGTCTGGATATCTCGCGCTCGATCAGTGAAATCGTCTCACTCGAAGACGTCCGGGTGGGCATCGAGAAGCTGGAACGCCAGGAGGGCAACCCGATCCGGATCCTGGTCCAGCCGTGACCGGCGAGCTGAACGGGCGCGTCGCACTTGCTGACCGGTGCGTCCGGCGGCATCGGCAAGGCCATCGCACGCCGGCTCGCCGACGAGGGTGCCGATTTGTGCCTGGCGTACGGCCGACATGCCGACGACGCGCGAAGAGGCGGCGGCCTATGCGCGCAAGCGCGGGACGGCGGGTCACCGTCGTGTCCGCCGACCTGGCCGACCCTGGTGCGCCTGCGACGCTCGTCGCGCACGCCAACCGCGAGCTCGGTGCGATCGACCTGCTCATTGCCAACGCGGGCTTTGCCGACATGAAAAGTTGGCAGAACCTCGATCTGATGTCGTGGGACACCACGCTGGCGGTCAATCTGACGGCGCCGTGGCTGTTGGCCCAGAATGTGCTCCACAGCATGATCGAGCGCAAGTTCGGCCGCATCCTGTTCATCTCATCGGTGGCCGCACTCACCGGCGGTGTGGTCGGCGCGCACTACGCGGCGAGCAAGGCCGGTCTGCACGGCTCGATGCATCACCTCGCGCCGCGCGTGGCCGCCGACGGCGTGACGGTCAACAGCCTGGCGCCCGCGTTGGTCGGCGAGACCAAGATGTTTCCCGCCGATCTGGAGACCGGCACCCCGCCGATCCCGATCCCCGTGGGCCGCATCGGCAGGCCAGACGAGGTCGCTGACATGGCAATCGCCATGCTGTGCAACGGCTATCTGACCAACAAGGTGATCACGCTCGACGGCGGCATCCTGCCCCGCGACTAGCCGCAGACCGCGGCGCGGCCTTGCCACTGATCAACGGCAGCTCCAGATAGGTCGCGATGCCGGGCTCGGCGGCACACACCGCCGGGACCGAGTTCACGCAGTGCGCTGCGGTGCCGACGATGCCGTACTCGGGGCCCTCGCCACCGATCGCCGATTGGAACCCCTTGACGGTGATCGAGATGTCCGGATTGCCCTTGATCTCCATCTCGTAGCGCTGCCCCTCAGGGCCGAATGTCCATGCGGGATCGAGGTTCTCCTCACCCATCAACCAGTTCACCGTGACGCGCACAACCGGCTCACCGTCGACGAGGGCCTCCCAGTGAAACTTTCGGCCGGCGACCTGACCAGGCTCGATCACGCCGATCGGCGACTCGATCGGTGCCGTCGCAACCGCGATCTCTTGAGACGACGCGGACTTTGGGGTCGGCGTTGAAGCCCATCTTGTCGACGACCATCCGCACCGCCTGGATGAACCCGCCGTCGAGCAGCTTCTGCATCGGTCCGCTGAGCGCCTTGTCCGGCACCTCTCCGAAGCCCATCACGTGGCGCACCACGTCGGGTGCCTCGTAGGTTCGCAGGTCCGAAAATTCCTCGGCGCGAACGAATGTCACTCCCGTAGAGAACGCCGAGAACAGCAGCGGGAACTTCTCGCTGATGCCGCCGGGCGCCATCCCGGTGCCGTGCAGCGTCACGTTGCCCTCGATGGCGGCTTCACGAAGCGGTGCGCCCTGTCGCTCACTGGGATACACCCAGCCGACCGGTGTGACGACGTTCTTGCCGGACCTCAGCAGTGCGGCGACCTCGTCGGGGTTGGGCAGCAGCGGGCTGTAGATCACCGCGTCGGCGTCGAGGGCCAGGATGTCGTCGACGCTGTTGGTCGCGGTGATCCCGAGGGGTTCGCCGCCGATGAGCTCACCTGCGTCCTTGCCCGCCTTGTCCGGCGAGTGCACCCAGACGCCTGCGAGTTCGAGGTCCGGGTGTTCCAGGACGCCCTTGATCGCGGCTATGCCGACTCCCCCGGTTGCCCACTGCACGACCCGCAGGCCCATCGCATCTCCTTCCAGCGGCACAGAACTAGAACACGTTCTACTCTTTCTACCGCGAGCAGACGCGAATACCCCCGTTTCGCGTCCAAAATGGGGGGTTTCGCGTCTGCTCGGCGAGATAAGCACGTCACAATTGGCCCGATGAACAAGATCGGTTTCGGCGTGCTGGGACCGCTGCAGATGACGGTCGATGGTGCGCCCGTGCCGCTGGGCACGCCGAAGCAGCGCGCGGTGCTGGCCATGCTGGTGATGAACCGCAACCGGCCGGTTTCGACCGACTCGTTGATCACCGCGGCCTGGGAGCAGTGGCCGCCGGCCGAAGCGCGCGCGAGTCTGCACTCCTACATCTCGAATCTGCGCAAGCTGATCAGCAACGCGGGTGGCGACCCCAAGGTCGATGTTGGTCAACGCGCCGCCGGGTTATCGCCTCAACGCCGCCGACACCGACTGCGACATCGGCCGATTCGTCGTCGAGAAGGCCGCGGGTGTGCAGGCCGCGGCGGCGGGCCAGTTCGAGCAGGCCAGCCAACACCTGACCGCGGCGCTGGCCGAATGGCGCGGTGTCGTGCTCGAGGACCTGCGTGACTTCGCATTCGTCGACCCGTTCGCCACCGCACTGACCGAAGACAAGGTGGTGGCACACACCGCACGCGCCGAATCCGAAATCGCTTGCGGCCGTGGCTATGCCATCATCGGTGAACTGGAATCGCTGACGGTCGAACACCCGTACCGCGAACCCCTGTGGGCGCAGCTGATCACCGCGTATTACGCCAGCGAGCGGCAGTCCGACGCGCTCGACGCCTACCAACGGCTGAAGACCACGCTCGCCGACGACCTGGGCATCGACCCCGGCCCGACGGTGCGCGCCCTGCACGAGCGGATCCTGCGCCAGGAGTCGCTGGACGTGAAGAAGGCCGCCAGGACGACTGCGGTGCACAACGTCGCCGACATCGACATCCGCACCGCGGTCAATGCATCGGCGTCGGTGGGCGCCCTTCGCTCGGCGTCCGGACGGGTGTACCCGCTGCTGGCGACGGCCACCAGGATCGGCCGGCTACCCGACAACGACATCGTGCTCGACGACGGCAACGTGAGCCGCCACCATGCCGTCATCATCGACACCGGAACCAGCTTCGTGATCACCGACCTGCGATCGGCCAACGGAGTCGACGTGCGCGGCGAGCGAATTCGCGGCACCGCCACCCTCGCCGACGGGGACCGGATCCGCATCTGTGACCACGAGTTCACCTTCGAGATCGAGCAGCGTTCGCGGATAACGCGGCATTAGGGTGTGTTTGCTGGCAAATACACCCGAGGAGCGTCCGATGAGCGACCCCGAGCTGGAATCACGTGTTGGTTCCCAGATCGGCCCGTATCGGCTGCGGCGACTGCTCGGCAAGGGCGGCATGGGCGAGGTGTACGAGGCCGAGGACACGGTCAAGGACCGCATCGTGGCGCTGAAACTGTTGCCCGAGTCGGCGTCTCACGACCCGGTGTTCCGCAAACGACTACAGCGCGAGGCGCATTCGGCCGGCCGCCTGCAGGAGCCGCACGTGGTGCCCATCCACGACTACGGCGAGGTCGACGGACTGCTCTACGTCGACATGCGCATGATCGACGGGACCGATCTGCGCCAGATGCTCAAACGGTATGGACCCCTGACGCCCGCGCGTGCGGTGGCGATCGTGCGGCAGATCGCCTCGGCGCTCGACGCCGCCCACGAGAGCGGTGTCATGCACCGCGATGTCAAACCCGAGAACATCATCATCACGCGGGACGACTTCGCGTATCTGGTCGATTTCGGCATCGCCAACGCGGCCACCGACGAGAAGCTCACCGAACTCGGTACTGCCGTGGGCACATACGCGTACATGGCGCCGGAGCGGTTCACCAACGACGAGGTGACCTATCGCGCCGACATCTACGCGCTGGCCTGCGTGCTGCATGAGTGCCTGACCGGGTCGCAGCCCTTTCCCGGCGACAGTGTCAGCGTCGTCATCACCGCGCACCTGATGGCGCCCATCCCCAAACCGAGCGAGGAACGTCCGGGCATCCCCACAGCATTCGACGATGTGATCGCCAAGGGCATGGCCAAGAAGCCGCAGGACCGCTACGCCAGCGCCGGGGACCTCGCGCTGGCCGCACACGATGCGCTGACCCATCGAGATCAGGATCAAGCGGCCACGATCCTGCAGCGCAGCGAGTCCGCGACCATGCCGGGTACCGTTCCGCCGGCACCGCCGCCCGCGCAACCGATGTACCAGACGCCGCCCCCGCACCCGTTGTCACACACTCCGCCAGCCGCGTCCCGGCCGTTCGCATTCCACTCGACTCCCCCGCCGAGCGCAGGCCCGCCGAGCGGACCGATGTGGACGGCGGCGCCCCCGGGTCCACCCGGACCGCCGCGGGGGGGCACGAAGGTGCCGTGGATCCCGATCGCCGCCGCCGTCGGCGTGTTCGTGGTGATCATCGGGGCGCTGGGCATCTGGTTCCTGGTCAAACCCGACGACTCCTCGTCATCAGGCATGGCCTCCTCGGAGACGTCCACGACCGAGACCGCCGAGACCACCACGAGAAGGACGACGCGGACCACCGAGCCCACCCAGGATCCGGCGTCCTTCGACGGAAAGCTCATGTCCCTGCTGCCGCGCGGCTACGACAACGGCGTGTGCCAACCGGTGCATCCGCCGGTCCTCGGCGCGCTGGCAACCGTCGAATGCGGGCCGTCGTCGATGGACGGAGGCCCAACCAGCGCGCGATATTCGCTGTTCGCCGATCAGGGCGCGCTGGACAAGGCGTTCGACGACACCAGCGCGATGATCACCGAGCTCCAGCAATGCCCGGGCAGCGGCACGGACTCGCCCACGACGTGGCACTTCACCGAAACGCCCGACAAGGTCGAGGGCCGCATCGCCTGCGGCCCCTACAACGAGATCCCCGACGTGGTGTGGACCAAGAACGCCGACCTTCTGATCGGCGACGCGCTCGGCCAAGACCTCGCGGCCCTGCACAATTGGTGGCTCAAGTACGGCTGAGCCGGCGCAGACCCGGACGCCAAGAATGCGTCAAGAATCCTTCAAGGGCGCTGCCTGACCCTGATGTCAACCCGGAAAACCAACCGGAATCCACCGACATCACAGGAGTCTTCATGTTCCCCACGCACCGCTTCCGCACGTTCGCCGGGACTGCGATCGTCGCGGGCGCGCTCGGGCTGGCCGCCGTCGCCACCGCCGGCACCGCCGGGGCGCTGAGTTCGGTCGACGACCGCTTCCTGAACAAGATCAGCGCCGAGGGGATCGGCTACGACAGCTCCAAAGACGCCATCTTCGCCGCGCATGACTTGTGCTCCGCGCTCGATGACGGCGCAGACCCGGTCGACCTTGGACTGGACCTGCTGCACCACACCGATCTGACGACCGACCAGGCCGCCGCCTTCGTCGTCGCGGCCGTCGACAGCTACTGCCCTGAGTACGACTCGTATTTCGAATAGCCACCTCCACACGCGGGGGCCCTACTGCGGCGGCGGGGCCCCCGCACCTTCGTCCGCGACCGATAGGCGGTCTAGACAGTTGCCCCTCGGTATGTTTCTGTCGATCGCAGAGACAGCGAAGGGATAGAGCCATGCCAACTGCAGGAAAGAACCGAGTTTTCGTCGTCGGCGTCGGAATGACGAAGTTCGAGAAGCCGGGGCGCCGCGAGGGCTGGGACTACCCGGACATGGCGCGCGAGTCGGGCACCAACGCGCTCGAGGACGCCGGCATTCATTATTCGGAGGTCGAGCAGGGCTTCGTCGGATACGTCGCGGGTGACTCCACGTCCGGCAACCGGGCGCTCTACGAGCTCGGCATGACCGGCATTCCGATCGCGAACGTGAACAACAACTGCTCGACGGGTTCGACGGCGCTGTTCCTCGCCGCCCAGACGATCCGCGGCGGACTGGCCGACTGCGCGATCGCGCTCGGCTTCGAGAAGATGCAGCCCGGCCCGCTGCAGGGTGGCGCCGAGGACCGCGAGTCCCCGATGGGCAAGCACGTCAAGGCGATGGCCGAGATCGACGAGTTCGCATTCCCGGTGGCGCCGTGGATGTTCGGTGCCGCGGGTCGCGAGCACATGCGCAAGTACGGCACCACCGCCGAGCATTTCGCAAAGATCGGCTTAAAGAACCACAAGCATTCGGTGAACAACCCGTATGCGCAGTTCCAGGAGGAGTACACGCTCGAGGACATCCTGGCGGCGAAGATGATCTCCGATCCGCTGACCAAGCTGCAGTGCTCGCCGACCTCCGACGGTTCGGGCGCGGCGATCGTCGCCAGTGAGGCGTTCGTCGAGCGGCACGGGCTGGCCGGCCAAGCGGTCGAGATCGTCGGCCAGGCGATGACCACCGACTTCGACAGCACCTTCGACGGCAGTGCCAGAAACCTCATCGGCTATGACATGAATGTGCAAGCCGCGCAGAAGGTTTACCACCAGTCGGGCCTTGGGCCGTCGGACTTCCAGGTGATCGAGCTGCACGACTGCTTCTCGGCCAACGAGCTGTTGCTCTACGAGGCGCTGGGTCTGTGCGCCGAAGGTGAGGCGCCCAAGCTGATCGACAACAACGAGACGACCTACGGCGGGCGCTGGGTGGTCAATCCGTCGGGCGGGCTGATCTCCAAGGGGCATCCGCTGGGTGCGACGGGGTTGGCGCAGTGCGCCGAGCTGACGTGGCAGCTGCGCGGGACCGCCGACAAACGTCAGGTCGACGGCGTCACCGCCGCGCTGCAACACAACATCGGCCTCGGGGGCGCCGCGGTTGTGACCGCATACCAGCGCGCCGAGCGTTGATGAGGGATCATTGACCTGACGGACGACGAAAGGCGAAGCCATGCGGACACTGAGGTTCGTCGCCGCGGTGGCCGCAGGCGTGTGCGCGTCGACCGCCGCGCAGCCGGTTCTCGCGTCGGCCGATGACAAGCAGTCGGCGCAGGAAGTGATCAGCCAGTTGCAGGACGAGGGGTACACCGTCAACATCGACCGGATCGGCACTGCGCCGATGAGCGAATGCGTGGTCACCAACGTCCGCAATCCGAAGCAGATCACCCAGTGGGTGCCCTACACCGGCCCCGGCGCGCGCAACTCGAACGTGCTGGTGCTGCAGGTTGTCAGCCAGTCGATCTCGGTGACGCTGGACTGCAGCCGCTGACCGACACATGACGAATCCCGGCCGGATTCATCCGACCGGGCTTCTGTCTGCTCAGCGCCGCGAGCAATTCACCGTGACGGTGATGTTGCGATCCACCACCACGGGCACGACACCGTTGTCACGGCCGAGGACCGGCACGAATTCGGTTCGCTCCCTTGGATTTCGAATGTCGGTCACGACACACTCGTCGAGCGGAGCGCTGCCGATCCGGTTGACCTTCACGTCGAATCCCTGCGCCTCGAGGGTGGCAATCGTCACCTGGGCGGACTCCGCGGCCGACGCAATCGCCGACGGCGTGACGATCGCTCCGCACGCCGCTGCGGCGATTCCGACCAGTATCAACAGCGTTGCACGCATGGCCGCGCCTTCCTTCTCTTTTGGATGACCCCTGTGGTCGTCATGCGATACGACGGGCGCACGCCGAAGAGGGTTCAACGCAATTCGAAGGTTTCGAACTGTCGAAACTGCGGAGAGATCGCGATTCAAGGTGAATCTGCGATCTCCCCGCAGTCTCGCGGGGGTTCCGCTATGCGGGTACGGAGACCTTTTCCTCGGCTTCCTCGGCACGCGGCGCGTGAACGTCGACCATGGTCAGCTCGTCGAACGGATCGTCACCCCGCAGCACGGCGTTGACGCGGTCGCGGTCGATGGTCTTGGTCCACGAGCCGACCAGAACCGTCGCGACGGCGTTGCCTGAGAAGTTCGTCACCGCGCGAGCCTCGGACATGAACCGGTCGATGCCGACGATCAGGCCGACGCCGTCGAGCAGGTCGGGGCGATGGCTCTGCAGACCGCCGGCCAGGGTGGCCAGCCCGGCGCCGGTGACGCCTGCCGCGCCCTTCGACGCGACCATCATGAACACCAGCAGGCCGATCTGCTCACCGACCGACAGCGGGCTGCCGAGCGCGTCGGCGATGAACAGCGACGCCATGGTCAGGTAGATCGCGGTGCCGTCGAGGTTGAACGAGTAGCCGGTCGGCACGACAACGCCGACGGTGCTGCGGTCCACGCCGAGATGCTCCATCTTGGCGATCAGTCGCGGCAGCGCCGACTCCGACGACGAGGTCGAGAAGATCAGCAGGTACTCGCGGGCCAGGTAGCGCACCAGCTTGAAGATCGAGACGCCCGACACCGCGCGCAGTAGCGCGCCGAGCACGCCGAACACGAACAGCAGGCAGGTCACGTAGAAGCCGAGCATCAGTGTCAGTAGTTGGGTGACCGCGGTCCAGCCGGTCTGGCCGACGACGTTGGCGATCGCGCCGAACGCGCCGATCGGCGCGAGCCACAGGATCATCACGAGGATCTTGAACACCAGCTTCTGCAGATGCTCGATGCCGCGCAGGATCGGCTCGCCCGCGCTCCCCATGGCCTGCAGCGCGAACCCGACGAGCAGCGCGACAAACAATGCTTGCAGCACGCTGCCTGCCGTCAGTGACGAGAACAACGTGTCCGGAACGATGCCCTGCACGAAGTCCAGCAGGCCGCCGGACTCGTGCGCCTTCTCGGCGAGTTCGGCGCCCTTGCCCGTGGCGCTCTCGGCGAGGTGCATACCGCTGCCGGGATGAATCAGGTTGCCGACCACGAGGCCGATCGCGAGCGCGAACGTCGACATCACGAGGAAGTAGACGAACGCCAGCCCGCCGACCTTGCCGACGGTGGCGGCCTTGCGCACCGAGCCGATGCCCAACACGATCGTGCAGAAGATGACCGGCGCGATCATCATCTTGATCAGCGCGACGAACATCGTGCCGAGCACGCCGATGCTCTTTCCTACTTCCGGGGCCAGGATACCGACGCCGACACCCGCGAACACCGCGACGATGACCGCGATATAGAGCCAATGCGTGCGGTCGCGGCGAGGCGTGGCGGATCGGCTGACGGCGGTTGACGGTCAAGGACGGTCATGACTTTCCTCCAGATCGACGATGAATGAGATCTGGAAGTAGGGTCGACCAGCACGTGAGCCAGGTCACGCTTTAGTTCATTTAGTTCTACAGTGAGGCCGTGCTGGGTCCGTGGCTGCCAAACCCGCGACGGACGCAGCCTGTCGTATCTGGAGGTCGGGAATCCGCACGGCCCGCTCGTCATCCACAACCACGGCGGGCCCAGTAGCCGACTGGAGGCGCGGCTGCTGGCGGAGTCCGCGTCGAATAACGGGTTGCGCCTGGTGTGCGTGGACCGCCCCGGAATGGGCCAGTCCAGTCCGCAGAAGCACCGCAGCTACGCGGGGTGGGCCGACGACCTGATCGCTGTCGCCGACGGGTTGGGCCACCGCGAGTTCGGCGTGACCGGTTGGTCGGAGGGCGGCCCGTGGGCCCTTGCCGCGGCCGCCTACATCGATCCGGTTCGACTGCGTCACGTCAGCAGTATCGCGCCGGGAAGCTACGGAGCATTCGGCGACAACTCGGCCGCGCAGTACCTGTCGAAGATCGACGCGCTGGGAGGCGCGCTCGCGCTGCACTTCACACCCGGCTTCCGACTCATGTACGCCATGCTCGGCGTGACGGCCAAGCGCTTCCGCACCAGCTTCGTCACACAGCTCCGCAAGAGCGTCAACGACTACGACCGGCGGATTCTGCTTCGGCCCGAGATTGCCACCGGGTTCGCCGACGCCTGTGCCGAGTGCTTCGCGCACGGCTCCGACGGGCTCGTCCGCGACGCGGAACTCCTCTATCGGCGTTGGCCTTTCGATGTGTCGACGATCGAGCGGCCGGTTCACATCTGGCAGGGACGCGACGATCGGCTGGTGCCGGACCCCATCAACAAAGCCGTCGCCGATGCCATGCCCGGCGCGGTGTGGCATCCCGTCGACGGCGCCGGGCACTTTGTGGCGGTCGGTTCCGGCGACGACATCTTCGCCGTCGCGGCAGACGAAATGGGCGCCCGTTGACCAGGGTGTGGCCCCGATCGCTGGCCGGTCAGGCGATCGCGCTGCAGATCCTGGTGATCGCGGTGGTGGTGCTTGCGGGCAGCGGGTTGGCGCTGCTCGACGCCCGTCGCGACGGCGACGCAACGGCACGACAACAGGTGATCGGCATCGCCACCTCGTTGGCCGACTCGCCGTCGACAGCCCAGGCGATTCAATCCGGAAGAGCCACAGCGGTTCTGCAGCCGGTGACCGAGGCGGTCCGGAAGAACACCGACATCGCGTTCATCACGATCATGGCGCCCGATCGCACGCGCTTCACCCACACCGACCCGACACAGATCGGCGGCAAGTACATCGGCACCATCGAGCCGGCTCTGCGCGGACAGACGTTCAGCGAGGTCTACTCCGGAACGCTCGGCCCGTCTATCCGCGCCGTCGCCCCGGTGCGCAACGACTCCGGCCAGATCGTCGGCCTGGTGTCGGCGGGCATTCTGCAAACCAGCCTCGCCGATCGTTGGCGATCGCAGTTTCCGACGATCGCCGCGGTCTGCCTTGCGGCGCTGGCAGTTTCATTTGCCGGTGCGTGGCTGATCCGGCGCCGGTTGTTGCGACAGACCCACGGGCTGAGGCCCGACGAACTGCGGGTGATGTACGAGCACCACGATGCGATTCTGCATTCGGTGTCCGAGGGACTGATCGTGCTCGACCACAACGGGGTCGCACTCGTCAACGACGAAGCACGGCGACTGCTCACCCTTCCGCCAGGCGCGGTCGACCGCGCCGCCCTGCCCGAGTTTCTGCGCACGTCGAACCCGGGAGCTCGCGACGAGGTGCACGTCACCTCCGAGCGGGTCCTCGTGGTGAACCGCTCGCAGGTGGAGGACGCGCAACCGGATTCGGAAGTGGTCACGATCCGCGACCGCACCGAATTGCAAAGCGCGCTGGGTGAACTCACCTCGATGACGGTGCTCGCCGACACGCTGCGCGCGCAGGCCCACGAGGCCGCCAACAAGCTGCACACCATCGTGACGATGGTGGAGATGGGACGGCCTGATGATGCGGTGCGGTTCGCCACCGAGGAACTCGCACTCTCCCAGCAGCTCGTCGACCGGCTGTCCACCGATGTCGGCGAACCGGCATTGGTCGCGCTGCTGCTCGGCAAGACCGCTCAGGCGGACGAACGTGGCGTCGAGTTGACGATCACCGAGGACACCCGCCTGCCGTCGGACGCCGACGACGTGCCGCTGACGGGCCAGGAAATGGTCACTGTCGTGGGTAATCTCATCGACAATGCGATGGACGCATGCGACCGGGACGACGCGTGGGTCGAGGTGACGGTCAGTCAGGATCACGGGACGCTGCTGATCCGAGTCGCCGACAGCGGCCCCGGCATGGATGCCGACACCTTCGAAAAAGCCATGCAGCGTGGCTATTCCACCAAGGGCGACGCGAATCACCACGGTCTGGGCCTTGCGTTGGTTGCGCAGGTCCTCAAGCGCCACCACGGCAAGTTGACCGCCGATGTCACCTACGGATCGGTGGTGACGGTGACGGTGAATTGCTCATGATCAGCGTGCTGATCGTCGAGGACGAACCGTTGATCGCCGAAGCGCACCGGACCTACCTCGGCCGGCTCGACGGATTCGCGGTGGCGGGCGTCGCGCACACCGCCCGGGACGCGATGCGCGCCGCATCGGACGCCTCTGCAACCGAGACACCAATCGACTTGGTATTGCTCGACATTGGGTTACCCGATGCCAACGGCATCGCGCTCGCGTCGGGCCTGTCCGGCCTGCGACCGGCGCCCGACATCATCGCGATCACGTCCGAGCGCGACCTCGAGATGGTGCGCGCTGCGGTCGGCCATGGGGCGCTTGCCTACCTGCTGAAGCCGTTCACGTTCGCGGCATTTCGCGATCGACTGGAACGCTACCGCCGCTACCGAGAGGCCCTGCCTGCCGGTATCGATGCCGCCAGCCAGGCCGAGGTCGACCGTGCGCTGGCAGAACTGCGGATCAGCGACCGGGCGGCAACAGCCCCCAAGGGTGCTGCCCCCGGCACCAACGACGAGATCGCTCGAACGGTCAGAGACTCCGTGGACGGCATCACCGCCGAAGAGGTCGCCAAACAGGTCGGCGTCTCACGGGTGACGGCGTGGCGATACCTCGAACGGCTTGCCGACGAGGGCACAGTCACCCGTCAGACGGACTACGGCAGGGCCGGCCGCCCGAAGACCCGCTATCAGTGGCGTTAAACGCCCGCGGGCACCCGCTCGCGAAGCGCCGGCGCGTAGATGGGGTCGGTCGCGACGAAGGGCGCATTCAGCATCGGCATCGTGGGGGCGACCGAGAACACCGTCACCCCGCCCGCGTAGTCCGCGACGTGCACGCGGCCACCGGCGGCATCCACCGCAACACACGACGGTCGCGAGTTGACCGTGATCGTGTCGATGACCTCGAGCGTGAGGGTGCACAGCACGGCGACGTGGTCGTAGTCGACGATGTACGCGCGCGTGGCGTCGGCGCTCATCGTCATCTGGGTGGGCGACCCGACACCGAGGTCGACGGTGTCGGTGATCTGCCCGCTGGCCAAGTTGATGGCGTGGACCACGCCGCCTCGCGCCCGGTCCGACGTGAGGACATAGACCATGCCGTCCGCCGACGCGAGGTCGCGGATGGGCGAGCCCACCTGCACTGTGCGCAGCACGGCCCTGGTCTCGAGGTCGACGACGACGAGCGCGCTGCCGCGCGCGTCGGTGGTCGCTACATAGAGGCGCTTAGCGGTGCGGTCGACCTCTACGGCGTCGACGCCGATGCCCGCGCCGGTCGCGATGTCGATGGTGCCCACCCGCTCAGCGGTGGTGTCGATCACGGCGACATCGACATAGTCATCGCCGGTGCGTCCGGCGTAGACCCGCTTGCCATCGGGGCTGACCGCCAGAGCTGTCACGCTGAACGCCAGCGCATAAGTCCCAATGACGGATCGGCTGGCGGTGTCGATAACCGACACGGCGTCAGTCGTCGCAGACGTGGTGCTGACGAACGCGCGATCGTCGTGGGCGGTCACCGCGACCGGCTCGCCCGGGACCGCGATGACGCCGTCAACTGACAGAGTCTTCGGGTTCAGCAGTGACAACGTGTCGTCGCCGTAGTTGGTCACCAGCAGCGCGCTCTGAACCGCAACGATGTCACTGATTGGGCCACGCTGAACGGCGATAGTGCCCAGCGGGGCGATGTTCACGTCGCCGTGCGCCTCAGAATTCACATGAGCCACAGGAGTGTCCTTGGGCATCAAAAAGTTAGCCATCGCTATCATTACCTCCGCCGGCATCGCGTGCACCGGCACTAGATTTCAGGTCTACATGCGCCCGTCCGGGCGCGATCTGAATTGAGTCTAGCGACGGAAATTCGCGCCCCGAGGCAACGCAACTACCCACCAGCAACCACGGCCTGGCAACCTCTCAGACACCGCTTAGAAAACTATTCGTTATGCAGCTGTTATTTAGCGGCAGCAATAACTTTCTCCCTGCTGAACTGCACCGAACGGGATCTGGCCATCGGTTTGAGGTTTTTGCGCCGCCACCCGTAGATAACGGTCTCTTATGTTATGTACCGAAAGTGAGCCGCAGATCACACCACGACACGCCAGCAAATTAACCGGGTCACGCGACCGCGGTGCCGGCGCTCGGGCGCGGAGGACGATTTCGCGAGATGGATACCGAACTTGACCCTGGCAAATATTAGCTGGATCACATTAAACCGTGGAGGTGTCGTCGACGTTGAGACTTGACGGGCGACCAGTTCGGATCGTCACCAGGCTTTACGGAGCTGTCAAAACAGTCGCGTGACTGTGGCAGAGGGACCTAGCACTCGACCGACGTCAAGATTAGCTATCACGCAAGTGAGCGAACAAGTCGTCATACGGAGGCATAGGGCTTCGCGACGACGCCCGCGCAGCCGTTGAACTGCAGTCGCACCTGTGTCCCGCTCGGCAGGGGCGAGATCGTGGCGTGATCGGCCAGGGCGCGCATCAACGGGATGCCGCGACCGCGGGTGTTCGACCGAGTGCTCGGATCCGTGTACCGCCACTTCCCGCGGTCGGATACGTCGACAACAAGCGTGCGCTGCGCGGCAATGTAACGGACCTGCATAGTCACGGTGCCGCGTTGCTCGCCATAAGCGAACTCTGCGGCGTTCGTCACCGCCTCGTTGACCGCCAGCAGCACGTCGTTGCTGTGCACTGCGTCAAGCGCCAGGTGCGCACGCAGCCACCGCGACAGCTGCCTTCTGAAGTCGGCCACGGTCTGCGCATCCGCAGCGTCGGTGAGTGTGAAGGCCGTATCCGCCGCCCCGGCTGTGCAACTCGGATCGGTCATGATGCCCACGGATACCCCGTCGGCATCGCAGTCAAGCGGTGAAATTCTCCAGCGCGACGTCCAGCGATGAGAACAGGTCGATCAGATCGGCGATCCCGGTGATCTTCAGTGGTCTGCTGGTGGCCGACCCCTCCGCGACAACGGCGAATCGGGTTTCGGTGCCGTCAGTTTGGTTGTGCGCCTCCATCAGTACCTGCATCCCGGCCGACCCCAGAAAATCCACCTGCGTCAAGTCGACGATCAGTCCGGCCGGGCTCTTGCCGAGCGCCGACTGCACAGCATCCCGGAGTTGAGGAGCTGTCAGCATGTCGAGCTCGCCGGACGCGGCAACCACCGCGACACGTTCCACCCAGTTTTCAGTACAAAGCTGTCCGTCCAAGACACACCTCTTGTCGGGGCGACCACGAATGCGGCCACGGCTGATCTCGCGAGGCTGCAGTCTGAACCCGCGCAACAGGGTAGCGAGTTCTGGGCAGCCACGCATCGGAGGGTCACAAAACGAACGCCCGGCTCGCGGCGATCGGCGCGAGCCGGTTCTTTGCTCCTCTTACGTCGGCCGAGATGCGATGCGGGCGGCTCGGTCCGGCAAGCGGTGCGCCGACGCCGACCGCCGACGGATCCGACTTCTCTTCTCAGGCCGTTGAGCAGGCAATTTGTAGCTGCTCTCGATACCGCCACACGGGATTGACGCGCCCGTAACCGCGCATCGGCGTGAGATTTACGCGAACGACAATAACGCCGCAGCTTCAGGTCAGATTCCGAACCTTGCTTTGCAGATTTCGCAATGGCATTTGAGTTTGCCTGCAGTCGCTGTGCAACGCCTGTCACCTGCCACCACGGTTTGCCACATTGTTTGATATCGATAGCACCGCTATGCGGCGGGCCGTGGCGGGCGACCTCGAACAAGATCACAAATTTTGCATTCATGCACCTCTGGTTACTTTTTGCGGTACTTTGCCGGTTTACTCCGGCGGTATGTCAAAGCCCCGGAGAAGGCGCTACCGACTGGCCACGAAGCGAAATAACTACTGTCCTACCAGCGAATCGGCGCTGTCCAACGAGAGGAGTTGCCCGGTCATGATCAGTCTTCATCGGAGGTTTGCCAAAGAGACGTGATCGCAAATTACGGTGTGGTAAACCTGCCAATAGGGACATGGCATCTTGTGAGCAGCGTCACAGCACGCTGCGTCACTCCTTGCTTGAGGCGAGAGGAACGACGATGCGCTACGGGCAGCACATTGGTCGCGTTGGCGGATTAGCCGTCGCTCTGGGTGTCGGCCTTGGCCTGGGACCCGTACAGGGACTGCCGGTGGCGCACGCGACCACTGATTCCAGCTCGGAGTCGTCCTCGACAGATGGTTCGACGCCGGCTAGCGGCCAAACCTCGGACCCGACGGGCTCACCCACCGCCGATTCGTCCTCACCGACCAGCCCCGCGACCGCCGATGAAGCAACCGGGAGCGATAGCTCCGGTGCTGCCGACGGCGCGAGCGATGGCGAAGTTGCCACCGGCTCCGACGGAGCAACCACCAGCTCCAACGGCGACCAGGCCGAGGCCGCGGATGGCGGCGTTTCAGACGACGAGTCCACGAACGCCGACGAAGTCGTCAGCGGTGCGGGCGCGGCGAAGGGTGACACAACCGAGGGGTCCGGACACCGCGGGTCGTCGCATTCGGCGACCGGATCGACGTCCGGCGATGTGCAACCCAAGTCCGGTATCGAGGTCTCGTCGAACAACCCAAATAGGGACCGAATCCCGTCCGGGCTGACGACATCGACAGCCACCAACCGCGGCGGCTCCAGCCACCGGCGTCGAGATCGGCAGCGCCTCGGTCGCACCGGCCAACGGTGCTTCGGCACGAAACGGCGTGTCCACGTTCGCTGCCCTTGTTGCACCATCGACTCCCGCGCCCACACGGCAGGACGTGGTATCGCAGGTGGTCAGTCAGTTGCTGTCGTGGGTCGGTCTCGGTCCGTCAGCCACGCAAGACCCCGCTGAACGCCCCGGTCGAGTCGCCGTTCGCATGGGGTCTGCTGGCCTGGGTGCGCCGGTCGTTCCAGGACATCATGTCCAGCGTCTCGACGACCCCGGTCGCCCAGCAGGTCGAGACCAGCCAACCCATGACTGCTGCGCCGCTGATGGCGGCGCCGGCCAACACTGCCGCCTTACAACCGCCGGTGGCCGACGGACCGTTCACCATCACCACCGAAGACACCGCGCGCACGTTCACCGCTAACGAGTTGGTGGGCAACGACACCGACCCCGACTACCAACGGCGACACCCTGTCCGTCTACCAGGTAGGCGTGGCCACCAACGGCACCGTCACACTCAACCCCAACGGCACCGTCACCTTCACCCCCACCGCCAACTACTACGCCGGACCCGCCTCGTTCATCTACCGCGTCAAAGACGCCACCGGAGCCACCAGCGCCAACACCGCCACCGTCAGCCTCACCATCACCCCGGTCAACAACACCGCCCCCACCGCGGTGGCCGACGGACCGTTCACCATCACCAAGAACACCGCGCGCACGTTCACCGCCAACGAGTTGGTGGGCAACGACACCGACCCCGACCTACCCAACGGCGACACCCTGTCGGTCTACCAGGTAGGCGGGCCACCAACGGCACCGTCCAACTCAACCCCGACGGCACCGTCACCTTCACCCCCACCGCCAACTACTACGCCGGCACCGCCTCGTTCATCTACCGCGTCAAAGACGCCACCGGACCACCAGCGCCAACACCGCCACCGTCAGCCTCACCATCACCCCGGTCAACAACACCGCCCCCACCGCGGTGGCCGACGGACCGTTCACCATCACCCCGAAGACACCGCGCGCACGTTCACCGCCAACGAGTTGGTGGGCAACGACACCGACCCCGACCTACCCAACGGCGACACCCTGTCGGTCTACCAGGTAGGCGTCGCCACCAACGGCACCGTCCAACTCAACCCCGACGGCACCGTCACCTTCACCCCCACCGCCAACTACTACGCCGGACCCGCCTCGTTCATCTACCGGGTCAAAGACGCCACCGGAGCCACCAGCGCCAACCACCGCCACCGTCAGCCTCACCATCACCCCGGTCAACAACACCGCCCCCACCGCGGTGGCCGACGGACCGTTCACCATCACCGAAGACACCGCGCGCACGTTCACCGCTAACGAGTTGGTGGGCAACGACACCGACCCCGACCTACCCAACGGCGACACCCTGTCGGTCTACCAGGTAGGCGTGGCCACCAACGGCACCGTCCAACTCAACCCCGACGGCACCGTCACCTTCACCCCCACCGCCAACTACTACGCCGGACCCGCCTCTTCATCTACCGCGTCAAAGACGCCACCGGAACCACCAGCGCCAACACCGCCAACGTCAGCCTCACCGTCACCCCGGTCAACGACAGCCCCCACCGCCGGTGGCCGACGGCCGTTCACCATCACCGAAGACACCGCGCGCACGTTCACCGCCAACGAGTTGGTGGGCAACGACACCGACCCCGACCTACCCAACGGCGACACCCTGTCCGTCTACCAGGTAGGCGTGGCCACCAACGGCACCGTCCAACTCAACCCCGACGGCACCGTCACCTTCACCCCCACCGCCAACTACACCGGCCCGCCTCGTTCATCTACCGCCTCAAAGACGCCACCGGAACCACCAGCGCCAACACCGCCACCAGTCACCCTCACCATCACCCCCGTCAACGACGCCCCCGTCGCCAGCAACGGCAGCTTCACCACCAACGAAGACACCGCAACCAACAAGACGCTGCCCGGCACCGATGTCGACGGCGACACGCTGACCTACGCCATCACCACCCGCCCGCACACGGCACCATCACCGGATTCAACGCCACCACCGGTGCTTACACCTACACCCCCAACGCCAACTACAACGGCGCCGACACCTTCACCTACACCGTCTCCGACGGCACCGTCACCACCGCACCGGCCACCATCACCATCACCGTCACCCCGGTCAACGACGCCCCCGTCGCCAGCAACGGCAGCTTCACCACCGCCGAAGACACCGCGACCAACAAGACCCTGCCCGCGGGTACCGACGTCGACGGCGGCCAGACGCTCACCTACGCGATCAGCACCCCACCCGCGCACGGCACCATCACCAACTTCAACGCCACGACGCGCACCTACACCTACACCCCGGCCGCCAACTACAACGGCACCGACACCTTCAGTACACCGTCTCCGACGGCGTAGCCACCAGCACCCCGGCCACCATCACCATCACCGTCACCGCGGTCAACGACGCCCCCGTCGCAGTCACCGACAACTACTCAACCGCGAAGGACACCACGCTCACGGTTGCGGCACCCGGTCCACTGGGCCAACGACACCGACGTCGACGGCGACACCCTGCAGCCCGTCGCCGCCACCCAACCAGCGCATGGGCAGCTCTACGGCAACGCCGACGGCTCGTTCACCTACATTCCGAACGCCGGCTACGTCGGCGCCGACCCCTTCACCTACACCGTCACCGACGGCAAGGGCGGCACCGCCACCGGCACCGTCAACATCACCGTCACCGGGGTCAACGCCCCGCCTGTCGCCACCGGCGGCACCATCACCACCGCGAAGACACCGCCAAGACCACCACGCTGCCGGCCACCGACCCCGACAGCACCACGCTCACCTACGCCATCACCCAGCAGCCCACCCAGGGCACCATCTCCAACTTCAGCAGCGACCACCGGCACCTACACCTACACCCCGGCCGCGAACTACAACGGCACCGATTCGTTCAACTACACCGTCTCCGACGGCATCACCACCAGCGCGCCGGCCACCATCACCGTCACCGTCACCGCGGTCAACGACGCCCCGGTGGCCGGCGGAGACATCGTCTCCACCCCCACCGACACGCCATCAACAAGACGCTGCCCGCCACCGACGTCTGACGGCCAGACGTTGACCTACACCATCACCCAACAGCCGACCAACGGCACGCATCTCCAACTTCAACACCACCACCGGCGCCTACACCTACACCCCGAACACCAACTACACCGGCGCCGACAGCTTCACCTACACCGCCTCTGACGGCACCGCCACCAGCAACGTCGGCACTGTCAACATCACCGTCGGCAACGTGGCCAACGTCGCGCCGGTCATTTCGATCGGTGACCGCCGGTACGCCCGATTCCGCCACCGGCGCAACGACATACACGGTGCACGCCACCGACACCGACGGACCGCTGGCCAACCTCACACTGACCGTCTACCCAGCCAGACGGCGGCACCGGCACCATCTCGGCGATCACGACCACCACCCCGGGCACCTTCACCTTCACCTACACCCCGACGACACTGGCGCGCCTGGATGCCGGCTCCTCGCTGCCCCGCGACCTGGACACCGTCACGATCAGCGTCAGTGACGGCATTTCGACCACCAGTGCGACGGGCAACGTGGAGGTTTACGCAGGCTCCCTGATCACCGGGACCAGTCAGATCTACATGGGCTGGATACCCACGGGCCAGGTCGTCAACGGCAACAACTTGTTCGTGGCCAGTCTACTGGAACAACAACGTCACGATCATCGACACCAATACCGGCAACATCATCAAGACCATCAATACCCAAGCGAACCCGTCGCGGCTGGCGGTCAACTCCGATGCGACGCGGGTGTATGTGGTGCGCCGCGAACAACGTTTCGTCGTATGACGTCGCCAGCGGCAATCCCCTTGCAAGCGTCACGCTTTCGGGTGCCCAAGGCTTGGCGCTGAGCCAAGACGGCACCACGCTCTACGTCACCAGCGGCACCTCGAAACAATGTGAAGGTCTTGAACGCCGCGACGTTGGCGACCATCGACGACCTTCGCGGTCGCGGCCAACCCCGTCGGCATCACAGTCAGCGGCGATCAGCGGTCTATGTCGTCAACAAGCGGCGCGGGCACTGTGTCGGCGATCGACAACCGCCACCAACACCGTCGTCGGCGGCGCAACCGTGGGCACGATCGCCGCAACAAATCGCGGTCAGCGCCGACGGTCAGCGCCTGTATGTCACCAACTCCGGCAGCGGCACCGTGTCGGTTCTCGACGCGGGCCACCGGCTCCACCGTCGCAACCGATCACGGTCGGACCGTCGCCGACCGGGATCGTGCTCAGCCCGGACGGCAGCGTGGCCTACGTCGCCAACGGCGACAACACGGTCTCGGTGATCGACACCACGAACAACACGAAGGTCACCGGAACCATCCAGGCCGAAACCGGCTTCGACCCATGGGTCGCGGTAAGTTCCGACGGCACCAAGCTGTTCGTCAACAACTCCAGCAGCTTCACGCTGCGGACCGTGACGCTGACCCATCTGGCCGACCCGCCGCCGCCCACCAGCAACCCCAACGCGGGAGCACTGTTCGAGGACTTCAACGGCCCCGCGGGCTCAGCGCCCAACCCGAACCGTCTTCCACTACGTCACCGGCGCCGGCGGCGGCGGCCAGCTGCAGGCCTACACGAACAACCCGGCCAACGGTTCGCTCGACGGCAACGGCAACCTCGTCATCACCGCGCTCAAGAGACCGTCAACGTGCCGTTCCTCGGAACGTTCAACTACACCAGTGCCGGCTTCAGCACCCAGGACCAGTTCGAGTTCACCTACGGCACGCTGGAGGCGCGCATCCAGTTCCCCGCCGATCAGGGTCTGTGGCCGGTGTTTTGGACGCTGGGCTCCGACATCGACACCGTCGGCTGGCCCAACGCCGGCGAGGTCGACATCATGGAGCTGTGGAGCGGCGCCGGCGCACTTCCGGGACCTCCATCCACGGCATCGGTGAGTACTCGATCTCCCAGCAATCGCCGATCGACATCACCGACGGCTTCCACACCTACTGGATGAAGTGGGAGCCCGACAAGATCACCGCCGGCATCGACGACATCACCACCGTGGTATTCACCCCCGACTCGTTGCCACCCGGAACCCCGTGGACATTCAACGACCGCTCCCAGTACGCGATCCTCAACCTCATGGTCGGCGGCCCACTCGGAGCACCCGACGCCACCACCACCTTCCCGGCAAGCATGATCGTCGACTACTTCAAGTACACACCGCTGGGGGCGTAGCAACGGTCGCTAAGCTAAGCGACGTGGCCGCAGCTACCGACCCTAGTCCGAAGTCCGCGGTCGGACAACTTCATCAGGCGATGGACCGACCGCGTCGTGGGTCGCGTCCTTCGGCTACCACCGGCGGCGAACCGCTACACGGTAATTCGTGACGTGCGCGTCCCGATGCGCGACGGCGCCGAGTTGATCGCCGACCGCTACGTTCCGACTCCCTCAACCGATGCACCCACGGTGCTGATCCGCAGCCCGTACGGACGCGGATATCCGTGGGCGCAGATCTACGCGGGGCCGCTGGCGGCGCAAGGCGTGCACGTCATCGTCCAAAGTGTCCGCGGAACATCCGGCTCCACAGGCACATTCAGACCGGCAGTCAACGAGGAGGCCGACGGCTCCGACACCCTCGCCTGGATTCGAGAACAGCCGTGGTTCACCGGACGGCTCGCCACCATCGGCCCCTCCTATCTCGGGATGACGCAGTGGGCAATGATGTCCGATCCCCAGGCCGAACTGGCCGCCGCGGTGATCCGGGCCGCACCACACGATCTCAGCAATGCCTGGGTCACCAGGCTCGTTCGCACTCGAGGACAACCTGCGCTACGGCGACCCCAGCCGCGCCGGGGGCAATGCGATACTGAACCGCCTGCGCTACCTCTTCGCAAAAGAGGACAGCGTTTTCGACGAGGCCATCTTGACGTTGCCGCTGACCGCTGCCGGGCGGGCAGTGCTCGGCCCGTCCTCGCACGTGTACGAGGATCTCCTGGCGCATCCCGATCGCACTCATTCCTTCTGGGACTCACAACGATTCAGCGGTGCGCTCGATCGCGTGGAAACACCTGTGCTGCTTGTCACCGGCTGGCAGGACTTGTTTCTCGACCAAACCCTCGAGCAGTACCAACGTCTTCACGAACGCGGTGTCGAGGTGGCGCTCACGATCGGGCCGTGGGCACACGATCGAATGCTGCGAAAGGGCGCCAGCACCTTCATCACCGAAGAACTGGATTGGTTGACGTCGCACCTCAAGGAGTCCGCTACGTCGCAGCGACGCAGCGCCGTAAGGGTTTTCGTGCGCGGCCACGACTGGGTGGAGCTGCCCGAGTGGCCGCCTGCCCTACCCGCACGAACCTTCTTCCTCCAACCGGGCGGCGGGTTGGCCGATACGTCACCCTCGGAAGCCGCACCGCCGTCGTCGTTCGTGTTCGATCCCGACGACCCGACGCCGACGATCGGCGGACCCTTGCTCATGGGCGGAGGGTATGTCGACGACACCGCGCTGGCGGACCGCTCAGACGTGTCGACCTTCAGAAGCGAACCACTCACCGACGACCTCTACGTCTTGGGCAGACCGGTGATCGAGCTGACCCACTCCGCTGACAACGCGCACGTCGATGTGTTTGTCCGGATCAGTGAAGAGGACGCGCACGGCCGGTCCACCAACGTCAGCGAGGGCTACCGCCGCCTGGTGTTGGAAAACCCTTCGGAGCCAACGAAGCTCGCGTTCGAGCTTGACGCGACCGCACACCGCTTCCCGAAGGGATCGCGGCTTCGCGTCGTCATCGCAGGCGGGTCGCACCCCCGCCTCGCGCGGAATCCGGGAACCGGGGAACCGATGACCACGGCACAACGATTGGTTCCGGCCACCCACGTCGTACACCACGGCGAGGGTGGGATGTCAAAGCTGATCTTGCCGGCAGACAACCGGCCGCCGTCTTGAGACGAACTGCTTCGTTAGCCGCAGCTCGCCGGATCGGCGGCAGCTTGCTCCGCCGTGCAGCCCGATGCCTCTGCTGCCGCCGCGATGACGTTGCCGCCTGCGTCGCCGCCGTTGGCGCCGCCGGCGCCGCCACCCTCGCCCCCGGAGGAACTGGCGCCACCACCGGCACCGCCGGAGCCCGTCGCACCACCACCGCCGCCGGTACTGGAGCCGCCGCCACCGCCGGTGCTTGCGCCGCCGCTTCCACCGGTGCTGTTGCCGCCGGGGCCGCCGACGCTTGCGCCGCCCTGGGTCACGCCGCCGTTGCCGGTGCCGCCGGCGCCGCCGGTCACGTTGCCCGAGCTGGCCGGGCCGCCACTACCCGCGGTTGACGTCGAGGTGCCGCCATTTCCGCCGGTCGCATGAGTGCTGGTGTTCGAACTCGCGCCGCCGTCCTGGGCGAAGACGAAGCCCGCCGGCGCGCTGAGCAACAGGCCGCCCGCGAGAAGCGTCACTCCGACAGCGTTAGCTGCACGTTTGTTCGCCTTCTTCATCTGCTTCGCCACCGAATTCCCCTCCGAGCCAGGCATGAGCCATAACGACTGGGAAAAGAATAACCCGCGGGACCCGCAATGGAACCAGGTCTGCCCGGAAAATCTTTGCCGCAAATTTCGTCTCGCCGGTCAAATTCCCCTGACCTGCAAACATGCGCCGTGGCCTCCCACCTCGGTGCTACACCACCGTGGTGGCGGTGCCCGTCGACTGCGTCAGCGGTTCGTACTCCAGCGAGTCGACCACGATCGACGACGGGAATGGCGTGGTGGCGTCCGGCTGGGTCGAACCGCCGACCTCCAGGCTGTAAACGAGATACATCGAGCGATCGTTGAAGGTCCACGGCGCCCCGGGCGGCAGGTCGTCGGGAGTGAAGACCCTCGTGACCTGATCGTCGATGCCCGTGGTGATCTTGTTCGGCTCCCACTTGACCCAGACGGTGTGGAATTGGCCGTCGGCGACGTTCACCGGCGCCGGGGCGTCGACGTTGTAGTGGCCGGGACCGTGCAGTGCACTGCCTGAACTCGCTGGGCTGTTGTAGAGCTCGAAGATGTCGACCTCGCCGGCGTTCGGCCAGCCGATCTGATCGATGTCCGACCCGAACAGCGCGATCGTCGTGTGCAGACCCTGGCCGGCCGGAACCTTGACTCGCGTCGACACGGTCCCGTAGGTGAACTCGAACTTGTCCTTTGTGTCGTAGCCCGTGCTGGTGTAGTTCCACGTGTTGCCCCACTGATCCTGGACGGGTTCGTTCCGGGCGGTGATCACCAGGTTGCCGTTGCCATCGAGCGAGCCGTTGGCCGGGTCCAGGGTGTTGATCGACACGACTCCCGCGCCACCGAACCCGGACTCGCGGTTGAACACGCTGGGATCGGGCTCCGCGCCCGCAGGACCGCTGAAGTCCTCGAACAACGGACCGGCGCCCGGGTCGCCCGTGAGCGGCGGAGGGTCGACGTGAACCAACGACACCGCGCGGACGGCGTTGCCCGACGAGTTCGCGACGTAGGCCGTGCCATCTGGCCCGACCGTGACGCCGCCGAATGCCCCGGCCTGAATCGGCACAGTGCCCGTCACCTTCGTGTTGGTCGCGGTATTGATGACCGACATCGTGTCGTTGCCGTTCACGACGTAGGCCAGGCTGCCGTCGCGGCTCAGCGTTATTGCGTTGGGCCCCGGTCCAACTGGCACCGTCGCGATGTTCGCGAGCGTCTGCGTGTCCATCACCGAGACGGTGCCGTCGCCGGTGTTCGTGACATACAGCCGATTACCGTCCGCGCTGAGCGCCAACTGTTGCGGAGACGCACCGACGGCCGTCGTTCCGATGACCTGGTTGGTGGCGGCGTCGATCGTCGAGACGGTGCCACTACCCCGGTTGGCGACGTAGACCCGGGTACCGGAGGTGTTCACGGTCACGCCGACGGGGGTGACGCCGACCGGAACCATCGCCACGGTCGCCCCGGTGGCGGCGTCCGACACCATGACACTGTTGAAGATCACACTCGTCGAGTAGATCCGGTCCCTGCAGGACTGACCGCGACTCCGTACGGTTGACCCGCGGGGATGCTGGCAATCCTTGTCCCAGTGGCGGTGTCGATGACCGACACCGAGTTGCCGTTGGCGTTGGCGGTGTACACCCGCTGACCATCCGCACTGACGGCGAGAGCCATCGGCGTCGCGCCCACCGGAATGGTCGAGCGCACTTGGCCGGTCGTCAGGTCGATGGCTGAGACGGTGCTGTCCGCCGAATTCGCGACGTACATCGTGTTGTCGTGCGTGGTGATGGCCGTCGGCCCCGCCCCGACCGTGATCGTGCCCTCAGGCGTGGGCGCGCCGAAATCGTTCAGACCTTCGGGCATCATTTGGCCCGAATAGATCTCGACGCTGACCGGGACGTTCGTCGTCGCCTGCCCGTCGCTGGCGTTGACGGAGAAGACGTCGAAATCGGCAGGCAGCGTCGCACCCGCGTTCAGCCGGGTGAGCAGAGTGGGCGTATAGCTGAATGTGCCATCGGGATTGAGCGTCAGCGCACCACCGACCGGCGCGTTGGCCACGGTGTAGGTGATCGGGTCGCCATTGGGATCGGTGACGTTGAGCGAGCCCGTGACCGTGCCGGTCGCAGGGTCCGGGGCGCTTTCTGTGACGCCCGCGGACTGCGGCGGGGAGTTGACGGGATCGGCCGCCGCGAGTGCTGAGAATGTCTGCGGTTCGGCGAGGGTCTGATTGGTGCCGACCGTGGCGACTGGATCGACGGTCGTAGTCGTCGTCGGAGGGGTCGAGCTCACGTCGCGCGGCAGCCAAAGTCACCCAGGCCATTGGTGATTCGACCGGAGAGGGGGCTGGCGCAGCCGGGTCGGTGGGAGATGCCGGAGCGAGCTCCTCGATCGTCGCCACTTCGGTGGAGGTGCTCTGATCCGAGTCGGTCGGCGTGGCGTCCGACTGCGTCGATGACAGCGTCGTGTCCGACGCAGTGGTGTCCGTCAGCGATTGGGTCTCCGTCGGCTGGGCTGTCGAATCGACGGTCGCGGGAGTCAGGTCGATCGTCGGCTCGGACGTCGTCGACAGCTCGCCGGTGCCGGTTGAGGACGTGTCGGTCGGCGAACTGTCGTTGGTCGTCGTGCTCAGCGTCGTTTCCGCAGTCGGCTGCTGAAGCGTCGACTCGGCAGTATCCGATCCGCTCGGTGACGTCTGGGTTTCCGTTGCGGCAGCGGTCGCCGGCTCGGTTTCCGTGGTGCTCGACGTCGAATCGGGTGCCGAGGCAGCGGTGGCATCCGTGGAAGCCGCGTCGGTGCCCGACGCCGAGACAGAGGTCGAGTCCGACCCAGATGACGAGTCTGTGGTCGAACCGGTGGACGTGCTCGCCGTGGAATCAGACGACGTGTTGGTCGCTGAGCCCGATGACGTGTCCGTTGTGGAACTAGCGGACTGCCCCGACGAACTGTCGCCGGAATCGGACGGGGCTGCCGACGCCACACCGCTCGCAATCGATAAGCCGACGCCGAGAGCAACCGCTAAGCCGCCGACACGTCCAATGTAAGTCGCATAACGCATTTGGAACCCCCTGCGTGAAACACCGCAAATGCGCCCCGGGCCTCAAGGGCGCGAAATTCGTTTCCCGACCGAGCAAAGCCCTACCCGCGTTGAATACAAAGGAAACAAACAGAGAGAAACTGACAGCAACGCCAAGATGGAAGCTCGTCTCGCTTTGCGGATATCTTTGACGGCCTAATTCTTTGCCGGCTTGAGCCTTTGAATGGCTAAATTCTCGACAGGCTAAGAAACGCATGGACGGCCTGCGCGACTGGTTGCCACGCGCCCCGCGAAGGCCTGGTTGCCGAATGTGTACACGTAGTACGGGACGAAGCCGAAGACGGTGCGCAGGCTGAGCGCCACGTTGGTGATACCCCTCTTGCACGACGTGTTTGCCGGGAATCGGCGAAATGAGGTGCAAGGGCATGGCGCGAACCGACCTGGCCAGCGAGCGCGAAATCGGCCGTTTCCGGGCCGGTGCGCGATATCGTCATGTGCGTCACCGGTCAGTTACAGGAGGGAAGCGTGATCACGATGGGCGCCACGTTTCGATCTGCGCGACGACAATTCACAGTCGCTGGGTTCGCAGTCGCGATAGCGATCCCGATGGCGGCCGTCGTTTGCGCGCCGTCCGGCGTGCCCGCCCATCTCGCCGACTGCCCGGGCGGCGAGGAGTCGGACATCTACACCTCGCAGTGCGTTCCCTCGCTGGTGCCGAACTCGCCGGCAACGCCCGTCAACGTGACGGCTCCGGCTGTCACCTCATGCCCTGCCGGAGTCAGTGGCGCAGAATGTGCCGGCACGGCCCAGGGCTCGTCCGGACCTCAGACGCCGCCGCCGGTGCCGCAGTCGCCTGAGCAGGAACTCGAAAACGTCAGCACGCCTGGCGTGTAGCCGAAGTTCGAATGCGCCCAGTCGGACGCGAACGCACGCTGGGCAATCTTCTACCGACGCTGCCGGGATTACACACTGGCGTCGAGCTCCGGTTCGCACCCTGGCGCGAGCCGTAGCCACTAACGTGAACCTCGTGTGCACCCGAGTCCTCTGGAACACCAGCGACATCGCAGTGTTGGCAGGCCGCAGTATGGACTGGCCCGAATCCACCGAACCGCTGATCGTCGCCTTTCCTCCAGGGCGCGAACGCGACGGCGGTTCACTCGCCGGCGACCCGGTCATCGCGGAGAACGCACTGCGCTGGACGAGCCGCTACGCCAGCCTGGTGACCACGATCTACGGGATCGGTGCCATCGACGGCTTCAATGAGCGCGGGCTGGCGGCGCACGGGCTCTATCTGCAGACAACCGATGTCGGACCACGGGACCCGTCGAAAGCGGGTCTGCACATGGGCCTGTGGGTGCAGTACCTGCTCGACCAGGCCGCAACCGTCAGCGAGGCGCTGGCCCTGATGGCGGACGTCCAGATGGTCATGGTCAGCGCTCACGGATTCGACGCAACGATCCACCTCGCGCTCGAGGACGCGGGTGGGGACTCGGCCATCATCGAGTTCGATCACGGCAATCCCGTCGTGCACCACGGTCGCGAATTCACGCTGATGACCAATGATCCGACATACGCCGAGCAGCTGAAACTGCTTTCGCTGCAGGATTTCTCGCATCCCAGCCGAGATCTTCCGTTGCCGGGCAACGTCAACGCGGTCGACCGGTTTCAACGCGCCGCGTACTACTCGGCGCTGCTCCCGAAGCCGGAGTCGCAGCGTCAGGCGGTGGCCGGTGTGATGGCCGTGATGCGCAACGTGTCGGTGCCGTTCGGGGCGCCCTACGGTGAATTCGGCGTCTACAACACCGAATACCGCACCGTGACCGATCTGACGAACGAGATGTACTTCTTTGAGCTGACCACGAGCCCGAGCACCATCTGGGTCCGACTCAACGGCCTGGACCTCGCCGAGGGTGGCCCGGCGCTGGCGGTCGACCCCTACGACGAGACGTTGTCGGGCGATGTGACCTCACGACTGGAGCCACGCGAGATCGCGTTCTAATATTTCCCGTCGGGGTCGAGGAGTCGGGCGACCTATCCCACAGAGTCCGGTGCGACGCGAGTACATCCCAGTTGCGCCCTCAGGCGCCGGTAGAGCCCAGCCGACAAACGACGAGCGGCAGAACCAACAACCGCCCAGTCCGCCAGCGGATATCTGCCTCATCTGGTGCCCCCAGTCGGACTCGAACCGACACTGTGCGGATTTTAAGTCCGCTGCCTCTGCCAATTGGGCTATGGGGGCATCGCAGGTGAGAGCCTATTTCAGCCCGCCCTGCCATTCATCGCAGGCTCGGGTTTAGGCGGTTGCCGGAGCTACCGCGGACGGACTGCGGATGCGGACTGTCGCGGGAGGAGTGTCTCGTTTCGCGTGTTCGGTCTACGACGACGCAGGGCGGCGAAGCTTTCAGGCTTGGTCGCCGCGACCTTGGCGTCAATATCGCCGATGTTTTGCGGTTGAGGCGGCAAAATGCGGTCAGGGGATCGTTGGGAGGGGGGACAGCCGATGAATGGAGTCAGTCCCCATCTGGATTCGGAAGTGAATCTGGCGCGATGGGGCCGCGCCGCTGTCGTGGTCGTGTTGATCGTCGCTGCCCTGGACTGGGTGGGCTGGGCGACTGGTGTCGAGGAGTTGACGCGGGTCTATCGAACATGGCCGCAAATGGTGCCATGGACTGCTCTGTGGTTGTCCGCGCTGGGGGTGGCGATCCTGGTGCAGGCGGGGCAGCCGTCATATCGCCGGGTGTGGGTCGGGCGTGGCGTGGCCGTGGTGGTGGGTGCCTGCGCCGTTGTTGTCCTCGCGGAGTATGCGACCGCTCGGTCGTTCGGCCTCGACCTGATGTGGTTCGGGGAGGCGGTGCGCACGTTGCAATCGTCCTGGCCTGGTCGTCCAAGCCCCTTTACGGCGTCATCGGTCCTGCTCTTGGCCGCCGCCATCGCATTGGCCCGAGTGGATCGCCCGTCCATTCGCGCGGTTTGGCCGGTGTTCATCATGGGTGGCGCGGCCATTGCGGGTGTCTGCGTCGTGACCTACTTGAGCGGTGCGACGCTGGTAGACGTGACGCCGGCCAACGGCATGGCGATCTCGACCGCGTTGGCGGTGCTGATGCTCGTTGTGGCAACGTCGGTGGAGCGCCCTGACCGGCCTCCGCTGGCCTGGCTGCTCACCCGACCCGACTGGGGCGCCTTGCTGCGGTTATACGGCCTCGCCGTTGGCCTCGTGATCGTCGTGGCATTGTTGCGGCTTACGTTCCTATCCCTGGGCCGTAGCCAGAATGCGGCCTTTGTCCTCTCGGTGGTGGTGGGCACGGCCGGCGCGGTGGTGGTCGGCTTCCGATTGCGCCACCAGGAACAGAGCCTGCTGAAAGAGCGCGCTGAGGCTGAGATGCGCTACCACATCCTCGCCGACAACGCCGTCGACATCGTCCTTCACCTTCGCGGTGTGCGGGTCGAATGGGTCTCGCCATCGGTGGAGGCCTCGTTCGGAGATCCACCCGAGCGGTGGATCGGCTCTGACTTCCTCGCCCGCATCCACCCCGATGACCTTGACAACGTGATAGTCGCTTTCCAGGAGATCGAGACCCCGTCCGGCAACACGGTTGCCGCACGGTTTCGGGTCCGCACCGCCGAGGGCGATTACCACTGGGTCGACAGCCACGCCAAGCCCTACGTCGACGCGGCGGGTAACGCCGATGGAGCGACGGGGTCGATGCGTGTCGTCGACGATCGCGTCAAGGCCGAGCAGCAACTCGAACGATTGGCCCGGTTCGACACTCTGACCGGATTAGCGAATCGTGCCGAGGCGATAAGCCGCCTTGAGTCCGCATTGGCGCAACTGCGAGCTGATGGAACGCACCTCGGCATCCTGTTCTGCGACGTCGATCACTTCAAGGCCATTAACGACACCTGGGGACACGGCATCGGCGACACCGTGCTCACAACATTGGCGGCCCGCATCCGCGAATCCGTCCGTCACGGAGACACGGTCGGACGGACGGGAGGTGACGAGATACTCGTCGTGCTCCCAGGTGTTCACAGCATCGACGAGGTCGCCCGAATCGGCGAGGAGATTCGCCGTCGCGCCGAAGAGCCGATCCACGCTTCCGGGACCACGATCCACGCGACCTTGAGCATCGGTGCCACCATCGCCGACCCCGGCGAATCCGTCTCCTCGATCACGACCCGGGCCGACGAGGCGATGTACCAGGCCAAGTCAAGCGACCGGAACACCGTCATCCAGGTCGGGCCAGACCGGCGACCACGCCCTTCAGTTCGGTAATCCGTTCCTCCTTGGCTATCGTTCACGCGAACTGGATCTTCGGCGGTCGCAAGTAGGCAGAAGAACCCCGACGACGGGCCGCCCTGGCCGCGTGTTCCCAGCGTGGCGGGCAACTCTCGGTCACTGTGGTGCCGTTGGTCTGACCCAGGTGTACCGCCCGGTGAGTTCGCCGACCACGGACGAGAACTGACGACAGGGCTGCAGGCACTCGATGAACTGTCGTCTCGCCGCGACGACAGCGCCAATCACTGGAAGCTCGTCGCGCGGCTCGCCTGACGAACCGGTCAGGTCCAGCTTTGGAACTCCACGCAGATGCATTGGTGGTCGCCGTAGGAGTTGTCGTGGCAGGCGCCCTCGCCGCGCGCGGCGTGTTCACGGGCCTTGGCATCGTCGTGCGGGTGGAGATGCACGTCCAGGTTGTGGTGCTCTTTCGCGTGGCCGCAGTTCTTGCAGTACGTCGTTGTCGTGTCGGACATCTTGGATCCTTCCCTGCACTTAGGGCGGACGTTATTGCTCAGGTGCCCGTCGCCGTCAGATCTGATGGCCTCGATTTGGGGTGCCATTGGTCCCTAATGGTGGCTATGCCGGCAGAAGGGCGCCTTTACTCGGCGTCGGGGTGAGCGCAGGCCGTGGATACCGGTGCCTGGCGCACGCATCGCCGACCACTTCGTAGATCGCTTCGGCGACTCGGCGCAGGACCCACGGCTCGGCGCACTCGCCGACATTTAGGTGGGCCAGGCTGAGTCGGGTGGGAAGAACGCCGTGCTGACGGCGTAACCACGCCATCTCCGCGATCATGCGGCGCAGCTTGGCCGCGCCGATCGCGTCGTCGGTGGCCTCCAGTCGGCAGTGAAGTCCGACCAGGTCGAGTTCCGGATGCGCCAACACCTGTAACGCCAGGGCGTCGGCTTCAGCGTCCTTTGGGTCGAGGACGACCTGCTGAGTCCGGTCCGCGCACGCGGCCAAGACCTCGATCTGCTCACTGGAGTCCACGACGAACCGTGCTGCTGCGGCGTCGGCCGAGCGGCGAATCAAGCCGACAGCACCATCGTAGAAGCGCCGCCGGGTAGCTGACCGCGGTGCCCTTGAACGCACTGCTGTACGATGCACAGCGGCGAAGTGCAACCGTCTCATCGATGAGCGGTTTCGCCTCAGCACCAACACTGTTCGGCTCAACATGGTTCGCCCCGCGGGGCCAGCCGTAGACGAGCGCGGTCATGCTGCGCTACGTCCAACGATTTCGAGTCCTGCCGACAGGACGACCAACGGCCGCGGGAACCGCAGAGTGCCACATGCGTCATCGAGCGCATCATCGATTTGCGTTGCGAGTTGAGGCAATTCGACCGCCCAGTCACCGGACGGCATCGCACGCCCTCCCCCCAGCCCCAGCCGGGTGAGCACGTGGTCGTGGTTTCTGCGGATCTGCGCCATCTCGGCGATCATGTGACCAATCGCGGCTGGATAGCTGACGAAGTCGTGGTCTTCCGAGCCGACTTCGCAGTGCAGTCCCACCAGATTGAGCCATTCATGGTCGATCACAGCCGCGACAGCGCTGTCCGCCTCATTGCTGTCAAAACGGAATCCGCAGTGTGCGTGGTAGTCGCCGTCGGCGATGGCCAGGGCGGGCATGTTGCCGTCCGTCATGCGAACGACGACATTCTGGGCCCGTTGCGAAACAACGAATCTGAGCAACTCGATCTCATGAACAGACCCCACGACAATCCGCCCGACGCCGAGATTGGCCACAGCCTGAAGCTCCGATGGTCGCAAAGAATCGGCGAAGACGGTCAGGCGCGCCAAGCGGACTCCCGCCGCCATCGCCGCGGCGAGCTCCTCGCCCGTGCGGACATCAACCGCCACACGGTGATCCCTCGCCCATTTCGCGATTACATGCGTCGTGAGAGCCGTTGCGGGCAAGGCGATCTCCGTCATGGGGAAGAACTTGCGATAGTTCTTGCACCGCCGCAATTCCTCTGGTTGGGCCGAATCCAATAGGTTTCGGTCCTCGGGCATGTCGTTGACGCCGCGCACACTTCGGTGGTGCAGCGCTTTTCCACTAAGCACCGACGAAAAGAAACCGGAAAGAGTCACCGAGACCTTTTTCTTCATCAAGGCCCCTGGCCTGCTGCCAGTGGCAACCAATCGACAATGGCTCAAAGCGGCAGAGATCCGCCATATTCTTTGCGTTCTCTTGACATATCCCCATCGAACCTTGACGCGGCATTGACAGCGAACATGACGTCGTCTCGGGTCTCCGTAAACTTGAACAACATGGCCGAGGTTCCGCTCGATACGCAGGAACGCCTTGCTCTTTGCGGCCTTTTCGACCGGCTCGGCCCTTCAGTTCCTACCCTGCTTGCCGGCTGGACTGCTCACGATCTCGCCGCTCATATCGTTTTGCGGGAGCGCGATCTCATCGCTGGGCCCTGCATCGTTCTACCCGGTCCCTTTCAACGGTTCGCGGAGCGCCGTCGGGCCAGACTCGCCCACAGCAGAGACTTCACGTGGCTCGTCGCGCGGATCCGGTCCGGGCCACCCGTCGGGCTCTTCCGCCTTGGATGGGTGCGCAGGCTGGCGAATCTCAACGAATTCTTTGTTCATCACGAGGATGTCCGAAGAGCCAACGGACAACAACCGCGGCGCCTCACCACCGAGATGGATGCTGCCTTGTGGCGGAACGTTTGCCGCGGGGGCCATTACCTGAGTCGCCGTCTCCACAGTTGCGGGCTTGAGCTTGAGTGGGCCGGAGCCGATCAGTGCGTGACGGTTCGGCACGGAGAACCGATGGCGCGACTCACCGGTCCGCCAGGCGAACTCCTGCTATACATCTTCGGACGTCAAGACGCTGCGCAGGTCGAGTTGAGCGGTCTACCGGAGGCCATTTCGGCGGTACATCGCACGCACTTCGGCATGTAGTCGCAGCGAATCTGCAGTGGGTGTAAAGACCCGCCGCGGCGCGCGACAGTGCGTCAACGAGAGCCGAAAGACCCTACGAAAACCTTCACTCCAATCATACGTTTTACCTGGCTAAGCGGCATGATTGGCGATCGACCGCCACTGGTGGGGGGAGCGACATGATGGCTTCCTCTCGCTGCGAGATCGGCGCGACGAACGAAAGCCGTAAAGGTCGAATCGAGGCCCGTAAAGAATGCGTCAAGGAAGGTCGCTGCACCACAACTGACGCCTAGCTTCGTCTTGGTCCTCACAGCTGAGGCTCAGGCGGACGCTGCCTCGGAGAAGTCTCAGAAGGCGCCGCAGATTTCAACGGATGGAGACGAGATGGGTGTCCTGGTGTACATCGTGCTGACGGTGTTGATCTTCGGCCTGCTCGGCCTGGTGCAGAAGTTGGTCGAAGGACTGTGAACTACGACAATCTCGTCGGCCTGGTGCTGTCAGTGCTTCTTGCACTGTTTCTGGCCGCCGCACTGCTCTTTCCCGAAAGGTTCTAGTGACTACCACAACGGCGGGGATCCTGTTCCTCGCGCTCCTCATCGTGGCGCTTGCCGCTGTGCATGTGCCATTCGGCGACTACATGTACCGGGTTTACAGTTCCGACAAGCACTCCCGTGTCGAGCGGGTGATCTACCGGCTCATCGGGGCCGACCCGAAATCCGAACAGACGTGGGGCACCTATGCCCGCAGCGTGCTGGCCTTCTCGGCGATCAGCATCCTGTTCCTGTTCGTCTTCCAGTTGGTCCAGGGCAAGCTGCCGCTGCACCTCAACGATCCCGCGACCCCGATGACCCCGGCGCTTGCCTGGAATACCGCGGTCAGCTTCGTCACGAACACGAACTGGCAGGCATACTCCGGCGAATCGACGATGAGCCATTTGGTGCAGATGGCCGGTCTAGCCGTGCAGAACTTCGTATCGGCCGCGGTCGGCATGGCCGTCGCGATTGCGCTGGTGCGCGGCTTCGCGCGCAAACGAACGGGCGACCTGGGCAACTTCTGGGTCGACCTGGTCCGCGGCACCCTGCGTATCCTGCTGCCGATTTGCGTTGTCGCAGCGATATTCCTGATCGCCGGCGGTGCGATTCAGAACTTCCACAACTACGACCAGGTGGTGAATACCCTCGCCGGCGGCCAACAGACAATCCCGGGTGGAGCGGTCGCCAGCCAGGAGGCCATCAAGGATCTCGGTACCAACGGCGGCGGCTTCTACAACGTTAACTCCAGCCATCCGTTCGAGAACCCGACCTCGTGGACGAACTGGATCGAGATATTCCTGCTGCTGGTCGTCAGTTTCTCCCTGCCCCGCACCTTCGGCCGCATGGTCGGCAGCAAGAAGCAGGGCTTTGCGATCGCCGCAGTCATGTCCACGCTGGCCTTGATCAGCTGGTGCGCGACGATGTGGATGCAGCTGCAGGCGCACGGCACGGTTCCCAGCGCTGTCGGTGCCGCGATGGAGGGTGTCGAGCAGCGGTTCGGCGTTGCCAACTCGGCAGTATTCGCGGCCTCGACGACGCTGACATCCACCGGGTCGGTCGACTCGTTCCACGACTCCTACACCAGCCTCGGCGGCTTGGTGCTGCTGTTCAACATGCAGCTCGGCGAGGTGGCACCCGGCGGCGTCGGCTCCGGCCTGTACGGCATGCTCATCCTCGCGGTGATCACGGTGTTCGTCGCCGGCTTGATGGTCGGCCGCACACCGGAATATCTCGGCAAGAAGATCAACCCGCGTGAGATCAAGCTGGCAGCAAGCTACTTCCTGGTCACGCCGCTGCTAGTGCTGACCGGGACGGCAATTGCGATGGCGATGCCGGGACAGCGTGCCGGGATGCTCAACACGGGACCGCACGGACTGTCCGAGGTGTTATACGCGTTCACGTCCGCGGCCAATAACAACGGATCGGCCTTCGCCGGCATCACCGTCAACACCGAGTGGTACAACACCGCCCTCGGGATGGCGATGGTGTTCGGCCGGTTCCTGCCGATCGTCCTGGTTCTCGCCCTGGCCGGTTCACTGGCCAAACAGGGCAGGACGCCGGCATCGATCGGCACCCTGCCCACCCATCGACCGCAGTTCGTCGGAATGGTCGCCGGCGTCACCCTGATCCTGGTGGCTCTGACCTTCCTGCCGATGCTCGCGCTCGGCCCCCTCGCTGAAGGAATCCACTAAATGTCAACACCCACAATTGATTCCGCTGCCACTGCGCAGCAGAAGATGAGCGCGGCGAAAGGCCGCGTGCAGGGTGGCCTGCTCGACCCGCAGATGCTGTGGAAGTCGACACCAGGCGCGCTGCGCAAGCTCGACCCGCGCACGTTGTGGCGCAATCCCGTGATGTTCATCGTCGAGATCGGCGCCGTGTGGAGCACGCTGCTGGCGATCATCGATCCGTCGTGGTTCGCATGGCTGACCGTCGTATGGCTATGGCTGACAGTGGTTTTCGCCAACCTCGCCGAAGCGGTAGCCGAGGGCCGCGGCAAGGCGCAGGCCGAATCCCTGCGCAAGGCGAAGACCGCCACCATGGCGCGCCGCCTGACCGGCTGGCAGCCGGGCAGCCCCGGCCGCGAAGAGGAGGTCGCCGCGCCGCTGCTCCAACAGGGTGACATCGTGGTCGTCGAAGCGGGACAGGCTATCCCCGGCGACGGCGACGTCGTGGAGGGCATTGCATCGGTTGACGAATCGGCCATCACGGGTGAATCCGCGCCGGTGATACGCGAATCCGGCGGCGACCGCTCTGCAGTAACCGGCGGCACGACCGTCCTGTCGGACCGCATCGTCATCAAGATCACGCAGAAGCCGGGCGAGAGCTTCATCGACCGGATGATCGCGCTCGTCGAAGGCGCCAACCGGCAGAAGACACCCAATGAGATCGCGCTGAATATCCTGCTGGCTGCGTTGACGATCATCTTCGTCTTCGCCGTCGCGACCCTGCAGCCGCTAGCGATCTATTCGAAGATGAACAACCCCGGCGTCCCCGACAGCCCGGCGCTCACGTCGAACGGCGTCACCGGCATCGTGATGGTCTCACTGCTGGTCTGCCTGATTCCGACGACCATCGGCGCCCTGCTGTCGGCCATCGGGATCGCCGGTATGGACCGCCTGGTGCAGCGCAACGTCCTGGCCATGTCGGGGCGCGCGGTGGAGGCGGCGGGCGACGTCAACACGCTGCTGCTCGACAAGACCGGCACCATCACGCTGGGCAACCGTCAGGCATCGGACTTCGTCCCACTCTCCGGCGTCACCGCCGAAGAGCTTGCCGACGCCGCACAACTGTCCAGCCTCGCCGACGAGACGCCCGAGGGCCGCTCTATCGTGGTATTCGCCAAGCAGGAGTACGGTCTTCGCGCACGCACGCCCGGTGAACTGGCCCACGCACAGTGGGTCGAATTCACCGCCGCGACAAGGATGTCGGGCGTCAACCTCGACGGCCATCTGCTCCGCAAGGGGGCGGCCAGTTCCGTCGCGGAGTGGGTTCGCGAACAGGGCGGCGACGTTCCACCGGACCTCGGACAGATCGTCGACGGCGTCTCCGCAGGCGGCGGCACCCCGCTAGTCGTCGGAGAGGTCAAGGACGGCAAGCCGGCTGTCCTCGGCGTCATTCACTTGAAAGACGTCGTGAAGCAGGGCATGCGCGAGCGGTTCGACGAGATGCGCCGCATGGGCATCCGCACCGTGATGATCACCGGCGACAATCCGATGACCGCTAAGGCCATCGCCGACGAAGCCGGCGTCGACGACTTCCTCGCCGAAGCCACCCCGGAAGACAAGATGGCGCTGATCAAGCGGGAGCAGGAAGGCGGCAAGCTCGTCGCGATGACCGGTGACGGCACCAACGACGCACCGGCCCTCGCGCAGGCCGACGTCGGCGTCGCGATGAACACCGGCACGTCTGCGGCCAAAGAGGCCGGCAACATGGTCGACCTCGACTCCGACCCGACGAAGCTCATCGAGATCGTCGAGATCGGGAAGCAGTTGCTGATCACCCGCGGCGCACTGACCACCTTCTCGATCGCCAACGACATCGCGAAGTACTTCGCGATCATCCCCGCGATGTTCGTGGCGTTGTTCCCCGGACTGGATCTGCTCAACATCATGCGGCTGCACAGCCCGCAGTCGGCGATCCTGTCAGCGGTCATCTTCAACGCGCTCGTCATCGTGTTCCTGATCCCGTTGGCGCTGCGGGGTGTGCGCTACACACCGAGCAGCGCGTCAAAGCTGTTGAGCCGCAATCTCTACGTCTACGGGCTCGGCGGCATCATCGCGCCGTTCGTCGGCATCAAACTGATCGACCTCGTCGTCCAATTCTTACCGGGAATGTGAAAATGAACTTCTCAAGCTTCGTCCGCATGCACTGGGCCGCGTTCCGTGCGCTACTGGTGCTCACCATCATCACCGGCCTGGCCTACCCGCTGTTCATCTGGCTGGTGGCACAACTCCCGGGCCTGCGTGACAACGCCAACGGCTCGATCGTCGAAGTCGACGGGAAACCGGTGGGCAGCAGGCTGATCGGCCAACTCTTCACCGACGCCGACGGCAACGCGCTGCCGCAGTACTTCCAGAGCAGGCCGTCGGCGGCCGGCGACGGGTACGACCCGCTCGCGACCAGTGCCAGCAACCTGGGACCCGAGAGCATCGTCGACACGATGGGCGATCCGTCGCTGCCCGAGGACGACAACGGCGCCAAGTCCAGCCTGCTCACCCTGGTCTGCTCGCGCAGCGCCGCGGTCGGCGAAAGGGAGGGCGTGGACGGGTCACGCCCGTTCTGCACGGGCGACGGCGTGGGTGCCGTGCTCTCCGTCATCGGCCCTCGCGACTCGCGCGGCAACGTCGTTCACCCGACGAAGGTCGTCAGCGTCAACGAGCCGTGCGACACGACTTCGACGCCGTTCCTCAACACGTACGAGGGGGCGAAAGTCGAGTGCGCCAAGTTCGGCGAGGACTACTCGATCGGCCAGATCGTGCCCATTCGTGGTGCGGCTTCCGTCGACCCCGCGGTGCCTGCGGACGCCGTCACGGCCAGCGCCAGCGGACTGGATCCGAACATCTCGCCCGCATACGCCGATTTGCAGGTGAACCGGGTGGCCAAGGCGCGCGGCGTCAGCCCTGACCAGGTACGTGAACTGGTCGGCGCCAACCAGGACGGCCGCGTCCTCGGCTTCTTCGGCGAGGCGCGGGTCAACGTCTTGGCACTCAACATCGCCCTCGACGCGAAATACCCGGCCAGGAGCTGATCGCTTCGGTGGATGATGAGCTTGTGACCAGCCCCGACCAGCCGCTCGCGCGCGAGGGCGCGTCGACGCTGCCTGCCGCGCCACGCGTGTCAAGCGACGCCGAGCCGGTTGGTCAGCGACCCGAGCAGAAAAAGAAACGCGGGGAGTTGCGCATCTATCTCGGCGCAGCTCCGGGCGTCGGCAAGACCTTCGCGATGCTCGGCGAGGCACATCGCCGGCTGGAGCGGGGCACCGACGTCGTCGTCGCGGTCGTGGAAACGCACGGTCGCAAGCGAACCGCGGACATGCTGGCGGGTCTGGAGCTCATCCCACCGCGCTACATCGAGTACCGCGGGACCAAGTTCGGCGAGCTCGATGTCGAAGCGGTGCTGAAACGACATCCGCAGGTGGTCCTGGTCGACGAGCTCGCCCACACCAATACCCCCGGCAGCAAGAACGCCAAACGGTGGCAGGACGTCGAGGAGTTACTCGAGGCCGGTATCACCGTCGTCTCGACGGTGAACGTCCAGCACCTGGAGAGTCTGAACGACGTCGTCGCCCAGATCACCGGGATCGAACAGAAAGAAAAGGTTCCCGACGAGATCGTCCGTGCCGCCGATCAGGTTGAGCTGGTCGACATCACGCCAGAGGCGTTGCGGCGCAGGCTAGCCCACGGCAACGTGTACGCGCCCGAGCGGATCGATGCCGCGATGTCGAACTACTTCCGCCGGGGCAACCTGACGGCCTTGCGCGAGCTCGCTCTGCTCTGGCTGGCCGATCAGGTCGACGCGGCATTGGAGAAGTACCGCGAAGAGAACAAGATCACCGAGACGTGGGAGGCCCGCGAGCGCGTCGTCGTCGCCGTCACCGGAGGTCCGGAATCGGAGACCCTGGTGCGGCGGGCGTCGCGGATCGCCTCCAAATCGAGCGCCGAACTGCTGGTCGTGCATGTCATTCGCGGTGACGGGCTCTCGGGGGTCTCGGCGCCGCAGATGGGCAAGGTGCGTGAACTCGCCGCCAGCCTGGGCGCCACCTTGCACACCGTTGTCGGCGACGACGTGCCCAGCGCCCTTCTGGATTTCGCACGCGACGAGAACGCCACCCAGTTGGTGATTGGCACGTCGCGGCGGTCTCGGTGGACGAGGATGTTCGACGAGGGCATCGGCGCCACAGTCGTCCAGCACTCCGGCTCCATCGACGTGCACATGGTGACCCATCCCGAAGCGCACAAGGAATCGTTGTGGTCCCGGATTCTGCCGCGAGAGCACCATCTGATTTCTTGGCTGGCAGCCGTAGCGGTCCCGTCCGCGGTGTGTGCGCTTCTGGTTCTCCTGCTCGATCCATTCCTCGGCATCAGCGGGGAGAGCGCACTGTTCTTCATCGGTGTGCTGGTGGTAGCCCTGCTCGGCGGGGTGGCGCCGGCAGCGCTGTCGGCCGTTCTGTCGGGCGTGCTGCTGAATTTCTTCCTGATCGAACCCCGTTACACCTTCACCATCGCCGAACCCGACAACGCAATCACACTCGTGGTACTGCTCGCCGTCGCCGTCGCCGTGGCCGTCCTCGTCGACAACGCAGCAAAGCGGACCCGCGAAGCACGGCAGGCCTCACGAGAAGCCGAGCTGCTCGCACTGTTCTCGGGCTCGGTGCTGCGCGGAGCAGACCTCGACGGACTGCTCGAGCGGGTCCGCGAAACGTATTCCCAACGCGCGGTGAGCATGCTGCGGGTCACGCCCGATCTGCCCGAGGGCGAGATCGTCGGATGCGTCGGTGACAAGCCCTGCCTTGACGTCGACTCTGCGGACACCGCAATCGAAGTCGGCGACGACGAGTTCTGGATGCTGATGGCCGGGCGCAAGCTTCCGGCCCGCGACCGACGGGTGCTGACCGCCGTCGCCAAACAGGCAGCGGGTCTGGTCAGGCAGCGCGATCTCGCCGAGGAAGCCGGCAAGGCCGCGGCGATCTCGCAGGCCGACGAACTCCGGCGCTCACTGCTCTCGGCGGTCAGCCACGATCTGCGCACACCCTTGGCCGCCGCCAAGGCCGCGGTGTCGAGTCTGCGCAGCGACGACATCGACTTCTCCGCCGAGGACACCTCGGAATTGCTGGCCACCATCGAGGAGTCGATCGACCAGCTCACCGCGCTGGTCGGCAATCTGCTGGACTCGTCGCGTCTCGCTGCGGGCGTGCTCAAGCCCGAGATGCGCCGGGTGTACCTGGAGGAGACGGTTCAGCGGGCTCTGCTCGGAATCAGCAAGGGCGTCACCGGTTTCCGGCGGCGTGGACTGGAGCGCGTGAAGGTCGACGTCAACGATGCCGTGGTGACGGCCGATCCCGGATTGCTCGAACGCGTGCTGGCCAACCTCATCGACAACGCACTGCGCTACGCACCGGACAGCCCGGTGCGGGTGACGGCTGGGCAGGTGGGCGATCGTGTGCTGATCGCGATCGCCGACGAGGGTCCCGGTGTTCCGCGTGGCACCGAGGAGCAGATCTTCGCGTCGTTCCAACGCCTCGGCGATCACGACACCAGTAGCGGCGTGGGCCTTGGACTTTCGGTTGCCCGCGGATTCGTCGAGGCGATGGGCGGCAAGATCACGGCCACTGACACGCCAGGTGGCGGCCTGACCGTCGAGATCGACCTTCCCGCCGCTCCCACCGAGGACGCGTCATGACGTCGCCATCATCGGGACCGAAGACAAGGGTTCTTGTCATCGACGACGAACCGCAGATCCTGCGGGCGCTGCGCATCAACCTGTCCGTCCGTGGCTACGACGTGGACACGGCGGCCACCGGCAGTGATGCCCTGAGGAAGGCGGCCGACCACAAACCCGATGTGATCGTGCTCGACCTCGGACTGCCGGACATGTCGGGCATCGAGGTGCTCGATGGTCTGAGAGGTTGGTTGACCGCGCCGGTGATCGTGTTGTCCGCCCGCACCGACTCCGCGGACAAGGTCGAGGCCCTTGACGCCGGCGCCGACGACTACGTGACCAAACCCTTTGGCATGGACGAGTTTCTGGCCCGGCTGCGGGCCGCGGTGCGCCGTGCCGCCGCGTCGGATACTGACGAGCCCGTCGTCGAGACATCGTCGTTCACCGTCGACCTGGCCGCTAAGAAGGTGACCAAGAACGGTGCCGAGGTACACCTGACGCCCACCGAATGGGGCATGCTCGAGATGCTGGTGCGCAATCGCGGCAAGCTCGTCGGCCGGGAAGAACTCCTCAAGGAGGTGTGGGGCCCCGCATACGCCACGGAGACCCACTATCTTCGGGTCTATCTGGCGCAGCTGCGACGCAAGCTCGAAGACGACCCGTCGCACCCTGTTCATCTGCTCACCGAAGCCGGCATGGGCTACCGGTTCCAGCAGTAGCGATGAATGTGCCAAGCTCTGAGCGACAGATTCGCTGATCGGGTAGCACGGCTCACCAACGAGCGAAATTTTCGCTCATAGGTTGGCACGCCGGTGTGCCCTTACTCGGGCGCTGTTCGGCGCTCCGCGAGGGCCGCCAACCGCGACGTGCACTCGCGGTTCCTCGGAAACGCCGCCGCCAACGCCAGACGCCGCGGCAGCAAGCTCAGCGGACCTCCAAGCGGCACCTCCGCCATCTCGATGCGGCATCCACCGTCATTATCGAATAGCCGCAACGTAATTCGCGCCCCACCGAACGGCCTGCTTCTAGCCAACAGGACGAGTTCCTGCTGCGGGGTGCAGGATTCGACGACGGTTTCGTCGTTGATCGATATCGGCCAGATCCCGATGGTGTGATGGATCTTGCTTTCGGGCGCCGGCCAACCGGGGTCGACGGCCCGCATCCGGCTGTTGCCGACCACCCATTGGGAGTACGTCCAGCCATCGGCCATCACGTCCCACACCTGCTGTCGGCTGGCGGTGGTATCGCGCTTGACCGTCAGCGAGCTGTCGACTTCTGCCATGCTCACGGGCTACCCGGCAGCGACAACGTCAAACGGAGCCGATCAGGCCCGCGTGGTCTCCTCCGCCAACGCCACCAGCTTCTTGCGCACGAGGTCCGGGCGTTCGTCGACGACGAAGTGCGTCGCGTCGACGGTCTCCACCGTGTAGTCGTCGGCATCGGCGGTCTCAGCCGCCACCATCGACGGATGGACGGCGGCATCGCGTTCTCCGAAGAGCACGCGAATGGGTACCGTCGCGCGCCGTGTCTCGGGATTCCTTGCGCTTGAGGGCAGTTCACGAAGCAGGAATGTCCGGTAAGTGTCACGGCCCGCCCGGGCGCACACCGGGTCACGGAACCGGTCGGCGAATACGCGTGCCTCGTCGGGACTCATCTCCGAACCGACCTTGAGCATGAAATTGACCAGCTTCGTGTGGCGCTGCAGCGGAACGCCGAAGGTGGCGAGTGGCACCTGGTAGTAGAGCTTCCACAGATGCGGCAACACAGACGTCGGCTTCTGCCACGGATGCGCCATGTTCATCGACAGATAGCCGTCGAACCGCTCCGGCTCGCGCAAGATCATCCGGTAGCCGACGTAGGCGCCCCAGTCGTGGCCGACGAGCAGCACGTGATCCAGGCCGAGGACATCCATCAACGCCAGCACGTCGGTGGCGACATCCTCCTTGGCCCACTTGTGCCCCGCCGGCCCTGACCAGCCGTAGCCGGGCAGGTCGGGGGCGATGATCCGCAGCCCCGGCGGCGGGTCGGCCAGCAGGTCGCGGTACTCCCAGTGGTGTTGCGGCCATCCGTGCAGCGCCAGCACGGGGCGGCCGTCTTCCGGGCCGGCTTCGGTCACGTGGAACCGCACGCCGTTGGCTTCGACGAACGACCGGCGCACACCTGGAATCGGCGGTGGTTCAGCTGTCATAAACGGGACTATAGAGACCGGCCGTCGCGCTACCGTGCGGGTATGGGCGGCTATCGCGAATTGTTCGACGCGAGCATCAAAGACCCCACGGCCTTCTGGGCAGCCGCCGCAGCGGCGGTGACCTGGACCCGAGCGCCGCAGCAGGTCCTCGACGACTCCAACGCGCCGTTTTACCGGTGGTTTCCCGACGGCGAGCTGAACACCTGCGCCAACGCGCTGGACCGCCACGTCGACGGCGGCCGCGCCGAGCAACCGGCGCTGATCTACGACTCGGCGGTGACCGGGGCCAAGCGCACCTACAGCTACCGCGAGCTGCTCGATCAGACCGCCCGATTCGCCGGCGCGCTGCGCGCTCTGGGCGTGGACAAGGGCGATCGCGTCGTGATCTACATGCCGATGATCCCCGAAGCCGTGATCGCCATGCTGGCGTGCGCCAGGCTGGGCGCCGTGCACTCCGTGGTGTTCGGCGGGTTCGCCGCCCACGAGCTCGCGGCCCGCATCGACGACGCCCGCCCGGCGGTCGTCGTCTCCGCGTCCTGCGGTGTCGAGCCGACGCGAACCGTCGACTATAAGCCGATGCTCGACGCGGCGCTGGACATGGCCGAGCACCCGCCGCGCAATTGCGTCATCGTCCAGCGCGACCACAGCCGCTGCGAGTTGACGCCGCAGCGGGACATCGACTGGAACGACCTGACCGGTGCAGAGCCCGTCGACCCGGTGCCCGTCGCGGCCACCGATCCGCTGTACGTGCTTTACACCTCGGGCACCACCGGAAAGCCCAAGGGCATCGTCCGCGACAACGGCGGTCACGCGGTCGCGCTGTTGTGGAGCATGCGCCACGTCTACGACATCGCACCCGGCGAGGTGTTCTGGGCGGCATCGGATGTCGGCTGGGTGGTCGGGCACTCGTACATCGTGTACGGCCCGCTGATGCTGGGTGCGACGACGGTGTTGTACGAAGGCAAGCCGATCGGCACGCCCGACGCCGGAGCGTTCTGGCGGGTCGCCTCGGAACACGGTGTGAAGGCACTGTTTTCGGCTCCCACCGCGCTTCGGGCCATCCGCAAGGAGGATCCCGACGGCAGCCAGATCGCTCGCTACGACCTGTCCGCCATGAAGTATCTGTTCCAGGCCGGCGAACGGCTCGATCCCGACACCTACACGTGGGCCTCGGAGAAGCTCGGCATCCCGGTGGTCGACCACTGGTGGCAGACCGAGACGGGGTGGGCAATCGCGGCGAATCCGATGGGGTTGGAACCGATGCCGATCAAAGCGGGGTCGCCGACGGTTCCGATGCCCGGCTACGACGTACAGATCCTGCACATCGACGGCTCCGGTTGCGCGCCGGGAGAAGAGGGCGCCATCTGTCTTAAGCTGCCGCTGCCGCCGGGGACGTTGCCGACGTTGTGGGGCGACGACGATCGCTACGAGGCGTCGTATCTGTGCGAGCACCCGGGGTTCTATCTCACCGGCGATGGCGGTTACTTCGACGAAGACGGCTACCTGTTCGTGATGGGCCGTATTGACGACGTGATCAACGTTGCCGGACACCGGCTTTCGACCGGATCTATCGAAGCCGTGCTGGCCACACATCCCGCCGTGGCCGAGTGCGCCGTCATCGGTGTCGCCGATGAGATCAAAGGACAGGTGCCGCGGGGACTGGTCGTCCTGAAATCGGGCGCATCCGAGGAAGGTCTCGCCGAGGAGTTGGTCAAACTGGTGCGCGACGAGATCGGCGCTGTGGCGTGCTTGCGGCAGGTCGATGTCGTTCCCGCGCTCCCGAAGACGCGGTCGGGCAAGATCTTGCGGAAGACCATGCGCGGCATCGCTCACGGCAAGGATGAGCCCGTGCCGTCCACTATCGAGGATGCGGCGGTTCTGCACGCACTCAAACCCATCCTGCAGGGCTAGCCTTTCGCGCGAGCAGACGCAGACTCCCCCAAAAGTGGTGGTTTTTGGGGGTTTTCACGTCTGCTCGCCGAGAAACTCAGCAATCAGCGGAAGGCGTTGTTCAGTCGCTGCTTGAAGGTCTCGTCGAAGCGGCGGTATGTCGCGCGCAACTCCGGCCCGGGCCAGTCGTCGGGGATGAGATCTCCTGGCAGGAGCGGGTCGAGTTGCAGATGCCGGACGACGGTGATCGACAATGTGAACTGATAGGTGAAGTCGTCGGCATCGACCGCTTCGATGTCCAGCGCGTCACCCATCGCCAGCGTGAGCCGTCGGGCATCGGCGGCCCAACCGTCGAGACTGAAGAGGGATCTCACGAATTCGGGTGGGACGTCGGTGGCGGCGCCGTGGAAGTGGACACACTGCCTGTCCAGCACCGCCCGCAGCGTCGGCAAGCGGTCTGGATCCAGGTTGTCCGGCCGAATCCAGATGCCTTCCCGCAACTCGGCGAGGTGTAGCGCGGCCGCTGCCCTGCGCAGCGCGAGCCGGTCGGCCGCCGCACGGCGGTCCAGTGAGACGACCGCAAGCTCCCACGTTCCGTCCCACGGTGGTGTGGCGACGTCGTCGACGTGGGCCGCCTCGTCGACGCGCTGCCGCCGTTCGAGCAGCGGCCCGGCGAGCGCATAGGTGCCGTCGTCGCTGACGAGTTCCCCGTTGGACACCATGCGCCACAGGCAGGTGCGGGTGGCACCGTCACTGATCCCGAACAGCGAACCGATGGCGACGAGCTCGCCCACTGTCAGATGCGGCTCGTCGGCGCCGAGTAGAGCCGTCGCGAGCACCGACCGCGCGCTCAGCGTGCGGTCGCCGATCAAGTCGGCCACCCGAGCCTGGGAGGCTGTCGGCACCTACGACCCCAGCCAGGGCTCGCGCCAACCCGGATGTCCGGCAAGGAGTTTCGATGCGTCAGCCGGACCCCACGAGCCCTTTTCATACAATTGCACTGGCGGCGGCGACTCGATCAGCGGCTCTACGATGCGCCAGGTTTCCTCGACACCGTCCTCGCGGGCGAACTGGGCGGAGTCCCCGCGCATCGCGTCGCTCAGTAGCCGCTCATAGGGCTCGGGCGCCTCGCCGAGTTCCTTCGCGAAGGTCAGCGACAAGTCGACGCGGCGGGTGCTGTTCGCGCCCGGCTTCTTGGCCTGGATGATCATGTCGGTACCCGGGTTCGGATCGATGCGCAGCACGAGTTCGTTCGGATCGGGCTTCATCTCGAGGAACGCGAGTTTGGGCGGACGCTTGAAGATCACCCGAATTTCGGTGGCCCGCACCGGAAGTGCTTTGCCGGCCCGCAGGAAAAAGGGAACTCCCGCCCATCGCCAGCTGTCGATCTCAAGCCGCAGCGCGGCGAACGTCTCGGTCTGGGAGTTCGGCGCGACTCCCTTGATGGACCGATACCCGTCGTACTGACCCCGCACATAGTGCGCGGGATCGATCGACGGAATCGACCGGAACACCTCTGCGCGCTTGTCCCGGAGGCCGTCGGCATCACAGACGCTGGGCGGTTCCCCGGCGAACAGCCCGATCAGTTGCAGCAGGTGGTTTTGGACCACATCGCGTAACGCCCCGACCGGGTCGTAGAAGCTACCCCGGTCCTCCACGCCGAAGTTCTCGGCCATCGTGATCTGGACGCACTGGATCCGGTCGCGATTCCACAACGGCTCGAAGACTGAGTTGGCGAACCGCAGGAACATGATGTCCATCGCCGGTTCCTTGCCGAGGAAGTGGTCGATGCGGAAGATCTGCCACTCCTCGAGCACGCTGCTCAGCTCTTCGTTGAGTGCTCGCGCCGACGCCAGGTCGTGGCCGAACGGCTTTTCCACCACCACCCGAGCGTGCGAGGTGAGGTTGGCCCGTGCGAGGCCTTCCACGACACGGCCGAACAACGACGGGAGGTATCTCCAGATAGAACACCGGCGTGTGCTTGCCCTCGATCGCCTTCGCCACGCGCTCATAGGTTTTCGCGTCCCCGAAGTCGCCCGACACCATCGACAGGCGTTGCGCGAACCGCCGGAAGACTTCTTCGTCGATCGTCTCGCCCGCCGTCTCGATCGCGCTGCGCGCGTGATCGCGAAGAGTCGCCACCGACCAGTCGTCCAAAGCGACCCCGACTATCGGGCAGTCCAGCAGCTTGCGGCGTTCCAGACGGTACAGCGACCGGAAGGTCATCTTCCTGGCCAGATCTCCGGTGATCCCGAAGATCACCAACACATCCGCGGGCGTGTTCGCCGGTGCCGTCATGACCCCGACTTCTTCTCGGCGTGGCCGCCGAACTCGCTGCGCATCGCCGAGAGGATCTTGTCGGTGAACTCGCCGAGTCCGCGCGATTGGAACCGCTCGAACAGCGACGTCGTGATCACCGGCGCGGGCACGCCCTCGTCGATGGCGGCCAGCACCGTCCAGCGGCCCTCCCCGGAGTCCGACACCCGGCCCGTGAAGTCGTCGAGCTGCGGGGAGCGCGCCATCGCGTCTGCGACCAAGTCGACCAACCACGACGACACCACCGAACCGCGACGCCAGACCTCGGCCACCTCGCCCACGTCGATCGTGTACTCGTACGCCCACGGATCACGCAACGGTGTGGTTTCGGCGTCGACCGTCCGATTGACCTTGCCGGCGTCGGCGTGCTGAATGATGCTCAGCCCCTCGGCGATGGCGGCCATCATCCCGTATTCCACCCCGTTGTGCACCATCTTCACGAAATGGCCTGCGCCGCTTGGCCCGCAGTGCAGATAGCCGTGCGGCGCCGTGCCGTCCGTGCGGGTGCGACCGGGCGTGGGCTCGGCGCTGCCCTCTCCCGGGGCGATCGTCTTGAAGATGGGGTCGAGCCGCGACACGACTTCGGCCTCGCCACCGATCATCAGGCAGTAACCGCGCTCGAGACCCCATACGCCGCCGCTGGTGCCGCAGTCCACATAGTGGATGTTCTTCGCCACCAGGCTTTTGGCGCGGGTGATGTCGTCGCGATAGTAGGAATTTCCGCCATCGATCACCGTGTCGCCGGGTTCGAGCAGATCGACCAGTTGCTCCAGCGTCGAGTCCACGACGGCGGCGGGCAACATCAGCCACACCGCTCGCGGCTTCTCGAGCTTCTGCACGAAATCTTCCAGGGAATCGGCGCCTGTCGCGCCCTCGGCGGTCAGCCCGGCCACCGCGTCGGCGTTGCGGTCGTAGACCACACAGCGATGGCCGTCGCGCATCAGCCGCCGCGCCAGGTTCGCGCCCATCCGGCCGAGCCCGACCATTCCCAACTGCATCGGCGAATCCGTCGTCATGTCCCTCCTAGGTTGTCACCTCCATGATGCTATCTCACAGATTCATTGACGCGCGGCGATATCAATGTGATACTTCTGCGGTATGGGCACTCCGACGAAGGCGTCGGTCGCTAACGATCTCGCCGATGACGCGGACATCGTCCGCCGCATCCTCGCGCACATCGACGCCGGCACGACCGATGAAGGTGACGCCTGGCGCGAGCCGGTCGAAAACTATGTGGACCCAAGCCGATTCAGCCTCGAGGTGCAGACGCTGCGCGCATATCCGAGCGTGTACGTGCCTTCTGCGGCGATCCCCAATCCGGGTGACCACGTCGAACGCGCGAGCTTCGGCGTACCGCTTTTCGCGGTGCGCGGCCGGGACGGTCGGGCGCGGGTGTTCCGCAATGCCTGCAGGCACCGCGGAATGGCGCTGGTCGAAGGCCCCGGCTGCGACCGCGCATTGGTGTGCCGATACCACGGCTGGACGTACCGCCTCGACGGCTCGCTGTCGCACGTCCCGCACGCCGACGCCTTCCCCGGTCTGGACATGTCCAGCCGCGGACTGGTCGAGGTCGACAGCCGTGAGGTCGACGGCCTGATCGTCATCGGCCCGCTGACGCCTCCGGGCACGGATTCGCAGCGGCAGCGCGCCGACGCCGCGATGGCGGTGCTGGCGGACGGCGCCCCGTGGCGTGACAAGCTGCTGCCCGCCGAGCGGTTGTTCGCCGTGAGACCGGCCCTGCGCGCGATGAATTGGAAGGTGCTCGTCGAACAGTTCCTCGAGGGGTACCACATTCGCACGACGCACAAGGACACCTTCTATCCGCTGCAGTACGACGATCTCAACGTCGTGGAGAGGTTCGGACCCAACAGTCGAATCACGTTCCCGTACCGCAATATCGAGCGCCTGCGCGATCGCCCCGAGTCGGCGTGGTCGGTCGACCACCGCGTGACCTACGTGTATCACCTGTTCCCCAATGTCATGGTCGCGACGTTCCCGAACCAGGTGCTGGTCATCACGATCGATCCGGTGGATATCGACCACACCACCGTCACGATCTACGCCATGGTCTCGCCCGGTGTCGCCCAGCACCTGTCCGCCGACCCCGATGCGGCATCCGGTGCGCGCAACCTGCTCAACGAGGGTGGGGTGGAGGACAACGAGATGTCGGAAGGCGTACAGCGCGGTCTGCACGCAGGGGCAAATGAGTTCGTCGAGTTCGGCACACACGAAGCCGCGCTGGGCGCATTTCCACGCCAACCTCGACGCGCGGCTGGCGTGCTCGCAGTGAGCGGTTACGCACACCTCATCTACGAACAGCGCGGCCCGGTGACGGTCATCACCATCAACCGGCCCGAGCGAATGAATGCCATTGGGCCGCAGACACATCGCGAACTCGTGGATGCCTGGGGCCGATTTCGGGACGACGACGCGGCCGTGGTCGGCATCCTCACCGGCGCAGGCGATGCGGCCTTCTGCGCCGGCGGCGATCTGAAGGCGGCGATGGCGGGTGAACTCGACATCGAGGCCAGCCCCGCCGACGGCGTGCTCGGCCCGTCGCGGTGGACCGACATCTACAAGCCCACCATCGCTGCGGTCAACGGTGTCGCCTATGCGGGCGGACTGGAATGGGCGTGCTGGACCGACCTGGCGATCGCCGACGAACACGCCACGTTCGGGGTGACGTGCCGACGCTGGAACATCGGGCTGGCCGACGGCGGAACCCAGCGGCTGACCCGGATTCTCGGCTACCGCCGGGCGATCGATCTCATCATCACCGGCCGGGTGATCGACGCCCACGAGGCCGAACGCATCGGCCTGGTCAATCGGGTCGTGCCCAGCGGAACCTGCCTGCAGCGTGCACTCGAGCTGGCCGAGTCGATTGCCGCGTTGCCCCAGCCGGCGCTGCGCACCGACCTGGAGGCCGCCCGCACCGGATTGGGCAGGCCCCTCGACGAGGGCCTGCGGATCGAGGCCGACTGCTTCGGCAGGTCCATCTTGGCGGCTGAGACCGTCGAAGGCCTGCGCCAATTCAACGAGCGCGATCATCCGGATCGGCGCGCGGGCGTTATGCCAATCACACCTGGGCTGGCAAACGCGGTCGCAGACCCCTCCCTGGGTTAGATTCTCAGGCGATGGCGACTCCATTGCTGCCCACCGACGCCCCGGCGCACGACTCCGATTCGCTGCAGGCCGCGTACTTCCGCGCCGCACTGGCGGAGCATCGGGCGCTGGTCGCCGCCGAGATCGCTCGCCACACCGATGCCTTGAACGCGCTGACCACGCGCTCCGACGCAGTGGCGGTCAGCCGGCTGCGACGAGAGATCCGAGCCGGCGAAGCCGAACGCCGCGAGCTGGACCGCATGATCGAGGCGATCGACCGCCGATACGCACCTGTCTGGACCACCCAGCACTGACGCCGATTCCCCGCGGCCGGCATCGCAACCGACGTATTGTGAACTCGGCATATGGTGATGTGCGTTCGACAGAGGAGTGATCTGCGATGCGAGCTTCAGAAAGCAAGGCCGGATCGGGCTGTAACTGCCATTGCAACGCGTGCGACAGCGGTCATCACTGCGGCAACCCCCCGAACTGCAATATCAGAAGGTAGCTCGCAGGGCTGACGGCCAGCCCTTCCCTCTCCCCGCCTAAGCTCGTTGCCGTGCTGAGCGCGCTGCAGTGGGGAGCCGTCGCGGCATCGTCGTTGATCATTGGCACCGTTGCCGGTGTCGCCCGCAATTGGAACAGGCGCCTCGTCGGCTTCGTGCTCGGCTTCGGCGCAGGCGCCCTCATCGCCAGCATCTCATTCGAGTTGGCGGAAGAGGGTTTTCGAGTCGCTGGCGCTGCCGCGGTGGCGATCGGTCTGGCGGCGGGCGCGGTTGTCTTCTACGCCGCCAACAACGCGATCAATCGCATCGGCGGCGGCAACCCGGCCGAATCGGGATGGCCTCTGCTGTTGGGCGCGCTTCTCGACGGGATAGCCGAACAAGCGGTGCTGGGCATCGGCATCGCAGCCGGCGGCGCGGTCAGCCTCGCGCTGTTGATCGCGATCTTCGTGTCCAACCTTCCCGAATCGATCGGCTCGGCCACCGACATGAAGCCTCACCACTCGCGGGGTTGGATCTTCCTGTCCTGGACGACGGTGGCGGTCCTGTGCGCAGCCGCGACCGTCGCGGGCCATCAACTGCAGCAACTGGCGGGCGCGCAGCTGCGCGGCGGGATCAACGGCTTCGCCGCGGGAGCACTGCTGGTGATGCTGGTGGGAAACATGATCCCCGAGGCTCAAGATAAGGCGGGCGAGAACGCGGGCCTGGCCGCCGTGCTGGGCTTCGCGGTCGCGGCAGGACTCTCGCTGGCGAACTAGGAGATCGAGAGCGCGATGCCGTCGAGGATGTCGTGCTCGCTGACGACAAGCTCACTGATCCCGGCTCGGTCGCCCAGTGCGCGGGCGAGTTCCTCGACGATGATCGCTCCCCCGCCGATCACGTCGACACGGCCCTCGTGCATCGGCCCCAGGGCAGCTCGCTGCGAGCGCGTCATCGCGATCAACTCGTCGCATACGGGCAGCAGCACATCGAAACCGACCCGCGACAGGTGAATCGCGTCGGAATCGTAAGTCGCCATCCGTTGCGCGAGCGCCGACAAGGTCGTCATCGTGCCTGCCACGCCGATCCAGGTGCGCGCACGGTCGACGGGCACCTCTAACAACGCCGCACCGAGGCCATCGGCGGCCACTTCCCGCGCAGCGGCGATCTCGGCGGCAGTCGGCGGATCGGAATGCAGGCAGCGCTCGGTGAGCCGAACGCATCCGATGTCGGCGGAGAAACTCGCCTCCACCTCCCGACTGCCCAGCACCACCTCTGTTGAGCCGCCGCCCAGATCGACGACGACGAAAGGCGCTGCGTCCTGGTCCAATTCGTCGACCGCACCGTGAAACGACAGTGCGGCCTCCTCTTCGCCCGTGATGACCTCGGCCACGGCCCCCGGTACCACAGAGCCCAGCACGTCGGCCGTCATCGCGAAGAACTCGTCGCGGTTGGCGACATCGCGTGCCGCCGACGTCGCCACCATCCGCACTCTGGACACCTCATGGGTGCCCATCAGCTCGGCATAGTCGGTCAACGCGGCCCGGGTGCGCGCGATCGCCTCGGGCGCGAATTCGCCTGTGGCATCGACTCCTTGACCCAGCCGGACGATGCGCATCTCGCGGTGCACATCACGCAACCGGCTGCCGCCGGCTGAGCCGGCAATCGAGCCACCGACCACGTCGGCGATCAGCAGCCTGATCGAGTTCGTGCCGCAGTCAACGGCTCCGACCTTCACCGCCACCTCCCCGGATCCAGGATGCCCGCCATCGCCGGTTCGGGCGCCAGCAGCGCCACCGCCTCGTCGCCGAGCGGATTCACCCCGGGCCCCTTGGCAAGCGAATGCGCGATCAACACGTGCAGACACTTGACCCGTTCGGGCATCCCTCCGCCGGAAAACGTTGTACCCAAAGGCTCTAGCGCATCACGCTCGGCCAGATACGCCTCATGCGCTCGCCGATAGGCGGTGGCCAGATCAGTATCATGGGCGAGCCGGTCGGTCATATCCCGCATCAGACCCGACGACTCCAGCCGGCTGGCTGCTGCGGTCAACACAGGATGGGTCAGGTAGTACAGCGTCGGGAACGGCGTGCCGTCAGGCAATCTCGGCGCGGTCTTGACCACACCCGGCTCGCCGTTGGGGCACCGGTACGCGATCTCGATGACACCGCGCGGTTCACGGCCCAACTGACGCGCGACGGCGTCCAGATCCGAGCGCTCAACCACCGGGAACAGGTGCACCGGGCGGCGGGGGTGGAGGTGGGCCGGGCACGGGTGCGGCCGACGGGCCGTGTGGCGCATCGGCGATGGTGTGCCACAGCGCGGTGTACCACGGTTGGTCGGGATTCACCGCCGGGGCTTCGGAGCCCGGCGTGCCCGGTGTTGCGCTGTTGACGGGCAATTGCACCTGATACGGGATCTCGCCGGGCATCACAAATCCGAGCCGCTCACGCGCCTGCGCGGCGACGAACACAGGATCGGCCAACTTGACCTTCTGGCTTTCGAGGTCGGCGATCTGTGCTCGCAACTGCTCCTCGGTCGCCTTCAGCTGCCTCATCTCGGTGCGCTGCCCGAAATAGGTGCGCACCGGCCCTGCGATGGTCAACGTCAGCACACAGACCACGGCGGCAAGGATCGCGGCCCGCCGCGCCGCAGATCCGAACCGCTGCTCGGACTGCTGCTCTGCCGACACCGCGATCGATTTCCGAATCGACTCGGTGGCAGTGGTGTCCTTGTGCTCCGCCTCCTGCTGCGGCTCCGCCGTGCGAGGCTGGCGGCGAACCGCAGACGTGCCACGCGGACGGCCCTTTCCCGACGCTTGGGTCTTCTCCGACTTACCCGGTTTAGCGGGTCGAGAAGTCGGGGACCGCCGCTTGGGATCGGGCCGTTTCGCTTCGGGCACGGCTTATTTGGCTCCGCCCTCTGTCCCCCAACCCTTCGGGCGGGAGGTGCCCCCACTTCGCGCAAGCGGCTCATCGCCCACCGAGAAACGGGGGAACGCCAGGTCTGCGGCGTAGCGGGCGGCGTCGCCGAGGGTCTCCTCGATGCGCAGCAGCTGGTTGTACTTGGCGACGCGCTCGCCGCGTGCCGGGGCACCGGTCTTGATCTGACCGCTGCCCACCGCGACAGCGAGATCGGCGATCGTGGTGTCCTCCGTCTCGCCGCTGCGGTGGCTCATCATCGTGCGATAGCCGCTGGAGTGTGCCAGCGCCACCGCGTCCAACGTCTCGGTCAGGGTGCCGATCTGGTTCACCTTCACCAAAAGCGCATTGGCAGCGCCCTTTTCGATGCCGTCCTCCAGGCGCTCGGGATTGGTGACGAACAGGTCGTCGCCGACCACCTGCACGCGGTCGCCGATCGCCGTCGTCAATGCAACCCAGCCGTCCCAGTCGTCTTCGGACAGCGGGTCTTCGATGGACACCAGCGGGTAGGAGTCGAGCAGCCCGGCGTAGAACTCGGTCATCTGCTCGGCGGTGCGGGTCTCCTTCTCGAAGCTGTAACCCTTTCCGTCGGTGAAGAATTCGGTGGCGGCGGCGTCGAGCGCGAGCGCGACGTCAGAGCCCGGCTTGAAACCGGTCGCCTCGATTGCGGACAGGATCAGGTCGAGCGCCGCCTTGGTGCCGGCGACGTCGGGGGCGAATCCGCCCTCGTCGCCGAGGCCGGTCGAAAGACCCTGCTTCTTCAGCACCGCCTTCAGCGAGTGGTAGACCTCGGCGCCCCAGCGCAGCGCCTCCTTGAAGGACGGCGCACCGATCGGGGCCACCATGAACTCCTGGACGTCGACACCTGTGTCGGCGTGCGCGCCGCCGTTGAGGATGTTCATCATCGGCACCGGCAGGATGTGGGCGTTGGGGCCGCCGATGTAGCGGAACAGCGGCAGCGCGGCCGAGTCCGCGGCGGCCTTCGCCACGGCGAGCGAGACGCCGAGGATCGCGTTGGCGCCAAGGCGCGACTTGTCAGGTGTGCCGTCGAGGTCGAGCAGCGCCTGGTCGACCAGTCGTTGGTCGTCGGCGCTCATCCCGATGACGGCCGGAGCGATCTCGTCGAGCACCGCCTGCACGGCTTTGTCGACACCCTTGCCGCCATACCGCGCGCCCCCGTCGCGCAACTCCACCGCCTCGTGTTCACCGGTGGACGCACCCGAGGGCACCGCGGCGCGGGCGAACGTGCCGTCCGTGAGGGCCACCTCGACCTCGACGGTGGGGTTACCGCGGGAATCGAGGATCTCGCGGGCACCGACCTGCTCGATGATGGGCACTGGCTTCTCCTTGGGCTGGCTGTAGCGACCGCCTAAGCCTAAAGGGTCGGCCCACGGGCGGCGTGACGGCGACGCGACCGTCGAAATTCGCGTCGAAGGCGGCTTATAGGGGGTGTCCGTTGGCGTATGCAGTCGCCCAGTCACGCACCGTGCGGGCGTACTGGTCGGAATGGTTGTAGGCCCGCAGGGCGTTCATCCAGCCCCGCGGTGTGGCGAGGTCCTTGCCGGTCCAGCACAGGTACCCCGCCGCGGTCAGGGCGGCGTCGTCGATGTTGTCGGGATTGATGATGCCGTCGTTGTTGGCGTCGACGCCGTACAGCCGCCACGTTTCGGGAATGAACTGCATCGGCCCCATCGCCCGGGCAAAGGTGGGGTCACCATCGCCGGAGTCATTGTCGATGATCTCGAGGTTTCCGTCGGTGCCGTCGAGGCGGACGCCGCGGATAGCAGGGGCGACGTCACCGTTGGGGCCGATCACGGCGTCGCGGTAGGTGCCGTGATGACTTTCCACCTGGCCGATGCCGGCCAGCGTCGTCCACTCGAGATGACAGTCGGGGTTCTCGACTTCGGCCACCCGCGCCGCGTACGCGTACGCCTCGAGCGCGGCGACCGGCATGTTCAGGGCGGGGGCGCGTTCGGCGGCCCATTCGTGCAGCTGATTGGCCGGGCGCCCCTTGGCGTGGGTGTCGATCTTGGGCACCGGGTCACCGGCGGGCGGCGGCACTCCCTCGGGGATGGGGGTGCCCAGCTGCCACGAACAGCTTGACGCCAGGAGCAGCGCCGTTGCCCCTACCACCGCGGCCGCCCGAAGCCAACGTACTGCCGACACCAAACTCCCTCGAACCACTTCGGTCACTGCCATCGTCCCACGCTTGTCCGGGGACTTCGGCGCGCTTACCGTCGCTGTGCGACTGCCAAAGCACCGAAATCGCAGTTCAGCGCACTGCTTCGGCTTCTGCTGCGGACTTCGAATCGGCCCCGGAATCGGCCTCGGCGCCAGCCTCGATCTCCGGTTCGTCGGACACACTCGGCACCGCTTCCGAGGCGTCTTCGCGCTGAAGCGGCCAAAACGTGCGCCACTCCTCCTCGGTGATGTCCCCGAGCGCGGCGATGTCGAGTTCCTCGGGTACATCCTCCCCGCGACGGCTCGCCGCGATCGCTTGCTCGGTAGTGCGCACGGTGTCCATGAACTCCAGCACAGCCGACCGCAACGAGTTCTCCGCATCGGAGTCGACCCACACGGTGACGGTGGTGATGGCGTCGGGAACCAAGTCGGCAGGCAACCCCGCCGCGGTGACCCGCTCGATCACCTTCTGCGCCAACGCCAATGCCGGTTGCCCGGTGGGCACGTCGTCCATGAGTGAATGGCGCGACTTCGCCCGCTTCTCCAAAGCCTTGCGCTCCTCCCACTGCGCGAGTTGCTCGTCGAGCGAGATCTCCTCACCGGCAAGGACAGCGGGAACCCGGTTGCCGAGCTTGCGCACCAGGGAATCTGCGACGTCGTCGATGGTGAATGGATGCTCTGGGGCGTCCTCGGCGATGCGGGCGTGAAAAAGCACCTGCAGCAATACGTCTCCGAGTTCCTCACGCAGCTCGTCGGCGTTGCCGCCACGCACGGCGTCGAAGACTTCGTAGGTTTCCTCCAGCAGGTAGCGACGCAACGAGTCGTGGGTTTGCTCGCTCTCCCACGGCCCGGACGTGCGCAGCTTGTCCATCATCGCGACGGCATCGACGAGCCGCTCACCCGAATGGGGTTGCGGAACAGCTATCAACCGGTCACCCGCGGCCAACCTGGCCTTGACCGCAGGATGGTCGGGATCCGACGACAGCAGTACCGGCGCGGCTTGCGCCTCCGGCGCGCCGGAGAACCACGGCCGGGCCGCAGGCAGCGACCACGGCACCTTGATCGAGATCTCTTCGGTGTACTGCACATCGCCCGTCAACAAATCGATCGCCTCGACGGGGACCAGCGAAGGGCGGCGCGGATCGACCAGTACGACTGTCATGTCACTGGCCGTTCGTTCGTCATCACTCGCCTTCTCCGAACTTCGTTATATCAATAGCTTCCTGGGGTTTTCCATCCAGCGCCAGCAGCAAACCTGCGACCATCGCCACCAGGTCAAGATCACGGATGCGTGGCGCGCCGACGCTTTCGCCGGCCCGCGGAATCGGCACTTGCACAGTCGACGTCGTCGCCCGGTAATTCGCACTCGGGTACAGGCGCTTGAGCCGAAGTTGCTGTGAGTCCACCAGTTGCAGCGGCGACAACCGCAGCGTCGACTCCGACACCGCGCCGATCTCGGTGACGCCGTACTGGCGACACAACAACCGCAGCCGTGCCACCGCGACCAACCGCCGCGCCGGTTCGGGCAGCGGCCCGTACCGGTCGACCAATTCTTCGATGACCGCATCCACGGCGGTGTAGTCCGGGGCAGCCGCCAACCGACGATAGGCCTCCAGGCGCAGCCGGTCGCTGCCGATGTAGTCCGGCGGCAGATGGGCGTCGACCGGCAGGTCGATCCGCACGTCCTTCGGTTCTTCCGGCGCCAGAACGGTTTTCCCGTCCGCCGCGGCGCGATACGCCTCGACGGCTTCGCCGACCAGCCGCACGTAGAGGTCGAATCCGACGCCCGCGACGTGACCGGACTGCTCGGCGCCCAGCACGTTTCCGGCGCCGCGGATCTCCAGATCCTTCATCGCGACGGCCATTCCCGCGCCGAGTTCGTTGTTCTGCGCGATGGTCGCGAGCCGGTCGTAAGCCGTCTCGGTGAGCGGAACCTCTCGCGGATAAAAGAAATACGCGTACCCGCGTTCACGGCTGCGGCCGACCCTGCCGCGCAGCTGATGCAACTGCGAGAGTCCGAAGGTGTCGGCCCGCTCCACGATCAAGGTGTTGGCGTTCGAAATGTCCAGGCCGGTCTCGACGATCGTCGTGCACACCAGGATGTCGAAGTCGCGGTTCCAGAAGCCTTCGACGGTGCGCTCCAGTTGCTCCTCGGGCATCTGCCCGTGCGCGACGGCGACGCGCGCCTCGGGCACCAGGCCGCGCACCCGCGCGGCGGCCTGGTCGATGGAACGGACCCGGTTGTGGATGTAGAAGGCCTGCCCGTCGCGCAGCATCTCGCGCCGCAGCGCCGCGGCGACCTGCTTGTCGTCGTGCGGCCCCACGTACGTCAGCACCGGGTAGCGCTCTTCGGGCGGGGTGAGGATCGTCGACATCTCCCGGATGCCCGCCAGGCTCATCTCCAGCGTGCGCGGGATCGGGGTGGCGCTCATGGTGAGCACGTCGACGTGGGTGCGCATCGACTTGATGTGCTCCTTGTGCTCGACGCCGAACCGCTGCTCCTCGTCGACGACGACCAGGCCGAGGTCCTTCCAGGTGACGCCGGTCTGCAGCAGGCGGTGGGTGCCGATCACGATGTCGACCGAGCCGTCCTTCATGCCGTCGAGCACCGCCTTCGACTCCGCGGTGGAGGTGAACCGCGACAGCCCCTTCACCGTGACCGGGAAGCCCGCCATGCGCTCGGTGAACGTCTGCAGGTGCTGATCGGCCAACAGCGTCGTCGGTACCAGCACCGCGACCTGCTTGCCGTCCTGGACCGCCTTGAACGCCGCGCGCACCGCGATCTCGGTCTTCCCGTAGCCGACGTCGCCGCAGATCACGCGGTCCATCGGGATCGGCTTCTCCATATCGGATTTGACCTCGGTGATCGCCGTCAGCTGGTCGACGGTCTCGGTGAACCCGAACGCGTCCTCCATTTCGGCCTGCCACGGGGTGTCCGAGCCAAATGCGTGACCCGCCGACGCCTGCCGCTTGGCGTACAGCGACACCAGTTCGGCCGCGATCTCGCGGACGGCACGACGGGCCTTGGTCTTCGTATTGGTCCAGTCACTGCCGCCGAGCCGCGACAGTGTCGGGGACTCACCGCCGACGTAGCGCGACAGCTGATCCAGCGAGTCCATCGGCACGTACAGCCGGTCCGTGTTGTTCGCCGCACCACCTCTTTTGCTCGACGCGTACTCCAGCACCAAATACTCACGCCGGGCACCGCCGACGACACGTTCGGTCATCTCGACAAAGCGGCCAATGCCGTGCTGGTCGTGGACCACCAGGTCGCCTGCCGTCAACGCCAACGGGTCGACCACATTGCGCCGCTTGGCGGCCAGCCTCTTGCCCTCGGTGGCCGCGGCCCGGTTGCCCGTCAGATCGGTCTCGGTGATCACCACGAGGTTGGCGCCCGCCACCACGACGCCGTCGTGCAGCGGACCCTTGAGCACCCCGACGACGCCCTGTTTCAGAGCGGTACCGGGCTCCAAAAACGTTGCGGGCGTGTCAGATTCGGCTAGCTGCTCGCAGACGCGGTGCGCGGTGCCGATACCTGGAGTGACCACGGCGGCGTAGCCGCCCGTCATGACGTGGGCACGCAGCATCGCGAAGATCTCGGTGATGTTCGACTGCTGGCCACGCGCCGATGGCGCAGGCCGGATGTCGACCTCGAGTGCGGACTCGTCGGAGAGCTGGCTCAGCGTCCACCACGGATGGTTGCCGTCCCGGGCGGCCGCGCGTGCGTCGTCGAGGTCGACGAAGCCGGACGCGCCGAGCGCCTCGATGTCGATCGGCACGCCGCCGCCGACCGCCGCCGTCGACCACGACGCCTCGAGGAACTCGCGGCCCGTCTTGATCAGGTCGGCCGCGCGCGTGCGGACCTTCTCGGGATCGCAGATCAGCAGCGGAGTGCCCGGGGGCAGGTGCGCCGACAGCGTCGCCAAATCGGTCGGCCGCAGCAGCGGGAGCAGTGCCTCCATGCCGTCGACCGGTATGCCCTCGGACAGCTTGGCCAGCATGTCGGGCACGCTGCCCGGCACGGAGTTGTCCGGCCACGGGGTGCTCGTCGGCCAGCTTGGCGGCGCGGTCTCGCACGTCCTCGGTCAGCAGCAGTTCACGACAGGGCACCGCAGATGAGTTCCTCGACGTCGATCTCTGGAATCGAGCGCTGATCGGCGACGGAGAACATCCGCATCTCGGAAACCTCGTCGCCCCAGAATTCGACCCGCAGGGGGTGCTCGGCGGTTGGCGGGAAGATGTCGAGAATGCCGCCGCGCACCGCGAATTCGCCGCGCTTGCCGACCATGTCGACGCGGGTATAGGCCAGTTCGACCAGTCGGGCGATGACGGCGTCGAACTCGGCCTCCGCGCCGACGCTCAGCGTCACGGGCTCGATGTCGGCGACGTCGGGCGCCATCGGTTGCAGCAGCGACCTGGTCGTGGTCACCACGACGCGCAGCGGCGGCCCGAGCCGGTCGTCGTCGGGATGGGCGAGCCGGCGCAGCAGCATCAGCCGCGCACCGACGGTGTCGACGCCGGGCGACAGCCGCTCGTGGGGCAGGGTCTCCCACGACGGGAACATCGCGACGGCGTCACCGAGCACGCCACGCAACTCGGCGGTCAGGTCGTCGGCTTCGCGCCCCGTCGCGGTGACCGCGAGCAGGGGCCCGCGCTGCGCGAGCGCGCACGCCACGAAAACCCGGGCTGCGGCAGGTCCGACGATGGCCAGATCGTCGGGTCGATCGGCAGCACGGCGAGCGACCTCCTGCAGGGAGGGGTCGCGCAACGCCAGCTCGACGAGCCCCGCGATCGGGGTTTCGACATGGGTGAGCCCCGATGCGGTCATGATGGCACCCATCGTAGGCGGGTCGTCGAAACCGTTGCGGTGCCGACCAAGTGCGCTGCGGGTTGCCTACCCCAGGCGCATCATGGTGCCGACGTTTTCCCTCCGACCGAAACTGGGGTCGGGGATTCCGTCGGGGAAGCGGTGCAGCGCGGGCGCAGCAATCGCTGCCAGCCGTTCCAGACTTTTCACCACCGCCTTGGGAACGTCTCCGGTGCGGGACCAGTAGACCCCGATCGCACCGAGTAGTTCTGACCCGAGCATCGGCACCATGGCCAGGCTGCGGACGAATGTCGGGCGGTACGCCGCCTGCGGGATCCGCTCGTCACGGCGAATGTCCGAGATGACCACGGTCTCGCCGCTGCAGCATCGCCCAACCGCTGATGCAAGCCGACGCCGGGAACCGTTGACCCTTCCACAATGGGCTCATCGAGTCCTCGTCGGCGTAATAGCACTGATCGCCCTCGAGCAGGACGAACGTCGCGCCTTCGGGTTGGCGAGGCGACGTGCAGCCACCTTGACCACCTGTTGAACGTCTTCGAGCCGCTCCGCCGCGCAGCAACGCCGCTCGACCTGACCAAGATCTCAGCGCGACATATCTTTCCGCACGCACCCACGACTAGCCAAAAAGCGAAACTTTCGCTTACTCCAACGTCAATTTTCCGATGAAGTTCACTCGTCGAGCAGCTGCGGGTCGTCCTCGAGGTGCATCAGCCCGTTCCAGCACAGGTTGACCAGGTGCGCGGCCACCACCTCTTTCTTCGGCTCTCGCACGTCGAGCCACCACTGCGCCGTCATCGACACCGACCCGACCAGCGCCTGGGCGTAAAGCGGAGCCATCTCGGGGTCCAGGCCGCGGCGGGAGAAGTCACCGGCCAGGATCGAGGACACCTGGTTGACGGCCTCGTTCAGCAGCGTCGAGTAGGTGCTGCCGAGGTGATCGACGCCGGAGAGTCGCGGATGAGGATCCGGAAGCCGTCGGTGCGCTCGTCGACATAGGTCAGCAGTGCCAGCGCCACCCGCTCGATGCGTAACCGGGACCGGTTGTTGGTGATCCGGGTCAGCGACGAGGTGATCCCGTCGAGAAAAGCCGACATCTCGCGGTCGACCACCACTGCGTAGAGCCCTTCCTTGCCGCCGAAATGCTCGTAGACGACGGGCTTGGAGACGTTGGCTCGCTGGGCGATCTCCTCGATCGATGTCCCTTCGTAGCCGCGCTCGGCGAACAGCGATCTCGCGACGTCGATGAGCTGATGACGCCGCTCCGCACCGGTCATTCTGGCGCGGGGTACGCGCACTTCCTTGTCGGGCGCTGCCACGCTCCCAGGGTAGTTGCTTGGACTAGAGTCTCGGGTTGATCGATCCGTCGTGGTGTAATCGGCAGCACCTCTGATTTTGGTTCAGATAGTTCAGGTTCGAGTCCTGGCGACGGAGCTTTATGTCCAATAGACACGGCGAATCCGCTGTCGTGGTCCTGGCCGCGGGGGCAGGCACCCGCATGCGGTCGGACACCCCGAAGGTTCTGCACACGCTCGCGGGCCGCAGCATGCTGGCGCACGCGCTGCACGCGGTAGCCAAGGCCGCGCCGCAGCATCTGGTCGTGGTGATCGGCAAGGACCGCCACCGCGTCGCGCCTGCAGTCGAAGAACTGGCCGCCGAACTCGGTCGCACGATCGACATCGCCGTGCAGGAAGAGCAACTCGGCACCGGCCATGCCGTCGGCACGGCCCTGGCCGCGCTGCCCGCCGACTTCGCCGGCATCGTCGTCGTCACCTCGGGTGACGTCCCGCTGCTGGACGCCGACACTTTGGCCGGCCTGGTCGCCAGCCACAGTGCCGGCCCCGCGGCGGCGACCGTGCTGACCACCACGCTGCCCGATCCGACCGGCTACGGCCGCATCCTGCGCACGCAGGACAGGGAAGTCATCGGCATCGTCGAGCAGGCCGACGCGACCCCGTCGCAGCAGGCGATCACCGAGGTGAATGCGGGCGTCTATGCGTTCGACATCGCCGCGCTGCGCTCGGCGCTGGGCCGGCTGCGGTCGGACAACGCTCAGCAGGAGCAGTACCTGACCGATGTGATCTCGATCCTGCGGTCCGACGGCCACGTCGTGCACGCCAAACTCGTCGACGACTCCATGCTGGTCGCCGGCGTCAACGACCGGGTACAGCTGGCGGAGTTGGGCGCCGAGCTGAACCGGCGCATCGTCGCCGCCCACCAGCGCGCCGGGGTGACGATCACCGACCCCGCGACCACGTGGATCGACGTCGACGTGACCATCGGCCGCGACACCGTCGTACATCCGGGCACGCAGTTGCTGGGCGCCACCCGCATCGGCGCCACCTGCCAGATCGGCCCGGACACGACGCTGACCGACGTCACCGTCGGCGACAGGGCCGTGGTGGTCCGCACCCACGGCGGACAGTCGGCGATCGGCGGCGAGGCGGTCGTCGGGCCGTTCGCCTACCTGCGGCCCGGCACCGTGCTGGGCGCCGGCGGCAAGCTCGGCGCGTTCGTGGAGACCAAGAACGCCACGATCGGCGACGGCACCAAGGTGCCTCATCTGACGTACGTCGGGGACGCCGACATCGGCGAGCAGAGCAATATCGGCGCGTCGAGCGTGTTCGTCAACTACGACGGCGAGCACAAGAGCAGAACCACGATCGGCTCGCATGTGCGCACGGGCTCCGACACCATGTTCATCGCACCGGTGACGGTCGGGGACGGGGCCTACACCGGCGCCGGCACGGTGGTGCGCGACGACGTGCCGCCTGGGGCGCTGGCCGTCTCGGCGGGTCCGCAGCGCAACATCGAGGGGTGGGTGGCCCGCAAGCGACCGGGATCCGACGCCGACCGGGCGGCGCGGCGGGTCAGCGGCGATCCGCCGCCGTCGGACTAGTTACGGGCGACCGCGGGGTGCGCCAGCGGCCCGCGAGCGCCTCGTCGACAGCGCTGGCCAGCAGGTCCAGGCCGGCGCGCTCGACCTCGTCGAAATCCTGAGCTGCGACGGTGCGGCGCAGCCGTGTCAGCTGACCGGCGATGACCGCATGGTGGCGGGGCCCCGCACACCATGCCAGTTCGCGCAGCATGCGCGCCAACGCGGAGAGCACCGCGGGGTCGGAGGCGCCGTAACGGCGGGGTTGGGCGATTGCCGCGTCCAGAAGATCTGCGAATTCCGGGCCCGGAATCACCGCGCGCAGCACGTCGTCGTCATCGCAATACAGGGCACAGCCCAGACGCCGGCCCGCGAGCCGGCACAGCAGTGCCGACACATGACCGATGCCATGCACGGCAGTCGTCGGGTCGTTGATCCCCGGAGACAACGCCTTGACGACCACATCGGTCAGCTGACGCACGGCGTAGCCGACGTCCTGCACGGGGACTCGCTCGTCGCCGATGCGAACAGCCTCGGAGAGGCAATCCTGCACACTTTTGAGCGCGTCATCGGCGAGATCGGCGCCCGTCGCGGCCCAGACGACCGCGACCGGGGTGCCTGCCACCAACCAATCGCCCGGGTGGCGATTGACCGTCACCACTGCCCCGACCGTGGCGGCCACCTCGACCAGGGGCTGATCGTCGACGCCGACGAGAAAGCCGGTGCGCTGAGCGGGCAGCGCAACGGCAGACGGCGGTGGGGTCGGCGGCGTACCGCCCTGTGCGGACTCATCGACATCGCTGAACAGCGCATCGGCGGTGTTCAAAGCATCGGTGAGGACGGTGCTCAACATCGTCTCGACACGGATCTGACGCACCAGATGCGCCAGAAACAACACCAGTGCGATGACGCTGATCACGGCGAGCAGGTAGGCGACGGTGACGGAGATCTGCGGCACGAAAACCGCGCCGCCATCGCTGCCGTCGCGCACTGTGCGCAGCACCGTCAGCGCGTAGACGAAGGTAGCTACGAACAGCCCGAGCGTGCGCTGGACAAACCTGTCCCGAACGAAGGTCCGCAGTAGCCGCGGCGAGAACTGGCCGCTGGCCAACTGAAGGGTCACCAGTGTCAACGAGAACGTCAGCGACGTCACGGTCATCACCGACGACGCGATCGCACTCAACACGTCGCGGGCCGCGGCGGGGCCTCCGCCGAACAGGAAGCGCGACAGCACGTCGGGCACCCCGTCGTCGACGGCGCCGTCCAGTTCGGGCAGCGCCACCCCAGCGGCCACCGCAGCGGCGATGCCCATCGCCGGTACCGGCCACAGACGGGTGCGGAACGCGTCGACCAGCCAAGTACGACGATGGTTGATCGCCGACCAAAACGCCACTTGCACCACCTTCACGTGACCGGTGGTCGAACCACCGCCGCGGCACCGAGGCTACCGACCGTTGCCCGGGCGACGTGTTCTGTTGGCAATCCGGTAACCGCGCGACACACTGCCGGTTGAGCTACGTACCATTGGGCGCGTATCGATCCGAAGAGCAATGAGGGCACAGTGGGCACCGAGTGGACCGACAACCGCAAAAATCTGATGCTCTTCTCGGGCCGCGCGCACCCCGAGTTGGCCGAGCAGGTGGCCAAGGAGCTCGACGTACCGGTCACCGCGCAGACCGCACGCGACTTCGCCAACGGCGAGATCTTCGTCCGATTCGATGAGTCGGTCCGCGGCTGCGACGCGTTCGTGCTGCAGAGCCATCCCGCGCCGCTGAACAAGTGGCTGATGGAACAGCTGATCATGATCGATGCGCTCAAGCGCGGAAGCGCCAAGCGGATCACCGCGATCCTGCCGTTCTATCCGTACGCCCGGCAGGACAAGAAGCACCGCGGCCGCGAGCCCATCTCGGCGCGCCTGGTCGCCGATCTCTTGAAGACGGCAGGTGCCAACCGGATCCTCACCGTCGACCTGCACACCGATCAGATCCAGGGCTTCTTCGACGGCCCGGTCGACCACATGCGGGCCCAGAAACTGCTCACCGGCTACATCGCCGACAACTACTCCGATCACGACATGGTCGTGGTGTCCCCGGACTCCGGTCGCGTGCGCGTCGCCGAGAAGTGGGCCGACGCGCTCGGCGGCGTACCGCTGGCCTTCATCCACAAGACGCGCGATCCGCTGGTGCCCAACCAGGTGGTGTCCAACCGCGTCGTCGGCGATGTCCGCGGCAAGACCTGCATCCTCACCGACGACATGATCGACACCGGCGGCACGATCGCGGGCGCGGTCAAACTGCTGCACCAGGATGGTGCCGGCGACGTCATCATCGCGGCGACCCACGGCGTGCTGTCCGAACCAGCGTCACAGCGACTGGCCGACTGCGGCGCCCGCGAAGTCATCGTCACCAACACCCTGCCGATCGGCGAGGAGAAGCAGTTCCCTGCGCTGACGGTGCTGTCCATCGCTCCCCTGCTGGCGAACACCATCCGCGCGGTCTTCGACAACGGTTCGGTCACAAGCTTGTTCGACGGGTCGGCCTAGATGGCGGACAGCGTCATCTACCACAACCCCCGGTGCTCGACTTCCCGCAAGACGCTGGACCTGTTGCGGGACAACGGCATAGAGCCGACGGTTGTCCAGTACCTCAAGACCCCGCCGTCGCGGGCCGAACTGGTGAAGATGATCTCCGACGCCGGCATCGACGTGCGCACCGCGGTGCGCAAGAAAGAGTCGCTGTACGGCGAGCTGAACCTCGCAGATGCGTCCGACGACGAACTGCTCGACGCGATGGCCGAGCACCCGATCCTCATCGAGCGGCCCTTCGTCGTCACGCCCAAGGGCACCCGACTCGCCCGGCCGATCGAGACAGTACGCGAGATTCTGTGAGGGTCGGCCTCCTCGCGGTTACAGCCGCGCTGGCGTTGACGATTTCGGGCTGTGGCGCCGAAACGCCTGACTACCAATCGATTTGGTCCACATCGGCGACCACCACCACTGCGACCTCCGAGGCGGCCGGACAACCCGTGCCGATCTCGCAGTACCTGGAGAGCGTGGGCGTGACGGGCGGTCCCGTCGCACCCGACAAACTGACCGACCTGACCGTCTCGTTCGTCACACCTGCGGGCTGGCATCGGTACGAGAACACCAACCTGTCGCCGGGGACGAGGATGATCGCCAAGGGCGACACGTATCCGACCGCGATGCTGATGGTGTTCAAGCTGACCGGCGACTTCGACGTCAACGAGGCCATCAAGCACGGCTACGTGGATGCCGAGCTGTCGCAGAACTTCAAGCGCCTCAACGCCTCCACCGACAACTTCCGCGGCTTTCCGTCGTCGATGATCGAGGGCAGTTACGACCTCAACGGTGAGCGCATGCACTCCTACAACCGCATCGTCATCGCGACCGGGGCCCCTCCGGCGAACAACCGCTACCTCATCCAGTTCACCGTCACCGGCTACGCCGACAAAGCCGCTGAAGAGGGCCCCGACATCGAAGCGGTCATCAAGGGTTTCAACGTGCAGGTGCCGAAGCCGCCCGCGCCGGCGCCGCCGCCGCCGAAGTAAGTGCCCCGCGAAACTGCGTTCCAGCAGACAAAGTACGAGTGGAGGCCTGCTGGAATACAGTTTCGCGGGCTACGGCCGCCAACCGCGGGACACCATCGCGTTCCATGCCTGCCGGAGCGTGTCCTCGCGGCGGTCTTCCTTGATGACGCGCAAGACGATCCAGCCGAGGCGTTCGATCTTCGGGATGATCCTCATGTCCTTGACGTATTGCGAACGGTCGGTGCGGTGCTGATCTCCGTCGTATTCGGAGAGCACCTTGAACTCCTCCCAACCCATGTCGACAGTGCGCAACAGGTTGCCGGCTTCGCCGAAGATCGGTATTTGTGTCGTTGGCTTGGGTAGTCCGCCATCGATGTACAGCAAGCGCAAGGCGGACTCGCGGGGTGAGGCCGCACCGCCGTCGACGAGAGCGAGTACCTCCCTCAGGCACTTGACCCCGCGCGCACCCCGATACCTCTTCGAGAGCAGGATGACGTCCTCGGCCGAGAACGGCCTCGCACCCATGAGGGCATCCATTCGGGCGAGGGCTTGTCCGCGCGGCAAGTAGCGGCCCATGTCGAAGGCGGAGCGCGCCGGTGAAGCCACCCCGATGCCGCCGATGCTGGTGATCTCGTCATCGGCGACCCGCTCGTTACGCGCCACGATCCCTTTAGGCGGATGTGCGCTGTTGTAGATGAGCTCGATGGGAACGCCGTCATCGACCCACTCGGCGCCATGAAGCGCTGAGGCCGCGACGCCAGTGACGATCGCGGCACGTTTCGACCATAGCCAGGCCGCAGCGGTGCGGTCGCGAATGGTCAACGGCCCTCGGGTTGCGTGCACGTTCGGAAAGACCGGCCGGTACCAGCGGGCAAGCTCATGTCGCGTGACGAGGCCGGCGGCGACCGCCTCAGTGCCAATGAATATCTCCCCCATGGCCGGATCATGATGGGCGACACCGACAAGCCCGCGAGATTGCATCCACGCAGAGGAAGTTCGAGTACACGCCTGCTGGAATGCCATTTCGCGGCGATAGGGTGGGCGCCATGAGTGAGTGGACCGCCGCCGATCTGCCGTCCTTCGCCGGACGCACCGTCATCATCACCGGGGCCAACAGCGGCCTGGGTGAAGTCACTGCACGCGAACTGTCGCGCGTCGGGGCCAAGGTCATCATGGCCGTGCGCAACACGGCGAAGGGTGACGAGGCCGCTGCGCGCATGCCGAATGAAGTCGAGGTCCGCAAGCTCGACCTGCAGGACCTGGCGTCGGTACGCGCATTCGCCGATCGGGTTGCCGCGGTCGATGTGCTGGTGAACAACGCCGGCATCATGGCGGTGCCCTACGCGCAGACCGTCGACGGGTTCGAAAGCCAGATCGGCACCAATCACCTCGGCCACTTCGCGCTGACGAACCTGCTGCTGCCGAGGATCACCGATCGCGTGGTGACCGTGGCGTCGATGATGCACCTGTTCGGCCGGATCAATCTCAAGGACCTGAACTGGAAGGCACGGCCGTATCTCGCGTGGCCGGCGTACGGGCAGTCGAAGCTGGCGAATCTGCTGTTCACCAAGGAGTTGCAGCGCCGCCTCGACGCCGCAGGATCGAAGGTGCGGGCGCTGGCCGCGCATCCCGGCTACTCGGCGACCAACCTGCAGGGGCAGACCGGCAACCGGATTCGGCACCGTGGTGTGGAATGCCGGCACCAACCTGGCCGCGACCTCCGCCGACTTCGGCGCACGTCAGACGCTGTACGCGGTGTCCCAGGACCTTCCGGGCAACACTTACGTCGGTCCCCGTTTCGCGATGTGGGGCCCGACCGGGCCGACCCAGCTCCGCAGCCCGCTGGCGCGCAACGCGCAAACGGCCAAGGCGCTCTGGGAGCTGTCCGAGCAGCTCACGGACACCAAGTTCAGCCTCTGATTTTGGGGTGAGGGGCCGCTGCGGCTACCCTGGCCAGTAATCACGGCGAGGGTGGCTTGAGTTTCAAGCAGCCACCGTTATCGACGCGAACCGTTATCGGTGGTTGCGCCCTGGCCGTGCTCAGCACAAGAACCAGGAGCAGTATCACATGGCAAGGACCGTCAACAACCTCGCCGCCGAGGTCCGCAAGCAGACCGGCAAGGGCGCCTCGCGCCGCGCCCGCCGCAACGGCAAGGTGCCCGCCGTCCTCTACGGCCACGGCTCCGATCCCCAGCACCTCGAGCTCAACGCCCACGACTTCGCGGCCGTGTTGCGCCACTCCGGCACCAACGCAGTGCTCACCCTCGACATCGAGGGCAAGGAGCAGCTCGCGCTGACCAAGTCGCTCGTCATCCACCCGATCCGGCGCAACATCACGCATGCCGACCTGCTGGTCGTGCGCCGCGGCGAGAAGGTGACCGTCGAGGTCAACGTCATTATCGAGGGCGAGGCCGTGTCCGGCTCGCTGGTCACCCAGGACACCAACACGATCACGATCGAAGCCGACGTGCAGTCGATCCCCGATCACCTGACCGTGTCGGTCGAGGGCGCCGAGATCGGCACGCAGTTCGCCGCGGGTTCGATCACGCTGCCTGCTGGTGTGTCGCTGATCTCCGATCCCGACATGCTCGTGGTCAACGTCGTCGCCGCCCCGACCGCCGAGGACCTCGAGGCCGAGGGTGCCGGCGAGGCAGCCGAAGGGGCTGAGGCTGCAGAGGCCGGCGAGGCTGCTGCCGAGGGCGAGGGCGAAGGCGAAGGGTCCGAAGAGGCGCCCGCCGCAGAATCCGAGTAGGCGGACACCGGCATGGCCGAGCCTGTACTGGTGGTCGGCCTGGGAAATCCCGGACCGCAGTACGCCACCACTCGGCACAACATCGGCTTCCTGGTCGCCGACATCCTGGCCGACCGCATCGGCTCGGGGTTCAAGGTGCACAAGAAGTCGGGCGCCGAGGAGGCCACCGGGCACTTCGGTGGCCGCTCGGTCGTGGTGGCGAAGCCGCGCTGCTACATGAACGAGTCCGGCCGCCAGGTCGGGCCGCTGGCCAAGTTCTACTCGGTGGCGCCTGCCGACGTCATCGTGATCCACGACGAGCTCGACATCGACTTCGGCCGGATCCGGCTCAAGTTCGGCGGCGGTGTGGCCGGCCACAACGGTCTGCGATCGGTGGGATCGGCCCTGGGCACCAACGACTTTCAGCGGGTGCGCATCGGCATCGGCCGCCCGCCCGGTCGCATGGACGGCGCGGCATTCGTGCTCGCGACGTTCACCTCCGCGGAGTGGAAAGAGGTCCCGACGATCTGCGAGCAGGCCGCTGACGCGACGGAACTACTCGTCGAGCAGGGCCTCGAGCCTGCGCAGAACCTGGTGCACGCCTGGGGCTAGTCGGCTCAGTTGGGACTCTGGCCGGACAGCGTGCTGATCGGCGCCTGGGTGGTCAGTCGGTCAGCGACGAATTGCGCTGCCTGCGTTGTCAATCCGGCCTCGTGTAGACGCTGTGCGCGGGGACGTCGTTGCCGCAGGAGCACACCGGATCGGCGCCGTTGCACAAGTCGATCGTCTTGTATCCGTACAGCGGGCTCAGCGCGGTCAACGGAGCGCCGAGCAGACGGATCGACGGGTTGCCGAACACCGCGACCGCGGACGACATGGTCGGCGACGGAGGCCGGCATGGGCTGATTGAACCCCAACTCCGGCGCGGCGGCGACGGTGATGATGTCGATGACGGCAGCGCCCTGCGAATATCCGCCGAGCACGATCTTGGTGTCCGGGCAGGTCGCGGCGGTGCTCTGGACGAACAGGCTGGCATCGTTCGCACCGTCGGCGGCCCGCAGGAAGTCCCGGTTCGCCGGGTAGTGCACGGCGTGTACGGCCGACCGATTGCCGGGAACATCGGCCGCAGCGCCTTGACGAACGCCTCGCCGACCCGACCGACGCCATCGGGTTCGCCCGTACCGCGGGCGAACACGACCTCGACGTCCGGGCATGCCTGCGCCTGTGCGGACGCAATGCCCGTCGCGCCCGGCGACACCGCCGGCGCGACCAGCGTCACACCTGAAATCATCAGTGCCGCAACACCCATCAAGACCCGCGCAACTTCATACCCGGCAAACACCGGCGAACCACGGAAGTATTCCGTTCAGTCGTGCAGCGGCCACCGATGCCGCTGTCGACGACCTTCACCTGCTTGTGCGGGAAGCGACGTTCGGCGTGCGCCTTGGCGGCCGAGTTGGGCAACACATAGAGCGTTTCCCGCTTCTGCTGCAGCGGTTTGAGCACCAGATCCATGAAGCCCTTTCGGTCGTCGAGGTAAGGCTCGATGACATCCTCTCCGGCCGGACACACCGCCAGGCAGTAGGCCGCCTTGTAGTTGGCCTTGAACGACAGGCTCTGCCACATCGACGCGTTCTCCGAATCGCTCACCCGAGAACGGAAGTCTGCGGCGTCGGTAGCTGTCGGCGATCGTTTCCACCCAGTCGGTGAACCCGCCCATGAACTCGCGGTAGTTGTGCACCGAGCATGCGAAGAAGTCGAATTCGCCGTCCTTCTTGATCGCGCCGACCGGACACGCCGCGACGCACAGCTTGCACTCCAGGCACGGTGAATAGTCCAGCGGTTCACCGTAACTCGCTGATCGGCGCCGCGACCAGCATCGTGCCGAGCAAGTATGAAATTGCCGAACTTCGGGTGAATGACATTGCGGTGGATACCCATCACGCCCAGCCCGGCAGCGACGGCGACCGGCTTGTGCGCGACCACCCAGATGCGGCCGGGGAACCGGTCCATCTCCATCGGAAAGGACATCGACGGGTTGATCGCGCGGTAGCCGGCGTCCTGAAGCGCGCGGGTGATCCGGTGCGCGGCTTCGTTCATGATCTCGCCGCTGCGGTGGAACTCCTGATTGGCCACGCTGCGGGCGGTCGACCGGACGTTGTCGCGGTTCATCTTCACCACCAGCGAGATGTAGCTCTGCGTGCCCGGTAGCGCCGCGTCGACGTGCTCGCGCTCGGAGGCCAGGTCCGGATTGTCGACGCCGGCGAACGCGACGTCGTCGCGCCCGGCCTCGAAGGCACACCTGGCGCAGCCAGTCAGCGTCGATGACGCCGGGCTGCGCGCCGGTCTGGACCGCACCTTGCGGACCGTCGGGTGGTCGGCGAGCCGAGGCGGGATTCTGTCCGTCATGCTGGGTATAGTACACAATACCCAGCTGACGGCGTCCTGCGTTTGCGTAAAGAAAGCGTTCGGATCGCGCACCTCGAGCTGTTGACGGGGGTACACCGGATGCATGAACGACAGCGACCGTCCTGGCCTGCTGCGAGCGCGCGTGGCAGCGGGCTGCTCGACGGAGACCGGCCCTGGGGCTCAATCGACATCCGGCCGGATCGCTTCGGGGTGACGCGCTACCGCCTGGTGGTGTACCCGCCCGGCGATCAACGAATCCGAACGGCGCCGGGTGCGCGTGGCGCGGGGTTGGCCGCTGTGGGGGGCCGCGTGTGGATCGTCTGCGAGATCTGGGCCACCCACTGACGGGCCGTGGACGGCGCTCGGCATCTCGACGGGCGCTCGTGCTCGGCGCGGGTCTGGTCGCCAGAGCGATGGCCGGCGACGCACGCCGCCGGGTCCGCAGCATGTGCGCATCGGTCGATGGTCGGTCACCGCGATCCGCTCTCGGCGGCCGCCGTCGAGAGACTGAAGGCTCTGGCGGCGCGGCTGCATCGAGGCCGACGACGCCTGCGACGTCGGCTGTCCGTGCCCGGCACGAGATGATCTGGTGGCAGGTCTACGACCGATGCGGACCAGTTGACCGCTTCGAGCGGGGCCGCGTGATGGCCCAGCTTCTTCAGGTGTTGTCGATGATGGCCGTGCCCGCCGGCATTCTCGCGCCGTGCGCCGCCTCATCATCCGGCAGGACCGGCCTTCGAGGATCAGCCGCTGCATCTGCCCGTACGCATCGATAGGGCTGTGCAACGCCAGGCCGCCGTCGGCGAAGACGGTTTGTCCTGTGACCCAACCCATTTCGAGTAGGCCGACGATCACCTCGGCGACGTCGTCGGCCTCGCCGAGACGCCCGAGCGCGGTGCGTTCGGTCAGGCCTTCCACCCAGCCCGGAAGCTGCTCGGGCTTGGCGAGCATCGGCGTGCGGGTGACCCCGGGACCGACGGCGTTGACGCGGATCGCCGTATGCGCCCCATTCGGCGGCCGCGACGCGAACCAGCATGTCGATGCCGGCCTTCGACACGCAGTAGGCACCCATGTCGCGGTCGGCGAGCGTGCCGCTGACGCTGGACACCGCGACGATCGAACCGCCGGAGCCGGCATCGACCATCGCCCGCGCGACGGCGCGCATCGTCAGCCAGGTCCCGGTGAGGTTGGTGTCGAGCACCTTCTGCCAGTCGGCGGGCGACTGCTCGAGCAGCAGCCCCGACGCACCGATGCCTGCGCATGCGACGAGCCGGTCGGGCGTGCCGTGCGCGGCGACGGTCTGTTCGATCGCGGCGCGACACCGAGTCGGGATCGCTGATGTCGCAATCGATGTCGCCGTCGTAGATGTCCCACACGGTCACGGTCTGGCCGGCCGCGCGCATCTGTCGACGACGGCGCGCCCGATCCCCGATCCGCCTCCGGTGACGACCGTGCTCATGACTCGGCTCCCACTCGTTCCGTCCTCGCTCGTACCTCGCTGCGATCCTCGCTCCTGCTCGCCTTCGGACGCTCATTCGGGCGGCCCGATCAGCTCGACGCGCACACCGTCCGGCGCGGTGATCACCGCCATCGCCACCCTCTTGCCGCCGGGCGCGGGCATCTCGATGCGCCGCACGCCGTCGTCGAAACCAAGCTCGGCCAGTCTCTGCAAGCGTCGGGTCGACATCGCGTTCCAGCGACAGCAGGAAGAAGCCGAACGCCGGCCCGACCGGCGGCCGGGGCGTGCGGCCTGCACATCGTCGAACAGCACCAGTTCGACGATGCCGGCTGTCGGGGGTGTCGGGGTCGCCGAGGAAGACCGATCGCAGCCGTATCGGTGCGCGCGTCGAACAGGGTCGGCCAGTCACCGGTGAAGGTGTGGTCGAACAGCTCGGTCAGACCGAGGCCGTCGCGCCAGAACCGCATCGAGGTCTCGACGTCGGCGGTGACTATCGCGGTGTGGTGGACTCCGGGCACGCGGTGACTTCCTTCCGCCGGATCGCTCGGTGGCGATGCAGTCGAATTCGTCTAGGTTCTACCCGCGCGAGCATCTCGACGAAGGTGGTTCCGCTGTACGGGAACTGGGTGACCACCTTGCCGTTCGGGTGGGTGTAGTAGTTGTTGCAGTTGGCCAGCCACACGGTGTCGGCCATCGCCCGCTGGATCTCGCGGTTGTACGCGTCGTGGATCTCGCGCCTGACGTCGATCGCCTGCACACCGCGCGTCGGCTCATCGTGTCCAGCAGTGCGGCGGACGAACTCGGCCTGCGCCTCCAGCACGTAGATGATCGACGTGACGCCGTTGGTGTTCGGCCCGTAGAGGGTGAACAGATTCGGGTAGCCCGGGACGACGGTGCCGAGATACGCCTCGGCGCCGTCGCGCCAGTCGTCGCGCAGCCGACGCCCGCCTGATCCCGTACACGTCGAGGCTGCGCAGGTAGTCCGCGGCGTGGAAGCCGGTGCCGTAGATGACGGTGTCGACCTCGTGCTCGACGCCGTCCGCCGTGCGCAGACCGCGCTCAGTGAACTCCGACGATCGGCGAGGTCTCCAGCGTGACGTTGGGACAGCGCGAACGTCGGGAACCAGCTGCGCGACTGCAGCGGCCGCTTGCAGCCGACCGGATAGTCCGGGCGTCAGCTTGGCGCGCAGGTCGGGATCGGCCACCTTGCGCCGTCAGATACTCGCGGGCCATGTCCGTCAGACCTTTGGTCATCTCCGAGTCCGCCGCGAAGTTGGCCGACTCGTAGGCCTCGAAAGCCGCGTCGCGAACCTTCAACGCCTCGACCGGATCGCGTTCGAAGAGATCCTGCTGTTCGACGGTGAACGGTTCGTCATAGCGCGGGCTCACCCAGATCGGCGTCCGCTGGAACACCGTCAGGTGCGCGGCGTCGGGGGCGATCTCCGGGACGTACTGGATCGCGCTCGCGCCAGTTCCGATCGACGCGACGCGTTCTCCCGCCGTCGATTTGGTGTGATCCCAGTCCGAGGAGTGGAAGCGGCGGCCGGTGAATCGGTCGGCACCGGGGATGTCCGGGATGAACGGCACGTCGAGCATCCCGACCGCGGTGACGACGGCGTCGAACTCGCGGGTGACGCCGTCGTCGGTGGTCGTCCACCGCAACGGTGATCCCCGTCCGACCACCGCAGGTTCGGTGACGCCGCGTGTCGCTGACCAGGTGGTCGTCGAGGCGATGGTCGGCCGCGACTTTCTCCAGGTACGCCAGGATCTCGGGCTGGTTGGCGAACGTCTTGCTCCACCGCGGGTTCAGCGCGAACGAATACGAGTAGAAGTGCGAGGGCACATCGCATGCCGCCCCGGGATAGGTGTTGTTGCGCCAGGTGCCGCCGAAGCCGTCGTTGCGGTCGAAGATCGTGAAGTCGTGGCCGCCGGCGGCGCAGCTGAATGGCCATGGCGATGCCGCCGGGCCCGGCGCCGATGACCGCGACGGTCGGGCTTTCTCACTGCAGATCCGCAGTATGTGTGTGGCTTATCATTACAATGATTACATATATAGCGTAATACGTAACGTATCGACAATCATCCGCCGGTGCGTCGGGCATAGGCCCGCAGCGCGAACGGCGCGAAGATCGGCCGTCAACGCCAACGACCACAGGATCGTCGCCAGCACCGGGTGATGCAGCGGCAGTTGCGCTTCCGGCGGCGCGGGCGGACCGTTACCCCACAGCTCGCGCATCGCTTGCGCCAATGACGACACCGGATTCCACTCCGCGATGACCCGCAGCCAGTGCTGCATCGGCTCGGTGGGTGCGAAGGTGTTGGCCAGGAACGTGATCGGGAACAGCACGGTGAACATCACGCCATTGACGGCCTCCACCGACCGCATCAGCGAGCCGATCAGGATGCCGAACCAGATCATTCCGAACCCGAACACCAGGATCAGGGCGAACGCCAGCACGGCATCACCGATGCTGCCGCGGATCCGCCAGCCGATGCAGAGTCCGGTCACCGCCATCACCACCACGCCGATCGACGAGTGCAGCAGACTGGCCACGCTGCGGCCGATGAGCACCGCCGACCGCCTGATCGGCAGCGACCGGAACCGGTCGATGATGCCCTTCTCCACGTCGGCGGTGATACCGGTGGACACGACGAAGGCGGTGAACACGATGGTCTGCGCCTGGATGCCGGGCAGCAGGAACTCGCGGTAGGACGCACTGCCTCCGGTCGCGATCGACGCCCCGAACACGAACGCGAACAGCAGCACGAACATGATCGGCTGCACCGTCACGTCGCTGAGCATCTCCGGCATCCGCTTGGTGTGAATCATGTTGCGCTTGACCATGATCCAGGACTGTTGCGCGATGTTGGTCGGCCGGGTCTGTGACCGGCCGCTGCGACGTCGCTTGGTTCGTCTGCGCGGTCACGGTCATGCGCTGGCCCCTTCGGTTTCCTCGTCGTTCGGCGCGATGGCCGGTGAGCGACAGGAACACGTCGTCCAGGCTGGGCCGCGACAGGCCGATGTCGTCGACGTCGATCGCCGCCTCCTGCAACAGTCGCGCGACCCGGGTCAAGTCGGCGATGCCGTCGGCCGCCGCGGTGAGTTGCCGGCGCCCACGTCGACATGCACCTCGCCGCCGGTGCGGGCCAACAGCTCGCGCGCCGCGGGCAGATCGGCGGCGTGCGACACCGTGACGACCAGGCTGGCGTTGCCCGCCTGCTGCTTTGAGTTGCAGTGGCGTGCCCTCGGCGATGATCCGGCCGTGGTCGATGACCACGATGTTGTCGGCCAGTTGGTCGGCCTCTTCGAGGTACTGCGTGGTCAGCAACAGCGTGGTGCCCTGCGCGACGAGCCCGCGCAGCATGTCCCACAGATCGCTGCGGCTGCGGGGTCCAGGCCGGTGGTCGGCTCGTCGAGGAAGAGTACCGGCGGCGAGGCGATCAGGCTGACCGCCAGATCCAGCCTGCGCCGCATGCCGCCCGAGTACGACTTGACCAGCCGGTCGGCGGCATCGGCGATCGAAAACTGTTCCAGCAGTTCACCTTCCAGCCGCTTCAGATCCTTGCGGGCGAATGCCGTACAGCGCGCCGATCATCCGGATGTTCTCGCGGCCGGTGAGCAATTCGTCGACGGTGGCGACCTGACCGGTGAGACCCATGTTGCGGCGGACCTGGTCGGGCTCTTCGGCGCACGTCGTAGCCCGCGACGCGGGCGGTGCCGCTGGTGGGCTGGTCAGCGTCGTCATCATCCGCACCGTGGTGGTCTTGCCCGCGCCGTTGGGACCCAGCATGCCGAGCACGGTGCCCGGCGCGACGCTGAAGCTGACGCCATCGACCGCGGTGTTGTCGCCGAAGCGCTTCACCAGGTCGATGGCTTCGATGGCAGGCTCTGGCATGCCGTCGACCGTATCGGCATCGACCGACACCGGGCCATCACTTTTCGACTTACCAGACCCGGACGCGCTCCCCGGGTGGCAGGTATAGATCGTCGCCCTCCTTGACGTCGAAGGCGGTGTACCACTCGTCCATGTTTCGCACGATCCCGTTGACCCGGTACTTCGCCAAGCTGTGGACGTCTGTCAGGAGATAATCACGGTCGGATTCCTCCCGGCAGAGCTGTTTCCAGCTCGCCGCGTAAGCAATGAAGAAGCGCTGATCCCCCGTGAGACCGTCGATCACCGGCGCGTCCTGACCGCCAAGAGACAGCTTGTACGCCTGGTAGGCGATCTCGAGGCCGGCGAGATCGGCGATGTTCTCACCCAGCGTCGCGTGGCCGTTGATGTGCATCCCAGGCAGCGGCTCATACGAATCGAACTGGGTCACCAGGCGTTCGGCCGCGCGCTGGTAGCGCTCGGCATCCTGCGTCGTCCACCAATCCCTCAACTTGCCAGTGGAATCCATCTTGCGGCCCTGGTCGTCGAACCCGTGGCTCATCTCGTGCCCGATGACCGCGCCGATGCCGCCGTAATTCGCCGCGGAATCGGCGAGTGGATCGAAGAACGGCGGCTGCAGTATCGCCGCGGTGAAGGTGATGTCGTTGAGCTGGAAGTTGTAGAAGGCGTTGCTTATCTGCGCGGGGTCGGTCCATTCGGATCGGTCGATCGGCCGACCGAGCTTGCGGCGACCGTCGCTCCACTGCCACTGGCCCAGACCGATCACGTTGTTCATGAGGTCATCACGACGGATGCTCACGTCGTCGTAGGTCTTCCAGTGATCGGGGTATCCGATCTTCGCAACCATGGCAGCGAGCTTGGCCTGGGCTTGCGTCTTGGTGTCCGCCGACATCCAGGCGACGTCGTCGATGCGCGCGGCGTATGCGGCGCGGAAGTTGTCGACCAACTCCAGCGCCTGGGTCTTCGTCGACGGGGCGAAGCGCTCGGCGACGTAGCGTTGCCCCAGCGCATCGGCCATCGAGTCGTTGGCGTAGTCGATCGCGTCCTTCCACCGTGGGGGCCGGGTCTGTTTCCCCGAAACCACGCGACCGTAGAAATCGAACATCTCGTCGGCGAAGGGCTTGGCGAGGTAGTCGCCGTATTCGCTGAGGAGCTGATACCGGAAATAGGCCTGCCACGCCTTTACCGGCTCGGTGGCAAAGAGCGTGGCGGTCTTGGTCACGACGTCGGGCATGCCGACTTGAAAGTCCGTCTGCGCAGGCAACTTCAACGCATCGAACATGTCCGCCAGTGGCGCGCCGGCACCGAGTTCCTCGAGTTCCTGACGCGTCATGATCGTGTTGGTCTTGTCGACGGCGAGGGTGTCCTCGAGCGGCCACTGCGCCTCGGCCAGCTTGGTCTGCAACGACAGCACCTGCTGCGCCTGTGACGCGGCATCGGGATAGCCCGCGAGTGTCAGTGCCCGCTCGACGTGCTTGACGAAAGCCGTCCGCAGTTCGACCGCGTCGGCATCCTGGTTCAGGTAATACTTCCGGTCCTCGAGAGACAGTCCGCCCTGCCACAGCTGCGGCACGTAGCGGGTGGGCTCATTCGGATCGATTTGCACCGAGACAGGGAACGGATCGGGCACCGAAAGCTCTTTATTGAATGCCACCAGCAGAGCGGCCAGGCTGGATCTGTCGGTCACCTGATCGATCGCGGAAAGGTACGGCTTGACGGGCTCGATGCCGCGCGCGTCCAACGGCTTCTCGTCCATGTAGGACGTGTAGAGATCGCCAATCTGCTGGGAGGTCCGATCAGTGGGCGCGGCCTCACCGGCCGCCTGCTCCGCAACGGAGTGCAGGTCGTCGGTGACGCCGTTCTGGATGTCCTCGTTGACGCCGATGCACACTTCGTCGTCGGGAATGGTCGCGGTCTTGAGCCAAGACCCCAGTGCGTAGCCGAAGAAGTCGTCCCCTGGCCGGATGCTGCGGTCCATGTCCGCGGTCTCGATGCCCCAGGTGCCCAACCGCGGCTTGGCCGGCTGTTGCGGCTCGGGATCGGCACAGGCCGCGAGTACAACCGTCAGCGACAGGCCGATGTGGAGAAGTTTGCGCATCGCCGCCCCCCAGGTTCAAGCGGAAAGGATATCGGCACAGCAACGCTTAATCTCAGGATTGGCGAGCCCGTCGCGACAGTTTGCGCGCGAGCGACCCCCTGCTGGGTACACCCTGATAGAACGAGTTACCGTCTCAGGAGCAGCCGAAGTGAATGCGGAATGGTTCGCAGCGCCGCAGTACTGGCTGGCCAGAGAGGTCGTGCAGCGCGGCGTTGCGGTGGTCTACCTGATCGCCTTCGTCGGCGCGCCGCGCGACAGTTCCGCGCGCTCATCGGGCGAGCACGGGATGCTCCGGTGCCGCGCTTCGTGCGCGGATCCCGTTCCGGGCCGCGCCGAGCATCTTCCGACTTTCACTACTCCGACCGGGTCTTCGCCGTCATCTGCTGGCTCGGAGCGGCATTGTCGGCGGCGACGGCCGCGAAAGTCACCGACCTGGTGCCGCTGTGGGCGGCGACCGCGATGTGGCTGGCGCTCTGGGCGCTATACCAGTCGATCGTCAACGTGGGCCAGCGCTGGTACGGATTCGGCTGGGAGTCCTTGCTTTTGGAGGCCGGCCTGGCCGCCGCTCTCCTCGGCAACGATGACGTGGCGCCGCCGCTGCTGGCGATACTGGCCGCGCGTTGGCTGTTGTTCCGCGTGGAGTTCGGAGCGGGGCTGATCAAGATGCGCGGCGACCCTTGCTGGCGCGATCTGACGTGTCTGTACTACCACCACGAAACGCAGCCGATGCCTGGCCCGTTGAGCTGGTTCTTCCATCACCTGCCAAAACCACTGCACCGCGTGGAGGTCGCGGGCAACCACGTCGCCCAGCTGGTCGTGCCCTTCGCGGTGTTCGCTCCGCAGCCGGTGGCGAGCGTGGCGGCGGCGATCGTGATCGTCACCCAGCTGTGGCTGGTGGCATCCGGCAATTTCGCCTGGCTGAATTGGCTGACGATCGTGCTCGCATTCAGCGCGATCGACAATGCGCGTTGGCTTCGTTGCTCCGCTTGCCCGCAACCGGCGACGGTGCCGGACACGCCGCTCTGGTTCGCCGTCGCGGTGATCGCCTTCAGTGCACTCGCGATCGTCCTGAGCTACTGGCCGGTGCGCAACATGGTGTCGAGCCGGCAGCAGATGAATGCGTCGTTCAACGCTTTTCACCTGATGAACACCTACGGCGCGTTCGGCAGTATCGGCCGCACACGGTTCGAGGTGGTGATCGAGGGCACCGATGACGCGGAGATCACCGAGCAGACGGTCTGGAAGGAGTACGGGTTCAAGGGAAAACCCGGTGACCCGCACCGGCTGCCACGCCAGTGGGCGCCCTACCACCTGCGGCTGGATTGGCTGATGTGGTTCGCGGCGCTGAGTCCGCTGTACGCGCGAGATTGGCTGCAGCCGTTCGTGGCTCGACTGCTGCGCAACGACGCGCCGACGCTGCGTCTCCTTCGGCACAACCCGTTCCCGGAGTACACCCCCGCGATATGTGCGGGCGCAGCTTTACGAGTACCGGTTCACCACGTGGCGAGAGTTACGGCCGAGCGGGCTGTGGTGGCACCGCACCCTCGTCGGCGACTACCTGCCGCCTGTCGCACTGCCCGCAGGGATCAGCTGACGAGGCTGACCGAGTTGGAGCGGCGCAGCTTGCCCGACGGCGTCTTCGGGATGGTGCCGGGGCCGAGCACGACGACGTTGCGGGGCCGCACGTCGACCTCGCTGACGACCTCGTGGGCGACCTGATGCTCGATGCGACGCACCTCGACCGGATCCTGCCAGGCGTTGGACTCGACGGCGACGGCGAAGGTCTCGCGCGAGTGCCCGGCATCCAGTCGCACCGCGACGGCGCAGCCCGGGCGCACGCCCTCGACACGGCCCGCGGCCCGCTCGATGTCGGTCGGGTAGATGTTGCGGCCGGCCATGATGATGACGTCCTTGACGCGGCCGCAGACGATGATGTTGCCCTCTTCGGTCATGTAACCGAGGTCGCCGGTGTCGTACCAGCCGTGCTCGTCCTGGGCCGGGATGAAGCCGCCCATCGTGAGGTAGCCGGGGGTCAGCGACTCGCCGCGCAGCTCGATGACGCCGACGCCGCGGGGCGGCATGACGTTTCCGTGCTCGTCGATGATGCGTGCCTCGAGATCCTGCAGCAGCGGGCCCAGCGAGGCCAGTCGCCGGGTGTTGCCCTTGGTGGCGGGCACGGCGCGGCGCAGCGCGGCCAGCAGGTCGGCGTCGACCTCGTCGACGACCAGGCCGGCGTTGCACGGCGAGAACGACACCGCCAGCGTCGTCTCGGCCATCCCGTAGGCCGGCAGGATGCAATCGGGTCGCAGCCCGAACGGCTTGCCCGCGTCCAGCAGATCCTCGACGTCGGCGGGCTCGACCGGCTCGGCGCCCGACAGCGCGAACCGCAGTGTCGAGAGGTCGAACTCGCCGGGCTTGGCCTGCCGGCGCAACCGCTTGGCGAACAGCGCGTAGGCGAAGTTCGGCGCCGCGGTCATCGTGCCCTTGTACTTGTCGATGAGCTTGGCCCACAGCAGGGTGTCGCGCAGGAAGTCCATCGGCGTCACCTTGACCAGCTCGGCGCCGAAGTACATCGGGATGGTCAGGAAGCCGACCATGCCCATGTCGTGGAAGCAGGGCAGCCAGCTGACCATGACGTCCTTGTCGACGTCGTACTCGGCGCCGATGAACATGGCCTCGGCGTTGGAGTAGATGTTGCGGTGCGTGATCTGCACGGCCTTCGGCGAGCCGGTCGAGCCCGACGTCAGCTGCATCAGCGCGAGATCGTCCTCGCCGACCTCGATCGGGTCGATCGGCTCCGAGGCGAGCAGATCGGCGACCTTGAGCACCGTGATGCCCTTCTCCTCGAGCACCGGGATGGCGACCAGGAACGGCTCGGAGACGATGACCGCCTTGGCCTCGATCATGCCGATCACGTTCATCGTGTCCTCGGCCCAGATCACCAGGTCGGTGCGCGGCGTGGGCTGGTGCAGCATGGTCAGGCTGGCGCCGCGCATCCACAGACCCTGCGCAGTCGGGGCGATCTCCACCGGAAATCCGGCCAGCACGCCGACGGCGTCGCCCAGGCCGATGCCGGCCTTCGCGAGTCCGCCCGCGATGCGCGCGGGCGCGCTCGTGCACCTCGCCCCAGGTATGGCGGATGGGCTCGTGGGGTTCACCGGTGACCATGCCCGTCTTGGCGTTGCGGGCGTTGCGGTACATCTTCTCGGTGAATCGGCTCACGACGACCTCCTCGGTTTCCGGAGCCGCAGCGCCGGCGACATTTGCGCCAGCGCAAATGCTCTCGTCTCATGCTCCGCCTGATCAGGGGCGCTTTTTGTCGAGGCGCGCACACAAATGGGGAGCGGTTATGTCTCGAATCGGTGATGCACCGGACCGTCGGCTGTATCCGACGAAACGCCCACCGCGGTTGGCGGCGGGCGAAAGAGTCGCGTCCGATGCTTGACCGCTTGTTTTCACCGCCGATCATCTTAAGCAACTCTTAAGTAACTGCCAAACTGTCGCGAGCAATTGAGGTCTGGGTCACACCGGTCTCGTAATCAACTCGATGTCCGAGCGCGATCACTGCAGTCGACGGCGCCGGGACGACCCGCGCGCCCTGCACCGGTCCGCTGGCGACCCGCACCGTGCGGCACACCCCGGCGCCCGCCAGCTGGGCGCCGACGTCGACTGCCGCCGAGGCCGACGCGCACAGGAACGCACACGTCGGCCCCGAGCCCGACACGATGCCCGCCAGGGCGCCGGCCTCGGTGCCCGCACGCAGCGTGCGGCGCAGCTCCGGGTCCAGGCGCAGCGCCGCGGGCTGCAGGTCGTTGCCGAGCAGCGGCGCCAGCTGGGCCGGGTCGCCGGACGCCAGCGCGGCCAGCACTGGCTCGGGATCCTCCAGCCGCGGCGGCGGCATCGCGGTCCGGTCGCTCGCGCAGCCGGTCGATCTCGGCGAACACCGCGGGCGTCGACAGACCGCCGTGCGGCGAACGCCAGCACCCAGTGAAACGTGTTGCGGGCGAGCACCGTCGCCAGCTCCTCGCCGCGGCCGGTGCCCGAGCGCGGTGCCGCCGTGCAAGGCGAACGGCACGTCGCTGCCGAGCTGCGGCGGCCAGCGGCGTGCAGGTCGCGCCGCGGCACACCGAGCTCCCACAGCGTGTTGATCGCCACCAGCACCGCCGCCGCGTCGGCGCTGCCGCCTGCCATCCCGCCGGCGACCGGAATCGACTTCTCGATGGAGATCGCCACGTCCGGCGCCCGCCCGACGTGCTCGGCCATCAATTCGGCGGCCCGCCACGCCAGATTGCGTTCGTCGGTCGGCAGTGACTCCGCGCCTTCGCCTGTCATCTCCACCGACAGCACGTCGGCGTTGCGAACGGTGACCTCGTCGAGCAGCGACACCGCGTGGAAGACGGTGGTCAGCTCGTGATAGCCGTCGTCGCGGCGATCCCCGACCTCCAGATAGAGGTTGACCTTGCCCGGCACCCGCACGGTTACCGACCCGGTGGGAACCCACTCGGAGGCGGTGCTTCCGTTGCAGCCTGGCACGGGACGACACTATCGGAGTGCTCTCGCCCGGCGACCGCGTTTGACGGCTACGTCGTCGACGGAGTGCTCGGCCCGGCGGATACGCCACGGTGTACCGGGCGCATCACGCCGCCGGACCTGAATCGCGTGGTGGCGCTGAAGGTTCTCGACGACGAGCACCGGCACCAGGCTCAAGTCGCCCGGCTACGGCGCGAATTCGAATTCGCCCATCGGCTGCACCATCCGCACATCGTGACGGTGTACGAACGCGGGCCGGGTGGCTGTCGATGGAACTGGTCTCCGGCGGCAGGCATCGCGGACATCGACACGATCGCCAATCGCCTTGCCGCACTGGCCCAAATCGCCGATGCCCTGGACTACACGCACAATCACGCCATCGTGCACTGCGACGTCAAACCAGCCAATATTCTTGTGCGCCAAGAGTAGTCTCGGATGCCGTACTGATCGACTTCGGCGTCGCCCACACGATCACCGACGACATCGGCACCAGCCCGACGCACGTCGAGGCCTCGCTGCCCTACTCGGCCCCTGAACTGCTCACGGGCCACGCCCCCACGCGATGCCACCGACGAGTACGCGCTGGCGTGCACGGCCGTCGAATTGCTCACCGGCTCGCCACCGTTCACCGCGCACAAGCCGCATTCGGGCTGATCGACGCGCACCTGCACCGGCCACCACCGCAGTCGTTCATCTCGAAATTCCGCTTGGCTGCCACGTGTTTTCGACTCGATTATGGCGAAGGCGCTGGCCAAGGACCCGCAGGACCGCTATCGATCCTGCCGCGAATTCGTGTCGCTGATCAGCCGTGCGTTGAAGTAGCCCACGGCTGGTCGGCCTGACGCTCTCGGGCTTTGCGGCTCGCTCTGGACTTGGTCTCCCGTCCCGAGCGCTGCAGCAGTCGCACGAAGTCCGCGACGGACAGCGTCTCGCCCCGGCGCGACGGGTCGATGCTGGCGGCCAGCAGCCGGCGCGCCGACTCGTTGCCCGAGCCCGCCCACTCGGCGAACGCGTTGCGCGACGTCTTGCGCCGCTGCGCGAACGCGACGTCGATCAGCTCGAACACCTTGCTGCGGAACGCCGTCGTCGGTCGGCCACGGCGAGCTTCGTGGCGGTCGATGCGCACCAGACCCGAGTAGACCCGCGGGATAGGCCAGAACACCGTCGGCGACACCATGCCGTAGCGCTTGACGTTGCCGAAGAAGCGGACCTTGACGCTGGGCACGCCGTAGTCCTTGCCGCCCGGTTCGGCGGCCAGCCGCTCGGCGACCTCGGCCTGCACCATCACCATCACGGTGCGGATCGACGGGAACTCCGCGAGCAGGTGCAGCAGTGCGGGGACGGCGACGTTGTAGGGCAGGTTGGCGACCAGCGCTGTGGGCTGCTCGGTCGAGTTCGTGCGGCTTGCAGCGTGAGGATGTCGCGGTTGAGGACGGTCAGCCGGTTGATCTCGCTGTGGGAATGTTCGGCGACCGTGGTGGGCAGCTGGCGCGCCAGCACCGGATCGATCTCGACGGCGGTCACCTTCGCGCCCCGATCGAGCAGGGCCAGCGTCAGGGAGCCGAGTCCGGGACCGACCTCGAGGACGTGGTCATGGCGGTTGACGCCAGAGGCCGAGACGATGCGTCGACGGTGTTGGCGTCGTGGACGAAGTTCTGTCCAAAAGATTTGCGTGGCCGGAAATCAATCTCTCTGGCCAGGTGTCGTATCTCGGTCCGACCGAGTAGTCGAATGGTCAGCGCGTCCCAATCCTCCCGCTACACACGGGCCACGCGCCCCAACCTTGTCGCGCCCGAGTGACCTCAGCAATCGCGATCTGTTCTTCTCTTGTCGCCAGATCCGCCCTCGGAGCATACCTCAGACCACCCTGTCGTTCCCAGGTGTTTTGATCAAATTGGACACCACCGTAAAAGCCGTTACCGGTGTTGATGGCCCAATTACCTCCCGCTTCGCACCGAGAGAGGGCATCCCAGACACCGCCGTTGGCAACCGGCGGCACCTCGGTGCCGGGCTTGGCGCCAACGCGAAGCACACCGTCGCGAGCTGGCGTGATAACGACATTGGCTACTGGCAGTCTGCCGGTCTCGACACCGTTGACCTTTGCAATGGCAAACGTGACGTCCTGAGTTCCCGGGGTGCCCGGGTCCTCGACGACCTGACGGCTCATGTTCATCGTCGGATCGTCGATCCGGTGGTTGGCGGGCGGCAGCGGCACGCGCTGCGGTCACCTTCTCGATTCGGATCCGGGTGACCTGAATCCGCATCCCGTCGCACGACGGGCGAGGACGCGGCGGGCACCACGGCGTCGCGCTGCTCCAGGGGCACCCCGGCGGCCTCCAACAGCGCACCGACGTTCGGCGCGGCGAGACGCAATGTGCGGACCACGCCGGCGTCGTTGAGTTGCACGGTCTTGGCGCTCACGACGGGCAGTGACATGCCCGGCCAGCGGAACTCGGCTGCCGCGGGAGGCGGCGGCGGGCGCCTTGTCGGTCATCTGGAGCTGGGCCAGCGCCTCGGCGACGGTCGACGCCGTGGTCCACACCTGCCTGCTGTTCTCGCCGTCGGTGGAGATCTGCAGCGGCCTGCTGCGGCGCAGCACGATGGTGTCGGACTGATGCACCGACTCATTGGCGGCCGGGTACAGATCGTCGCGTTCGCCGACCTCGAACCCGTTCTCCTTGATGACGTCGATGACCCGCGACTTCATGGTCGGCACCGTCATCGACGCACCGTCGACGGTCAGCGTCACCGTCTTGTGCGCAGCAACCGCGAACCCGCCGGCGAAGGTGAGCACGAGCAACATCGCACCAACCAGCGCGCGAAGCATCGGCGAGCGCGCTTCATGAATCTTGTTCAAAATATTCAAAACGTCGTCTATCCCGACTATCGGACGGAGCGCCGGCCTGGTTGCGCTCCGGGGCGATCACAGCACGGTAACGAAAAGGGCTAGGGGCAGCAACTTGCCAGCCCATACACCTGAACGGCCGTTTCGGTTGTTTCTTGCGCAAGCTCTTCTGCGGGCTTTGCCAGCAGGTCCGCCAGGCCACGCACCGTGTAAGGCAGGCAGTACGGCTCGTTCGGGGCACCACGATACGGGTGTGGCGTCAAAAACGGCGCATCGGTCTCGACGAGCATCTGCCCCGCCGGGATCAGCGGCGCCGCGTCCCGCAGCGCGCGTGCGTTGCGAAAGCTGACCGTCCCGGACAGGCTCAGCACCCAGCCGCTGTCCACACAGGTGCGGGCCATCTCCGCGCCCGACGAGAAGCAGTGGAAGATCACCGTCTCGGGCGCGCCTTCGGCCCGCAGCACGTCGAGCACCTCGGCGTCGGCGTCGCGGTTGTGGATCATCAGCGGCTTGCCGGTGCGCTTGGCGAGGTCGATGTGCCAGGCGAACGCCTCGCGCTGTCCGGACGGGGTCGGCGCAGCCGTCGAGCCTGCCCGGCCAGTACATGTCCATGCCCGTCTCGCCGATGGCGACCACCCGCGGGTGCTCGGCCAGCCGCTCGATGACGACCTTGGCTTCGTCGGTGAGCGCGTTGGCCCGGGTGGGGTGCAGCGCGACGGCCGCGTACACCCGCGGGTCGGCGTCGGCGGCCTCGGTCACCCACCGCGCGGACGCCGAGGTCGTCGGCGATGGTCACGACCGCCTTGACACCGACCGCCTCGGCGCGGTCCACGATCGCCTTGACGCTGTCCGCGTCGGTGGCCCCGCAGGCGTCGAGATGAGTGTGCGCGTCGATCAGCGGAGACAGTGGCTCGGGGGCGGGCGGCCGCTCCCTGTTGCCTGAACGCTTGGACATCACCGCACACAATAAGCTGAGCCGAAATGAGCATCCCGATTTCCCCCGGCGCGAGGACGCGCACCCCCGGGGACCCTTACTACATCACCACGGCGATCGCCTATCCCAACGGCGACCCGCACATCGGCCATGCCTACGAATACATCGCCACCGATGCGATCGCGCGGTTCAAGCGACTCGACGGCTTCGACGTGCGTTACCTGACGGGCACCGACGTGCACGGGCTGAAGATGGCCGAGACGGCCGCCGCGCAGGGCATTCCGACCGCCGAGCTCGCCCGGCGCAACTCCGACGTGTTCCAGCGGCTGCAGGAGAAGCTCAACATCTCCTTCGACCGGTTCATCCGCACCTCGGATCCCGACCACTATGAGGCGTCCAAGGAGATCTGGCGCGCGGATGAACGACGCCGGCGACATCTACCTCGACGCGTACAAGGGCTGGTACTCGGTGCGCGACGAGCGCTTCTTCACCGAGGCGGAGACCAGCGTCGGCGCCGACGGAGTCCGGGTGGCCGACCGAGACCGGCGCCCCGGTGACGTGGACCGAGGAGCAGACCTACTTCTTCCGGCTGTCCGACTACGCCGACAAGCTGCTGGCGCACTACGACGGCGCACCCGGAGTTCATCGAACCCGAGCGTGCGGCGCAACGAGGTCGTCAGCTTCGTCTCCGGCGGGCTGCGCGACCTGTCGATCTCGCGGACGACGTTCGACTGGGGCGTGCCCGGTGCCCGACCATCCCGACCACGTGATGTACGTCTGGGTCGACGCGCTGACCAACTACCTCACCGGCGTCGGCTTCCCCGACACCGACTCGGAGTTGTTCCGCCGCTTCTGGCCCGCCGATCTGCACATGATCGGCAAGGACATCATCCGGTTCCACACCGTGTACTGGCCGGCGTTTCTGATGTCGGCGGGAATCGAGTTGCCGCGCAAGGTTTTCGTGCACGGCTTCGTGCTCAACAAGCGGCGAGAAGATGAGCAAGTCGGTGGGCAATGTCATCGATCCGATCGCATTGGTCGACGCGTTCGGCGTGGACCAGGTGCGCTACTTCTTCCTGCGCGAGGTGCCGTTCGGGCAGGACGGCAGCTACAGCGAGGACGCGATCATCGGCCGCATCAACGCCGACCTCGCGAACGAGCTGGGCAACCTGGCGCAACGCTCGCTGTCGATGGTCGCCAAGAACCTCGACGGCATCGTCCCGCAGCCCGGGGAGTTCACCGCGCGAGGACGCCGAGCTGCTGGCCGCCGCCGACGGCCTGCTCGAGCGGGTGCGCGGGTCATTTCGACGCCACCGCCATGCACTTGGCGCTCGAGGCGATCTGGTCGGTGCTCGGCGCGGCCAACAAGTACTTCTCCGCGCAGGAGCCCTGGGTGCTGCGCAAGACCGACGCGACGAGGCTCGCGACCGGTTCGCCACCGTGCTCTACACGACGCTGGAGACGGTGCGGATCGCGGCGCTGCTGAGCCAGCCGGTGATGCCCGAGTCGATGGGCAAGCTGCTCGACCTGCTCGGCCAGCCCGAAGACCGGCGGACGTTCGAGGCGATCGGCACCCGGCTGGTCGGCCGGGACGCCGCTGCCCGCCCCGGTCGGTGTCTTCCCCCGCTATCAGGCGGAGTGATGCGGACATCGAGGGCGTCCTGTCACATCTCGGCGACCGGCGGTGTCTTGAGGGTCATACCGGCTCGACGAGAACAGGAGACACCAGAGAGTGACCGAGCAGCCAGCACGCGCGCCGTCGTGCATCGGCGGCGGATATGCAGGCACGATGGCCGCCAACCACCTGCGGATGCGGCGCCGACGTCGACATCACGCTGGTCAATCCGCGGCGCGAAGTTCGTCGAGCGGATCCGGCTGCACCAGCTCGTGGCCGGCAACTACGACGCGACCGTCGACTACGGCACGCTGCTCGGCGAGGGCGATCGACCTTGTCGTCGACAGCGTCGACCGGATCGACACCGCCGCGCGGAACCTGAGGCTCGGCGTCGGGCGGCACGCTGGACTACGACTACGTCATCTACGCGGTCGGCAGCACCGGCAGCGTGCCTGCCTCGGTTCCGGGCGCGGCCGAATTCGCCTATCCGATCAGCGAGCTCGAGCAGGCGCAGACGGCTGCGCTACGCGACTCGACGAGTTGCACCCCGAGCGCCGATCACCGTCGTCGGCGCCGGGCTCACCGGAATCGAGGCGGCCGCCGAACTCGCCGAGCAGGGCCGCAGCCAGTCACGCTGGTCTGTGGCGGGATGCTGGCGCCGTCGCTGAGTCGGTGCCGGGCCGCCGTTCGATCGCCAAGTGGCTGGCCAAGCACGCGGGTGGCGGTGCTCGAGCAAGCGACGTCGTGGCGGAGGTCCGGCCGAACGCGGTGGTGTTCGCCGACGGCGCGGTGCGTCCGAGCGCGCGTCACGGTTTGGACGGCCGGATTCGGCGTGCCCGACCTGGCCGCGGCCAGCGGCCTGCGCACCGACGAGCTCGGCCGGCTGCTCACCGACGAAACGCTGACCAGCGTCGACGATGCGCACATCGTCGCCGCAGGCGACTGCGCCGCCCCGTCGGGTCAGCCGCTGCGGATGAGCTGCCAGGCTGCGGTGCCGCTCGGCGCGCAGGCCGCCAACACCGTGCTGAGCCGCATCGCCGGAACCAGCCCGACGGCGATCGACCACGCGTTCACTGGGCTCAGTGCATCAGCCTCGGCCGCACGCCGCCACCGTCCAGCTGGCGCGACAAGGACGACACCGCATTGAACTCTACATCGGCGGCCGGATCGCTGCGTTCGATCAAGGAGGCGATCTGCAAGGGCACGCTGTGGGGCATCCGCCGCGAGGCCCGCAAGCCCGGCTCGACCTTCTGGTTCAAGGGCGGCAAGCGACCCTGGCACCGGCTGCCGCACCGCGGGTGGTCACGAATCGTGACCACCCCGTCGACCCCGACTGCCGGCTCGGCCGGCGACGAACACGCCGAGCGGTTCACCCACCTGCGGCCGCTGCTGTTCACGATCGTCTACGAAATCCTCGGTTCGGCAACCGAATCCGACGACGTGCTGCAGGACAGCTACCTGCGCTGGGCCGAAGTGGACCTCGCGACGGTGCAGCGACACCAAGTCGTATCTGGCGCAACTGGTGACCCGGCAGGCGCTCAACGCGCTGCGCGCGCGAGCCCGTCGTCGCGAGGACTACGTCGGCCCGTGGCTGCCCGAGCCGCTGCTGCTCGACGACCGCGACGCCTCCGCCGATGTCGTGCTCGCCGAATCGGTGTCGATGGCGATGATGGTCCTGCTCGAGACGCTCACCCCCGACGAGCGGGCGGTGTTCGTCCTGCGCGAGGTGTTCGGCTTCGACTACGACGAAATCGCCGGCGCGGTAGGCAAATCCGTGCCGACGGTGCGCCAGATGGCGCACCGTGCCCGCGAGCATGTCCAGGCGCGGCGCAAGCGGTTCGAGCCCGTCGACTCCGCGCAGACGGAAGAGATCACCGGGCAGTTCTTGAGCGCCGCGGCGACCGGCGATATGGACGGGCTGTTGTCGATGCTCGCCCGAACGTCGTCTGGACGGCCGACAGCGGCGGCAAGGCCAGCGCGGCCCGCAGACCGATCGTCGGCGCCGACAAGGTGGCCAAGGCGATCATCGGCATCTTCCGGCTTGGCCAGAAGCTGCCGGACGTGCGGATCGAGACTGCGGTGTACAACAGCGCACCGGCGGTCGTCGTCTACAGCGGCGACCATCTTGAAGGCGTGTTCCTGGTCGAGGTCGTCGACGGCAAGATCAGCCACTTCTATGCGATGCGCAACCCCGACAAGCTGATCGGCATCGCGATCCCGCGGGCGATCAGCCGCTGACTTCCTTGGCGAGCAGACGCAAAGTGTCCAATTTCGTCGGCGTGTCGGCGCACTTTGCGTCTGCTCGGCCAACAGGTCACGCTTAGCCGGTGCGGATCGAGCGGCTCGGCGACCTCGGCAGTGCCCCGGGGTGCTGCGGGCCTGTCGGCGGTGCGGCCCGACGCGGGTTGGCGCCGCCGGCCGCGCTGATCGGCGACTGGTTCGACTCGCGGGCCGTCATCGCTCCCTCGGTGGGGGTGACGCCCGTCGACGGGTCATCGGTGTTCGATGTTCCGGCAGGCACGTCCGGCGGCGCAGTCGGCGGCGGGTGGTTCGGCTATCTGTCGTATCCCGACGCCGGCGCCGACGGCTGCGGCCCGCGTATCCCCGAGGCGGCAGGCGGCTGGTCGGACTGCGTGCTGCGCCAGGACCGCGACGGGCAGCTGGTGGCACGAAAGCCTTTCCGGTGCAGCGCTTTCGGTTGGGTTCCCGAGGCGTTGCGTGACTCGGTCGAGCCACGTCACGCGACGGTCTCGTGGGACGACGCCGACCGCGGGCGCATCGGCGCGGCGTGCTTGACGTGCCTCGAGGCGATCGCCGCCGGCGAGGTCTACCAGGCGTGTGTGTGCACGCAGTTCGCCGGCCGGCTCGACGGTGCGCCGATCGACTTCTTCGTCGACGCGGTCGCGCAGACCTCGCCGGCGCGGGCCGCCTATCTGGCCGGGGACTGGGGTGCGGTGGCGTCGCTGTCGCCCGAGTTGTTCCTGCGCCGGTGCGGCGACGACGGTGACGTCGAGCCCGATCAAGGGCACGCTGCCGCGGCATGCGGACCCGGCGGCGCTGCGGGCGTCGGTCAAGGACGTCGCCGAGAACATCATGATCGTCGACCTGGTCCGCAACGACCTGGGCCGGGTGGCCGTCACCGGCAGCGTCACCGTGCCCGAACTGCTGGCGGTGCGGCCGGCGCCGGGGGTGTGGCATCTGGTGTCGACGGTGTCGGCGCGGGTGCGATGTCGACGTGCCGATGGCCGCGGTGCTCGACGCGACGTTCCCGCCGGCATCGGTGACCGGCACCCCGAAGGCGCGGGCCCGTCAGCTGCTGCGGGGTGGGAGCCGCGTCGGCGCGGAGTCTATTGCGGCACAGTCGGTTTGGCGTCGCCCGTGGCGGGCTGCGAGCTGAACGTCGCGATCCGGACGGTGGAGTTCGACGCGTCGGGCAACGCGGTGCTCGGTGTCGGCGGCGGCATCACCGCGGACTCCGATCCCGACCGCGAATGGGACGAGTGCCTGCACAAGGCCGCGCCGATCATCGGTCACGCGGTCGCATCAGCTCCCTCGCGCGGCGCAGCACCGCATCGTAGAGTTCGCGCCGCGACGGCGCGCCCGGATTCACCGCGATGACCTGCGCGCACGCGTCCTTGACCCGCATGCCCTGCTCGACGAGCGGATTGCACCTCGGCGACCAGAGTCTGCATGTCGGCCTTCGGCGTCGCGCCGGCCAGCACGACGGTGATCTCGCCGAGCACGCCGTCGGCCGCCCACTCGGCCAGCTCGCCGAGCGAGCCGCGGACGACCTCCTCGTGCGTCTTCGTCAGCTCCCGGCACACCACGGCCTCGCGGTCCGGCCCCAGCGCCTCGACGGCATCCTCGAGGCGTGTCGGCCAGCCGCCGCGGCGACTCGAAGAACACGCAGGTGCGCGGTTCCGTCGCCAGCGTGGCCAGCCAGGACATCCGCGCGGAGTGCTTGCGCGGCGCGAAGCCCTCGAAGCAGAACCTCTCCGACGGCAGGCCCGACACCGCCAGCGCCGTCGTCACCGCCGACGGGCCGGGCAGGCAGTGGACCGCCAGCCCCGGCATCGATGCAGGCCGCCACCAGCCGGTACCCGGGGTCGCTGATCAGCGGCATGCCGGCGTCGCTGACCAGCAGCACGGTCGCACCCGCCGCGATCTCGGCGACCAGCGCGGGCACCCGCGTCGCCTCGTTCTGGTCGTACAGGCTGACCACCTTGCCGGCGGGTTTGACGTCGAGCGCCTGCGCCAGGGTCCGGATGCGCCGGGTGTCCTCGGCGGCGATCACATCGGCGCTGCGCAGCGCCTTGACCAGCCGCGCGGAGGCGTCCGACGGCTGGCCCAGCGGCGTGGCGCCGATGAGCAGTCGGCCGGGGCCATTCGGAGGGTTGGAGCGGAGCGACCGGGGATCTGGCACAGCGGACAGCCTACGATCGCAGGCGTGACCGCCCCCGCCACCGAAGCGCCAGCGCGCGGTCCCCGTCATCAGCCCGGCCCCGTTGGTGCCCGTCGCCGACTTCGGGCCGCTCGACCGGCTGCAGGGCTGGGCGATGACCGCGGTCATCACCGCGCTGGCCGCGGTGACGCGATTCCTCAACCTCGGCTCGCCGACCGATGCGGGCACGCCGATCTTCGACGAGAAGCACTACGCGCCGCAGGCCTGGCAGATGCTGCACAACCACGGCGTCGAGGACAACCCCGGCTACGGCCTGGTGGTGCACCCGCCGGTCGGCAAGCAGCTGATCGCGATCGGCGAGGCGCTGTTCGGCTACAACGGGCTGGGCTGGCGCTTCTCCGGCGCCGTGTGCGGCGTGATCCTGGTCTTGCTGGTGGTGCGGATCGGGCGGCGGATCAGCCGGTCGACGCTGGTCGGCGGGATCGCCGGGCTGCTGTTGATCGCCGACGGGGTCAGCTTCGTCGCGGCGCGCACCGCGCTGCTCGACGGCTTCCTGACGCTGTTCGTGGTGGCGGCGTTCGGCTGTCTGATGGTCGACCGCGACCAGGTGCGCGAGCGGATGCACACCGCGCTGCTGGAGGGCCGCATCGGCGAGACGCCGTGGGGACCGCGGCTGGGTGTGCGGTGGTGGCGGTTCGGCGCCGGCGTGCTGCTCGGATTGGCTTGTGCGACAAAGTGGTCCGGGCTGTACTTCATCGTGTTCTTCGGCGTGATGACGCTGGCGTTCGACATCGCCGCGCGCAGGCAGTACCGGGTGCCGCGGCCGTGGCTGGGCGCGTTGCGGCGGGACCTCGGGCCCGTCGTTGTACGCGCTGGTGCTGATTCCGTTCGGGGTGTACCTGGCGTCGTACGCGCCGTGGTTCGCCTCGGAGACCGGCGTGAACCGCTACGAGGTCGGCCGGTCGATCGGCCCCGACAGCGTCCTGCCGTTGCCCGATGCGGTGCGCTCGCTGTGGCATTACACGCATGCGGCGTACAAGTTCCACGCCGGGCTGACCAACGCCGACGGCAACCACCACCCGTGGGAGTCGCAAGCCGTGGACGTGGCCGATGTCGCTGCGGCCGGTGCTGTACGCGATCGACAACCAGAACGTGCCCGGCTGCGGCGCGCAGTCGTGCGTGAAGGCCGTGATGCTGGTCGGCACGCCGGCGATGTGGTTCATCGCGGTGCCGGTGCTGGCGTGGGCGGTGTGGCGGGCATTCGTCAAGCGGGACTGGCGCTACGCGGCGATCCTGGTCGGCTACAGCGCGGGCTTCCTGCCGTGGTTCGCCGACATCGACCGGCAGATGTACTTCTTCTACGCCGCGACGATGGCGCCGTTCCTGGTGCTGATGATCGCGATGATCTGCGGCGACATCCTGTACAAACCGGGCCAGAACTCCGAACGGCGAACGCTCGGGCTGATCGTGGTGAGTTGCTATGTCGCGCTTGTGACTCACGAACTTCGCGTGGATGTACCCGATCCTGACGGGCATCCCGATCTCGCAGGCGACGTGGAACATGCAGATCTGGCTGCCCTCCTGGCGCTGATCTTTTTGCGCTGAAATAGCATTCCTGGTCGCGAATTCGCGTTATCCACAGCCACCGCTTCTCACTCGTCGGCGGAACGGCGCATCGGCGAGGATCGTCAGGTATGGGGGGAGCCATCGTCGGCTCGGAGGCCGTCGCTGCGGGCGCCGTTTCGCGAGGGCATCTTCGGTGGAACTACCGGCGGACCGCTATCCGGGCGCCCGCGGCATTCGCCGCCGCTGAGAGGCGATCGACCTGATGGACGCCGGAGCGCAATCCCCGAAGGAGACCTGGCTGCGGCTCTTGCTCATCGACGCCGGCTTCCCGCGACCACAAACCCAGATCCCCGTCTTCGACAACGGGATCCTGTCGCGTACATCGACATGGGTTGGGAGGACGTCCAGATCGCCGTGGAGTATGACGGCGATCAACATCGCTAGGACCGCAGGCGATACGCCTGGGACGTGCGGCGGTTACGAAGACTGATGCGGCTGGGCTGGTTCCACGTGAAGGTGATCGCCGAAGACAGGACTTACGACATTCTCGGGCGGGTGGCGAACGCGTGGGCGCAACGCGAGCAAGAGGCCATGGCGCTTCGATCGGCATGACAACGACCAGGAATGCTATTTCGGCGCAGACTTAGAGCGGGTCGCGGGCCGCGGGGCACGACATGCAGCGCGGGCCGCCGCGGCCGGTGCCCAACTCCGACGCCTCGATCGGCAGCACCTCGATGCCCGCATCGGCCAAGCCGCGCATTGGTTTCGGCGTTGCGCTCGTAGGCGACGACGACCCCGGGCGCGACCGCCAGCGTGTTGTTGCCGTCGTCCCACTGCTCACGCTCGGCGGTCACCGGGTCCAGACCCGTCGCGATCACCCGCAGCTTCTCGATCCCCATCGCGTCGGCGGCGGCCCGCACGAACGGCGCCGCCTCGTCGATCCGCACGCCGCCGTCGCCGTCGCGGTGAATCGTGAACGCCGACAACGAGTCGACGATGTTCGGATACATCACCACCGCGTCGACGTCGACCATCGTGCACACCGTGTCGAGGTGCATCTGCGCGCGCTCCTGCGCGATCGGCACCGCCAGCACGGTGTGCGCGAGATCGTCGTCGAACAGGCTGCGCGCCAACGCTTCCGCACCCGCAGGCGTGGTCCGCTCCCCCACCCCGACCGCGACCACACCCGGCGCGAGCAGCAGCACGTCGCCGCCCTCGACGGGCGCCGACCGCGACTCGTAGGCCCGTCGCACGCCGAGGAATCGCGGATGGTGCGCGTAGATCACGTCGGTCAGCGACGTCTCGCGCACCCGCGCGGGCAGCGCCAGCGACGTGATCGCCACCCGCGGCCCGATCCAGAACGACGAGTCGCGGGTGAACAGCAGATTCGGCAGCGGGTCGATGACGAAATCCCCGCCGTGGTGCATCCGCCGCACCAACGACAGCTCGCCACCGCTGAACGGCAGCTCGGTGAACGTCATCCCCGCCATCAGCACCATGGCCAGCGGGGCCGCGTCCAGCGTGCGCAGATACGCCGAAAGCTCCTGCGCCAGCGGGAGTCCCAGCCGTCGCGGGTCGACCGCCGCCGCGATGCCGTGCATGCGCGCGGCCCCACTGTGCGCCAGCGCCTCGGTCAACAGGTCCGCCAGCAGCAGCACCTCGACGCCGCGCGACGTCAGCACCTCGGCGAACGCGTCGTGCTCCTGCTGCGCCTTGGCGACCCAGGGCAGGCCGTCGAACAGCAGCGCGTCGTTGTTTCGCGGCGTCAGCCGCTGCAGTTCGGCGCCGGGCCGGTGCAGGATGACGGCGCGCAGCGCGCCGACCTCCGAATCGCAGCCCAAGCGTCACATCTAGCACCGTAAACGCTCATGGCGTCGGCGGTCACCTCAACTATGGTTTAGGTCATGGAGTTGGTCCACGAACTCACGCCCGGCGACATGTCCGCCCGCAGCGGCGTCGCGGTGTCGGCGCTGCACTTCTACGAGCGCGAAGGCCTGATCGCCAGCAGGCGCACCGGCGGCAACCAGCGCCGCTACGCCCGCGAGACGCTGCGCCGTGTCGCGTTCATCCGGATGTCGCAGCGGCTCGGCATTCCGCTGGCGCGCATCCGCGAGGCGCTGGCCACCCTGCCCACCGACCGCGTCCCGACCAGCAAGGACTGGGCCAGACTGTCGGCGGGCTGGCGCCAGGACCTCGACGACCGCATCGTGCATCTGCAGCGGCTGCGCGACAACCTGACCGGCTGCATCGGCTGCGGCTGCCTGAGCCTGAAGACCTGCGCGCTGTCCAACCCCGGCGACGTACTCGCCGACGAAGGCCCGGGCGCCGCGCGGCTCTAGCGCTCTGATCGGGTCGCTCGGCGGACGCGTTTCGAACGCCTGTGCGATAGACTCGGCGGCATGGAGCTGGCGCTGCAGAGCTCGCTGTTCGAGCACGCCGAACGGCGCCAGCTCGGCGACGGCGCCTGGATCGACTACCGCTCCGGGTGGCTGGACGACGCCGACTCGCTCTTCGACGAGCTGCTGCGACGGCTTCCCGTGGCGCGCGGAGCGACGGCAGATGTATGACCGCGTGCTCGACGTGCCGCGGCTGGTCAGCTTCCACGACCTCGTCGACGAGCCCGCCCCGCATCCGCGGCTGAAGCAGATCCGCCGACGGCTCAACGACGCCTACGCCGGCGAGCTCGGCGAGCCGTTCACCACCGCGGGGCTGTGCCTGTACCGCGACGGCGACGACAGCGTCGCCTGGCACGGCGACACCGTCGGCCGCAGCAGCACCGAGGACACCATGGTGGCCATCGTCAGCCTCGGCGCCACAAGGGTTTTCGCGCTGAGGCCGCGTGGCGGCGGCAAATCGCTACGGCTGGCGCACCGCCACGGCGATCTGCTGGTGATGGGCGGCTCGTGCCAGCGCACGTGGGAGCATGCGATACCGAAGACGACGAGGCCCGTCGGCCCGCGGATCAGCATCCAGTTCCGCCCGCACGACGTGCGCTAGCCCTTGACCGCCGCCACGGCGGCGCTGAGCAGATCGCGGGCGCGCTGCGTGTTGACTGGCGCGACGGGCTGATCCGGCAACACCAGCGGATTCGCGGTGACGATCACCAGAAAGGGGCCGAAGCTGGCGGTGTAGTTGTACACCTGCCCCGCACGCAGCTTGCCGTCGACGGACGTCGCGACCACCCGATGGATGCCCAGCGTCTGCACACCGTCGATCTGCGGAGCCTCGACGACTTCGACCTCGCCGCGCACCCCGGCCCCGGTGAACCCGACCTTCTGGCAGTTGTCCGCAGGACGGTTGATCGGAACGTCCTCGGAGGTCTCGACCGCGATCGCGATGAATCGGTTGCCCTCTCCCTCCGCCGTGACGGCCGCCATGTTGCCCTTGATGCCCGGCGGCACGACCTGCGTCGTGTTGACGCATTCGGGCGGATCGAACTTCATGCCGGGCGGAAGAGGTCTGCGGCCCGAGCAGTTTCGGATCGACGCCCGTCGGGCCCACATCGGTCACCCGGAATGCCGGGCCGAAGTTCGCCCGCACATCCTTCACGCGGGCGATGTCGGCCTTTGACACGTCAACCTCCGTCGACTGGCCGCTCCCACACGCCGCCAGTACCGCAGCACACCAGACGCCGAGCATCGCCCTCATCAACATCGCCGCACAATGTACCCCTTCGGTATCGCGCCGCCCACGCTGTCATCCCCGCAACGCGGCCACCGACTTCGCGATCAATGTGGCCGCGAAGTCCGGCCCGAGTTGGGGGTTCGGTGAGCCGGGGTCGGTCACGACGGTGACGAACACGGCGTATTCGTCCACGTACGCGGTGACCGTGTCGGCGCGTGAGCGGGTCTCCGTGCCGCCCTCGACGACGGAGGTGGCGACCGCCGACATGGCGACCGTTGCAACGCCGTAGATCGCCGGCCCCGTCGTCACCGTGACACTAGCCGTCGTGCGCCCGCCCTCCACCATCCATCGGCCACAGTCAGCGACAATCGCGGGGTCGAGCGACACCCGTTGTGGTGGCGATCCGGCGACGACGGCGTAGACGATCCCACCCGGCCCGGAGCCCGACCAGCCCTTGCTCGTCGTGGGCTCCGGGGCGGGGTCGGCCAGCGCACTGCACTGCGGCGGCTCGGCCGACCAGCCGGGGCCGAAGCCCCACTGCGAGACGGGCGCGATTCGCCCCGCGACATCGGCGACCTCATACCCGGCCGGCAGGTCGGCCCGCGCCCTGTCGATCCGCGCGGGGTTCAGCGGCGCAACTGAGGCCGACGGGGCTGAAGTGGCGGATGACGACGATCCGGACGGCGCGCCACAGCCCGTCATGCAGAGCGCCGTCGCAGCGAACATCGCGAGGAAGCGCACGCGGCGTTAATACCACATAAAACGCTTAGACAATGGGTGCAACGACCGGCTCCGTTCGAGCGATCAATGAAGTAGTAGCAACAACTCAAGAACGGAGGCTGTCATGCACCCAGGCATAGGTGTGGCAGCAGTTTTGGCGGCGGCCGCGGCGGCCGTCGCGCCCAGCGGAGTCGCAACCGCTCAGCCCATTGCGCCGGGCGGCGCGTACCAGGTCATCAACCAGCTCGAAGACCAGGGCTACGACGTGCACATCGACCGCGTCGGTAGCGCGCCGATCAACCAGTGCATCGTCACGAGCGTGCGCAATCCCCAGGATGTCACCAGGACCTTCTGGGTCGGCGACAAACACAGCGACCACCGCAGGCTGGTGACCGTGGTGGTCAGACGGTATATCACCGTCTCGCTGAACTGCGCCGTGTAGACCCGCGCCGCTACGCGGCAGTCTGTCCCCCGGTGCTTGCGGCGGTCGAACCCGTCGCGTCACCGCTGCCACTGTCTTGGGGATCGGTGGCCGACGGCGCCGCGGGCTGCTGAGTCGAACCCGTCGACGCGCTGGCGGTCGACCCGGCCCCAGAGGAGGTGGCCGCCGCCGTCGTGGTTCCGGCCGTGACGTCGGTGGTCTGGGCATCGGCGGCCTCGACGGACTCGTCTTTGCGGGCGTCGTCGATGGTCTTCTTGTTGCCGTCCGCAATGGCCGACGTGTCCTTGTCGACTGCGCCGTCGACTGCGCCCAACGACTTGATGGCAGTGTCGTTGAGATCGGCGGATTGGTTGTCGCCCGCCTTCGCCGACGCCGCGAGGGCGGACAGGTTGGTATCCGACGGCGCATCCGGCAACTGCGGACCTCCGACTCCGAACGGACCGGTCACCGGTTGCGTGCCCAGCGGCCGGAACGCCGGATTGCCCGTGGCCTCCGCGATCGCGTCGTCGATCCCCGTCGGGATCGCGACGAGAACGTTGATGACGGTTCCGATCGGGTCGCGGAACGGAAGCAGGCTCACCCCGGTCGGGATTCCCGGATTGATGTCGCGCGCATAACCCCCCTCGATCAGCGCGCGCAGCGGCTCGTCCAGCGCAGTCAGGATCGGCGACGGGATGATCGGGCTGAACGGGAGCAGCACGGGCAGCCGCGGCGTGGGGATTAGGTAGTAGTCGGTGTCGCCGTAGGAGCCCTGGTAGAGCGCATCGTCGAAGCTGGCGTTCTGCAGTGCGCCATGCAGGTAGTAGTAACCGAGGGCGGCGTTCGCCACGGCCAGCACATTGGTGAGCCCGACCGCGGCGTCACCGCCGAGGCCGTCGTATTGCGCTGCGAGGTCGACGGATTCCAGGCACGAGCCGACCTCGCAGCTGTTCGTCGGGGTGGCGCGGGTGAACGTCACGCCGAGGATCGGAACGCTCAGTCCCTCGGGCCCTCGCGACAGGAAGCCGCCGTTGGGCCGCGTTGGGTTCGCGAGCATGAAGAACGATTTGCCACCCGGATTCTCGCCCGGATTGTCGATCAGTTCCTGCTTGAGCTTCGAGGCGATCACGGCACTCTGCGAGTAGCCGAAGATCACGAAGTCGTCGGCCGGGTCAGGCGGAGCCGCCGGCGACGGCGGGTCGGTCAGGTCGTGGTTGTAGGCACAACCGGCGTCGCCGTCGACACACCTGTTCAGGTTGGCCAGTCCTTCCGTCACCGAGGCGTCGAAGGTCTGCAAGCCGGCCACCGGGAAGAACTGCTCGGGAGTGATGACGGCATAGCGGTCATCACCGGCGCCCACCGTTGCGATCGGATCGTTGCCCGTGCCGGAGGGCGCGGCCGCCGCCTTGTTGATGAACTCGTCGACAGCGTGCTGCAGATAGTTCTCGACGAACGGCACCCCGTCGACGGCCGTGCTCAGCGGATGCTCGGTGCCGCCCATGATGAGCGCGGTCGCCGCCAGCTGAACGGCCGTCGTGGTCGTCCACGACACCGCGAGCACGATCGCGCTGAAAAGCGCCAGCAGAGTCGCCCCCAGTCGACGAATGATCATTCGCATATCCGATCCCTCCCCGGCATCGCGGCGCACCGTTCCCAATGCAAAGACGAGTTTGCCGCAAATGCCATGCCAAAACAGCGAAACGACCGACAAGCGAGCGCAACACGCCGACGGTCTTGTATCGGGGGGTTCGCCTGCGAGTGAGGGATGCCGACCGTAGGCTACGGCGCAGATTCAACGACGGGAGACCCAATGAGCAAGGCAATGAGGGCCGGCGTCGTCGCTATTGCGGCCGTCGCTCTCGCAGTCGGTTTGGCCGGCTGCGGATCCGACAAGAAGACCGAAACGACCTCGAGCAGCAGCTCACCGACCAGCACGAGCACCGCGGCCCCTGCGGGCGCGCACAAGACGATCGTCGACTACATCAAGGAGAACGGCATCACCGAGGCATCGGTGAAGCGTGGCGATCCCGGATCGCCCACGATCGACCTGCCCTTCCCACCCGGCTGGGAGGATGCCGGCCCGAAGACTCCCGAATGGGCCTACGGCGCAATAGTTTCCACTGACCCGGCGTTTGCCGCCGATCCACCGACCGTCATCGCGCTGGTATCCAAGCTGACCGGCCACGTCGATCCGGCCAAGATCCTGGAGTTCGCCCCGGGCGAGATCCAGAACCTGCCCGGCTACGAGGGCGCCACCGCCGGCACCGCCGACCAAGCTGGCCGGGTTCGACGCCGTGCAGATCGGCGGCACGTACATCAAGGACGGCGCCAAGCGCGCCATCGCTCAGAAGACCGTCGTGATCCCCGGTAAGGACGGCCTGTACGTCCTGCAGCTCAACGCCGACGGCACTCGAGGAGCAGATGCCCGCGTTGATGGACGCCACGACGGTCATCGACGACAAGACCACCATCACGCCCTGATCGGTCGAGGCGGTACAGCGATGACGGCCCTACAACCGCCCCCCGCCAACGAACCGCCACCGCCGCAGCGTGGGCTCACCCGCGAGGAACGCGGGCGCGACGTCAGCCAGGCGCAGGCCGGAGGCGGAGGCCGAAACCTCGAAGGTCAAGCAGTACCTCAAAGCGATGAGCCCGAGGTTCGTGTTGTCGATGGCCGAGGGCTACCCGGTGGTGATCAAGCAGTTCCTCCAGTTCTGCCTGATCATCATCTATCCGGCTTGGGTGTTCGGCGTGCTGTTCACGGCCGCGATGCACGCGTTGTTCTACGTCACGATCTACCCGGTGCTGTGGGTGCTCTTCTGGCCGATGCGGCAGCACCAGAAGAAGAACCACCCCGAGGAGTACGCCGAGTCGCAGCGCGAAGAAGTAGTGGGCCTCTTCAATTCGTCCGGCGGCGCACAGGTCTCGGTGACCCCGGAGGTCGTCCGGCCGCGCCAGACCGTGACCGCCACCGTCACCACCGGCAAGCCGATCGACAAGGTCTCCTCGGCGACGCTGGAGTGGGGCTACACCAACTTCTACCGCTACCGCTGGGCGGGACGCGCCGACTCCACGGCCGTCCGATGAACGACTCGTGGTGGATGTTGGGCGAGGTCGGCACCGACGCAGGCAGCGAGAAGGACGCCGAGGACTGGGTCGCGGTGACGAAGGTCGAACTGCCGGTCGCCGCCGACGGTCAATTCAGTCGGTGGCTCATCGTCGTTCACCGTCCCGTCGTGGGCACCTGGTTCGTCGGACGTGCTCGCGCGGTGGTCGGCCCGTCTGACGGTCGCAGCGCGGCGGCCGCGACGTCGACACCCGCGGCGATTTCACCGTCGTCATCGGCAGCGACGACGTCCACGTCACCGACGAACCGCCGCGGCGGACCGGCGGCGACGGCGAGACCGACCTGGACATCGTGTTGCCTTCGCTGGTCTTTCGCGCGGGCGAGACCGATCAACGGCAGCATCACTCTGACGCCGAATGTCGACATGTCGGACGGCGAGCTCTCCATCCACTGGGGTCAGCGGCGCATCTCCCATCCCCTTGGTGCGCACCGCCGGCGGTCGGCGGCGGCGGAGGCGCGGCGAGACGATCAAGCTGGGCAAGGGAATTCCGCTGCGCAAAGGCGCGCCGGTTTCGGTCCCGTTCGCGGTGCCGCTGCCCGAGGACGCGCCGCCGACGGGCGAGGCGGTGCACTCCTCGCTGGCGTGGTTCTCGAGCCGACGCTGATGTATCGAAGTGGACCCAGGGCATCGAGCAGGTGCGCCGGACAGTTCGTCGTCGTCAACGCCGACTAGTCACGCCCGCGAGATCGCCGAAGCCGCGGCGACCTGCTCGGCGGTCGGACGCACGCCGGTGTAGCGCTCGAACTGCTCGGCGGCCTGCAATGCGATCACCTCGGCGCCGGTGATGACGCGCACGCCGGCATCGCGGGCGGCGCGCGATCAGCGGGGTCTCCGACGGCAGTGCGACCACGTCGAACACGGTGTGCGCCTTGGCGATTGTCGGCTCGTCGAATGCGGTGTCACTCTCCTCGCGACCACCTGCCATGCCGATCGGCGTGACGTTGACGATGACGTCGGCGGTATGCCGACCGACCTCGGAGAGGTATTCGTAGCCGAGGCGCTCGGCGAGTTCCCGCCCGGCCTCGGCGTTTCGTGGCGATGATCGTGCCGTCATGAAAACCGTTGTCGCGGAAAGCCGCACCGACCGCATTGGCCATGCCTCCGCTGCCGCGGATCAGCACGGACTGCGACGGCTCAGGCCATGCCCCTCGATAAGGCGCTGGACGGCGATGTAGTCGGTGTTGGAGGCGGTGAGGCGGCCTCCCGGCACCACACGTCGTTGACGATCGTGTTGACGGAATGGATCGCCATCGCCGACGACTCGATCTCGTCGACGAGGGCAATCACGTCCTCCTTGAACGGCATCGACACCGAGCATCCGCGGATGCCGAGCGCGCGGACACCGCCGATCGCGGCGGCGATGTCGGTGGTCGTGAACGCCTTGTAGATGAAGTCCAGGCCGAGTACGTCGTAGAGGTAGTTGTGGAAGCGGGTGCCGATGTTGCTGGGCCGGCCGGCCAGCGAGATGCACAGACGGGTGTCCTTAGCTCAATGGCGGCCTGCGGCCGCCGATGCCATGGCGTCCGCCATCAGCCGACCGCCCTGATGACCTGGCTCGTCACCCTGCGGATCTTCTTGATCAGCGGCGCGGGCGTCGCGAGTGAGTGAGGGTCGGGCACGTCGATGACCGTGGTCACGACGCCGAGGTCGTCGCGGCTGCCACACCGCCCCGCACCGGTCCAGGATCGCGCGCATCGGTAGTTGTCCGATAGCACCCGGGCCGTGAAGCTGTTGAACGCCTTCGTATTCCGCGGCGACCGCGAGCGCGGCCATCAGGAAGGTGCCGATGCCGCGGCCCTGATATTCGTCGCCGACGATGAACGCCACCTCGGCGACGGTCGGTCGTCCTCGTCGCGCACGAAGCGGGCGTCCGCCACCACCGGGCCCTCGGGTCCGTCGGTCATGACCCAGACGAAGTGATGGATGTAGTCGACCTCGAACAGGTAGGTCATCAAGGACTTGGTGGGCACTCGCGGCGTCTGGAACCGGCGGTACAGCGTCTCGCTGGAGAACTCGACGGGCCCGTCGTGGTGCGCGCGCTGTCGCCCGGCAGCACCGGTCGCAGGTGCAACTCGGTGCCGTCGCGCATTCGAACCGGGAATCGGAGTGATGAACGCGGCGAGGCGCTGTCGCGCGGTCCGCACCAGCTTGTCGACCATGCCCGGGATCTCGAGCATGGTCGCGAACGCCTCCCGGCCGCCGACCCAGCCCGTCAAGCGCTCGCTGGCGATCACCGTCGCGGTCCGCGGGGTGTCGCGCAACAACGCGATCTCTCCGACGATCAGCCCCGGCTCCAGCTCGGCGACGGTGTCGTGGCCGTCGATGCCTGCGTGGGTGACCTCGGCCCGGCCCGATCCGATCAGCAGGAAGGACACCGCCAGCTCGCCCTGGTGCATCAGGACCTGACCGGGCGCTGCGGTCAGCGGGCGCAGTTCCGCGGCCAGCGGCACCAGCCTTCGACGGGGCAGCCGGCGAAGACGTCCAAGGCGGCGAGTTCGTCGGCGCGGACGACAGTCTGGCCGGCCACGGTCACGAGGCTACCTACTTGCGCAACCGTCTTCCATGCCGGAAACTCGCGAGGTGCCTGCTGGAACACGGCTTCGGCGGAAGGGACGGCGAACAGATAGGCATACGCGATGAGCGACGATCAGTTCAGCACTCATGCACAACTTTTCGATCTCACCGGCAAGCGCGCGCTGGTCACGGGCGGCACCCGCGGCATCGGCCTGATGATGGCACGCGGACTGCTGCAGGCCGGCGCCCGCGTGGTGATCAGCTCCCGCAAGGCCGACGCGTGCGAACAAGGCGCGTCGCCGAGTTGTCGCGGTTCGGCGACGTGGCGGCGTCCCCGCCGACCTCTCCCGCCACGACGAATGCCTGCGGCTCGCCGAAGCGGTCACCGCCGGCGACGAGCCGCTGCACATCCTGGTCAACAACGCGGGCGCTACGTGGGGCGAGCCGCTGGAGACGTTCCCCGACTCGGCGTGGGACAAGGTCCTCGACCTCAACCTCAAGTCGCCGTTCTGGATGGTGCAGGCGCTGCTGCCCGCCCTTCGTGCGGCAGGCACCGCAGAGGATCCGGCACGGATCATCAACGTCGGCAGCATCGACGGCCTGCGTCCCAGCGTGCTGCCGGTGTATTCCTATGGCGCCAGCAAGGCGGGGCTGCACCAGCTAACGCGGATGCTGGCCCGCGAACTCGGGCCGCAGCACATCACCGCGAATGCCGTTGCGCCAGGGCCTTTCCAGTCGAAGATGATGGCGGCGACGCTGGAGTCCTTCGGCGACGCGATCGCGGCGTCGGCGCCGCTTCGCCGCATCGGACGCCCCGACGACATGGCGGGAATCGCGGTGTTTCTGGCCAGCAGGGCCGGCGCCTATCTCACCGGGGCGGTCATCCCCGTCGACGGCGGTATTTTCACGACGGCGTGACCATGGCCACCAGCGAGCATCGTGACGGCATCGATCTGACCAACCTCGACGAGCCGCTGAGTCCGGACGCTGGGACCACCAAGCGTGACCTGGTCGACTATCTGGACGCGGTGGCCGACCGCATGCTGCCCGGACTCGTCGATCGACCGCTGACGGTGCTGCGCGTGTTGCGCGGCCGCGCGCCGTTCATGCAGAAGAACGTGCCGAAGTACACGCCGGAGTGGGTGCGCACCGTGTCGATGTGGGCGGAGGCGTCGCATCGCGAGGTGCATTACGCGCTGTGCAACGACCGGCGCACGCTGCTGTGGCTGGCCAACCAGCGGGCCGTCGAGTATCACCCGACGCTGGGGCTGGCCGGCAACATCTACCGGCCGACCCACCTGGTGCTCGACCTCGACCCACCCGACGACGACTTCGCGAAAGTGGTGGCCGTCGCACATCTGGTGCGCCAAGCGCTGAGCGACAACGGCCTGACCGGCGCGGTGAAGACCAGCGGCGCCAAAGGCGTGCACATCTTCGTGCCAATCGACGACTCCGCGCCGGTCGACGATGTGGCGGCGGCGACGCGGGCGCTCGCGGCCCGCGCGGAGGCGACTCGACCCAAACATCGCGACGACGGCGTTCATCGTCCAGGACCGCGGCGGCAAGGTGTTCGTCGATGCGACGCGCGCCGGTGGGGCCACGGTCGCGGCGGCGTACAGCCCACGCCTGCGGCCGGGCACTCCGGTGTCCTTCCCGGTCGACTGGTCCGAACTCGGTTCGATTTCGCCCGCCGACTTCACGGTGCACACGGCCATTACCGCACTCGAGGGCCGCCCGGCGTGGACGGAGTCGATGCCACCGGCGCAGCGATTGCCAGGCGAACTGATCGAGTTCGGCCACACCATTCCCGTCGCCCGGGTGGCGGCGATGCACGAAGGAAAGCGGCGAGCACGCGCCCGCCGCGAATCGTCGTCGTAAGAGGGCCGACTACGGCGCGGGTTGAGACAGCACCGCGACCACTTGCTGCATGGGGTCCGGGGATGTCGCGATCTCGCCGAGGTAGGGATGCGCCAATTCCAGGATGAGGAAGAGGTTGGTTGCCACGATTGCGCCGACGATCGCGACCATCGGGTAGTGCAGCACGGGTCGCTCGACGCCGTAGACGATGACTGTGCCGAGCACCATCGCACTCGTCAGGAAGATGACGGCCCACAACGGCCAGGGCGGCCCGGCGTCCTCCTGGGCGGTGAAGACACGCACGGTGCGCGCCTGGCCGATCTTGTCCAGGTTGGCGCGCGATGTCGCGAGCGCCGCCTTCTGGCTGTCAGTCGGCGCTTGCACCTGGTCGTAGGCGGCGCGCACCCGGGCGAGGGCGGCGTCGGCTTCGGGTGAGCGGCCGTTCTCCGCTTGCGGCCACTCGGCTATCGCTGCCTGTGCGTACTCCCGCAGGCTCTGTCGTATTCGTTCTCGGTCGCCCGGAGCGAAAACGGTTGCATCACTTGCCATCTGCACTGCTGCAGCACCCTCGGCGCGGGCGTTGCCGTCGGCAGTGTTGATCTGGCCCCACATCGCTGACACCACGAAGCCGATGAAGAACGCGTAGACGAATCCGATGAAGCCGTACGTGAATTTCGTGACGTCGTTGTGCTCTTCGCCGGTGAGCACGGGGAATCGGCGTCGAATGAACATCTGGATGAGCACGGCTCCGCCGCCGACGAGTACCAGCAAGCCGACCAGCACCACCCCGGCCGGGATGTGGGTGACGATCCATCCACTCATCGATCGAGCGTAGCGCCCAGCCACCGTTTCCCTCGGCTTACGGCGTGGCGAAACCCGCCGCGCTCAAGACTTTCCGTCCCGCCTCACCGGTGACGAGGTCGACGAATTTGCGGGCGAGGTCGGGGTTCTTGGACTGCTTCAGCACCGAGATCGGATAGACGTTGACTGCGCCGGCAGACTCGGGAAAGGCCACAGCGGTCACTTTGTCGCCCGCGGCTTTCGCGTCGGTGACGTAGACCAGTCCGGCATCGGCCTGTCCGGTGACGACCTTGTTCAGCACATCGGTCACCTGAGATTCCTCGCTGACCGGATTCAGTCGGCTGCCGCTGGCCTGCTCGACCTTCTGCGTCGCGGACCCGCACGGCACCTGCGGTGCGCACACGACCACGGCCAGTCCCGGTTGCGTCAGGTCCTGGAAGGACGCGATCTTCTTCGGGTTGCCCGGCGCGACAACGATGGTCAGCGTGTTGGAGGCGAAGTTGATCGGGGTGCCACCGATCAGGCCGGCCTGCGCCGCCTTGTCCATGTTCTTGGTGTCGGCCGAGGCGAAGACGTCCGCGGGCGCGCCCTGGGTCAACTGCGTAGCCAAATCCGAAGAGCCGGCGAAGGAGAACTCGATATCACTGTCCGGGTTGTCCGTCTTGAACTGCTCACCGATGTCGGTGAACGACTTCTCCAATGACGCCGCCGCGAAGACGGTGAGCTTGCCACCGGGTTGTTGCGCCGAAGGCGACGAGTCGTGGGATGAGCCGCAACCGCTGACCAGTCCGATCAGCAGCGCGGCCGCCGCCGCGAGCTGAGTCAGGCGCTTCACTGTGTTCCGCTCGGGGTTTCCACGATGACGGTCGTGGCTTTGACGACGGCCACGCCCACGCTGCCGGGTTTCAACTCGAGTTCGCGTGCGGCGTCCGCACTCATCAGAGAGACGACGGGAAATGGTCCGCGGGAATGACTTTCCGGCCTGACGGGTCGCGGTCGACGGGGAGCGTGCCGTCGTCGATCCATCGCCGGACGGTGTCGTCGCTGACACCCAGGAGATCGGCGGCATCGCGAACCCGGATCATCGTCACGACGTGATGGTATCCGTACAAGCGGATCAGAGCGCTGTATCCATCCGCAGATGCGGCGTTTAACTCCACCCACACCTGTCTGCTGGCGTACGCGCTGGACGTTTTCGACCTGTCGTTCCCCGTGACAAATGCGTAGTAGACGCGCCGGGAATGGATGTTGGCGCCCAGGCGATTGAACCTCGCATGGAGCTTGAATCTCAGATCGCGGTAGTAACGGGCGGTACCTCCGGCATCGGCCTCGAGTCGGCGCGACTGCTGGCTGCAGAAGGCGCCGAAGTCGTGATCTCAGGACGCGACGCCGAGCGTGGTGCGCAGGCCGTGGCCGAGATCGATGGCAAGGTGAGGTTCGTTGCGGCCGATCTCAGCGATATGGAATCGGTTGCCAACCTGGCCGAGCAGGCGGGCGACGTCGACATCCTGGTCAACAACGCAGGGGTGTTCCCCGCGGCGCCCACACTGGAACAGGACGTCGCCTCCTTTGAGGTGATGTTCGACACAAATGTCCGCGGCGCCTACTTCCTGGCGGCCGCAGTGGCCCGAGGCATGGTCGGACGCGGACGGGGCAGCATCATCAACATCACGTCGCCCGCAGCGGACAAAGCCTTTCCGGGCACATCGGTCTACGGCGCCACGAAAGCAGCCCTTGCGTCGTTGACACGCACCTGGGCCGCAGAGTTCGGCGCCAACGGCGTTCGCGTCAACAGTGTTTCGCCGGGGCCGACGCGCACGCCGGGGGCACTGGCGGGATTGGGCGAGTTCATCGACGAAGTTGCATCGGGGTTGCCGCTGCAACGTACCGCTGGACCCGAGGAAATCGCGCAAGCGGTGCTGTTCCTGGCGTCGCCGCGGGCGAGCTACGTGACCGGATCAACGCTGTACGTCGACGGCGGCGGATCAGCCATCTGATCGCAACAACGCCGGGCCGCGCGGGCAGCAAAGGCTGTGCAGTACGCAGGTTTTGGTCAGGTTTTGGTTTGGATGGCGCTGTTCTAGCAGCCTTAAAGGCAAATGACCATCGGCCCTACTCCGCGGCTCATCGCGAGCGCATCCTGACCTCACCGGGCTCAGAACAGCGCCGGTGATTGGGGAAGCAGCGATGTGCGGATACGGCTATGGGTGGGGCGGGGGCACCATCCTGATGACGGTCTTGATGGTGGTGCTGGTTGTTGCGGTGATCGTGGCGATCGTCTTCGCCGTCCGATATCTGTCGGGCAGCGGCAACCTCCACCACCGCGTAGGTCCGGGAGCGGAGGGGATGCGCGCAGAAGATCGGCTGGCCGATCGCTTCGCGCGCGGTGAGATCGACGAAGACGAGTTCCGGCGGCGGATGACGCTGCTGCGAGAACATCGCTGACCGCGATGAGCACCCGCCGGGCGTCGCGCGACTTGGCTATCGCACTCGGCGCGGTGGTGGTCGCAATCGCATGCGCCGTCGCGTTGAGCGTCGGGCTGGCGATGCGCCATGGCCGAATCGCCGCCAACTACCCCTACCCCATTGGCCCGGGAATGGCGGGCTTCGCGCCGTCCCCTGCTGTGTCCGCCTGCGCGGCACCGGCTTTGCCGGGCGCCGTTGTCGACGTCACCCTCACCGATATGCACGGCATGATGGGCCCCACGATGATGGGAATGGGAATGGTGGGGATGATGCGCATCCTCATCAATCCAGCCACCGTCCCGCCGGGTCAAGTGTCCTTCCGGGTAACCAATGCCGGTGCGCTGAACCATGAATTGGTCGTATTGCCTCTAGCACAAGGCCAATACCCCGGACAGCGTGCCATCGGTCCCGACGGCAAGGTCGATGAGACCGGCAGCCTTGGCGAAGCCTCACGGACGTGTGGCGCGGACCGTGGGGACGACAAGCCCGGTGAAACGGGCATCGCCTCTGGCGCAAGCGGTTGGACCACCGTCACTCTCACGCCGGGCCGCTACGAGTTGATCTGCAACATCACCGGCCACTACTGGACCGGAATGTATGCCGAACTAGATGTCAGTCCGCCCAAGTAGCACCTCTTGAAGGTGGCGGGTACAGACCAGAAGGGGTGAAAACCAATGTTCACCGCCAAACAGTTGACGACCACCAGCCTGGCAATCCTTGCGCTCGGCGCTTCAGGAGTTCTCGCCGGCTCGGTCGGAGGCGCCCTCGCCGATGCCCAACCCGCAGCATCGATCTCTGGGTCTAGCTATCGGGCATTTGGCCCGATCCCGTTGGATCCGCCGGGTTGTTGGGGAGCCGACGGCATTTGGTATCCGAATTGCTGGGGCCCCGGTCAATGGGGGCCGGGCATGATGGGTCCCGGCCAATGGGGCCCCGGACAGTGGGGCCCCGGAATGATGGGACCAGGACAGTGGGGCCCCGGAATGATGGGGCCCGGACCTTGGGGCTACTGACCAGCCGGCGGCCCTATCGACCTACGGCACAGCAACTTTCGCGATGGTGCTCAGTTTCCCGGCGATGTCCGGCCGCAGACCGGGTTGCCCGGTACGGCCACATGCGGACACCGCGGTGGTGACGGCGGTTGCGGTGTGGGGCAGGACTGATCGCCGGTGACTTTGCTTCCGTCGGGGCAGTGTTTGACAATCGGCTGCGATGGCCGCTGCGGCCGTGGGGCGCTCGGGGGCGTGGATGAGCGCGATGCGGGCGCGGCGTGGCTCGTCGGCGCCACCGCGGACGCCCGCGGAGCTTCGGTCGGGACGGGTGCAGGTGACGGTAGGGGCTGTGTCCCTTGATCGGACGCCGCCGGACTGTCGGTGTTCGCCGGACCCGGTGGCGGCGGCATCGATGAATTCGGTTGCGGTGTAGAAATATTCGTCTGCGGCGGCGGTGTAGTCGACGCTGGCGCGGATGGTGCGGCTGGTGGAGGCGGCGCAGTCATGGGCGCAGGCGCGTCGACCCGGGAGGGCGCGACCGGCGCATCACTAGGCGCCGGGCCTGCGGCCATGATGCCCCAGGCGACGCTGGGAACGGCGACGACCGCCACAGCCAGTAAGGCGAGTCGGACAGTCACCATGGACAGCCCGGAGGCGACGTGCCCCGGCGCATGCGTGGCCGTCGCGGTGGCACCCGATGGGACGGCGGGTGCGAGCCGTACCCGAGTGAGGGTCTGATCGCGCAACCACTTGGGTGCCGGAACAAGCATTGCCGACGCCCCGAGCAGCGCCCTGGGATTGACGAGCCTGCCGCGTGCTTCATCGCAGTTGGGGCAGGACTCGATGTGACGTGAAACGCGCTTGCGCAGCAGCATGGTGAACTGCCCGTCCCAGCCCGTGACGATCGCCGCGATTTCCGGGCAGCTGTTCTGGCCCGATTTGGCTTGGCGGACGACAAGCAGTGCGCCCAAGGATTTTTCGACGGTATCGCGAAGACGCTGCATCATCTTCTTGGCAGAGTCGGCGTTGACGCCGAGCGCCTCGGCAAGTTCCGCAGCGGTCAGACCGTGTCGGTAAGCCAAGTTCAGAACCTGGCGGTCGCGCTCCGAGAGTCCGCCCTCTGCTTGGGCGACCAGTGCAGCCAGTTCGTTACGCGCGGCTAGTACGTCGGGTCCGGCATCTGCCGATGCCTCTTCGGGCATCTCGTCGGACGTCGTTTCGCGTTTACGGGCCCGCAGTGCCCGCAACGCCTGGTGCCGGGCGATGGCATACAGCCACGGACGCAGCTTGGCGGGGTCACGCAATGCCGGCAGATCGACAGCCGCCATGAAGAAGGCCTCCTGCACGCAGTCGGCTGCGTCACCCTCGCCCACCATGCCCAAACAGAAGTCGTAGAGCCGGCGGGCGTAGCGGTCGTAGATCCCGGCAAAAGCCGCTCGATCTCCGGCGGCGGCGGCACCGGCCAGATCGGCGTCGGCCGCCACATTCCAATCGATCTGCACGGACATTGGACGTCGTCTCCAAACAGAGGTTCGCCTTCAGACGACTTACGGTCCACGACGCCGATCGGTTCAATCCCTCCAGGCCGGTCGCGCTATCCGGCAACTGCTACGCAGGGTCGACGAAGACCGCCGGCTCTCCAGACATTCCAGCTACGACGGCGGTGATCTGATTCGGCTTGCCGATCAGCCCGGTCTGCAGCTGGCTTTCAAGCGCCAGCGCGGCCGCGGCGTCGCTGCTTTCCCAGGTTTCGTCGTAAAGCCGCTTCGCCGCGCGGACGGCATCCGGGGACTTCTGCGCAATCTCCTCCGCGAGTGATTGCGCCGCAGCAAGTGGATCTTCGTCAGTCCGCGTGACGAGCCCGAGCTCCAAACCCTCGCTCCCCGAGACGATGCGACCGGTGAATGTCAGCTCTTTGGCAACGTCGATCGGTACGAGCCTCGGCAGCGTCTGCGTGATACCCATGTCGGGAACGAGGCCCCACTTGATCTCCATGATGGAGAGCTTCGCGTCCGGCGCGGCGATCCGGATGTCGGCGCCGAGCGCGATCTGCAGACCGCCGCCGAAGCAATTGCCGTGGATCGCCGCGATCACCGGCGCCGGCACCAGCGACCAGTCGTACGTCACGCGCTGAGCGAAGTTGGCCAACCGGCCCTCGTCGCGGGCCAATAGGACGCCGGTGCCGCCTTCTCCCGACATGAAGCTCGCAACGTCGAGGCCGGAGCAGAAGCTCTTGCCCTCGCCATGGAGCACCACCGCGCGAACCGACGCATCGCCGGCGAGCTGTTCGGCCGCGTCGACCAAACCCTCGAACATGGCTTGGTCGAGCGCGTTGTGCTTGTCCGAGCGCACCATCGTCACCGTTGCAATGCCGTCGGGACCCCTCTGCACACGAACTCTGTCTTCGCTCACGCGTGGCAATCTACCGCTACGTCTGCGCCGGGTCGTTTTCCGCCGCATCTCAAAAAGTTGTCCCCGATGCCCGGGGTTGTTGCCCATACCGACAGCGCAGCCGCCCGGGCCGGCGCACGAGAAAAAGGAAACACGATCATGAACACCACCCACAACCTCAAGACCAAACGGTTCATTGCGACATTCGGGGTAGCAGCAGCCGCCGCGGTGACACCCGCACTGCTGTTCGCCGGTGCAGGAACCGCGCACGCTGATGATTCCTGCTACACCGATCTCGCATACTCCTATTACTGCTCACCCGCGAGTGGTGCGCTGAACCCTGAGCCGGTAGCTCCGGTTTACACAGCGCCTTCGCCGGATCTGTGGAGCGCCCTGCCGGGGTGCACCGGTGGGGTTCTCACCGCCCTGGACGGCGAATGCTAACCAGGCCGCGCCAGCCCTGAAGTCGGCCCGTCAACCTGCTCAGGTTGGCGGGCCGGCTCGCGTCATCCATGTGCTCCGCGAGTCGCAGAGCCAATCTTTGGGCCTAGTGCCTATTCTCGGCGCATGGTCGAGCCCGAGGACGTCGTGGTCATCCACACCGACGGCGGCTGCCGACCCAACCCCGGGCCCGGCGGCTGGGGAGCGGTGCTGCGCCAACGCCAGCACATCCGCGAAATGTACGGCGGTGAATCCGGCACCACCAGCAACAACCGCATGGAACTGATGGCGCCGATCATGGCGCTGGAGGCGCTCACCCGCCAAGTGGTGGTGCACCTCTACACCGACAGCACCTATGTGCGGAACGGCATCACCAAATGGGTTCTCGGCTGGCAGCGCACCGGGTGGCAGACCGCCGCCAAACAGCCGGTGAAGAACGTCGACCTGTGGCAGCGGCTGCAAGCGGCCTGCGCGCGGCATCGGGTCGAGTGGTTCTGGGTGAAGGGACACGCCGGTGTCGCCGACAACGAACTGGCCGACAGGTTGGCGACCCGCGGTATGCAGGAAGCGATCGAGGGTCTACGCCTTGCCGAGGGTGACCTGAGTCGTCTGGACGGCGCCCGAGGCGTCGAGGTAGCTCACCGAAACAGTATCCCCGGGCGCGCGTGACCGAATCGCGGCCACGAGCGCTTCCGGGCCGTCGATCACCTGGTCGTCGACCTTGGTGATCACCGCGCTATCGGGCACACCGGCGGCCGCGGCCGGTCCCCCGTCGACGACCTGGGCGATGGCCGCGCCACCACCCTGGCTCGCATCCTTGCTCAGCTGCACACCGAGCGAACCGTGGCTGGCGGTGCCGGTGGAGACCAGCTCGTCGGCGATCCGCTTGGCCTGGTCGGCCGGGATGGCGAAGCCCAGCCCGATTGACCCGCTCTGACCGCCGCCGGGGCCGGCGTCGCCGCTGCCCATACTCGCGATCGCGGAGTTCACCCCGATCAGTTCGCCGTTCATGTTCACCAGCGCGCCACCCGAATTGCCCGGGTTGATCGCAGCGTCGGTCTGGATGGCGTCGAGGACGGTGACGTTTCCGCCGGAGCCGTCGCCGGCCGCAACCGGCCGGTTCAGTGCACTGACGATACCGGTTGTCACCGTCCCTTCCAGACCGAGCGGAGAGCCGATCGCGACGACTTGCTCACCGACCTTCACGTCCGCCGACGACCCGATGGTGATCGGTGTCAATCCCGAGACTCCTTGCGCGCGAACGACGGCCAGATCGCCCGCGGGGTCTGTGCCGACGACGGTGAACGGCGCCGTCTGGCCGTTGGAGAACGTCACGGTCTGGGTGGCTTCGCCGCCGCCGAAGGGGTCGACGGAGGTGGGTTGCGCATCCTGTTCGTTGCCCGCCACGGGGGCCACGACGTGGTTGTTGGTCAGAATGAGGCCGTCGGGGCTCAACACGATGCCCGAGCCTTCGTCGCCCTGGCCGCCCATGTCGATCTTCAGCTTGACGACACTGGGCATCACCTTGGCCGCGACCTGTTCCACCGAGCCCGCGGGCTGCTTGGCTGCCGGGTGGGGCGCGGCGGGCGCTTGGGCGATGGGCGCCTTCGCGGCGGCCGTGTCGTGGGCTCGTGCGGTGATCCCCATCGTGGCTGCACCGATTCCGCCACCGACGAGCGCGGCGGCAACCGCACCGGCGACCACGGCGCCGCGGCGGGATTTCTTCTGCCGAATCCTGGGAAGTGGTGCCGTTATCGCTTGTTGTGCAGAGTGATACGGGTCGTACGTATGGCGCCAGTCATAACGCATGTGTGAGGGAACGTGGGTTGGGCTGTTCGGGGATGGCTGATCCGAGGGATACCGCGGAGGAGTCGTCATTGTGTTCGTTCGCTTTCTGCATCATGAATCAGCCCACATGGCTTCAGCCAAGGTGCCTACGATCACTGAGAGCGAACTGAGAACTGGCTCAGCAAATTCGGAGTTTTCGAATCGTGACCATCAGTGGATTCGAGCGCTGCCGCCGAGGCCGATCTCGAGGACGCTGCCGGTGACGACACCCGGATCTGTGACCAAGTAGAGGAGCCCGCGACTGACATCCTCGGGCTCAATCCACGGCCGAGGAATCGGGTTTGCCTTCATCATCCGCCGGACCAGGTCGTCGGGAACATCATCGCCACCCACGGGCGCAACCATCGGCGTGTGCACCGTGGTCGGGCAGATGACGTTGACGGTGATGCCCTCCTTGGCGACCTCCAGGGCGAGGGACTTGGCGAGCCCGATCACACCCCACTTCGTGGCGTTGTACGCCGCCAACTCTGGAATGCCCATGCGGCCGCCCATTGAGGACGTGACGACGATCCGGCCGAAACGCTGCCGCCGCATCACGGGTATCGCGGCCCGCAGAGTGTGAAAAGCGCCCGTCAGATTGGTGTCCACCAACTGGTGCCAAATTTCGTCCGTTACTTCCTCCAACGGTCCGGTGCTGACGATCCCTGCGTTGGCCACCACGATGTCGAGGCTTCCCAGCTTGCTTACCGTCTCCTCGACGGCCGCACTTACCGCAGCCGGGTCGCGCACATCCATCACGACCGGAAGGCAGAGGACGCCGAGCTCCTCGACCTGCTTGGCCGTGTCGCGAAGGTCATCCTCGGTGCCGAGGGGGTAGGTCAGGTTCATCGGACGGGGAGCGTCGGCAATGACGACGTTCGCGCCTTCGGCGGCGAGCGCCAAGGCATGCGCGCGCCCCTGCCCGCGGGCCCCTCCGGTGACAAACGCGACCCGACCATCCAGTGCACCCATAGACGGCTACCTTATGCGCCAACCGCCTAACAGCCTCGACCCGTGGTTCGAATGGATTCACCCAGACTTCGGCAATTCCGATGTTCCACCTACCCCGTCGAGGAAAATGTGGATACCGAATTGTGCGGCATCGCAGTCCACGGGCCGGGCCATCCGGGGGGAGGGTTCGACATGCGAAGGATGGCCTCGAATCCGCACACACATGCTCACGCGAGGCCGGAACGGAACTTGGCGTGCTGTTTTGCGATGTCGACCGTTTCAAGGCTGTCAACGATACGTGGGGACACACCGCCGGCGATGCCGTGTTGTGGACCGTGGCAGACCGCATCAGCCAATGCGTACGCCACGGCGACACCGTGGGACGCACCGGAGGCGACGAAATGCTGGTCCTACTACCGGGGCTGCACAGCCTGGAGGAAGCCACCCGGATCGGGGAGAAGATCCTGGCACGCATCGCCGAACCCATCCGCCACTCCGGCATAACTCTCCAGACGACGCTGAGCATCGGAGCCACCGTCGCCATCCCCGGCGAAAGCGTCACCGACACCACGGCGCGAGCCGATGCAGCTATGTACCAGGCCAAACATCGAGGCGGCAATACCGTGGTTGCCCTCGGACCCTGATCGCGCAGATTTGGTCACCAACGTGCGGCGTCAATTTCGCCACACCAAACCCACTTTCAAGAGCGGGCGGACTCAGTACTGTGAGCTGGCCAGCCTCACGCGGCGATGGACGATGCGATCATCTATCGCTGGAAATGAGGGCGACCGATGGACATGACACGACCCGCTACAGGTCGGGAGAGCGCGACGCTCGCACGCTGGGGGCTTGCCGCCGTTGGGGTCGTGTTCGTGGGCGCCGGGTTGAATTTCATGGGCTGGGCCAGTGGTGTCGAGGAACTGACCCGGGTCATCCGGTCTTGGCCGGCGACGCCGCCGTGGACGTCTGTGTTGCTGGCCCTGTTGGGCATCGCGATCGTGGTGCAGGCGGGGCGTCCGTCAGCAATTCGGGTCGGGGTCGGGTGTGCCGCGGCCGCGGTGGCTGGGGTTCTCGCGGTTGTGTTCCTTGCCGAGTACGCCACGAACAGCTCATTCGGTCTGGATGCGGTGTTGTTCGCCGACGCGGTCCGCACGCTGCCCGATGACTTCCCGGGTCGTCGTCCGAGCCTGCAGGCCTTGTTGTCGGTTCTGACGCTGTCAATCGCGATTGGGCTGTTGCGCGTGGACCGTCGGTGGTCCAAGGCGGTGTGGGCGCTGTGTCTTGCGGCCGCGGTCATCTCGCCGATAGTGGTGGCGCTGGCCAACCTGTTCGGTGAGGTTTCCCTGAAAGGCAGCCAGGCGAACCCGGCGACTGCGGGTGTGTCACTTCTGATCGCAGCCACGTTGTTGGCACGCCCCGACCGCTATCCGGTCGCCTGGCTGTTGGCTCGGCCTGACCGATGGCCATTGGTCCGGTTGGTTGCCGTCCTTGCCGGCTTGCCCATCGTGGTGGGGCTCTCGCGGCTGGTGTTCTTGATCGTCGGTCTGCGCGGGGATGCAGTGTGGGTGTTGTCGATCGCGGTGGGCACGATCGCTGTCGGAGCGGGCGCGTTCTACGTCGGCCAGCGCGAGCAAAGACGGCTGTTAGACAAGGAGCAACGCAGCAGCCGGCGCGCCGAGGCCGAGCGGGAACGGTTTGAAGCGGTGCTCAGTAACGCGCCGTCGGCGATCTCGGTGCGTGATCGCCGGCACCGCTACACCGTTGTCAACCAAGCCTTTTGCCAGCTGTTCGGCAAGAGTTCGGTGGCCGATGTCATCGGCAGAGCCGAAGACGAGATCTTGCCGCCCGAGGTTGTTCGCAGCTCACTGCGCGCTGAGGAGCGCCTGTTGGCCGGAGAGAACTTCTTTGAAGAAGAATCCATCCGACGTGGGTCGGAGAACATCACGGTCATGACCCAGCGATTCGCGTTGCGCGACTCCGACGGCGCGATCACCGAGCTGGTGACTTTTCGAACAGACATCACCCACCGCAAGAAAGCACTACAGGAACTCGCCGAGCAAGCGATGTGGGAGGAACGAATTCGCTCGGCCATTGCTGACGGCCGGCTCGTGGTCTACTCACAACCGATCGTGGACATCGCGACCAGGCAGGAGGTCGCCGAGGAGCTGCTGGTGCGACTGCGCGCCGATGACAAAGATCAGATCCTGGCCCCGAGTGACTTTCTTCCTCACTGCGAGCGGCACCACCTGATGCCCGTGGTCGATCGTTACATGGTGGGGCGCGCCATTGAGTTGGCTCGTGTCGGCCGCAGTGTGAACGTCAACATCTCCGGCCAGACCATCGGGGACGCAACGACAATGAAGGACATCTTCGACACGCTGACGACTGCGGGACCAGCAGTGGCAGACAAAATAGTCTTCGAGATCACCGAAACCACCGCGGTGGCGTCGCCTGCAATGGCCAAGGCGTTTTCCCTAGGCATGACGCGTCGGGGTTGCCGGGTCGTGCTCGATGACTTCGGCACCGGCTACGGCTCGTTCACCGAGCTGCGACATCTCGTGCTGTATTCGTTGAAGATCGATCAGAGCTTCGTGCGCAACATGCTCGAGGATCGCGACGACGAACGCGCCGTGAACACGATTGTCTACGTCGCAAAGGTCTATGGCTTGACCGCAGTCGCCGAGGGCGTTGAGTCGGAGGCAGTGCTGGAAAAGCTCGGCGAGTTGGGCGTAGATCGCGCACAGGGATATCTCTTCGGCAAGCCGGAGCCGGTCGTTTGGTAGCTGAGATGTCGGGCAAAGTCGAGTTTCTATGAGGCGCGCCAGATGGCTCCCGTTTGACACCCCTCCCGCAGAGCCGCACCAACTCATCACTGGTCGCGGGCAACACCCAGCTGCGGCGGGACCGCATACAGCTCGAGAGGCTTCTTATCGTTCAGGTGCGTGCGGCGATGGCGCCGGCGTGACTGAACCGTGCAGCACGCCGATGAATGCGATGTTCGACGCCGCGGGTGCGACGCGGCTGGCCTGCGACGCGCATCGGCTCGGCGTAGAAAATCTTCTTGGTGAACTCGACAAGGATCAGGTAGACGACGACGAACCCGGCGAGCGCGGCGAAGAACTGGAACGGCAGCGCCGTGAAGCCGAGGGGGTGAGCCAGCGGCGAAATCGTGAGCACGACGCCGACAACAACCACAGTGAGGCTCGTGAGGGTCAACGGAACGCTGGCTCGGCTGCGGAAAAACGGCACCCTGCGGGTACGGATCGCGAAGATGATCAACGTTTGAGTGGCAAGCGATTCCACGAACCAACCGGTGCGGAACTCGGTGGCACCTGCATGCAGCACGCCCAACATCAGACCGAACGTCAGGAAGTCGAACAGCGAGCTAATCGGGCCGAAGGTCAGCATGAACCGTCGGATGAAAGCGATGTTCCAGTGCGAAGGTGCATGCAATTGGTCCTCATCGACTCGGTCGGTGGGGATCGCCAGCTGCGAGCTGTCGTAGAGCAGATTGTTCAGCAGGATCTGGCTCGGCAGCATCGGCAGGAATGGCAGCAATGCCGAGGCGGCGGCCGCGCTGAACATATTGCCGAAATTGCTCGACGTGCCCATCAGCACGTACTTGATGGTGTTCGCGAAAATCCGCCGACCCTCGGCCACCCCGGTGGCCAACACACCCAAGTCCTTTTCCATCAGCACCACATCGGCGGCGTCCTTGGCGACGTCGGTGGCACTTTCCACCGAGATGCCCACATCGGCGGCGTGCAGGGCCAGCGCGTCGTTGACTCCGTCGCCAAGGAAGCCGACTGATCGCCCGGTTCGCCGCGCCGACGTGATCAACTGCGCCTTCTGCTGCGGGGAGATGCGGGCAAAGATGCTGTGGTTCTGCGCGGCGTCGCTGAACCCGTCCGCACCGAGGGCCTCCAGCTGCGCACCGGTGATAGTGCCCTTCGACGCTAAACCCAATTCGGCGCAGACCTTTTCGGCAACCCGGGGGTTGTCACCGGTGGCTACCTTCAGCTCGATACCCAGCGCAGCCAGCTGAGCCAGCGACTGGCGCGCGGCGGCCTTGGGCTCGTCGGCGAAAACCACGAATCCGGCCAACATCAGATCGCACTCATCGTCGGCGGTGATCGTGGTCAGCTCGGCCGCCGGTTTGGCGGCCACCGCGACCACCCGACGCCCCGCGGCGAACAACGCGTCCAGGGTGTCGTGGGTCGCCTCCGGGGCCATCTGGCATCGGGCCAGCACCTGCTCGGGCGCACCCTTGAGCACCAGCACCCGCTTACCGTTGTCATCGATCAGCACCGAGGTGGCGCGGCGGACATGGTCGAACGGCACGCTCGCGACGCGATCTACCCCGGCGCCCACCAGGTCCTTCGCCAGCGGGGATTCCCACAGCGCGGCGTCCAACGCATTCGCGCTGACACCACCCGACTCGGGGTCGACATCGGTGGCCAGCAGCCCCAGGCGCAGGACCGAGTCGCTGTGCGCACCGGCGGGATTCGACCGCGTCGACCAAGCTGATGCGGCCCTCGGTGAGGGTGCCGGTCTTGTCGGTGATCAGGATGTCGATGTCGCCGAGGTCTTCGATGCACACCAACCGTTTGACCAGCACCTTGGCTTTGGCCAGTTGCCGTGACCCGGTCGCCAGGCTGGCACTGACCACCGCGGGCAACAGTTGTGGCGTGATACCGACCGCGATCGCCAGCGAAAACAACACCGAATCGATCACCGGCTTACGCAGCAACAGGTTGCTGACCAAGATCAGCACCGTCAGCGCGATCGCGACTTGCAGCAGCAGATAGGAGAACTTGCGCAGGCCAACCTGAAAGTCGGTCTCGGGCTGCCGCTCACCGAGCCCGGCCGCGATGCGCCCGAACTCCGCATCTCCGACCAATGGCATACACCACCCCGATCCCCTCCCCGGCGCTGACAATCGTGCCCATGAACGCCAGATCGGTCGATTCGGCCAGCTCCGCACCCGCAGGCACCGGCTGGGGCGACTTCTCCGAGCCCGTCGATTCCCCGGTCAGAATGCTTTCGTTGCATTCCAGATCGGTCACCTCGATCAATCGCAGGTCCGCAGGTACGGCCTCGCCCAGCGACAACCGGATCACATCACCGGGAACGAGTTCGGTGACATCGATGGCGATCAATGCCCCGTCGCGGCGCACCACCGCGGTATGGCGCACCCCCGAGTGCAGGGCAGCAGCGGCCCGCTCGGCGCGGTACTCGTTGAGAAAGCCCAGACCGATGCTGGCCGCCAGGATCACGCCGATGATGATCGCTTGAATGCTGTCACCGAGGAAATACGAGACGACCGCGGTGGCCGCCAACAGGATAAGCACCGCGCTGCGCAGCTGACGCCCAAGAACCGCAAGCGCATTGACATGGTGGGTTCGAACGGCATTCGGGCCGTAGCGCGCCAGCCGCGCGGACACCTCAACGCTGGACAACCCCTGCGCGGAGCTGTCGAGCCAGCCCATGACCTCATCAACACGCGCCGCAGCCACTCGCTCAGCGGTCAGCGTCTCGGGGAGCGCCGGGGTCGGCGCCTTCGGCGTCATCGACACGGCAGCGCTCCCGGTGATCGGTTGACGAGATGCGCGTCGAGGCCGCAGGACGAGGTATCCTCCTCGCCGACCGAAATGTATGCCCGTTGAATCCTATTCTGGGCGAGCAACTCTCGATGATCCACCGAGCACCGTGCCGTTGGCGACGGAACCATCGTCTCCGCACCGTCCGGGCCCGGGACCGTGGATACCTCTCCCCTATCGATCTGGTGTTGAAAGCCGGCGAGAACGCGGACGTGACCAAGTCGCCGATGCCCATCGGCAATCTCGATGACAACACCCATTAGAACCTCTCCACGAAGACAGGTGCCATTCTGCTGTCGCAGGCCGAGCACGCCCTAGGGCTGAAAGCCACTAACGTATCGTCGAAACTGCTGGTGTCAGCAGACTCCCGGCATGAAATTCAGTGAGACATCCGGGCGATCCCACCGACGACTATGGCGACGAAAGACCCTTACGAATTCCTGAATGATCGCGTCCTCAAAGTTCGGGCACAGCACTGCGGGGTCAGTGCGGCGGAATCGAGGAGACCCGGGGATTCGTCCCCGGGCCTTCACTACCGTGTCTGGCTACCTGGCTGTTCTGGGCGTCGGGCCGTGATCGCCGCCTAGAACAGCAACAAATCCCCCACTCAATCTCAAGGCACTTAGGGCGGGCATCCGAGCCAAGAGCTCTGTCGCGCGCGCTCGCCTTCATGCTCCGTGCTCTTGTCGCCGGTAACCTTGCCGAGCGCTTCCTTGGCCTGACCGCCAATATCTTGAATCTTGTTCTTCGCCTTATCCGTATCGCTCACAGTGCCTGCCTGCTTTTGCTTTGCGGGAATCGGCCTATGCGTGGCCGAAACCTCAGCCCGAGGGTAACTCCGCGAGCCCGCGGCTGTGACTACCTGAACGCACCAGAGGGACCATCGGCTCCCTACCTTGTGACCTTCGTCCTTATCAGCTGTCTGCCAGGGCCGATTAGCGTCCGCAGTGTTGGCGGACAACGTAGAAGGGGGGATTCCGATATGGCGAAGAGCACCGAGAAGAAGACCAAGGCGCCCCAAGGGGTGGACCTGGTCGACGAGGTCCGCGAATCGGCCAAAGCCGGACAACACGGGGCGAGCGAGGCTTTGCGTAAGTTCCGTCGCACTGTCGATGAGGCGATACCTGAGAATCTCCAACCGCTACGCAAGACAATCGTCGACGCCGCCATCGATTTGGCCGACCAACTCGTCACCACGCAGTACGAGTTCCACCGCAGCATTGTGCGCAGCGCGGACCGGGCACTGAGCAAGTCAGACGACGCGAAGGACTGACCGACGTCAAAGACGTCTTCGAGCACTGACTAACCGCTCAGGAACTTCCGCCTCGACATCGAAACTAAGGAGAACGCCATGATCATCCTCGGAATCATCCTTCTCATCGCCGGATTCGTGTTCAAAATCCAGATCCTGTGGACCATCGGGATAATCCTCATCGTCATCGGAGCGGTGCTGTGGATATTGGGATCGATGGGCCACGCGGTCGGCGGCCGCCGCCACTACTACTGACCGGGCACCATTACCAAGCGCCGTATCCGATTCGACAGCATGAAGCGTCGCACCGCGAACACGACCGCAGCCACCGCCGCGGCCCGGAAATGGGATATCGACAACCCTCGACGGCAGTCACCAGATGACCCCGTTGCCCTATTCACGACCCGCCGCCCGGACATGCCGGCGGTCGACTATCCAAGGAGACAGACATCATGCGTATCGTCGGACTGCTCGTGCTCGTATGGCTCGTCGTCGGCGCCGTCGCAGCCGGCCAACGGGGGTATTTCACCCACGCCGCACAAAACTGTGCCAGCGCCGGGACGATCGCGGTGACCGTGATCGCCGGACCACTGAATTACTTCGGGGTCAACCCCAAGGTGACGAACTGCAAAGTGCCCCAACCCAGCTCATAACGCGCGGTTTGCTCAACAAACGGACACAGTGGCCATGACCACAGCCGCTCCGCCACCGATGATCCGATGGGGCGCCGCACTCGATGACTCCAGCCTGTTATCCAACGAGCGCGTCAGGGATGTGGAATTCAGCCCACGTGTCTGATCAACCCGAGTTCGCGAGCACGGGCAACCGCATCGGCGCGATTGTGCACACCGAGCTTCTTGTAGGCACGCTCGGCGCGTTCTTTGGCCGCGGAGCGAGAGATCCCCAGCTTGTCGGCCACCAGTGCGAAGGTCATCTTGGTCGGCAAGTAGCGCAGGACTTGCAGCTCGACTGCGCTGATGGAGGCGGCCACCGCGGCGTCGTCCGCCTTATGCTGAGCCGCCTCGATCGCCGCGGTAGACGCCGCCACCGCCTCGGTTTGCGCGGCGTACGCTTCGTCGATCACGCGGGCGGTGTCCTCTAGGGCTGCGAGTTGCACACCCACGAGATTCTCGGTCTGTTCTCCGATGAAGCCCTCGCTGAACACGACGCCACCCAGACTCGCGATCGAATCGAATAGCGGTCTGGCCCAACGATGCTCAACCAGGATCAGGGCCAGGCCCGAACCCGGTACGAGCGACTGCGCCAGAGCCTGGGCTCGCACGCTCTGCAACACCTCGACGCCACGGCCCTCGAACATGGCGAACACATCGAAGGGGTCGAGTTGGGCGCCGGCGATCAGCAGGTCGCCGAAGTCCTCGTCCGCGATCTCCACGCGCGTGAGTGATCCATCGTCGTCCATCGTCAGCACGAGCACGTCGAGCAGGCGAAGCACACCATGTCCTTGAAGCCTGTCGATCTCCTCGATGATCGTGCCGACGAAACCGACCCCCGGTGCGAATCCGGCCGCGATCAACTGCACCGGACCAATCGCGCTGGCGTCTGTTCCGGTGTCCATCGCGTCCTCGTTTCTCTGCGGGGGTGGTCACGTTGCATGACGATTCGTTCCGACCCCCTTACGGGTTATCGTTCAGCAGCGGTTGACCGAACGATAAGGGCAATAAGTCACCAGGTAGCTCGGTCGACATCGGCGAGCTATCGCACGCCTCCACCTTCAGAGTCCCAGCGTTCTTGCGCGGCAGCTCTCTGTGTGCGGGATTCCCTGTCTCGCAGGCTGATCATGAGTAGGCCATCGACGGTCGAGTCGTTGTCCGGGGCCGCCGCGGCCATCATGGTGGCATGTGCGCGGTCCGGGTCGGTGTGGGGCGGGACGACCAGCAGAACGATCCTGCTGCCGTTGAGTCCGAGGACCTCGAGGGTGTTTGGCGGCTGGAGTCGGTGTCCGTCGAGGTGCACCGCGCGGCCGCCCCCGGCGACTTCGGCGGGCGCCTTCCCCCAGTCGTTGAGCTTGTACAACACGCGGTCGATGGGCCCCAGTCTCACCGAGAGCACCGCGAGCAGATCGGGAAGCTCGGTCGTCAGGTCATCACTGTGCGGCCACCATGCCCCATCGACATACCCACAGTGGGGTGCCTTGGGTTTCAGCCGCAACCGCGGGGTGTGCTCGGGCGGTGTCGGGTGTCGACCCGCATCGGTTCGGTCCTGTCGCGGAGCCATAACGACGCTCCTCTCCTGAGCCACGGTTCGCGGCAGGCGTCGATTGAGTCTGCGATCTCCTTACCGCTCATCGCGGATTCCATCGTTGTCGGTGACCGCAGACCGCAACCGCGGCTGCGATTCTGGTGTTACATCTCCAGTAAACGCCGTCCTTGCTCGACATGAAACGGCGACGACGGACCGGTGTGCCCACGGACGCGGAAGAACCTGCAGGTTCATTTCCGAGACGTGCCTGGCAACGCCGTCACCACCCGCGCCGCGGTGGGGTCATCACGAATTCGACCGCCAGATCAGCGACCTGGGAAACGGTCCTCGCCGCCGGTTTTCGGGCACGCTCGGACGCCGACATCTCCAATACCCCGGCCCTTGCATGAACCGCCCAGAAGGGCGCGGCCGATCCCAAGTGTTGGAGGGTGCTGCATGTGAAGCGTCAGATAGAGGCGTATGCAAGGAGATACGTCCGTGCGCTGCATGGGCGAAGGCGTAAAAGTGCCGGAGCAATCCGATGATGGCTCACATCCCAGACTTTGACATCACCACTGACTCGGACCTGTGCCAATGTGGAGCTATGACGGGTGTGGCCGACATCCTGGAATGGGCCAGGCAGCAGGTCATCGCCCGGGTCCCCAAGGCGGATCTGTACCAGCGTGACCCGGACTACATCCGAGACCAGTTACCCGGCGTGTGGATGCTCGCCTCCCTCTACTTCCGGGCCGACGTTCGTGGACTGCATCGCATTCCTGCGCAGGGGCCCGTGCTGCTGGTGGGCAACCACAGCGGCGGCAATGTTCCCCCGGACACCTTCGTGTTCACCCTGGCGTTCTGCTCCTACTTCGGTGTCGAGCGGCCGTTCTACCAACTCGCGCACAACCTTGTCGCCATCTACCCGCTGTTGGGCTGGCTTCGCAAGTTCGGCACCGTGGCGGCCAGTCCCGAAAACGCCCGGCTGGCCCTTGAGTCCGGAGCCGCCGTGTTGGTGTATCCGGGTGGCGACTACGAGGTTTACCGCCCATCGTGGCAGCGACACGTCGTCGACCTGGGTGGCCGGAAAGGGTTCGTGCGACTCGCCCGCGAGACCGCCGTGCCGATCGTTCCGGTGGCGAGCGTCGGCGGCCAGGAGACGGCGTTGTTCCTCGGACGAGGGCAGTGGCTGGCCAGACTGCTGATGCTCGACAAGGTGCTGCGACTCAAGAGCGTGCCGATCTCCGTGGCGCTGCCGTGGGGCTTGAATATCACCGACTGGTTGGGGCACATCCCGCTGCCGGCCAAGATCGTCATCGAGGTGCAGGAGCCGATCGAGGTCACCCACGACGACCAGGCGGTGTACGACGAGGTCGTGGCCAGCCTCCAGGCCGGTGTGAATCGGTTGGCCGCCAAACGTCGATTCCCGGTGATCGGCTGATGCGCGTCGAACGCCGGATCGTTGTCAACGCGGATCGCGACACCGTGTGGAAAGTGCTTGGTGACCCGGACTGCTACCCGTCTTTGCTCCCTCACCTGGAACGGTGGGAGACCATAAGCGAAGGCCCACCGCGCGTCGGGTCGCGCTACACCGTGTTGTGGAAGATCGGCTCCATACCGGTGGGTGGCATTGCCGAGTTGGTGGAGTTCGACAAGGCGCGGGACCTCGCCTGGATCAACATCACCGGCGTGACCCAACGCGGCCGCTTCCGGCTGCGCGATGCCGGGGCAGGACGAACCATCGTGACATTCCGGCTTGCCTACCACTCAGACGGCGGACTTCTCGGCCTGATCGCTGACCGCATCGCGGCCCGCCAAGTCGGCCGCTCACTCTTCGAAAGCCTGAAAAACCTTCAGCGCCTTGTGGAGTCATAGACCAGACGTGCCGAACGGGCGAGTTCGCCCCCCAGAAACATGCCTTACTGAGATCCGAGCCGCCGCCGTTAGGGCGGCGAGCAGTGGCACTCGCGTTCATCTGCCCAGGCGGCCCTGCCATCGCCGAATCGCGGGCTCCCGAAAACCTCCACCACAGCCTCGGCGTCCTAGTGAACCCACAGCCGAGGCAATACATCACTTCCGAACATCACTTCCGAGGGGAACTGATGGCTGGTTTCGGGTCGGTCGAACGACCGAGGGCTGTTTCGACTCGCCGCCACGGCGCCATCATCAGTGACGCGATCGCAGCGATCCAGAGCGCGACCATGCCGCTCGGCCGCCCACGACGCCGTCCGTAGGTAATGCTCTGCTTCGGTGGCGCCAACCGTGCGGCGTCGTCAGCGATTTCAAAACCCGTCTGAACTGCTCAAATGTTGTGGAGCTAAGGGGAATCGAACCCCTGACCTACTCGATGCGAACGAGTCGCGCTACCAACTGCGCCATAGCCCCTGATACCGGTAGCAGGCTACCAGCCTGGAAGCAGCCTTCGAAAATCCGCAGAACTACTGGCCCGCGGCGTGGGGCAGGTCGAAGTGGCGTGCGAACGGCGCGTAGTCCAGGTGCTCGAAGATCGGGTCCTCGTCGTCGATCTCCAGCACCACTGACCCCGGCCGGCGCAGCCGAGCCGGAACCACGTCGAACTCGCGGTCATCGGTGTTCTCCACACCGAGCCGCGACCTGGCGATCCGCTGGGCGCGGCGCCGACGCAGTCGTTCCTCGATCCGGGTCTGGCGACGCAGGTAGCCCAGGTACAGCACGGCCACGACGCCGACGGCCCCGCACGCCCACCACAGCGTGGGGGTCAGCAGAAACGCCGCGACCGCCAGGGCGACGACCGCCGCCACCATGCCCGTCAGCACCCGCTTGCGGAACTTGTACTTGCGCACGCTCACCGCGGCCGCGGTGTTCGCATCATGACGGCGCCGTCGCGCTGCACTGAGCGACTCGGCCAGCTGCAGATCGGTATCCGACGGCGCCTCAAGGCCCGACGAGTCCGCTACATACTCATATTCGTCGTCGGTGCCATCGGGTTCCTCGTCGAGCCCCGCCTCCGGCTCGTCAACCTCGTCAACCTCGTCGACCTCGTCGACCTCGTCGACCGGCTCCTCGTCCGGCTCTTCCTCGACAGCTTCCAAGGTGACCGGCTCGGCGAATTCCAGTGGCAGCTCGTCGGTTTGCGGTTCCCGTTGTTCAGGCGCTTCAGCCGCCGACTGCCCCACCGGCAGCGCGCCGGAGTCCTCGTCGATGACGTCCACATCGAGGTAGTCCGGCTCGGTATCCTCGGTCACAGCCGCGGCCAGTACCACGGAGCGGTCCGTGGCCGCGTCGTCGATGTCCTCATCGCCGTCGTCGTCCAGGGCCTCTTCGGACGGCCGCCAGTCCGGGTCACTGGCGTGGCCGGCCGCCGGCTTCGGGCGCCTCAGCAACCGTGAGTTGTCGCCCCCGTTGAGCACGCGCGTCGCCAATGCGACGTCACTGGTGCGGCGTACGGCGTCACGCTTGCTGATCAGCATCGGAACGAGCACGAAGAGCCAGAGGACGACGAGTGATATCCATAGGAGGGATTGGGGGATGCTTGGCATGTCGCCGCTCCTTTCCCCTTCAGGCTAGGGCCGTGACCAGCGCATCGATCGGCGGCGCGCCGAGTCAATTACACACCTGTAATTCAAACCTTACAAGCACCACTGGCAACTTGTGTCACATTGGTCACAGCGGGCCGCACGAGATCTGCGCCAGGGTCGCGAATTTGCTCTCGGCACGACCCTCATGCAGAAGTCGCGAAAGCGGGCCGATCAGACCCAACTCGCGTGGCCCTGTCGCACCAGCGTCGAGGACGCGGAACCGTGCATCTCCTCGATCGTGACGGCCACCAGCAGGTGGTCGCGCCATGCACCGTCGACTTCGAGATAGCGGCGCAGCAGGCCCTCTTCGCGAAACCCGACCTTCGCCAGCACCGCGCGGCTCGCGGCATTCTCCGGGCGCACCGTCGCCTCGATGCGGTGCAGCCCGACGGGTCCGAAGCAATGGTCGACACCGAGTGCGAGCGCCGCCGTCGCCACCCCTCCCCCGACCGCCGAAGTCGCCACCCAGTAGCCGATCCACGCCGAGCGCAGCGCGCCGTGCGTCACGTTGCCGATCGTCAGCTGGCCGGCGAACTGCCCATCGACCTCGATGGCATATGGCAGCATCCGACCCTTGCGTGCCTCCGACCGAAGACCGGAACACACCGCGGGCCACGACGTAATCGCATGGCGCGCTTCCCAATCCACGCCGGTGGCCGGCTCCCACGGCTCCAGATGCGCCCGGTCGGCGAGCCTGATGCGGCTCCACTGCGCACCGTCGCGCAGCCGCACCTGCCGTAGCCGCACCACTCCGCCCGGCACCCTCAGCGGTCCTGCGGGCAGCGGCCAGCCCGGATGCAGGGAACTGTTGCGCCACAGGTTCATGACGGGACGCCGATTGAATCAGCCGCGCTGAGCCAGGAACGCGACGTCCACGATCTCGCCCGTGCGGATCTGCTCAGCCTCACCCGGGATGATCACCAGACAGTTCGCCTCGGCCAATGTGGCGAGCAGATGAGACGATGCGCCGGCCTCGCCGCCGAGCGCCTGCACGAGATATTCGCCGGTGTCCTGATCGCGCATCAGCTGCCCGCGCAGGTAGCCCTTGCGGCCGACGACCGAGCTGATCGGCGACAGCGTCCGCGCCTGCACGATCCGCCGATGTGCCTGCCGCTTTCCCAACGACAGCCGGATGAGCGGGCGCACCATCACCTCGAACACCACCAGTGCGCTCACCGGGTTGGCGGGCAGCAGGAACACCGGCACGCCTTCCGGGCCGAGCTGACCGAAGCCCTGCACCGAACCCGGATGCATCGCGATGCGGGTGACTTCCATCTCGCCCAGCTCACCGAGCACCGCGCGCACACTTTCGGCGGCTTCCCCGCCGACCGCGCCCGCGATCACCAACGCCTCGGCGCGATTGACTTGTCCCTCAACGACATCGCGCAGCACCTTGGGGTCGGTGTCGACGATGCCGACCCGGTTCACCTCGGCGCCGGCATCGCGGCCCGCCGCCGCAAGTGCGTAGGAGTTGACGTCGTAAACCTGTCCGTTGCCCGGTGTGCGCGAGATGTCGACCAGCTCGCCGCCGACACACATCACCGACAACCGCGGGCGCGGATGGACCAGCACGCGTTCCCGTCCGACCGCGGCCAGCAGACCGACCTGCGCCGGGCCGATGATGGTGCCGGCCCGCACTGCAACGTCGCCCGGCTGCACATCGTCGCCCGTGCGGCGCACATACGCTCCCGACCGCACGCCGCGCAGCACCCTGACTCTTGCCTCACCACCGTCGGTCCAGCGCAGCGGCAGCACGGCGTCGGCCAGCGTCGGCATCGGGGCGCCGGTCTGCACCCTCGCCGCCTGCCGCGGCTGCAGGCGACTGGGGGTGCGCGCGCCGGCCTCGATCGAACCCATCACAGGCAAACTGATGTCGCGGTCGGCGGAGCTACCCTCGTCATCCGCGCCGTCCTCCACGTCGCCGCCGGCGCCGAGCACGTCCACGCTGCGCACCGCGTACCCGTCGATGGCGGCCTGATCGAACCCGGGCAGCGGGCGCTCGGTGACGACCTCTTCGGCGCACATCAGACCCTGCGCTTCCGCGATGGCCACCCGGACCGGTCGCGGTGCCACCGCAGCGGCGGTTACCCGTGCCTGCTGTTCTTCGACCGAACGCACCGCAACCCCATCCTGGGCCGGTCGTAGCGTCTCAGCAGTCGACCAGACCTAATCGCTCTACCAACCACCGGCGCAGTTCGGGCCCGTAGTCGTCGCGCTTCAACGCAAAGTCAACCGCAGCTTTGAGATAGCCGCCGGGATTTCCGAGGTCGTGTCGATCGCCGCGATGCACGACCACGTGGACCGGATGACCCTCGTTGATCAACAACGCGATCGCGTCGGTGAGCTGAATTTCGCCGCCCGCGCCTCGCGGAACCCGCCTGAGGGCGTCGAAGATCTTGCGGTCGAGCACGTAGCGGCCGGCCGCAGCATAGTGGGACGGCGCATCCTCGGGCTTGGGCTTCTCGAACATGCCCTTGACGCGCATGACGTTGGGGTTGTTGGTGTCCGGAACCGGCTCGACGTCGAAGACGCCGTAGGCGCTGATCTCGTCGCCGGGCACCTCGATCGCGCACAGCACCGAGCCGCCGCGCTTGGCGCGCACCTTCGACATCGTCTCCAACACACCCGTGGGCAGTACGAGGTCGTCGGGCAGCAGCACCGCGACGGCGTCGTCGTCGGGCGTCAGTACGGGTTCTACGCAGCTGATGGCATGGCCGAGACCCAGCGGTTCGGCCTGGACCACCGATTCCACCTTGATCAGCGCGGGAGCCCGACGCACCTTTGCGAGCATCGAGTGTTTGCCGCGCGCCTCCAGGGTGCCCTCGAGAACAAGGTCCTCGACGAAATGGGCGACGACGCCGTCCTTGCCTTCGGACGTGACGATGACGAGCCGCTCGGCGCCGGCTTCGGCCGCCTCGGCTGCAACGAGCTCGATGCCCGGGGTGTCCACAACGGGCAACAGCTCCTTGGGAACAGTCTTGGTGGCGGGCAGAAATCGCGTTCCCAAACCCGCCGCCGGGACAATCGCCGTGTGCGGAATCGGTACCTCAGGCCGTGTCACGATTGACACACTAACCTCCCCAGGTTGGTTAAACCTCCCAAGGTTCGGTGTTTGGAGTCGTTAGCAGTGAGCAGTCCCAAGAGCGCAGCCCGCGCGGCCGTCCTCGCCCGGCGTCTCGCTTTGCCGCCGGAGGTACACGCGGCCGAGGCCGAGGCTCTGGTCGCGCACCTGTCCGCGCTGGTGAACGGCGGCGACACCGTCTGCGCTTATGTGCCCGTCGGTACCGAGCCGGGATCCATCGAGCTGGTCGAGTCTCTGCATCGCCGCAGCGTTCGGGTGTTGCTGCCGGTCGCGCGGCACGACGTCGCGGGAACGCCGCAGCCGCTGCAATGGGGGCAATACCGCCCCGGCAGTCTCGTCGAGGCGCCGTTCGCCCTTCTCGAGCCCGCCGAACCGTGGCTGCCCGCCACCGCGGTGGCGGCCGCTGCGGTGGTCTTGGTGCCTGCGCTCGCGGTCGATCGAGCCGGAGCCCGGCTCGGTCGCGGCGCCGGTTTCTTCGACCGGTCGCTGACCCTGGCCGATCCGGCCGCATGGTTGGTCGCGGTGATCCGCGATGACGAACTCGTCGACCGGCTGCCCGTCGACCCGCACGATGTGCGCATGACCCACGCGCTGACGCCCGGGCGCGGTCTGGTGCCGCTCGGTTAGCAGGCGTCCAACACCTGCGCCATCGCCCGCTTCTCGTTGGCCGACACCCACAGCCGATAGGCCGACTTCACCTCGACCTGTCGTGCCACGAACTCGCAGCGGTACGCCGCATTGGCCGGTAGCCATCCGGCCGCATCGCGAAACGCCTTGTCGAAGTTGGCTTTCGCGCTCACGGCCAGCAGGTTGCGCGGATCGTTGGCGAAGTCTCGCCTGCGCTCGTCGTCCCAGTCGCGGGCGCCTTTGTACCAGGCGTCGGACAACGACACCACATGGTCGATCTGCACCGCATCCGACGTCTCCGGCCCGCGAACGAACGGGATGGATTGACCGGTGTACGGGTCGATCAACACGCCGCTCTGCGCAAAGCAGGTGCCCGGTCGCACCACGAGTCCGGTGAGGTCGCGCCTCAAGATGTCGTCACGGGTGTTGCATCCGTTGTGCCCGAACTCCACCTCGACGTCGTCGCTCCATTGCTCGCCGAACCGGTACCGCGCGAAGTCGGTGCGGCGATCCCAGCCCTTTACGGGCAGGTCGGTCAACAGCGCCCGCGCCTGGTCATAGCCGGGTGTGTGTACCGACGGGGCAGCGGGCGCCGCGTGGCCGGACCGGCTCTGCCAGTGCATCCACGCGACCACGGCGACCGCGAGCGCGAGCAGCGCGATCAGGGCGGGAATGACGCGCCTCACGTAGCGGTTCTAGCACTTAAGCCGGTAGAGTGCTAAGTAGTTAAACCATCTCGGAGGATTTCGTGCCTACCTATTCCTATGCGTGCACCGAGTGCGGCAATCGCTTCGATGCGGTGCAGGCCTTCAGTGATGATGCGCTGACGTCCTGCCCTGGGTGCAGCGGCCGCCTGCGCAAGCTCTTCGGCAACGTGGGAGTGGTATTCAAGGGCAGCGGCTTCTACCGCAACGACAGCCGTGAGTCCGCCAAGAGCTCGTCGAGCGCCTCGAGTTCGACCAACGGCTCTTCCAGCAGCTCGGAGTCGGCGGCGTCCTCGTCATCGGACAAGTCGTCCTCGGAGAAATCGTCGTCGAGCTCGTCGAGCGACTCGAGCTCCAGCTCCACCAGCTCGGCACCGGCCGCCGCGGCCTCGAGCTAGCGCCGGAGGTTATCCACAGGCGCGACGTGAGTCGCCGCCATCGCGGTCACTTGCTGCCTAGTTTGGCGGTATGGGGGACTCTCTCAATCCGTCGGTGCTCAACCGGCTTCGTGACGGGCTACGCCCCGACTGGTCGCGCACCGTAGCCGCACGCCGGGTGGTCGCGGGCGGGCTTGTCGTGCTGGCCGCCGTCGCGGCACTGCGCCCCGATCCGAGGGGCGACCGAATCGACATCGTCGTCGCCGCCAGGGATCTGTCGCCGGGTGTCGAGTTGATCGACTCCGATGTCCGGCTCGAAAGCCGCACGGCGACAACGGTTCCCGATGGATCGCAGTCAGATGTCGGTGCGGTCGTCGGCTCGACACTGGCGGGGCCGGCCCGCCGCGGCGAAGCCATCACCGACGTTCGCCTGCTGGGCCCGCGGCTCGCCGAGTCGGCGGCGGGTCCGGATGCGCGCATCGTCCCGCTGCACCTTGCTGACCCAGCGCTGTTCGATCTGATCCGTCCCGGCGACGTGGTCGACGTGCTGGCCGCGGACGACACCGCTCAAGGCGATGCGCGGCCTTCGGTCGTCGCGACCGACGCAGTCGTGGTGCTCGTGTCCAAGAAGCCGACCGGGGCGGGCAACGGTGGCGATCGCGTTGTGCTGGTGGCGCTGCCCGCTCACTCCGCCAACGAGGTGGCGGGTGCCACCCTGGTGCAGACGGTCACGCTGACCTTTCACTGACCGTTGCCGCTGACGGGCACAGGGGTGGTTGTCGGTGCCGCGACAGTGCCGTTCTCGATGACGTCCATGACCATGTCGGCCAGGTCGTCGGACGTCGAGCCGGGTTGAGCCGGCGCTGGCGGCGGGACCGGAGCCGGTTGTGCTGCGGCCGAAGCCATCGCGAACGCCGACGCGCCGATGAACACACCCGCCGAGACCGACAACACGCATCGCATCGCAAACCCAGCCATGACTCGCGAACCTAGCATCGGTTGTCGAACGCTGCAGCACCGACGCGACTAACGTCGGGCTTCTATCAGATGCACGGGACTTCAGGAAGGACACGCGCGCATGTTGAAGGGCTTCAAGGAGTTTCTCGCCCGAGGCAACATCGTCGATCTATCGGTTGCGGTGGTCATCGGCACCGCGTTCACCGCGTTGGTCACGAAATTCACCGACAGCATCATCCAGCCGCTCATCAACCGCATCGGCGCCGGCGGCGATTCCGACTACGGCATCCTGCGGATCAACATCGGCGGCGACCAGACCATCGACCTCAACATCCTGCTGTCGGCGGCCATCAGCTTCATCCTGGTCGCCGCGGTCGTCTACTTCCTGGTCGTACTGCCCTACAACAGGCTGCGCAAGAAGGGTGAGGTTGAGCAGGCCCAGGACACCGAGCTGACCCTGCTGACCGAGATCCGCAACATCCTCGCCGATACCAACGGGGCCCCGCCCCCCAGCCCGGGTTCCGGTCCCAGCCCCGACACGGCCAAGACGACCAGCGCAGACAAGACCTGAGCGCGGACGCAAAACAGCCCCCGGAATGATCCGGGGGCTGTTTTTGTAGCCTGGGAGATTCGCTAGTTCATGTTCCAGGGCTCGCCGTACGTGGTGACGCTGTCACCGGCCTTGGAGATGAGCCGTGCGAACGGACGCAACAACACGCCGCCGGCCGCGCCGGTCACCGTGCCGTGTGCGTTGGACACCGCCACACCGCCGGCCGCACCCGCGACGTCGACCGAGAAGGTCGCGACTTCCTGGATGCCGGGGCCGTTGCCGAGGTCAGCACTGATCGACACACCCGGGAACAGGTTGGGCGTGATGACCGAGTTGAACGGGTTCAGTCCGGACAGGTTGCCGTCGTCGATCAGGATGTTCGGCGTGGTGTAGCTGAAGTTGATGCCGACGCCCAGCGACCAGGGGAAACCGATCTGATACCCCAGCTCGAGGGTGCCCTCGAACTCATCGGCTCCCGCGCCCGCGACGATGTACTTCGCCCGACCGCTGTGGAACCACTCTCGGGTCAGCCGGTTGCGGTCCAACGGAAACACCCCATTGAGGAACGTGTCCCACTGCTGAATCGTCAGCGTCCGATCTTGACCGTCAACGAGACTCAACTCGTTGTCCAGCCCCGCGTGAGAGGTGCCAGTGCTCACGAACAGTGAAGCGATGGCCGCAACCATCGCGATCAGCACCCGACTGATTGCCTTCATGCTCTCCCTAGCTATGTAGACGATGGACCCCTCCGGTCCACCGTGGTGTTGTTCGTGCCTGGCCGGTATGCCGTTACAACACACGACCCACACGCCTCATGTGACCCAAATGAGAAGGTTCACATGCTTGTCTTAAGTTCCGCTCATCGTGGGCACAAGGAACATAACGTCCCGAAGTCGAAGTGGCAACGGGACCGCGTCAACCCTAACGGGGGCGTCAGCGAAACGAGATCGGCCCCCGGACGAAATCCGGGGGCCGACTCGTTTGCTAGGGATTCAGTTCATGTTCCAGGGCTCGCCATACGTGGTGACGCTGTCACCAGCCTTGGAGATGAGCCGAGCGAACGGACGCAACAACACGCCACCGGCCGCGCCGGTCACCGTGCCGTGCGCGTTGGACACCGCCACACCGCCGGCCGCACCCGCGACGTCGACCGAGAAGGTCGCGACCTCCTGGATGCCGGGGCCGTTGCCCAGATCAGCGGAAATCGACACACCCGGGAACAGGTTGGGCGTGATGACCGAGTTGAACGGGTTCAGTCCGGACAGGTCGCCGTCGTCGATCAGGATGTTCGGCGTGGTGTAGCTGAAGTTGATACCCACCCCCAACGACCAGGGGAAACCGATCTGATACCCCAGCTCGAGGGTGCCCTCGAACTCATCGGCTCCCGCGCCCGCGACGATGTACTTCGCCCGACCGCTGTGGAACCACTCACGGGTCAGCCGGTTGCGGTCCAACGGAAACACCCCATTGAGGAACGTGTCCCACTGCTGAATCGTCATCGTCCGATCTTGACCGTCAACGAGACTCAACTCGTTGTCCAGCCCCGCGTGAGAGGTGCCAGTACTGACGAACAGGGACGCGATGGCCACCACCATCGCGATCAGCACCCGACTGATTGCCTTCATGTTCTCCCTAGCTATGTCGACGGGGACGCCGGGGCCCACCGTGTTGTTGTTCGTGTGTGGCCTCGCGCGGAGACCACACACGGCGCAGGTGCCTCATGTGATTTAAATGAGAGCCTTCACATGCTGCTCTTACGCGTTGCTCATCGTTGACACGAGGAACATAACGGCGGGGCATCCAACCGGCAACGCGTACGTGTCCGCGTAACACCCCCGTATCGAAAGCGCATCGGTTCGTCGTCGCAGGATCGGGTTCGCCCAGGCACGGCGGCTTTGCTCACTCGACGGGCCGCATTGGCCGGGCCCTGATTCGCGCCGGCCGCGACATCGGCCAGCAACCGCAAGCGTCCAGATCGCGAAGCTGATCAGGTGGTTGACAGAGAACTCACAGGTCAGCCGTGGTGCGGCGGCCTGTTCTCCTGCAGCCAACGCTCATGTTCGGCAATCTCCTCGGCCGACCTGTTGCCCCGATCGTCAGAGTCCGAATCGGGCCGCGGCTTTGCCGGCCGGGGGTTAACCAGATCCCCCTGGTTCGCCGACCCCTCAGTCATCAGAGATCACCCGTTGTGACAAACATCACATCAGCGGTGTGGCACCGGTTCACGTGGCCGTAACCTACTGTGCCGCATGAGAAATCGCGTCGCGCGCGACTCTTTACGGCAACCGGAACCACTCGCTTTAGATCTCCAGGCTGGATAGCTGACCGATGATCTGGACCGCCAGCGGGTTGAGCGTGGCCATGCCGTCGCGCACGCTTGCCCGCGAGCCGGCGAGGTTAACTACGAGGGTGCTGCCCGAGATTCCGGCAAGGCCCCGAGAGACGCCGGCATCGACGATCCCGGCCGACAAGCCGGAAGCCCGCAGCGCTTCGGAAATACCGAGAAGCTCACGGTCGAGGATGTCGCGTGTCGCCTCGGGCGTGACGTCGCGCGGGGTGACCCCCGTGCCGCCCACGGAGACAACCAGGTCGACACCACCGATCACCGCGGTGTTCAACGCGTTGCGGATCTCGACCTCGTCGGACGAGACGACGACCACTCCGTCAACCACGAAGCCCGCCTCACCCAGCAGTTCGGTGACCAACGGACCGCTGTGGTCCTCCTCGCCGTGCGCCGTGCGGTCATCGACAACCACGACAAGCGCCCGTCCGACCAATTCCCCTGGCTGTTCCATGAACCCAACCGTATATCCGGGCGCAGACAGCGGCGCAGCCACTCGCAACGTTGTCTGACTCACTGCTGGGCCTTGCCGAGCGTGACCTGCACGGTCTGTGCCTTACCCGCGGGGTCGAGGAAGGTCAGGGTCACTTTGTCACCGGGCGCTTTGGACCGGACCGCCGCCACCAGCGCGTCGGCGCTGTTGATGACGCGGTCGTCGACCTTGGTCACCACGACACCGCTGGGCAGGCCGGCGGCGGCTGCTGCACCGCCCTCGGTGACCTCGACGATCCGCGCGCCGTCGGTGGTCGCATCATTGCCCACCTGGACCCCCAACGAGGCGTGCGCGGCGGACCCGTTCTTGATCAGCTCGTCGGCGATCCGCTTGGCCTGGTCGATCGGGATGGCGAAGCCGAGGCCGATCGATCCGCTCTGTGCCTGCGGACCCGCGTCGCTGCCGAGCGTGGCGATGGCCGAGTTCACGCCGATGAGTTCGCCGTTCATGTTCACCAGCGCACCGCCGGAGTTGCCGGGGTTGATCGCGGCGTCGGTCTGGATCGCGTCAAGCACCGTGTTTTGGTTCTTCGCGTCGCCACCCGCGGCGACCGGCCGGTTCAGCGCACTGATGATTCCGGTGGTCACCGTGCCCTCGAGCCCCAGCGGGGAACCGACCGCCACGACGTCCTGGCCCACGCGCAGGTTCGCCGACGAGCCGATCGTGACCGGCGTCAACCCGGACGCGTTCTGTGCGCGCACCACGGCGATGTCGCTGCTCGGGTCGGTTCCCACGACGGTGAAGCCGGTAGTCGAACCGTTGGAGAACGTAATCTTCGTCTCCGTTCCCGCCGGAGTCGGCGCTCCTGGAACGGGCGGGGCGGGGGGTGCTCCGCCGCCGTCCTGGGCGGCGGATACGACGTGGTTGTTGGTCAGGATCAGGCCGTCGGAAGACAGGATGATGCCGGAGCCCTCCTCGGACTGCCGGCCCAGGTCCACCTCGAGCTTGACGACACTGGGCACCACCTTCGCCGCGACCTGCTCGACCGAACCCGCAGGCAGGCTCGCGGCGGGCACACTGGGCGCGGCACCGTTGACCGTCGACGTGGTCGCCGGACTGTCAGGGCGCGCCACCAGCGCGACTCCGCCACCGACGCCTGCGGAGACAATCGCCACCGCGATGGCTCCAGCAGTCAAAGCACCTGCGCGCGAACGCTTTTGGGGTGGCAGCGGCGGAACAGGGGCACCCCGATACGGGTCGTAGGGCGGGCGAAAAGGCTGGGGCTGCTGCTGCGTGGCGTACCGCCAGTCGTACTGCTGCTGCTGATAGGGGTTGGGCCGCTGCGCGCCGGGGTAGCCGGGCGCCGCTTGCTCATACCCCCCGGGTCGACCGGGCTGCGGCGGCGGCGAGTACCTCGGATGGTTCGTCATGTCGCTGCGGTGCTCTTCCTGTTAGTAGGTTCCGACAACTGGAACAACGCTTGTCGCTCTCCCACGGTGCCCATACGGGCTGAGAATCCACTTAGAGAACGTTCGGGACAGGCACAGACTTCCCCTTGCCGCGTCCCGTTCAATCATTGTCGGCGCTGACCATGGGTACGTCCACGTCAGCGGCCGCGTGTCGGCGTTGGGCGTCACCGGGCATCGGGCGGCCGGGCAGCACCACGTGAATCGAGGTTCCCGGTGGTTGACCGCCTGGGACGGCATCCTCGACTCGCAGCATGCCACCGTGTTTGACCACTACCTGTTTCACGATCGCGAGCCCGAGCCCGGAACCCGGCATCGCGCGCGCGGATGTCGACCGGAAGAACCGCTCGAACACCAGTCGACGTTCCTGCGGTGGAATGCCCGGGCCCTGGTCGGACACCACCAGATCGGCATGCATCGGATCGATCTGGGACAGCCGAATACCGACCGTCCCGTTGGGCGGGCTCCACTTGGCGGCATTGTCGAGCAGGTTGATCACCGCGCGCTCCAACCCGCCGCCGTCACCGTAGACCTGCCACGGCGTCATCGTCACGTCGAACTCAACATCGTTGCGGCGACGGCGAACTCGCTCCAGCGAGCGGTCGACCATTTCGGTCATGTCGACGGGTTCGTGCACGACTGCACCCGCCTCTTCGCGAGTGAGGTCCACCAAATCGCCGACGAGCGTCGACAATTCCTCGATCTGGGCGATCACATCGGCGCGAAGCCCAGCCATCTCCTCTTCGGGTAGCCGCGGCGCGCCAGGGGCCATGGACGCCATCAGGAGTTCCACGTTGGTGCGCAACGATGTCAGGGGCGTGCGCAGTTCGTGGCCGGCATCGGTGACGAGTCGTGCCTGGCGCTCCCGAGACTCGGCCAGCGCCCGCAGCATCATGTTGAAAGCCTCTGTGAGACGGGCAAGTTCGTCGCTGCCGACCACCGGGATGGGCCGAAGGTCATCGGTGCGGGCCACCCGTTCGGCGGCTTCGGTGAGCCGGGCCACCGGTCTCAACCCGGCGCGCGCGACGGCTCCGCCCGCCATGGCGGCGACCGCGACACCGACCCCGCCGACAATGAGCAACACCGTGCCCAGCCGTTTGAGCACCTTGTCGGTGGGCGCGAGGCTCTTGGAGATCAGCAGCGTGCTGCCGTTGACCAGGTGCACAGCCAGCACGCGCTGCTGGTTGACCGAGCGCAACGACATCAGAAACTCGCCCTGCACGACCGCCTTCTCCGGTTCGCCCAGCGGGAGCGCCTGGCCCTGCTGGTTGGCGGTGAAGATGGACCGGCCGGGATTCACCAGCATCGCGTTGACGTCCGAGTAGGCCGTGCCCTCGATGGCCTTGGCCGGGTCGGCGGCCAGCGACCCGCTCTCGATGAGCAGCCGGGCCCGGCTGTGCAGCTGGTTGTCGATGTCGTCGTAGAGCGCCCGCGAGACCACCGCGTAAACGGCGACTGCCATCAGCACCACGACCATCGCCACCATCGACATGGCGAGCAGCATCACGCGCCACCGCAGTGACAGTGAACTTGTCGTCGACAGCGCTGGCAACGAATTGGGTTGCGGCCGCAACCCGAACTTCTGTGCTGACATTTACGGGGGTGTCTCACGCAGCACATAGCCCACGCCGCGCACGGTGTGGATCAGCCGCGGTTCACCTTCCGCCTCGGTCTTACGACGGAGGTACCCGACGTAGACCTCGAGGGCGTTGCCGGAGGTCGGGAAGTCGAAGCCCCACACCTCCTCGAGGATGCGGCTGCGGGTGAGCACGCGACGGGGGTTCGCGATCAGCATCTCGAGAAGCGCGAACTCCGTGCGGGTCAGGCTGATATGACGTTGTCCGCGCGTGACGTCACGCGTCACGGGATCCAGCGACAGGTCCGAGAACGTCATCGCGGGCGATTCGGAGCCGTCGTCGGGCGTGGTCCGGCGCAGCAACGCGCGCATCCGGGCCAGAAGTTCCTCCAGGGCGAATGGCTTCGGCAGGTAGTCGTCGGCGCCGGCGTCCAAGCCGGCGACGCGCTCGGAAACCGAGTCGCGTGCGGTCAGCACCAGGATCGGCAGATCGTCGCCGGTGCTGCGCAGCTGACGGCACACCTCGAGGCCGTCCAGCCGCGGCATCATCACATCGAGCACGACTGCATCGGGCCGGTTATGGGTGATCAGGTCAAGAGCCTCGACGCCGTCCTGAGCGAGTTCGACGGAGTAGCCGTTGAAGGAAAGCGACCGACGCAGGGATTCGCGCACCGCGCGATCGTCGTCGACGACAAGTATGCGCACTGCCACAGTGTCAACCCCGCATCTGAGAGTGACCTGAGAGGCGCGCCGATGAGCGCTTGCGCGAAGAGGAGACGGGACCAGCCAGTTTTAGCGCCGGTCGAGGTCGATCAGACCGAGGCGGGCGGCCTTGAGCAGTCGGCGCGGCACCTTGTGCTGCTGGCCGGCGACGGTGACGCCGACGAGGTCGGTGCGCTTGGCCTTCCACTGCGAGCGCCGGCTACGGGTGTTCGCGCGCGACATCCTGCGCTTGGGCACGGCCATGGTGATGATCTCCTCTTTATAAGGGGGTGCAAGTCGCGCCGGCCGAGCCGGCGATCTGGCTCCTGCCGCGCAGCGTTAGGCGTCGGCAATTGCCCTTCAGGATAGCCGCTGGCCTGCGTAGCCTCCAAAAAGAGCGATTTGTGTGCGTTCGGGAGCGCTGACCGCATCAAAACGCACACAAACCACCTATTGACGCGATACCGCCGGTTACCGCTAACCTACCGGTTGGTTGGGGCGCGATGAAGGGAGCCTGCGTGACCTCGTCTCGTACCGGTCCGGTCCGCATCGGCAACTGCTCGGGCTTCTACGGCGACCGGCTCGCCGCGATGCGGGAGATGCTCACCGGCGGCGAGCTGGACTACCTGACCGGCGACTATCTCGCCGAGTTGACCATGCTGATCCTGGCGCGCGACCGCGCGAAGTCGCCCGACCGCGGTTACGCCAAGACCTTCCTGGTCCAGCTCGAGGACTGCCTCGGCGTCGCCCTCGACCGCGGGGTGCGCATCGTCGCCAATGCGGGTGGCCTGAACCCTGCCGGGTTGGCCGAGGCGGTGCGTGCGCTCGCCCAGCGGCTCGGCCTGGACGTGCGGGTCGCCCATGTGGAAGGCGACGACCTGATCGCACGGGCGGAGGAGCTCGGGTTGGGAGCCGCAACGGCGGCGACATCGGGCGCGGCATCGACGCTCGCCGCCAACGCCTACCTCGGTGCGTGGGGCATCGCCGACTGCCTGACCGCAGGCGCGGACGTCGTCGTGACCGGCCGGGTGACCGACGCATCGGTGATCGTCGGGCCGGCGGCCGCGCATCACGGCTGGGGCCGCACCGACTACGACCGTCTCGCCGGCGCCATCGCCGCCGGCCATGTCATCGAGTGCGGCACGCAGGCCACCGGCGGCAACTTCTCGTTCTTCACCGAAATCGCCGACCTGACCCATCCCGGGTTTCCGCTCGCCGAGATCTATCCGGACGGATCCTCGGTGATCACCAAGCATTCCGGCACCGGCGGCGCGGTCACCATCGACACCGTCACCGCACAGCTGCTCTACGAGATCGCCGGGGCGCGCTACCCGAATCCCGACGCCACCCTGCGGGTGGACACCGTCGAACTGTCCGACGACGGGCCCGACCGGGTGCGGATCAGCGGCGTGAAGGGTGAACCGCCCCCGCCCACGCTGAAGGTGTCGCTCAACAGCATCGGCGGATTCCGCAACGAGATGACACTCGTACTCACGGGTTTGGACATCGAGGCCAAGGCCGAGCTGGTCCGCAGACAGCTCGAGACCAGCCTGACGGTCAAGCCCGCGGAGATGCAGTGGACGCTGGCGCGCACCGACAAGCCCGACGCCGACACCGAAGAAGCCGCCAGCGCGCTGCTGCGGTGCGTGGTCCGCGATCCCGACCCCGCCAACGTCGGACGCAAATTCTCCTCCGCCGCAGTCGAACTGGCGCTTGCGAGCTACCCCGGATTCACCAGCACCACACCGCCGGGCGACGGCCAGGTGTACGGGGTCTTCAAACCCGGCTACGTGTCCGCCGCCGACGTCCCGCATGTGGCGGTGCACGCCGACGGTTCGCGCACCGACATACCGCCCGCGACCGAAACGCTGACACTCGCGCCCGTCGCGCCGTTCGCCCTGCCCGAACCGCTGCCATTCGGCGAGACCAGGCGCGTGCCGCTTGGGCTGATCGCGGGTGCCCGCAGCGGCGACAAGGGAGGCAGCGCCAACGTCGGCGTGTGGGTCCGCACCGGCGAGCACTGGCGCTGGCTCGCGCACTCGCTCACCGTCGACAAATTGCGCGAATTGTTGCCGGAGACAGCCGATTTGATGGTCACCCGCCACCTGCTGCCGAACCTACGGGCGGTCAACTTCGTGATCGAGGACATCCTCGGACAGGGGGTGGCCTATCAGGCCCGGTTCGACCCGCAGGCCAAGGGGCTGGGCGAGTGGCTGCGCAGCCGTCATATCGACATACCTGAGGAGTTGCTTACGTGAGCATGTGGCATACCCCTGAGCGTGAGCAGCTGCGAAAGACGGTGCGCGCGTTCGCAGAACGTGAGGTCCTGCCCAATGTCGACGAGTGGGAACGCACCGGCGAGCTGCCGCGCGATCTGCATCGCAAAGCGGGCGACGCCGGACTGCTCGGAGCGGGGCTGCCCGAAGCGGTCGGCGGCGGAGGTGGCGACGGCGCGGATGCCGTGATCATCTGCGAGGAGATGCACTACTCGGGCGCGCCGGGCGGCGTGTTCGCCTCGCTGTTCACCTGCGGCATCGCGGTCCCACACATGATCGCCTCAGGCGACGAGCGCTTGATCGACACCTACGTGCGCCCCACGCTGCGCGGTGAGCTGATCGGCAGCCTGGCCATCACCGAACCGGGCGGAGGTTCGGATGTCGGGCACCTGACGACGCGCGCGGAGCGCGACGGTGACGACTACATCCTCAACGGCGCCAAGACCTACATCACCTCCGGCGTGCGGGCCGACTATGTGGTGACCGCAGCCCGCACGGGAGGCCCTGGCGCGGGCGGTGTTTCGCTGATCGTCGTCGACAAGGACACGCCGGGCTTCGAGGTCACCCGCAAACTGGACAAGATGGGCTGGCGGTCCTCGGACACCGCCGAGCTGTCCTACACCGACGTCCGGGTGCCCGCCGCCAACCTCATCGGCGCCGAGAACACCGGCTTCCTGCAGATCGCCGCGGCGTTCGTCTCCGAACGTGTCGGCCTGGCAGCGCAGGCCTACGCCAGCGCGCAACGCTGTCTGGACCTCGCAGTGGAGTGGTGCCGCAATCGCGAGACGTTCGGCAAGCCGCTGATCGCGCGCCAGGAGGTGCAGAACACGCTGTCCGACATGGCGCGTCGGGTCGACGTCGCGCGGGTGTACACCCACAACATCGTCGAGCGCCAACTCGCCGGTGAGACGAATCTGATCGCCGAAGTGTGCTTCGCCAAGAACACCGCCGTCGAGGCCGGCGAATGGGTGGCCAATAAGGCTGTGCAGCTGTTCGGTGGCATGGGATACATGGCCGAGTCCGAGATCGAGCGCCAGTACCGCGACATGCGGATCCTCGGCATCGGCGGCGGCACCACCGAGATCCTGACCTCGCTGGCCGCGAAGACGCTTGGCTTTCAATCGTGACGGCATCTGATTCTCTTCGCGCAAGCTTCTCATCGGCGCTGCGGTCCACTCTCGACCCCGCGTCGCCGGCCTACACCGAAGCGGCGTCGGTGATGACGACGAAGCTCGCCGAGCTCGACACCGAGCACGCCAAGGCGCTCGGCGGAGGCGGCGCCAAGTACGTCGAGCGCCATCACGCCCGCGGCAAACTGACGCCACGCGAACGCATCGAGTTGCTCGTCGACCCGGACTCACCGTTTCTGGAGCTGAGCCCGCTTGCCGCCTGGGGCAGCGACTTTCAGGTCGGGGCCAGCCTGGTGGTGGGAATCGGCGCGGTCAGCGGTGTGGAGTGCATGCTGGTGGCCAACGACCCGACGGTCAAGGGCGGCACCAGCAACCCGTGGACGCTGAAGAAGATCCTGCGCGCCAACCAGATCGCCTTGGAGAACCGGCTGCCGGTGATCTCACTCGTCGAGTCCGGCGGTGCCGACCTCCCGACTCAGAAGGAGATCTTCATCCCCGGCGGGGCCATGTTCCGCGACCTGACACGGTTGTCGGCGGCAGGCATTCCGACCATCGCGCTGGTGTTCGGTAACTCCACCGCGGGCGGCGCCTACATCCCCGGCATGTCCGACCACGTAGTGATGATCAAGGAGCGCTCGAAGGTGTTCCTGGCCGGGCCGCCGCTGGTCAAGATGGCCACCGGCGAGGAGTCCGACGACGAGTCGCTCGGCGGTGCCGAAATGCACGCCCGCACATCGGGTCTCGCCGACTACTTCGCGATCGACGAGCCCGACGCGATCCGTATCGGGCGCCGCATCGTCGCGAGACTGAACTGGCGCAAGCAGGGACCCGCGCCGGGCCCGGTGACCGAGCCGCTGTTCGACGCCGAGGAACTGCTCGGCATCGTGCCGTCCGATTTGAGGATTCCGTTCGACCCGCGCGACGTGATCGCCCGCATCGTCGACGGTTCCGAGTTCGACGAGTTCAAGGCTCTCTACGGCTCGTCGCTGGTGACCGGATGGGCGACGTTGTACGGCTATCCGATCGGCATCCTGGCCAACCACCGCGGCGTGCTGTTCAGTGAGGAATCGCAGAAGGCGACACAGTTCATCCAACTGGCCAACCGCGCCGACACGCCACTGTTGTTCCTGCACAACACGACTGGCTACATGGTGGGCCGCAAGTATGAGGAAGGCGGGATGATCAAGCACGGTTCGATGATGATCAACGCCGTGTCGAACTCGACCGTGCCGCACCTCTCTCTGCTGATCGGCGCCTCCTACGGCGCGGGCCACTACGGCATGTGCGGGCGCGCCTACGATCCCCGCTTCCTGTTCGCCTGGCCGAGCGCGAAGTCCGCGGTGATGGGTGGCACGCAGCTCGCAGGCGTGCTGTCGATCGTCAGCCGGGCGGCCGCCGAGGCGCGTGGCCAACAAGTCGACGAGGACGCCGACGCCGCGCTGCGGGCGGCCGTGGAAGCGCAGATCGAGGCCGAGTCACTACCGATGTTTCTGTCCGGCCGGCTCTACGACGACGGGGTGATCGATCCGCGCGACACCAGGACCGTGTTGGGAATGTGCCTGTCCGCCATCGCGAATGGCCCGATCAAGGGGACGTCGAATTTCGGCGTCTTCCGGATGTGAGTCCCACATGATCACTCGAGTTCTGGTCGCCAACCGCGGTGAGATCGCCCGGCGGGTGTTCAACACCTGCAGGCGGCTGGGCATCGGCACCGTCGCCGTGTACACCGATCCCGACGCCGCGTCGCCGCATGTGAGCGAGGCCGACGCTGCGGTCCGACTCGAGGGCACGGGTCCCAATGTCGCCGACCCGGCGGCTCCGGCGGGCTACCTCGACCCCGCGCAGTTGATCGCGGCCGCCCGTGCCGCCGGGGCGGACGCCGTCCATCCCGGCTACGGCTTCCTCTCCGAGAACGCCGAATTCGCTGCCGCGGTGCTCGATTCCGGCCTGACCTGGATCGGCCCGCCGATCGCTGCGGTGGCCGCGATGGGCTCCAAGATCGAGGCGAAGAAGATGATGGCCGCCGCGGGTGTTCCGGTGCTCGAAGAACTCGATCCCGACACCGTCACCGCCGAGCAGTTGCCGGTGCTGATCAAGGCCTCGGCGGGTGGCGGTGGCCGCGGCATGCGGGTGGTCGACGACTTGTCCAAGCTGCCGGCGCAAACCGAAGCCGCCCGCCGCGAAGCCCAGTCTGCGTTCGGCGATCCGACCGTGTTCTGCGAGCGCTACCTCGCCACCGGCCACCACGTCGAGGTGCAGGTGCTCGCCGATGCGCACGGCACCGTGTGGGCGGTCGGTGAGCGCGAGTGCTCCATTCAGCGCCGCCACCAGAAGATCATCGAGGAGGCACCCTCGCCGCTGGTCGAACGCACGCCGGGGATGCGCGCCAAACTGTTCGACGCTGCGCGACTAGCTGCGGAGGCGATCGCCTACACCGGTGCGGGAACCGTGGAATTCATGGCCGACGAGTCCGGCGACTTCTTCTTCCTGGAGATGAACACCCGGCTGCAGGTCGAGCACCCCGTCACCGAGGCCACCACGGGGCTGGATCTGGTCGAGTTGCAGCTGCTCGTCGCCGACGGTGGCCGCCTCGACACCGAACCACCGGCGTCTCGCGGTCATTCGATCGAGGCAAGGCTCTATGCCGAAGACCCGGCCAAGGGGTGGCGACCGCAGGCCGGGCACTGTGCATCACTTCGACGTGCCCGGGCATGTCCGTCTCGACACCGGCATCGTCGACGGCTCGGTGGTCTCGATCTACTACGACCCGATGCTCGCCAAGGTCATCTCGTATGCACCGGCGCGACGACAGGCCGCGAGCGTGCTCGCCGACGCGCTGGCGCGCACGCGCATTCACGGCGTCCACACAAACCGCGATCTTCTGGTGAACGTGTTGCGACACCCGGCATTCGTCGACGGCGCCACCGACACCGCGTTCTTCGACACCCACGGTCTTGCCGAGCTGGCGGCGCCGCTGGCGGACGCGCGCGCCGTCGGGCTGTCCGCGGTTGCCGCCGCGCTGGCCGACGCCGCGCACAACCGCAGGGCCGCAACGGTGTTCGCCGCGGCACCCAGCGGCTGGCGCAACCTGGCGTCGGCCTTCCAGATCAAGTCCTACAGCGACGCCGCCGGCGCAGAGCACCAGGTGCGCTACCGGTTCACCCGCACGGGCGTTGCGCTGCCCGACCATGAGGGCGTCGCGCTCGTGTCGGCGGGCCCGGACCGCGTCGTGCTGAATGTCGACGGGGTGGACCGCGCATTCGATGTCGCGCGCTACGGCCCTGACTTTGCCGACACCTTCGTCGACTCGCCGCTTGGACCGGTACACCTTGTCGCGCTGCCGCGCTTCGGCGATCCCGACGCCGCAGTCGCCCAGGGTTCGCTGCTGGCGCCCATGCCGGGGTCGGTGTTGCGGATCGGCGCGGCGGTCGGCGACGCCGTGACGGCGGGACAGCCGCTGGTGTGGCTCGAGGCGATGAAGATGGAGCACACGATCACCGCGCCCGGCGACGGTGTGCTCGCCGAACTCAACGTCGGCGTCGGCCAGCAGGTCGATGTCGGCACTGTACTTGCCCGCGTGGAAAGTCCCGGAGGAGAGTCATGACCAGCTTCGTAGAAACCGAGGAACAACAGGCGCTGCGAAAGTCCGTCGCCGCGATGGCCGCCAACTACGGTCAGGATTACTATCTGGAGAAGGCCAGGGCCGGCCAGCACACCGACGAATTGTGGAGCGAGGCAGGCAAGCTCGGCTTCATCGGCGTCAACCTGCCCGAGCAGTATGGCGGCGGCGGCGCTGGCATGTACGAGCTGTCGCTGGTGATGGAAGAGATGGCCACGGCGGGCTGCCCACTGCTGCTGATGGTCGTCTCCCCTGCCATCAACGGCACCATCATCGCCAAGTTCGGCACCGACGACCAGAAGAAGCACTGGCTGCCCGGCATCGCGGACGGCTCGATCACCATGGCGTTCGCCATCACCGAACCCGACGCCGGGTCGAACAGCCACCGCATCACCACCACCGCGCGCCGCGACGGCGGGGACTGGATCCTGTCCGGCCAGAAGGTGTACATCTCCGGCGTCGACCAGGCCCAGGCGGTGCTGGTGGTCGGCCGAACCGAGGAAGCTAAAACCGGCAACCTGCGTCCGGCGCTGTTCATCGTGCCGACCGACGCGAAAGGGTTGAGCTGGACCAAGATCGAGATGGAACTGGTCAGCCCGGAGAACCAGTTCCAGCTGTTCCTCGACGAGGTGCGGCTGCCCGCCGACGCGCTGGTCGGCTCCGAGGACGCCGCGATCGCCCAGCTGTTCGCCGGCCTGAACCCCGAACGCATCATGGGGGCGGCCAGCGCGGTCGGCATGGGCCGCTTCGCGATCAACAAGGCCGTCGACTACGTGAAGACCCGGCAGGTGTGGAAGACACCGATCGGCGCACACCAGGGCTTGTCACATCCGTTGGCGCAGAATCACATCGAGATCGAGCTGGCCAAACTGATGATGCAGAAGGCGGCGGCGCTCTACGACAGCGGTGACGATGTGGGCGCCGCCGAGGCGGCGAACATGGCGAAGTACGCCGCGGGCGAGGCGTCGGTGCGCGCGGTCGACCAGGCGGTTCAGTCGCTGGGCGGCAACGGCTTGACCAAGGAGTACGGCATCGCCGCGGCGGTGACCGCGTCGAAGCTGGCCCGCATCGCGCCTGTCAGCCGCGAGATGGTGCTCAACTTCGTGGCGCAGACATCACTCGGGCTGCCCAGGTCTTATTGATGAGTGCGCTCGTCCAGTACTCCGTCGAGGGCAGCGTCGCGCGTCTGGTGCTCGACTCGCCGGAAAACCGCAACGCCCTGTCCACTACGCTGGTGAACCAGCTGCATCAAGGGTTGTCCGACGCCGCCGAAGAGAACGATGTGCGCACGGTCGTGTTGACGCACACCGGCGGAACCTTCTGTGCCGGTGCCGATCTCGCGGAAGCGGCAGGCCGTGACCCCGGCGACGTCGCCGTGGACCGCGCCCGCGAGATGACCAGGCTGCTGCGCCGGATCCTCGAGTTGCCGATGCCGGTCATCGCGGCCGTCGACGGGCACGTCCGCGCGGGCGGGCTGGGCCTCGTCGGCGCCTGCGACATCGTGGTGGCCGGGTCGGCGAGCACTTTCGCATTGACCGAGGCTCGCATCGGCCTTGCGCCGTCGATCATTTCGCTGACCCTGCTGCCGAAGATGACCGCCCGCGCCGCGGGCCGATACTTCGTGACCGGCGAAAAGTTCGGTGCCGAGGAGGCCGCGGAGATCGGGCTGGTCACGCTGGCCGCCGCCGACGTCGACGCGACGGTCGCGACGCTGACCGCCGCGATTGGCAAGGCGTCACCGCAGGGCTTGGCGGCTTCGAAGGCGTTGACGACAGCGCCGATCCTCGAGGGATTCGACCGGGATGCCGAGCGGCTGACCCAGGAGTCGGCGCGCTTGCTGGTGTCCGAGGAGGCCCACGAAGGAATGCTGGCGTTTCTGCAGAAGCGCCCGCCGAGGTGGGCGCCCGATACCGCTTAAGGCGCAGCGGCGGGCTCTCGCCGTCGGTTCCTCAGCCGCTCGGGCAGCTGCTGCACGGTCTCGGGCGGGATGAAGGCGAGATAAAGGACGAACATCGCCAAGCTGAAGTAGGCGACGTTCAAGGTGACCATCATCGTCACGTGCATGACCACGCCGACCGCCAGCACCCACGGCCGTAACCGCCTGTTCCAGACCAGAATCGCCAACGCCAGCTCGATGACGAGTGTGCCCCACGTCGCCATGTTCACCAGCACGGCGTTGCTCGCGAGCCACTGTGGAGCCTCGAGCAGTGCCCACTTGCCGTCGGTGCGCCAGGCGTAAAACGAGGCCGAGCCGTCGTCCCACGACTTGTTGCTCAGCTTCGCCTGAACGGCGACCAGGTAGATCAACGTCATCTGCACCTGAAGAAGCCGGACCGGCCAACGCGCCGATGTCTGTGCCGACCAGAAGGATCCGGTGCGACGTCGTTGGTCCAGGGAAAGCGCCGCGCCGCAACAGGACAGCGCCAGGACCAAGGCGATGAGAATGATGATCGTGTCGCCGGCGTTGACGATGACGGCGACACGTCGGTTGAACGAGTAGATCAGCACGAAGACGACGATCGCTGCGATCCGGCTGTGCCAACCGATCATCAGGGCGATCGCGGCCGCCAGCAGCAGCGCCCACCCGACCCGAAGCGCCGTTTCGCCGGACCAGAGCCCGAAGATGCTCCATTGGAAATCGCGCGGCGCGTAGACCGGCGCCGCACCCTGATCTCCGAACACGCGCGACAGGTCGGGAAACAGCGTCAGCGCCCACACCACTGTCAGGAGGCCGAATCCGATCCGGACCAGACCCAGGGTGTAGGCGGGCTCAGCGGTGAACCAGAACGCAGACCACGCGTCGACGAGCGCGCGCGATCGCTTGGGGCGGTCCTGTTCGGTCATGGTCGACCCGCCAGCGTTTCCTGGTACAGGATCTTCGTCGCGGGCTTGCCGCTGCTGGCTTCATCTTCGCCCGGCGCCGACAGGGTCTGGGTGGACAGGACGATCGCGACCGCGACGGGGTGCTCGTCGGGCGTTGTCGTCTGCCTGACAACCCAGCGGGCGACCTGGGGACGCACATTGGGGTCGGTCATCACTGCGCGCCGAAGCATGATCCAGCGATCCCACCAACCAACGCCGGGGGCATCGGGTTGCATCGTCCACACCCGCGTTTGACCGTCGGCCATCTTGATCTGTACCTCGATCGCCTCAACCCGCTTGACGGGCGTTCCGTACATGCCCCAGTACTGGTCGAGCCCGGTGGCTGCCGCGACGGGCTCGACCGGCGGCGTCAAGGCGCGCTTGATCGGCGAGTCGGGGATGTTCCACACGACCCCGACGATCACGAACACCGCGATGAAGACGCTGATCACGATCTTGCCGGCGCGCGACTCCTCGAAGCGCTGCTGAAGACCCGAAAGCTTGTCCATGACGGGGACACCCTATTTCACGGGCGGCGGCGTCGACTACCTTGCGGCTGCAGAATAAAGTTTGCCTATCTATCTGCTTCGCCGGTGCCGGTCAGAGCACAGTTTGGCCAACTGTGTTGCATGTCGCGCGGTTCGCCGTAGGCTCGTCGGTGATGAGCGCCTGCGCGAAGAACAGAAGGTTGCGATGAGCGCCTGCGCGAAGAACAGAGGTGTGTGATGAGCGCCTGCGCGAAGAACAGAAGGTTGCGATGAGCACTCCAGCGTCGCAAAACAGTTCGACGCGTGCTGCTGACACCGACCGCATCCAGGTGGCGCAGCTGCTCACCGAGGCCGCCGCCCAGGGCCGTCTCCCGCTCAGCGAGTACGAGGCCCGTTTGACCAGAGCGTATGCGGCGCAGACGTACGACGAGCTCGACCGACTGTCCGCCGACCTACCCGGCGCCTTTTCCCGGGGCCGTACCGGCGGCCCCTGTCGGCCTGCGCCGTCGACGCTGCTGCTGGCGATCATGAGCGGCTTCGAGCGCCGCGGCCGGTGGAACGTGCCCAGACGGATGACGACCGTTGCGCTGTTCGGCGGCGGAGTGGTGGATTTGCGGTATGCCGACTTCACGTCTCCGGAGGTCGAAATCCACTCCTACTCGATCTTCGGCGGCCAGACCATCCTGGTGCCGCCCGAAGTCAATGTCGATCTCCACGGCATCGGGGTGATGGGCACGTTCGACCAGAGCGTCAGCGGCGAGGGCACACCGGGCGCGCCGTGCGTGCGCATCCGCGGCTTCTCGCTGTGGGGCAGCGTCGGCGTCAAGCGCAAGAAGCGCAAAGCCGCCTAACGCCTCTTGCGCGACCGCAGGTAGTCCCCCACCACCGCAGCGCCCAGCCCGTCGAGATCGGGCACCACGACGCGGCCCTCGACGCGGCGGGCCACCTGGTCGATGAACCGGGCGAGGCCGGGGTCGCTGCCGAGCCGGAAGATCGTCACCTGTGCTCCGAGGCTGGCGATGTCGTCGAACCCCTTCACGGTGTGGGCGATCGTCCGCGGATGCGGCGGGTAGTCGAAGAAGACGGACGGCGGCGCAGCCGCCGAGTCAGCGTCGGCACTCCGCCCATATGACTCCAGATGCGCGGTGGGTTCGCCGTCGGTGACGACGAGCACCACCGGCTGGGCGTCGGGGTGGCGGCGAAGGTGACGTCCGGCCAGCGCCAGCGCGTGGTGCAGATTGGTGCCCTGCTCGTAGACGCCTTCCAGCCCGGTCAGTTCGGCGGCGCTCACCGTGCGCGCGTAGCGGCCGAAAGCGATGATTTGCAACGCATCCGAGCGGAACCGCGTGCTGACGAGATGATTCAGCGCCAGCGCCGTGCGCTTCATCGGCAGCCACCGGTTCTCCATCACCATCGAGAACGACGTGTCCACCAGCAGCGCCACCGCGGCCTGGGTGCGCGTTTCGGTTTCGGAGATCTCGACGTCCTCGACCGCGATGCGCAACGGCTTGTCGGCGACACCCGTGCCAGCCTGCCGCAGCACCGCGTTGGTCAGGGTGCGGGGCACGTTCCACGGTTCGGTGTCGCCGAACGCCCACGGCCGCGTGGCGCCGGTCAACTCGCCCGCGGCACCGGCACGACGGGTGTCGCGTTCGCCGTGTCGTCCTGAAAGCTGTTGTGCCACATCGCGCAACGCGGCCTGCCCGAGCTGGCGCATCGCCTTGGGCGAGAGCCGCCACTGCCCATCGGAGCCGCGGTCGAGGAAACCCTGATCCATCAGCGCGCGTTCGAGTTCCGCCAGTGTCTTGGCGTCGACCGCGGCGTCGTCGCCGAGTTGGCGGGCCAGCATCTCGAGGTCGACGTCCTCCATCGTGGCGCCGGCGTAGCTCTGCGACAGCGCTTCGGCGAGCTGCTCCAGTTCGGCGATGTCGGCCAGCGCCTGCGTGCCCTCACCCATGCCCATCGGGTTGTCACCGGAGAACCGCGACGAGCCCGACCAGTCCTCGCCCGGCCGGGCGGCCTGCAGGTGCGAGTCGAGCCGGTTGAGCGCGTTCATCAGCGACGGCGAGCCGAATGCCTGCTGCGCCAACGCATCCAGCTCCGCACGCTGCTCTTCGGACAGGCTGTTGCGGAACCGCTGCGCCGCGGCGGCCCGCTGGGCCAGAGAGTCCAGCAGCTCGTCGATGTTCTGCGGGTTCTCCGGGAAGAACTCGCCGTGCTTGTCCATGAAGTCCTGGAAATCCTGCTGCGAGTCCTGTCCTTTTGCGTGCTTGTCCAGCAGGTCGTTGAGGTCGTCGAGCATCTCGTTGACGCGTTGGCGGTCCTCGTCGGTGGCGTTCTCCAGCGCCTTTTTCATGCCGGCGAACCGCTGGTCGAGCATCTCGCGGCCGAGCAGATCCTTGATCTGCTCGTACTTCTCGCGCGCCTCGGCGCTGCGCCAGTCGTAGTCGGACAGTTCCTGCACGGCCTTCGCCGGTGACGGCGGCAGCGACTCGATCCGCATCTCGTTGAACCGGGCGTCGTCGTCGAGCGCGCGCGCCAGCTCCTTGCGTTCGGCCAGCACGGCCTCGTCGAGCAGCTTCTTGATCTCCTGCAGCGTGCCGTCAAGGTTGTTGCGCTGCATCAGTTCCCGACGACGACGGTTGGCCTCGGCGGCCAGCTCTGTCCGCGCCGCGCATGTTCTTCGTGCCACGCCGCAGCAGCTCCGGACAGCGCACGCCGCGGCGAGCTGCCCTCCATGACGTCCTGGCCGATCTGCTCGAGCGCTTCGCGCAGGTCGACCGGCGGCGCCAGCGGGTCGGGCCCGCCGGTGTATCGCGAATACCGCGACGTGTGTTTAGCCATAGACGGTTTCGCCTTCGCCGGACACCTTGTCGATTCGCTTCGCCAGATACAGCGCCTCGAGCGCCAACTCGACGGCCGCCGCGCGCTGGCCGTCGGTCGTCGCCTCGAGCCGCTGCTGGATTTCGGCGATCGCGGGCACTTCGGGCACGGCGGCAAGCACGTCGCGCGCCGACACCCGCTCGCCGGTGGTGACGGCCGACCCGTTCTCGATGGCCACCACCAGCGGTCCGACGTCGATGCCGCCGAGCAGCCGCTGCGCGGTGTCCGCGGTGGCCCGGCGCAGCAGGTGCTCGAGCACCGCCTGCTCGCGCCCCTCCTCGCCGGACTCGAACTCGAGCTTGCCGCGCAGCACGTCGATCACCGTGGACAGGTCGACCACCCGGGCCACCGGCTCCTGCTCACCCAGCACCGCCGAGCGGTGCCGCGCTGAGGCGGCGACCGTCTCGGCCGCGGCGATCGCGAACCGCGCCGACACACCCGAGCGCTGGTCGATCGAGCGCGACTCCCGCAGATACCGGGCGAACCGGGCGAGCACGGTCAGCAGATACCCGGGCACCTCGGCCGACAGGTGCGCCTCCTGACTGATGACGCCGACCTCGGCGTCGAGTTCCAGCGGATAGTGCGTGCGGATCTCGGCGCCGAACCGGTCCTTCAGCGGGGTGATGATGCGGCCGCGGTTGGTGTAGTCCTCGGGGTTGGCGCTGGCGACGACGACCACGTCCAGCGGCAGCCGCAGCGTGTAGCCGCGCACCTGGATGTCGCGCTCCTCCATCACGTTGAGCATCGACACCTGGATGCGCTCGGCGAGGTCGGGCAGCTCGTTGACGGCGACGATGCCGCGGTGCGCACGCGGGATCAGGCCGTAGGCGATGGTCTCCGGGTCGCCGAGGCTGCGGCCCTCGGCCACCTTGATCGGGTCGATGTCGCCGACGAGGTCGGCCACGCTGGTGTCCGGGGTGGCCAGCTTCTCGAAGTAGCGCTCGCTGCGGTGCCGCCACTCGATGGGCAGATCGTCGCCGGAGTCGGCGGCCCGCCGGATCGACTCCGGGGTGATCGGCGTGTACGGGTGCTCCCCCAGCTCCGAGCCGGCGATCACCGGGGTCCACTCGTCGAGCAGGCCGACCAAGCGCACGCAGCAGCCGCGTCTTGCCCTGTCCGCGCTCGCCGAGCAGCACCACGTCGTGCCCGGCGATCAGCGCGCGCTCCAGCTGCGGAATCACGGTGTCCTCGAAGCCCAGGATGCCCGGCCACGCGTCGCGCCCCTCGGCCAGCGCGGCCAGCAAGTTCTCCCTGATTTCGGCCTTGACGCCCCGCTCGCGATGCCCGGAGGCCTTCAGCTCGCCGACGGTCCGGGGCAGGTCATGAGGTTGTGTCACCTCTCCAAGTTACGGCTTGTCCCGCAAGGGTGCGTGTTACCCCTGCACGCGGGGGCAGCCTCAGCACCCGACACGCCGCCAATCCGTCAGATTTCGCGCACGTCCCCACCTTGCGCGTGGGCCCACGGCGCCGACTCAGTGCGCGAAGTGGCGTGCTCCGGTGAGGTAGAGCGTGATGCCTGCCTTGGCCGCGGCCTCGGTGACCTGATCGTCGCGCACCGACCCGCCCGGATGCACGATCGCCTTCACCCCGGCGTCGGTCAACGTCTCCAGCCCGTCGGGGAACGGGAAGAACGCGTCGGAGGCCCCGACGGCTCCGCGCACGCGATCACCACCGCGCTGCACCGCGAGCTTGGCCGCGTCGACGCGGTTGACTTGGCCCATGCCGACGCCGACCGTCGCGCCGTCGGCGGCGATGACGATCGCGTTGGACTTCACCGCGCGGCAGGTCCGCCACGCGAACGTCAGATCGGCCAGGGTCGCGGGATCGGCGGGCGAACCGGTCGCCAGTGTCCAATTGGCCGGATCGTCGCCCGGCGCGGTGAACTCGTCACGCTGCTGGATCAGAAGCCCGCCGCTGATCTGACGGAACTCGGTGCCGCCCAGCTGCGGTTCCGACGCCACCAGCACGCGGATGTTCTTCTTGCGCGCAAGCACTTCCACCGCTCCGGGCTCGTATGCGGGCGCGATGATCACCTCGGTGAAGATGTCGGCGACGGTTTCGGCCATCTCGACGGTCACCTCGGTGTTCGCCGCGATCACCCCGCCGAACGCGGACAGCGGATCGCATTCGTGCGCCTTGCGATGTGCATCGGCGACCGAGACCGACGAGACGGCGATGCCGCACGGGTTGGCGTGCTTGATGATCGCCACGCAGATCTCTTCATGGTCGAACGCCGCACGCCACGCCGCATCCGCGTCGGTGTAGTTGTTGTAGGACATCTCTTTTCCGTGCAACTGCTCGGCCTGCGCGAGACCCGGCCAGCCGGCGTCGTTGCGGTACAGCGCGGCCTGCTGATGCGGGTTCTCGCCATACCGCAGCACGGCTTCGCGTCGCCACGTCGCACCCGCCCACGGCGGCAAGGAAGCCGGAGCACCATCCTCGCTGGGCGCGAGCACTGATGTCATCCACGACGCCACCGCGACGTCGTACTCGGCGGTGTGGCGGAATGCCAACGCCGCCAGCTTCTTCCGTTCGATTCAGCGTGAACCCGCCCGACCGGACGGCGGCCAGCACGCCGTCGTAGCCCAGCGGGTCGACTACCACCGCGACGCTCGGATGGTTCTTGGCGGCGGCGCGCACCATGGAGGGTCCGCCGATGTCGATCTGCTCGACGCACTCGTCCTCGCTCGCGCCGGAGTCGACGGTTTCCGTGAACGGATACAGGTTGACGACGACCAACTCGAACGGCGCGATCTCGAGCTTCTGCCAGCGCCGAACATGTTCGCGGGCAATCGCGTGTCGGCCAGCAAGCCGGCGTGGATATGCGGATGCAGACGTTTTGACCCGACCGTCGAGCACTTCGGGAAAACCGGTGACGAACTCCACCGGTGTCACTGGAATACCTTGCGTCGGCAATGGTTTTCGCGGTCGATCCGGTGGAGACGATGTCAACGCCGGCGTCGTGCAGCCCCTTCGCCAGCCGGATGAGTCCCGTCTTGTCGAACACGCTGATCAACGCCCGCCGAATGGGTCGCTTACCCTCGATGCCGCTCACCCTATGGTCGCCTTTCGTCCGGTCCAGGTCACGCCGCGAGTCGCCAGCGCTTCCAGAACGTCCACCAGCAGCCGCCGTTCGACGACCTTGATCCGCTCGTGCAGGGTGCCCTCGTCGTCGTCATCGAGCACGGCAACGGGGTGCTGAGCGAGCAACGGGCCGGTGTCGGTGCCCGCGTCGACGAGATGGACGCTGCACCCCGTCACCTTGACGCCGTATGCCAGTGCATCGGCCACCGCATGCGCACCGGGAAAGGCGGGCAGCAGTGCCGGATGTGTGTTCACCACGCGGCCGAGAAAGCGTGAAAGAAAAGCCGGCCCAAGTATTTTCATGAATCCGGCCGACACGACGAGGTCGGGCTCGTGGGCGGCTGTCGCCTCGGTGATCGCGGCGTCCCACGCCTGGCGATCGGGCTGTTCGCCCAGCCGCACCGTGTATGTCGGGACCGAGGCCGACGCCGCGATCTCGAGGGCGGCGCAGTCGCGGTCCGTTCCGACCGCGACCACGCGCGCAGGAAAGTCGTCGACGGCCGCTTCGAGCAGGGAGGCAAGCAGCGAACCGGTGCCCGACGCCAGCACCACCACCCGCGATGGTGCGCTCGGGGGCACACGGAGCGGTTGCTGCACGCCTGGGAGCCTAGTGGTCGGCGTCCGGCGCACGGTCTGTGGTCGCGCCGGGCGTGCCGTCGTTGTCGGCAACGAAGTGCTCCTCGGGGTCGTCCACGTCGACCTCGGGCACATCGGCCGGGGGTTCCGTGCCCACCTCGGGTTCGGGCTCCGGTTCGAGTTCGACCGCTCGGGTTCGGGCTCGGGTCGGCCGGAGTGACCACCCGTTTCGGCGCGGGCCGGCGTGCGATGCCGCCCGACATCGCGACCGTCAGCGCACCGATCCCGGCGAACCACAGGAACACGGCGGGCCCGAACGTGGTCTGGTCGACACCCACGTCGCCGAAGTTGCCAAGCCGCCCACCGCCCGCATAACCGGCCAGCGCCATCACCAGCGCCGCGAGCACTGCCGCGACGACGAGCTTGGCCAGCGCCTGCAAGAGCGGCAGGGGCCGTCGCGCGCATTGCTGCCCGACCGCCACAGCCGACGCCGCGGCGACGATCAGCAACGCCACCCACACCGGGCCGAGCGGCGGCGACGGCACCGCGGCCAGCACCGGGAGCGCCGGGATGTCGCCGCCGAGCACCGTGAACGAACTGAACGTGGCCAGCCCGATGTGGGCGCTGGACCCGACCGCGACCGCAGCGGTGCCGACCATCACGTTCGGGATGTAGAGCACCGACAACAGCGTCAGGCTGAGCTGACCGAACGACCGACTCGGTGATCGAGAACAGGTCGTTCATCGTCGACCAGTGCACGACCATGGCGCCGACCATCACCACACCCGACAGACCCGCCAACGCCAGCACGCCGGCGGCCGCCGCCCGCAACGCATCGGGCACCCACGTCCCAACCGGCGAGCCGGCGATCAGCCGTCGACCGACCCGCGACCACGACACCCAACGCGGCGCCGATGGCATGCACGGCCAGCACGCTGCCGAACGCGCGAAGGGCATTCGGTGTCTGCAGCTGGGTCAGCACCGACGCGGCGTCGTGGATGACAGCCAGCGAGATCGCGGTGATCAACAGGGGGCCGCCCAGCGCCGACGCGACGACCCAGCGCGTCACGAACCACGATGCCTGCGCCGACGTCGCGCCGGCGGTTGTCCGCGCTGCGCCCCACACCATGGCGAGCGCGGGCAACAGCGGCATCACGCCCAGCTCGGCGCCGCCGATCGACACCGGCACCAGATGCACGCCCAGCCATGAGCTCGCGATCGCGCCGAGGGCGCCGGTCATGTCGCTGTTCGCGATGAGCAGCTGCAGCAACACGACGGCGGCGATCACGCCCAGCGCCACGATGGACGGGCCGAACGCAACCCGAAGCAGCTCGCGCGCCTGGCGTGGGCCTTCGGGTCGGGTGTCCACTGGTTCGGCCGCTCCTCGCACAAGCTCACGCGCGCGACGTTGACGCACGCGCGGCTCAGATTACGACGGCGGCGGGCCGGACTGCGTGGAAGGCGACGGCGATTCGGGCTGCGCAGGCACCGCGGCGGTCGTCGCTGAGCCCGACGGCGGCTGTCCGTAGGTGGGGAAACCCGTTGGCGGGGTCGGCGGGCCGCTTTGCGGTCCGCCCGCATATCCGCCGGTCGAGGGGCCGCCGCCGGGGTAGGTACCGTACGGAGACGGATAGCCGCCGAGACGCTGCTGGGGCCCCTGCTGCTGGGGTGGACCGCCGTGATGGAGCTGGCCGTAGTACGGCGCGCCGTACTGGCCGTACTGCTGTCTCGTACTTGGGCCGCGGCACCGGCGGGGTGAGCACCCCCGCATCGAACAACAGCACCGCCACCGCGACGATCGCCTGCAGCACCGTGAACGCGATGATCAGGTACAGCCCCCAGTCGATGGACACCCCGTTCGGCGCGGTCAGCACGATCGCGATCACCAACAGGAAGGCCAGCACCGACAGCACCGCGACGAGCGCAGGGCGCGCCGTCTGCTTGGGTAGCAGCGCGACGCCCGCGACCAGTGCGCCGAGGAGGGCGGCCACGATGCCCATATCGAGCAGCGTCGGGGTGAAGAAGTCCGCGTTAGCGGTGAACAGCGGCCCGAAGCTGGACAGGTAGACCGCCACCCCGAGCGCGGCCACCGCAGCGGTCAGATACAGCGGCAGTTGGCTTCCAGCGTCGGGCGCGCCGGAAGCGGGCTCCGGCACCTTGCCGAACTGCTGGGTGGGAGCGGTGAACTGGTTGGTCGGCTGCGAAGCGGGCGGATATCCGGGGCCACCGGGCGGGTAGGACATGACTCTCCTGTGCTGGACGGTGCTTGATGAACCACGCTAGCGCACCCGCGTTCACAGCGACGCGAGCACGGGCTCGCCTACGGGCCCTTTGGGATCCTCTTCTGATTGCTCGATTCCCCGCACCAGCGGCAGCACCCGCGAGCCGAAGTACTCGATCTCCTCCTGAAAGCGGAGGAAGCCGCCGAGGATCAGGTCCACACCGCGTTTGCGGTACGCCGCAACGCGTTCCGCGATCTGCTCGGGTGTGCCGATCAACTGCGTGCGGAACCCGTCGTTGTACTGCACCAAGTCCTCGAACGTCGAGTCGGCCCACATTCCGCGCCTGTCTGAGGTGGCGTTGCCGGCCTGTTGCACAGCGGAGTGAAATCCCGCCACGGCGGGACGGTTGGCCTTCTCGATGATTTCGCGCAATGTGTCACGCGCCTCCTTCTCGGTGTCGCGCGCGATGATGAATCCGTTGAGCTCGAAGCGGACCTCACGGCCGGCGGTGCGGGCGTGGTCGCGCACGTCGACGAGCTGCTCGGTGACGCCATCGAAATCCTTGCCGTTCGAGAAGTACCAGTCGGAGTACAGGCCGCAGCGCTCGTCGTGTTCGAGCCACGGCTCGCCGAGGTGGGTGAACTCGTCCCTGAACCAACATGACCCCGACGTTGCCCTTCAGACTAGAACACGTTCTAATTCTGGGTATGAACTACGGGCTCGTACTCTTCACCAGCGACCGGGGCATCACCCCGGCGGCCGCCGCCAAGCTCGCCGATGAGCATGGCTTCACCACGTTCTACGTGCCCGAACACACCCACATCCCGATCAAGCGCGAGGCGGCTCACCCCACCACCGGCGACGAGTCGCTGCCCGACGACCGTTATATGCGCACCCTGGACCCCTGGGTGTCATTGGGCGCGGCGTGCGCGGTCACCTCGAGGGTGCGGCTGTCGACTGCGGTGGCGCTGCCGGTCGAGCACGATCCGATCACCTTGGCGAAGTCCATCGCCACGCTGGATCACCTCTCCGGTGGCCGCGTGAGCCTCGGCGTCGGATTCGGTTGGAACACAGACGAACTGGCCGACCACAACGTGCCGCCTGGTCGTCGCCGCACCATGTTGCGCGAATATCTGGAAGCCATGCGGGCGCTGTGGACCGACGAAGAAGCCAGCTACGAGGGCGAGTTCGTCAACTTCGGGCCCAGCTGGGCCTGGCCCAAGCCGGTGCAGGCGCACATCCCGGTGCTGGTCGGGGCAGCGGGCACCGAGAAGAACTTCAAGTGGATCGCCCGATCCGCCGACGGCTGGATCACCACACCGCGTGACTTCGACATCGACGCCCCGGTCAAGTTGCTGCAGGACACGTGGGCGGCGGCTGGGCGCAACGGGGCCCCGCAGATCGTGGCGCTGGACTTCAAGCCCGACGCCGACAAGCTGGCGCGCTGGCGCGAGCTGGGCGTCACCGAGGTGCTGTTCGGCCTGCCCGACAAATCCGAGGCCGAGGTCGGCGCGTACGTCGAGCGCCTCGCGGGCAAGCTGGCCGCGCTCGTTTGAGCGGCGGGGTTACTCCAGCGACGCGCGGTTACCGTTGTCCGTCGGCCACACGGAGATCGCCGCTCCGAGCGGATCGCCGTCGGACATCAGGGCGACCAGATCATCGTCGTCGGTGGTGGCCATGAAACGCGTGTCGTCGGCGTCGAGGCGCCCGACGATGATGCCGGTGAGGATCGGCCAGTCATAACGCACCGAATAGGTCTCGATGGTTGCGGCGCCGTCGGGCTTCTTCGTGACGTCGACCGTCGGCAGCGCGTCGACCTCCTTCTTGAGTTCTGCGCTGCGGTCTGAGCGCCAGTCGACTGGCTGGGTCGAGTAGACGCCCACCGAATACTTGCTCATGATGCCGCCGTTGGCGCCCACGAGGCCGAATTCGCCTGGCCTGTCGCGCATCTGCATGACAGTCTCGGCGATGCCGTGCAACGAGTAGCTGTTACCCGGACCGCCGAAATACGGCAGCCCGCCGGTCAGCGTCAGGCCGCGAGGGTCGCCGCCGCTGATGCCCATCGCCTCGCAGATGACGAACACCGGAAACGGAAAGCAGCTGTACAGGTCGAAGGTGGCGATGTCGTCGATGCCAATCTCGGCTACTCGCAACGCTTCTCGGGCGGCGTGTACGGCGGCGGGGCTGGCACCGAGATCGACGCGCTCCAGCATCGCCTGCTCGACCATGTCGGAGTGGCCGTGCACAAAAACCCACTTGTCTTCCGGCACGCCGAGTCGCTTCGCCGCCTCCACCGACATCAGCACCGCCGCGGCGCCCTGGTTGACCTGATCGCGGGCAACCAGCAGCCGGGGGTAGGGATCGCAGATCATCCGGTTGTCGTCAGTGACGGTGATGATCTCGTCGACCGACCGCTCCACCGGTGAGGACGAAAACGGGTTCTTGGCAGCGACCTTCGACAGCGGGGCGAACAGCTCGGCCATCTCGCGGCGATAGTCGGCCACGCTCGTACCAAGGCGGGCGCGACGGGCGTTCTCCAGGAGCCCGTACTGCACCGGCGCACCCGTCAGGCCGTGCTGGATGGTGTACTCGTCTATGTAGGAGAAGATCTGGTGTCCGCGGTCTTCTAGCTGACCTTCGACGTGTTCGGTGAAATCGGGCTTGTCGTCACGATTGGCGAAGTATCGGGCCGTCGACCCCGGCTCCGAACCCATGATCATCACCACATCGGCATCGCCCGCGGCGATCGCATTGCCGGCCTCGGTGACGAGCTTCTGCGGGCCTTGGCCGCCGACGGGTTCGAGCACCACGCGCGCCGGGTCGCCGCCCAGCCGGTTCATCACCGAACGCGGATAGTTGTTCGACTTGCCCAACGGCGCGGGCATCGGCCCGGAGATCTCGAACTGTCGCAGCCCGAACACCGTGTCGATCGCCTTGGCGACACCCTTGGCTCCGGTGTCGGCGATCGCCGCCTTGGCCGCCGCGGTGGCGAGGTCCACCGCCGACATCCCTCGGTAGTCGGGGTCGTCGATGCGTTCGGTGAACTGGCCGACGCCGACGAGCACCGGGGTACGGGGATCGACCGCCATAAGCTCACCTTTCTCTGGCGAGCAGACGCAAATATGACCGAAAACCGCAAAAAATGGTCACTTTTGCGTCTGCTCGCGCGAAAAACGCTAGAGGCTCTGCAGGATCTCGCGCGCCAGGCGGGCGGTCTCCGACGGGGTCTTGCCGACCTTCACACCGGCGGCCTCCAACGCTTCTTTCTTGGCGGCGGCGGTGCCCGACGAACCCGACACGATGGCGCCGGCGTGGCCCATCGTCTTGCCCTCGGGGGCGGTGAAGCCCGCGACGTACCCGACGACCGGCTTGGAGACGTTGGCCTTGATGTAGTCGGCCGCGCGCTCCTCGGCGTCACCGCCGATCTCGCCGATCATCACGATGACCTTGGTGTCGGGGTCCTTCTCGAACGCCTCGATCGCGTCGATGTGGGTGGTGCCGATGACCGGGTCGCCGCCGATCCCGATGGCGGTCGAGAAGCCGAAATCGCGCAACTCGAACATCATCTGGTAGGTCAGCGTGCCCGACTTCGACACCAGCCCGACCGGGCCGGACCCGGTGATGTTGGCGGGAGTGATGCCGGCCAGCGCCTCGCCGGGCGTGATGATGCCGGGGCAGTTCGGCCCGATGATGCGGGTCTTCGGCGACTTGTTGCCACCTTTTTCGAGGTTGTAGGCCCACGCATATGCGCTGTCCTGCACCGGAATTCCCTCGGTGATGACGACCAGCAGCGGGATCTCGGCGTCGATGGCCTCGATGATCGCGTCCTTGGCGAATTTCGGCGGAACGAAGACGACCGACACGTCGGCGCCCGTCTCCTTCATCGCCTCGGCGACGGTGCCGAACACCGGAAGCTCGACGTCGTTGCCGTCTTTGTCCTTGTGCGACACCGTTGTTCCGGCCTTGCGGGCGTTGACGCCGCCGACCAGCTGGGTGCCCGCCTTGAGCATCAGCGCGGTGTGCTTGGTGCCCTCGCCGCCGGTGATGCCCTGGACGATGACCTTGGAATCCGCGTTCAGGAAAATAGACATGGGCCATTGCTCCTTTGAGGTCTTTACTTGTTCGCCAGCTCGGCGGCTTTGTCGGCACCGGCGTCCATGGTGTCGGCCTGGATCACCAGCGGGTGGTTGGCCTCGGCCAGAATGCGACGGCCTTCCTCGACGTTGTTGCCGTCGAGGCGAACCACCAGCGGCTTGTTGGCGTCGTCGCCGAGGATCTTCAGCGCGTTGACGATGCCGTTGGCGACGGCGTCACACGAGGTGATGCCGCCGAACACGTTGACGAACACGCTCTTGACCTGAGCGTCGTTGAGGATGACGTCGAGGCCCGCGGCCATCACCTCGGCCGACGCGCCGCCGCCGATGTCGAGGAAGTTGGCCGGCTTCACGCCGCCGTGCTTCTCGCCCGCGTAGGCGACGACGTCGAGCGTCGACATCACCAGGCCCGCGCCGTTACCGATGATGCCGACCTCGCCGTCGAGCTTGACGTAGTTGAGGTCGTTCTCCTTGGCCTTGAGCTCCAGCGGATCTGTGGCGTCGCGGTCCTCGAACTCGGCGTGGTCGGGATGACGGAAGTCGGCATTGGCGTCGAGGGTGACCTTGCCGTCGAGCGCCAGGATCCGATCGTCGGGCGTGCGCACCAGCGGGTTGACCTCGACCAGCGTCGCGTCCTCCTTGACGAAGACCTCCCACAGCTTGGCGATCGTCACCGCGGCGGCAGTCGAGCACCTCGGCGGGCAGGTGGCCCTTCTCGGCGATCTCGCGGGCGAACGCGACGTCGACGCCCTTGGTCGCGGAGACGGGCACCTTGGCCAGCCGCTCGGGCTTGGTCGCGGCGACCTCTTCGATCTCCATGCCGCCCTCGACCGAGCACATCGCCAGGTAGGTGCGGTTGGCGCGGTCGAGCAGGAACGAGATGTAGTACTCCTCGGCGATGTCGCTGGCCTCGGCGACCAGCAGCTTCTTCACGATGTGGCCCTTGATGTCCAGGCCGAGGATGTTCTGCGCGTGGGTGAACGCGTCGTCGGGGGTGGCGGCGTACTTCACGCCACCGGCCTTGCCGCGGCCGCCGACCTTGACCTGCGCCTTGACCATGACGGGCTTGCCGATTTCCTCGGCGATCGCCTTGGCGTCCTCGGCGGTGTCGGTGACCCGGCCGGGCGTGGTCGGCACGTTGTGCTTGGCGAACAGCTCTTTCGCCTGATATTCGAAGAGGTCCATGGGCTCGGCAACATCCCTGTCTGTAGCGCGTTGAGTTCGAAGGTTTTGGCCCGACGGGCTCGGGGGAACTTTATCGACACGACTCAGCGCCTCTAGCACCGCCTACCGGTCATGTGGTAGATCTCACCGCCGGCTGAGCAGTGATACACGTCACATTTGCGGCGGGAATCACGCTCTCGGGTTGCCACCAACATTGGGATTTGGTTAACGTGCCTTCTGGTCCCGATAGATAACGTTCTGATCACGACTCGAAGGACATTTCAGGTTGGCAGCGCATCGTTCGTCCCGGTCTCGGGGGCCCGTCGACGAAACGGCAAATCATCGGACGCGTCACCGAAGAAGTCACCGAGATCACCGACATCATTCCGTTCAACGAGTTCGGCGACCTCGCTGACCTGGACTTTCGCGAGAACACCGCGTTCGACCGCGAGGCACAGGTCATCCACGCGCCCGAGCTCGACGACCTTCACGACACCGACGATCTGACTCCGCTTGCGCCTCGCCGTGCCCTCGGAGTTCCGTCCGGATCCGCGCGAAGAGCGCCGGTCGATGTCCTCGCGTGGCACGCGAATTCAACGCACGCCTACCGCGACAGCCACACCGACAACAGCGACGGCATGGCCAAGACCGACATCATCGCGATCGGCGGCCGGCGCGGCGGTGCGCACCGCCAGCCCGAGGTGCCCGTGAAGGGCCGGCTGATGGTCGCCGCGATGGCCGTCGGCGCGACCGCAGCGGGCGCCTATTCGATGGCCAACGCGTCCGACAAGCCCGCCGAGACCGTCCTCGCCGCCGACCAGACCGCGATGGGCGGCGGCGCTATCACCGGTTCGACGGACGGCATGCAGGTCGTCGCCGTCACGCCCGCAGCCAATGCGACGGTGCACGCCGAGGAGATCACCAAGGCCGCCGCGTTCGCCCAGGAACGCGCCGACCGCGAAGCGCGCCTGAACCGGCCGCTGTTCGTGATGCCCACCAAGGGCGTATGGACGTCCGGCTTCGGCTACCGCTGGGGTGTGCTGCACGCCGGCATCGACATCGCCAACTCGATCGGCACGCCGATCTACGCCGTCGCCGACGGCGTCGTCATCGACGTCGGCCCCACCGCCGGCTACGGCGCATGGGTCAAGATCCGCCACAACGACGGCACCGTCACGCTCTACGGCCACGTCAACACCTGGCTGGTCAGCAAGGGCGAGCGGGTGATGGCCGGCGACCAGATCGCCACGATCGGCAACCGCGGCAACTCCACCGGCCCGCACTGCCACTTCGAGGTCCTGCTGAACGGCACCGACCGGATCGACCCGGTGCCGTGGCTGGCCAAGCGGGGTCTGAGCCCCGGCAACTATGTTGGCTGAGTGGCCGGCGACGACGACGAAACCCCCAGCTCTCCACACATAATCCGGCGCCATCCCACCGGCGAGTTTCCTGTCGGTAGCGATGAGGCTCTCGGCCGAAGAGCAGACAACTCCGAACCGCAAACGAGCATCATTCGCCGCCACCCGACGGGCGCGATGCCGGTAGCCGGCGATGATCCACAGACGAGCTACATCCCGCGGGCGAGGCCCGTCGCGGTGGGCACGCCGACGGCCCACCCCGAAGACCGCGATCGCGACGGCCGTCATGAGCATCCTGTCGGGCTGGGCGACGGCCGTCATCGCCACCGACCTGATCACCGGCTGGTGGCGGTCGGATCGACTGTTCTGCGTGGCCGTCGGCTTCCTGACCGCGGTGTCGGCGGCGGCGCTGATCGGCGGCCTGATCGCGCTGCTGCTGCGGCGGCGGATGAGCCGACTGCTGATCGTCGTGGGCTCGGTCGTCGCGCTGCTGATCTTCTCGAGCCTGTTCGTCGCGGGCGCCAAACTGCCGCCGGTCGTGTACGGGATTCCGCTGCTGCCGGTCGCCAGCATCCTGCTCGCGCTGCTGCCCGCGACGGGACGCTGGGCGCGCCGCTAGAGCTCAGCGGGTCTGCGAAACGTACGTTTTCCAGAAAAAGTGCGAGTAGCGACCTCCAAAACGTACGTTTCGCGGTGGAGCACCGACTCAAAGCTTCGCGACCGGCGCGTGGTTGTGCATCAGCTTGACCCGGCCCGCGCTGCCGAAGTCGATGAGCGACATCGCCGATTCGCCGACGCCGGACACCTCCTCCACTCGGCCGAGGCCGTACTTGTCGTGGGTGACACGGTCACCGGGTTCCAGCACGATCAACGCCCGCTTGCCGGCGGCCGATCGCGTCGGCGACGGCCTCGGGGTGCCGAACCGGCCCGCGCCGCTCACCGGGGCGGGCAACGACGGGCCCGGGTCGGTACGACGCCAGTCGATGAGATGCTGCGGAATCTCCTTGAGGAACCGCGACTCTGGGTTGAGCATCGGCTGCCCCCATGACGAGCGGACCTTGGCCCGGCTGACGTAGAGCCGCTGGCGCGCCCGGGTGATGCCGACGTAGGCGAGCCGCCGCTCCTCGGACAGCTCGGTCGGATCGCCCAGCGCCCGCATGTGCGGGAACATGCCGTCCTCCCAGCCCGTGACGAACACCACCGGGAACTCCAGGCCCTTGGCGGTGTGCAACGTCATCATCGTCACCACGCCTGCGCCGTGCTCGGGCAGTTCGTCGGCGTCGGCGACCAGCGACACCCGCTCCAGGAACGCCGCCAGCGTGCCCGTGTCGGGGATGTCCTCGTCCTCGGGCGCGGTTTCGCCCAGCGCCTGCGCGTTCGCCAGGTCCGTGCTGAATTCGTGTGCGACGCTGACTAATTCGTTGAGGTTGTCCAGTCGCGCGAGGTCCTGCGGGTCGCTGGACGATTCGAGTTCGGTGCGGTAGCCGGTGCGGTCGAGCACCGCGTCGACGAGCTCGCCGAGTTCCCCGTCGAGGCGTCCACGCAGCTCGTCGAGCATCTCGACGAAACCCGCGATCGCCTTCTCCGAGCGGGTGTTCAGCATCGGCACCTTGCCCTCGGCGGCCGCCTGCAGCGCATCGTTGAAGCTCGATCCGGTGTTCTCGGCGTACACCGCCACGCACGCCTCGGCGCGGTCACCGATACCGCGCCGCGGGGTGTTCAGGATGCGCCGCATGCTCACCGAGTCGCCGGGGTTGTCCAGCACCCGCAGATACGCGACGATGTCGCGGATCTCCCTGCGCTCGTAAAAGCGAACGCCGCCAACGACTTTGTACGGGATGCCGGCCCGGATGAACACCTCCTCCAGCGCCCGCGACGAGTTGTTGGTGCGGTAGAACACGGCGACGTCGTTGTAGGAGATCTCGCCGTTGTCGGCCAGCGCGTCGATCTCGCCCGCGACGAACCGGGCCTCGTCGTGCTCGTTGTCGGCGACGTACCCGACGATCAGCTCACCGTCGCCCTCGTCGGTCCACAGCCTCTTCTCGCGGCGACCGGCATTGCGGGAGATCACCGAGTTGGCGGCGTTCAGGATGTTCTGCGTGGAGCGGTAATTCTGTTCCAGCAGAATCGTTGTGGCGTTGGGATAGTCGCGCTCGAAGTCCTCGATGTTGCGGATGGTCGCGCCGCGGAACGCGTAGATGGACTGGTCGGCGTCGCCCACCACGCACAGCTCGGCGGGCGCCACGCCGTCTTCGGTCTCCCTGCCGACCAGCTCACGCACCAACACGTACTGCGCGTGGTTGGTGTCCTGGTACTCGTCGACCAGGATGTGCCGGAACCGTCGCCGGTAGTACTGGGCGATCTGCGGAAAGGCTTGCAGCACAGCGACTGTCTCGCCGATCAGGTCGTCGAAGTCCAGCGCGTTGGCCGCACGCAGCCGGCGCTGGTACTCGCCGTATACCTCAGCGATGATGCGGGGCAGTTCCTCGCCGGCCTCCGATGCCTCGGCGGCGGCCTGCTCCGGACCGATCAACTCGTTCTTGTAGTTGGAGATCCCGTTGGCCAGCAACCGCGGCGAGTACCGCTTGGTGTCCAGCCCCATGTCCTTGCCGATCATCAGCAGCAAGCGGCGCGAGTCGTCGGCGTCGTAGATCGAGAAGTTGGAGTTCAGGCCGGGCAGCAGCGAGGCCTGGTTGCGCAGGATCCGCACGCAGGTGGAGTGGAACGTCGACACCCACATCGACCGGGCCCGCGGGCCGACCAGCCCCACCACGCGTTCGCGCATCTCGGCGGCGGCCTTGTTGGTGAAGGTGATGGCCAGCACCTGGCCCACCCCGACGTCGCGGGCGGCCAGCAGGTAGGCGATCCGGCGGGTCAGCACCGCCGTCTTGCCCGACCCGGCGCCGGCGACGATGAGCAGCGGCGTGCCCTCGTGCAGCACGGCCCGGCGCTGCTGCGGGTTCAGCCCTTCGAGGAGCTGGTCAGATTCGGTGGTCGATCGACATATCGTCGTCGAACTTACCGCTGACCGGGGACACAGTGGCGGAGTCGCCACATGACACTTTTGCGCCGGCGCGGCCTTTGGTGGCACACTCATTTGGTGCTCATGCAGCAAGGACGATTTTTTTACGGGTACCGGCCAGCGGTGCCCGTGGTCTAGCTGCTTCCCATAGCCCCGCGGTCCGCTTCCGGATCCGGGGCTCGTCTCTTGTGTGAGGCCCGAAACCGGATGAGACCGAATCCCCCACACAACGAGACGACGGAGAATCCTGATGACTATCGAGACGCAAATGGCGCCTGACAGCCCCCCTGACATTGATGACCTGCGCCAGGAGATCGACCACCTCGACGCGACGATCCTCGAGGCGGTCAAACGCCGCACCGAGGTGTCCAAGCTCATCGGCAAGGCCCGGATGGCCTCCGGCGGCACCCGCCTGGTGCACAGCCGCGAGATGAAGGTCATCGAGCGCTACAGCGAGCTCGGACCCGAGGGCAAGGACCTGGCGATGCTGCTGCTGCGCCTGGGCCGCGGCCGCCTCGGCCACTGACCGATTTCGCCCGAACGGACAAACGGGCGGGAAATGGCGAGTAGATCGCGCCATTTCGTCGGGTGTCAGGCACGAACGCCCACGCCGTCCCAGGCCGCAGACGCCAGCGCTACCGGGGTGAGCCGGTGATGCCGAGTTCCTCCCCCAGCTCCCGTGTCGCCGTTTCTAGCGGCGTCTCGCCGGGATCGATGACACCGCCGGCCAGGCAGTCGTGCATCCCCGCGAAGACCGCCTTGGTGGTGGTGCGGCGATGCACGTAGAGCCGCCGGCCATCGGTCGAGCGCACCAGCACCCCGGCGCTGCCGTGCCACAGCCCTTCGGCGTACACCTGCGACCGCGGCGCCGCCCCGACGACGCGACCGTCCACGTCGAACACCGCCACCTGCTCGTCGGTCATCAGCGCAGCGCGGCGGTCAGCCACGGCGTCAACCACTTCACCGCATCGGGTGTCGGGTGCACGCCGTCCATCCGCATCTTGATCCCGTCGACCCGGTTGGTGTAGCTGCCGTTCGGGCCGAGCTTGCGGTTCAGGTCGAGCACCGACACGTTCGGCCGCGTCTTGACGACGTTGCGCAACAACGCATTCCACGCATCGATGCGCTCGGGTTCGTCCTCGGGATACAGGCTGCCGTCCGCCTTCTCAGCGCGCCGGTTGTACGGCTCGGTGGTGACCACGACGTGCGCGCCCGTCGAGCCGAGGATGTCGAGGGCGCGGTTGAGCTCACCCGCGCAGATACGCGTCGTAGCCCGACATCGCCGACGTGCGACCAGCGCCCCTCGTTGATCCGGTCGACGACCTCCCATCGGCCGATTATCAACAGCACGACGTCGGGCCGGTCGTGGCTGATGCGCTGCGCCCACCGACTCGGCCACGCGTCGCACTCGGGCTTCTGCGGTAGCGTCTCGCCGATCGTCCGGTACGGCCCGCCGCGGGCGATGCCGCACCCGATCGTCGTGTAGTTGGTGAACGCCAGCCCGGGCGTCGGCGGCAGGTACCGCATCAACGTCCACGCCACCGAGTCGCCGAACACCGCGACGGTCCTGGTACCGGGCGCGATGCGCCGACGGCGGCTGGATCTCGACGGGCACCTCGGCGCCGACGAGTGCCGCCGAGTCGACGCTGTCGCGCATCCCGTCGGCGGGCTTCACGCTCACCGGCATCACCATCATCGTCACCACCGCCGCAGTCGCCGCCGTCGCGCCCGCAAGGGGCAGCATCGGAACGATCACCGGCCGCCACCGCCGGATCGGCTGCTCGAGGAGCCACCACGACGCCGCGGCCACCGCGACCGTCGCCGCGCACCGCAGCACGAACAAGCGGCCAGCCGGTCCACGCCGGTCCGTTCTCCGTTGAGCGCCAAGAAGATCGGCCAGTGCCACAGGTAGACGCCGTAGGAGATCGCGCCGAGCCACACCAGGGGCCGCCACGCGAGCACGCGCGCGACGGGCCCGTCCTGCTCCAGTGCCACCGGGGCGATGACGAGCACCGCCGCCAGCGCCACGACGATCAGCAGCCCGTGGCGGAAGTCGCTCGCACTGCCCGTCGCGAAGTGCGCCGCCGCGCCCAGCACTGCCAGCCCGACGAACGGCAGCACCTGAGCGACGATGTGGCCCCACCGGGTGCGGATCAGACGACTTCCACCATCGTTGAGCACCGACCAGTCCCGCACCAGCAATGCCGCGGCCGCGCGAACCCACCAGCAGCGCCTGCGCGCGGGTGTCGGTGCCGAAGTAGATGCGGTTCAGCGACGCGTCGGAGGCGCAGACGATGGCCGCGGCCGCCGAGGCCGACCGACGCCGGCGGCGGCCAGCGCGAAGACCGCGAAGCGGTGCTCGGGCCCAGAACACCGCGGCGACCGCGATCACCAGCAGCGGCCAGATCAGGTAGTACTGCTCCTCGACGGCCAGCGACCACGTGTGCTGCAGCGGCGACGGCGGAGCGCCCTGCGAGAAGTAGTCGGTGTGCTGGCCGACGAACGCCCAGTTGGCCGCCCAGAAGAACGAGGCGACGGCGTCGTCGCGCAGCGTCGCGGTGGCCTCCGGCGAAAGAAGTCCGCGGGCCGCCACCACCGCGAGCACCATCACGATCAGCGCGGGCAACAGCCGCCGGGCGCGCCGGATCCAGAAGCTCCGCCAGGTCGATTCGCCCGTGATTCCCGAACTCGTCGAGCAGCAGCGACGTGATCAGAAATCCGCTGAGCACGAAGAACACGTCGACGCCGAGGAAGCCGCCCGGACAATCCGGGAATGCCGCCGTGGTCGGCCAGCACGAGCGCGACCGCCACGGCGCGGATGCCGTCCAATGCGGGGATGCCGCGGCGGCGCTCGGCTTTCACTGCCGAAATCTTGCCCGTGCGAGCAGACGCCCAATCGCATTGGCGACGGCGTGTCGAAGCGATTACTTCGTCACGTCGGCGAGCCGACTATTTGGTCAGAGCGATGTACTTCACGTCGAGGTACTCGTCGATGCCCTCGAAGCCGCCCTCGCGGCCGAATCCGGATTCCTTGACGCCGCCGAACGGCGCGGCCGGGATCGGAGATCACGCCGCGGTTGATGCCGACCATCCCGGACTGGATGCCCTCGGCGACGCGCAGCGCCCGGTCCAGCGACTGGGTGTAGACGTAGGCCGCCAAGCCCGTACTCGGTGTCGTTGGCGGCCGCGACGCCCTCCTCCTCGGTGTCGAAGCCGGTGATCGGCGCGACGGGACCGAACACCTCCTCCTTGAGGATGCGGGCGTCGGCGGGCACGTCGGCCAGCACGGTCGCCGGGTAGAAGTTGCCCGGTCCGCCGGGCGCGACGCCGCCGACTGCGACGGTCGCGCCACGGGACACCGCATCGGACACCAGATCCTCGACGGTGGCGACCTGCTTGGTGTTGATCAGCGGGCCCAGCGTCGACGACTCCTCGAGGCCCTTGCCGAGCGTGAACTCGCTCATCCGCTTGACCAGCTTCTCGGTGAACTCCTCGCGCACCGAGTTGGCGACGTGGAAGCGGTTGGCCGCGGTGCACGCCTCGCCGCCGTTGCGCATCTTGGCCAGGATCGCGCCGTCGACGGCCGCGTCCACGTCGGCGTCGTCGAACACGATGAACGGCGCGTTGCCGCCGAGCTCCATCGACGTGCGCAGCAGCTTGTCGGCCGACTGCTTGACCAATGCCTTGCCGACGCCGGTCGAGCCGGTGAACGTCAGCTTGCGCAACCTGCCGTCGTCGATGAGCGCCTCGGTGACCGGTCCGGGGCTGCTGGTCGGCAGCACCGAGAGCACGCCCTTGGGCAGGCCGGCCTCGTCCATCAGCTTGGCCAGCAGCAGCATCGTCAGCGGCGTCTCCTGGGCCGGCTTGACGATCATCGTGCATCCCGCCGCGAACGCCGGACCCATCTTGCGGGTGCCCATGGCCAGCGGGAAGTTCCACGGCGTGATCGCATAACACGGACCGACCGGCTGCTTGGTGACGAGGATCCGGCCGTTACCCGCCGGGCTCGGGCGTGAACCGGCCCGCGATGCGCACGGCCTCCTCGGCGAACCAGCGGAAGAACTCCGCGCCGTACTTGACCTCGCCCATGCTCTCGGGCGAGGACCTTGCCCATCTCCAGGGTCATCAGCGTGGCGACGTCTTCGGCGCGTTCGATGATCTTCTCGAAGACCGCGCGCAGGATCTCGCCGCGTTCGCGCGGCGGGGTCGCCGCCCACTCGGCCTGCACGGCGCAGGCGGCGTCGAGCGCGGCGGTCGCGTCGGCCGCTGTGGCGTCGGCCACCGCGATGAGCACCGAGTCGTCGGACGGGTCGAGAACGTTGAACGTCGAGGCCCCTGGCGTTCCTCACCACCGATCCACAGACCGGTGGGAACAGACGACAGCAGCGCGGAGGTATCCATACCCAATCTCTTACACCTTTGGTCATCTGACCGCATTAATGTCGGTGGAATGGGAAACGACAAGCAGATGCCGGATATTTCAGCCACTCCCGCCTGGCAGGCCCTGCAACGCCACCACGACCAGATCGGTGAGTAAACACTTGCGCGAGTTCTTCGCCGAGGATCCCGCCCGCGGCACCGAACTGGCGGTGACGGTCGGCGACCTGTACATCGACTACAGCAAGCACCGGGTCACCCGGGAGACGTTGGCGCTGCTCGTGGACCTCGCCCGCACCGCCCGGCTGGAAGAGCGCCGCGACGCGATGTTCTCCGGTGTGCACATCAACACCTCGGAGGACCGCGCGGTGCTGCACACCGCACTGCGCGACTCCGCACGGCGTCGAGTTGACCGTCGACGGGCAGAACGTCGTCGACGATGTGCATGCGGTGCTCGACAAGATGGGCGACTTCACCGACCGGCTGCGCAGCGGCGAGTGGACGGGCGCCACCGGCGAGCGCATCACGACCGTCGTCAACATCGGCATCGGCGGATCAGACCTCGGCCCGGCGATGGTCACCCTCGGGCTGCGCCACTACGCCGACGCGGGCATCTCCGCGCGATTCGTCTCCAACGTCGACCCCGCCGACCTCGTCGCCAAGCTCGACGGACTCGACCCTGCCACAACGCTTTTCATCGTCGCCTCCAAGACGTTCTCCACGCTCGAGACGCTGACCAACGCGACGGCCGCGCGGCGCTGGCTCACCGACGCGCTCGGCGACGCCGCGGTGTCCAAGCACTTCGTCGCGGTGTCGACCAACAAGAAACTGGTCGACGACTTCGGCATCAACACCGACAACATGTTCGGCTTCTGGGACTGGGTCGGCGGGCGCTACTCGGTGGACTCCGCGATCGGCCTGTCCGTGATGGCGGTGATCGGCAAGGAACGCTTCGCCGAGTTCCTAGCCGGGTTCCACATCGTCGACGAACACTTCCGCACCGCGCCGCTGGAGGCCAACGCGCCGGTGCTGCTGGGGCTGATCGGCCTTTGGTACAACGAGTTCTTCGGCGCGGAAACCCGTGCGGTGCTTCCCTATTCGAACGACCTGTCGCGGTTCGCCGCCTACCTGCAGCAGCTGACGATGGAGTCCAACGGCAAGTCGGTCCGCGCCGACGGCAGCCCGGCGACCGACGAGCACCGGCGAGATCTTCTGGGGCGAGCCGGGCACCAACGGCCAGCACGCGTTCTACCAACTGCTGCACCAGGGCACGCGGTTGGTCCCCGCCGACTTCATCGGGTTCTCCCAGCCGACCGACGACCTGGCCACCGCCGACGGCACCGGCAGCATGCACGACCTGCTGATGAGCAACTTCTTCGCGCAGACGCAGGTGTTGGCCTTCGGCAAGACCGCCGACGAGATCGCCGCCGAGGGCACTCCGCCAGAAGTGGTGCCGCACAAGGTGATGCCGGGCAACCGGCCCAGCACGTCGATCCTGGCCACCAAGCTGACCCCGTCGGTGCTCGGCCAGTTGATCGCGCTCTACGAGCACCAGGTGTTCACCGAGGGCGTCATCTGGGGCATCGACTCGTTCGACCAGTGGGGCGTCGAACTCGGCAAGACGCAAGCGAAGGCGCTGCTGCCGGTGATCACCGGCGACGATTCGCCCGCCGAGCAGTCCGACTCCTCCACCGACGCGCTGGTGCGGCGTTACCGCGCGGAGCGCGGTAGATCAGCCTGAGTCGCGCGGAGCGCGGCAGATCAGCCTGAGTCGCGTCGAACGCGGGCGCGAGGCTTGAGCGAAAGTAACGCCATGGCGGGAAATCACGCCGTTCCCCGCCATGGCGTTACCGAGAGAGCGCCGATCAGCCCGGCAGGTCGATGGTCCGGCACGGGCCGCCCGGGACACAGGCGATACCACCGCCCGGTCCGGCCTGGGCCCACGGACCGCCGGGAACGCCCGCTGAGACGTTGCCGTCGGCGCCGGCCTGGGCACCCGGTCCACCGGGCACCTCGGCACCCGCGCCCTGCGGACCGCCGACGGCGCGCACGGTGTGCCGTCAGCGTTGAAGCACCCCGCGCCGGGGCGGCGGCCCCGGCTGAGCTGCGGCGATCGGCGCGATGCGGCGATCGCAGCTGCCGCAGCGCCCGCGAACAGGAACGGCGTCATCTTCGTCAGTTTCGCGATCATGCAAGTTGGCTACCACGATCGCCGAACGCCTAAACCTCAAGCTCGTCTAAGCAAATCGCTTTGCGAGACCCGGCGGCAACAGCCGCATCACCTGCACCAACGGCCCCCACGGCCACCACGGCACCGCGGCCCGGCCGGTTTCGCGCTCCATCGCGTCGACCATCGCCTTGACCCCGGTCTCGTTGTCCACCATCAACATCGTCGATCCCGACTTGGCCGTCATCTCCGATTCGATGTATCCGGGCTCGAGCGTCGTCACCTTGATCGGCCCGTTGAGGTATTCGGCGCGCAGCGACTCGCCGAGCGAGGACACCCCGGCCTTGCTGGCGGCATAGGCGGCCTTCACCCCGGGCACACCCTTGTTGCCGAGCACCGACGACATCAGCACCAGATGACCGCCGCCGGTCTTCTTGAACATCTCGATCGCCGTCTCGATCTGCACAAGCGCCGCAACCAGATTCGTCTCGATCGTGGCCTTGTTGGCCCACAGCTTGCCCGATCCCAGCGGCGCGCCCTTGCCGATGCCGGCGTTGACGATGATGCGGTCGATGCCACCCAACTCGTCGGACAGCTCGGCGAACACCTTCGGCACCTGCTCATGGTCGTTGACGTCAAGGGCAGCGACCGCGACCTTGATGTCGGGATGCCGATCGAGCAGTTCGGCCTTCAGCTCGTCGAGCCGGTCGGTCCGACGCGCGCACAACGCGAGGTCGCGCCCCTTCGCCGCAAATGCCCTGGCCATGCCCGCGCCGAGGCCGGAGCTGGCACCCGTGATGAGGATCTTCTGCCGAGTCACCCGGACAGCCTAAGCATGATGGAGCCCATGACCCCCAATCGAAGTGCATCACTCGTCGCAGGCCTGGTACTGACCGCTCAGCTATGCCTGTCCGCCACCGCGCGGCCCAACCGTTCACCCCTTCTACCGGCTGGTCGACACCGCGGCGCAACGGCTGGCAACCGCCGACCCGGTGGCGGCATACAAATGGATCAACGGCGGAGACATCACCGACCCGCAACGCGTCGAGGCAGGTCATGGACGCGGTCACCGGCGACGCCACTTCCCGCGGCATCGATGCGGACTACGTCCGAACCGTCTTCACCGACCAGATCAACGCCACCGAGGCCATCGAGTTCACCCGATTCGGCCAGTGGAAGTTCGACGAGTCCACCGCCCCCGCTGCAGCGCCCGACCTGTCGGAATCCCGCACACAGATCGACGGATACAACAAGTCCCTCGTCGAAGAGATTGCGCTGCACTGGAATTCGCTACACAGTCGGCGGGTGCGGGCAGGACCTGTCGGATGCGACGGCAGCCGTGGCAGACGGCTCGCCAACCTCGATGACCTGTACCGGCAGGCGCTGACCTCGGCAACCCGCTCGTACTGCCCCCTACTTGAGCAGACGCGACATCCGCCGGTCGGCCAGCACCTTGCCGCCGGTCTGGCACGTCGGGCAGTACTGGAATGACTTGTCCGCGAACGACACCTCGCGCACGGTGTCGCCGCAGACCGGACACGGCATGCCCGTGCGGGCATGTACCCGCAGCCCGGAACGCTTCTCGCCCTTCAGCGTCGCGGCCTGCTGGCCGACGGATCGTGCCACCGCGTCGGTTAGCACCGTGATCATTGCGTCGTGCAACGCGGCGAGCTGCCCCTCGGTGAGCTTGCCCGCGGTCGCGAACGGGACTGATCTTGGCGACGTGCAGGATCTCGTCGCTGTAAGCGTTGCCGATACCCGCGATCACCTTCTGGTCGGTGATCACGGTCTTGATCCGGCCCGCTGTTTCCCGCGAGAACGCCGGCCAGATCCTCTGCAGACAACCCCAACGCGTCGGGGCCGAGCGCGGCGATGCCCGGCACCTTGTCCGGATCGTCGACCAGCCACACCGCCAACCGCTTCTGCGTGCCTGCCTCGGTGAGGTCGACTCCCGGTGCATCGCCGGGCGTCCCGAGATGAACCCGCAACGCGATGGGCCCCTTACCCGGCTTCAGCGGCGCGGCCGCCAGCTTGTCCGACCACCGCAGCCAGCCGGCCCGCGACAGGTGGGTGATCAGCTGCAGCCCGCCTATCTTCCAGGCCCAGGTACTTACCCCAACGGTTTGCGCCGGTCACGGTCTGGCCGTGCAGCACCGCGATGGGCGGGTCGAAGGTCTTGAGCACCGAGAACGCCGACACGTCGATGCGGCCGATGGTCAGCCCGACGGCGTGGCGACGCAGATGATCGGCGAGCGCTTCGATCTCGGGCAGTTCGGGCATGTCTCCAGTGTGCCGATCAATCCCGGAAGCGGTCTCCGGCGACCAACGACAGCAGCCAGCTGACGATCGAGAGCACGATCGCAGCCCAGATCGCCGTCCACCAGAAGTCCTCGATGTAAAGACCCCAGTGGGTGGTGTTCTCGGTGACCCACGACGTGATCCAGAGCATCAGCGCGTTGATGACGATGTGGATCAGGCCGAGCGTGAGGATGTAAAGCGGAATCGACAGGATCTGCACGACCGGTTTGATGATCGCGTTGACCACACCGAAGATCACCGCGACGACGAAGATGATGCCGACCTTCTGAAGCGTCGAATCCCCGCCGACGAAGCTGATCCCGGGAACGATCAGCGTGACCACCCACAGCGCGAACCCGGTCAAGGCGGCGCGCAGCAGGAAGGAACCCATGCGGATTCAGTCTGCCGAACGCAATAGGTAGGTGTCCATGATCCAGCCGTGTTGGGCGCGGGCCTGCGCGCGGAGCTCGACGATCTTGTCGCCGACCTCGCCGACGGTGCCCGCCACGAGCAGTTCGTCGGAGGTGCCGAGGTAAGCGCCCCACCAGATCCGCGTTTCGGCGGCGCAGCCCAGGAACGCGCAGTCGGCGTCGAGCATGACCACCGCGCTGCCCGACAAGCCGTCCTCGCGCAGCTGCCGCCCGGTGGTGATCAGCACCGGCTCGCCAATGTCGTTGAGCGGTATGCGATGTCGAGCGGTGAGTGCTTGAATCGCGGTAATGCCGGGAATGACGTCATAGTCGATGTCGACGTGGCGCGGCGACGGAGTCGAGGATCCGCAGCGTGCTGTCGTAGAGCGACGGGTCGCCCCACGCAAGGAATGCGCCGACGCCGCCGGGTTCGAGCTCGGCTTCGATCGCATCCGCCCACAGCCGGGCCCGTTTCGCATGCCAGTCCGTGACGGCCTGCCGATACTCGCCGTCTTTGGCCCGCTCCGGGTCGGGCAGTTCGACGAACCGGTAGCCGGGCTCTCGGATGAACCGCTCGCAGACGAGCCGGCGCAAGGCGACCAGGTCGTCCTTGGCGTCCCCTTTGTCCATCGCGAAGAACACCTGGGTGTCGTTGAGAGCCGTGACCGCCTGCGCCGTCACGTAGTCAGGGTCGCCCGCACCGATGCCGATGACGTGGATGCGCCGAGTCACGCAGGCGAGTATGCCATTGACCAGCAGATACCCCAGGTATGCGGTACCAGGGGTATTGACATCTCGTCGTCGCGCTACGTACCTTCACAGCAACGAAGACGAAGGGACGTCGCTGATGACTGCACCCACTCGCGAAGAGTTCGCCGAACGTCTGTTGAAGGGCTCCGTCAAGAAGTCCTACGCACCCGTCGTCGACATCGACTGGGACGCGCCACTGGACCCCGACAGGTTCTTCCTGCCCGCCAAGACCGTGTCGTTGTACGGCACGCCGCTGTGGGATGCGATGACCCGCGAGCAGCGCATCGAGTTGTCGCGCCAGGAACTCGTCAACACGCTGTCCGCGGGCATCTGGTTCGAGAACATCCTCAATCAGGCCCTGTTGCGCAAGATGATGCACCAGGATCCGACCGCCAGCGCCACGCACTACGAGCTCACAGAGCTCGGTGACGAGACGCGCCACATGGTGATGTTCGGCAAGGCGATCGACCGGGTGGGTGGAAAGCCCGTGCAGCCCAGGTACTACCAGCGGTTCATCATCAACCTTCTTCCGTTCGCCTTTCAAGGCCCGGTCCTGTGGGTCGCGGCGCTGATCGGCGAGGAGATCTTCGATTCACTGCAGCGGCAGATGATGGACGACGACGAGCTGCAACCGATGATCCAGCGACTCATGCGGATTCACGTCACCGAGGAAGCCCGCCACATCCAGTTCGCCCGGGACGGATTGCGCAAGCGGACGCCGACCATGCGTTGGCTGCCGAAGTTCTTCGTGGCCAATGTGAATGGACTCGGCGGGTATTTCTTCCGGTTCCTGTTCACCAATAAGGTGCAGTACCGCCGCGTTGGCCTCGACGCGCGCGAGGCACGCCGGATGGCGCGTCGCAGCCCGCACCGTCTCCAGACGCAGATCCTCGGATTCGCGCCGCTGGCGTCCTTCCTCGAGGAGGTCGGGCTGATGGGTCCGATCGCCCGGCGCATGTGGCGACGAAGCGGGTTCCTGCCGCGATGAGTGACCTGTTCGACGGCCGGGCGACCATCCGCATCGCCGGTGACGAGCGTGCCGTTCGGGTGCGACTGGCCGGCCACGTCGACCCGATCGACGGCCGATACCACTGGCAGGGAACAGTTTTCGACACGTTGCCCGACGACACCCGGCTGCCGCTGGAAGTGAGTCTGTCGGCGGGGGATCACAAAGCCGAGGCCCGCGTCACTGAGCGCACGCCGCAGGGCGGCTACTCGGTGGCGGGAGTCGGAGCTCCACCCTTCCCGCTCCACAGCGGTTAGGACGAGCCACCTCGACGGTCGAGTACGACGACCGCGAGCACAAGAAGCGCGACCACACCGCCGGCGACGCCGGAGATCAACAGCGGCAGCCGGCCGTCGGCGCCCCACAGGAATCCGGCCCACAATCCGGCCGCCAACACCGCGAAGCCGCTGAGCCCCTGGAACATGCCTTGGGCGCTGCCCTGCAGATCCGACGAGACCAGTGCCGAAATCCACGCCTTCCCAACGCCATCGGTGAGCCCGGTGAACAACCCGTACACGCCGATCAACACCCACGCGGTCAATGCGTCGGTCGTCATTCCGAGGCCGATGTAGCCGACCGCGAAGAACACCAGACCGATACCGAACACCGCGGGCTTGCCGATCCGGTCGGCCACCAGCCCCGCTGGGTAACTCGACAGCGCGTACACCGCGTTGTACCCGACATAGGCCAGGATGACGCCGACAACCGAGAAGCCGATCTCGTTGAGCCGCAACAACAACAGCGCGTCGGGAAAATTCACGAAACCGAATGCGACGACGACCGCCGTCACACGCCAGTAGCGGCGGGGCAGCTCCCGCACCTGTCCAAAGACCGGGCGGCGAGGCGCAGCCGGCGAAACCGTGCGCTTCTCGCGGACCATGAACACCAGCGCCACACTCAGGACCGCGGGCACCACCGCCACCCACAACAGCGGAGCGATCTGATGGTCCAGCAGCTCGTATCCGGCGAGGCCCAGCAGCGGGCCGAGGACGGCCCCGAAAGTGTCCATCGCCCGGTGGAATCCGAACACGCGGCCACGCGCGGCGTCGTCGACGCCGGTGACGAGCAGGGCGTCGCGCGGGGCCCCGCGGATGCCCTTGCCCAGCCGGTCGACCACGCGGCCGGCCAGCACGCCCGGCCATGCCGTCGCGGCGGCCACCATCACCTTGCCGAGTGCGGCCATGCCGTATCCCGTGGCGATCAGGGGCCGACGCGCGAAGCGATCGGCGAGCGGGCCGGCCGCCAGCTTGGTCAGGGACGCGGCGCCCTCCCCAGCCCCTTCCACCGCGCCGACCACCGCTGCGGGGGCTCCGAGCACCGCCGTGAGATAGATCGGCAGCAGCGGATAGAGCAACTCACTGGCGGTGTCCTGGAGGAAGGACACCGCGGACAGGATCCGCACATTGCGGGTGAGCCAGCTGCGCATCCCCCCATCGTGTCAAGCGTCAGCGCGGATCGTCATGGGTGATCGCCTGATAGCCCTTCGCGCTGGCCCGGTCCACGGAGGCGCGGACGAGGCCGAAGATGAGTCCCTGCACAGCCGCGGCGATCAGTGCTTCGCGCGTCGAACGCGTCAGATCCTTGGGCTCGGGCGGCTCCTCGTCGGACGGACTGACCCGTTGCCACACCTCCGTGAAGATCTTTGAAGCCAGCAAGCCGCCGGCCACGCTCGCGATGATGGACAACGGCTTGTACATGGCTTTGGACACCGCACTCATGGACAACCACGTTCCCGCGCGACCCATCGCCAAACCGCCAACTAGAACACGTTCTAGTATTGCGGTGTGCGCTTCACCTACGCGGAGTCCCTGACCGACCCGAAGTTCTACATCCCGCTGGCCCAGGCCGCCGAGGCGGCAGGCTTCGATGCGATGACGATCGCCGACAGCATCGCCTACCCCTACGAGTCCGACTCGACCTACCCCTACACCGCCGACGGCAGCCGCGAGTTCCTCGACGGCAAGGAGATTATCGAGGCGTTCGTCCTCGCCAGTGCCCTGAGCGCGGCGACGACGAGGCTGCGGTTCGACATGTACGTCCTCAAGCTGCCGGTCCGCCCACCCGCGTTGGTGGCCAAGCAGGCCGGGTCGCTGGCGGCGTTGTTCGACAACCGGCTGGGCCTCGGCGTCGGCACCAGCCCGTGGGTCGAGGACTACGAGCTGTTCAATGTGCCGTTCGCCAAGCGCGGCAAGCGGATGGACGAGTGCATCGAGATCGTCAAAGGCCTGACCACCGGTGAATACTTCGAATTTCACGGCGAGTTCTACGACATCCCCAAGACCAAGATGTCGCCGGCGCCGACCACGCCGATCCCGATCCTGATCGGCGGCCACGCCGAGGCCGCGCTGCGGCGCGCCGCCCGCAACGACGGCTGGATGCACGGCGGCGGAGATCTCGGCGACCCGGAGGCACTCGACCGTTACATCAAGCGACTCAAGGATCTTCGTGAGGAAGAGGGCCGAACGGGTCCCTTTGAAATTCACGCCCAGTCGCTCGACGCCTACAAACCCGACGGCATCAAACGTCTCGAGGACCGGGGCGTCACGAACATCATGGTCGGCTTCCGGATGCCCTATGCCAAAGGACCCGACCCCGAACCGCTCGAGAACAAGATCCGCAACATCGAGAAGTACGGCGAAAAAGTCATCTCCAAGCTGTAGCGCCGGCCTCAACCCACCGGCTGTGCTTCCGGGAACGTCCGCTCGCCGTCGAGAACGCTCTGTCGCGGCCGATACAGGCGCACCATGTAGTTCCAGCCCGGCGTGATGGGCAGACAGTTCGGCACCGCGTCGTCGCGGCCCCCGAACTGAATCGTCACCGCCCCGTCGCCGGCTCTGCGTGCGGTCACGTTGTTGAGGGAGTATGCGTTTCGCGCATTGGGCGTGAAGTAGCCGTCCTTGTTGTAGACGGTCACCGACCAGAAGCCGTCGACGGGCACATCGTGCACGGTGAGGACTGACTTTCCCACGCCGTTGCCCGGCGGACAGGAAAACCTATCCGCCCTCAGCGCAGCTCTGGCTTCCCAGCGATTACCCAGCTTCGTCGCGATTGCGACGATGTATGTCGTACCTGCAAGAACCACTCGACATAGGAACCCCAATGCTTGCGACACTGACCGGCACCAAACCGCTGGCTCACGAGGAAACCGTGCGGCTGCGTCCTGGCGACCTGCCGGTGGCACCGACCACAATCGCCCCCAGCGAGAACAAGACCGTGCGGTTGCGCCCCCTCGACCTGGCGACCAAGGCCCTGCCGAAGGCCATCAGCGGCTTCGACGGTGTGACCGAGCGACTGCGCTCGATCGACGTGCCGGTCGTGGCCAAGGTCGGCAACACCATCCGGCAGCGCTACCTGGACCTGAGCAAGCTCGAGGTCCGGCCGCCCAGCGTCTGGGAGATCGCCCGGTTCATGCTGGTCCTGCTGCTGGCGTCGATGCCGATCCTCGGAATCTCGGTCGACGTGTTCGGCCTGGTCCCGCAGAGCGCCACCTCGGTGGCCGTCATCGTGCTGTGCGCCGTGCTCGGTGCCATCATCACGTTCGCGCCGCACCGGATGGACATGGTCATCGGGCGCGGCCTCATCGCCGGCATGGTGGCCTGCATCGTCTACGACGCTGCCCGGCTGTTCGCCGTGCACGTGCTGGGCCTGATGGGCGACTTCATCCCCGTGATGGGTTCGTGGGTCACCGGTGAGCCGGACACCACGGGCAGTGCGGCCGTGGGTTATGTGTGGCGCTACATCGGCGACGGCGGCGGTCTGGGTGTCGCGTTCTTCCTCGTCGCCTTCGCGCTGGGCATCGACCGGTGGCGCAACGTCTATCAGGTGCTCGCCTGCGTGGCCTTCGCCGTCTTCCCGACGTGGGCCGGCCTGATGGCGACGGTGGCGCTGGCGCCGCGCGGCGAAGAGATGATGTTCCCGCTGAACACGGCGACGGTCACGATCACGCTGGTCGGACACCTGATCTTCGGCCTGGTCCTGGGCTTGGCCTTCCTGAAGGCGCCGCGCGGACGCGGGAAGAGCGAGTGGCCCTGGCCGCCGCTGTTCGAGTCCGCGCCGGCCAAGCGGGTCGTGCGTTTCGCCAAGAAAGTGACCAACTCGCCGTAGCAGCATCTGCGAGCCGCAGCACGTCGTAATGGCCCAAACTGGCAACTCTGGGTGAGAATTGCCCAAACAGGAGGTCGGCATGTCTTCCCACTTGGAAGTCTCGAAGCCGTCGGGACGGGAACTCGTCCCGCTGAACGGACAACGCGTGACGCTCGGCAAGGCCTCGACCAACGATGTGTCGCTCGAGCACGACGACACCGTCTCGCGGCTGCATGCCGTCTTCGAGAATCTCGGGTTCGCCTGGTCGCTGCGGGACATGGGCAGTCGCAACGGCACCTATCTCAACGGTGAACGGATCTCCGCCGAACGCGTCCTGCGGTCCGGAGACGAGGTGCGCGTCGGCAAGTCGCGGCTGATCTTCTGGGAGGTGAGGGACGCAGGCGAGGGTCGACTCGACGAGGAGACCGTGACTGCCCAACCCGTCGAACAGCCACCGCGGCTGACCCGGCGCGAGGTCGACGTGCTCGTGGTCCTGTGCCGACCGCTGGTCTCCGATGATCCGTTCCCCGAGCCCGCGTCGGTCCGAGGCATGGCAGCCGAGTTGTTCGTCACCGAAGCGGCCGTCAAGCAGCACCTGCAGAACCTCTACGACAAATTCTCGATTCCGACCGAAGGCGACCGCCGGGTTCGGCTGGCCAATGAGGCGCTGCGGCGCGGCGCCGTCACCCTGGCGCAGCTGCGCGACAAAACTACGTGAAGTCGAGGGCCTCGACGGTTGCGACGGGGCCCTCGTGGGTGGGCCGGTCCGCGCCCCCGATCACGTACACCGTCGAACCGACCGCCGCCACCACTTCGCCGTGCACCGGCGTGTTGATCGGCGCCAGCGTGGTCCATTTCCTGTTGGCGATGTCATACATCTCGGTGGTGGCCAGCACGCGCGTCGGTTCCTCACCGCCGACCACCACGATCCGGCCATCGATGAAAGCGGCGCCGTAGCTTCCGCGCGGAGTCGGCATGTCCGGCAACTTCTCCCAGTTTCCCGACACCGGATCGAACCGCTCGAACGCCGCGGAGTTCTTGTCGGAGCTCAGGAACCGCCCGCCCACGGTGTACACGTAGACGCCGTCTGACACGGCGGCAAGATGTTCACGCGGCGTTGGCATGTCGGCGGCCTGCGTCCACGACTTCCCGTCGAACACCTCGGTCTGCGCGACGAGTTGCTTGTCGTTCTGCCCGCCGACCACAACGAGTTTGTCATCGACCACTGCTGCCGCACCCGCGGCTCGGGCATGCTGCAGGCTCGGAAGCTCTGTCCACTGGCCGTCGCGGAAGGCGAAGACCTTGTTCGAGGCGTTGGCGATCGCGTCGGTGGCGCCACCGATGACGACGACCTCACCGCGATAAGTGACCGCCGTCGCGTGATTCAACGGAATCGGCAGCGGGGGCTGCGGCTGCCATGCTCCAGTCTTGGGGTCGTAGGTCTCCACGGTCTGCAGCGTCTCACCCTCGCGAATGCCGCCGGCGATCCAGATCTTGTCGTCGAGCACCGTCCACGCCATCATCAACCGCGGTGTCGGCGCATCCGGCAGCGATCGCCATGCCGACACCGGTTGGGGCTTGCGGGGCGCCAGTTTAAGCGCTTCCGCAGACGACGTGACCTGGCTGTCATCGGCGGCGGTCGACCCACCGACCGCATACACCGCTTTGCCCACCGCCGCGACCGCCAAACCGTGCCGCGCGGTGTGCATGCTCGGCAGGTCTGTCCACGTCGCCGTCGTCAGGTCGAGCGCGGACACGCTCCGCAGGACTTGCCCTCCAGACTTGCCTCCGACCGCGACCAGCCGGGCGTCGGCTACCGCCACACCGAAGTCACTTCGTGCATTCGGCAGAGCGGGCATGCTCGCCCACGAGTCCGCGGCGGGGTCGTACGCCTCGACCGTCGCCAGGTCAGACGTCCCGTTGGTGCCGCCGAGGACGTACACCAGCTTGCTGTCCGAGGCCGCGCTCAACATCTGGCGCGGAGTTGGCATGGGCGTGCCGAGCTTCCAGGAATTGCCGTCGAAGATCTCGGTGCTGTCCAACAGCTTGCCGTCGGCGTCCACTCCACCGATCACGATGATGCGGTCGCCCACCACAGCGGCGGCCGCCGCCGCCCGGGGCTGCAACAGCGGCGGCAGCTCGGTCCAGCGGCTATTGACGATGCGCCACACCTTGTCGGTGGCAACCCTCGCGTTGGGGCCCTCGGTGCGCCAACCCCCAAGCACGACCGGGGTGTCCTGCCACGTCACCGCCATCGCGTGCTGCACCGGAACGGGCAAGGCCTCGCCGGTCTTCCAGCTGTCGATTGCAGGGTCGTAGCCTTCCTGGCGTCCGCTGACCCGGTTCTCGGCCGCCAAACCGCCGAACACCCAGATCGTGCCGTCTGCTTGGGTGGACGCCACCGCCTCGCGGGCCACGCCGGCATCCGCGATCGGCTGCCATTCGGGCTGCGCTTCGACGGTCGGCGCAGGCGGCGGGACTTTCCCACCCCCACCGCCACCGGAGTCGCGCGACGACGCGACGAAATAGACACCGCCGATCACCAACACCAGCACCGCCAGAACTGCAGCCGCGCCGATCGCCAACTTCTTGCGATCCCGCTGCGTCGGCGTGGGGGCGCCCGGTTGCTCGGGCTGCGGTGCGGACTCGGGCGCTTTCCAGGGCAGGCTCGTCTGGCTGATGGAAGCCGTGTGCTCGAACATGTTCGAAGCAGGCAGCGGCTGCTGGGGTGACGGCTCTTTCGGCGGACCCGAGGGCGGGCCGGACGGCGGCTCTTTCGGCGGACCCGAGGGCGGGCCGGACGGCGGGCCGGATGGGACGCCATCCACTTTGGGCATGACGGTCTCGACGGCAGGCTCCGACAGCGGTATCGCCTGCGTGCCCCCTGTCTGCTCCGGTGCGCCGCCAGGCTCGCTGAGCGCCATCGGATCCGCGGTAAGCCCGTTGTGTCGCTGTATCAACTGCAATTCGTGGCCGAACTCCGCCGCGGACGCCTGCCGCTGCGCCGGGTCGAGTGACATCGCCTTCTCGATCGCCGCGCAGATATCGGCGGGGATGCCATGCGGCCGCAGATCGGGCACAGGCTGTGACGTGATGCGCAGGTAGTGCGCGATGAGATCCTCTTCGGTCTTGCGCTCGTGCGGCGGATTCCCGGCGATCAGCGCGAAAATCGTGGCGCCCAGCGAGTACACGTCGGCCGCGACGGTCGGCGGCTTGCCGCCGAGCACCTCCGGCGCGGTGTAGGACAACGTACCGGTGAAGAACCCGGTCACCGTCTTGTATCCACCGGCGATGCGTGCGGTCCCGAAGTCGCTCAACTGCGGTTCGCCGTAATCGTTGAAGAGCACATTGGCGGGCTTGATATCGCGGTGCAGGGTGCCTGTCCGATGCGCGGTTTCCAGCGCTCCGCACAATTTCACCCCGATGCGCAGAGCCTCGGGCCATGCGATCCGGCCTTCCCGGCGCACCCGCTCCGCGAGGGAACCCACTGAGTGGTATGGCATCACGATGAACGGGCGGTTACCTTCGGTGACGCCGACCTGCAAGATGTTCACGATGTTCGGGTGGCCGGAAAGCCCTCCCATTGCGAAGCCCTCGCGCAGGAACCGCTCCCGGTCGTCCTCGTCGAGGTCGGAAGCAAGCACCTTGATGGCCACGCTTCGCGCGAGTGTCGTCTGATAGCAGCGGTAGACCACCCCACCGCCGCCGCGGCCAACTTCGACGGCGTCCACAAAACCGGCGGATGCCAGCTCAGACGCTATCCCGCTCGCCATAGTGCGAATCTTCCTCCGTGAAATGCCGATACTTGGGTCAAAGGTACCTAGCCAAGAGACCACGGTGGCCGCTTTGCGCACGTCGCCACCTGCGAATCCGGACCAGGACTCCTTAAGTGCCCCATCCCGGCGAACTGGCGGACGTGCAATTCTCGAAACGCGCAGTATTCGCTGTTCTCCGACTCCACAGAAATGGATCATCTCTGCGGTCTGTGTCTCGCGCTAGTCACGGTCCTCGGCCAGGTAAACGTGGTTGGCGAATCCGTCCAGCGCTGAAAGGCAATCGTCGAGGGCGGCCGCGGCGGCGTCGCGTCGTGAGGCGCCGAGCGTGTCGCGTACTGTGACCCTCCCAAACCAGCCTTCAGTTTGTTAAGAGTCCTCATCGTTTTCATTCAACTATGCGTGGGCGAAATACCCTGCAGCCGTTTCGTTTTCGTTTCGTTGAGGAAGTCGCGGCATTTGTCGATGATCTCGGCGTATTCCTCATCGCGGGCGGCGTTGTACATGTCGATGAGATCGCTCGCGCCGACAAGTGCCTCGGAGCGCATCACCTGTGCCGTGCCGCGTAGATCGACGATTTCGCGTCGCAGCGGGAGGTACCGGAGGCATCCGCGCTGTAACATTAACCGGCACAACGCAACCCGGCGACACCAGCCGCCAGCTGATCTACGATACGGTCGGGCGTAGTCACCCGGTCGGGATGCCGCGGGCATCGAGTCTGCGAAGGATGCTGTCTGCGACCGTGGGATCCCAGCCGGGTTCGTTCCGGGCGGAGGCGACCTCTTGGCGGGCGGCGGCCAGGACTTCCGCCTCGAGTCGGTCGATCCGCAGCGCGTTCTCGGCCTGTGCCGCCTGGTCTTCCTCGCATTCGGCGCGGGGGTCGAATCCGAGCGCCTGCCAGATCTTCTCTGCATTGTTTTGCGCCTGGTCGATGAGACGGCCGTCAACCTGCCCTTGGGCGCGGATCTCTTCCAGGCGTTGGAGTCCGGCGTGCGAGGCGCGCCGGATCAGCTCTCGTTCCGCATCACGTTGCTCTTCGGTGGAGGCTCGCACGCCGAGTCGCCGGACGAGCAGCGGCAACGTGAGACCTTGCAGCAGAAGCGTTACGACGACAACAACAAAAGCGATGAAGATGACTCGATTACCGTCCGGGAATCCGATCGGTAAGGCGAGAGCGGCGGCCAAGGTGACGACTCCGCGCATCCCGGCCCAGGATGCCACGGTCATCTCGCGCCAGCCGGCCGGCTCGGCGGTGCGACCCCGCCGGAAGCGGGTCTTCTTGTCGAGCGCGGTGACCAGGAAGATCCACAGAAATCGCACTGCTATCACGACCGCTGTGATCAGCAACGCTTGACCGATCAGGACGCTGAGATCGCTGGGCACGTCTCGCGCGACAGCGCGCAGCTTCAGACCGACGAAGGCAAATGCCACTCCGGTGACGATCAACTCGATGATCTCCCACGCGGTGCCGGTCACCAGCCGGGTTTGGGCGGATTCCCTACCGGCGTGGCGGCTCAGCGCCAAGGCCAACGTGACCACGGCAAGGACGCCGCTGCCATGGGCCTCGACGGCGGCGACGTATGCGGCGAAGGGCATCACCAAGACCAGGGCGCTCCCGCCCGGGTGAGGGGGAAGCTTGTTGAGCAGCCACCTCGTGACTACCGCGACGACGAGACCGATGAGGACGCCGACGACGACGTTGAGCGCCAAGACTGAGCCGGCCCGCCACGGGGAGAACGTGCCGGTAACGGCGCCCGCGACGGCGACCTCGTAGAGCACCAGGGCGGTCGCATCGTTGAAGAGACCCTCACCTTCGAGAATCGTCTGCAGCCGGCGCGGGAGTCGAAGCTCGCGGGCGACAGCGGTGGCTGCCACTGCGTCCGGCGGCGCCACCAACACTCCCAACGTGATCGCCGCAACAAGCGGGAGACCGGGAACAAGGGCCTGCACGGCGAAGCCCACCGCAAGCGCGGTGACCCCGACCAGTGCCACTGCGAGCAGGCTGATTGCGCGCCGGTTCTCGTGGAATTCGCGCCAGGACGTTCGGCGGGCGGCGGCGAAGAGCAGCGGAGGCAGGACCAGCGGAAGGATCAGATCGGGCCGGATCGCCGGGCTCGGTCGGCCAGGGAAGAACGCAATCAGAAGACCGAAGATCAACAAGAGGACCGGGTAGGGCAGTCTGATTCGTTTTGCCACCGCTGCGAGCACGACGGTGGCGGCGGCCAGCACCAGAAGCAGGGTCAGTTGAGCCATGACCACATCGTTCGTACGACCGGGCTTTTAAAACCCGCTGAGAGCTTGCGCAGAGGCGGTTGAGTGTTCGTGCATCCCGACGCCCTGAATTGGGCATTTGAATCATCCTGTGCTTTACGGCACCGAAAGACGGTGTGAATGTGGAAATCAGAAGCCGTGCGGCCGAGGGTGAGCGTCGCTGCTCGCCGCCGTGCAGTGCGATGCCTGAGGTGGAGGTGCGGGGTTGACGGAGGCTATCGACAACCTGACCGAGCTGCCGCTGGGGCAGATGCTGAACGAGTTGGATTGCTCCACCCGGGGTTTGTCGGCTGCCGAGGCATTACAGCGGCGTGGTCCTGCTGGCCGCCGGGTTATCGGTCATCGTGACCGCCATCCGGCAGGTGCGCGAGATCTTCGCCCGCATGACCAGCTATGCCACCTACCGCATCGCTGAAACCATCCGGGTGCTGCTGCTGATCACCCTGGCGATCGTGTTCATGAACTTCTTCCCGGTCAACGACGGCGCGATCTTGGCCATCGCTTACGACCACGTCCGCGGCGCACCCAAGCCCGCCGCGTGGGACATGCGCGCTGTGCTCACCATCGCCACCGCGGTTGGTGTGCTGGGGGTGGCCGGAACGTTCCTGCTTTTCGCGTTCACCGATCGGTTGTTCGGCTTGGATCACGACCTGATCCGCACCATGATCTACCTCAAACTGTCGATCTCGGGTCACCTCACCGTGTTCGTCACCCGAACCCGCGGCCCCTTCTGGTCACGACCGGCACCCGCCCCGATCCTGCTGGCCGCCGTCATCGGAACTCAGGCGATCGCCACCGTGATCGGCGTCTACGGGTTACTCATGACACCGCTGGGCTGGGCCTGGGCCGCGGTCGTATGGGGGTACGCACTGTTGTGGTTCCTCATTGAAGACCGCGTCAAACTGGCCACTCACCACTGGCTTGACCACCACCCCGGCCAGCCACACCGAAACCGACTGCACCCGAATCCGATTGAGGATTGACCAGCGGTGACGCAGGCCTGGTTAGGGTTCTTGCATGGCGTCCTGGCCTGTGTTCGTCGTTGCGGGTGCAGTGTTGGGCTCATTAAGTGGTTTGTTTGGTGTGGGCGGGTCGTCGCTGGCAACGCCACTGTTGTCGTTGCTCGGGGTGCCCGGTCTGATGGCGGTGGCCTCCCCGCTTCCGGCCACGTTGCCGACTGCAGTGATGGCCGCCTGGCCCTACGTGCGCCAGCACAATGTCCGGCCGCGAGCGGCGCTGTGGTCGTTGTTGGGCGCGGTCCCAGCCACGGTGACAGGCGCGATGCTGTCACGCCTAGCTGGCGGTGACCTACTGCTGGTCGCCTCCGGGGTGGTCCTTATCGTCGTCGGCGTCAGGGTGCTGCACCCGGTGTCCGACAGCTCTCACCGAGCCGGGATGGCCCGGCGCAAGAACCGTCCCGTGCTGGTGGCCGCGTCCGCGGGGGTTGGGCTCTTCACCGGTCTGCTGGCCAACGGCGGCGGGTTCCTCCTCGTCCCGATGTTTCTGCTGCTGTTCGGCCTGACCATGCCTGAAGCCTCGGGGACGAGCCTGGCCGCGATCGCTGTGCTTGTCATACCGACGACCGCAACACACTGGGCCCTCGGACACATCAATTGGTCTGTGGCTGCAGCGCTCACGCTCGGGGCCATCCCGGCCAGCGCGGTGACCGCGGCATGGGCACAGCATGTGGACGCCACCACGCTGCAGAAGGCCTTCGGCTGGTTCTTGATCGTAAGCGGGACGGTGTTCACCGTGTATCGCCTCTGTTGCTGACGCGGCCAGCCCTCGAGCATTGCCCGAAAAAGACTGGCTTCGTCATCAAGGGGTACCAGATTCGCGGCCAACACAGACGCGCGGACCCGGACAGATCAATGGTCGCCAACATTTTGTATCGGTTCCATCGTCGATGCGTTGGATCTGGAATGTGATCCCGACCGACCTGCGAATCGGGGATACGCTGCGGGGAAACCATACGGGGCGGACCTGCGCAAACGGCGTCTTCATCAGGCCGCGCTGTGTTGCATCTAATGAAACAGTTCCCAGCGGACCTCGTCGGGCGACTTGTCCGGCCGCAGTCCGCGCCAACTCGGTTGGCGCAAGCGGTCATCGGAGGTCCGTTCGCTGTAGCGGACCTCACCGACCAACTCCGGCCTGACGAATGTCACGCCCCTCGCGTCCTGGGTGGAAAGCCTTGCATTGAAGGGTGATTCGTCGGATCGCAGGGGTTCGAGCAGGCCTTTGAGCTTCGTCAGCTCCTTGTCGGTGAAGCCGGTGCCGACCCGTCCGACGAACTGCAGCCCGCCGTCGGCCGGGATGCCGAGCATCAGTGCGCCGATGCCGGACGACCGGCCGCCCTCGCCCTGCCGCCAACCGCCGATCACCGCCTCCTGGGTGTTCCAGAGCTTGTCCTTGATCCAGGACGACGACCGCCGCCCGGGCTGATAGGTGGAGTCCCGCTTCTTCGCGACCACTCCTTCCCATCGCAGCTTGCGAGCATGTTTCAAGGCGTCGGGCCCGTCGCCTCCCAGCACGTCGGGAACGATCAGATGGCCACCGTCGGCCAGGGCCTCGAGCAATCGGCGCCGATCGGAGTACTTGGCGCGCAACAAGGATCGGCCGTCCAGGTACAGGATGTCGAACGCCCAGAACTCCAACCGGGTCGACCGCTTGCGGTTCTGAATCTCGGAGAAGCTGGGCACCCCGGAGTCGTCGAGCGCGACCGCCTCGCCGTCGAGAATGACGTGATGGTCGGCCAGGTCGGCCGCCAGCGCCTCCAATTGCGGGAATTCGGCGGTGACGTCGCGCCCGCGCCTGGAGCGCAGGTTCAGGCGGCCGTGATTCGCGTCCGCCAGGACGCGGTAGCCATCCCACTTGCCCTCGAACGCCCATTGCGTGGCCTTGAGCTTTTCGATCGACCCTTCGGTCGCCAACATCGGGGAGAGATCGCTTGCGTGCGGATTCTCTTGTTCTTTCATCCGGTGGGCGAGCCAGTTCTTACCGTTGGTCTGGATCAGCGCGTATCGGCCGTCGATCTTCTTGCCGCGCAAGGTGACGATGACCTCGCCGCCCTTGTCGGGCCCGTCGGGCGGATTGTCTTTGAACTTCTCGGTCTCGTACGTGCCGGTGTCCCAGACGATGACCTTGCCACCGCCGTACTCCCCCTTGGGAATCTCGCCCGCGAACGTCAGGTACTCCATCGGGTGGTCCTCGGTGTGCACGGCGAGATGATTGACCGCAGGCGTGTCCGGCAGGTTCTTCGGGACCGCCCACGACACCAGCACCCCGTTGCGCTCGAGGCGGAAGTCGTAATGGAGTCGACGGGCGTGGTGCTCCTGAATGACGAACAGGTCGTTGTTGCCCGCCTTCGGGGCCTTCCGCGGCACGGGCTCCGGCGTCTTGGACGCGTCGCGCATGCCGCGATACGTCGTCAGCCGGTCCGCGGTTGGAATCGGCTCGTCGAGCGGCGCCAACAGGTCGCCGTACTCCTCGATGCGCGCAAGCACCTCGTCGAACCGCAAGTGCCGCAGCCGCGGTTCGCCGATCTCATCCCACGTGCGCGGGGCGGCGACGGTCGGTTGTTCGCGCCCGCGAAGCGAATACGGCGCGATGGTCGTCTTGGAGCCGTTGTTCTGGCTCCAGTCCAGGAACACCTTGCCGGCACGCAGGCTCTTGGTCATGGTGGCCGTCACCAGCTTGGGCATCGCCTGTTCCAGTTGCTGCGCAACGCGTTTGGCGAGTACCACCGCACCGCGCGAGCTGACGGGCTCGCGCAGCGGCGCGTACAGATGCAGGCCCTTGCTGCCGCTGGTGAGGGGATAGGTGGTGAGCCCGATGTCACCCATGAGGTCGCGCACGGCGGTCGCCACCTCGCACAGCTGCCTGAACTTCACGCCCTCGCCGGGATCGAGGTCGAACACCAGCCGCGTCGCCGGACCGGGATGGTGGTCGACGAACCGCCATTGGGGCACGTGCACTTCGAGCGCAGCCTGCTGCGCGATCCAAGCAAGCCCTTCGACCGTGTCGATGATCGGATAGGTCGTCGTCCCCGAGCCGTGTTTGATGGGCGCGCGATCCAGCCAGTCCGGTGCCGACGACGCCAGCTGCTTTTCGAAGAACGACGGCTCGTCGACACCGTTGGGCCAACGCTTGCGCGTGACCGCTCGGCCGGCAATGTGCGGGAGCATCGCGTCGGCGACGTCGATGTAGTACTCGAACACTTGCGCTTTCGTGACGGCCCTTTTCCGTCCGCCCGTGGCCGGGTACAGCACCTTGTCCGGGTTGGTCAGCTTGACCCGGCCGTACTGTTCCACCATCTCACCGTATTACCCGGCGTACCGTTGGACTATGACAAGGACTTTGGTGGTGTGCCTCCTCGCAACCGCCGCCCTCGTCGCGGCGCCGCACGCGGCGGCAGACCCAAACGATCTTCTGCCCTACTGCTCGGATGACCAGACCCCGATGGACAACAACTGTCGGCTCATGCCAGAGCAAGGGTTTCCCCACGAGGGCACCGGCGTCAATCCCGACCTGCCGTACGGACTCGACCCCGCCAACCCAGCCGTCATCTGAGCAGCCCTACGGTTCGTCCTGTGCTTGCAGGTCTGACTGCAGGACCGCGAAAGGCGCGGTAGGCACCTCGGCGATCGCCATCTTGGCCGCGGAGTCTCCTGGAATGACGTCGCGCGCCAACGCCGCGAGCGCCTTGTTGGTTCCGACGTCATGGCCGGCCCGCTCACTCAACAGCCACCGCACCTCGAGCAGATCGCAATAGGCCTGTATCGGAGTTCCCTTCTCGCCCACCACGTCGTGCGCCAACCGCTCGTCCGGAGTGAGCACCTCGATGACCCACAACCGCGCGGCGGTCGACTCCTCGACATCATGACCGGCTTCCCGGCACAGCTGCGCTTGATAGGCCTGTAGGTCGCCGAGCAGGATCCGGGCTTGTCCCTCACCGACGTCCAGCCCCGTCAATTCCTGCAGCCGTTGTGCGTGGAAGCGCCGATCACCAACGGCGACACGGAGTTTGAGTTGACTCGGGTCGTCGCCGACGGGCTGCAGCGACACTTCGTCGACCGCGAAGCCGAGCTCGTTGAGCCGTCGCACGGTGCCCTCGACGCGGTAGCGGTCGTTGAAGCCGAAGACAGGCTGGGTGTGCAGCGCCTCCCACAGCGTCTCGTATCGGGCCCTGGTCTGCTCGACTTCGGCGATCAACACATCCTCCAACGCAGACCGTCCGAGCCGTTCGGCGAGATCCACCATGCCCATCGCGACGTTCTCGACCATGATGTCGAGGTCGTGCTCGCGCTGTCCCCGGCTCAAAGTGGGATGGGTTTCCGACGTTTCGGCATCGACGAGCCAGGCCACCAGTATCTGCCCGTCACGGGAGAACAGCGTGTTGGCCAGCGAACAGTCCCCCCAGAAGACGCCGTGCCGGTGCAGTTCGACCAGCAGACCTGCCATCGCGTCCAACAGTCGCTCCCGGTGCTTGCGCTGATCCGGCGGCAGCCGCATGAACAGTCTGCGGTACTGCCAGGACCCCTCCAGGTAGCGAGTGACCAGGATCGCGGTGTCGAACTCGGGTTGCAGCACCAGGCCGGCCGGACGCACGGCAGGCAGCCCCATTTCCTCGAGCCGTCGCAGGACGTCGTACTCCTTGGCCGCGACTCGGGGCGGCATCTCCTTGACTGCCCACAGCAGACCGTCTGCCTCAACGAACTTCACCAGGTGACGACTGGGTCCCACGGCGATGTCGCGCAAGGGAACGTCGGGGACGTTCCACTCCGCCAGCGGTATCTCCCACGGCAGGCCGAGGAGTCCGGGAGTCGGTGCCCGAAGCCGGAATTCGGGCGCATTCACTAGTTGATGCGTTCGCCGGTTTCCGGATGGAAAAGGTGCACAACCCCGTCGGGATGCCTGCGCAGCCGCACCGTGTCGGCCAGTTTGGGCGCCGTGCGTGGGTCGCACCGAGCTACCAACTCGACGCCGGAGCCCGCGTGCGTGTACACGAACGCCTCGCTGCCCAAGTCCTCGACCAGGTCGACGACGACCTCTACGCCGCCGGAGTCGGTGAGCTCGAGTTGCTCGGGCCGAATTCCGAACATGACCTCCGAAAGGCCCGCGTCGCTCAGTTTGGTCAGATATTCGCGCTCGAGCTCCAGTGTCGAGTCGCCGATTTTGACTCCGTCGGCGGTGACAGGCAGTTTCACCAGATTCATCGCGGGCGACCCGATGAAGCCGGCGACGAATGCGTTGGCCGGCCGATCGTAGAGCTCGTTGGGCGACGCGAACTGCTGTAGCTTGCCGAACCGCAGGACGGCTACCCGGTCGCCCATCGTCATGGCCTCGACCTGATCGTGGGTGACGTAGACAGTGGTGGTGCCGAGCCTGCGTTGCAGCGCGGCGATCTGGGTTCGGGTCTGGACTCGCAGCTTGGCGTCGAGGTTGCTCAGCGGCTCGTCCATGCAGAAGACCTGCGGCTCGCGCACGATCGCGCGGCCCATCGCCACGCGCTGCCGCTGACCACCGGACAGCTTGGCGGGCTTGCGATCCAGGAACTCGGTGAGATCCAGGATCTTCGCCGCCTCCTCGACCTTCTTGCGCCGTTCGTCGGCCGACACGCCCCGCAGTTTGAGCGCGAAGCCCATGTTCTCGGCGACCGTCTTGTTCGGGTACAGCGCGTAGTTCTGGAACACCATCGCGATGTCGCGGTCCTTGGACGGCACGCCCGTCATGTCCTTGCCACCGATCTCGATGGCGCCCTCGTCGATGTCCTCGAGGCCGGCGAGCATGCGCAGCGCGGTGCTCTTGCCCGAGCCGGACGGGCCGACCAGAACAACGAATTCGCCGTCGGAGATGTCGAGGTTGAGCGAGTCAACCGCGAGCTTGTCCGAACCCTCGTAGATGCACGAGGCGTTCTTGTAAGTGATTGCAGCCATGAGAAAGATGCTCCTGTTGTTGTCCGTATTACTTGATTGCGCCGAAGGAAAGACCACGAACGAGCTTGTTCTGCGCGAACCACCCGCACAGGATCACGGGAAGAGCCGCCATGGTTGCGGCCGCCGACAGCACGGCCCAGTACTGACCCTCGCCGGCGATGAAGCCGACGAGGTACACCGGCATGGTCTGAGCGTTCACCGCGGTGAGGTTGACCGCGAAGAAGAACTCGTTCCACGCGAAGATCACACAGATCAGCGCGGTGGCCGCGATACCCGGCGACACCAGCGGCAGGATCACCTCACGGACAGACCGCCACAGGCTGGCGCCGTCCAGGCTGGCCGCCTCCAGCAGTTCACCGGGAACCTCCAGGAAGAAGGACCGCATCATCCACACCGCGATCGGCAGGTTCATCGAGGTGTACAAGATGACCAACGCCCAGATGTTGTCGAGCAGACCGATGTTGGACACGATCACGTACAGCGGCAGGATCGCCGCCACGATGGGCAGCATCTTCGTGCTCATGAAGAAGAACAGGGCGTCCTGCGTCTTGCGGACCGGCCGCAGCGAGAGTGCGAACGCGGCGGGCGTGCCGAGCAACAGCACCAGCAGAGTCGAAACACCGGTGGCCCAAACCGAGTTCAGCATCGCGGGGCCGATGCCCTGATCGAAGACCTTCCCGTACTGATCCAGCGTCGGGGTGAAGAACAGCGTCGGCGGACTGGTGGCCGCGTCGCCCTCCTGCTTGAAGGACGTCAGCACCATCCAGAACACAGGGAAGAAGAACCCGAGCCCGACGAGCCATGCGACGACTCCCCACGGACTGAACTTGCGGGCTTTCTTCTTCGCGGGTGAGCCGGGAGTAGTTGCCGTCGTGGACTTCTCGATGTTGCCAACTACGGACGGAGTAGTCATGTCTAGGCCGCCTCTTCCTTGCCGGAGAACGATTTGAAGATCAACCGCAGCGCGAAACTGGCTATCACCATGGTGAAGAGCACCACCACAACGCCCATCGCCGCGGCCTGGCCCATATCGAAGCCGAGGAACGCGCGCTGATAGATGTAGAAGGGCAGGTTCGCGCTTGCGATGCCCGGGCCACCCTGCGTCATCATGTAGATGGCGTCGAAGGTGTTCACCAGGTAGATCGCGCCCAGCACGACCCCGAGTTCGATGAAGCGCCGAAGGTGGGGCAGCGTCAACTCCCGGAAGAGTTGGAACGCGCCCGCACCGTCGACTCGACCGGCCTCCAGGATGTCGCGAGGCATCGACTGGAGGCCGGCGAGGATCAACAACATCATGAACGGCGTCCACTGCCAGATCAGCTCGACCATCACCATGGTGAGCGGGAACTGACCAATCCAGTCCACCTTTCCGATGCCCACCAGCGACAGCGCCCAGTTGAGGATGCCGTTAGTCGGGTCGAGGATCGTGGTCTTCCAGATCAGCGCCGCCGCAACGGGTGTCACGAGGAACGGGGTGATCAGAAGCGTTCGCACGACGCCGCGTCCGAGGAACGCCCGATCCAACAACAACGCGAGCAGCAGGCCGAGCAACGCCGAAACCAGCACCACGACGACAATGAGCACCACGGTGTTGATCGCCACCGTCCAGAACTGGCTGTCCTTGACGACGGCGATGTAGTTGTTCAGCCCAACGAACTGACGCGAACCGGGGCGCACCAGGTTCCACGACAGCGTCGAGTAGTACAGCGTGAACAGGAACGGGATCTGCGTGACGACGATCATGAAGATCAGCGCCGGCAGCAGCGGCCCCCGCCTCCGCCACCCCTCGGCGCGACTCACGCCGAGGTCCTGTGCCTCCCGAATCTTGCGCACCCGCTCGGCGACTGCCTTTTGGGCGTCAACCTCGGTTTCAGCGGTAACGGTCATCACTTCTCCTGATAGGTCTTGCCGACGACCTCGGCGTATTCCTGTGCTTGCTTGAGCGCGTCATCGACCGACTTCTGTCCGGCGATGGCCGCACTGATCTGCTGGCTGACCCGCGTCCCGAGATCCTGGAATTCAGGAATGCCGACGAACTGCACACCGGTGTACGGAACCGGTTGCACGGTGGGCTTGTTCGGGGTCGCGTTCTCGATCGATTTCAGCGTCAGCGGTCCGTACGACTTCGAAATCGCCTCGTACTGAGGCAGTTGCGTGTAGGTCGAGGTGCGGCTGCCCGGCGGGACGCGCGCCCAGCCCAACTTCTCGCCAACCAGCTTCATGTAATCCTTGCTGGTCATCCAGGAGATGAACTTCCATGCGCCGTCGGGATTCTTGGCCCCCTTGGGGATCCCCAGCGCCCAGGTGTAAAGCCATCCCGAGTTGGGCTTCTCGACGATCGGGGCGGGCAGATAACCGATCTTGCCGACCAGGTCGGGATATGTCTTCGGATCCTCGAGCACCGAGACCGCCGACGTCGCGTCGTACCACATGGCCGTCTGACCCTGGCCGAACAGGTTGGCGCACTCCTGGAATCCCGTGGAGGACGCGCCGAGTTCACCGGCCTGGTCGATCAGGTCGACGTAGAAGTTGACTGCCTTGCTCACCTCGGGACTGTTGAGTTGGGCGTTCCACTTCTCGTCGAACCACCGACCGCCGAAGGTGTTGATCACGGTGTCGAGCGGGGCGAGCACCTCGCCCCAACCCGGCTTGCCGCGTAGACAGATGCCCGCACGGTCGTCGGTCTTCACCTTCTTCGCCCACTCCGCGACCTCCTGCCAGGTGGGCTGATAGTCCGGAGACTGGTTGACCTTGATGCCGGCCTGTTCGAACACGTCCTTGCGGTACATCAGGAACGACGACTCGCCGTAGAACGGAACCGCGTACATGTTTCCGTCGCGGGACAGCGACTCCCGCAGTGACGGGATGAAGTCCTGCTCGTCGTAGCCCGGCGTGTTCTTCGCGTACTCCGAAAGATTCAGCAACCAGCCGTCTTTCGCCCATTGCGGGGTTTCGAAGTTGCTGATCATCACGACGTCGAATTCGCTGCCTCCCATGGCCGTCGACATGGTGATCTTGGCGCGCGCCTGATTCTCCGACAGCGTGATGAACTTCAGTTTCGTGCCGGGGTTGGCTTTCTCGAACTCTGTCGACAGCTTCTGGGCGTCGGTCATCTGGGAGTTGGACACCAGGGCGATGGTCACCTCGTTGCCCGAAGCGCCCAGACTGCCTGCCCCCGAGCACCCGGCCGTCAGTGTCACGCCCGCCACGGCCGCGCATGCGGCCCATCGCTTCAGTGCCTTCTTGGTTCTCACCATCAAAATCCACCTTTCACTGTGCCAACAGCCAACGGGCACAATCGATATCGCAAACCAATAGCCTGGCCAACCGCCCGCGCAGCGCCCCCAGGGTGGCCTCGTGCTTGGCCGCGCCGCTGGAGATCAAGATCGTCTTCTGGCAGCGTCGGATGTCCTCGAGCGGGACCGAGACCGCGCGCTGCTGCAATTCGGTGTCGACGACCGCCCCCGAGGAGTCGAAGAACCGGCCGCCTATCTCACCCACCGCGCCCAGCGCGATCAGTTCGTCGAGCATGCGGGTGTCCAGGAAGCTGCCTTCGAACAGCGTCGTCGAGGTGGACACGGCGCCGACTCCGAACAGCATCGTGTCGGCGTGCCTACCCGCCTCAAGGGTCTGCGAGATCACCGAGTCGCTGCGCATCGACGCAACGGTCGAAGGGTCCGCGTACAGCGGAGCGGGCAGCCGGATCGCTTTGGCGCGCAACATGTCCGTGCAGCGGCTCAGGATGAATTCCGTGCCGGTCTGGTATGCAGCCGTCGACATCGCGCCGTCCAGCTGCACCACCGCCCGGCAGCTCGCGACCCCTGGCACCAGAGCGGAGGCCACCGCGACCTGCTCGGGCCCCCACGTGAATCCGAGGACGTCCTCGGCGGAGAGCCGTCGCATCAACAGGGCCGCCGCGGCGCGGCCCACACTGGCGAACGCCGCGGGCCGCCCCGGTGCGCCGACGTCGACACCGTTCCCTGCGACCACAGCCTCCGTCAGCCCGAAGCGCTGCTCGAGCTCGCGCTCCTCATCGGCATGCAGATCGTCGCGGATGTCAGGCGGGACGACGACCTCGATGCGCACCAGCCCCTTGGATTTGGCTCGGGCAACCAGCCGGCCCGCCGTCGGCCGCGAGACGCCCAGCCGGGCGGCGATCTCGGCCTGGGTCAGTCCGTCGAGGTAGTACAACGTCGCAGCGCGCAGCGCGAGCCGGAGATCCTCGGGTGTGGACGCGCGACTGGGAGCGGCGGCCGGCTCGGCGGCCTCCCCGATCGACGTCATCGTCACCGAACCCTCTTCTCTCTCGCGTGAGCATTTGCTCAGGGGTGCGAGTAGATGCTCATGACGCTAACATGGAAACTGTGACGCACACAACACTTTCGCCAAATACCCAGATGCGGGCCGCCGTACTCGTCGAGCCGGGACGGATCGAGATGGAGCAGCGACCGATACCCGCGCCTGGCCCCGATGACGTGCTGATACGCGTCTCCTCGGTGGGCGTGTGCGGTTCGGACGCGCATTACTACCGGCACGGGCGCATCGGTGAGTTCGTCGTCGAAGCGCCGCTGGTGCTCGGCCATGAGGCGGCGGGCACGATCGTCGACGTCGGATCGTCGGTCGACCGGTCCCGGATCGGTCAGCGGGTGTCGATCGAGCCGCAACGGCCCGACCCCGACAGCGAGGAGACCCGTCGCGGCGACTACAACCTGTGCCCGCACATGCGTTTCTTCGCCACGCCTCCGGTCGACGGCGCACTGTGCGACTACGTGACGATCGGTGCCGCGTTCGCGCACCCGGTGCCGGACTCGGTGTCCGACGACGCCGCGGCGTTGTGCGAACCGCTCTCGGTCGGGATCCACGCTGTCCGCAAGGCCGGGCTCGACGGCAGATCGCGGGTGCTGATCGCCGGCGCGGGCCCGATCGGCATCGTGGTCACCCAGCTTGCCCGGGCCTACGGGGCGGCGGAAATCGTGGTCAGCGATCCCGACGCGGCACGGCGTGACCGCGCGATGGCATTCGGCGCGACGACAGTGCTTGACCCGTCTGCCGAGCGAAGCGCCGAGCTGCGCGTCGATGCGTTCATCGACGCGTCCGGCGCAGCCGCGGCCGTCGCCGACGGCATGCGCGCTGTGCGGCCCGCAGGCCGAGTCGTCCTGGTCGGCTCCGGGGCCGAGTCGATGGAGCTGCCGACTCAGCTGATCCAGAACCGGGAGCTGGTGCTCACGGGTGTGTTCCGCTATGCGAACACCTGGCCCACCGCGATCGCGCTGGTGGAGTCGGGCCGCGTCGATCTCGACGCGATGGTGACCGCCCACTTCCCACTGGAGAAGGTGGCCGAGGCCCTGGACTCCGACCGGATGCCGGGTAGCGTCAAGACGGTGGTGACCGTGTCATGACACTCAGCAGGCCGAGCTATGACCGCAACGAAATCGAGGTCGGCATAGTCCATTTCGGCGTGGGTGGCTTTCACCGGGCCCACCAGGCGATGTACATCGACCGGCTGCTGGAGATGGGCTTGGCCAAGCAGTGGGGCATCTGCGGGGTCGGTGTCCTGCCGGCCGACCGCAAGATGGCCGACGTCATGGCCGCGCAGGACTGCCGGTACACGCTGCTCCTCGAGAATCCCGACGGTACGCGCGACGCCCGCGTCATCGGTTCGATCGTCGACTACCGGTACGCACCCGACGACCCGGAAGCCGTGATCGAACTGCTGGCCGCGCCGAGCACCAGGATCATCTCCCTGACCATCACCGAGGGCGGGTACAACATCGACGGCCTCGGTGGGATTGCCGGCTCAGCCGGCGGAGCCGCCGGTGTCAGCGTTTTCGGTCTCGTCGTCGACGCCCTTGCGCGTCGCCGTGACCGCGGTATCCCGTCGCCCACAATCGTGTCCTGCGACAACATCGAGGGCAACGGCGAGGTGGCCCGGCACGCGTTCACCACTTATGCCGACCGTGTGCATCCCGGATTGGGCGAGTGGATGACCGCACACACCAAATTCCCCAATTCGATGGTGGACCGCATCACCCCCGTCACGACACCCGACGTAATCGCCGTTGTGCGAGACGATTTCGGGATCGACGACCAGTGGCCGGTGGCCGCCGAGCCGTTCACTTCGTGGGTGCTCGAGGACGACTTCGCCGACGGCCGCCCCCCGCTGGAGAAGGTCGGCGTACTGATGGTCGACGACGTCACGCCCTACGAGTTGATGAAGTTGCGGCTGCTCAACGCCAGCCATCAGAGCCTCTGTTATTTCGCATATCTGGCGGGCTACCGGCTGGTGCATGACGCGGCAGGCGATCCGTTGTTCGCCGAATTCCTCACCCAATACATGGATTCGGAGGCGACACCGACGCTGAAGCCCGTCCCGGGTATCGACCTGCCGGACTACAAGCGAACGCTGATCGAGCGGTTCGCCAATCCAGGGGTCAAGGACACGATCGTGCGGCTGTGCTTCGGCTCGTCCGACCGCATCCCCAAGTGGCTGCTCCCGGTGGTCAGGGAGAATCTCCGGACCGGCGCGCCGATCCGGCTGTCGGCGGCGACGGTCGCGAGCTGGGCCCGCTACGCCGAGGGCGTCGACGAGCAGGGCGAGCCGATCGACGTGGCCGACCAGTTGGCCGACACCCTGGTGCCGCTCGCGCAGTCGCAGCGGAGCAATCCCACGGCGTTCATCGAAAACACCGCCGTCTTCGGGGATCTCGCACAGCAGCCGCGGTTCGTCGAGGCCTACGTGTGGGCGCTCGAGTCGCTGCACCGCGACGGTGCGCGGGCCACGCTGGAAACCCTGGTCAAGGAGTCGCCATGAGGGCGCTGGTCATCGGTGAGGCGCTCATCGACATCGTCGAGCGCGAAGGACACGTGATCGGCGAACACGTCGGGGGCAGTCCGCTCAACGTTGCCGTCGGCCTGGCCCGGCTCGGTCGCGATGTCGATTTCCTGACACACATCGGCGAGGATCCGCGCGGCCACCGCATCGTCGACTATCTCGAAAGCTCTGGCGTGGCGCTGGTTTCGGGCAGCACGACGGCAGAACGCACCCCGACCGCGCTGGCCACCCTGGATGCAAGTGGCGCTGCGCAGTACGTGTTCGACATCGACTGGCAGCTGTCGGGCACGCCGGAGGTGGCGCCCCCGCTGGTGGCACACACCGGCTCGATCGCCGCCGTGCTGGAGCCCGGCTGTCGGGCCACCGCTGCGCTGCTGGACACCTATCACCCGGCAGCGACGATCTCCTTCGACCCGAATGTGCGCTCCAAATTGATCGAGGACGGTGACGCGGCGCGAGGTCGCATCGATCGGCTCGTCGAGCGCAGCGACGTGGTCAAGGCCAGTGACGAGGACATGCACTGGATCGACCCGAACCGCTCCCCCGAACAGATCGCCCGGACGTGGCTCACGCTGGGCCCGGCGATCGTCGCGGTGACGATGGGCGATCGCGGTGCGTTCGCGGTGTGCGCGGCGGGCATCGTGCACGCGCCGGCCCGGCAGGTGAAGGTCGTGGACACGGTCGGCGCCGGCGATGCCTTCATGAGCGGGCTGATCGACGCGCTGTGGTCGCGCAACCTGCTGGGCGCCGAGCGGCGTCGCGACCTGGCCTCGATCAGCACCGAGGCGTTGACCGGCGTGATGCAGACGGCTGTCCTGTCGTCGGCGCTGACGGTTGGCCGCGCGGGTGCTGACCTGCCCGATCGCGCGACTCGCGACGCCGCCGCGACCGGCTCCGGCCCACTGTTGTCCCAACCCGGCTAGCCTGGGCTTATGCGTTCCATATGGAAGGGCTCAATCGCTTTCGGCCTGGTAAACGTCCCGGTCAAGGTCTACAGCGCGACCCAGGATCACGACGTCAAGTTCCACCAGGTGCACGCGAAGGACAACGGACGCATCAGGTACAAGCGCGTCTGCGAGGTCGACGGCGAAGAAGTCGAGTACCGCGACATCGCCAGAGCCTACGAATCCGATGACGGTCAGACGGTGATCATCACCGACGAGGACATCTCCACCCTGCCCGAGGAACGCAGCCGGGAGATCGAGGTCCTGGAGTTCGTTCCGGCCAGCGACATCGACCCGATGATGTACGACCGCAGTTACTTCCTCGAGCCCGAGGGCAAGTCGTCGAAGTCCTATGTGCTGCTGACCAAGACGCTCAAAGAGACCGACCGCGTCGCGATCGTGCACTTCGCGCTGCGCAACAAAACCCGTCTTGCGGCATTGCGGGTTCAGGACTTCAGCAAGCGCGACGTGATGATCGTCCAAACGCTGCTGTGGCCCGACGAGATCCGCGATCCCGATTTTCCGGTGCTGGACAAGGAAGTCGACATAAAGCCCGCCGAGCTCAAGATGGCCAGCCAGGTCGTCGAGTCGATGACCGACGACTTCAATCCGGATCGTTATCACGACGACTACCAGGAGCAGATGCACGAGCTGATCCAGGCGAAACTCGAAGGCGGCGAAGCATTTACCGCCGAAGAGCAGCCCAAGGAGCTCGACGAGACCGAGGACGTCTCCGACCTGCTGGCCAAGTTGGAGGCCAGCGTCAAGGCCCGCCGCGAAGGTGGTGCCGCGAAGAAGGCGCCCGCGAAGAAGGCGGCAGCCAAGAAGGCACCGGCCAAGAAGGCCGCGAAGAAGGCCCCTGCCAAGAAAGCGGCGAAGAAGTCCGCGGCGAAGAAGTAGTGGCCCGCCACGTTGTCACCGACGCCGATACCGCATCGTCGGTCGGCAGCGGCGACGTGCCCGTGCTGGCGACCCCACGGTTGATCGCCTGGCTGGAGGCCGCGACGATGGCGGCCGCCGCGCAATTCATTTCGGCGGACCAGACCACCGTGGGCACCGCGGTGCGCATCGAGCACCGGCGCGCCACACCGGTGGGCGGTGCCGTCGACGTCGTCGCCGAGCCGCCGCCCGCGGCGTCAGACCGGCGCCTCACCTTCCGCGTGCGCGCAACCGACGATTCCGGAGCGCTTGTCGCAACGGGTGAAATAGACCGGGCGATCGTCGACCGAGACCGGTTCCTCAACGCCCTCGGCTGAGAACGCTCGGCGAGCTGGAATCTGAGCTTGTGCTCGACAATCGGCCCATTCTTCGCACACGAGCTCAGAGTCGGCAGAACTCGCGACGAACTAGAACGTGTTTCAAAAAGCGCTCACCCCAGCACCCAACCCCTGCTACGGTGTCGCCCGGCGAGGGAAGGATGACGAACGTGATTCTCGATAGGTTCAGGCTCGACGATCAAGTGGCGGTGGTGACCGGAGCGGGCCGCGGACTCGGCGCGGCAATGGCGCTGGCATTCGCGGAAGTCGGTGCAGACGTTGTCATTGCGTCGCGCACTCAGTCCCAACTGGAGGAGGTCGCGAAGCAGATCGAGGCCGTCGGCCGCAAAGCCCACGTCGTCGTCGCCGACCTCGCCCACCCCGAGGACACCGCCAAGCTGGCGGCCGAGGCCGTCGACGCGTTCGGCAAACTAGACATCGTCGTCAACAACGTCGGCGGCACGATGCCGGGCCCGTTGCTGAATACGTCGACGAAGGACCTGCGCGATGCGTTCACCTTCAACGTCGCGACCGCGCACGCGCTCACGGTCGCCGCAGTCCCGCTCATGCTCGAACATTCCGGCGGCGGAAACATCATCAACATCACGTCGACGATGGGCCGGTTGGCCGGTCGCGGCTTCGTCGCGTACAGCACCGCCAAAGCGGCGCTCGCCCAATACACCCGCCTGACGGCGCTGGACCTGTGCCCACGAATCCGGGTGAATGCGATCGCACCGGGTTCGATCCTCACGTCGGCACTCGACATCGTGGCGAGCAACGACGAACTGCGCGATCCGATGGAGAAAGCCACGCCGATGCGTCGGCTCGGCGATCCGCAGGACATCGCCGCCGCCGCCGTGTATCTCGCGTCGCCGGCGGCCAGCTATCTGACCGGCAAGACGCTCGAGGTCGACGGCGGGCTCACGGTCCCGAACCTCGACCTGCCCATCCCGGATCTGTGAGGAGCCAGCCATGACGCAATCTTCGGCTCAGCCGAAGGGGACCATCAAGGTCGCCGCAATCGGCACCGGCAACGTCGGCAGACATGCGCTGGCCCAGCTCATCAAGGATCCGCAATACGAGCTCATCGCGGTCTGGGTGTCCTCGGCGGCCAAGGCAGGCAAGGACGCCGGAGAGCTTGCGGGCCTTGACGTTTCGACGGGTATCGCCGCCACCAACGACCTCGACGCTGTGCTGGCGGCCAACCCCGAGTGCGCCGTCTACACCGCGCTGGCCGACAACCGCCTGCCCGACGCGTTGGAGGACTACCGCCGCATCCTGGCCGCGGGCGTCAACGTCGTCGGCAGCAGCGCCGTCTTCCTGCAATACCCGTGGCAGGTGCTGCCCGACGAGCTCGTGAAGCCGATCGAAGACGCCGCGATCCAGGGCAACTCCAGCATTTTCATCAACGGCATCGATCCCGGCTTCGCCAACGACCTGTTACCGCTCGCCTTAGCGGGCACCTGTCAAAGCATCGAGCAGATCCGCTGCATGGAGATCATCAACTACGACACCTACGACAGCGCCGCGGTGATGTTCGACGTGATGGGGTTCGGCAAGCCGCTCGATGACATCCCGATGCTTCTGCAGCCGGGCGTGCTGAGCCTGGCGTGGGGTTCGGTGGTGCGACAGCTGGCCGCGGGCTTGGCAATCGAGCTCGACGAGGTGACCGAAACCTACGTCCGCGACCCCGCACCCGAGGCGTTCGACATCGCATCGGGCCACATCGCGAAGGGCACAGCCGCAGCCCTGCGATTCGAGGTGCGCGGCATGAAGGACGGCAAGGTCGCCGTCGTCCTCGAACACGTCACCCGGCTGCGCAACGACCTGCACCCGGACTGGCCGCAACCCGCGCAAGAGGGTGGTTCGTATCGCATCGAGATCACCGGCGAGCCGTCGTACGCCGTGGATCTGTGCCTGAGCAGTCCCAACGGCGATCACAACCACGCCGGCCTGGTCGCCACGGCGGCTCGGGTGGTCAACGCGATTCCCGCAGTGGTGGCGGCCGCGCCGGGGATCACAACGACGCTGGACCTGCCTCTCATAACTGGGAAAGGGCTGTACGCTTTGCAGTAAGCCGGGGACACCGAAAAGAGGAAGTTGCCTATGCGGACGACCCTGCGTTCCCTCACCCCTTTCATTGCGGCGGCCGCAGCGGTGGCCGCCCTCGCAGCCGCGCCTGTGGCCGGCGCCCAAACCAATCCCACCCTGCCCCAGTGCGTCGGCACGGGTGGCGCAATGGCCGAGGGCGGCTCGGACACCGAATGCGCGACGCCAGGCAACGTGGAGATCAATGCGACCCCTGCCGAGCCGACATACCTGTATCCATGGGATGACGAGTTCTACGGCCCGGCGCTGATCATCGGCGGCGGCAACTGGGGTCCTCACGGCGGCGGTGGCGGCGGTGGCGGCGGCCACGGCGGCCGCTGACAACTCCGTGGCTTAAGGAAACCGAGATGCGGTTCAATAGTTCTTATTTAGCAACACTTTTCGCGACAGCCGCGATGTGCGGCTCAGTTGTCGTGGCGCCGGTCGCCGCGGCAGCACCCCAATGCACCTACACCGGTCCGAACACGACGCAGTGCCAAACCAACGGAAGCGCACAGATCGTCACCTCACCCCCGGCGAACAACTACTACGGCGGCTGGCCGTTTTGGGGCGGGGGCATCGTGATCGGTCTCGGCGGCTGGGGGTGGTGAGGCGCCGACCGAGGTCCTCTCGGCGGTAGACCAATAGCCCTACCCCGACGCCAGCCACGGCGCGCATGATTCGGCCATGCCGGGTCGAGCGCGATGGTTGGCACCGCTGGCGATGGCCGTATGCGCGGCACTGCCGCTCGCTCCGACCGCGCTGGCGAAACCGACGTGCACGAACACCGGGCCCAACACGACGCTGTGTCAGAGTCCAGGCAATGCCCAGGTCGTCACAACGGCGCCACCGGTCAGCCCGTCTCCCCCGTACTGGCCGTTCGGCGGCTTCGTCATCGGCTTCGGCGGCTGGGGTTGGTGACCCACCCGCGATACACCTCCAAGGTTTCGGCTATCCTAACTTTTCTATTCGCAGTTCCGGATAGAGGGTGGGTCAGTTGATACCGGACGCCGAGGCGCGGCTGCGGCCGAGCTGGCTTCTGCTGGGGCCGGCGTTTGTCGCCGCTGTCGCCTACGTCGACCCGGGCAACGTCGCCGCCAATGTGAGTGCCGGCGCACAATTCGGCTTCCTGCTGGTCTGGGTCATCCTGGTGGCCAACGCGATGGCCTGCCTCGTCCAGTACCTATCGGCGAAGCTCGGTCTGGTGACCGGGTTGTCGCTGCCCGAGGCCGCCGGTCTGCGGATGCGGCGCGGCAGCCGGCTGGCGTACTGGGGTCAGGCCGAATTGGTCGCGATGGCAACAGATCTCGCCGAGGTGATGGGCGGCGCCATCGCGCTGTACCTACTCTTCGACCTTCCCCTGCTCCTCGGCGGCGTGATCACCGGCGCGGTGTCGCTGCTGCTGCTCGTCATCAAAGACCGCCGGGGCCAGCAGATGTTCGAGCGCGTCATCACCGGACTGCTGTTGGTGATCGCGATCGGTTTCCTCACCAGCCTGTTCGTCTCGCCACCGCCGGCGAGTGAGGTGGCCGCGGGCCTGCTTCCGCGGTTCGACGGCGCCGGAGAGCGTGCTGATCGCCGCGGCGATGCTCGGCGCGACCGTCATGCCGCACGCGGTGTATCTGCACTCGGGCCTGGCACGCGACCGGCACGGCCATCCCGAACCGGGACAGGCGCGGCGCATGCTCTTGCGGGTCACCCGCTGGGATGTCGGCATCGCGATGGTCGTCGCGGGCGCCGTCAACCTGTCGATGCTGCTCGTCGCGGCCACCAACCTGCAGGGCCGCGACAACACCGACTCGATCGAGGGTGCACACGCCGCGGTCGCAGATGCGCTGGGCCCGATGGTCGCGCTGCTGTTCGCGATCGGCCTACTGGCATCGGGGCTCGCGTCGTCGTCGGTGGGGGCCTACGCCGGTGCGATGATCATGCAGGGTTTGCTGCGCGTCTCGATTCCGCTGGTGTTGCGACGACTGATCGCGCTGGTGCCCGCTCTGGCGATCCTGGCCACCGGGCTCGACCCGAGTCGCGCGCTGGTGATGTCCCAGGTGGTGCTGTCGTTCGGGATTCCGTTCGCGCTGATCCCGCTGGTGCGATTGACGAGCGATCGCTCGCTGATGGGCGATGAGACCAACCATCGCGTGACCACTGCCTTTGGGTGGGTCGTCGCCGGATTGATTAGTGTGCTGAATGTAGTGTTGATCTATCTGACAGTGAAGGGCTGAATGCCGCGACGTGATGTCGCCGCCATGAACGGCTCCGCGACACGCCTATTTCGCGTACGGGTCGAACCTGTGCGCGAGGCAGATGGCGCTGCGATGCCCCGGCGCCGTCGACCCGCGACCGGCGTTGCTCACCGACCACGACTGGCTGATCAACGAACGCGGCGTCGCGACCGTCGAACCGTTCGACGGCTCACAGGTACACGGGGTGGTGTGGCAGGTGACCGACCACGACCTCGACGCCCTCGACAGTGCCGAGGGCGTCCCCGTGCGGTACCGGCGCGACCGGCTCACGGTGCACACCGACGACGGCCCATCCGAGGCCTGGGTCTACATCGACCACCGCGTCGAACCCGGACCGCCGCGGCCCGGCTATCTGGAGCGCATCATCGACGGCGCCACGCACCACGGGCTGCCGCATCGCTGGGTCGAGTTCCTCAAGCGGTGGGATCCCGCACACTGGCCCCTACGCATGACCAAGTCGAATGCTGCAGCGCCACAGTCTCTTTCGGAGCTGCTCGCCGCGCCAGGGATCATCGAGAGCACCACACTGCGATCACGGTTCGGATTCCTGGCGATCCACGGCGGCGGCCTGGAGCAGATGACCGACGTGATCGCCGAGCGTGCCGCCGACGCGGCGGGCGCGTCTCTGTACGTGCTGCGCCACCCCGACCACTACCCGCATCATCTGCCCTCGGTGCGGTATCGCGCGCAGGAGTCCGAGCGGCTCGCCGAGTTCCTCGAGCACGTCGAGGTCGCGATCTCCCTGCACGGCTACGGCCGCATCGGGCGCAGCACCCAGCTGCTGGCCGGCGGGCGCAATCGCGAGCTGGTCGAACACCTCGCCCGCCACGTCACGGTGCCCGGCTATCAGGTCGTCACCGACCTCGACGCGATTCCGCCGGAGCTGCGCGGGCTGCATCCGGACAACCCCGTCAACCAGGTGCGGCGCGGCGGCGCCCAACTCGAACTGACACCGCGGGTGCGCGGCATCAGCCCACGCAGTCAACTGCCCGGCGACGACGGCCTGTCCCCCGCGACGTCGGCCCTGGTGCAGGGACTCGCGGCGACCGCACGGTCGTGGGAGTCGCGAGCGGCGTAGGCAACCACCCATCCGGCCATCGCCCGGCTCCGAATACCGGATGTGGAACGCAACCATCCCTTCCGACGTTCGGTCGCCGTCATCGGCAGTGGCGTGTCCGGCCTGGTCGCCGCATATGCGCTGTCGGCGCGAGACCGGGTCACCCTGTTCGAAGCCGACACCCGTATCGGCGGCCACGCCCATACGCACTACGTCGACCGCGGCGACGGCCTCACCGTCGGCGTCGACTCCGCGTTCCTGGTCCACAACGACCGCACCTACCCGACGCTCTGCCGGCTGTTCGACCAACTGGGCATCGCCACCCGGGAATCCGACATGTCGATGTCGGTGCGCGACGACGTCAGCGGATTGGAGTACGCCGGCGCACGCGGGATCGGCGGCCTCTTCCCGACGATCTCGACACTCGCGCGTCCGCTCTACCTGTTCATGCTCGCCGAGATCAAGCGATTCCACCGTGCCGCCCTGCGCTTGCTCAACAGTGACGGGGCAGACGAGACCGTCGGGGATTTCGTCGACCGGCACCGCTTCTCCGAGTACTTCATCGAACACTTCATGACGCCTCTGGTTGCGGCGGTGTGGTCGTGCCCGCCGGGCGAGGCGATGGGCTACCCGGCCCGGTACCTGTTCGTATTCCTCGAACATCACGGCATGCTGTCGGTGTTCGGGTCACCGACCTGGCGCACTGTGGTCGGCGGCTCTGCAACCTACGTCGAAGCCATTCTCGGCCACGTCGACGAGGTCTGCGCCGGCGCCGCCGTGCGCGCCGTGCGACGCGTGCCCGACGGTGTCGAGGTGACGGCCGGCGCGTCGACACGGCTGTTCGACGCGGCGGTCATCGCCACGCACCCGAACCAGGCGCTGCTGATGCTCGCCGAACCGACAGCCGCTGAACGGACCGTGCTGGGCGCCATCCACTACACCGCCAACCACGCCCAACTGCACACCGACGAGTCATTGCTTCCGCGACACCGCCGGGCCCGCGCGTCTTGGAACTACCTGAAGTCGGCCGGCCGCGACGTCGTCGTCACCTATGACGTCACCCGTCTGATGCGGCTGGAGGGTCCACGCCGGTTCCTCGTCACCCTCGGCGGCAGCGAACTCGTCGACCCGTCCTCCGTCATCGCCGAGATGACCTACAGCCATCCGGCATACACGCTCGAGTCGGTTGCCGCCCAGCAGCTTCTGCCGACGCTGAACGACGACCGCGTGGTGTTCGCGGGCGCCTATCACGGCTGGGGCTTCCACGAGGACGGCGCGGCTTCAGGGCTGCGCGCGGCGCGTCGGCTCGGCGCCGAGTGGCCGGTGGCCGACCGCGAAGCCGAGGCTGTCTCGTGTTGACACCCGCGCTCTACCGCACCCGCGTCACGCATCTGCGTCGCGCACCCGTGCATCATTACTTCGAGCATCGCGGCTACAGCTGGTATGTGGACCTCGATGAGTTGCCGCAGCTACCCCGATGGCTGCAGCCGTTCGCCAGGTTCGACGCACGCGACCACCTTGACGGCGATCCGAATGAGTCACTGCGCCAACGTATCGACGCCTTCCTCTACGACCACGGCATCGAACTTCGCGGCGGCCGGATCACCGCGCTGATGCAGGCGAGAGTGCTCGGCTACGTATTCAATCCGTTGACGATCTATTGGTGCCATGACGCCGACGGCGTGCTGCGCCACATCGTCGCCGAGGTACACAACACCTACGGCGGACGGCATGCCTATCTCCTGCCCCCCGACACCAGCCATCCCGCGATGGTGGCCAAGCGGATGTACGTTTCCCCGTTCAATGCCGTCGAAGGCTACTACCTGGTACGTGCCCCGCTGCCGGATGCCGACCTCGACGTGCGGATCTCGCTGCATCGGGACAATCACCCCGCATTCGTTGCGACGCTGCGCGGGACCCGGCGGCGGGCGGGCCTGCGAGACCTCGTCTGGTTGCAGTTGACGGCTCCGCTCGCACCGTTGATGGGCGCGATCGGTATTCGCGTGCAAGGCATCACGCTGTGGCTGCGACGCGTTCCCGTCGTCCCACGCACCGAGTCGGTGGAGCACGAAAGGGTCAGACAGTGAGCATTGAGCTGGCCAATACCGCAACGGCGGCAGTCGATTCCGGCCGCTGGCCCGCTGTCGCGCGAGTGCCCGCCGGACCGGTGACCGCAGCGAGCGGCGCCGTCGCCGACCGACTGTTCCGCCGCGCCGCGGCGCGACTGCCGATTCGAGTCGCCTACCCCGACGGCACAGTGATCGGCGCCGCCGACCCGACCCTGCCCACGATGGTCGTGCACCGCCCGGAGGCGATGGTTCGTCGGGTCGGCCGCTACGGGCTCATCGGCTTCGGAGAGTCCTACATGGCCGGTGACTGGAGTTCCACCGATCTCGCAGGTCTGCTCACCGAGTTCGCAAAACGACTCACCGAGCTGATTCCCCCTGTGATGCAACGGTTCCGCCCGCTGGCGGTCGTTCGGCAACCACGCTCGCAATACAACAGCCGGGCACAGGCCCGACGCAACATCGCCGACCACTACGACCTGTCCAACGCGCTGTTCGCCGAGTTCCTCGACGAATCGATGACCTATTCCAGCGCACTGTTCGACACGCTGCCCGCATCCCCGGCGGCGCTGGCGGCCGCCCAGCACCGCAAGATCGACCGACTGCTCGACACCGCGGGTGTCGGGCCCGGCAGCTCGCATGCTCGAAATCGGCACCGGCTGGGGCGAACTGTGCATTCGTGCCGCCGCGCGCGGCGCACAGGTTCGATCGATCACGCTGTCGGCGGAGCAGCAGCAACTCGCCCGGCAACGGGTGGCCGCGGCCGGCCTGTCCGACCGCGTCGATATCGATCTGTGCGACTACCGCGACGTCGACGGAAGCTACGACGCCGTGCTGTCCGTGGAAATGATCGAGGCGGTCGGATACCGCTTCTGGCCCACCTATTTCGGGATCCTCGACCGGCTGGTGGTGCCCGGCGGCCGGGTCGCGATCCAGGCCATCACCATGCCGCACGATCGAATGATGGCCAGCCGCAACACCCATACCTGGATTCAGAAATACATCTTCCCCGGCGGCCTGCTGCCCTCTACCGAGGCGATCATCGGGATCACCGAGCGTGACACCCGGTTGCGCACAGTGGACATGTACTCTCTGCGACCGCACTACGCAGAGACGCTGCGGCTGTGGCGGGAGCGTTTCCTCGACCGCCGGGATGCGGTGTCGGAGTTGGGTTTCGACGATGTATTCCAGCGGATGTGGGAGCTCTACCTCGCATACTCCGAGGCGGGCTTCCGTTCGGGATACCTCGACGTGTACCAGTGGACGTTCGCTCCGACGGGCAGCGGACAATGAATTTCGTCGTCGTCTCGGCGGCATCGCTGGCCGTCCTCGTCGTCGTACATGGCACGACCTTCGTGATCGGCCGCCGGATCGGCCGCTACAACATCGTTGATGTCACCTGGGGACTCGGATTCGTCGCGGTGGCCGCCGTCGCCGCGATCCTGGGCACCGGCGACGCGTCGCGCCGGGTTCTGCTGCTGGTGCTGGTGTCCATGTGGGGACTGCGACTGGCCTGGCACATGGTCGTCAAGTCGGCGGGCAAGGGCGAAGATCCGCGCTACGAGCATCTGCTGCGTGGCGACTTCTCGGCAGGCAACGTGATCCGCAGGATCTTCGTGATCCAGGCGCTGGCCACCTGGTTCGTATCGCTTCCACTGCAGCTTTCGGCCACCCTGGGGCCGACGCCCGCGCAGCTGCGGCCAGTACTCATCGCCGGCGTGGCGGTCTGGGTCATCGGGCTGACGTTCGAGGCCGTGGGCGACCATCAGTTGCGCCGCTTCAAGGCCGACCCCGCCAACAAGGGCGTCATCATGGACCGCGGCCTGTGGTCGTGGACCCGCCATCCCAACTACTTCGGCGATGCGTGCGTGTGGTGGGGGCTGTGGCTGGCCGGCATCGCAGGCGCCATTTCGCTGGTGACAGTGCTGTCGCCGGTGCTCATGACGTACTTCCTGGTGTACGCAACCGGGGCCCGCCCCACCGAGAAAATCATGGCAAAAAGGCCTGGGTTTGACGAATACCGTTCACGCACTTCATTTTTCGTGCCGTTACCGCCCAGATCGCGATTACCGTGACGCTGGCGTTGGCGGTGGATAGGCTACCGCTCGTGACCGACGACCTCGACGAGCTGCTGCGGCAGGTGGCCCGCCAAGACGTCGACGCCTTCGCCACCTTGTATGACCGCACCCGGGCCCGGGTATTCGGCCTGGTCACCCGTGTGCTGCGCGATCCCGGGTACAGCGAAGAGACCACCCAGGACATCTACCTGCAGGTATGGCGAAACGCGAGCGGCTACGACCCATCCGCCGGATCCGCGCTGGCATGGCTGATGACCCTGGCCCATCGCCGCGCAGTCGACCGGGTCCGCTCCGAGCAGGCCGCCACCCAGCGGGAGTCCCGCTACGGGTCCGCCAACGTGGAGCGACCATCAGACCAGGTGGCCGACTCGGTGATCACCCGCGACGAGCGGCGCCAGGTCGCGGACTGCCTCGACTCGCTCACCGACGCCCAGCGCGAGGCGATCCACCTCGCCTACTACGACGGGCTGACCTACGTCCAGGTGTCCGAACGGCTGGCGGCCAATCTCGCGACGATCAAGTCGCGGATGCGCGACGCCATCCGCGGGCTGCGCCGGTGTCTGGGGCTGACATGACCCAACCGACCGACGACCTGATCGCCCTCGCGACGCCGTACGCGATGCACGCGATGTCCGAGTCCGAACGCGCCGACCTCGACCGGCGCGTCGCCGCCGCGCCGCCCGCAGTCGCACAGGCCTTCGCCGACGAAGTCCGTGCCGTCCGGGAGGCGATGGCCGTGGTGTCCGCCGCCACGGCAGTCGAGCCGCCGCGGCACCTGCGGGACCGGGTCCTCGCCGAGGTCGGCATACCGCCGGTGACGAAGTTGCGGCCACGCGTCAACCGCTGGCAACGGATCGCGCTGGCCGCGGCGGCGGTGGTGGCGATCGGACTCGGCGCACTCGGGGTCGGCTGGGTGTTGCGGCCCGCGCCGACACCGTCGACAGCCGAGCAGATCTTCGCCGCGCCGGACGTCCGCACGATCTCGGGCGACATCCCCGGCGGCGGTACCGCCACGGTGGTGTTCTCCCGCGAGAAGAACGCCGGCGTGCTCGTGATGAACAACGTCACGCCGCCGAAGACGGGCACCGTCTACCAGATGTGGCTGATCGGCGACAAAGGCCCGCAGTCCGCGGGCACCATGGACGCGAAATCGGTGGCGCCGTCGACTACCGCGGTGCTGCCCGATCTGGGCGACTCGACAGCGCTGGCTTTCACCATCGAGCCCCCAGGCGGTTCGACGCGGCCGTCCAGTGCGCCGTTCGCCGAGCTGCCGCTCGTCTAGATACCCGCCAGCGTCGCCGCTGCGGCCTCGGCGATGACGTCGGCGACATCGTGGCGGCGCTGCCACGCCCGTCGTTGCCTCAGTCGCGCCGTTGCCCTGCTCGACGACACGGTCGATCTCATCTCTCACCAGGTCGTAGTCACCGACCGCGTCGAGTGCAGGCCGAACATTCGACCATGCGGTTCAACAAGATTCGCGCGGACACGCTGTCATGGCCGCCCAGCAGGTCAAGCGCCTGGCCGTCAACGCCATCGCGCGCGGACTTCCAGTACGCGGCCTGCAGCGCGAGCGGCGTCAGCGGCGGTACGGCTCGCCGCGCCGTTCCTCGTCCAGCGCCGTCATCACGGCGGCGCGTGTCAACACCGCGAACAGCACGGTCTCGGCCGACCGTGGCCGGCACGTCGGCGACACGCACCTCGATCGTCGGAAAATTCGCCGACGGGCGAACGTCCCAATAGATCATGCCGTCGTCGAGCACCGCACCCGTGCGACGCAGCATCTCCACGACTGCGTCGTACTCGTCGACCGAGTCGAAAATCGGCGGGGGCCCTGCGCTGGGCCAGCGCGCCCACAGCACGCTGCGCCAGCTGGCGTAGCCGGTGTCGGCGTTGCGGTACACCGCCGAATTGGCCGTCAGCGCGAGCAGTATCGGCAGCCACGGACGCAGCCTGTTGCTGACCCGGATGGCGGCTTCGCGGCTGGGCACCGCGACGTGGACGTGGCAGCCGCAGATGCCCTGCTCGTGAGCGATCATCCCGAATCTGTCCGCGATCGCGTGATAGCGCGGGGTGTCGGTGATCGGGAACTCGTGCGGCACGGTCGGCGGCAACCCGACCGCCAACAGCCGGGCGCCACTGGCCTCCGCGGCGTCGGCGGCGATGCGCCGCAGTCGGGTCAGCTGATCGGCCAGCTCCTCGGCTCCCGCCGACCACGTCGCTGGTGGTCTCGACCTGGCAGCTCGTCAGCTCGAGTTGCAGCTTCACGCCCGCGCCCGGCGGCATGGCCGGCGACGCTCTCGTTGAGGGCGACGGGTTCGCCGGTGTCCGGGTCGATGAGGAGGAATTCCTCTTCGACGCCGATCGTGGGATGAGTGGCCATGGCGGAAATATTGATCCGGCCCGTCGGAATCCCTCACGACGGGCCGGATCGGGGTAACTAGTCCTTAGCTGGTGGACCCCGGGGGGTCGAGGTCGGCGGCAATGGAATTGCCCGTCCTGCGAATCCCCGCCAAACATCTTTCCGCCGAGCGTGCACCTACGATCGGGCGATGGCCAAGGATTTCCGCTTCGGTGTGGGGCTGACGGCAGGCCGCCGTCGACAGTCGTCGGTCCAAGACTTCGCGCGGCGCGCAGAGGACATGGGCTATGACGTCGTGCACGTGGCCGACCACCTCTACACGACGGCGCCGTTCCCGATCATGACGGCGATGGCGATGGCGACCGAGAAACTGCGAATCGGCACGTTCGTGCTCAATGCGGCTTCTACCGGCCTGCGCTGCTGGCCCGCGATGTCAGTTCACTGCGGGATCTGTCCGGCGGACGGTTCGACCTCGGCCTGGGCACGGGATACGACAAGGACGAGTTCGAACAGGCCGAACTGCCGTACCCGACCGCGGGTGAGCGGGTCGACTGGCTGCGCCACGTGACGGAGCACATGAACGAGCACGTGCCCGACGTGCCGATCCTGATCGCGGGCAATGGCGATCGGGTGTTGCGGCTGGCCGCCCAGCGGGCGCACATCATCGGGCTGACCGGCGGCGGCGTGAAGACCAGGAGTCCGATCCGCTCGCCGACCGCATCGCATATGTCCGCGACGCCGCAGGCGACCGCTTCGATGAGCTGGAGCTGAACATCTCCGTCACCGCGATGCCGCTCGACGACTCGGGTGTTCCCGACCTCACCATTCCGCGCCGCTTCCTGCCCGAGCTGTCCGACGACGAGATTCTGCGCACGCCCGCGGTGTTGTCGGGTTCGACGAAGGAAATCGCCGACACGATCCGCGGCTACCGCGATACCTACGGCGTCACCTACATCACCGTGCAGCAACCGCATGCCGAGGCGTTCGCGAAGGTGATCGCGGAACTGCGCTGAACTTCCGCAGGCGGTAAGCTCCGAGCCGGTGCGCCCCCGTAGCTCAGGGGATAGAGCACGGCTCTCCTAAAGCCGGTGTCGCAGGTTCGAATCCTGCCGGGGGCACTCACGTTGTTGCAGGTCAGCGATGGTTTTCAGGCGTGCCCCACTATCAGTCAGCCAGACAGCTGGTCGGTGCCTGGTCGGTGGGCCAATGATGCGAAGTGGCGCTCATTGGTCCCGACGGCCCCTCTCGCGGCGGCATCGAGGCGTACCGCGACATCGTCAAGGTCGGTAGGGAAGAGCCCAAATGGTGACGTCGGGTATTCAAACTGTCCGAATGCCTCGGGATCGACGTTGACCTGTCACCGCCCTGGTCACAAGACGGTCGGCGCTGCGCACGGCGAATACATCGAGTTTGGCCCGGGTGCCGCCCAGGGCGCTCTGGGAGAGGAGCGCCGTCTGGGGCAGCGGACAGTTGCCCGTTGGCCGTCCTCCTACGAGGCCAGCGGGTGCCTTCCGGGCATCTCCGCTAGGCGGTGAAGAGCGCGTCACTCCTGTTGCAAGCTGCACGGCCGCGCTTGCGGGTCTGGCGTATTTTGCCGACTTGGAGCGATTGGCAGACCGAGTAGCGATTACCCGATACGCCGCGGTCCGGCAATGGGATACTCAGCAAATCTGCGCGGGGCAAGTGCTGCGCGCGACAGGGGGTTGCGGCATGGCAACGATTGGTGAGCACGCGGTCGTCTTGGGAGCCAGCATGGGCGGGTTGCTGGCGGCGCGGGCGGTGGCGGACTTCTACGACAACGTCACAGTGGTGGAACGCGATGTGCTGCCCACCGAACCCGATCATCGACGCGGCGTACCACAAGGCCGCCATGTCCATGCGCTGCTCGCGCGCGGCTCTTCGGTCCTCGATGAGCTGTTCCCCGGGCTACTCGACGAACTGGGTGCGTCCGGAGTTCCGGTCATCGACTACAGCGACCTGTCCAAGGCCTATTTCTGCTACGGGGGTCATGAATCGCTACGTTCGGGTTCGTTTAAGAACCACCCGCCACTGTATTTCCCGAGCCGACCGTTGCTGGAGTGTGCAGTGCGCCGCCGTGTGACGGCGACGTCCAACATCACGATGCTCGAGGGCCATGACCTGGTCGAGCTGACATCGAGCCCCGACCGCAAGCGGGTCACCGGGGTCCTGGCGAGAAGCCATGACGGAACCGCCCAACAGCTGCTGGAATCTGACCTCGTCATCGATGCGACCGGGCGGGGTTCACGCACGCCCGTTTTCCTGGAAGACCTCGGTTACGGCCGGCCGGACGAAGACCACATTCCCGTCCGCCTTGGATATAGCAGCCAGTTGGTTCGGATACCAGCCGGAATGCTCGACGAGACGGCCGTGATCATCGCGCCGATCGCCGGCCGACCCACAGGCATGGCCTTGTTCGCCAACGAAAACAACACCTGGATGTGGACGCTGATCGGAATGGTGGGCCATGAACCGCCTGTCGAGCGCAGCGAAATGTTGCAGTACGCCAATAGTTTCGCTCCCGCACATGTGCTCGACGCATTGTGTGCCGCCGAGCCTCTCGCCGAGGTCACGCGTCACCGGATGCCAGCGAGTCAATGGCGGCGCTACGACAAGATGCGGCGCTTCCCGGCCGGGCTGTTGGTGGTCGGGGATGCCATCTGCAGTTTCAATCCCATCTACGGGCAGGGAATGACGGTGGCCGCGGTCGAGGCAGCCACACTGGCCGCTTGTTTGCGGCGAGGACGGGGTGGCCTTGCCCGCCGGTACTTCCGCGCCAGCGCCAAGGCGGTCGACACAGCATGGCAGCTGTCAGCGGGCGGAGATCTAAATCTGCCCGAGGTCGACGCGCCGCGGCCTGTATCGGTGCGCATCGCCAACCGCTACGTAGATTGGCTGCTGACAGCGAGTGAGTCGGATGTTGTTGTCGCCGAGCATTTTTCAAGGGTGTCCGCACTGCTTGACCCGCCGTCGAGCCTGATGACACCGACGGTTTTACTGCGCGCGGCCAAGGCAAATCGCCGCCGGCGCCGCCACGATACTGCGCCAAGCAGTCGGTCGCCATCATCCTCGGCAGTGGCCCGGTCAGACCCCGATCACGACTCGATCGCCGATGATCCGAGCAGCCCCGAGACGCTCGTCCCATAACAGCGGGCACCCATCGACGGCCCTGACGTCGTATCGCGCAACCAATCTCCCTGTTTCCTCGCCCGGCTTGCGCCGTGGTGATGTCAGGATTCGCGGTTGCGCGAGCTCACGGATTGTCGGGGGCTGACTGCGGCGGCGTAGTTTGCCCAGTCGCCGGCGGAGAGGCGTTGCCAGGAGACGGCGACGTCGGTGTGGATGCCGAGGGTGCGGGCCAGGATTGCTGCCGGGATCTCGGTGGCGAGTTGGAACAGTGCGGTGCTGCGAGCGGTGCCGGGGCGGATGTCGAGTCTGTTCAACCGTTGAGTGAGCTGGCCGGTGCTGATAGGCCGGCCTGGTTGGCCGCCCGGAAAGAGCCAGATCGAGGGGGTCAACGCGCCAATGGTCGCGTGGCCCTTACGATTTGACACAACCAATCGTGCCAGGCCGGCGACGGGTTCGGGCAGGTATATGGGTGAGCTGCCCAGATGCAACCGGACCGGATCAACGTCGAGTTCGATATCGACGATCGTCATCCGGCAGATCGCAGCCGATGTCTGGGCGTAAAGGAGAACCAGTAGGCCGGCCAGCCGGTCGTCGGGCTTGAGGCTGTCGTCGTGCAGCAGGCGGCGCGCGATGTTCCAGCGGTGCTGGTCATCGAGGGGCCGGGTGGGGCCCATCCAGCGGTGGGCGCCGACGCGGACGCTGGTCAGCTTGTTCTTGTGGGCCCATCGGATGAAGTGCCCCGCCGACCCGCGATGTGTTGTGGTGGCGTCGATGAGCCACCGATCGAGGTCGCTCTGCTGACAGTTGCCCAGCGTGAGCTGGTGTTCGGTGAGCCAGTCCAGGAAGGCGACGGCACCGTAGGTGCGTTGGCGCACCGAGTTGAACTGCTCGATCGTGGCGGCGTGGCCGTTGTTTCGTTGCCGCAGTCGACGGATCAGATGCCAGACGGTGTAGCGGTGCAGCACCTTGCGCTGCTCCGGGTTCGTTTGCGCGGCCAGGGTCTGGTCGATGAACCGCTCGATGCGGACCATATGTTCATCGCGTCGTGGCAGGGCACCGACGCCGATGAGGACTTGGCGCAGGTGAGCCAGAGGCGGGCTGTGGGGCAGTTCGTCGAGCGCTTCGTGTGTCAATGCTCGGCGGCCGGCAGCGAGATCGGCCAGCACAGGCGCGACGGACTTCTTCTTCAGCCACCGCATGGCGGTGATGGGGTGTTCTGCGGTAGCGATGTTGTGCCGCAACGCCTGCAGTCCGGGATGAAGCGATGCCGACGGCGGGCCGAGGATCTCGTTGAGGCGCTGATTGATTCGGCATCGAACGCATTGACCGGGGTGCGGATAGGACGGGTCGCTGCAGGTTGGGCAGTCGTGCCAGACGGTGCGGGTGGTGCAGTCCGCGCAGTACGGCTGGGTGAGGGTCCCCGAGATCACGGCGGCGGTCCGTCCGCACGAACAGCATCGGGCCATGCGGCGCTGACAGGCAGGACACCACGCTCGGCCGGTGATTCGCGATGCACCGCACGGCTTTTCCTCACCGCAGATCGAGCAGGTCGCGGTCGGCAAGGCCGGGCAGGTGCCGCAGATCGGCCCGTCCGGTGTCCGGAGGTTGACTGGGCGGCGGCGACCGCAGTTGAGGCAGACTTCGAGGTTGTCGGGGTCGGTGACCAGACAGTTCGGACATAACGGTCGGCCGTGCTCGTCACGCGTGGCCGGTTCGCGCCGGGCGCCGCAGCGCGCGCATTCTTCGATGCGGGTGTGGGCGATGCAGGTGCGGCAGACGCGCTGCCCGTCGAGAGGTTTGTCGATCCGCACGACGCGATGACAGCGCGGGCATGCCGGCCGCACGATCCCGGCAACCCCTGCTGCGTGCAGAGCATCGATGAGCGGGACGATCGCGCGGACAGGGGCGAGATGACCGGCGCCGGTGAGCAATTCGGGTTGAGCTTCCAACGCCCAAGCGATCCTGCGTTGATGCGCGGGCCGCGACGCAGGTGCGCCGACGGTGCTGGCGATGAGGTCGCGGTCGACAGTCGGATCCAGCCAGGCAACCACGTCGTGGATGACGGCGATCGGATCGCGGTCATCGCGATCCGGGCAGTGCGCGCAGCGGGGCCCTCCGGCGCGATCACGCGTCGAGACATGCCGAAGCTGCCCGCACGCCGCGCACGGGACCGGACGCAGGCTGCAGGCCCCGCAGTACCAGTGCTGACCACGACGCTGAAGGGTCCGCATCGGCTTGCCGCACTCGGCGCAGACCGGCGGGGAAACCTCCGCACCGGCCTTTCGCAGTGCGATCAGCAGGTCGCCGACTACCCGCGGCGCCGGAGAGCGCCCATCGGTCAATACGGCCGGGCGCTCGGCAAGAAACGCTGCCAGCCGCCGCGATTTGGATCGCCCACCCGCGACGCCGGTGACGACCGACCTGGCCCGCTCCAGTGCAAGCCGATCATCGACCGCCACCACCAGGTCCGTGATGAACCCGACCGGATCCGAAACCGATCGGTCACCGGTGGTCACGGTCATTCGGCGCCGCGGATGCGCGCCCGCTTGGGCCGCAGGTCCCCGATGCCGGCCTCGGCGCCGACCGCCTTCTTCGCGCGGGTGCTCGCCCGGGTCGAGACGGCGGGCTCGATCAAGTCGTCCATCGTGCAGTCGAGGATGTCCAACAGCGCCATCAGGATCTTCAGGCTCAGCCGTTCGGGTCGCTCGACGACAAGCCGGTAAACCTGACTGGACGACAAGGTGATGCCGCGCTTGTCCAGCGGCTCAATCAGATCGGTGGTCGCGAACATGCCGCGGTCGGCCATGACCTTGCGCAGGTGCCAGTGGTAGTCGAGCTTGGCGGGCATCGTCAGTCCTTGTCTGCCGGAGGGATCGAAGCAAGCGCCGGCGCGAGCGCCTTCTGCAGCATGGTGTTCATGAAGTCCGAGCTGACGTGGGTGTAGATGGCCGTGGAACTGTCGCATTCGTGCCCAACCTGCGATTGGATGAACCGCCGGTCAACACCGTCCTCGGTGAGGTGAGTGACAAAGGAGTGACGGATTGAATGGGGCACAAGGTCTTTCGGCAACTTCAGCGCATCGCGGTAGGCGACGAACCGAGCGTTGATCTCCGCAGGCTTGATCCGCCCGCCCCGCTCAGTCACCCACAGCGCCGGGTGATCGGGGCAGCCGAACTTCGGTCGCACGTTCTCGACGTAATCGGTGACCGCGTCCACCGCCCAATCCATCACCGACAGCACGTTGCGCCGCCGCGGCGGCTGTCCCCGTTTCGCCTTGCCGTAGCGCACATTGAGCGTGCCGAACCTGCCGAACTGCGGCGCCGCCGGATTACGGCCGAAGTCCACCACGTCGAGCTTGGCGGTCTCGGTCCGGCGCAACCCCCACCCGTAAATCACCTTGAAGATCGTGGCATCACGGTAAGCGGCAAGGGCCCCTTTGCGTTTCGCCCGCACCGCGCGCTCGACCTGATCGTCGGCGTAGTCCAGCAACAGCTGCAACTCCTCCCGCGTGAACGGCCTGGCCTCCGGCCGACCCTCGTAGTCGTTCAAATGCGCGATCATGTTCCACTCGTGGCAGATCGCCACCGGATGGGTGCCGAACGCGTCCTCGCATGCCACCGCCCACCCGTAGCGGCCGTCGATCAGGAACTCGCTGAACAGCCGCAACCCGCACTGATAGCCGCGGATCGTCGACGGTGCAAGATGTTTCTCGCTGGTCAACCAGAGCGACCACTCGTCGATATGCGCCGGGGTCCACTGCCACGGGTAGTCGTTGACGAACTCCATGAACCGACGGACCAGGTTCTCCCGGGCCGTGATCGTCTCCTCACGCAGCCCCCGAGCAGCCTGCTGAGCACGCCAGCCACGAAACATCGCCTCCACCATCGCATCCTGCGGCCGCAACGAGACCACACCGGACACCAGCTCCAGATGCGCTGCCCCCGCCAGATCGACCTGCCGCAACCCCACCTCCCACGCCACCGAACAGTGAGCGAATCATGCATCAAATGGGATCACTTTGGCAAATAGCCAGGCCAGCAGCCGTTTTCACACCATCGATCCGCTAGCCTGAACCCCCGACTTGATCAGGCAACCAGGCGATTCTCGCCCATCTGATGCAATTTCCGAGCGTTCTGATAAGTCTCAGTCGTCGTCGTCACCGAAGCGTGACCCAGCAGCTTTTGCACCACCTCGGCCGGAACTCCCCGGCGTAGCAGTCCGGTGGCGTAGGTGTGGCGAAATGCATGCGCAGAGAACACAACTCCACTGCGTTCGCGTAGTCGCGTAACGAGGTCGGTGACGTTCCAGTAGCGCCACGGTGTGCCGACGGATCCACCCCACAGATTGACGAACACGTAGTCGCAGTCCAGGTCTCCGTATTCCTCGACGAGGTAGTCGGTGTAGAGCCGAATCAACAAAGGTGCCACCGGTATGTCACGCTGACCTCCCTTGACCCGCGCGCCGTTGCTATTGCGGCGGGCCCGAATTCGAATCAGCGTGCCCGCGGCGTCGATATCCTCGTGGCGCAGCCCGAGCGCCTCTCCGATCCTCATTCCGGTGCCCGCGAGGAGCTCGATCAAGAACCGATCACGCAACCGATCGCACCCATCGACGATCAGCTGGACCGACTCCTCAGACAACGCCCGAGGCAGCCGACGGTGGGTCTTCAACTTGATCGAACGGCGGCGCTGGTCACCAGCAGAACCGAGGTGGGCAAGAAACGGCCGCCACGCCCCTCGCACTCCACCGGCTCTCATCGTCGACAGCAGCTCGCCGCAATCCACGCCGTGTCGGTGATGGAACTTGTAGAACGAGCCCACCGCCGCGAGCTTCCGGTTGATTGTTGGCGCCGAACACCGAGCCTCAATCGTCGGAAGCGATATCACCGATGGAGTCCGCATCGTCGGCGGAAGGCGCAGCCAACCGACGAATCGGCCAAGATGTTCCAAACGGACTGTCCGCCAGTCAATCTCATGAGCAGCCAAGAACTCGAAATAGTCCCGGAGATCGAACGCATATGCCCGGACCGTTCCCGGTGAGCGCTCGATTGCGGTCAGATGAGCGAGGAATGCGTCAACTGGCTCAATCACCGCGAACCGCTCATCCAACACCGTCCACGACTCCGGACCGCCGTCGGCTGACAGAACCTGCTGAACCCGCAACGCTGCCTCCTTCGGTCCCAGCCGCGAGGAAGGGTATTGAAACCGACGCTAGCGACCACCACCGACATCTTGATCTCGCGTGAAGTGCATGGGCTGTCGTCGGCGTACGGCTGATTGATCCCGCAGCATCAGTCGCGCGGGCGCGCAAGCGGGTTGGGTGCAGCCGAATTGATAGAGGGTGCGCCGCGCAGTAGATGAAACCCGCCGGCACGTGGAGCAGTCGAATACTCGCGCCGCCGACCCCACGCGGTGGGATAGTCGAGGCGATGCGAAAGGTGAGTTCGCCAGATGAGGATCATTGTTACGGGCGGTAGCAGCGGCGTCGGTAAGGCGACCGCTGCCGCGCTGGCCGCCGCCGGTCATAGTGTGATGATCGGCTGCAGAACCATCCCCAAGGCCGAACGCGCCGCCGCTGAGATGTCAGGTGACGTCGAGGTGCGCCGCCTCGACCTGGCTGACCTGAGCAGTGTGCGTGCATTCGCCGACTCGGTGGAAACGGTTGACGTCTTGGTGAACAACGCCGGCGTGCTGGGTCTGCCACTCACCCGCACCGCCGACGGCTTCGAGTCGCATATGGGCACCAATCACCTCGGCCACTTCGCGCTGACGTGCCTGCTCGGCGACAAGGTCGCAGAGCGGGTCATCTCGGTGAGTAGCGCAATATACGTCTTAGGTCGCATCGATCTCGACGACCTGAACTGGCACACCCGCCAGTACTCGATGTGGGCGGCCTACGAACAATCCAAACTGGCCAACATGCTCTTCATCAACGAGTTGGCTCGACGCGGTGTCCGCGCCTACGCGGCCGATCCGGGGATGGCAGTAAGCGACATCACCCGAGACACTAGCGGAGCGCTGCGCTGGTTGGGTGAGCACCTGCTGGGGCACCTAGGGCAGAGCCCACCCAACGCCGCGCAGGCCACCATCCAGGCGGTCACGACCGCCCTGCCCAGCGGAACCTACCTCGCGCCACGCTTCAATCAGTGGGGCAAACCTAAGGTGACCGAGCCCCGCAAGAAGGCCCGTGACCCGGCGATGGCCCGTCGGCTGTGGGAACTTTCCGCCGAACTGACCTGCTGCGACTGGCAGGGACATCCGAGCAGCCAGGACACCGCGGCAGGCATCTGACGGCGAGCACACCCTACGACATCGGCCGCCCCGTGTGTTGCGCGGTGCATAGGCCACGCCCGATGTTCCTCAGCGCCGCTTGAGGATGAAGGCCTCGATGTGGCGGTCACCGGCCCACGCCTGCTCTTTGGTGAGACCGGGGAAGATGTCGTTGCCTGTCGCCCAGATCTCCTCGCGCTCGCCGGGTGTGGCGAGGCGTGCGGTGGCATCCCAGGTGTCCCCCTCGAGCGTCACCGTGGCCGCCGGGTTGGCCTTGAGATTGTGATACCAGCTCGGGTGTTTCGCAGCGCCATAGTTGCTCGCCACGACCGCCACGCCGTCGGGATGCGGAATGCCGAGAAGCGCGACGGTGCGGGATTGCCCCGACTTGGCGCCGGTGGTGGTGAGGATGACCGTCGGCAGACCGGCCGCGATGCCGGCGAAGCTGCGCTTGCCGGCGGTGAGTTTGCAGACCAGCTGATCCAGGCGGTGTGCGGTCGGCCGGAAGAACACACGGCCCGCCTTCGTGACGGCCACCGCGCGCATCGCGCGATAAAACACATTGGCATCGTCGAACGAACGGCTTCTCATGACGGTATTCAACCCGAAATGGAGCCTTTGCAGAGCAGCATCGTTGCTTTCGGGCGCAGAGCGCTTCAGGTACTGGAACGTTCGGTGCGGTTCAGGTCCCCGTGGAGAGCTGCCCAAGCGTAGAGCCCGAAAGTCTCGTCGGATCAGGTTGCGGACGTACCCTAGATAACACCAAACAACACGCGAGGACCGTTCAGCGTCATTCCCGTCCACTACATCGCGGACAGGCTTCGGATGACCCTGGAGAACATACGTGGCGCTCCACGGGTTTTCGTGGGCGCTTTTGTGCTGGTCAGGGGTGGATTTGGGTGTGCGGGAGAGGGTTTGGTGTTTCCGGCTGAAATAAGGGACGCGCACGCGGTGTGGCTCTAGGTTTCGGGGTTACCACACCAACCGCAACCCGGAGGCACCGCGTGCGCGTCAGTACTGCATTTAACCGTCTGCTGCAGATCCCGGGGCATGGGTCACCGATGTCGTCATCGGTGATCGCGACGTCGAAGTCGTCCTGCGCCCGCGCGCCCGGCTGCTGACCTGTCCATGCGGGATGCTGAGCAAGTCGGTCTATGACCGGCGGCGGCGCCGCTGGCGGCACCTGGATCTCGTCGATGCCGGCTCTGGTTGGTCTATGAGATCCGCCGGCTGCAGTGCCCGGACTGCGGGGTACGCACCGAAGAGCTGCCATGGGCTCGGCCCGGGGCGCGGCATACCCGCGATTTCGAAGACATGGTGCTGTGGCTGGCTCAGCGCACCGACCGCACCTCGGTGGCCACCCTGATGCGCTGTAGTTGGAGGCGGTCACCGCGATCATCAACCGCGGGGTCACCGAGTTGCTCGACGCCCGCCGCCTGCAGACCTTGTATCGGATCGGTGTCGATGAGTTCTGCTATCGCCACCCGCATCGCTATCTGACCATCATCGGTGATCATGACACCAGCACCGTGGTCGATATCCAGCCCGGCCGCAACTACCAATCCTTGGCGAACTTCTATGAGCGTCAATCCGATTCGAATCTGGCCCAGATCGAAGCGGTCAGCATGGATGTGGCATCGGCCTACACCGAAGCCACCCGCGACCACATCGCGCACGCGGTCATCTGCTACGACCCGTTCCACATCATGCGATGGGTAAACGGGCACTTGATGCGGTGTACTCCGAGGCCATCACCGGGCCCGGCCGCGCGTCGATGACCCCGGCGCAGTGGCGCACCGGACGCTGGGCGCTGCGCACCGGGGAGAACAAACTCAGCGAGGACCAACGCGCGCTGATCAACCAGATCGCCCGCACCCACCGCCACATCGGCCGGGCTTGGACGCTAAAAGAACAACTCCGCGACCTCTACCGTTTCGATCACCCACCCGACGTGGCCCGCCAGCTGCTGCGGCGCTGGATCACCGCGGCGAAACGCAGCCGCATCAACGCCTTCGTACACCTGGCCAAACGACTGCAGGTCTACTTCGAGGAAATCATCGCGGCCATCGAACGCGGCATCTCCAACGCCCTCATCGAAGGCATCAACGCCAAAATCCGACTCATCAACGCACGCGGCTACGGCCACCACTCCGCCCAGACCCTGACCTCGATGATCTACCTCTGCCTGGGCGGCCTACACCCGAAACTTCCCACGAGAACCTGAGGAGTCGCACATAC
>CAWBYS010000009.1:0-339581 GCA_963793055.1 uncultured Actinomycetota bacterium | reverse complement strand
CGCGAGGCAAAGGTCCTTGCCTCGGGGACTCTTCGTAAGACACTCATTCACAGGCGCATCACGCCAACTCCGTACTACCTGCTCTGAGTAGGCGTACTGTCCGGCTTATCCGGTTCGAGCAGAGGGGCGGGCCAACATGGCGAACTCGGAGAATTGGGCTAAGCCGGCCGCAAAGGCGATCCCGAAAGAGGGGTACTTCGAACTCGAGCGCGGGCGCTATGGCCCGGTCTACCCCAGGACGCCCGCCTGCTACGGCTTTTCGATCATCGCCAAGGTGAAGGAAGGCCGCGAGGAAGCGGTCAGGGCGTACGGCAAGCAAATCGAGGAAGCCATCGCCGGCAGCCCGGATGTTCTTGCGCCGCTTCGGCTGCACTACCTGCGCTGGGTACTTTTCGATGTCGGTCGGGCCTGCACTTCCAGTATCAGGGCATCTTCGACACCGACTTCGACAAGTACACCGAGGATGCCGTCAAGCTGTTCAGTCGCGACGGGCATCACGACCGTGTTCACCAACCTCGAGGGCTTTCCCGAGGACTGGAAGGAGAACCCGGAAGCGTTTATGAAGTTCGTACGCGAACACCAGTGCCCGAGTTTCCTGGAATACGGCGAATACCCGTATGTGACGGCCGACGAGATCAAGAAGGCGCTGCGGCTGAAGGCGGCCTTCTCCGACATGCTCGACCAGATGCAGTAGACGCGCGAGCGCGCGGATCAATGCTCGAGCTTGACGACATTCAGCACATCCTGCTGACCCGAACGCCCGCCATCACCGGGCGGTATGAGTTCCTGACGTTCGACACACCTGCGGGTGGACGAGCGTGGGTGTCGGAGCTCATCGACCTGGTGCAGTCGGCCGCCGACGCACAAGCCACCATGGACGACAGCCGTCGGTGGATCACCTTGGCGTTCACCTGGTCCGGGCTGCGGGCCCTCGGAGTCCCCGACGAGTCTCTGGCGAGCTTCCCGGACGAATTCCGCGAAGGGATGGCCTCACGAGCCGACATCCTCGGCGACACCGGCCCGAATCACCCGGACAACTGGGTAGGCGGCCTCGCAGGCGATGACCTGCACGCGATCGCGATCCTGTTCGCCCGCGACGAAGAGCAAAGCCGGCTGTCCATCGACAATCACGACAAGTTGCTCGCCCGCACCGACGGCGTCCGCAGCCTGTCGTTCCTCGACCTCAACGCGACGCCCCCGTTCAACTACGCGCACGACCACTTCGGGTTCCGCGATCGGCTGTCACAACCGGTCATGGAGGGCTCGGGCGAGGAGCCGACGCCCGGCTCGGGGGCGGCGCTGAAACCGGGCGAGTTCATCCTCGGTTACCCGGACGAGGATGGCCCGGTGGCCAATCTTCCTCAGCCCGAAGTGCTTTCCCGCAACGGCAGCTACATGGCGTACCGCAGGCTACGAGAGCACGTGGCACTGTTTCGCGACTATCTGCGCGAAAACTCCGAGACCCCCGACGACGAGGAACTGCTGGCCGCGAAGTTCATGGGCCGCTGGCGAAGTGGCGCCCCGCTGGTGCTGGCGCCTGACAAGGACGACCCGGAACTGGGCGCCGATCCCATGCGCAACAACGACTTCAACTACAAGGAAATGGATCCGTTCGGATACGCGTGCCCGCTTGGGCTCCCACGCGCGCCGGCTAAATCCACGCGACACCGCGCACAACATGAACCGCCGCAGGATGATCCGGCGCGGCGCTACCTACGGCCCCGCCCTGCCGGATGGTGCGCCCGACGACGGCGTGGACCGCGGCATCGCCGCTTTCATCATCTGCGCGGACCTCGTTCGCCAGTTCGAGTTCGCACAGAACGTCTGGATCAACGACAAGACGTTCCACGAGCTCGGCAACGAGCACGACCCGATATGCGGGACCCAAGACGGCACACTGGAGTTCACCATTCCCAAACGCCCCATCCGCAAAGTCCACAAGGGACTTCCCGCGTTCACTACGCTAGCGGCGGTGCGTACTTCTTCCTGCCCGGGCATCAACGCCCTGCGTTACCTGACCACGCTTCGCGAGGAATAAGGATTGATCATGAGTGCGCCAATCCCGGCCCGCACGTATAACCAGAGCCACATTCCTCGGAAGCCACGACGGCCGCCGACGCATCAGCATCTACTGGACGTGGAGCTATCCCTGGGAGGCACAACGCGATCCTGCCGAGATGTACAACCGCTTCTCGACGATGACCGAAGTCCGAAATGCGTTGTGGCCGAGCTATGAGAAGCCTGAGTACGAGGAAGCCCACTTCCTGCAGGGCATCGCAGGAACGCTCGAGCTGTTCCACCGGTCGACGCTGGCGTTCCAGGAGCTAGCGGGCGAGGCCACCGGACATCCCGTCGCGGTTTTCCAGCGCATCGACCAGGCCGGCTACAAGTTGCCCATCGACGAGCGGATCCTCGCCGACACCGACACGCTGATGGTGTTCGGTCTCGACCACATCCTGTCCGAGCAGGAAGCCGCACCAGAAGAGGTTGGCGCGATACAAGCAATGGCTGCAGCGCGAGGGAACCTGCCTGCTGCTCGCGCCCGCACCACGACGTGGGTTTCACCGACGACTTTCCGCAACGGCAAATCGAATTCGAGCATCACGGCGATCCTCTGGTGCCCCGCCAGCAACGGTTCGGTCAGTACACCAGGTCGCTGATGAAGGCGCTCGATGTACCGGTCCACAACAAGTGGGGCCTGCGACCGGCAGTGGTCGAGGGCACCGAGGGAGATCGCGCCATTGACCGGGTTTCGCGATCTGGACGCGGCGAAGCTGCTCGACAACGTCACCACGTTCAACTTTCACCCCCACCTGCCGCACTACGAACTGACCGCACCCGAAAGCGACGAACCTCCGCGTCCTCGGCCGCCAGCGCGTCGACCCAAACCGCCCGCATCCGTTCACCGACGGACGGCAACACCGAATTCAACGCGCTGATCTGGATGCCGCCGGCGGATCAGCGTGCCGGGGACATCGTGCTGATCGACTCCACCCACTTCACCACGCTGTTCGGCGGAACGGACAGCCTGCGCAACTTGTGGCACAACCTCGCCACCATGAAATAGGAGTCGCCGTGCAAACAGCCATCCGCCCATGGGTCACCAGCGGCATCGCGTTGATCGGCGCCAGCGTCATCGTGGTCGCGCCCATCGCGCCGCCACCCACCGCCGAACTTCCCCGAGTGCACGTGCCATCTATTCACCTGCGCGCAGTGAACCTGCAGGCCTCGATCGTCGACATCTTCACCTTTCCCGTGTTGCGTCAGTGGGCGAGCAATCTGGTCCTCGACTAGGGCACCTACGCCGTGGCGCTGGCGCAGTCCGGCGCGAACTTGGGCAAGGCGATTGGACAGATCCCCGAAACAGCGGTGCAGCTGACCCAACAACTGCTGACCGGTGATTTCCAAGGCGCATTGACCACCATCGAAACCGCGCTCATCGGCACCATCGCCGGGGTGGGAGCGCCGATCCTCGACGCCTTCATCACCGTCCGTCAACGCATTCTCGCCAGGCAATCGGAGTTGCAGGCAGCGGTTCCCGCGGCGCTCATCGCCGTCGGCACCGGTTTCTTCCTCGCCGTCGACGGCGTACTGCGGGCCTCGATCGCCGGGGGTCAGGAGATTGTGGACGCCTTGCTGCCACTGGACATCGGCAACCTCGTGACCGCGGTCGGCAACGCCACCCGCAATTTCTTCGGGTCGTTCGTCGAAGGCGGCCAGGACATCGTCGACGGCATCGTGTTCGCGCAGCAGGCGATAGCCACCGCCCTTGCCGCCCAACCACCCGCGGCGACCGAGGAAACGGTTGACAGTGTGTCGACTTTCTCGGTGAATTCGGTTCCGATGCCCGACGCTCAGGTCATGACCCTCAATGTGCCGACAAATGAAGAGGGCCAGCTGACGGACACGACAGACAACAAGGACGAATCGGTGAAGACCGACGCAAAGTTGACGAGCTCCGACAACGGATCGACCGGAGATGATCTGCTGAATGGCGGACCCACCGGCACTCCGGGCGCGACCGACGAGACGACGACGACCGACGACGACAAATCGCCGAATGGCGTTGTCACGCCGACAGACAACGCAAAGGTGACCCAACTGCATTCAGGTGTACCGGCGACGACCGACCCGGAAGGTGAAGGCGCCGGCACCACAGTGTCGGCCGGCAATCAGAACGACAAGGACGTGTCAAACGGTGCCGACGGTCACGACGGTGCAGACGGCCATGACGGCGCCGACGTGAATGGCCAAACCAAGGCAGCGAACGCCGCCTGACTGGTTCGCGATACGCAACCGCCCCGTTTACCATTTCCGCTGGCCGTTAGATAGCTCGACGTCGCTGCCTTCACCCGGACCTAAACGCGAGCGATGAAGCCGGTGGAGCACATCGGCGAAGTGATGGCCTACGTGGTCTTGACGGGTAGCCGCGCCCAACCCCGCACACTGGATGTCCGGGCTCGACTCGCGTTGTCGTAGTCGACGTCCCAGTCGGTCCATCGCTTGAGCACCTCCTCGAAGGCGACGCGCCCCTCCAACCGTGCCAGGGCCGAGCCGAGACAGAAATGCAGGCCCTGACCGAAGCTCAGATGTCCACCCTGCCGGTGAATGTCGTAGCGGTCGGGTTCGGTGAATCGGGTCTCGTCACGGTTCGCTGAGCCGTTCAGCAACAACATGTACGACCCCTTGGCCACGGTGTGCCCGTACAGTTCGACATCGCGGGCCACGTAGCGCGCCTGGACCGGAGACGGCGGCTCATATCGCAACGTCTCCTCCACGGCCGAAGGGATCAACGAATGATCCTCGGCGAGTTCGTGCCGCTGGGCGGGGTGTTCGCCGAGCAGCTGGCCCATGAATCCGATCAGCCGGGCGGTAGTTTCGTTGCCCGCGCCGGCGACCATCGCGGTGTACGCCAGGACCTCGGTGCGCTCGAGCCGTCGCCGCGTCCCGTCCTGTTCCTCGACTTCGGCGTTGAGCAACTCCGTCATCAGGTCGTCGGACGGATGCGTCGCGCGCCACTCGATGTACTCGGCGAACATCGCGATCGCGTTCTCGAAAACCTTCGGGCTGACATCGGTCGACCCCTCAGCGACGGTGATGCTCCTGTCGTTGAGGTCGCGGATCTGCTGTTGGCCCTCTTCGGGAATGCCCAGCAGGTAGCCGATCGTGCGCATAGGCATGAAAGCTCCGAGGTCGGCGACGAAGTCGAAACCGTCCGCGTCGCGAAGCGGATCCAATGCGCGCGAACAGAAGTCACGCACCAGGTCCTCGACGGCCAGCATTCGGCGGGGCGTGAAGACCCGGGAGAGCAGGCGGCGGTGCAGATCGTGAAGTGGCGGATCCTCGAACAGCAGGATTCCCGGTGGCACCTCGATACCGCTGAACAGGATGTCGGCGGTGGTGCCCCTACCTGACCGGTACGTCTGCCAGTCGGGCAGAGCCGCAGCCACATCGTCGTACCGGCTCAGCGCGTAGAAGTTGTACTTGTCGTTGTAGTACAGCGGGGCCTCCGCGCGCATCCGTTTCCACACCGGATACGGATCGTCGTCGATCCCGAAATCGAACGGATCGTAGTACAAGTCGAGAGTTGGATCGGTGGTCACAGCGGATTCGCCCTCCGAGCGAATAGAAGTGTTATCTGGGTTGGTTCGGCACACCGGGGAACAGCTGGACATTTGGGCCCGAGGTCACGTAGCCCATCTGCTTTGTCACGAGATGGGGCGCGAAAACGGCGCCGTAGAGCACGTTTCCGATGACGATGACCGCGACGGCGGACAGCACTGCCGATTGAAACTTGGTCTTGGACAACTTGTCGGACCACATCTCGATGACGTTGCGACCTTGCGAGTCCGTCCGGCCCAGCAGATATGTGAAGACCATCATCTGGATGCCCATCGCGATGGCGTCGTAGATCGGGTACTGGTGCAGCGTGCCCTCGAAGAGGCCGAGACCGGGGATCACGTAGGCATAGTGGAACACACCGAGTCGGGCACCGAGGCCCCCGTTGAACATCAATGCCCAGCAGAAGCCGACGACGAGTCCGATGATCAGCAGTGTGATGGGCCTTCGCCAACCGAACCGTGCGCTCAGCCGTCGCCCGAGCGCGGCGCCGACGACGGCGGGAATGCAGAAGTAGCCGATGTACCCCAGCGGCACCGATGACGGTAGCCCGCCCCAGGTCATGTTCAACGGCCACCAGGACGGCATGCGTGGGAGTGCGGGCGGAAACTGCGCATACATCGCCCAGTCGTACGGCGCCTCGATCCACGAGAACGAGATCGCCGAGATGCACAGGAGAAGCAGGGGGTGCAGACGGCCGCGGCGAACGCTCAGATAGATCCCGGCGACTGTGAACACGATGCCGCTGCCCAGCCGAAGAGGTTGGACGCGATCAGCAACGGCGTCATCTCGGTGTTCACGGTTGACGCTCTTCGGTGGCTGTCTGTTCTTCGCGCAAGCGCTCATCACCGGCTGTCTGTTCTTCGCGCAAGCGCTCATCACCGGCTGTCTGTTCTTCGCGCAAGCGCTCATCACCGGCTGTCTGTTCTTCGCGCAAGCGCTCATCACCGGCGCCGCCTCGCGCCTCAGGGTCGAAATACATGACCAGACCGAAGATCAGGACGATCAGCCCGAACAGTGTGCCGAGCATGATGAGTTGGCCCACGAACAGGTCCCTTCCGTCACGATGATTCGGCTTGTAATAGTGCACACTATTCTAAGAGCCGGGTCAAGCCCGGTTATCGTGAATGCCGTCCGCCGCTGAGCGCGGTCAGAGGAGCAGGAGACCGTGCCCCAGCGAAGTTCCGCCAAGAAGCAGGCGCCGACGAGCCGTCGGCCCCGTGGCGAGCCACGAAGACTGCTGCTCGACGCCGCCCGCGACCTGTTCGCACGCCGCGACTACCGCAGCACCACGACGACGGGAGATCGCCGAGGCCGCGGGCGTCAGCGAATACCTGTTGTTCCGTCACTTCGGCTCGAAGGCAGGCCTGTTTCGGGAAGCCCTCGTGTTGCCCTTCACGAATTTCGTCGACGATTTCGGCAAGACTTGGCAGGCCGTCGTGCCCGAGGAAACCGATGAAGAGGAGCTGTCCCGGCAGTTCGTCGGCCAGCTGTACGACGTCCTCGTCGACCATCGCGGCCTTCTGCTCACCCTTGTCGCATCCGATGGGCTCAGCGAGGAGGAGATCGAGGGCGCAGGCATCGCCGACATCCGGCGAGCACTCACGGTACTCAGCCAGATCAGCGCCGAGGGCATGCAGATCCGCGGAATGCACTCGGAGCCACCCGACCTGCCTGCGCACTCGACGGTGGCGATGATCGTCGGCATGGTCGCGATGCGGTCGACGTTCTTCGGCGCCAGACCACCGTCACGCGAGGCGATCGTCGACGAACTCGTCCAGGCGATCCTGCACGGCTTCCTGCACCGCAACGACTGAAGTGCGCTAGGCCCCGGGTCCGTTGGGCCACTTGAGCATCGAACCCGCATCGACGCGGATGTGCTGCCCGGTGATGTAGCGGCTCTCCTCGCTGGCCAGGAAGACGGCGAGGTTGGCGATGTCCTCCGGCTCGACGTACGGGATCGGCATGGCGTTGAAGTAGGTGAAGGCGGGTTCGGCGTCCTCGCGGGTCGGCTTCTTGCCTTCGGCCATCATGTCGGGGCGGAACACGCTGTAGATGCCGTCGTTCTGCAGCAGGTGGGTGTTGACGTTGGTCGGGTGCATGGCATTGACCCGAATCATCTTGGGCGCCACCTGCAGACACATATGGTCGACGTAGTCGATCAGCACCCGCTTGCTCCAGCCGTAGCCCGCGCCGCCCGGGCCCATCATCGGGTTGTCGCTGGTGCCCTTGATCATGCCTGCGGTCGAACCCGTGATGATGATCGAAGCACCGTTGGGCAGATGAGGCAGAGCGCGACCGCGACGGTGTTCATCACGCCCAGCAGGTCGACGTCGGTGGCGTCGACGAAGTGCATCGGGTCGAACTCCTTGCCGAAGGCCATCGGCAAGGATGCCCGCGTTGGCCACGACGATGTCGATCTTGCCGAGGTCGGCGACGCCCGCCTCCAGCGCGTCGCGCAGCTCGTGGCGCTCCCGCACGTCGGCGATCCTGGCGACGACGCGGCGGCCGAGCTCCTTGACGGACCGCTCGACGTCGGAGAGGTCGTCGGGCGTCGCCAGCGGGTAGGGGTTCGAGGGGATGTCACGGCAGATGTCGACGGCGATGATGTCGGCACCTTCCTTGGCCATCGCGATCGCGTGCGCGCGACCTTGCCCACGCGCCGCGCCCGTGATGAACGCGACCTTGCCCTCGAGCCGTCCGGCCATTGCTTACTCCTTGTCCATCGCGAGTAGACACGCGTCGCACTCGCCACCGAGGTTTGGTGACACTTTACGTTTCTCCGCATTCGTGTCACGTCCGCCCCTGGTTTGTCCGCACTGCCCTACTCGCCGACCGGCGTGAAGCTGATGTGCAGTTCGCTCAGGCCCACGCATGATGAACGTCGGCTCGTAGGTGTACCGGCGATCGTCGGCCGGGCCGTGGTGCTCCTCGGAAACCGTGATGTCGACATCCGGTCGAGGATCCTGTTCAGCGAGATCCGGCCCTCTGCCCGCGCCAGCGGCGCGCCAGGGCAGGAGTGCACGCCGCGGATGAACGCGATCTGCTCGCGCACGTTCGGCCGGTCGGGGCTGAAGGTGTTGGGATCGGCGAACTTTCGCTCGTCACGGTTGCACGCGCCCGGCAACACCATCACGGTCGTGCCCGCGGGCACCTTGACGTCTCCGACGGTGGTCGTCGTGCGGGCCATCCGGAAGTGCGACTTGACCGGGCTCTCCATCCGCAGCGTTTCTTCGAGGAACGCCGGGAATCTTGCTGCGGTCCTCGCGCAGGGCCTTCTCGAACTCCGGGTTCTCCCCGATGATCCGCACCGCCGAGCTGACCAGCTTGGTCGTCGTCTCGGTGCCGGCGGCGAACAGGAACGTCGACAGGTTCATGACGTCCTCGATGTCGGGCGTCGAGCCGTCTTCGTACTTGGCCTGCGCCAGCTCGGTCAGCACGTCGTCGCGCGGCTCGCGCCTGCGGTCCTCGATGTAGGCGTAGAACTTGTCGTTGAGCCACTGCAGTGGGTTGTGCGAGGTCGGCGCCTCCTTGCCCAACTCCCCGACCGGTCTCGAGCGCGAAGGCGGCCTTGAACTCGTCGTGGTCCTCGGCGGGCACGCCGAGCAGATCGGCGATCACCAGCAGCGAGAACGGCTTTGCGTAATCCGCGAGGAATTCGCACCGACCCCGTTCGATGAACGTGTCGAGCTGCTGATCGGCCAGCCGCCACATGAACTCCTCGTTCTCCTTGAGGCGCTTGGGCGTGATCAGCTTGTTCATCAGACCCCGGGTTCGGGTGTGCAGCGGCGGATCCTGGGATGGTGATGTGTTCGGCCATCGGAACCGCGGCGCGGTGCTGTTCGATCAGCTCCGAGACGTCGTCGTGCCCGCCGGGCCCGAACGGCATGCCGGAGAACGGGCCCGCGACCGAGACGCAGGACGAGAACGCGGGATCCTTGTACACCGCCAGCGCCTCCTCGTATCCGGTCACCGCCAGCACGTTGAACGGCGTCGCCTGTGTCACAGGGCATTTCGACCGTAGGTGATCGAAGTACGGATAGGGATCCGGAACGAGGGCCTCGTCGGTGAAGAAGTCGACTGTTTCGAAGTCGGTCACGACATACTCCTGATCAGGACGGGTCGAACAGCACGGGCAATGACGTCGGCGAGCGGAACACCATGCCACGGATATGCGGGTCGTCGCCGTCGGGATCCAGCCGCAGATTCGGCAACCGGTCGAGCAAAAGGTTGATCGCGGTACGCATCTCGAGCCGCGCCAGATGCATGCCGAGGCAGACGTGCACCCCGTGTCCCCAGCTGATGGGGACCTTGGCCTGCCGGAAGATGTCGAATTGGTCAGGGTCGGGATACCGGTCCTCCTGCCGGTTGGCGGCGCCGAGCATCGGCATCACCGAGCAGCCCTGCGGAATCTGCACCCCGCCGAGTTCGGTGTCGCGCGTCGTGACCCGGGTGATGTTCAACAGCGGCGCGTCCCAACGCACCCCCTCCTCGATCGCCTGCGGAATCAGCGACCGGTCGGCTCGAACCGCGTCGAGTTGATCCGGGTTGGTCAACAGCCCGAACAACAGGTTGCCCAGCGACCGGTACGTCGTCTCCACCCCGGCAGGCAGCAGCAGCCGGATGAACGAGTAGATGTCCTCGTCGTCGAGCTTGTGCCCGTCGATCTCGGCGGCCGCGAGGGCTGCTGATCAGGTCCTCGCGCGGCTCTGCCCGACGGGCGGCGAGGATCGGCTTGAAGTAATCCACCAGCGCCTGCGATGCCGCCTTGCCGCGTTCCGGGTTGACGGTGAAGCTCAGCATCGAGATCGACCAGCGCTGGAACTGCGGGAAGTCCTCCTCCGGCAGGCCGAGCAGCGCGGCGATGATGCGGGTCGGATACGGGAAGGTGAACGTCTTGACCAAGTCCGTCTTGCCGTCTGCGGCGAACTGGTCGATCAGTTCGTTGCCGATGCGCCCGACGATCTCGTCCTCCCAGCGCGCGAGCGCCTTCTGGGTGAACGCCTTCGTCACCAGCGACCGGAGCCTGCCGTGTACGGGCTCGTCCATGCCCAGCATCACCCCGTGGCCGAGCACGTCACCGAAGATCTGGATCACGACATTGGACGAGTACGTCTCGTTGTCGCGCAACATCGTCTGGATGTCCTCGTGCCGGTACACGATGAAGACCGGCTTGCCCTCCTCGCCGGGCATCGCGGACATGTCGATCCGCTGGATCGGCGTCTCGTGGCGCTGTTTGGCCAACTCCGGGTAGGGGTCGCGGACGTTGCCCGAGACGACGTCGTCGAACGCCCCGAAGTCTTCGAGGTCCCCGAGGTCCGAGTACAGATCTGACATGCTGCTCCTTCAGGCTGAACGCTATGGGCCGGGTAGGCCACGGATTTCACTTCGGTGTACTGGTCGAAACCGGCGATGCCGTTCTGGCGCCCGATGCCGCTGGCCTTGTAGCCGCCGAACGGCGTGTCCGCGCCGTAGCCCGCGGTGCCGTTGAGGCCGATGAATCCGGCGCGCAATCGCTTGGCCACCGCCAGAGCGTGATCGACGGTGCCGGCCATGACGTTGCCCGCCAGTCCGTACGGGCTGTCGTTGGCGATCCGCACCGCGTCGTCTTCGTCGTCGAACGGAATGACGACGAGCACCGGCCCGAAGATCTCTTCCTGGGCGATGGTCATCGAGTTGTCGACATCGGCGAAAAGCGTTGGCTTGACGAAGAATCCCTTGTCCAGCCCCTCCGGCGCCTCGGGGCCGCCGACCACCAGGCGCGCGCCTTCTTCGACGCCCTTCTCGATATAGCCCCGGATGCGGCTGCGCTGCCGGTCGGAGATGACCGGGCCGCACAGCGTGCCGGCGTCCTGCGGGTCGCCCGGCGCGATGCCCTCGTAGATTCCCTTGAGCATCTCGATGCCCTCGTCGTAACGCGACCGCGGCAGCAGCAGCCGGGTCGGCATCGCGCAGCCCTGGCCCGCGTGCATGCAGCGGCGCGATGCCCATCATGCAGCCCAGCGCGAAATCGGCGTCCTCCAAGACGATCGTCGCCGACTTGCCGCCGAGTTCGAGGAACAGGCGCTTCATCGTCGCGGCGCCCTTCTCCATGATCCGCTTGCCGACGACCGTCGAACCCGTGAAGGAGATCAGGTCCACCTTCGGCGACAGCGTGAGTTCCTCGCCGACGAAATGGTCCGATGCGGTGACGACGCTGATCACGCCTGCGGGGATGTCGGTCTTCTCCGCGATCAACCGGCCCAGCCGGGTGGCGTTGTACGGCGTGTTCGGCGCCGGCTTCAGCACCATGGTGTTACCCGTGGCCAGCGCCTGCCCGATCTTCTGGATCGACACCTCGAACGGGAAGTTCCACGGCACGATCGCGCCGACGACGCCGACGGGTTCGCGCCACACCTCGCGCGTGGTGTTCACCCCGGTGAGTGACACCATCGCATCGCCGAGCGATGTCTCCCAAGGGTATTCGTCGATCAGCTTGGCCGGGTAGCGCAGCCCGTCGGCCAGCGGGGCGTCCAGCTGCGCGCCGTGGGTGACCGCGCGTGGACACCCCACCTCGAGGATGAGTTCCTCGCGCAGTTCCTCCTGCTCGGCCTCGATCGCGTCCTGCAGTTGCAGCAGACAGCGCTGCCGCAACGCGTGATTGGTCGACCAGTCCGTGTCGTCGAAGGCCCGCCGCGCCGCGTCGATGGCGCGGTGCATGTCGTCCTTCGACGCGTCGGCGACCTCGCCCAGCGTCTCCTCGGTGGCCGGGTTGATGTTGGTGAAGGTGCCCGCCTGACCGTCGACGAGCTTGCCGTCGATCATCATCTTCGTCTCGAACCGGACGTCAGCCATGGTCTCTCGCTCTCCTGCGTCTGGGGGTCTGGTGCTCCCATGGTTGCGGCAGGCGTGCCGCGAAGAGCGCCGAATCGCGGGATCCCCATCATCAGCCGCGTCATGTGGTGCATCCGGCGCATCCGGCAGCAGCCGGTCGGCGATCAACAGCATCCGCGCGTCGGTGCCGACCGGACGCCGCGACGAACGGCGCCGAGTCCTCCAGCGCCTTGGCCAGTCCGACGGCGAATCTGCTCCGGCGATTTGGCGGCGCGCTTCATCATCGCCCGCCCACGCTTGTCCATCGTGCTGTGGTGGCGGGCATACGGCCCGTCGAGATCGCGGTTGTCCGTCGTGCCCGCGTCGGTGATGATCTCGGTGTCGTAGGTGCCGGTGACCAGAATGGTGACGCCGATACCGAACGGAGCGACCTCGCCTGCCATCGACTTCGCCCCACCGTTCGAGGGCACCCTTGACCGCGGAATACGGTGCGGTAGCGGGCATTCCGCGCACTCCGCCCGCACTGGACACGCAAGACGATGCGGCCCCGCCCGGCCTTGCGCATGGACGGCAGGAGCGCCTTGGTGAGCGCGACGGGGCCGAAGATGTTGGTGGCGAACATCCGCTCCCACAGGCTCATCGGTGTCTCTTCGAGCATTCCGGCGGCCGAGATTCCGGCGTTGTGCACCAAGCCGTACGGCGCGCCGACCGCCTCCTCGATCGATTTCGCGGCGGCGGCCACCGATGCCGCATCGGTGAGATCCAGCTGGACGCCGATCAGTCGCGGATCGCCGTCGCGCGCCCCGGTCGCGTCGCGCAGGCGTTGCATGCCGGCGTCCACCGACCGCATCGCCGCGACGACGCTGCCAGCCGTCCCGGTACAGGTGCACGCCGACGCGAATCCGAGTCCCCGGGATGCGCCGGTGATGACGACGCTGCGCAGTCGCATTGTCGTCCCCCTGCCCTTCGGGCGGGGTGCCCCCACTTCACGCCCATCGCCATCTCCGACGCACAGCGATCGCTCTTCGAGCCCAACTCGACGTCGGGTCGACCGTCCGGCAGACCCTGCTGCCAGGTGGACCACTTACCCACCGAGTACGGCCCCTCGGCACCGTTCTGCTCGTAATACCCCTGCGGGTCATACACTTTGGCCTCGGGATACGGCCACGGGCAGGCGACCGACGTGGCCAACCCGCTGGCCTTGATCGCCCAGAACCAGCCGCCGTACGCGAAGTACGACACGTTGATGATCGCGAACATCACCAAGAACGTGCCCAGCACCGGCTTCGTCGGGAACAGCTTGGCCTTCGCGGCGAGCTTCTCCGCCACCGACTTCCCGGTGTCGTCGCGGTAGACGAGGATGGCCGCCGGGATCATCACGAAGGTCACCGACAACGACTCCCAGATCAGCGGGAACTGGAAGGTGCTGCCGGGGAACAATGTTCCGAACGGGATCGCCTGCGAGTAGATGTACAGCCCCGTGCGCACCAGGCTGATCTCCAGGATGGCGTCGAAGATGAAGCCGATCACCAGCACCAGCGCACCCAGGCTGATCAGCGGGTGCCGGGTGACGAACGCTTGCGGACCGCGCTTGGCCTGCATCCTGCGAAGAATCCAGATCGCCGGGAAGTACGGGCCGAAGTAGAACGTCACGTACCCGAACACGATCCAGGGTTCGACGGTCGGCGACATCATGATCAGAGGCCAGGATTCCGGCCAGTGCAACAGCGCCGGGTTGTACACCGCGTAGGGCGACCAGTTCATGATCGGGTCCTGCCAGACGATCAGCGTCGTCACCAAGACCATCATCAGCACCGGGCTGCCGGGGTTTTTCCGCCAGCCACGGATGAAGACGATGGTCAGCACCACGACCATGATCAGGGCGCCGACCTGCGGGATGACCTGCCAGTGATCGAATCCCGTCAGGAACCCGACCGGACGGGGCCGCCCCTCGACGTTCGGGTTGGCCACGCGCGGGTCGACGTCCGTCCGCGCGACGGCGGCGAACAACCCGAGGAAGCCGAGCCACGCGAGGAGCGAGATCACCCGCCCCCAGTTCGGGCCCGGTGCGTGGCGAGTTGGTGAATCCGCGCTGTGGCGTCGAGCGGTCTGGATTCCGTGTGTCGTCATGAATCAGCCTTCCTCTCCGAAGCGATCGACCAGATGCGAGTTGACGCCGTCGGCGTCGAGCGTGCGGGCGACCAGATAGCCCGAGCCCATCCATGCCCGGCGGGTCCACTTGCCAAGCGAAACACGGGTTCCCGGCGCACCTGACGCGGCGGGCATCATCTTGACCCGCTCCAGCGCCTCCTTGACCCCGCGCGGGCTCAGCGGATGGGCATCGGTGAAGGCGCGCACCAACGTGGCGGCGACGTCGTGGTTGACCACCGACACGCAATACTCGGGGCGACTGCCGTCGTATCTCGCCGCGTACCGGTCGAGCCATGCCTGGCCGATCGGGTTGTTCTCGTCGTACTGGTCGACCCCGATCCACCCCAGAAACGCGTTCCACATGATCGGGTTGACCCACGCGTTCTGGAATGCCGTGGTGGTGAATCGCGGCGGATCCCAACCGACGGCCTCCAGTGCCGGATTGATGAAGACGATGCCGAACCCGAACCCCAGGTGCACGATCGCCTGCGCCTTCGCTTCGTAGAGTGTGCTCACCGCCTCGTTGATGTCCTGCGCGGTCTGTGCGATCGGCGCCTCGGCGACGATGCGAATGCCCTTGCGGGCACACGCGCTTCGGAGGTTTCGCAGATAGCTCTCGCCGATCAGGTTCTGCTCGACCAGCACGCCGATCTCGGTCAGCCCGCGCTTGGCCACCAGATCGGCCAGGAAGATCGGTTCGTCGGTCATCGACCCCTGGGGGAACGCGAACGTCCATTCGCCGAGCCAGTCGTCGGTGCCGGTGACGCTGATCGCCGGCACCTTGAACCGCTCTTCGATGGCTTCGCGCAGCGGGACGCAGTTGTCGGTGATGTTCGGGCCGAACACCACCAGGCAGCCCTCGTCGACCAGTTCGGCATACGCGTCGATCACCGCCTTGACCGAACCCTTGGGCAGGCCTTCCACCTCGCGGTAGATCATCTGCACCGGCCGGTCCATCAGGCCTTCTGCAACCGCTTCTTCGAAGACGAGGTCGAAGCATCGCGTGAACGAGGCCAACAGCTCCTCGGGAAAGCCGGGCGGCAGGGTGAAGTCCATCAGGTAACCGACCTTGATCGGTTCGGCGGTGCTCTCGTAGGACATGCCGGCCTCCTCCCCTTGTTGTGGGTGTGCGTGTGCGTCAGTCAGTGGGTGATTGGTCGGCCAGGTAGACGTCGATCATTTCGACGAGACCGCGTGTCACGGTCGAGTCGTCGGTGAGCGGCCCGGCGATGGCGGCGCGGGCGGCGTCGCGGGGACTCAGCCCCTCGGCGATCAGTTGCCCGGCAGCGATCAGCACGCGCGTCGACGCCACCTCGCGCAATCCGCCGGTCTCCAGTCGACGGATCGCCTGGCCGAGCCGGACGAGTTCGGCGGCGCGTTCGTGTCCGATGCCCGCTTCGTTGACGAGAATCTTCTCCTCGACATCCGGTGTGGGAAAACCGAAGTCGATGGCGACCATCCGCTGACGCGTCGAGTCCTTGAGGTCCTTCAGCACGCTCTGATAGCCGGGGTTGTAGGACACCACCAGGCAGAAGCCGGGGGCCGCGTCGAGCGTCTCCCCCAGCCGCTCGATGGGTAGCTGGCGCCGGTGATCGGACAGCGGATGCAGGACCACCGTGGTGTCCTGCCGCGCCTCGACCACCTCGTCGAGATAGCAGATGGCGCCGTCGCGCACCGCCCGGGTCAAGGGCCCGTCGACCCACTCGGTGTCGCCGCCGCGCAACAGGAATCGGCCGACGAGGTCGGCGGTGGTCAGGTCGTCGTGGCAGGAGACCGTGATGAGCGGCCGGTCCAGGTCGTGTGCCATCGCCTCGACGAACCGCGTCTTCCCGCACCCGGTCGGGCCTTTCAGCACGACGGAGAGTCCCTGCCGGAAGGCGGCCTTGAACACCTGCTCCTCGTTGGCCATTGGCACGTAGTACGGGCGCGGCGGCTTCACCGGCATCGTTTCCTCTCTCGGCATCCGCTTTCGAGCACCCTAGCGCGGAACAGATGTTTGGTTCAAGACTCGGCTTGCTAGGACACCTTGCGGCGCAGGTCTGCGGTGCGCAGCGCGGCACGGAAGAGCGGTCCGATGACGTCGGCGAGCTGTCTGGGCTTGGGTATCGACGCGTGCGCTGCGCTTCCGAAGACCCTGGCGAGCTCTCCGGCATCGGTGCCCGCACCGATCGTCAGGCACAGGCAGCCGATGCCCTGCCTGCGGGCCTCACGCGAGCGCCCGTCGCGCGTCGGCCGCTCCGTAGACGCGTTCGTATCCGTGGTCGTAGGCCAGCCCGTCGGACAGCACGACGAGCAGCCGCCGCGACGTGCCCGCCTTCTCGGAGATCACCGCGGTGCCGTGCCGGATGGCAGCGCCCAGCCGCGAATACGCGCCGGGGGTCAGGCTGCCGAGACGCTGCATCACCACGGCGTCGAGGTTCTCGTCGAAGCGCTTCACGGGAAGCATGTGCACTGCGGAGCGACCCTGCGACTGATAGGCGTACAGCGCGACGCGGTCACCGAGATCGTGCAGCGCGACGGTCAGTGCCGCGGCGGCTGCCCGCTGCTGCTCGTGCACGGTTTGCCCGAAAGTGCCTGCCTCGGAGGATGATCCAGAGATGTCGAGCAGGACCAGTACCGCGAGGTCGCGGCGGCGCCGCAGACTGTCCAGGTAGACGGCCTCGTCGGGCGCCGACCCGGCGAACAGCTCGACTCGCGCCTCGACCGCCGCGTCGACGTCGATGTCGTCGCCCTGCGCCTGGCGGTGACAGCGATCCAGCCCGATCCCGAGCCGCGTCAGAGGGCGCCGCAGGGCGTGCACGTCGGGTCGCTCGAATGAATGTCCCTGCTTGCGGGGTGGATCGGACTCATAGACCGTGCACCAGTCATGCCGGTAGCGCCTGCGATGCACATCCCATTCCGGGTATTTTCTGCCCTCACCGTGATCGACGTCGTCGGCCTCGGAAGCCCCCGTCGCAGTCGACGTGACGACTCCCGCGCCCCGAACGCCGTCGCGTGTTCGATGTGTCGGCGTGTCGGCCCCCGGTGACCCGCCGTCACCGAGCTGGCGCACCCGGCGCAGCATGCGTTGCAACAGTTTTCCGATTGCCCCTCCGCCGCCGACCGGGCTGGAGAAAGGGTCCCCGCCGTCAGCTTCGTCGCCGTCATCGCCATCGTCGGGTTCGGACAATTCCTTGGGCGAAGTACGAAGTGGATCGTGGACAGCGTGCGGGTCCGATTGATGTGGGCTCGCGCGCGCCGCCAATAAGCTACGGGCCCTGATCATGCCGAAGCTCGCAGGCGGTCGGCGATCTTCGATCGCTCGGCCAGAGCCAGCGATGCGGCCGGACCATCGACGCGGCTGGCCAGATCCAGATCGATCAGCGACCGAACGGGATACGGCAGCAGATCCTCATTCACCGCGAGTGCACGGTTGCCCTCGACAGCGAGGTACCTGCGCGCCAGCGCCGGTCGCCGTAGAAGATTTCGTACGAGGTCGAGTTCGAGGCCACCTCCAGCGATGAGCGACGCCTGCACTGTCACCGATTCGAGTTGGCTGCGCGCGCTCGCATCGGCGTCGATGAAAACGGTGATGCCGTCGGTCCACGCCGGTTCGCCCGGTGCGGCGGGCGCGACCGCCACCGTGCGCCCGGCGAGCGCGGACGCAAGCAGCGCGAGTCGCTGGGGACCGTCGCCGTCATCGTCTGTCGCCGGGGCCTGCAACCGCCACCTCTCCATTGACCAAATATCTGTTCCAACGTAGAGTCCGGCGCCACCGGCAGTCAATCAGCGGAGGGCACATGATCGACTTCACCGGCCAGGTTGCCGTCGTCACGGGCGCCGGTCGCGGGCTCGGGCGGGTCTACGCCATCGAAATGGCACGGCGCGGAGCCTCGGTCGTGGTCAACGACCTCGGCGGATCGATGGGCGGCGAGGGCGCGGACAAGGCGATCGCTGACCAGGTCGTCGAAGAGATCACCGCGGCGGGTGGTGTGGCGGTCGCGTCGCACGATTCTGTTGACCGCCCGGAGGGCGGTGAGGCGATCGTGCGCACCGCTGTCGAGGCGTTCGGCCGCCTCGACGCCGTCGTCAGCAACGCGGGCATCTTCACCAGCACGCCTTTCGACGAACTCACCCCGGACGACTGGCGCCGCATGCTGCGCGTGCACCTCGACGGCGGCTTCTATCTGGCGCAGCCCGCATACCGGGTGATGAAGTCACAGGGCTACGGCAGGTTCGTCTTCATCGCCTCGTCGGCGGGGATGTTCGGCCAGCACCATGAAGCGCACTACGCCGCCGCCAAAGCCGGCCTCGTCGGGCTGACCAACGTCATCGCGCTCGAAGGTGCCGAACACGGGATCCTCGCCAACACCGTGTTGCCGTTCGGCCTGTCCCGGATGGTCACCGAGACGCTCGGTGATCCCAAGGTGCTCGAGGAGAATGGGTTCTTCAGGGCGATCCGACCGGAACTCGTCGCACCGATCGTGGTTTTCCTGGCCAGTCGGGCCTGCGAGTTCGAGCCACCAGAACTTCTCTGCGTGCGCGGGTCGGTTCGCACGGGTGTTCGTCGGGCTCAGCGAGGGCTGGCTGGCCGAATCCCACACCGACCCCACCGCCGACGACATCGCGACCCACCTCGCGGAAATCGCTGCGACAGAACCGTTCACCGTTCCCGGTTCGATTTACGAAGAGGTCTTCGCGGTCACGGAAAGACTCGGCGTCAACAAGTGACGGCTGGTGTTACTGCTCGCCGAACCGGTCGACGAGATGTGAGTTGACGCCGTCGGCATCGAGTTGACGTGCCACCAGATAGCCGGCGCCCATCCACGCCCTGCGGGTCCAGTTGCCGAACGAGATCCTGGTGCCCGGTGCGCCGGACGCGGCAGGCAACATCTTCACGCGCTCCAGCGCCTCTTTGACCCCGCGGGGACTGAGCGGGTGGGCGTCGCTCGAGCGCATGGAGCAGCGTTCGCGCGACGTCGCAGTTGACGACCGGCACGCACCACTCCGGCCTGCGACCGCATCCTCTGCTCGAACTGATCGAGAAACTGCTGGCCCACCGTGTTGGATTCGTCGTACTGGTCGATGCCCGTCCAGCCCATGAACGTGCTCCACATGACGGGATTGATCCAGGCGTTCTGCCATGCCGTTCCGGCGAAGCGCGGTGGGTCCCAATCGAGTTCGGCCAACGCGGGATTGACCATCACCGCGCCGAAGCCGAACCCGCAGTGCACGATCGCGGTCGCCTTCGCGTCGTGCAGAGCCCGGACCGCGTCGCCGGCGTCGCGCGCCGTCTGTGCGATGGCCTGCTCCGCGACGATGCGAATACCCTTACGCTGGCAGGCCTTGCGGAAGTTCTTCAGATACGCCTCCCCCACCAGTGACTGCTCGTAGAGCACTCCCACGTCGGAATGGCCGCCCTTGGCCAGCAGATCCGACCAGAAGATCGGCTCGTCGTAGTGCGAGCCCATCGGAAACGCGAAGAACCACTCACTCAACGCTTCGTCGGAACCGGTGACGCTGATGGCGGGTACGCGGAAGCGATCGACTATGTGTTCGCGGATGGCGACGGCGTTGTCACCGATGTGGGGTCCGAAGATCGCCAGGCATCCCTCGTCGACCAACTCGCCGTAGGCGTCGATCACCGCCTTGACGGAGCCCTTAGGAAGCCCCTCGACCTCGCGGTAGACGATCTCGACCGGTCGATCGATCAGACCCTGTTCCCTGGCTTCGTCGAAGACGATGTCGAACGGGATCGTCAGATCGTCACGACGGTCCCGCGGGTAGTCGTCCGACAGAAGGAAATCCATCAGGTAGCCGATTTTGATCGGTTCGGCGGTGCTCTCGTATGACATGTCACCCCTCGGTGGGTCGCTTGGCCGATGTCGTTGACCAAAGATCTGTTCCGCATTATGGTCGGCGCACCAGGCCGACACAAGGAGCACACCATGGACATCGACCAGCTCCTGACCTCCACCCGGTCGGCCAGAAAGTCGCTCGACCTCGACGCTGCCGTGGATCACGGTGAACTCGCGGACTGTCTTCGGATCGCGATGCAGGCCGCGAACGGGTCGAACCAGCAGAGCTGGCGATGGCTGGTCGTCTCCGACGAATCGTTGCGCGGGCAGCTCGCCGCCCTCTACCGCGATGCCTACCTGCAGCGGGTGGGTGGCCAGCTGATCGCCGACCTCCTGCCCGCGGACATGCCGGGCGCCGACATCATGTCGTCCACCGAGTGGCTGGTTGAGAACATGGCCAAGGTGCCGTTGCTTGTAATCCCTTGCTACGAGCCATACCTCCCCCGCGTCGACGGCGACGAGTCCTTCTATCAGGCCACGCTCTACGGCTCGATCTTTCCCGCCGTGTGGAACTTCGCCCTCGCCCTGCACTCCCGCGGTTACGGGACCTGCCTGACAACACTGCATCTGACGCACGAGAAGGCCACCCGCGACCTGCTGGGCATACCCGAGACCTATGTCCAAGGCTGCCTGCTGCCGGTCGGCCGACTGCGGCCCGGTGTGACCTTCCGGCCGGCGAGTCGTCGCCCCCTTGAAGAAGTTGTCGTAATCGATACCTGGCAGGGCCGACCACTGTGAACGCCAGACTGCAGGAACTCTGCGACCGCGCGGACATCCACGACTGCATCGGCCGCTATGCGCGCGGCATGGACCGCCGCGACCGTGCGCTACTGCGGTCGGCCTACCACGACGACGCGATCGACGAACACGTCGGATTCGTCGGCGGTGTGGACGAATTCATCGAATGGGCCTTCGCGTACCACCGAACCCAGACCCGCTATCAGCACTACCTGCTGAACCACACCGCCGAGATCGACGGCGACGAGGCGCATGCCGAGACGTATTACCTGTTCGTCGGAACGGATCGCGAGCCGGCGAACCATCTGTCGATCAACGGCGGAAGATATGTCGACCGGCTGGAACGACGCGACGGCCGCTGGGCGATCGTCGCGCGGGTCTGCATGGTGGAGTGGCACACGGAGTCGACGTCGCTGATCACCGACGAGACCATGACCATGCTCGCCGGAATCCTCACCGTCGCGCACGATTCCTCCGACACGTCGTACCATCGTCCGCTGACGATCGCCCGCATGCCCGCCGACCCATGACGCACACCCTCTGCAATCCGTCTACCGGCGCATTCGCCCGCCGGAAGGCTCCGCGCGCGGAACCCGTTCTGGTAGCGTTAACCAAACATTGGGTCGGTCCGACCAAACCGGAGGACGGGAGCCGAGGCTTGGAGGTGCTGTGGGGCGCCGGCAGATGACGCCGAAAGCTGACCTCGCCGCCCATGCCGGGCATTCCTACGACGACGGCACCCGGCGCACCGAAATCCTGCAGACCGCCGCGTCGTTGATCGCCACCTCCGGACTGCGCACCTCACTGCAGGAGATCGCGGACGCGGCAGGCATCCTGCCCGGCAGCCTGTATCACCACTTCGAATCCAAGGAAGCCATCCTCGTCGAACTGCTCCGCCGGTACCACTCCGACCTTGACCGGATAGCAGAGCAGGCGCAAGGCAGGCTGGACGACCCCACCTTGCTGTCGGCGTTCGACCGCATCGTCGACCTCGGTTCGGCGATCGCCCAGTGCGCGGTGACGCACGGCGCCGCGATGCAGATGACGTTTTACGAAGGCCCGACGTCCAATCCGGAGCTGACGACACTGGCCCAGCAGCGACCAACCGCCGTCCTCCAGGCGATGGTGCAGACGCTGCGCGCCGCCAGATGGAGCGGGTACCTCCGGCCGGACGTCGATCTGCCCGTCCTGGCGGACCGCATCGTGCAGACCATGCTGCAGGTCGGCCTCGACGTCATTCGCTACAACGCGAGCGCTACCAAGGCCGCTACGCTGCTGTGCCGAATCCTGCTGGAAGGTCTGGCAACAACACCGCCCAGCGACGAGGCGCTGGACTCCTCGGCGGCGTTCGTCGCAGCCGACGAGGTCGTGCGGTCGTGGCACGACACCGATGACCGGGGCGACGACAAAGGTGCGCACATCAGGGCGGTGGCGCGTGCGGAATTCGGCCGTAAGGGCTACGAGGTCACCACCATCCGGGACATCGCCTCGGCGGCCGGCCTCGGCACCGGCACCGTCTACCGCCTGATCGGTTCGAAAGAGGAACTGCTGGCCTCGATCATGCAGTCGTTCGGCGAGAAGGTCGCGCTGGGCTGGACCAACGTGCTGCGCTCTGACTCGTCGCCGATCGAGAAGTTGGATGCGCTGTCCTGGATCAACACCAATGTGCTGGATCGCTTCGGCGACGAGTTCCGTATCCAGCTGGCCTGGATGCGACAGTCACCTCCGGACACCCCGAATATCGGCTGGCTTTTCGCCAAGCGGGTGAAGCAGATGAAATCTCTACTGGCCGAAGGCATCAGGTCCGGTGAGATCACCATCGACAGCCCGTCGAATGAGATGCTGGCGCGCTCGGTCATCGGCGTCGGCTGGATCCCGGAGAACATTCTTCACGACCTGGGCATCCGGGCGTCGCTGATCCATGTCCGCGACACCACGCTGCGCGGCGTCGTCGATCGCAGCAAGTGATCACCCGATGGTGACGGGCAATTTGCCCCAGCCCCGCACACTCGACGTGTGGGCCATCTCCGCGTTCTCATAGTCGACTTGCCATTGCGGCCAGCGCTTGAGGATCTCCTCCGCCGCCACTCGCGCCTGCATCCGGGCCAGTGCCGATCCGAGACAGAAATGCAGCCCCTGCCCGAACGACAAGTGGGCGCCGCCGCGATGGATGTCGAACCGGTCGGCGTCCGGGAAGTGCCGCTCGTCGCGGTTGGCAGAACCGTTGAGCAGCAACATGACCGAATTCTGCGGGATCGTCTCGCCGCGGCATTCGGTGTCGTGGGCGACATAGCGTGCCTGCACGGGCGAGGGCGCCTCGTAGCGCAACACCTCCTCGATGGCGCGGGGAATCAAGCTGAAGTCGTCGACGAGTTCGGCGCGTTGGTCGGGATGTTCGCACAGCAACTGGCCGATGAAGCCGATCAACCGGGTCGTCGTCTCGTTGCCCGCGCCGGCGATCATGCTGGTGTAGGTGAGCACCTCGGTGCGGGTGAGCGGGCGCAGCACGCCGTCCTCCTCGATCTCGGCGTTCAGCAGCTGTGTCATCAGGTCGTCGGACGGGTGGTCGGCGCGCCAGTCGATGTACTCGGCGAAGAGCTGGTAACTGTTCTCGAATGCCTCCGCCGTCACCGTCTTGAACGTGCCCTTCTTCAGCCCAAGGGTCCGACCGGTGGCGTCCCGGATCTGCTCCTGGTCACCCTCCGGGATACCGAGCAGGAATCCGATTGTGCGCATGGGGATCTGGGCGCCGAGGTCTTCGATGAAGTCGAAGCGGCCGGAGCCGACCAGCGGATCGAGTACACGCACACAGTACTGGCGCACCAGCGGCTCGATCGCCTCCATCCGCCGCGGGGTGAACACCTTCGAGAGCAGTCGGCGGTGCAGATCGTGAAGCGGGGGGTCCTCGAACAGGATGACTCCCGGCGGCACCTCGATGCCGCTCATGATGATATCGATCGTGGTTCCGCGCCCCGACCGGTACGTCGCGAAATTCGGAAGCTCGCGTGACACGTCTTCATAGCGGCTCAGCGCATAGAAGTTGAACTTCTCGTTGAAGTACAGCGGGGCTTCGTCCCGCATCCGTTTCCACGTCGGATGCGGATCATCGTCGATGTCGAAGTCGAAGGGGTCGTAATACACCTCCACCGCGCTTGCGTCAGCCATACCCGGGTCTCCTAACTCAGTCGAATGCGTAGCGGGGCAGGGTGTTCGGCATGTCCAGCGAGCTGAGCAGACCGGCCGGCGCATCGACGACATACGGGATGGCGTTGACGACACGCATCGCGGTGGCGGCCATCGCCGCGTGGCCCGCGCCGTGCCCTTCGGCGTCCCCCATGTTCATCGAGCAGTGGATGTCGGGATCACCCTCGATGTCCACGCGATAGGTGGCGTCGAACTCCGACGAGAGCCAGTCGGGTGCCACATCGCGCGCCATGCGGATGATGTGCTCGACGACGATCGCTTCGCGGCCGTTCACGACACCCGCGGCGCGCGTGCACACCGCACCGCACGTACCCGCCGGGATCAATCCGAACGCGACCTCGATATCACGCTCGGTGACGCGCCGGTCGAGAGATCCGCGAACTTCTGAAACCTCGACGCCGAGCCCAGCCGCGATCAGGTATATCGGTGCCCTCCAGGCCATTTCGATGAAGCCCGGTGTCTTGAGCATCGGCTCGAAGTCGAGTGGGTGACCGAAGCCCATGCCGTTCATCATCACGTCCGCCACCGGATAGTGGTCGTTCAGTGCCACCTCGGTGACCTTGAGGCACGTGATCTTCTTTGACTGCGTCGCGAGCAGAAGCGCCAGTTGATCGGATGCGAAACCCGGAAAGATGCCAGACGCGTAAAGCGAGGCGCCACCGGATCTCGCCGCGTCGTCGAGCTGGTCGCGCCAGTCGGGCGAATAGTAAGCGGGCGGGTAGATCAGGCTGGTCGACGTCGTCGACACGACGTTGATACCCGCCTCGAGCAGTCGCAGATAGTCGGGCACTGCGGCGCCGTCACGCTCGGGCCCGCTGGCGGCATACACCACGCAATCGGGCGCCAGGGCGATCAGCGCATCGGCATCGTTTGTGGCCGCGACACCCAAAGCTTGTCCGCCTGCCAGCTCGCCCGCATCCTTGCCCACCTTCTCGTCGGAATGCACCCATACGCCAACGAGTTCCAGATCGGGCCTGCGCCGGATCGCGTCGATGGCATTCGTTCCGACGCCGCCGGTCGACCACACAACCGTTCGTAGCGGTTCACTCACGACGTCTCCTCATCCTCGATTTTCATGCGCGCTCCGCCGCGACGACAGCGCGCTGCAGATAGGGCCACGCGAGGTCGGGCGGAACACCGCCGCAGAGCGGAAGCAGCGGCAGCGGTTTGCCGCTGCGGATGTGGGCCGCGGCCTCGTCGATCGTGAAGATCCGATACGGGCCCTGCGCTTCGCGCATGGCTGCGACGGTTTCGGCACGTGAGATGCTGGCCACCGAGTCGTCGCCGTGTCGGTACGACGCCGCCATCGTGGCGTCGTGGAGCAGGTACCGTCCGAGTTCGTTCCAGGCGGCGTCGACGTCGTCGGCGACGAAGACGGCGGTCGGCGCGCCCGGCACAGGAAACTGCATGACCCCCGGTTCATGGCCTTGCGCACGGCATTCCGCCTCGTAGAAGTCTTTGAGTGCGGTCGAATCGGTCTGCGAGATGAACCCGAGCCCGGACCTCGCCGCGCGGCGCGCCGCGGCCTTGCTGCCGCCCGCGATGAGCAGGTATGGACCCCCTGCAGTGGCCGGGGCCGGGGTCACATGGATGCGCCGACCTTCGTGATCGACGGTTTCACCGGCAAGCAAGCGCCGGAGCAGCCCCAGCGACTCGTCGGCCAGCTTGCCGCGCTCGCCCATGTCGACTCCGAAGTGCTCGTACTCCTCGGCGCGGTGGCCGATGCCGAAGGCGTAGGACACCCGACCCTTGCTGATGATGTCCAGCACGCTGATGTCTTCCGCGAGCCGAACCGGATCCCAGAATGTGATCGGGACTGCTGCCAGCAGGATGGCCAGTTGCCGGGTGCGGGCCGCGATCGCGGACGCCAGCATCAGCGGCGCAGGCAGGTGACCGTCCTCGGTGCCGTGATGCTCGGACAGCACCGCGATCACCGCACCGCGGGTCTCCGCCCATGAGCACATGTCGATGGCGGCCGCGTAAAGATCCGTCGCGGACGCGCCACCCTCGGGCGCGCGCATGTCGAACCGCAACGTGAACATCAGCACCGCATCCGGGACGGGGTTGTCACGCCGAACGACTCTAACCTAAAGTTTGTTCTGGTTTAATAGTGATTGCTTTTCTAACCACCGAGGAGGAGCAATGGCACAGCAGCGGTATCGCGTCGTCGTTTGGGCGACAGGCGGCATCGGCTCGATCGCGATCCGCGCGATCCACCAGCGTCCCAACCTCGATCTCGTCGGGGTGTGGGTGCACTCCCCGGACAAGGACGGCAAGGACGCCGGCGAACTGGCCAACGGTGACCCGATCGGGCTGGCCGTCACGACCGACGCCGACGCACTCATCGCGCTCAAACCAGATTGCATCGTGTACGCCGCCAGCGGCCCCGAGCGCGACGCGGCGGCGATCCCCGACTACGTGAAACTGCTCAGCGCCGGAATCAACGTCGTCACTACCAGTACGACTCGGCTCGTCAACCCGCACACCTACGAGCCCGCGGAATGGCGCGACCAACTCGTCGCCGCCGCCAAAGACGGGCGGGTCACGCTCTACGCGTCCGGCATCGAGCCGGGGTTCGCCGCCGACTACCTGCCTCTGGTGCTGACCACGCAGTCGTCGCAGATCGAGAAGATCCACGCCTACGAGATCGGGTTGTACGACGATTACGGCGTGCCCGACATCATGAGCGACGCAATGGGTTTCGGCCGTCCCCTTGATTACCAACCGTGGATCGGCTTTCCCGGCGCCATCGCCGGCGAATGGCAGGGGCAAATTCGCATGGTCGCCGAGGCGCTCGGAGTCGAGGTGACCGAGATCCGCGAGACGTTCGACCGCGCCGTGACCGAACGTACGTTGGAGGTCGCCATGGGCATCGTCGAGGCCGGAACATGTGGCGCGCTGCGCATGCAGGCCATCGGCGTTGTCGACGGCCACGAGGCCATCGTCATCGAGCACGTCACCCGACTGGCGCCCGACGTCGCACCGCACTGGCCCACGCTGCCCAACGCTCTCGGTTACCGCGTGGTGATCACCGGTGCGCCCGACATCGACTGCACATTCGACGCGACGCTCCGCGACCGCAAGAAGGCGGGCATCGAGGGCATGACGTCGGGGTCGGGCGCGATGGTGGCGACGGCGATGCGCGTCGTCAACGCCATCCCCTACGTTGTCGAGGCCGAACCCGGCCTGGTGAGTTCGGTCGACCTGCCGCTCACGATCCCGCGGGGCGCCTTCAACCCACGGGGGTGAGCTTGAGTGGCAGGGTGATGTTCAGCCACTTGTTGAAACCGCATGCCCCGCTCTCACCGATGGTGATGTCCCTGCCCACGTAGTTGCCGGTCGGCGGATTCTCGGCCCAGAACGTGAAGGTCTGCTCCCCCGCCACGGCGGTGCCGTCGATGCACGGTTCCCAGTTAGGCACGCTGTGGCGCACGCGCCACAGGCCGCTCGTGTATTTGAGGTCGCCGCTCCAGCCCTGGTCGCTCGTCACGGTGCCGGTGCAGTCCATGAAGCTGGCGCATGTGGACGTGACGGTCCACGTCTGGGTGACGCTCGCCTCGTCGTGATAGGACAGGTTGGTCTGCGCCCACTGGCCGTCGGAGAACGCCGTGAAGGTGCCGTTGATCGCCACCTCGTCGGCCGCTCGAGCGTACGGCGCAGCACAAGCCATCCCCATCGCGACGGCAACGGTCGTCGCACGAACGAACATCATTGCCCCGCTTCCATAATCAGGTCCTGCCAGGTCTTCGGCGGGCTGACCAGATCGGTCTGCCGGCCCACCTGACCGTCGGGCGCGGCGTACTCACCGGTTTGGGGATCGTAGTGGGCAACCGCCACCGAGGGTCCCGGCCCGGAAGGGTTGGCGCCGAACGAACTCGGCGCGGCAGGCGCTGCGCCGTCAGCGGGCGGCGGTGGCTCGGCATCAGGTGGCGGCGCCGCGTCAGGTGGCGCAGGTAAGTCAGGCGTATCAGGCCCGGCGGGATGCCCGGCGGCAGGAGCGGTGCAGCCCGGCCGGTGGCGGCGGATCGCCGCCCCCGGCGCCCCCGGCGGCAGTGGCGGATCGCCGCCCCCGGCGGCAGTGGCGGGATCGCCGCCCCCGGCGGCAGTGGCGTGCCCTCGATCGGCGCGAAGATCTTCTCCTGGTAGTCGACGCGATCGTCCGGCGGAACCCCCTGCGCGATCAGGTTGGGGTCGATCGGTCTGGGGCCCAGCGCATGCTGCCTCATCGCCAGCGGCTCGTACGGCTTGTCGCTGTAGCACTGCTCGACCGTCGGCGCGCGCTTGCCCGGTACACCCATACACGGCGCGTTGCGCGCGCCGCGCACGACGATCGGCGAATCTTGTGGAAGCTTGCAGTACAACCCGTCCGGCGTGTCCATCTCGGTCAAGTCCGCGGGGGAACGCCATTGGTTGGGCGGCAGGAAGCCGACGGTGCAGGGCGGCGGATCTTCGATGGATATCCGGAAGTCGCCCAACGGGATACCCACCGGATTGTTCTCGCCCGCCGAGGACTGGATGAAGCCGACGAACGGCGGCAACAACACCAGAACCTGCTCGAGGGAGGGGCGATACGTCACCGCTACTTGACCGAAGGTCGTCATGTTGGCCAGCAGCACCGGAAGGGTGGGCTTGATCTGATCGAACAGTCGCGAAACCTCGTTCGCCGCGTCCGGTCCCTGAGCCAACAGATTACGCACCTGTGGATCGTCGTCCACCACCTGTCCGGTGATACCGGCCAGGCTTTGCGCCCACAAGCGCAGCGCATCAGTGGTCTGGGCCTGCGAATCGAGAAGCGGCCCAGAGTCTTCGACCAACGCAGTCGAACGGTCGCCCACCTTGTTCAGGTCGCCGGTGATCGTCGACGACGAATCGGCCAGCGAACCGAGATCGTAGCCGGCGCCGTCGAACGCATTGAACGACTCGTTGATCAGCTTGGTCAACGTATCCTTCGGGATCGTCTTGATCAGTGTGCTGAGCTGATCGAGCATCGGGCTGACCGATTGTGGAATCTTGCTGTCGCGCAGCGAGATAACGGACCCATCTTGAAGGTACGGCGGCGAATCGGTGCGCGGCAGTAGCTCGACGTACTGCTCGCCGATCGCCGAGACGCTACGCACTTCGGCCACGAGGTCAGCGGGGATCTTCGGCGAGGTGCCCAGCGATAGTGTCGCCGTGGCCTCCGACCGCGACACGTCCATGTTCGTGACCTTGCCGACCTGCACACCACGGTAGGTGACATTCGCGAATCGGTACAGGCCGCCCGACGCGGGCAGCTTCAGTGCGACGTTGATCCTGCCGACACCCAACAAGGTCGGCGCCTGCATGTACGCGAACACCATCACCAGCACACCGATGATCGAGGCGATTGTGAAGATCACCAGCTGGATCCGGACGAAACGCGTCAGCATCAGCCACCGCCCCCCGGCTCCCACGGCGCCGGTGCGGCATTCGGAATCGGGCCGAACGGCAGTGAGGTGCCGACGCCCAACGGGAACTTCGTGTAGTACGCGTCGTACCCGGCATCACCCGGGGCGGGAATCAACGAGGCGCGGTCCTGGCCGAGGCGCGTCCCGAGTAGCAGGCCGCGCTTGATCCTGGCGTTGGTCAGGTCGATGTTGACAAACAGATTCACATAGTCGCCGCGCACACCGCGGTCGATGAGGTTCTGGGTCAGCGGGAACGTCGGCACGTATGCCAGTGCGGTGTCGATCTCGGGCCCGACATCGGCGAGCGCCTTGATGGTGGGTTCGAGATTCTGCAGGTTCTTCACCAGGTCGGCCTGCGTGTCGTTGATGAGGCCCGACACGGTATTGCTGAATTTGCCGAGCTCCTCCAGCGCGGTGGTGAGCCGCGGCTGCTCCTTGAGCAGCACGTTCAGCGCAGGTGGAATCTTGTTCAACGCGCGGGTGAGCACCACCTGCTGGCTGCCGAGTCGCTCCGAGAACCGGTTCAGCTCGTCGATCGTCGCGACGATGTTGTCGCGCTGTTGGTTCAGCGTGCCGACGAACGTGTCGAGTCGGGTGATCAGATCGCGCACGGCGTCCTGGCGGCCTGACAACGCAAGGTTGAAGTTGTGGACGATGTCACCGATCTGTCCGAGTCCCCCGCCGTTGACGACGGCGGCCAGCGACGACAGTGTCTGCTCAGTCGACGGGAAGGTCGACGAATCGTTCAGACCGATGGTGGCCCCCGGTTGCAGCCGGCCGCTGGGCGCCTGTCCCGGCGGTGGATCGAGCGCCACATGCATGGAACCCAGCAGGCTGGTCTGGCCGACCGTCGCCACCGCGTTGGCCGGCACGGCGACCTCCGGTTTGATGGAAACGTCGACGTCGATGTGCCAGCCGTGCAACGTCATCTTGCCGACGCTGCCGACGACGACGTCATCGATCAGCACCGGCGAATTCGACTCCAGCGTGCCGACATTCGCGAGCTCGACGTGATACACGGTGGCATCGGCGCCGCGCCCCACCGCGCCCGGCAACGGGAGCGAGTTCACCCCCTGGAAGGCGCAGCCGGTGACGGTCAGCATCACAGCCGATCCGATTGCGGCCGCTCGGCGTCCGACGATGAGCGCAATCACGGCGGAGTCCCATCAGGTGGTGGTGGCGCTGCCGGAGCATCGGCAGGTGCGGGTGGGATCTCGGCGGGCAGCAGTATGTCCTGCAGGCTGGGTGGGCCGGCCGGCGCGGGAGCCGGAGGTGGTGGCGGCGGCCCTGGGGGCGGACCGAAACCCGGGGGCGGCGGCACGTCGCCCGTGCCGGTGAATGCGGAAACCGCAGGCGGAGTGTCTGGGAAGCCCTGTGGCGCATAGGTATCGGGCATCAATTTCGGGTCGGTGTATCTCAGCATGTACGGCGGCGGGTTGGACGTCAGGAAGGGGTTGACCGGGAACGGAAGGTTGTTGAAGTTCACCGTTCGCAGCCCCGGGCCGAGGTACTGGGCGCACAGTTTCGCGGATTCGGGGGCAGTGATGTTCCCGATGGCGCCGATCATGCCGCAGATGAACCACACCGGGTTGCCCATGTTGCTCAGCACGAACACACCGCTGGCAGCGCCCGTGCGCGGGTCGAACATGTTGTAGGCGTTGGCAATCGAGTGCGGTGCAATGTGCAGCACGTTCTCCAGCGCCATGCGGTGATCGGCGAGGTTCTGCAGCACATCCGACAGCCGCGCAAGCTGTTCGGACGTCTTGTCCCGGGTGCCACGGATGAACCGGGTCGTCTCTCCGACGACATCGGAGAGGTTCTTCAGCGCGGCGTCCAGATCCGACCGGCTGCCCTCGACCACGCTCGTCAGCGTGGCGAACCGATCCTGAAACTGGACGATCTGTTCGTTGCTGTCGCGCAGGGCGGTGACGAAGGTCTGCAGGTTGGTGATGGTGTCGACGATGTTGCCGCTGCCGTCGGCCAGAATCCGGCCCACCCCCGACAGCTGGGCCAACGTCTGACGCAGTTTGGCGCCGTTGCCGTCCAACGCATTGGCCGTGCTGTCGATGAACCGGCCAACCGAGCCCGTCGACATTCCGTTCTGCGGGCCCAACTCCGTTGCCAGTCGCATCAATTGGTCTTTGACTTCGTTCCACTCGACAGGCACGGCCGTGCGATCGATCGGAATCACGGCACCGTCGGCCATCGCCGGACCCGACTCATATGCCGGCGTGAGCTGGACATAGCGGGCAGAAACCAGGTTCTGGGTGACGATCACCGCCTTGGCGTCGGCGGGAACCGGAATGCCGTGGTCGACGTGGAGGACCATCTTTGCCTGTGTGCCGACGGGTTGAATCGACGCGATCGTGCCCACCTTGACCCCGGCGATGCGGACCTCGTCGCCGGGGTAGATGGCCGTTGCGGTGGTGAAGTAGGCGGTGATCGATTTCGCTCCGAAGAACATCTGCTGTATCACCACAGCGACGCCGCCCACGAGCAGCACGACCAGGGCCGCCGCGAGCCCGAGTTTGACTTGCCGGTTCCACGTCATCGCGGCGGCCCCCACTGTTCGCCGGGGCCGGGAATGCCGTTGTACGGGAACGGAAGCTCTGCCCGCGGCCCGGCATTGTCGGGTGGTTGGCCCGCGTTCACTCCCCTGCGGAAGCCGAACGCGTAGTCCAGGAACGGCTGCAGGATCTGCGCGATGTTGATGTTGGGAACGTAGGCCTGGTAGTACGGGCCGTTGCCGATCGTCTCGCCGAGCGTGGTCTGGAACTTCGCAAGACCGGGAAGGGCCTTGGCGATGTTGTCCCGGTTCTTCTGCAATACCGCGGTCACGCTGTTGAGCTTGTCCAACGTCGGCGCGAGTTCCTGCTCGTTGTCGTGGATCACCCCGGACAGCTGCTTGGACAGTGCCGATGTGTGCACCAACAGCTCGACGATCGCGTGGCGACGCTCCGACAACACTGCGACGAGATCGTTTGCGTTGAGAATCAGCGTGTTCACCTGCTGGCTACGGTCGGACAGGATCTTGGTGACATCGGCACCGTTCTTGAGCAGTTCACCGAGCGAGTCGTCGCGGTCGTTGATCGCTCGCGATAGCTGGGTCACACCGTCGAATGCCGGACCCAGTTGCGGCGCAACCTGATCCAACGTCTGCGACAGGGTGTCCAGGGACTGGTTCAGCGATGCGGTGTCGGTGCCGGCGGTATTGCTTGTCAGCTCGCTCACCGCCTCGGTGAGCGAGTACGGCGACGCCGTTCGCGACACCGGGATGACCGCCATCGGTCCCATCGTGCCGCTGCCCTTGGACTCCAACGTCAGCACGCGCTCGCCCAGCAGGGTTCCGGTCCGTACGTGTGCGGTGGTATCCGAACCGAGCGGGATCGAGCCGTCGATGGTGAACGTCACCAGGGCGTTGCGGCCCTGCAGGGTCACCTTCGAGACGCTGCCGACCTTGATCCCCGAGATCGTCACGTCGTTGCCGGCGACCACACCACCGGCGTCGGCGAACTGGGCCTGGTAGCGGATCGCGGTCGCCCACGACGTCAACCGCTCGGGCGCGAGCCCGACCGCGATGACCAGGGCGATCAACACGACACCCATGAAGCCCGCCCGAATAAGTGGCATGCCACGGTATTTCAACATCAGGGCTCGGCGCACCTCCCCCCGTCCTGTCTGATCCAGGGGAACACCGCGGTGCGGCCCTGCAGGTCGGTCACCCGCCATGTCAGTTGGCAGATGTAGTAGTTGAAGAAGCTGCCGTACGATCCGGTGCGGATCAGCTTGCGGTAGTTCTCCGGAGCTTTCTGCAGGCTGGCGTCGAGGCGGTCTTTCTGGTTGTCGAGGTTGGGGGCCAACCGGCTGAGCTCGTCGACGGTGCCCGCGAGCGGCGCGCGGGCGTCGGTCAGCAGTCCGGCTACCGAGGCGGTGCCGTTGCTCAACGAGTCGATCGCCTCGCCGATCGGGTCTTTCTCCGCCGCGAGCGCAGTGACAAGTTTCTCCAACCGGTCAATCGTCCCGGAGAACTTGTCACCCTCCTTGGTCAGCGTGGCGAGCAGGGTGCGCAGGTTGTCGATCAGCGCCGCAATGGTCTGGTTGTGTTCGGCCAGGGCGGTCGTGAATTCCGAGGTGTTGGACAGCAGCGACTGTAATGTGCCGCCCTGACCCTGGAAGATCTGGATCAGCGATGCCGACAGCGCGTTGACATCTTGCGGATTCAGGCCCCGGATAACGGGTTTGAGCCCTCCGAGCAACAGGTCGAGGTCAAGCGCCGACGCGGTGCGCTCCTTGGGAATCTGGGAACCGGGCGGCAGCGGTGTGCCCTCGGAGCCTTCGATCAGCTCCAGGTATCGGTCACCGACGAGGTTGAGGTAGCGCACGGCGGCGCGGGATCCGGTGGTGAGGCGGACGCCGGGGTCGGCGTCGAACGCGACGAGGACGGTCTTGTCCGGCTGGAGCTTGACGCTGTTGACAGTGCCGACCCGCATACCGCCGACTCGAACCGACTGCCCGGTCTTGAGGCGGGACGCGTCGGCGAACACCGCCGAATACTCCTTCGTCGACCCCGTCTGGTACTGCCCGAAGATGAAGAACAAGCACGCGGTCAACACCGTCATCACCACGGCGAAGATTCCGAACTTGACAAGTGTCGGACGTAGCGAGCGCCTCATCCCGGTTGTCCGACCTGGGAGCTGTTGCGCGGCGGTCCCGACGTCTCGGTGTTGCCGAACATGATCTGCTTGATGAGGTCAGAGTTGAGGATGACGCCGGGATAGGTGCGCCGCCACGGATTGGTGCCGGTGTCGGCCACCACGTACGGCGGAACCGTTTCAAATGGCAAGTGCGGCAACCCAGTGCATTGAGGGCCGCCCGTGCCGCCCGCCTTGGGCAGGTCCTGCGGATACTTGTAGCGTTCCTGGCCCCACAGGAAGCCTGCCATTACATCGACGCCCGGTTCCTTGAGCGGAGGACGCTTGGCCGCGTCGAGCATTCCCGCCAGCCCGCACCACAACGCCTGGTTGTACTGGTTCGTCAGGTCGGTCGTCGGCACCAGCAGATGCAAGACGTCCGTCAGCGCGTCGCGGTTGTCTCCGATCACCTGGTTTCCGATGTCGGCCAGCCCGATGACGCTGACGAGCGCGGTGTCGAGATTGTTCTGCTGGTCGACCAGGGTGTCGCTCAGCGTCGACGCGTGGTCGGCGATCGAGACGAAATCCGGTGCGGCATCGGCGTAGGCCCGCAGCACGCCGGGCGCGGTTTCGAGGTCGTGGCGCAGCGAGGGCAGGCTGGGTTCGAGCTTGGCCAGAAATGCATCCAGATCCGAGAGCGTCCGACCGAACTTCTCGCCCCGGCCCGACATCGCCTGCGCAATCGCCCCGAGAGTTTCGTTGAGCTTTGCGGGTTCTATCGCCGACAACACCGAGGTCAACTGCTCGAAGACCGTATTCACCTCGACCATGACGTGCTGGGCGTCGACCACTTGGCCGGCCCGCAGCGATTCTGGCGACGGGTCGTCGGGAAAGACGAATTGCACCTGCTTGGCGCCGAACACCGTCGGCGAGGCGATGTCGACAAGCGCATTGGCCGGGATCGCGTCCAGCCGCGACGGATCCATCGCCAGGTGCAGAGCGGCTTCCCCGTTGGGCAGTTCCTCGATCGATGCGACCTTGCCCACCTGGACCCCGCGCACTTGGACCTTGGCGTCGGGATTCATCACCAAACCGGCGCGCTGCGAGATCACTGTGACCGGCACGCTGTCGGTGTAGCCCCCCCGAAACAGGTTCGCCGCCACCGCGAATACCACCACAACCAACGCGATCGCGGCCAGGCCGACGAGCGGGCGTAACAGGTGTTGCCTCATCGATCGGCTCCGCGCCGGCCTGAGGGCCGCACAGAAGTGCGGCCCGCCGCTCGGTATGACAAGCCGTTCCCACCCCCAGCGCGAGTTCGACGACGGTGCAGGACTCTACGCGGGAACATATGTTTGGGTCAATGATTCCGTTGTGGGCATCGCGGCTACCTAGTGTTCGGCGGTCGGCGCACTCCCCCTGTGTCACACAATTCCGTTTGCTGTGCAAGGCTCTCACACAGTTCAGACCACTTCAAGGGGTAATTCCGAGACAAATGTGAGTTGTCTGTCTTGTCACTGACACGGCATTGCGGATTCCGTCTTCTGGTTCGACTGACGGCCGTTCGACAACGGTCAGCGGAGCAAACTTTAGGTTTAGAGTGCCATGGAGGATCAAGCAGGGAACCATGGCGTCGCCGCCACTCCCCTGCCGTTGACGGTGCACGTTCTCCGGCCTCTCGCCCATAATGACTCGCCGGCGCCCGCTATATGGCCAAAATTGCAATCTTTATGAGAATAGAGACTAACGGTTCAAAAAATGGTTTCCCGGTAAACCCGGTTTCAAAGGCCGATAGGCGGCGAAATGCGTTGCAACACGGTGTGTTTCATTACTCGCGGGGCGTTCTTGAAGGCTGGCTACTCCGGCAGCCGCAGCTCGGGCTTCTCGACCTCTTCAATATTGACGTCCTTGAAGGTGATTACTCGCACCTGCTTGACGAACCTCGCGGGCCGGTACATGTCCCACACCCAGGCGTCGGACAGCCGCAGTTCGAAGTAGACCTCGCCCTCGGCGTTACGCGGCACCAGTTCGACACTGTTGGCCAGGTAGAAGCGTCGTTCAGTCTCGACGACGTAGCTGAACTGACCGACGATGTCCTTGTATTCGCGGTAGAGCGAGAGCTCCATCTCGGTTTCGTACTTTTCGAGATCCTCGGCACTCATCCGCTCAGCCGTCCTTCATGTCCACAGCGCCGTCGGTCCCCCTGCCCTTCGGGCGGGCGGTGCCCCCACTTCGCGCAAGCGCTCATCGCAAGTCCCAATCTTCCCCTACCCCATCTGGCTCTGCTGCTCGGGTTCCATCTCGAAAACGTCTTCCGGTACCAACTCGCCGTCAACGGTCACCAGGCGGCGGACGTTGATGAAGGAATAACGGTGCTGACTGCAGGGCCCGAGCCTGGCCAGGGCCACGCTGTGGGCCGGGGTGCTGTAGCCCTTGTGCTCGGCGAAGCCGTAGCCGGGATGCTGCGCCTCCATCGTGACCATCAGCCGGTCCCGACTCACCTTCGCCAGCACACTGGCCGCCGCGATGCACGCCGCGGCGGCATCCCCGCCGACCACCGGCAGCGACGGCATCGGCAGGCCCGGCACCCGGAAGCCGTCGGAGAGCACATATCCAGGCCGAATCGGCAAGCCGGCAACCGCACGTCGCATTCCCTCGATATTGGCGACGTGCACGCCGCGCCGATCCACCTCGGTGGACGGTATGAATACCACGTGATACGCCAGCGCGTAGCGCCGGATCAACGGAAACAGCCGCTCGCGTTCCTTCGCATTGAGCTTTTTCGAGTCATCCAGAGCCGCGAGACTCTCGAGCCGGTTGGGTCCGAGCACGCATGCGGCCACGACCAGGGGTCCCGCACACGCGCCGCGGCCCACCTCGTCGACACCCGCCACCGGACCCAGGCCACCCCGATACAGCGCGGACTCCAGCGTGCGCAGGCCCGAAGATTTCCGGATCACAGTTCGCGGAGGCCATGTCGCCGGCACCCTCGAGCCCTCCCCTCTTATTGCGTCTGCGGGTTCACGCTGTGCACTACACCCCAACGCGGCGGCGGCCACGCGATGAACCGCGCCTTTCCGATCACATTGTCTACCGGCACCGTGCCGGCCACCGGGTCGCCCGTGCACAACAGCCCGCGCTGGGCGTCGACCGGCAAGTTGGTGCAGTGGGCGCGCGAATCGGCGGAATGGGTGCGATTGTCGCCCATCACCCACAGCCTGCCGTCGGGCACCTTCACCGGCCCGAACTCGTTGCCCAGGCAGGGATACACCGCTTCATCGGCATTCATCGTGGCGGGGTCGAGGAACGGCTGTTTCAGACGTTTGCCGTCGACCGTCAGACCCGTTCCGGCCCGACACTCCACAGTCTGCCCGCCCACCGCGATCACGCGTTTGACGAGATCGTTCTCGTCCGGTGGGACGAATCCGACGAATGACAGCGCGTTCTGCACCCATCGCACCGGGGTGCTGTCCGAGCGGATCGACTTGTAGCCGATGTTCCAGTTCGGCGGTCCCTTGAAGACGATGACGTCGCCGGGCTCGGGTGAGGAGAACCGATAGGTCAGCTTGTCCACCATGATCCGGTCGCCGGTGCAGCCGGTGCAGCCGTGCAGGGTGGGTTCCATCGACTCCGACGGGATCAGATATGGCCGCGCGACGAATGTCAGCATGACGTAGTAGAGGACGAGCGCGATAGCGACGAGGATCGCGAACTCGCGCAACGCGCCGTGCTTCTTCTCGGGCGCCTCGGGATCGCTGTCCGACTCGGCGTCGTCGAGCGTACGTTCGGCGGATACGTCGTCAGGGTCGGTGGATGGGGTCACCGCATCAGAGTAGCCAGCGCGATGCTCACTGCCGCGCCGCCCGGGATCCAAGGGGCAGAATTCCGGTGCGTTGACAGCCGGGAACGGCGGTCAGCGCTTCTCCTTGATCTTGGCCTTCTTGCCGCGCAGCTCACGCAGGTAGTAGAGCTTCGCGCGGCGCACGTCACCGCGGGTGACGACGTCGATGTGATCGATGTTGGGCGAGTGCACGGGGAAGGTCCGCTCGACACCCACGCCGTAGCTCTCCTTGCGCACGGTGAAGGTCTCGCGGATGCCGCCGCCCTGTCGACGCAGGACGACGCCCTTGAAGACCTGGATGCGCTCCTTGGAACCCTCGATGACCTTCACATGCACGTTGACGGTGTCGCCGGGGCTGAAGTCCGGGATGTCGTCGCGCAGCGACGCCTTATCGACGAAGTCCAGCGTGTTCATCGGTGACACTTCCTTGTTCTTGGCGGCCGCGGGCGTTCCTGTCGTGGTCAGGCGTCGCCGAGCCGATCTGTTCGGGCGAATCGGGGTGCATCTCGCAGCGGGCGAATCCAGTCGTTCCCGGGTACTGCGTAGACAACTGCTCAATTGTGCCAGACAGGCCCCACTCCGGTGAAATCCGCCGCCGAACATCTGCGAAACGCGAAGCGGGTCTAACCACGCGCAACGGGGGCGCGACCGTTAGGCTAACGCTCACGGACGAGGGCGATTCGAGACCCGAAGCCGGTTTCCGCGGGCATTGAGGGAGGGGCCATGCGAGGGCGGCCGTCGAGGCTGGTCACGATGGTGGCGGCCGTCCTGGTGACGGTGCCCGTCGTTGCTGGTTGCGAGGCCAAGGTGTACGGGACGCCGCCGGACTCCGCCGGGTCGTCGCTGATCGTCATCGCTCCGCAGGGCAGCAGCGCGCCCCTGCCGGAAGCGCCGCCCGACGAACCGGCAGCAACCTTCGATGGACTCGATGTGCGGGCCAGGCAGGCCACCGCCGAGGCGGCCAAGGCCGGTGCCGACATCACGACCGTCGTGTTGGACCGCAATACCGGCCAACTCGTCACCAACGGCAACAACGAGCAGATGCCGATCGCCTCCGTGGTCAAGCTTTTCATCGCCGATGACCTGCTGCTGCAGGAAGCAACGGGGCAGACTCAGCTCTCCCCCGCCGACCGTGCGGCACTCGACACCATGCTGCGCTCGTCCGACGACAGCGCGGCCGAGGTCTTCTGGAACCGCAGCGGCGGCAGCGAGATCATCAACCGGGTCACCGCCCGGTACGGGTTGGGTTCGACCGAGACGCCCTACGACGGTCGCTGGTTCAACACCTTGAGCACGCCGGCCGATCTCGTCCACTACTACGACATGCTGCTCTCCGGCGGCGGCGGACTGCCGGCGGAGCGGGCCAGCATCATCCTGTCCAACCTGGCGTCGTCGACGCCGATGGCCATCGATGGCACCCAGCCCGGCGGCGTCTACCCACAGCGGTTCGGCATCCCCGAGGGCCTGTACTCAGAACCCGTCGCAGTCAAGCAGGGCTGGATGTGCTGTTGGAACGGCGGAAACTGGATGCACATGTCGACCGGGGTGATCGGGAGGGACCGCCGGTACGTGATGGCGATCGGCTCGATGCAGACCGCCGATGACCTCACCGCGCGCAACACCATTACCCAGGCGGTCAAGACCATGTTCCCCGGCGGCCGCATCTAGCTCACTTCTCCGCCGAGCAGACGGAAATGTCCCCAGCACGCCGACGAAATGGGACACTTTGCGTCTTCTCAGGGAAGGGCGGGACCCACGATGACCCAAGCCGATCCAGCCTTGAATGTCTCTCGCCGTGCCGTGCTCGGCGGGTTGGGTCTCGGCGTCGCCGGGCTGGTCGCCGCACCGCAGGCACAGGCGCAGCTCGATCAGGGCTATGAGGCCATGCTGATGAAGTGCATCGATCCGCGATTCACGACCAACACCTGGAACTACATGACCGGTCGCGGCTGGCAGAACAACTACAGCGAGTTCGCGTTCGCAGGTGGCCCGGTCGGAGTCGTGGCCCCGGCGTTTGCGAATTGGCAGGAAACCTTCTGGCAGAACCTGGCGATCTCGGTGGACCTGCACTGGCTGACCCGCATCATCGGCATGACGCACCGCGATTGCGGCGCTGCGGCAGTTGCCTACGGAGACCGCGTCCTGACAGACCGGACCTATGAGACCGATATGTTGTCGGAGGCATTGCGAACATTCCGCAGCCAGGTTCAGCAGCGCCAGCCACAACTCATCGTCGAGCTTGGCATCATGGACGTCGACGGCCACGTCGACGTGGTCGACTGACGGCGCTCAGTCCAGCAGGTCAGGCCGGCGGTCACGGGTGCGCTGCAGGCTCTGTTCCCGCCGCCAGGCAGCGATCTTGGCGTGGTCGCCCGATAACAGCACCTCGGGAACGTCCAGCCCGCGCCAACTCGGGGGCCTGGTGTAGCTTGGGCCCTCCAGCAGCCCGTCTGAATGCGAATCTTCTTGATGTGACGCGGGATTGCCGAGCACATCGGGCATCAGCCGGATGACCGCCTCGATCATCACCAGCACCGCCGACTCGCCGCCGGGCAACACGTAGTCGCCGATCGACACCTCCTCGGTGCGCATCCGGCGAGCCGCATCATCGACGACGCGTTGGTCGATGCCCTCGTACCGGCCGCAGGCGAACACGAGGTGCTTCTCGGTGCTCCACCGCTGGGCATCGGCCTGGGTGAACAGCCGGCCCGCCGGCGTGGGACCACGAGAAGCGTTTCGTCGGTGCAGATTTCGTCGAGCGCTTCGCCCCAGACCGGGGCCTTCATCACCATGCCGGGACCGCCGCCGTACGGAGAGTCGTCTACCGAGTTGTGCACATCGTGGGTCCACCGCCGCAGATCGTGCACGGCCAACTGCAACGATGCCGGCGTCAATCGCCCTGCCCGGCAACGACTGTCGCAGCGGCTCCAGGTAGTCCGGGAAGATCGTCACCACATCTATTCGGAGGTCAGTGCGCATGGTCCTCAGCCCAGCTCCAGCAGATCCCTCGGGCGGGTCGATCTCGATGAGCGCTCAGCCAGTGACACCGACGTCACGATTGCGCTGACGAACGGTACGAGCACCTCACGATCCTCGTTGCGCACCGAGAGCAGTTCGCCCGCCGCGGTGTGCAGCACCTCGGCGACGGTCCCGACCGCTGCGCCGGCGATCGTCCGCACCGAGTAGACCTTCGAGTTGGTGATCGTAGAACTCGTCGGGATCCTCGATGGGCGGCAGATCCGCCGAATCGACGACGAACAGCGTTCCCCGCAGCGCGTCGGCCGCATTGCGGTCGGCCACCCCGTCGAGGCGCACGAGCAAGCGACCGCTGTGCTCGCGTGCGGACTCGACCACGATAGCTACGTTCGGGTCCGCCCCTTGCAGCCCTGCCGCGCAGGGTCGTGCCGGGCGGAAGCGGCCCGCGGGGTCGTCGGTTCGGACCTCGACGACGACCTCGCCGCTGATGCCGTGCGCTCTGACGACCCGCCCGACAACCAGGTCCATGAGGTCGAGATCGCTACTGGTCGGTGTCCACCACGTCGACGCGGATGCCGCGGCCACCGATGCCCGCCACCAGCGTGCGCAGCGCGGTAGCGGTACGACCGCCCCGGCCGATCACCTTGCCGAGATCGTCGGGGTGTACATGCACCTCGACGGTGCGTCCCGCGCCTGCTGGTCACCAAGTCGACGCGGACATCGTCGGGGTTGTCCACGATCCCGCGCACCAGGTGCTCGACCGCGTCGACGACAACGGAGCTCACGGCGCGTCAGCTCTCGGACGACTCGGCCGCGTCGGCCTGCTCGGTGGCCTCGGGCTCAGCCGCGGCGGGCTCGCGCCGTCCCTCGGCGTCGGCGCTCTTCGCGCCTTCTCGGCGGCCTTCTTGGCGGGCGCCTTCTTCTTCTTGGGCTGGGTGGCCTCGCCGGACGGCGCGCCGTCGGCCTCGGCCAGCGCCGCGTTGAACAGGTCCAGCTTGGACGGCTTGGGCTCCTTGACCTTCAGCGTGCCCTCGGCGCCGGGCAGACCCTTGAACTTCTGCCAGTCACCGGTGATCTTCAGCAGCGCAGCACCGGTTCGGTGGGCTGGGCGCCGACGCCGAGCCAGTACTGGGCCCGCTCCGAGTTGATCTCGATGAGGCTGGGGTCTTCCTTGGGGTGGTACCGGCCGATGACCTCGATCGCGCGGCCGTCGCGGCGGGTGCGCGCGTCGGCGACGGCGATGCGGTACTGGGGATTGCGGATCTTGCCAAGCCGGGTGAGCTTGATCTTGACAGCCATGGTTAAGCGACTTCTCCTGTGATTGCCACGCTGCAATTCAGCGATGCGGGCGGACTTGCCCGCATCCGGTTTTGCCTTACGTGTGTGACCGCCGCACAGCCGTAGTCGCGTGGCAGACAGCCGCCCATTGTGCCAGAACAGGCCCTACCCGCGAAAATCGCGCTCTGCGCCATCGCGGTCGATCTTTACAACTTCGGCGCAAGTGTCACGCTCGCGGGATGGACGACGCCGCCGGCACCCTGCTCGAGATCGAGGCCATCAAGCAACTCAAGGCACGGTACTGCCGACTATTGGACACCAAGGACTGGCAGGCGTGGCGCGGGATTTTCGCCGACGACTTCCGCAGTGACACCTCGCAGGCGGGCGGCAAGGTGATCGTCGGCGCCGACGACTTCGTCGCGTTCGTGCGCAAGACCCTCGAGAAACAGCCGACCGTGCACCAGGTGCACGCACCCGAGATCGAGTTGACGTCGGCGACTACGGCGCGCGGCGTGTGGGCGCTCAACGACGTGGTCCGGCTGGCGCCGGGCTGAACCTCGACGGCTACGGCCACTACCACGAGACGTACGAGAAGATCGACGGGCAGTGGCGCATCAAGACGCTCCAAGCTGACGCGGCTGCGCACCGACTTCTTCAATTCGTTTTATCTCGTGTCCGCGTGTCCGATCGGCTCACCGAGGCAGCGTCGAAGACTCGGCCGCCGCTAGCACAGCAGCTTGTCGAAGCACTTCTCCTCGACGCGCTTGGTCATCCGCCACCCGTCGGCGGTGCGGACGAACTCGTCGACGTACCAGATCCCGCACGAACAGGATCTGTTTTTTTTCGGCGTTGAACACCATCGGGTTGAAGCAGATCGTCCGCGACGATGCGGTGTCGCCGTCGATGCGACGTCGAAGTTGCCCAGCATGTGGTAGTAGGCGGGAAAGTTCGGCAGCACCTCCTTCAGCCACGCCTTGACTTCGCGGAAATCGCCCGTCGATCCCGCCGGTGACGCGGTAGTCGATGTAGGCGTCGGCGGTGAAGACCCGGTCGAGGTCGTCGAAACGCTTCTGGTCGATCGCCGACGAGTAGTCGACCATCAGCTGCTGTATCTCGAAACGATCCGAAATCTCTTGCTGGCTCAGCATGATGTCGATTCAACACCGCCGTGGCTGCACTCAGGCACGAGGGTTAGGCTGCACATCCCATGGGGAGGTTTGTCGCAGTTTTCGCCGCTTGCCTGAGTCTGGTCTTGTTGTCCGTCACGCCGATCGGTTTCGGCCGAGCCGGACATCCAACCTGCGGGCAGCGTGTCGCCGTTCGACGGCCCCGCCCCGGCGTGGATCGTCGCCGACATGGACACCGGCCAGATCCTGGCCGGACGCGACATGGACGTCGCCCATCCGCCGGCGAGCACGATCAAGACGCTGCTGGCGCTGACCGCTCTCGACGAGCTGCCGAATCTGGATACCACGGTCGTGGGCACCGACGCCGACACCCATGTGGAATGCACCTGCGCGGGTATCAAACCGGGCCGCATCTACAGCGCCCGCCAGCTGCTCGACGCGATGCTGCTGATGTCGGGCAACGACGCGGCCAATGCGCTGGCCGACATGATCGGCGGCTACGACGCGGCGGTGGCGAAGATGAACGCCAAAGCCGCGTCCATCGGCGCGGTTGACACGCATGCGGCGACGCCATCGGGACTGGACGGACCGGGCGGCTCCGGTGTCCACCACTCCCCGCGACCTGGCCATCATCTTCCGCGCGGCGATGGCCAATCCGACGTTCGCCGCAGACCATCGCGCAACCGACGGCGATGTTCCCCACCGATACGGGCGAGCAGCCGTTGCTCAACGACGACCAGTTGCTGCACCGCTACCCCGGCACGCTCGGCGGGAAGACGGGTTTCACCGACGCGGCCCGCAAGACGTTCGTCGCCGCCGCTGACCGTGGCGGACGCCGCCTGGTGATCGCGATGATGTACGGGCTGATCAAAGAGGGTGGCCCGACCTATTGGGACCAGGCCGCCGGTCTGTCTGGACTGGGGTTTCGCCCAGAATCCAAAGCGCGAGCATCGGGTCGCTGTAGCCGTCGCGAAGTTGCTCAATCGCAACGCATCCGAGACCGCACCGGGCAACGCGGCGGTTAGTCTCGGCGTTCGTGCGAAAAATGCTGGCCGCGTTGGCTATTGCGCTGACGGCGGCCACAGCGGGCGCTCCCCCGGCCATACCCAGACGGCCGCTGAACCGGCGGGCGCCGTCGGCCTGCCGGATGGGCCGACGCAGGCGTGGCTGCTCGCCGATCTGGATACCGGCCGAATCCTGGCTTCCCGCAACCCGTTATGAGTCACATGCGCCGGCAAGCACGATCAAGGCGCTGCTGGCGATGGTCGTGCTCGATCAACTGCCGCTCAACGCGGTGATCGTCGCCAGCCCGACCGACCACCGACGTGGAGTGCTCGTGCGTCGGGGTGAAAGCGGGCCGCGCCTACACAGTGCGCCAATTGCTCGACGGACTGATGCTGGTGTCGGGCAACGATGCCGCCAACACGCTTGGCCGACGGACTCGGCGGCTATCAGGCGCGCCGTCGCGCAAGATGAACGCCAAAGCCGCCGCGCTCGGCGCCCGCAACACCCACGCCTCGTCGCCGTCGGGTCTGGACGGCCCGGGTATGGAATCGGCCACCACGCCGCATGATCTGGCGGTGATCTACCGGGAGGCGCTGCGTTATCCGGCGTTCGCGGCGATCGTGCGCCAACCGTCGTCGCTGTTCCCCACCGACGACGGGCCGCACAGATCGTCAGCCAGAACGAGCTGCTGAAGCGCTACCCCGGCACGCTGGTCGGCAAGACGGGCTACACCGACCTAGCCCAGCGACACCTTCGTCGGCTGCGGCGCAACGCAATGGCCACCGGCTCGTGGTCGTCGCAGATGTACGGTTCGGGCGATCTGTTCGGCCCGGCGATCAACCTGTTCGACTGGGGCTTCAGCCAATACGGCTGATGGCGCTACTTGCCCATCACCTCGGCGGGCGGCGGGCATGCGACGTGATCCTGTAGATCCTCACCATGGCCGCTTCTCGGGGTCTGCGGCGTCGGCGCTGTCCTGCGAGCAGCACGAAGCCGGACCGCCCGTCGGCGCCGGTGACGCCGACCACCACCAGAGTCTGGGCGCCCATCTCACCGCCGGCAGGCAAGCCGTCGGCAAGCAGCCGGAAGGGATTCACCGCATCCAGTTCCGGGTCCCACACCGCCATCGCCCGATACTGCTGGCCGACCAGGGCGATGGGGAAGGGCTGCCAGGTTGTCCCGATCGTCGTCGGCGTTGGCCATCAGCGCCTGCCGCACGTCGGCGCGAACACAGTCGATGTGAACATGCAACTGGTCCTGAGACCGCGCCGCCGACGAGTTGACGGACAGGCTCAACCAGTCGCGGGGCAATCCGCGTCCGGCACGCTGCTCGACAAAGGACCGGGCGCGCCACGCATCGGCAAGGTAGTTCGGGGCGTTGGCGGCCAGGATCGCGGGACTCTCGATTCCGGTGACGCGCGCCGTCGGGATGACGAGGAACTGGGTGTGGCCGACGAGGTCCTTCAGCACCGCGTAGCCGCTCTGGAGGTCGACCAGGGCGCACGGCGCGGGATCGTCATGGTTTCGCTGGTCGGGTGCGCACTGGCCGTCCACGATCGTCCACAACGCGTTGGGGTCGGCGGCGGCCTGCGGTGCGCAGGTCGCCATCGCCAGTGCGGCAACAACTGCGATCGCGAGGCGCCGCCACCGCGCCTCAGAAGACGCGGCCACGCAGCACAACCACGTCAGGGCGGTTGATCACCGCCGCGCCCGTACGCGGGTCGTCGGCGTAGCACACGAGATCGGCCGACGCGCCGTGCTCGATGCCCGGGCGGCCGAGCCACTCGCGCGCGGTCCAGCAGGCCGCACCCAACGCGTCGGTGGGCGTCATGCCGATGCCCTTGAGCGCGTCGATCTCGTCGGCGATCCGGCCGTGCGCCACCATGCTGCCCGCGTCGGTGCCCGCGAAGATCGGGATACCCGCCTCACGTGCGGCGGAGATACGCGTCGAACACGTCTCGTACAGGTCGCGCATGTGGCGCGCGTAGGCCGGGTACTTCGCGGCGCCGTCGGCGATGCCAGGGAAGTTCTCGACGTTGATCAGCGTGGGCACCAGAGCGGTGCCGTGCTCGACCATCAACTCGATGGTGTCGTCGGTCAGCCCGGTGCCGTGCTCGATGCAGTCGATACCCGCGTTGATCAGCCCCGGCAACGCGTCCTCGCTGAACACGTGGGCGGTCACCCGTGCGCCGTTGGCGTGTGCCGCGTCGATCGCCGCCTTGAGCACGTCATCGGACCACAGCGGAGCCAGGTCGCCGGCCTCGCGGTCGATCCAGTCGCCGACGAGCTTGACCCAGCCGTCGCCCCACCGCGCCTGTTCGGCCACGGCCTCGGGCAGCTGCGATTCGTCTTCCAGCTCGATCGCGAAGCCGCGTTGGTAGCGCTTGGGCCTGGCCAGGTGACGGCCGTGCCGGATGATGCGGGGCAGGTCCGCGCGCTCGTCGAGGCTACGGGTGTCGGTCGGCGATCCGGCGTCGCGCAGCAGCAGCGCGCCGACTCCGCGCTCCGTCTCGGCCTGCGCGATGCACTCGTCGAGGTCGACGGGTCCGTGTTCGCCGAGCCCGACGTGGCAGTGCGCGTCGACGAGGCCCGGCACGATCCAGCCGCCGTCAAACACCGTCTCGGCGCCGCGCACCGGCTCGGCGCTCAGCACCCCGTCGACGATCCACCACTCCACCGGCTGCTCGCCGGGCAACCCGAGCCCACGTACGTGCAGAGCGGGGTGCCGCATCCCTACTTCTGACCCGGGAATTTCAGCTTCGACAGGTCGATGTCGGCGAGTCCGGGCGGCAGCTCGTCGAGGCCCTTGGGCATGTCGGACAGGTCTGGGAAGCCGGCCGGCATTCCGCCCATGCCCGCGGCCAATGGGTTGCGCACCTTGGGCGGCGTAGGACCCCGCCCGCTCTTCTTGCCCTTCCCGGCTTGCTTGTTCTTGCCTTTACCCGCCTTGCGAGATGACTTGCGGCCGAACGGCATTCCCATTTGGCCGGCCATCGTCGACATCATCTTGCGAGCCTCGAAGAACCGGTCGACGAGCTGATTGACCTCGCCGACGGTCACGCCCGACCCATTGGCGATGCGCAGCCGGCGTGAGCCATTGATGATCTTCGGGTCGGCGCGCTCCTCGGGCGTCATGCCGCGGATGATCGCCTGCAGCCGGTCGAGCGACTTGTCGTCGACCATGGCCAGCGCGTCCTTCATCTGGCCTGCGCCGGGCAGCATGCCCAGCAGGTTGCCGATCGGGCCCATCTTGCGGATCGCCAGCATCTGCTCGAGGAAGTCCTCCAGCGTCAGCTCACCGCTGCCGATCTTGGCAGCGGCCTCCTCAGCTTGCTTGGCGTCGAAAACCTGTTCGGCCTGCTCGATGAGGCTCAGCACGTCGCCCATGCCCAGGATCCGGCTGGCCATCCGGTCCGGATGGAAGACGTCGAAGTCCTCGAGCTTCTCGCCCGTTGAGGCGAACAGGATCGGCACGCCGGTGATCTCGCGCACCGACAGCGCCGCACCGCCGCGGGCGTCACCGTCCAGCTTGGTCAGCACCACGCCGGTGAAACCCACGCCCTCGCGGAACGCCTCCGCCGTAGTGACCGCGTCCTGGCCGATCATCGCGTCGAGCACGAAGATCACTTCGTCGGGATTGACCGCGTCGCGAATCGCGGCGGCCTGGCTCATCAACTCCTCGTCGATGCCGAGGCGGCCTGCGGTGTCGACGATGACGACGTCGTGATGCCTGGCCTTGGCGTCGGCCAGGCCCGCGGCAGCGACCGCGACGGGGTCGCCGTGCCCGGCCTGCTCGGCGCCTTGGGTGGAGACCCCGGGATGCGGTGCGAAGACGTCGACACCCGCGCGCTCGCCGACGATCTTCAGCTGGTTGACCGCACCCGGCCGCTGCAGGTCGCACGCCACCAGAAGAGGCGTATTACCTTGGCTGCGAAGCCATTTGGCAAGCTTTCCGGCGAGCGTCGTCTTACCTGAGCCTTGCAGGCCCGCGAGCATGATCACCGTCGGCGGGGTCTTGGCGAATGCCAGCTGACGGGTCTGGCCGCCGAGGATGGCGATCAGTTCCTCGTTGACGATCTTGACGACCTGCTGGGCGGGGTTGAGCGCACCGGAGACCTCGGCGCCCTTGGCGCGATCCTTGATGCGTGCGACGAAGTCACGCACGACGGGCAGCGACACGTCGGCTTCCAGCAGCGCCAGCCTGATCTCGCGCGCGGTCGCGTCGATATCGGCGTCGGTCAGCCGCCCCTTGCCGCGTAGACCCGCCAGTGCGCCGGTCAACCGGTCGGACAGCGATTCAAACACGCCGCCCAGCCTAACTGGCTTCGGAAGCCGGCTTCGCGGGTGCGGGTGCGGGCAGGACGGCGTACAGGTCGCTCTCCAGCTCGTCTCGCACGGCGGCGCTGTCATCGGAAGCCAATGCCGGCACCGAAATGCCGAACAGATCCACGACCGACGAACCGAGAGTGGTGACCTTCGCCCAGGCGATGTCCACGCCATCGCGTTCGAATACCGCCGTCAACCTCGCCAGCAGGCCGGCGCGATCGGTGCTCCGGATCTGGGCCACCAGCTCCCGGGGGAGGCGCCCTTCGACCACAGAATCTTCGGCGGCGCGATGACGTGGTTGATCGGTACCGCCGCAGGCACCTCCCCGGCGCGCGTGGTGCCGTGCTGTGCCGCGTCGCGGTCGCGCTTGTCCAGCGACGCCAGCACGTCCAGCTCGCCGTCGAGGGCCAGCATGAACTGCTGGCGCAGCAGCTCCGCCGCGGGCGGCGTGCCGAAATGCGGTGAGACGACGAAGGTGTTGATCGCCGACCCCTCGTGCCCGTTGACCGACGCCGAATGCACGCGCAACGAGTTCAGCGCCAACACACCGGCCGCCTTGGAAAGCAGACCGCGGCGGTCAGGCGCGATCATCGTGACGTTGTAGATGTGTGCGCCGTCGCCGGGGGTCAGCTCGACATGCACGCCGACCTCGGCTGCCAGCGAAAGATAGTGTGGGTCAATCGGATCGGGCTGCGGCAGCGGCTCGCCGGCCATCACCAGGCGACAACGCCGCACGAGATCGCCGATCAGCGACGCCTTCCAGTCGCCCCACACTCCGGGGCCGGTGGCCAGCGAGTCCGCCTCTGCCAGCGCGTGCAGCAATTCGAGCAGCACGAGATCGCCGCCGAGCGCGTCCACCACCAATGCGATGGTGTTGGGATCCTGCAGGTCGCGGCGCGTAGCGGTGTGGGGCAGCAGCAGGTGATGGCGGACCACCTTGGCCAGGATCTCGATGTCCGACGGCCACAACCCGAGTCGGGTGCCGATCTGGGTGGCCAATTCCGCGCCGATGACGCTGTGGTCTCCGCCCCGGCCCTTGCCGATGTCGTGGCACAGCGCACCCAACACCAGGAGATCGGGGCGCGACACTCGCGTGGTGAATGCGCTTGCCCGCGAGACGGTTTCGACGAGGTGGCGGTCGACGGTCCAAATGTGGACGACGTCGCGCGGCGGAAGGTCGCGGACGGCGCCCCATTCCGGGAACAGCCGGCCCCACAGGCCGGTTCGGTCGAGCGCCTCGATGGTGGCCACCGCTGACGGACCCGCCGCCAGCATGACCAGGAGGTCTTTCAATGCCTGACGCGGCCACGGCGTGCGCAACTCGGGCGCGGTTTCGGCCAGCCGGGCCAGCGTGGACGCGGCCATCGGTAAGCCCGTGGTCGCCGAGGCTGCCGCGACCCGCAGGATCAGGCCGGGGTCGCGCTCCGGGCGGGCGTCTCTGGCGAGAATGACTTCACCGGCGTATTCGATGACGCCTTCGTCGAGCGGACGACGCGTGGGGCGCCGGAAGGCGGCCAGACCCCGGCGGGGCAGGGCGTTGGCCGCGGTGCGCACTCCGGCGTCGACGTAGAAACTGATCGTTCGGGCGGCGTCGGAAAGCATGCGGGCCAAGTCGAATCGGTCGCCGATATGCAAGGCGGCGCCGATTTCGTCGGCATGCTGGGCGAGTAACAGTTCACGACCCCGCCCGGAGACCCGGTGCAGTTCGGTGCGCACGTTGAGCAGGGCCAGGTGTGCCTCGCCGAGCGTTTCGGTCGGCGAGGCCGACGATCGGCTGGGATAGACGTCGGCCAACTGCGCGATGGCCAGTGCGTTGAGGAGTTGAACGTCGCGCAGGCCGCCGCGTCCGCACTTGAGGTCCGGCTCGGCACGGTGGGCGATCTCACCGCTGCGTTCCCACCGCGCCCGGGTGTGCTCGACGAGTTCCTCGAAGCGCGAGGCGATTCCGGTGCGCCATTGCCGCCGCGCTCCCCCGATCAGCAGCGAGGACAGGTCGGCGTCGCCCGCGATGTGTCGCGCCTCGAGCATCGCCAGCCCGGCCGAGATGTCCTCGCCGGCGACCTTCAATGCCTCCGGCACTGTGCGCACGCTGTGGTCGATACGAATATTGGCGTCCCACAACGGGTACCACAGCAACTCGGCGACCTGGCTCACCACTTCCTTCGGCATGTTGTCGTGCAACAGCGTCAGGTCGAGGTCGGAGTACGGCACGAATTCGCCGCGGCCCAGACCACCCGTCGCGACGATGGCGAAGCCACTGGTCGACGTGATACCGATCTCGGCAGCCTTTGTGGTGAGCCAGAACTCGTGCAGATCGAGCAGGGCGTGCCGTAGTGCGGCCGAATCCAGTTGACGGGCACCACCGGCCAGCAGCTTCTCGGCTGCCGCGGCCAGATCGGTCGCCGGGCGAGACGAGCCCGCCGCCGGCCCCCTCCATCGAGTGGCGCCGGCGGCGGAATCTGGTCTCTGCTCAGTCATTTCGTGTCCTCTCCCGGCCCTGTCGATCAACGCTCACGGTGTAAGGCCGGGAGACGACCTCTCATTTCTTCAAGCGGCTCAAAGGGCGTCCGCCCCCCGCTCCCCGGTACGCACCCGGACAACGGTATCCACCGGGCTGACCCATACCTTGCCGTCGCCGATCTTCCCGGTGCGTGCGGCCTGGACGATGACGTCCACCACCTTGTCCACGGCGGAATCATCGACCACGACCTCGACCCGCACCTTCGGCACGAAGTCGACGGAGTACTCCGCACCGCGGTACACCTCGGTGTGACCCTTCTGGCGGCCGTAGCCCTGAACTTCACTGACGGTCATTCCGAGAATCCCCGTCTGCTCGAGTCCCGTCTTGACGTCTTCGAGCGTGAACGGCTTGATGATCGCAGTAATCAGCTTCATATTCCTCATTCCTCCGCCGTGACCGCGGCCGAGAACCGAACTGCCACCACTTACAGCCACGAAGTCGTACGCGGTTTCAGCGTGTTCAGCCTCGTCGATGCCGTCCGACTTCGTCTTCTTCACCCAGGCGCAGACCGATGGTGAACTTCAGGATGTACGCCAAGATAGTCGTAACGATAAATGAGTACGCGAGAACCGCGAACGCACCCACTGCCTGGCGCCACAGCTGATCGAATCCACCGCCGTAGAACAATCCCTTGACGGCGGCCGGGCGCCTCCGGGGTCGCCAGGAAGCCGATCAGCAAGGTGCCTGTGAGACCACCGATCATGTGGACACCGACCACGTCGAGCGCGTCGTCGAAGCCGAACTTGAACTTCAGCCCGACGGCCAGCGCGCAAATCGCCCCGCCGAGGAAGCCGACGATGAGTGCGCCGAGGACGTTCACCGACGAACAGGACGGCGTGATCGCGACGAGGCCGGCCACGATGCCCGACGCCGCACCCAGCGTGGTGGGCTTTCCGTCGCGGATCTTCTCGACGAGAAGCCAGGCGAGCATGGCGGTTGCGGTTGCCACGGTGGTGGTCACGAACGTCGACGCCGCGATACCGCCGGAGCTCAAAGCCGAACCGGCGTTGAACCCGTACCAGCCGAACCACAGCAGGCCGGCACCCAGCATCACGAACGGCAGGTTGTGCGGCCGCATCGGAGTGGTCGGCCAACCCTTGCGCCGGCCGAGGACGAGGCACAACGCCAAGCCGGCGGCACCGGAGTTGATGTGCACCGCGGTACCACCGGCGAAGTCGATCGCCTTGAGCTTGTTGGCGATCCAGCCACCGGTCTCACCGGTGAAGCCGTCGAAGGCGAATACCCAGTGCGCGACCGGGAAGTAGACGAACGTCGCCCACAGCCCCGCGAAGACCAGCCACGCGCCGAACTTCAGTCGGTCGGCGACCGCGCCCGACACCAGGGCGACGGTGATGATCGCGAACATCAGCTGGAACATCACGAACACCAGCTGCGGGATCGTGCCCGCCAGCGGGATGTTGACCGCATCGGCGGCCTCGACTCCGGCGGCGGGATCCGCGGCGACCGCCGCTGTGGCGTTACCGCCGATGAGGCCCTTCAGACCCCAGTACTGCGTCGGATCGCCGAAGAGGTTCGAAACGTCGTTGCCGAAGGACAGCGAGTAGCCGTACAGCACCCACAACACCGTCACCACGCCCATGGCGCTGATGCTCATCATGATCATGTTGAGCACGCCCCTGGCGCGGACCATGCCGCCGTAGAAGAACGCCAGTCCTGGCGTCATCAGCAGCACGAGCGCTGAGCTTGCCAGCATCCATGCCGTATCCCCGGTGTCGGGGATACCCATTATCGGAAATCCATCCACTCGCAGTTTCCTCCTTCGACGCGCCACGGCCGCAACGATTTACGACCGTTGACTTGGTCCAAGACTTTGCTGAGTGGTTGTTTCGTCTAAGACGCTTCGGTGTTTCGCTCGTGTGAACGGATACGCGGGTGACGTTTCGTCGTTGTTACTTCATGAGGTTTTTGCGATCCGCGGTGTTAGCCGAGCAGGGCGTCGACGAACGCCGCGGGCTCGAATGGCGCAAGGTCGTCGGGCCCCTCGCCGAGGCCGACGAGCTTGACCGGCACACCCAATTCCTGCTGCACGCGGAACACGATGCCGCCCTTGGCGGTGCCGTCCAGCTTGGTCAGCACCACGCCGGTGATGTCGACGACTTCGGCGAACACCCGGGCCTGTGGCAGCCCGTTCTGCCCGATCGTGGCGTCGAGCACCAACAGCACCTCGTCGACCTCGGCGCGCCGGCTCACCACCCGCTTGACCTTGCCGAGTTCGTCCATCAGTCCGGTCTTGGTGTGCAGTCGTCCCGCGGTGTCGATGACAACCACGTCCGCGCCGGACTCGATGCCGGTGTCCACGGCGTCGAACGCCACCGATGCCGGGTCGGCGCCCTCGGCGCCGCGGACCACTTGCGCGCCCACGCGGGAAGCCCAGGTCTGCAGCTGGTCGGCCGCGGCGGCGCGGAAGGTGTCGGCCGCGCCGAGCACGACGCGACGGCCGTCGGCGACCAGCACGCGGGCCAGCTTGCCGACGGTCGTCGTCTTGCCGGTGCCGTTCACCCCGACCACCAGCAGCACCGAGGGCTTGTCGGCGTGCGGGAGCGCCTTGATCGAGCGGTCCAGGTCGGGTCTCAGCTCCTCGATGAGGACCTCGCGCAGCACCGCACGGGCGTCGGCCTCGGTGCGCACGCTGCTGCTGGCCATTCGCGAGCGCAGGGCGGCGACGACTGACTCGGTGACGACGGGGCCGAGGTCGGCGATCAGCAGCGTGTCCTCGACCTCTTCCCACGATGCTTCATCGAGGTCGCCACCGCCGAGCAGGCCGAGCATGCTCCGGCCCAGCGTGTTCTGCGACTTGGCCAGCCGCCCCCGCAGCCGTTCCAGCCGGCCTTCGGGAGGCGCAATGGCGCCGACATCAAGGTCCGTCGGTGCGATGGCGCCGATGTCGGGGGCTGCGGGCGCTTCGACGAGATCAGCCTCGGGGGGCGCCTCACCGAGATCGGGCTCGGCGGGCACTTCGCCGGTTCCGGAAGCGCCACATCGGCGATCGGGCGCTTCGCCGCGTCGCGGGGGATGGTGGCGTCGTCGCCGACGGCGGGCAGCCCGCTGGTGTCGATCCGTTCGACCGGTTCCGCGGGCGCCGACGTCGAGAACGTGATGCCCGAAGTGGCGGTATATCCACCGGAACGGTCGATCGGGGTGGCAGTGTCTGCAGACGACAGGCTGATCCGTCGACGCCGATACCGAACGAGCCCGACGGTCAGCGCAACGACGAGCAGAACGGCGATGACCGCGATGGCGATCCACAAACCTATGCCAAAGCTTCCAGTCACGTCGCCATTGTGTCAGGGCGGCTAGCCGATGACTCCCGCCCCCGGCGGCTCGAGCGCCCATCTGAAGGGGCGTAAACGGCGTCACATCGACGTGTGTCTGACCGAGGCCGTCGAGTACCAGACGGTGACGACAGGGCTGGAGCGCTATCGACTGCCGTACAACGCGCTCACCCAGACCGATCTCGACAGCGTCGACGTGTCCACTGACTTCCTCGGTTCGAGGCTGCGGGCGCCGTTGCTGATCGGATCGATGACCGGCGGGGCCGAGCTGTCGGGCACGATCAACCGCAACCTCGCCGCGGCCGCCCAGCAGCTCGGGATCGGCATGATGCTCGGGTCAGCCAGCGCATCATGATGGACAACCCGTCGGCGTCGGCGAGCTTCGAGGTTCGCGACGTCGCGCCCGACGCGACTGCTGATCGGCAATATCGGGCTGGCCCAGACTCAACGAGTCGTCGATCGGGGACATCGCCAAGGCGCTCGACGTGGTCGGCGCCAATGCCATTGCGGTGCATACCAATCCGCTGCAGGAGGCAATTCAGCACGAGGGCGACACCGACTTCTCCGGCTCCATCACCCGCCTGCACGACTTCGCACGGTCGATCGGCTATCCGGTGATGCTGAAGGAGGTCGGCCACGGAATCGGTGCATCGGCCGCCGCGGAGCTGGTGGACTGCCCGATCGCGGCGGTCGACGTCGCGGGCGCCGGCGGCACGTCGTGGGCGCGGGTCGAGCAGTTCGTGCGTTATCGCGAAGTGCGCTACCCGGCGCTGGCCGAGTGGGGCATCCCGACGGCGCAGGCGCTGCTCGAGGTCCGGCGCACGCTGCCGGGCGTACCGCTCGTCGCATCCGGCGGGATCCGAACCGGCATGGACGCCGCGAAGGCGCTGGCGCTGGGCGCCGAGGCGGTGGCGGTGGCGCGGCCGCTACTGGCGCCCGCCATCGAATCGCCTGCGGCAGTTGTGGATTGGTTGCAGACCTTCATCGACGAGTTGCTGATCTGCCTGCACGGCTGCGGCGCGGCCGACTTGGCCGAGCTTCGTCAGCGAGGCGTCACCTAGTGTGACTTCGGCGTGAAAACCTGCGCTCAGCGCAGGAAATCACGCCGAAACCGCTAATTGGCGGCCGCGCCGGCGCCGACCAGTTCCTGGCCGCGCATGCGCTGGCTGATCACCGCGGTGATGCCGTCGTCGCGCATCGTCACGCCGTACAGCGCGTCGGCGACCTCCATCGTCGGCTTCTGGTGGGTGATGACGATCAGCTGCGACTGGCTGCGCAGCTGCTCGAACAGCCCCAGCAGGCGGCGCAGGTTCACGTCGTCGAGCGCGGCCTCCACCTCGTCCATGACGTAGAACGGCGACGGCCGGGCGCGGAAGATCGCCACCAGCATCGCGACGGCGGTCAGCGACTTCTCGCCACCGGACAGCAGCGACAGCCGCTTGATCTTCTTGCCCGGCGGGCGCGCCTCGACCTCGATGCCGGTGGTCAGCATGTCGTCGGGATTGGTCAGCAGCAGCCTGCCCTCGCCGCCCGGGAACAGCGTCGAGAACACCTGCTCGAATTCGCGTTCCACGTCGACGTAAGCCTCGGCGAACACCTGCAGGATCCGGTCGTCGACGTCGTCGATGACGTCCAGCAGGTCCTTGCGTGCCGCCTTGACGTCCTCGAGTTGGGTGGACAGGAAGTTGTAGCGCTCCTCGAGCGCGGCGAACTCCTCGAGCGCCAGCGGGTTGACGCGACCCAGTTCGTTGAGTTCCCGTTCGGCCTTCTTTGCGCGGCGTTCCTGCGTGGGCCGGTCGAACGGCATCGGCGCCGGCGCAGTCACCTGCTCGCCGCGCTCGCGGGCCTGCTCGTACTCGGCCATCTCCAGTTCCGACGGCGGCAGCGGAACGTCGGGGCCGTACTCGGCGACGAGGTCATCGGCGGCCATCCCGAACTGCTCGAGGACGTGCTCCTCGAGCTGTTCGATTCGCAGTGCCGCTTGGGCTTTGGCAACCTCGTCACGGTGCAGCGCATCGGTGAGGCCGGCGATCTTGGCGCTCAGTTCGTTGACTTCTTCGCGGGTCTTCGCCAGCGCACCCGCCCGGTGCTGACGCTCGGCGGCGACCTCGTCGCGAGCCTGCGATGCCAGCTCCACTGCGGCGCTCAGTCGCTGCGCGACCAGCCGTCCGGACTCCGCGACCGCCGCCGCGACCGTAGCGGCATGCTCTCGGGCCTCGCGGGCGCGTTGGGCGCGCAGCCGGGCGTCACGCTCGGCGGCCGCTGCCCGCCGCAACGAATCAGCCCTTCCCCGAACAGCATTCGCGCGTTCCTCGGCGGTGCGCACAGTGAGCCGGGCCTCCACCTCGGCCGCGCGGGCGATTTCGGCAGCCGCCATCGACTCCTGCCGGTCGACGGGCTCGGCCTCGAACGTCGGCTCCTGCTGGGCGTTGTGCAGCCGCTGCTCGAGTTCGGTGAGTTCCTGCCACGGTTTGCGCGCGGCCGGCCTCCAACTCATTGCGCTGCTGGATCAGTCGCTGCCACTCGTCGTCGGACGCGCGGGCATCCTGACCGAGCCGGCCGAGCTGCTCGTAGATCGCCGAGATCGCGGCGTCGGACTCGTTGAGCGCGGCGAGCGCCTGCTCGGCGGCGTCCTGGCGGACCGCCTGCTCCTCCACGGCGCCCGCCAGCGCGGCCGCCAGCTCGCCGGCCTGCTTCTCGGCGTCGGCCAGTTCCTGACGGGCCTTCTCGACCTCCGAGGCGATCTCCAAAGTGCTTGGCTTGCGGTCGGATCCGCCGCTGACCCAGCCCGCTCCGACGAGATCACCGTCGGCCGTGACCGCGCGCAGTTGCGGCCGGGCGGCCACCAGATCGAGCGCGGCGGACAGGTCGCGGACCACCGCGACGCCGGACAGCATGGCGGTGATCGCGCCCTGGAGCCGGTGCGGCGCGTCGACCAGATCGGCCGCCCACAACGCGCCTTCGGGCGGCGGCCCCGACGGCGGCGCGGCGGATTGTGGCCAGTCGCCGAGGACGATGGCCGCGCGGCCGCCGTCGGATGCCTTGAGCGCCGCGACGGCCGAGCGGGCCGCACCGAAGTTCTCGGCGGCGACGGCGTCGGCGGCGGCACCCATCACGGCGGCGATCGCCGTTTCGTAGCCGGGCCGCACCTTCAGCAGATTGGCAATCGAGCCGAAAAGCCCTGCGCCACCGTGGTTTCTCTGCAGCCAGGCGGCGCCGTCCTTGCGATCCAGGCCGACCGATAGCGCTTCGATGCGGGCACGCAGCGATGCCACCTGCCGCTCGGCGTTCCGCTCGGCGGCCTGCAGTTCGGCGACGCGTTCGTCAGCGAGCCGCAGCGCAGCCACCGTGCGGTCGTGGTGCTCGTCGAGGCCCACCTCGCCCGCATCGAGCTCACCGACCCTGCTCTGCACGGTCTCGAACTCGGCCTGCATCTGCTGGGCCTTGGCGGCCGCCTCGTCGATACCGCCCGTCAGCCGCGCCACCGTCTCGTCGATCGACTCCACACGCGTGCGCATGGTGTCCACCTGACCGGCCAACCGTGCCAGGCCTTCACGGCGGTCGGCCTCCGCGCGGACAGCCGCCAGGTGTGCGCGTTCGGCCTCCGCGGCGAGGCGTTCGCGTTCGGTGAGTTCGCTGCGGGCGCCCTCCAATCGGGCGCGCGACTGCTCCAGCTCGTCGAGCAGCTGCCGCTCCTGCGCGGCGACCTCGTCGGCCTGGGCCTCCAGCTCGTCGGGATCGGGCCCGGTCGACTTCTCGGGCTCGGCGTCGAGGTGCTGGGCGCGCTCGCTGGCGATACGTACTGTCGCGCTCACCCGTTCGGCAAGGGCCGACAGCGAAAACCACGTCTGCTGTGCCGCCTCGGCACGCTCGCTCAGGGTGCCGACCGCCGCCTCGTGGCCGTCCAACTCGACGGTCTTGCCCTCCAGCCGGGTGGTCAGCTCGTCATGTTCACGGCGCAGCGAGGTCTCGGCCTGGTTGGTGTTCTCGAACTCAGAGGTGCGGGTGACCAGGTCGTCGGCGGCCAGCCGAAGGCGGGCGTCGCGCAGGTCGGCCTGAATGGTCTGGGCGCGACGGGCCATTTCGGCCTGTCGCCCGAGCGGCTTGAGCTGACGGCGCAGTTCGGTGGTCAGGTCGGTCAGCCGCGCCAGGTTCGCCGACATCGACTCGAGCTTGCGGACCGCCTTCTCCTTGCGCTTGCGGTGCTTGAGTACGCCCGCGGCTTCCTCGATGAACGCCCGCCGATCCTCAGGGCGCGATTCGAGGATCTCGGAGAGCTTGCCCTGCCCGACGATGACGTGCATCTCCCGGCCGATGCCCGAGTCGGAGAGCAGCTCCTGCACATCCATCAAACGGCAACTGGTGCCGTTGATTTCGTACTCGCTGCCGCCGTCGCGGAACATCCGCCGAGTGATCGACACCTCCGAGTATTCGATCGGCAGTGAGTTATCGGAGTTGTCGATCGTGACGGTGACCTCGGCGCGGCCCAGCGGCGGCCGCGATGACGTGCCGGCGAAAATGACGTCTTCCATCTTGCCGCCGCGCAGAGTCTTGGCACCCTGCTCGCCCATCACCCAGGTGAGCGCGTCGACCACGTTGGATTTGCCCGACCCGTTGGGGCCCACGACGCACGTGATGCCAGGTTCGAAGCGCAGAGTCGTCGGCGAAGCAAACGACTTGAAGCCCTTCAGGGTCAGACTCTTGAGGTGCACGACGTGCCACACTACCGTCGCGCAGGCTAACGTTCGGTGAACCCTTCTAGCGAGTCGCCGACTTCTGACCAGTCCGCGATGACTTTGTCGACATGGCCGGGCGTGGCGCCGCTCTGCAGCAGGTCAAGAAGTTTTTCGCACGCCTGCCCGCGGACCCTGCGCCACCACCTGGACGCGGCCGTCGGGCCTGTTGGAGGCGTATCCGACCAACCCGAGTTCCAGTGCGCGCGACCGCGTCCACCACCGGAATCCGACTCCTTGGACGTGGCCGTGCACCCACGCGGTCAGTCGTACCTCAGCTAACTCCTGCATCAGTAACCTCAAACGTCACTTTGGTACCGGACTTGAGGGTCCGGCCGACGGTGCATGCCTGGTCGATGGCCCGCTCGACGACCGTGAGTACCCGCGACTTCTCGTCCTCAGACAGCCCCGACAGGTCGAGTTCCATGACCTCGGAGAGCAGCGGGTAGCGCTCCTGCTCGCGATCGGCGGGTCCCGACACCCGGATCGTGGTCGGGTAGTCCTCGCCGAGCCGCCGCCGCAGGGACAGGTCGCTGGCCATGCCGCTGCACGCCGCGAGCGCAATCTTCATCAGCTCTCCCGGGGTGAAGACGCCCTCGACATCTTCACTGCCGACGAGCACCTGCGCGCCGCGTGAGCTGCGCCCGGTGTAGCGGCGCACGCCGGTGCGCTCAACCCACAGTTCCGTCATGCGGTACTTTCCTACAACCTCGCGCGAACATGGCATTCCAGCAGAGTGAAGTGCGAGTGTGGCCTGCTGGACATTCGCATTTCGCGGCAATTTATGCCCGCCGGACGCGCGGGCGCGGTTGGCATTTTGGGCAATAGAACGACGAGCGGTTCATGAACTTCTCCCGCCGCATGATCGCGCCGCAACGCCGGCACGGCTCGCCTTCGCGGCCGTAAGCATCCAGCGACCGGTCGAAGTAGCCGGACTCGCCGTTGACGTTGACGTACAGCGAGTCGAACGACGTGCCACCCTGCCCGAGCGCCTGGCTCATCACCTCGGCGGCCGCGTCGAGCACCTCAGCCGAGCTGCTCGCGGGTCAGCGACGACGCGAGTCGGGCGCCGTTGATCTTCGCGCGCCACAGCGCCTCGTCGGCGTAGATGTTGCCGATGCCCGAGACCACGGTCTGGTCCAGCAGTTGGCGCTTGATCTCGGAGTGCTTGCGCCGCAACACCGTAACGACGCCCTCACGATCGAACTTCGGGTCCAGCGGATCGCGCGCGAGATGCGCGACGGGCACCGGAACGTCGGTGCCGTCGACCGTGACCATGTCCGCCAGCATCCAGCCACCGAACGTCCGCTGATCCACGAATGACAGCGCGGTGCCGTCGTCGAGCAGTGCCGCGATGCGCAGGTGGTCTTCCCGCAGTAGCGGTCCGAGCAGCATCTGTCCGCTCATCCCGAGATGAACGACGAGCGCCGAGCCGTCGTCGAGCGTCAGCCACAGATACTTTCCGCGGCTGACCGGTGCCGGTGATGCGTGAGTCAAGCAGTCGCGCAGTCAGATCCGCGGGACCGGCTTCGTGGCGACGCACCGCGCGCGGGTGGTGCACCCGCACCGCGCTGATGGTCTTGTCCACGACATGTGCTGTCCAGCCCCCGCCGAACGACCTCGACCTCGGGAAGTTCAGGCATCTACATCAGGAGCGGAAGCGAGCGCATTCCACGCCGCCGCGGCGGCCTTGAGTTCGGCCTCTTTCTTGGTGCGGCCGACGCCCCTGGCCGTACTCGGTTTCGGTGATCACGACCGTCGCGGTGAATTCCTTGTCGTGGTCGGGGCCGGTCGACGTCACCAGATACGACGGCGCGCCCATGCCGCGCGCCGCGGTCAGCTCCTGCAGGCTGCTCTTCCAGTCCAGCCCGGCGCCCAGCGTCGGCGCGGTGTCCAGCAGATCGGCGAACAGATCGCAGAATCACCTCCCGCGCGACGGTGACGCCGTGCTCCAAATAGATTGCGCCGAGCAAGGATTCGACGCCGTCGGCGAGGATGCTCGCCTTGTCGGCGCCGCCGGAGTTCTCCTCGCCCTTACCGAGCAGCAGATAGGCGCCGAGCCCGTCGTCGGTCAGAGTTGCGACCGACATCGGCCAGCGCCTGGGTGTTGACGATGCTGGCCCGCAGCTTGGCCAAGTCGCCTTCGGACCGGTCGGGATGGCGGTGGTAGAGCTCTTCGGTGATGGTCAGCCCGAGCACCGCATCACCGAGGAACTCCAGCCGCTCGTTGGTCGGCAGCCCGCCGTTCTCGTAGGAGTAACTGCGGTGGGTCAGCGCCATGGTGAGCAGCTCGTCGGGCAGGTCGACGCCCAGCGCCTTCGAGCAGCGGCGCCCGGTCACTCACGGGTTCCTCGCCGAGCATGGTCCGGCCAGCTTGGCCCAGCGCGGGTCGATCTGCTCGTGGCGGTGGCCGGGTTCGGCGGTCGCCAGCGGCACGCCGCACTGCGGGCACAGTCCGGCACAGTCCGGGCCGCACAGCGGCGCGAACGGCAGCGCCAGCCCGACCGCGTCGATGATCGGCTGTTCGAGGTCGACGGTGTCGGCGCCGCCGACCTGACGGACCCGGCCCATTTCGTCGGCCTCCGTGGTCTCGTCGGTGGCGCTGTCGGGATAGGCGAACAGTTCGGTCAGTTCGATCTCGACGTCACCGGTGACCGGCGTCAGGCAGCGCGCACATTCACCCGATCGTCGGGGCAGACACCGTCCCGGTGACCAGCACGCCCTCGGAGACGGACTCGATGCGCAGATCCAGGTCCAGCGGCGCGCCCTCGTCGATCGCCGATCAGGTCCAGACCGATGCGCGACGGGCTGGGCACCGTCTCGGTGACGGTCATCATCGACCCGGCCGCCGGCCCAGCCGCGAGATATTGAGCACCAGCGGCGATCCGGAGGCGCGGCGCGCCGCCGCGTTCGCATGCGTCGCCATAAGAGTCAATCCTACGGCGACGGCGTTGCAACTACCGCGCTGCGTAGTCGTGGGTGCCCGCGGCAGTGCGCAGCTGATGCCTGCCGCGGCCCACCGACCGCAGGGTGCCGTTGAGGAACTCCTCGAACTCGGCCAGCTTGCTGTCGACGTAGATGTCGCATTCACCGCGCAACCGGTCGGCCTCGGCGTGCGCCGAGTCGATCAGGCGGGTCGCCTCGGCCGTCGCCGGTCTGCACGATCTCCGTCTGCGCGACCAGCCGCTGCTGCTCCTTGATGCCTTCCTGCACGGCCTTCTCGTAGGCGAGGTTGCCGTTCTCGATGAGCCGGTCCGCCTCGGTCTTGGCGCGTCCGGTGGTGGCCTCGTACTCGCGCTTGGACGGTCGCGGCGAGGCGGTCGGCCTCCTCGCGGGCCTTGCCGACCATCTGCTCGCTGTGCTGACGGGCCTCGGCGACCATCCGGTCGGCCTGCGCCTTGGCGTCGGCGAGCAGCCGGTCGGCCTCGGCGCGGGAGTGGTTGACCAGCGAATCGGCCTCCTGCGTCGCCGTCCCCACCATCGAGTCGGAATGCTCCTTGGCCTCGCGCAGCAGCGCGTCGCGGGCGTCGAGCACGTCCTGCGCGTCGTCGAGCTCGCCGGGAATCGCGTCCTTGATGTCGTCGATCAACTCCAGGACATCGCCGCGGGGCACCACGCATCCGGCCGTCATCGGCACGCCGCGCGCTTCTTCGACAATCGCGCCCAACTCGTCGAGCGCTTCAAAAACTCGGTACACGGCAACACCCTCCAGGCGTAGTTGACAGTTACCAGTGTGCCTGGTGTTACGCCTGTGACTCAGCTACCGGCCCCGGTGTGTCGCCTTTCGGCCGTTATTGCTGTGTCAGCGCCCTCCCAGGCCGCAATCCCCGTCTGCATTGCTACCCCGACATTATGTCAACATGCCAGGGCGACGACCCAGCGGTGACGAAGGGCAAATGCAGAATCGCCCGCGCACACGATGTGGCGGGCGGTTCTGCATTGCGTCAGCACATCTAGGACGTTGCGCTCTTGATCAGGTCACGTGCCCGGTCGAGCATCGAGGCGAACGGACCGGCAGCAAAGTTCATCTTCGCCGACTCGACGCCCGCGTGCGGGCGGGTGGGTGCGATCGCCTCGGCTGCCAGCACGGCACCGGCCATCCGCTTGAGTTCGTCGCCGTCAAGCTCGGCTCTGCAGCTTGTTGAACTCCTCGTTCTCCTCGTTGCTCGGCGTGCTCGATCACGTCGTCACGGAACTTCGTGAGTTCGTCGAGGAATTCCTTGGAGCCGATGTCCATCTTCTCCAGCTTGCTGACAGCTGCTCCTTGGCCTCGTGCTCCTCGTCGAGGCGGGCGTCGACGATCTCGTCGCCTGCGGCCGATTTCGCGGCGCGCCCGCGGGTGGACCACCATCTCCTCGGCGGTCTCGTGCACGGCCAGCAGCTGGCGCAAGCTCGACGAACGCCGTCTCTCGGGCCTTCGGTCTCGGACGCGCCGAGCACTTCGTCGAACATGTCCTTGATCAGGTTGTGCTGTCCCTTCAGGAACTTCACGACGTCATCGGTCGACTGAACAAATGTTTCGACCATGGGGATAACCACCGCTTTCGTATAGATCGGGTTGGGGTAAATCGGGTTGGGGCGCTGATGGGCTGATGCGCTACCCGGTGGTTACCCGCCAGAAGCGGCGCCAGGCTCAACCCTTGAGCTTGGCCCGCAGCCGGCACGTTGACCGGCTCGGGCAGCAGCTCGGAGACGTCACCGCCGAGCGATAGCGACCTCCTTGGCCAGCGACGACGACACGAACGAGTACTTCGGGCGCGGTGGCCACGAAGAACGTGTCGACGCCGGCGATGTGCTTGTTCATCTGCGCCATCTGCAGCTCGTATTCGAAGTCGGTGCCGGTGCGCAGACCCTTCACGATCGCCGTCAGCCCGCGCGACTTGACGAAGTCGACCACCAGCCCCTCGCCGGACTCGACGCGCAGGTTGGGCAGGTGTGTCGTCGACTCCTCGATCATCGCGATGCGCTCGTCGAGGCTGAACATGCCCTTCTTGCTGGGTTGACCAGCACGGCGACCACGACCTCGTCGAACTGCGCCGCGGCGCGCTCGAAGATGTCGACGTGGCCGAGAGTCACCGGGTCGAAGGATCCCGGGCATACCGCGCCGCTCATGGGTGACGACGCTACAGGGGCCGCTCAGTCCCGTTCGGCCAGTTCGAGCCGGGTGTCGCCGTAGCCGCGCGACCGGCCACGGCTCCCACCCGTCCGGCCACGTCAGCTCCGGCGACCCGACGCCGGCCGTTCGACCACCACGACCGTGCCCGGTGCCGTCCATCCCTTGTCGGTCAACGCGGCCGAGCACCGCCTCGACCTCCGCGCCGGCGACCTCGTAGGGCGGGTCGGCCAGCACCAGGTCCACGGCCGGCGCACTCCGCCGGCCAGCACCGCGGCTCACCGGCCGCGCCGCACCGTCGCGCCCGGCACACCGAGCGCGGCGATGTTCTCGTCGATGACGCCCGCGGCGCGCGGGTCGGATTCGACGAACACCCTGCGGACGCGCGCCGCGCGACAGCGCCTCCAGACCCAGCGCGCCCGAGCCCGCGTACAGGTCGAGCACCGACAGCTCCGTCGAAGTCGATCCGCGCCGCCAGCACGTTGAACAGCGCTTCGCGCACCCGGTCGGTGGTCGGCCGGGTTCCGCTGCGGCGGCACCGCGATTCGCCGTCCGCCGAGCGTGCCGGCGACGATGCGGGTCAGCTGACCACCACCAGCAGGTCGCCGCCTTCGACCTGCGCGGTGGCCGACACCGCGACCCGGCTGACCTTGCCCGCCTTGGGCGCGGTGATCGCCGCCTCCATCTTCATCGCCTCGATGGTGGCGATGGTCTGGCCGGCTTCGACCTGATCGCCGGCGGCGACGTTGACGGTGACCACGCCGGCGAACGGCGCGGCGACGTGGTCGGGGTTGGACCGGTCGGCCTTCTCGGCGGCGGGAACCTCGCTGGCGATGCTGCGATCACGCACCACCACCGGCCGCAGCTGGCCGTTGATGATGCACATCACGGTGCGCATGCCGCGTTCGTCGGGATCGGAGATCGCCTCCAGCCCGATCAGCAGCTCCACGCCGCGTTCGAGCTTCACCCGGTGCTCGTCGCCGTGGCGCAGCCCGTAGAAGAACTGGTTGGCCGACAAGCCGCGAGGTGTCGCCGTACTCCTCGCGGTGGGCCTCGAATTCCTTTGTCGGCCCGGGGAACAGCAGCCGGTTCAGGGTGGCCTGCCGCTTCGGGCCCGCCTGCGCCGAGCAGCCGCCTCGTCCTCGGCGGACAGCTCCTCGGTGGGCTTGGCCGGCGGCCGCCCCGCCAGCGCCTTGCTGCGCAACGGTTCCGGCCAGCCACCCGGCGGATCGCCGAGCTCGCCGCGCAGGAAGCCGATCACCGAGTCGGGGATGTCGAATCGCGCCGGGTCGGCGGCGAATTCGTCGGCGGTGACGCCCGGCGCCGACCAACGCCAGCGCGAGATCCCCGACCACCTTCGACGACGGCGTCACCTTCACCAGCCGGCCCAGGATCCGGTCGGCGGCGGCGTAGTTGGCCTCGATCTCCTCGAACCGGTCCCCGAAGCCCGAGCGCGATGGCCTGCTGGCGCAGGTTCGACAGCTGGCCGCCCGGGATCTCGTGGCTGTAGACCCGGCCGGTCGGGGCGGAGGGCCAGACGCCGCAACATCGAAGGGCGCGTACACCTTTCGCAGCGCCTCCCAGTAGGGCTCCAGATCGCACACCGCCGACAGCGACAGCCCGGTGTCGTATTCGGTGTGCGCGGCGGCGGCGACGATCGAGCTCAGCGCGGGCTGGCTGGTGGTGCCCGCCAGCGGCGCGGCGGCCCCGTCGACCGCGTTGGCCCCGGCCTGCCAGGCCGCCAGATAGGTGGCCAGCTGGCCGCCCGGGGTGTCGTGGGTGTGCACGTGCACGGGCAGGTCGAACCGGCTGCGCAGCGCGCCGACCAATGCCGTTGCGGCGGCGGGCCGCAGCAGCCCGGCCATGTCCTTGATCGCCAGCACGTGCGCGCCGGCGTCGACGATCTGCTCGGCCAGCTTGAGGTAGTAGTCCAGCGTGTAGAGGTTCTCGCCCGGATCGGCCAGGTCGCCGGTGTAGCTCATCGCGACTTCGGCGACCGCCGTACCGGTTTCGCGCACCGCGTCGATCGCCGGCCGCATCGACTCGACGTTGTTGAGCGCGTCGAAGATCCGGAAGATGTCGATGCCGGTCGCGGTCGCCTCCTCGACGAACGCGTTGGTGACGGTTTCCGGATACGGCGTGTAGCCGACGGTGTTGCGGCCGCGCAGCAGCATCTGCAGGCAGATGTTCGGCATCGCCTCGCGCAGCGCCGCCAGCCGCTCCCACGGGTCCTCCTTCAAAAACCGAAGCGCCACATCGTAAGTCGCGCCGCCCCAGCACTCGATCGACAGCAGCTGCGGTGTCATCCGCGCGATGTAGGGCGCGACCATCAGCAGGCCGGTGGTGCGCACCCGCGTCGCCAGCAGCGACTGGTGCGCATCGCGGAACGTCGTGTCGGTGACACCGACCGCCTTGGCGTCGCGCATCCAGCGCGCGAATCCCTCCGGCCCCAGCTCGGTCAGCCGTTGCTTGGACCCGGCCGGCGGCGGCTCGGACAGGTCGATCTCGGGCAGCTTGTCCTGCGGGTACACGGTCGACGGCCGCGGACCGTGCGGCTGGTTGACCGTGACCTCGGCGAGGTAGTTGAGGATCTTGGTGCCGCGGTCGGCCGGGGTGTGCGCGGTCAGCAGATACGGCCGCTCGTCGATGAACGACGTCGTGACCCGGCCCGGCGCGGAAATCCGGGTCGTCGACCACGGCCAGCAGGAACGGGATGTTCGTCGACACCCCGCGGACCCGGAACTCGGCCAGCGCACGGCGCGCCCGGGCGACCGCCGCCGCGAAGTCGCGGCCGCGGCACGTCAGCTTGACCAGCATCGAGTCGAAGTGCGCGCCGATCTCGGCGCCCAGATGGGCTGCGCCGTCGAGCCGGATGCCCGCACCGCCCGGGCGACCGGTAGCCGGTGATCCGGCCGGTGTCGGGACGGAATCCGTTGGCCGGGTCCTCGGTGGTGATCCGGCACTGCATCGCCGCACCGCGTGCGCCGCCAGCGAGTCCTGGCTCAGCCCGAGATTCATCCAGCGACTCCCCGTCGGCGATCCGCATCTGGCTGGCCACCAGGTCGACGTCGGTGATCTCCTCGGTGACGGTGTGCTCGACCTGGATGCGCGGGTTCATCTCGATGAACACGTAGTGGCCGCGCTCGTCGAGCAGGAACTCCACGGTGCCCGCGTAGCGAGTAGTCGATCTGGCGCGCGAACGCCACCGCGTCGGCGCAGATCCGCTCCCGCAGCTCGGCGGAAAGGTTTGGCGCAGGCGCCAGTTCGATGACCTTCTGATGTCGGCGCTGCACGCTGCAGTCCCGCTCGAACAGGTGCATGACGTTGCCGTGGCGTGTCGGCCAGGATCTGCACCTCGATGTGGCGCGGGTTGAGCACGGCCTGTTCGAGGTACACCATCGGGTCGCCGAACGCCGACTCGGCCTCGCGGCTGGCGGCCTCGATGGCCTCGGGCAGCGCGGCGGGATCGGTGACGCGCCGCATGCCGCGGCCGCCGCCGCCGGAGACCGCCTTGACGAACAGCGGGAACGCCATCGTCTGCGCGGCGGCAGTCAGCTCGTCGACCGACGCCGACGGCGCCGACGAGGTCAGCACCGGCAGACCCGCCTCGCGGGCCGCCGCGATCGCACGCGACTTGTTGCCGGTCAGCTCGAGAATGTCGGCGCTCGGGCCGACGAACGTGATGCCCGCGGCCGCACACGCCGCGGCCAGTTCGGGGTTCTCCGAGAGGAACCCGTAGCCGGGGTAGACCGCGTCGGCGCCGGCATGCTGTGCGACGCGGATGATCTCGTCGACCGACAGGTACGCGCGGACCGGATGGCCGGTCTCCCCGATCTGATACGACTCGTCGGCCTTGAGCCGGTGCAGCGAATTGCGGTCCTCGTACGGGTAGACCGCGACGGTGGTGATGCCCATCTCGTAGGCCGCCCGGAACGCGCGGATCGCGATCTCTCCGCGATTGGCCACCAAGACTTTGGAGATCACGCCAAACCCTAACCTCTCGCGGCGGTGCTTAAATAAGGGTCGACCAGTAGTTCCAGAAGCGCACCAGGATCAACAGGATCACCGCGGTGAACCACACCGCCACCAGCGACCACCGCCACGTGTAGAGCACCCGCACGACTGCGTTGCCCGACTCCGCGGCCTGCAGCGCGATCGACGTGACCACGACCAACAGCGGGATGGTCACCGCCCACACCACCATGCAGTACGGGCACAGCGCGCCGATGCGGTACAGGCTCTGGAAGATCAGCCAGTGCACGAACACCACACCCGAGCAGCGTGCCGACCGCCAGCCCGACCCAGTACCACCGCGGCAGCGCGACCTTGGCGACCGCGAGCACGCCGGTCGACCACCACGACGGTGAAGGCGACGATGCCGATCAGCGGGTTGGGGAAGCCGAACACCGACGCCTGCGGGGTGATCATCACCGAGCCGCACGACAGCACCGGGTTGATGCTGCAGGACGGCACGTAGGCCGGGTTGATCAGGATTTCGATCTTCTCGACCGTCAGCGTGAACGCCGCGGCGAGCCCGATGACCCCGGCGATCAGCACCCACACCGCGCTGGCGCGCGGCCGACCGGCGACCCCCCGGCTGCGTCCGGTGCGGTGTCGCCCGGCTGGACGGCGCTGGGCGCGGTCGCGGTCATGGCGCAGGCGCGGGCGCGGGTGCCGGCGGCAGCGGCGGGTGTGGGCTCGGGTGCAGGCGGCGGGGCCGCGCCATCGAGCCCCGGCACGTTGCCGACGATCTCCTTGATCTTGGCGATCAGCGCGTCGGCCGTCGCTCGGGCTGTAGTCCTGGCCGTTGATCCGGACCGTCGGCGTGGAGTTGACGTTCGTCGCCTTGGCCAGGCCCTGTCGCCATCTCGGTGTACTTGTCCCGTGTTGATGCAGTCGGGACCTTGCCGGCCGCGCCGGCCTGGCGCGCGACCTCGATCAGCCGGGCGTTGTCGGGGAACGGCCCGACGCCCTCCTCGGGCTGCTGGGCGTACAGCGCGGCGTGGAAGCGCCGGAAGGCGTCGTGTCGACTCGTCGGCCACGCAGTAGGCGGCGTTGCCCGCGCGCGACGAGTAGTTCTGTCCCTGCGGCTGTCCAGGATGGCGACCATGTAGTAGTCGGCGGCGACGGCGCCGGAGTCGACCAGCTTGTTCACCGTCGGGCCGAATGTCTTCTCGAAGTCGCCGCAGTGCGGGCACAGGAAGTCCTCGTAGAGGGACAGCACGGCCTTCGGCTCGTCGGTGCCCTCCTTCTTGATGAGGTTGCTCGACGTCACCCGGATCGCCTTGGCCTCTCCCGCCGCGGGCTTCTTGTCGCGCCGATTCACGATGTAGAGCACCAGCGCGACGGCGAAGATCACCACGATCGCGGTGAGACCGATCTGGACCGCCAGGTTGCGCTTGCGGTCGGCTGCCTTCAGGTCGTACTTCGGTTGCCGCTTCGTGTTGGCCACGCGACAAGAGTACCGGCGCGCTGTCGGCGGCCCGTCTACCTGCGGGCCAGATGGGCCCGCAGCGCCGAGATCGACTCCGCGGTCGCGGCCGCGCTGCCGCCCCCGAGCGGGAAGAAGTTGGCGAAGCCGTGGATCAGCGAACCGAATTCGCGGTAGTCGACGGCCACACCCGCCGCCGCGCAGCGCGGCGGCGTACTGCCTGCCCTCGTCGCGCAGCGGGATCGAAACCCGCGGTCAGCACCAGCGCGGGCGGCAGCCCGGACAGGTCGTCGGCCAGCAGCGGCGACACCCGCGGATCGGCCGGCGTCGACCTGCGCGCCGTCGAGGAACTGCTCGGCGGAACCAGTGCAGGTCGTGCTTGGTGAGGAAGAAACCCGTCGGCGAACAGGGTCTGCGACCGCGTCTCGCCGCTGTAGTTGGTGACCGGATAGAACAGCAACTGCAGCGCGGGCAGCGGCACGCCCTCGTCGCGGGCGCGCAGCGAGACCAGCGCGGCGAGGTTGCCGCCGGCGCTGTCGCCGCCGACCGCCACCCGGTCGGGGTCGGCGCCCAGTTCGCGCGGCATGCTCGAGTGCCCACCGGAATGCGGCGTACGCGTCGTCGGACCCGGCGGGCGCCTTGTGTTCGGGGGCGAGCCGATAGTCGACCGACAGCACGTGCACGCCGCCCTCGCGGCAGATCTGCCGGCACAGGTCGTCGTGGCGTCTCGAGGTCGCCGACGACCTGCCCGCCGCCGTGGTAGAAGACCAGCAGCGGTTCGCCGTCGCCGCCGATCGGTCGGTAGTGCCGGGCCGGGATCGGACCGGCCGGACCGGGAATCGAGAGATTCGTCACCGCTGCGACCGGGATGTCCTGTCTTGAAGCTGCCGGCAGCGATCGCAGCTGAGCCCGCGCGATCGCGACATCGGGGCTCGGCGACCAGGCCGTCGAGCCCGACCGCCTTCTGCCCCGCGAGCATCAACTGCAGAGTCGTGTCCAGGGTGTTGCCGTCGATCGTGACCGAACGCCCGCCCAGCAGCAGCGCGTTTGACGCGGTCGGGGATCGCGCGGAAGGCCGCGCAGCGTCACGCCGCGCGAGGGCGTTGACGACGCGGTCCCTGGCCGCCATCGCGGTCCGGCCGTCGGGCGTCGCCTGGCCTGGCAGACTCGAGTCATGGCAGCTCCCTCGATCACGCTGAACGACGGCAATTCCATCCCTCAGGTCGGACTGGGCGTTTTGCAGACACCACCCGAGGACACCGAACGCGCGGTAGCGACCGCACTGCGAGGCCGGCTATCGGCACATCGACACCGCCGCGGCCTACCGCAACGAGCGCGAGGTCGGTCGCGCGGTCGCCGAGTTCGGGTCTGCCGCGCGAGGACGTGTTCGTCACCACCAAGCTGTGGAACGCCGACCAGGGCTACGACAAGCACGCTGAAGGCGTTCGACGCGCAGCATGCGACCGGCTCGGTCGTCGACTACCTCGACCTCTACCTGATCCACTGGCCGATGCCGTCGAGAACACCTTCGTCGACACCTTCAAGGCGTTCGCCCACCTGCGCGACGAGGGCCGCGTCCGCTCGATCGGCGTCAGCAACTTCGCGCCGGAACACCTGCGAATGCTGGTGGACGCCACCGGAATCGTCCCCGCCGTCAACCAGATCGAGCTGCATCCGCTGCTCACGCAGGAGGAGTTGCGGGAAACGCACGCCCAGCTGGGCATCGCCACCGAGGCCTGGAGCCCGCTGGGGCAGGGCGCGCTGCTGAGCAACCCCGTCGTGACCGCGGTCGCCGAGCGACACGGCAAAACCCCAGCGCAGGTACTGATTAGGTGGCATATCCAGCTCGGTAATATCGTCATCCCGAAGTCGGTGACCCCCGAGCGGATTGTGAGTAATTTCGACGTGTTCGATCTTGAGCTGAGCGAGCAGGACATGGCGTCCATCTCGTCGCTCGGCGACGGAACTCGGCTGGGTCCCGATCCACGAACCTTCAACTTCACAGGGTAGGTGACATGACGTCCGACGGCCGCTGCGATTCCCACCGTCACTCTCAACGACGACAACACCATTCCGGTGCTCGGCCTCGGCGTCGGCGAGCTGTCGGACGCCGAGACCGAGCACGCCGTGTCGGCGGCGCTGGAGGTCGGCTACCGGCTGATCGACACCGCAGCCGCCTACGGCAACGAGGCCGCCGTCGGCCGCGCGATCGCCGCGTCGGGCAGTCCCGCGCGAGGAGCTCTTCGTCACCACCAAGCTGGCCACCTCCGATCAGGGCTTCCAGGCGTCGCAGGACGCCTGCAAGGCCAGCCTGGAGCGGCTCGGCCTCGACTACGTCGACCTCTACCTCATCCACTGGCCGGCGGCGACCCCGGCAAGTACGTCGACAGCTGGGGCGGGCTGATGAAGCGCAAGGAGGACGGCTGACGCCAAGTCGATCGGCGTCTGCAACTTCCACGCCGAGGACCTGTCGAACGTCATCGACCTGTCGTTCTTCACTCCCGCGGTCAACCAGATCGAGCTGCACCCTCTGCTGAACCAGGCGGAGTTGCGCGCGGTCAACGCCGAGTACGGCATCGTCACCGAGGCGTACGGCCCGCTGGGCGTCGGCAACCTGCTGGACAACCCGACGGTCGCGTCGGTCGCGCAGGCGCACGGCAAAACGCCGGCGCAGGTGCTGATCCGGTGGAGCCTCCAGCTCGGCAACGTCGTCATCCCCCGCTCGTCGTCACCGGAGCGGATCAGTCGAACTTCGACGTCTTCGACTTCGAGCTCACCGACGACGAGATGACCACCCTGAACGGTCTCGACGACGGCACCCGCTTCCGCCCGGACCCCGAAACCTACACCGGCACTTGATTTTTCGGCCAGATCGCCGCAGTCCGTACAGCTGCCCGTCTGACGGGCCGATCTCCAGTCCGCCGCTATGGGAACAGCTCCCAGGACTCGCTTCGACCATCGTCGCGTGCGCCGATACCGGCCGATGCACCGGCGCAAGCCGATAGTGCCATCGAAATAGTCACAAGCCTCTACCGATTAGTGCCCAATGACTCTCTCGGCGCTCATCCCCGCTAGGAGACGCTTGGGTGACCATGAAGGATCTCACCTACGCAGACGTCGGCTCGACGATCTCCGCCACCGCCATGGCACTGGCCGATTCCCCGGGACCGCCGAGAGAATCGATGACCTTGGTCACTTGCCCAATATACCCCGTAGGGTATATTGGGCGTTGTTCCTAATACCCCTGGAGGTATCAAAATGAAGTTCATCCAGTACTACTTGGACTGCCTTTCGCATGCGTCTTACCTGATCGGCGACGAGACAACCGGGCGAGCTGTCATCGTCGACCCACAGCGTGATGTGTCGGAATACCTTGCAGATGCAAAGGACCTCGGATTCACGATCGACCTCGTCATCGAGACGCACTTCCACGCCGACTTCCTCTCAGGTCATCTCGAATTGGCCAAGGCCACCGGCGCGAAGATCGTGTTCTCGTCGGTCGCTGAGGCCGAGTTCGAGGTCATGGGCGTTGACGACGGCGAGCGCTACTCCCTCGGTGAGGTGACGCTCGAGTTCCGTCACACACCAGGACACACCCCGGAATCGCTCAGCATCGTCGTCTACGAGCACGCCGACGACAAGGTGCCCTACGGCGTTCTCACCGGTGACGCCCTGTTCATCGGGGATGTGGGCCGGCCAGACCTGTTGGCATCGATCGGCTTCACCCGAGAGGAACTGGCCGACAAGCTCTACGACTCGCTGCACGACAAACTGATGACATTGCCCGACGCGACCCGGGTGTATCCGGCCCACGGCGCGGGATCGGCGTGCGGCAAGAACCTGTCGACCGAGCGATGGTCGACGATCGGCGATCAGAAGGCGACCAACTACGCGCTGCGCGCGCCGGACAAGCCGACCTTCATGAAGCTGGTGACCGAGGGACAACCGCCCGCGCCCGGCTATTTCGTGTACGACGCGATCCTCAACCGCAAGGCACACGGCCTGCTGGACGAGAGCAAACGTCCCACGCCGATGACCTACGAGCAGATGGTCAAGGCGCTGGACGGCGGCGCCGTGTTGGTCGACGGCCGCAGCCCGGAGGAATTCGCCCAGGGACACTTCCGGCGGGCGATCAACATCGGACTCGAAGGTCGCTATGCCGAGTTCGCCGGTTCGATCCTTCCGCCCGACGTTGACATCGTGCTCTTCACCGAACCCGGCCAGGAGCTCGAGGGTAAGAACCGGCTCGGCCGCATCGGATTCGACCGCGTCGTCGGCTTTCTCGCCTCGCCGTTCAAGGCGATGTATGAACACCAGGACGATGTCGAAGTCGCGTCGCGCCTTACCGCCAAGGCATTCCATCAACGTGCCGCCGCGATGCCCGGTCTGCAGGTCGTCGATGTCCGCAACCCGGGCGAGGTCGAAGCCGGAGTCATCCCGGGCGCGATCAACATCCCGGTGTCCCAGCTGACGGGTCGGCTCGACGAGCTCGATCCCTCAGTGCCGACCGTCGTGTACTGCGCGGGTGGCTATCGGTCGTCGGTTGCCGCGAGCCTGCTGCGCCAACGGGGCTTCGTGGATGTGAGTGACATCCTCGGCGGATACGAAGCCTGGAACCAATCCGTCCAAACCGCCTGAAAGACAACGGAACAATGATTACCAGCATGCACAAAGTCCTAATCATCGGTGGCGGCACCGCCGGCATCACGGTAGCGGCTCGTCTGCTCCGCAAGGGCCACCGAAATGTCGCGATCATCGAGCCGTCAGAGACGCACTACTACCAGCCGCTGTGGACCCTCGTCGGCGCCGGGCAGACAAAGGCGTCCACGACAGCCCGTCCTGAGGCATCGGTGATGCCAAAGGATGTGACGTGGATCAAGAAGGCCGCATCGGCCGTCGACCCGGACAACAGGACGGTCACCTGCACCGACGGATCCTCCTACGGATACGAGGTACTCGTCGTCGCCCCCGGCATTCAGCTTGACTGGAACAGCATCGAGGACGTGGAAGACACCCTGGGCCGCAACGGTGTCTCGTCGAACTATCGCTTCGATCTTGCGCCCCGCACCTGGGAGTTCATCCGAAACACGACGTCCGGCTCGGCGGTGTTCATGATGCCGTCCGGTCCGATCAAGTGCGCGGGTGCCCCGCAGAAGATCGCTTACCTGGCTGCTGATTACTGGCGAAAGCAGGGCGTGCTCAAGGATATCGACGTCCATCTCGTCGTGCCGACACCGCGGATCTTCGGGATCCCCGCCATCGCCGATAACCTCGACAAGGTCATCGCCGACTACGGCATCACGCTGCACACCAACTCGGAGGTGACGTCGGTCGACGCGCAGGCGCACAAGGTCGGCATTTCCAGCCTCGCCGACGGCGGTTCGGACACCACGCTGCCCTACGACGTGCTTCACGTCGCACCGCGCCAGTCGGCGCCCGACTGGGTCAAGGCCAGCCCGCTGTCGACCGGGGACGCCAATGGGTACGTGGAGGTCGACAAGCACACGCTGCAACACGTCCGCTACCCGAACGTGTTCAGCCTTGGCGATGCGGGTTCCACACCGAATTCGAAGACAGGTGCGGCGATTCGCAAGCAAGCGCCCGTTGTGGTGGAGAACATCGACTCATTCTTGAAGGAACGGCCGCTCGAGGCCAAATACGACGGCTACGCTTCCTGTCCGATCATCACGTCGTCGCATGCGATGTTGTTGGCCGAATTCGACTACTCGTTCCAGATGACGCCGTCGTTCCCCTTCCTCGACCCGGCGAAGCCGCACAGGGCCTACTGGTACCTGAAGAAGTACGGCCTTCCGTTCATGTACTGGAATCTGATGCTCAAAGGACTTGTCTGACAGCGTTTTTCACGTCGCCAAGACATGAACACATCATCTGAAACAAGAGAGGTCATCATGACCAGCATCGTCGAAAAGGAGGCTCCCGCCGTGGGCATGCCCCGCATCGGAGACCCTGCCCCATCGTTCACCGCAGCCACCACTCAAGGCGAGATCAACTTCCCCGCCGACTATGTCGGAAAGTGGGTCATCCTGTTCTCCCATCCGGCGGATTTCACGCCCGTATGCACAACCGAGTTCATCACTTTCGCCTCGATGCAGAAGGAGTTCGCGGCCTACAACACGGAGTTGGTGGGGTTGTCGGTGGACGGGCTCTACAGCCATATCGCTTGGTTGCGCACCATCAAAGATAAAATCGCGTTCCGCGATATGCGCGATGTCGAGGTGACGTTCCCGCTCATCGAGGACGTGTCGATGGACATCGCCCGCAAGTACGGGATGATCATGCCCGGCGAGGATTCGACGAAGGCCGTGCGTGCGGTGTTCGTGATCGATCCGAAGGGCGTGGTACGCGCCGTCATCTACTATCCCCTGTCGCTGGGACGCAATTTCGATGAGTTGCTACGCGTCGTGAAGGCCCTGCAAACCGCCGACCACTTCGACGTCGCCACTCCCGCGGACTGGCGACCCGGTGACCCGGTGATCGTGCCTCCCGCAGGGTCGTGTGGGACGGCGAAGGACCGGATGGATAGCCACGTCGAGGGCGTGGAGTGCGAAGACTGGTTCTTCTGCACCAAGCGGATCCCCGCGACCGAGGTGGAGGCTGCGATTCGTCGCACACACCCCTGACCGGCCGAACAAATGCCTGACGCACGAAACCTTCTCGGTGGTCATCCTGTCGGGCACGTCGCCGCTGCCTGCCGAAGCGCGTCTGCGGACGGCATGTCAACGGGTAGCTGGTAACCCCTCAAGACTGCGATGAACTGCATCGCGTACTGGCATCGGAACGCCGCGTTCGGCGGCATCCAGCTCGCGGGTTCCTTGTCACCCTTGTCCTGATTGGCCTGTCCCTCCACCGCAAGCAGATTCGCCGGGTCATTGGCGAACCTCAACCGCATGTCGTCAGTCCAGTTGCGCGCACCGAGATCCCAGGCCAGCGCGAGCGGAACGATGTGGTCGATCTGAACCGACGCGCCAACCTTGGCGCCTCGGGTGAACGCGATGACATCGTTCGTGTAGGGATCGTGCAAGGTGCCGGTCGCAACGGCGTCCGGGCACCGCTTGATCGACACGAAAGTCTTGTCGGTGAGGTCTCGGTTGAGGATGTCGTTGCGCGTGTCACATCCGTTGTGGCCACCGGGCGCGGGGTTGTCGTCGGTCCAGGCATCGCCGAACGCGTCCCGTCGATAGTCGAATCCGCGGATGCGCACGGGAATCTCCGGGATGCCCGCGAGCACGTCGGTTCCCGGTGCAACGGTGGGTATGTCGCCCCGGGCGATGAACTGGCTAGGGCGTGACTGCGTGACGACCTGGATCGCGACGACGACCGCCAGCAAGACGATCGCCGACAGCCAGAGCAGGCGCGTGCGAGTCACGTCTTGTCCAGGTACTCGACGCGTTCGGTGTCGGTGAACGGTGCTGCCAGGACCGCCATTCCGGGGTGGTCGGGGTGCCTCTCATAGAGCGAACCGCAGAAGTCGCGCGCGGCGAGAATGACGTCGAGGTGCTCGAATAGCGACAGGAAACGCAACGTGATCGGCCGTCCGGATTGGCTGTATCCCAGTACATCACCCTCGCGGCGCTCCTCGAGGTCGAGATCGGCGAGCTTGAAGCCGTCGAGTGTCGAGGCGACGGCTTTGAGCCGCGTGCCGGCCTTCGATGCTTCCGGCAGTTGCGTGACAAGCAGACACAAGCTCGGGTGCTGCCCTCGGCCGATGCGACCGCGTAGCTGGTGCAGTTGGCTGATGCCGAACCGGTCGGCGTCCATCACCAGCATCACGGTGGCGTTGGGTACGTCGACACCGACCTCGATCACCGTGGTGCAGACGAGAACATCGATGTCGCCCGCGCGGAAAGCGGCCATCACCGCATCCTTTTCGTCGGCCGACAACCGGCCGTGCATGAGACCGAGCCGCAGCCCGGACAGCGGGCCGTTACGCAGCCGTTCGAACAGTTCGACGACGGTTGTCGCGGGCGGGCCGGCATCGTCCTTCTTGTCGGCCGCCTTGTCGTTCTCGTCGATGCGGGACGCCACGACGTAGGCCTGCCGACCGGCAGCGACCTCCTCGACGATGCGCTGCCAGGCTCGCTGCAGCCACGCCGGCTTCTCCTTGAGGAAGATGGTGTTCGTCGTGATCGGTTGGCGTCCTCGCGGCAGCTCGCGCAGCGTCGACGTTTCGAGGTCACCGAAATGGGTGAGCGCGACAGTCCGCGGAATGGGAGTGGCGGTCATCACGAGCAGGTGCGGTGTGAGACCTTCAGGCGACTTGGCGCGCAAACGATCTCGCTGCTCCACCCCGAACCGGTGTTGTTCGTCGACGACGACCTTGCCGAGGTTCTTGAACTCGACGGCCTCCTGCAGCAGCGCATGCGTGCCGATCACGATGCCCGCTTCACCGGAGGCGACTTCGTCGCGCACCTGCTTTTTCTGTTGCGGTGACATCGATCCCGTCAACAGGGCCACCCGCGTCGCTTTCTCCGCACCGCCGAGTTGCCCGGCCATAGCCAGCGGTCCCAGCAGGTCACGAATTGATCGGGCGTGCTGGGCGGCGAGCACTTCCGTCGGCGCCAACAACGCGGTCTGATAGCCCGCATCCACCATCTGCAGCATGGCCAGCACCGAGACGATGGTCTTGCCGGAACCCACCTCGCCCTGCAGCATGCGGTTCATCGGCCTGCTCGCCGCCAACTCGGCGGACAGCACCTCCAGGACATCCTTCTGGCCTTCGGTCAATTCGAACGGCAGCTGCCGACGCATCGTGGCGACGAGGCCGTCGTGCATCAGCGGCGCGGGCGGACCGGACTCGCCCAGCTCGCTGAACCGCCGCTGCACGAGGGCCCATTGAAGACCGATGGCCTCGTCATAGGTCAGACGCGCGATCGCCGCGTCACGTTCCGCCGTCTTCTCGGCGAGGTGAACGTCTCGCAGCGCCTGGTCCTCGCTGATCAGATGATGTTGCCGCAGAAACGATTCCGGCAACGGTTCCGCAATGGGGTCGAGGACGTCGAGCACCTGGCGCACACACGCGTAGATATCCCAGCTCTGCAACTTGGACGTGGCCGGGTAGATCGGGAAGAAGTCGCGTTCGAAGGCCGACAGAAGATCTTCGCCCGTCGCGCCTGACGTCGAAGCGATCGTCTTGAGTGACTTGGTACCGATCTGCTTGCCGCTGGGCGGGTTCAACACGAGAAACGCAGGGTGGGTCAATTGAAGAGTGCGGCGGAAGTACCCGACTTCTCCGGAGAGCATCAACCGAGTCCCCTTCTCCAACTTGTCTATCATCCAGCCGGCATTGAAGAAGGTCGCCGTGACGTTCGGCTTCCGGTCACCCAGGGTCACGCGCAGGTACTTGGGGTAGCGCATCTTCTTGGTCTTCTTGTCGAATTGAGGCTTCATGTCGCCGACTGCCGTGTCAGTGATGACATCGACGAACGTGACGTGTTCGCCTTCTTCGAGCTCCTCCCCCTCCTCCAGCACCGTCATCCCGTCGCTGTACTTGCGCGGGTAGTGCCGCAACAGATCGTTGACCGTGCGGATACCGAAGTGCTCCTCCAGCGGACCCGCCGCCTTCTTGCCGATGACGTAGTCGAGCCGGTCGGTCAGCACAGCCACGGCTATTCGACTCCGATCAGCAGAGCGTCGCCGCGGTGGCCGGTGTGATACGTCACCAACTCGGTGCCGAGGTGCTGTTGATGTACGTGTTCACGCAGCGCTTCACCGACGCTGTCATCGACACCGGCACCCGTGAGCACCGTGACCAGCTCACCGCCGGCGGCCAGAAGCAGATCGATGAGGCCAGCGCCGGCGGCGATGAGGTTCTCTCCGACGATGAGCACCTCATCGCCCGCGATGCCCAGCCCGTCGCCCGGTTTGCACGTACCCGCCCAGGTGAGGGCCTCCTCGGTCGCGACCCGCACCGAACCGTGTCGGGCGCCGCCCGCGGCCCGGGCCATCGTGTATCCGTCGTCGACGGCCTGCCGTTCGGCGTCGTGGACGGCGAGCGCGGCGAGCCCCTGCACCATCGAGGCCGCGGGCACCGGCACCACGTCGATGCCCCAGCCGATCGCCGCGGTGCATCCCGCCACCAACTCCTCGGCTGCCACATAGCCGTTGGGCAGCACCATGATCTGCGCAGCGCCGGCCATGACCAACGCATGAAGCAGTTGTTTGGCGCTCACCGGCTCGTCGACTTCGGGCCGCAGCACGTGTGCGCCCTCGCCCGTGAACAGCTCTTCCGCGCCTGCCCCGTCGACCACCGCCAGCACCGCCCGTTCGGTGGCCCACCCGCCGGCAGGCCCCGCACCGGTGGCGCCGGTGAGCGACGTGATCTGGATGCGGCTGGGCCGACCCACCGCCAGGCCCGCCTCCACCGCCGCTCCGGCGTCATCGGCGTGGACGTGGACGGAGTACTGCCCGCCACCGCCGGCCGACGCTGCGATCGCGACGGACTCACCAAGCCGGTCGAGGCTGCGACGCAGCGTCTCCACCCCGTCGGAGTCACACCCGGTGAGGAGGTACATCACCTCGAATTGCGGCGCGGCCGAAGTGGTCGGCGCCGCTGGGGCCTGCGGGGGCGATGGCACGTACACGCCCCGGCGCGGGGCATGCCCGGTCAGCGTGGCATTCATCGCGTCAAGGAGTACCAGCAGCCCGCGTCCGCCGGCGTCCACCACGCCGGCCTTGGCCAAGACATCGAGCTGGTCGGTGGTCTTGTCGAGCGAGACGGCTGCGGCGTCGGCCGCCGTGACCACGACGTCGGCGAGATCGGCGCCGCCGGCCGCGGCGTGCTCGGCCGCGCCGGCGGCGGCCTGCAGGACCGAGACGATCGTGCCGGGGACGGCCTCGCCCATCGACGTGACGACCAGGCCGACCGCATGCCGCAGGGCGGCCGCCAGCAGCGCGCCGTTGATATCCGCCAGACCACCCCGATCGGCCGACGCAGCGCCCGCGACGTCGGCCAGACCACGCAGGATCTGAGAGAGGATCACGCCGGAATTGCCGCGGGCGCCCTGCAACGCGCCGCGCGCCAGCGCTCCGGCCACCTGTGCGACGTCGTCGGAGGTGGACAGCGCGTCGGCGCGCGCCCAGGCCGAACGCATCGTGAACAGCATGTTTGTGCCGGTGTCCGCGTCGGCAACGGGGAAGACGTTCAGCCGATTGATCTCGTCGGTGTGAGAGATGAGCTCGCCGACCGCGGTGTGAGCCCAGTCCCGCAGGGTGGAGGCGTCGAGCCGCCGAGCCGACATGCCCCACCTCCAAACACCGTCAAGCCAGGTGGGCGTCAGCCTAGCCACTCACGCTGACAGGGCCGTCAGAACGTTCGCGCCGCGTCGACGCACGGCTGAGCGCATGCGCGAGGCCCCAGAGTCCATTTTGGTGATCGCTGAGGCGGCCGGTATCCTGGTCAGGTTGTCGGGTCGACGAAACGACCCGGACCCCCAAGACTTAACCGAGGAGTTCTACATATGGCTGCCGTGTGCGATATCTGTGGGAAGGGCCCCGGCTTCGGCAAGTCGGTGTCGCACTCCCATCGCCGGACCAGCCGCCGGTGGGACCCGAACATCCAGACCGTGCGCGCCGTGACCCATCCGGGCGGCAACAAGAAGCGCGTCAACGTGTGCACGTCGTGCATCAAGGCCGGCAAGGTCACGCGCGGCTAGCGCGTAAGGCCCCTCACGGCAGGCGCCAGTCGATCGGCTCGGCGTCCATCTTCTCGAGTAGCTCGTTGGCCCTGCTGAACGGCCGCGAACCGAAGAATCCTCGCGACGCCGACAGCGGCGATGGATGCGGCGACTCGATGGCCACACAGTCCTCGCCGTCGAGCATCGGTTTCAGCGTCGACGCGTCGCGGCCCCACAGCACCGCGACCAGCGGCTGCTCGCGGGCGACGAGGGCCCGGATCGCGCACTCGGTCACGGCCTCCCAGCCCTTGCCCCGGTGCGACGCCGGGTTGCCCGGCCGAACCGTGAGCACCCTGTTGAGCAGCATCACCCCCCGTTCCGCCCACGGCGAGAGGTCACCCGTGGTCGGAGCGGGATAGCCCAGATCCTTTCCGTACTCGGTGAAGATGTTCTCCAGGCTGCGCGGCAACGGCCGCACGTCCGGCGCCACCGAGAAGCTGAGGCCCACCGCGTGCCCCGGCGTCGGATACGGGTCCTGGCCGACGATGAGCACGCGAACCTGATCCAATGGAAAGGTGAATGCGCGCAACACATTCGGGCCGGCGGGTAGGTAGCCGTTGCCCGCCGCGAGTTCAGCCCGCAGAAATTCCCCCATCTGGGTCACCGCGGGGGCTACGGGTTCCAGTGCCCGCGCCCAGCCGTCCTCGACGAGTTCGTGCAACGGCCGCGCGGTCACATCAATCCCTTGATCAGAAACACCACGGTGTCCGCACCGGCGCGGCGGTCTTCGGAGATCGCTTGATAGTCGGGCGAATCCGCCCACGCGTGAAACGACGTCTCATCGGGAAACGACATCAGCACCACCTTCTGCACATCCGATGCACCCTCGACCACCTGTGGCGACTCGTCGGCCGCGAGCACCGTCCCGCGATAGCGGACGAAGACCTCCATGAAGCGCGCTTGGTAGCGGTCGTAGGCGGAGCGATCCGTGAACCTCAACGTAGCGATGGCGTAGACGGTCACGATCCGTCACCCTAACTAGTCGAATGACTGCCACCCCGGATTTCCCTGCCAGTCGGCGCCGTCGACCGACACCCGCGGTGGCCCGTCGATCACTCGGCCGATCACTCGCCAGCCGTCAGGCGGCGATCCGCTGAACGTGGCGACCAGCGCATGATCCTCACCGCCGCCGAGTACCCAGGCCATCGCGTCCGCTCCGACTGCATCACCTGCTTCGGCGACCGCGTCGCGGTCGGCGGCCAGCGCCGCCGTCGACACATCGATGCCGACGCCCGACGCCTGCGCCACGTGCCCGAGATCGGCGAGCAGCCCATCTGACACATCCGTCATCGCGGTAGCGGCGGCATCGGCAGCTATCCGTCCTTGGCCATAGGGTGGCTCGGGCACCAAATGCCGCTGTCGCAACTCGTCGTACCTTTCAATACCCTTGTGCCACAGCGCATATCCCGCTGCCGCGCGTCCGAGGTCGCCGACGACCGCCACCGCGTCGCCCGGCCTGGCCCCCGCTCGGCGCACGGGGGCGCGACCGTCCAGGTCGCCCAACACGGTCACCGAGATCACCCATTGCGGCGCGCTGACCAGATCGCCGCCGGCGATCCCCGCGCCGAGCATCCGCGCCTCGTGCCACATTCCGTCGGCCAATTCGAGCGCCTGCGCCGTGGGCGTGGCAGGGGGTGCGCCGAACGCGACGACGAACGCAATCGTCCGCGCACCCATCGCCTCGATATCGGCGGCGTTCTGTGCGATGGCTTTGCGGCCCACCTCATGCGGGGTGGACCAGTCGAGCCGGAAATGCCGCCCCTCGACGAGCATGTCGGTGGACACGACCGTCATCCCGCCGCCGACGGACACCACTGCCGCATCATCGCCCGGCCCCAGCGCGACGGCTTGCGGCTGCGCCCGACCCGTCACAAGCCGATCGATCACGGCGAACTCACCCAACCCGGCCAGACTCTCGGCCGGCCCCTCGGTCGCCATGGCATACCTTTCCTGGCGTCAACTACCCGGCCATGAATGGCCAGGCTTGCAGCTGTTGTTCGTGACTGGGTGTCACGCTTCACGCCGCGCTGGGGGCCGTTGACCGGGCCCAGGTGGTTGGGGCTCGGTGCGCGATGTTGTCGGCTCCGAGGATGTCTGCGTGTTCTGCGGTGTATCCGCAGTCCCGGCAGACGAACTGGGCCTGGCTGGTCCGGTTGCGTCTGTCGATATGGCCGCAGGCCGTGCAGCGCTGGCTGGTGTAGGCCGGGTCCACTTGGACTATCGGCACACCGGCGCGGGCTGCTTTGTAGGTGAGGAACGCGCCGAGTTGAGCGAAGGCCCAGCTGGCGTGGGTGGCGCGTTGGGGCTTGCGGAGCCGTACCCGTTCGCGGATGCCGGTCAATTCTTCGACCGCGATCCCGCGTCTGGTGCGTTCAGCCTCGGCCACGATCCTCTTCGAAATCTGGTGGTTAACGTCTGCGGCGAAGCGGGCTTCTTTACGGGCGCGTTTGCGCAGCAGCCGTTTCGCCGACTTGGTGTTCTTCTTCTGCAGTTTGTGGCGCAGGTCGCGGTTGCGGGTGCGGCGGTCTTTCACACTGCCGCGGCCGGCCGCCCCGTCCGAGGCCTCAGCACCGTAGGCGCCCATCAACTCCCGAGCCAGGGGCCGGTCGCTGGTGACCGCGATGTTCTCAATCCCCATATCGACCCCGATCCAGCCAGCGGCGGTGTCCAGGTGCTCGCCGGTGCGCACCGCCGGTTCGGGCAGGTCGACGGTCGCGATCAGATACGCCACCAGGGGGCCGCCACCGCGCCGGCGGCGCCGGATCACCAGATCGGTTTCGCCGCTGCGATATGCCCGCAGCAGCGCGATCTGGGCCGGTTCGCCGGTGAACCGCAGGTTCTTCAACCGGCCATCGACGGTCCAGATCGACACCGCACCACCCGTAGCGCTGTCGGCGTCATGGGCCCAGGACAGGCAGCGGTCGTCGAACGGCTGCGCCGACATCGCCCCGAACCGGATCGGATTCGCTTCCACCTTCTGTCGGCGCGTGCCGCCGGGTTTCCCGTACCGACCGTTGCCTACATTCGCTCTCAACGTGGTGTAGGCGTCGGCGACCTTGCGGATACACGACTGCGCAACCTGCGAGCCCAGTCCGGCGTGCTGGCGGGCCTGGGCATAGGTGATCGCCCGCAGATCCCGACCCCGGAACACCCCCTCACGGTGTGCGATGGCCGATACCAGGTTCGCGGTCTCATTACACGCAATCAGGGTGCGGGCCAGTGCATCGAGCTGGGCGGCGTCAGCTTCCAGTCGAACCTGCACCACCTGTCTCATGCCCGCACCTTAACTGTTCGGTCCGACACGCTCGGTATCCATGCCACGCTAACGTTGGTCTATGTCACCCAGATGGGAACCAGATCCCGATGTTCGCAGGGGAAGATCGGTGGTTTACAACCTCCATGCCCATTTGGTCTTCACACCAAGGTACCGGCGCGGACCGTTCACCGACGAGATCCTGCACCGCTGCGAACAGATCATGACCGACGTCTGCGCCGACTTCGGCGCCGAGCTTCGCGAGTTCAACGGAGAAACCGACCACGTGCACCTGCTCGTGCACTACCCACCCAAAGTCGCGCTCTCACGACTGGTCAACAGCCTCAAAGGCGTCTCCGCCCGACACTTACGCCAGGAATTTCCCGCCCACATTCGCAAATACCTCCGGGGCCAACACTTCTGGTCACCCTCCTACTTCGCCGGATCCTGCGGCGGCGCACCACTCTCAGTGGTCAAGGACTACATCGAGAACCAGAAACGCCCCACCTAGTCCAAGGTGCCAGCGCTATGCGCCGACACCACGACGAGGATGCGATTCCTCCCGGCCGTAAACGACCGGGGTTCCTCGCAAGATCACCGCTGAACACCGTCGGAAGCTGCGGTACGTTTGTCCCCTGCGGCGAGGAGTCTATGCAGGAGACGGAGGAACAGCGGGTGGTCGAGGCTTTCATGCTGATCCAGACAGAGGTGGGCCGCGCCGAAGTCATCGCCAAGCAGCTCGCCGGCCTGTCCGGTGTGCTGTCCGCGGAATACGTGACCGGGCCGTATGACGTGGTGGTCCGCATCGGCGCCGAAACGCTCGACGAGCTGCAGGCGGGCGTCGTGCCGAGCGTGCAGCAAGTGACCGGCATCACCCGCACGCTGACCTGTCCGATCGCCAATGGAGTGCGGCCCTAGAGTTTGAGCCGTGGATGCACCGTCTCGCGACGGCCCGCCGCGGGCGCTGCTGATCTCGGCGATTGTCGTGGCGGTCGCGGCCGTCATCGCGATCCTGATCGTTGCCGCACTGCGGCAAAGCCCCGCGGACGAGAAACCCGTCGCGATCGTCGCGCTGCCCGCGCCGAAGGCCGACAGCGCCGAATGCCGGACGCTGTCGGGCGCGGTGCCCGACGACCTGGGTGAGTTTCACCGTGCACCCGTCGCGGACCCGGCACCCGCGGGGGCGGCGGCCTGGCGGGCATCCCCCGACGGCGAAGCCGTCATCCTTCGTTGCGGTCTCGATCGGCCCACGGAATTCGTCGTCGGAAGCCCACTTCAAGTGGTCGACGACGTGGCTTGGTTCGAGATCGCCGATCAAGGCCGCAGCACGTGGTTCGCCGTCGACCGACCGGTCTACGTCGCACTGACCCTGCCCGACGGGTTCGGGGCCGACGCCGATTCAGGAGATCTCCCGCGTCATCGCGAAGTCGTTGCCCGCCAAGCCGGTTGACCCCGCACCGGTGCGGTGACTTCCGGGCGATTTCGGTGCGCGTACGACCGCTGAACGACTGTTAGCGCACCGAAATCGCGGTTAACGCAGGCCGGTGCCCCGCTTGAGCGCCGTTTCTACCATGGTGGTCAACAGCGTTGGATAGTCGACGCCGCTGGCAGCCCACATCCGTGGATACATCGAAATCGTCGTGAACCCCGGCATCGTGTTGATCTCGTTGACGACCGGCCCGTCGTCGGTGAGGAAGAAATCGACGCGAGCCAGGCCCTGGCAGTCGATGGCCCGAAACGCGCGAATCGCCAACTGCCGCACCTCGTCTGCCACGCTGTCGTCGACCTTCGCGGGCACATCGAGCTCGGCGGCGTCCTCGAGATACTTGGTCGCGAAATCGTAGAACCCGTCCTCGCGGCCGCGCACACCGGCCACCCGGATCTCACCGACCGTACTGGCCTCGATCCTGCCGTCGGGGAATTCCAATACGCCGCACTCTAATTCGCGCCCGGACACGGCCGCTTCGACGATCACCTTCGGGTCGTGGCGGCGCGCCAGTGCGATCGCCTCGGGCAGCTGGTCCCACGCCGTCACCCTGCTGATGCCGATCGACGATCCGCCGCGCGCGGGTTTGACGAATGCGGGCAACCCCAGCCGTTCGCGATCCTCGAGGGACACCGTGTCCTGCTGCGGCCGCAGGACGACGTGGTCGCCGATCGGCAGGCCCTCGGCCGCGAGCAATTTCTTGGTGAACTCCTTGTCCATTCCGGCGGCGCTAGCGAGCACGCCTGCGCCGACGTAAGGGACACCGGCGAGCTCGAGCAGCCCCTGGATGGTGCCGTCCTCACCGTACGGTCCGTGCAACACGGGGAACACCACATCGACGGCCGCCAGCAGTTCACCGGCGCCGCCGCCCAGCGACAGCAGTTGTCCGCTGCGGCCCGGATCGGCCGCCAACGCCAGTTCGGTGCCTGAGGCCGTGCCCACCTGCGGCAGCCGTCCGTCGGTGATCGCCAAGCTGTCCGGGTCGGCGTTGGTCAGGACCCACGACCCGCCGGGCGTGATGCCGACGGCCACCACCTCGAAGCGTTGCGGATCGAGATTGCGCAGGATGCTGCCTGCGGAAACACACGAGATCGCGTGCTCGGAGCTGCGGCCGCCGTAGACGACGGCGACGCGCACCGGCCGGGCGGGACCGGGCTCTCGGGGGGCAGTCACAACCTAGAGAGGCTACCGCCCTGGCCGCGAAGCGCACGACGTACGCCCGTGACCTGCCCAAACGGGGTCTCCCCCAATGGTCGGCCTCCTCAACGCGGCTTGCGCCGCTTGATCGTCGCCCGACTACCCCAGCGCCTGCTCGACATCGGCGATCAGGTCGTCGGTGTCCTCGATCCCCAGGGAGATGCGGGCAAATCCCTCGCTGACCGGGTCGCCCCAGCGGGCGCGGCGATCCACCGAGGTATGGATCCCGCCGAAGCTCGTCGACGAGACCAGCAGCGCGCTGCGCTCGACCAGCGAATGCACCGCGTCGGCGTTCTCCAGCTCCGCGGCGACGACGCCACCGAAGTGACGCATCTGCATCGTGGCGATCTGATGGGACGGGTCGTCGGGCAGGCCGGGATAGCGCACCGACTTCACCGCGGGATGCGCGTGCAACATCACCGCCAGTGCCGCAGCGTTGTGGCATTGCCGCTCCAACCGCAGTCCCGCAGTACCCAGACTCCGCAACACCAGCCACGCTTCGAACGCGCCAAGAATCGGACCGGCGAGCAGCCGATCCCGCTCGATCCTGGTCATCAGATCGTCGTGACTGCCCGCGACGTAGCCCGCCAGGACGTCGTGATGACCCGCCAGAGCCTTGGTGGCGCTGGCCACGACCAGATCTGCGCCCAGAGACAACGGCTGCTGCGACAACGGCGTTGCGGTTGTGTTGTCGACGACGAGCGTCGACCCGCGCTGTCGGCAGGTCATCGCGAGCCGATGGAGGTCCACGACATCCAGGCCCGGGTTGGACGGCGTCTCCGCGAGCACCACGTCGGCGTCGGTTGCCGCCGCGCACATGTCCGCGCATGCTGCCTGGATCACCGTGATTCCCTGTGGCGCAAGGTACTCCACTGCATATCGACGCACCTGGTAGTAGCCGTCTGCCGGCACCACCACGGTCGCGCCCGGCCTGCTGAGCACCCGCAGCACTGTGGTGATCGCAGCCATGCCGGAGCCGAACGTCAATGCACGAGTGGCATTCTCGAGGGTGGCGATCGCCGATTCGAGTTGCCGCCAGGTGGGGTTCGATTTGCGACCGTAGCTGTCCAGGGCATCGTCCTCGTCGCGAGGAATGTGGTAAGCGGCCGCGGGAACCGGGGGTGGTGCGACGGGCCCGCCTGGAACAGCTTCCGTGCTAACGGCTTTGACGCTGCGAGTCGAATCACCGTACTGCCCGTCCACGCGTTACTCCGACTTGGTGCTTCGGCCGAGCAGCAGTGCCACCGCCTCGTAGACCGACAATCCCTTGTGGCAGACCCGGTGTACGGCGTCGGTGAGCGGCATTTCGACGTCGTAGCTGTCGGCCAGCGCCAGCACCGACTGACACGATGTCACGCCCTCGGCGACGTGGCCGCCCGCGGCGAGCATGGCCGACTCCATGGTGCCGCCCTTACCTAGGCGTTCACCGAACGAGCGGTTGCGGGAATGCGGCGACGTACACGTGGCGACGAGATCGCCGACGCCGGCCAGGCCGGCCAGTGTTGCCGGCTTGGCGCCCAACGCGATTCCGAGTCGCATGATCTCGGCGAGCCCGCGCGTGATGATCGCCGCGGCCGTGTTCTCCCCCAGTCCGACGCCGGCGGCCATCCCCGATGCCAATGCGATGACGTTCTTGCATGCCCCGCCGACCTCGGCGCCGATGACGTCGGCGTTGGTGTAGGGACGGAAGTATCCCGTCGCGAAGGCGCGTTGCAGCGCCACCGCCCGTCCTGAGTCAGTGCACGCGACGACGGTGGCCGCAGGCTGCTCCTCGACGATTTCACTGGCCAGGTTCGGACCGCTGACCACCGCCACCCGCGATGCGTCCGCGCCGGTGACTTGCACGACCACCTGGCTCATCCGCATCAGCGTGTCCAACTCGACGCCCTTGGCCAGGCTCACCAAGGTGGCGTCGTCACCGATCAGGCCGGCCCACTGCTCGAGGTTGGCGCGCAGCGTCTGCGCGGGCACCGCCAGCAGCACCGTGCACGCACCGGTGAGCGCCTCGGCCGGGTCGCTCGTCGCACGGATCGACTTCGGCAATTCGGCGTCGCCGAGATAGGAGGCGTTGCGATGAGTGTCGTTGATCTCGTCGGCGAGTTCCGGACGGCGGGCCCACAACCGCACATCGCTGCCCGCGTCTGACAAGACCTTGGCCAGTGCAGATCCCCACGCACCGGCGCCCATCACCGCCGCCTCGACCACGCCCTTAACCCTAGCCTGAGCTGGCGTGCTGGCAGGATGGCGCTCATGGGCGGGTCATCGCAGGCCGATATCGGACTGGTGATCGCCGTCAAACGGCTCGCCGCCGCCAAGACGAGACTGGCTCCGGTCTTCTCAGCGGCCACCCGCGAGAACGTCGTGCTGGCGATGTTGATCGACACCATCACCGCAGCCTCGGCAGTCCCGGCGCTCGCGGCGATCACGGTCGTGACACCCGACGACGGCGCCGCCGACGCGGCCCGCACACTCGGCGCACGGGTCCTCACCGACCCCACCCCGGCGGGCCATCGCGACCCCTTGAACAACGCGATCAAAGCAGCGGAGGCAGTTGTGCGTGACGAGACCCCGAATGTCGTTGTCCTGCAAGGGGACTTACCGTCTCTGCAGCCGCAGGAGCTTGCCGAGGCGATCGCCGCCGCCCGTGCCTACCGGCGCGGCTTCGTCGGCGACCGGCACGGCACCGGTACGTCTGCGTTGATGGCATTCGGCGTCCCATTGGATCCGCAGTTCGGGGCTGACTCGGCCCAACGCCATCGCCATTCGGGCGCGATCGAGTTGACCGGGGCATGGCCGGGCCTGCGGTGCGATATCGACACGCCCGATGACTTGCTGGCCGCCCGTCGGTTGGGTGTCGGCGCGACAACCGCGCAGGCCATCGGCACTGCCAGATGAACAGCAGATAACAGGATGTGCCATCGCGGTGGCAGGGCGGCTAGTGAATAAGGAATCATCAGTCAGATGACAGAAGCCGAGGCTCAGATCCGACCTGCCGAAACGGAGTCGGTCACGCGCCCCGCCTCGCCGGACTCTTCCGACTCGTCGCCCGGAGCGCCACCGGCGGCGACGTCGCCCGCGGTCGAGAATGCGCTGCCCGAGGATCGGTATCTCAACCGCGAGCTCAGCTGGCTGGACTTCAACGCGCGGGTGCTGGCGCTCGCCGCCGACACGTCGCTGCCGCTGCTCGAGCGCGCGAAGTTCCTCGCGATCTTCGCGTCCAACCTCGACGAGTTCTACATGGTGCGGGTCGCGGGACTGAAGCGCCGCGACGAGATGGGCCTGTCCGTGCGGTCGGCTGACGGTCTGTCGCCGCGCGAGCAGTTGCGCCGAATCAACGAGCGCACCCAGCAGATCGCGAGCAGGCACGCACACGTCTTCCTCGACTCCGTGCGCCCTGCGCTCGCCGACGAGGGCATCCTGATCGTCACGTGGGCCGAACTCGACGAGGACGAACGCTCGAGACTGTCGACGTACTTCCACGAGCAGGTGTTCCCGGTGTTGACCCCGCTGGCGGTCGATCCCGCACACCCCTTCCCGTTCGTGAGCGGGCTGAGTTTGAACCTGGCGGTGACGGTCAAGCAGCCCGAGGACGGCGGTCAGCATTTCGCCCGAGTCAAGGTGCCTGACAACGTCGATCGCTTCGTGGAACTCGCGCGCCGCGAAGGCTCTTCCGACGTCGTGCGCTTCCTGCCGATGGAGGAGTTGATCGCCGCCTTTCTGCCGGTGCTCTTCCCGGGCCTGGAGATCGTCGAACACCACGCCTTCCGCATCACCCGCAATGCGGACTTCGAGGTCGAAGAGGACCGCGACGAAGATCTGCTTCAGGCACTTGAGCGAGAACTTGCCCGAAGGCGGTTCGGATCGCCGGTGCGTCTCGAAGTCTCCGACGACATGACCGAGAGCATGCTCGAGTTGCTGCTCCGCGAACTCGATGTGGACACAGGTGATGTCATCGAGGTGCCCGGCCTGCTGGACCTGTCGTCGTTGTGGCAGATCTACGACCAGGATCGGCCCGCACTGAAGGACCGACCGTTCGTGCCTGCAACGCCACCGGCGTTCGGTGAGCGCGAGACTCCCAAGAGCATCTTCGCCACACTTCGCGACGGGGACGTGCTTGTGCACCATCCATACGATTCGTTCTCCACCACGGTGCAACGGTTCATCGAACAGGCCGCCGCCGATCCCAACGTGCTGGCGATCAAGCAGACGCTGTATCGCACCTCGGGCGACTCGCCGATCGTCAACGCGCTGATCGACGCCGCCGAGGCGGGCAAGCAGGTGGTGGCGCTGGTGGAGATAAAGGCGCGCTTCGACGAACAGGCGAACATCAAGTGGGCTCGCCAACTGGAACAAGCCGGCGTGCACGTGGTTTACGGGCTGATCGGTCTGAAGACCCACTGCAAGACCTGCCTGGTCGTGCGCCGTGAGGGATCGACCATCCGGCGCTACTGCCACATCGGCACCGGTAACTACAACAGCAAGACCGCGCGACTCTATGAAGATGTCGGCCTGCTCACCGCCGCGCCGGATATCGGCGCGGACCTCACCGACTTGTTCAATTCGCTGACCGGCTACTCACGCAAGGTTTCCTATCGCAATCTGCTGGTGGCTCCGCACGGCGTTCGCAAGGGGATCATCGAAAGAATCGACCGGGAGATCGCCGCCAAACATGCCGGCGAAGATGCCGGGATCCGATTGAAGGCCAACGCGTTGGTCGACGAGCAGGTCATCGATGCGCTCTACCGTGCGTCACAAGCAGGCGTGCGGGTCGAGGTGGTTGTCCGCGGCATCTGCGCCCTGCGCCCCGGTGTGCCCGGTTATTCCGACAACATCGCGGTGCGCTCGATTTTGGGCCGCTTCCTGGAGCACTCGCGGATTATTCACTTCCGCGCCATCGACGAGTTCTGGATCGGCAGCGCCGACATGATGCATCGTAATCTCGACCGGCGAGTCGAAGTCATGGCTCAGGTCAAGGATCCGAGACTGACGGCGCAACTGGGCGACGTCTTCGACTCCGCCCTTGACCCCGCCACTCGGTGCTGGCAGTTGGGCATGGACGGTAAGTGGACTGCATCTCCTCAGGAGGACGAGACGGTGCGCGATCACCAGGTGTCGTTGATGGAACAACGCAGGCACCCCTGAGACCGATCGGCGATTCGTCTTCCCGACTTTGTATGACCATCAGGAGCTGAGGTGCCCAAAGAGATCCCACCGACTGCGGTTCCGGCGGGCAAAGCCGTGCTTGCCGCAGGCGCTGTGCTGTGGCGATCCGGCGACGCTGACGACTCCACACCGGAAGTGGCCATCATTCACCGCCCGCGGTATGACGATTGGTCGTTGCCGAAGGGCAAGCTCGATCCGGGCGAGACCGAACCCGTCACCGCGGTGCGCGAGATCATCGAGGAAACCGGTCACAGTCCCATCTCGGACGCCGACTCGTCGACTGTCAGCTACCCGATCGAGACGGGCCTCAAGAAGGTGCGTTACTGGGCAGCGCGCAGCGGGGGCGGCGACTTCGTCCCGAGCGCCGAAGTCGACGAGTTGAAATGGCTACCGGCAAAGCTTGCCATCAAGGAACTGGGGTATCCCGATGACCGAAAGGTGTTGCGCCGCTTCATGAAGCTACCCGTCAACACCAAAACGGTGTTGATCGTTCGGCACGGGACGGCCGGCAGCAAGTCGCGCTGGAAGGGCGACGATCGCGCGCGCCCGCTGGACAAGCAAGGCAGGGCCCAGGCAGAGTCACTCGTGGGTCAGTTGCTTGCATTCGGAGCCACAGACCTCTACGCCGCCGATCGACTGCGGTGCCATCAAACGCTCGAACCCCTGGCGGAGGAACTGGGCGTGCAGATCCACGACGAGCCGCTGCTGACGGCTGACGCCTATGCCGCGAAGCGCAAGCTCAGCTCGGAGTCGCGTCCTCGAAATCGCTGCCACCGAGGGGACGCCGGTGATCTGCACACAGGGGGAAGTCATCCCTGACCTCATCGCATGGTGGAGCGATCGCGACGGCGTGCGGCCGGACAAGTCGCGCAACCGCAAGGGCAGCACATGGGTGATGTCGCTTGTTCGACGGCCGCTTGGTCGCCGCCGACCATCTCGGCAGCCCGCTTGCCGCCAAGAAATGACCTGGCGGCGGCTGCCGTCGCGCCGCCCGAATTAAATCCAAAACCGTTATTTGTAAACGGAAGTGACTGACGCGCACTGTCGCGCGACTGAAAGCGGCGCCCTGCGACGCACAGACGCAAGAACACGCCGCGGGTCCTGACGACCCGCGGCGTGTCCGATGCCGAACTTACCGACGGCCCTTCTTGGCGGGAGCCCGCCGCACGGCCTTCTTGGCTGCGGTGCGCTTCACGGCCTTCTTGGCGGCGCCGCGCTTCACAGCCTTCTTGGCTGCTGCACGCTTCACCGTCTTCTTGGCTGCGGCCTTCTTCACCGTCTTCTTGGCGGCGCTGCGCTTCACTGCCTTCTTGGCGGCGCTGCGCTTCACAGCCTTCTTGACGGCGGTGCGCTTCACAGCCTTCTTGACTGCGGCACGCTTCACTGCCTTCTTGGCCGCACTGCGCTTCACAGCCTTCTTGACTGCGGCGCGCTTCACTGCCTTCCGTGCCGTACCGGTACCACTTCCACGCTTCACTGCTGGTCCTTCCGCCGAGAGGCGCTGTGCGCCAGAGACAACCGCTTTGAATTGAGCGCCGGGCCGGAAGGCCGGCACGGACGTTGGCTTCACTTTCACTGTCTCGCCGGTACGCGGATTGCGCGCGACCCGGGCTGCACGACGGCGTTGTTCGAATACGCCGAAACCGGTAATGGTGACGCTGTCACCCTTATGCACCGCACGCACGATTGTGTCTACGACATTCTCGACCGCATCGGTGGCCGTGCGGCGATCAGTGTCGAGCTTCTTCGTGAGTACGTCGATCAGCTCTGCTTTGTTCATGCAAAACCTCCACACCAGCGGTCCACCTTGGACCGGCTAGAACAACACGGTAATACGACATACCATTGATTTCCAAGCGCCACGCGCAATTTCAAGCGTTGCTGGCGCAATTTTTTCGCAATCAGGTTGCCGCGCATGGCCGCTGGCGGAGGGCTCGCAGAACGGGTGTGAAGACCCGAATTTCGGTCGCTGTGCCGCCTAATTCGGGATCGGGCAGAGTGTGTGGTTTCCACTGTGGCCGCTGCGCTTCATACGATTCGATTTGATCGAGTTTCCGCAGCGTAAGGCCTATATCGTCAAGTCCTTCGCTCAGCCGCCAAGCCGTGTAATCGTCAATCGTGAACGGCACCATGACCGTTCCGGCGACCACATTCCGATCTTGAAGGTTCACAGTGATTTCCATGCCCGGATGCTCCTCGATGAGCTTCCAGAGCAGCTCCACATCATCTTGAGAAACTTCTGCCGCCAACAAGCCCGCCTTGCCCGCGTTGCCGCGAAAAATATCGGCGAAGCGCGACGAGATGACGACTCGGAAGCCGTAGTCCATGAGTGCCCACACCGCATGCTCGCGTGACGACCCAGTACCGAAATCGGGGCCCGCGACCAACACCGAACCTTTGTCGAACGGCGACAGGTTCAACACGAACGACGGGTCGTTCCGCCACGCGGCGAACAAGCCGTCCTCGAAACCCGTTCGGGTGACCCGCTTCAGGTAGACGGCCGGGATGATCTGATCGGTGTCGACATTCGACCGGCGTAGCGGTACGGCGATGCCTGTGTGAGTGCGAAATGCTTCCATCACGGTCTCCTATTGCTGAGTCAGGTCGGCGGGTGAGGACAACGTTGCCCCGAACGGCGGTGGCAGCGGCGACTGCGGGAGAGACCAAATGTGTGCGGCCACCCTTGCCCTGTCGTCCTTCGAAGTTGCGGTTCGACGTCGACGCACACCGTTCGCCCGGCGACAGTTGGTCTGGATTCATTCCAAGACACATCGAGCAGCCGGCCTGTCGCCACTCCGCACCGGCGGCGGTGAAGATCTCTCCGAGACCTTCCGATTCGGCCTGCGCGCGGACTCGCATCGAGCCGGGCACGATCAACATCCGCACCCCGTCGGCCACCTTGCGGCCGCACAGCACGTCGGCGACCACACGCAGATCCTCGATGCGCCCATTGGTGCACGAGCCGACGAAGACGGCGTCGACGACGATGTCGCGCATGGCAGTTCCGGGCCGAAGATCCATGTAGGCCAGGGCTTTCTCGGCGCCTTGACGTTCGGCATCGTCGAACATCAGCTCGGGGTCAGGCACCGCACCCGACAGGGGCACGCCCTGCCCCGGGTTGGTGCCCCAGGTGACAAACGGGCTCAACGTCGAGGCATCGACATAGACCTCGGTGTCGAACTCGGCACCCTCGTCGGTGCGCAGTTGGCTCCACGCCGCGACGGCGGCGTCCCAGTCGGCGCCCCGCGGTGCGTGCGGACGTCCACGCAGATATTCGTACGTCGTCTCGTCGGGAGCGACCATGCCCGCGCGCGCGCCGGCCTCGATGCTCATATTGCAGATCGTCATCCGGCCTTCCATCGACAGCGATTGGATGGCGCTGCCGCGGTATTCGATGACGTAGCCCTGTCCCCCGCCGGTGCCGATCTTCGCGATCACCGCCAAGATGATGTCCTTCGCGCTGACACCGGCGGGCAGTCGACCGTCGACGTTGACCGCCATGGTCTTGAACGGCCGCAGCGGCAACGTCTGCGTCGCAAGCACGTGCTCGACCTCCGATGTTCCGATGCCCATCGCAATCGCACCGAAGGCACCGTGCGTCGAGGTATGGCTGTCGCCGCACACCACCGTCATGCCGGGTTGGGTCAGTCCGAGTTGCGGCCCGATGATGTGCACGATGCCTTGTTCGGCGTCGCCCATCGGGTGCAGTCGGATGCCGAACTCTTCACAGTTGCGTCGCAGCGTCTCGACCTGAGTGCGCGACACCGGATCGGCGATCGGCTTGTCGATGTCGACCGTCGGCACATTGTGGTCCTCGGTGGCGATCGTCAGATCGGGTCGGCGCACCGCGCGTCCAGCCACTCGCAATCCATCGAACGCCTGCGGACTGGTGACTTCGTGCACGAGGTGAAGGTCGATGTAGATCAGATCGGGTTCCCGGGCCGCGCCCTCGCCCTCGCCCAGGCTGACGACATGGTCGGCCCACACTTTCTCGGCCATGGTGCGCGGCTTTTGGGTGGTAGACATGGTGGCAATCTCACAATCTGGGACGCTAGTATCTCCTTATGAGACAGGATAGCGGCATCGGCGTGCTGGACAAAGCGGTGGGTGTGCTGCATGCGGTGGCCGATTCGCCCTGCGGGCTGGCGGAGTTGTGCGAGCGCACCGGTCTCCCCCGCGCTACCGCGCACCGACTAGCCGCCGGCCTGGAAACGCACCGGCTGCTGGCCCGCAACGGCGACGGCCGATGGCGCCTGGGCCCGGCGCTGACCGAATTGGCGGGCCAAGTCAGTGATCCGTTGTTGGCCGCCGGCGTGGTGGTGCTGCCGCGGCTTCGCGAGATCACCGGCGAGAGCGTGCAGCTCTACCGTCGCGAGGGCACGTCGCGCATATGTATCGCGGCCTTGGAACCGCCTGCCGGGCTGCGCGATACGGTGCCCGTCGGCGCGAGGCTGCCGATGACTGCCGGGTCGGGTGCCAAGGTGCTGTTGGCCCACGCGGACGCGGCGACGCAACAAACCGTTCTGCCGACTGCGAAATTCACCGACCGAACACTCGCCGAAGTGCGTAAGCGCGGTTGGGCACAGAGCGCTGCAGAACGCGAGCCGGGTGTGGCCAGTGTCTCAGCGCCGGTGCGCGATGCGCGAGGCAACGTGATCGCGGCGGTGTCGGTATCCGGGCCGATCGACCGAATGGGACGGCGCCCCGGTGCGCGCTGGGCTGCGGATCTTCTGGCGGCGGCCGACGCGCTCACGCGTCGCCTCTGAAGTGGTCCTCGCGGGTTCTTCGAACCCGCTCGTCACTACGAATTGTACCCCCGATGGGATTCGAACCCACGCTACCGCCGTGAGAGGGCGGCGTCCTAGGCCGCTAGACGACGGGGGCTAGAACATTGTTTTTCGGAGGGTCAGCATATCCGAAGACGGAATGCCCACCTAATCACCGAGATGGCTGGGGTACCAGGACTCGAACCTAGAATGGCTGAACCAGAATCAGCTGTGTTGCCAATTACACCATACCCCATTGGCTGTCCGTAACCGCTGGTCACGAACGCTTTTCGGCTCGTCCGGCGGCGTGACGTTCCTGCCGTCGTTTGTGTCGGGCCGACGTGCAGACTACCAAAGTTTCGGCGGGGGAATTCTCACGCCTGGTCCGTCGCCGCCGCGCGATCGCGGCCGGCGCGCAGCCGGCGCAGGCTACGCTCGCGGCCCAGCAGTTCCAGCGATTCGAACAGCGGCGGACTGACCGATGCTCCGGTGGCGGCGACGCGGATCGGGCCGAACGCCTTGCGCGGTTTGAGTTCCAACCCTTCCAATAGCGATGCCTTCAGTGCGCTTTCGATATCCGCTGTCGACCACTGCCCGATGTTCTCCAGCGCTGCCAGCGCGGCATCCAGTACGGGAACGGCGTCGGCACGCAACTCCTTGGAGGCGGACTTCTCGTCGAGCACGAACTCGTCGTCGTTGAGGAACTTCAGCAGATCCCACGCATCGCCGAGTACCACGATGCGGGTCTGCACCAGCTGGGCAGCCTCGGCGAATTGCGCTTCGTCGAGCCCCGTCCGATGGCCGTGAACGTCGAAGTACGCCGCCAGGCGCGCGGTGAAATCGTCTTCGCTCAGCAGGCGGATGTGTTCGGCATTGAGCGCGTCGGCTTTCTTCTGGTCGAATCGCGCGGGATTGGAGTTGACGTCGGCGACGTCGAACGCGGTCACCATTTCGTCGAGGCTGAACACGTCGCGGTCCTCGGCGATGCCCCACCCGAGCAGCGCAAGATAATTCAGCAGTCCCTCTGGGATGAAGCCGCGTTCGCGGTGGAGGAACAAATTGGACTGCGGATCGCGTTTGGACAGCTTCTTGTTGCCGTCGCCGAGAACGCTCGGCAGGTGAGCGAACTCCGGTACGCGCTGCGCCACACCGATCCGAATCAACGCCTGATACAGCGCGATCTGGCGTGCCGTCGACGGCAGCAGATCCTCACCGCGTAGCACGTGCGTGATTTTCATCAACGCGTCGTCCACCGGATTGACCAGGGTGTACAACGGTTCGCCGTTGCCGCGCGTCAGGGCGAAATCCGGCACCGTCCCCGCCGGAAAAGTGGTTTCCCCTCGCACGAGGTCGCGCCAAGTCATGTCCGCGTCGGGCATTTTCAGCCGCAGGACGGGATTTCTGCCCTCGGCTCGGTAGGCGGCACGCTGATCGTCGGTCAGTTCCCGGTCGAAGTTGTCGTATCCCAGCTTGGGATTTCGGCCGGCAGCCACATGCCGGGCTTCGACTTCCTGGGGCGTGGAGAACGATTCGTAGGCATCACCGGACTCGAGTAGACGCGAGATCACGTCGCGATAGATGTCGAGCCGCTCTGATTGCCGGTATGGACCATAGGGACCCCCGACCTCTGGTCCTTCGTCCCACTGCAGACCCAGCCAGCGAAGCGCGTCGAGCAACGCGAGATAGCTCTCCTCGGAATCGCGTTGAGAATCGGTGTCCTCGATTCGGAACACGAACGTCCCGCCGGTATGCCGGGCGTAGGCCCAGTTGAACAACGCGGTCCGGATCAGGCCGACATGGGGTGTACCGGTCGGCGACGGGCAGAACCGGACTCTCACCGCTGTCATGACTTGCCCTTGCGCATAACGGGATTGGTCAACGTTCCGATACCCTCCACGGTGATGCTGACGGTGTCGCCGTCCTCGATCGGTCCGACACCTTCGGGTGTGCCGGTCAAAATGAGGTCGCCCGGCAGCAGGGTCATCACCCCCGAGATCCATTCCACGATGGCGCCGACGTCGTGGATCATCAGCGACGTGCGGCTGCGCTGCTTGACGTCACCGTTGACCTCCGTGCGCAGTTCGACGTCGGACGGGTCCAGATCCGTGACGATCCACGGCCCGATCGGACAGAACGTGTCATGCCCCTTGGCGCGGGTCCACTGACCGTCCTTCTTCTGCTGGTCGCGCGCCGAGACGTCGTTGCCGATCGTGTAGCCGAGGATGTTCTCGGCCGCGCGCGCGGCGGGAACGTCTTTGCACGGCCGGCCGATGACGACGGCGAGTTCACCTTCGAAATGAACCGGGTTGGCATCGGCGGGCAGCGCAATGGGCACATTCGGGCCGATGATCGCGGTGTTGGGCTTCATGAACATGACGGGATCTCCGAAATCACCGCTCTCGCCTTCGCTGCTCCTCGCGTGCGCTGCCATCTCCGCGACGTGAGCGGCGTAGTTCTTACCGATGCAGACCACCTTGCTGGCCAGGATCGGGGCAAGCAGTCGCACATCGGCCAACGGCCACTGCCGTCCGGTGAAGTTCGGCGCCCCGAAGGGATGCTCGGCGATTTCCCTCGCCACCACCTGATTCGGGTCATCGATCGGGCCTTCGATGCTGACGAAGGCAACCCCGTCGGGGCTGGCGATTCGGCCAAGGCGCATGGTCTCAGCCTAGTGGCCGCGATCGGCGCCGACGCGTCCGCTCCCCGGCAGCGCTCCTCTCATATAGTGAGACAAGGGTTCAACACTGTGAGACACCTATGCGACGATCGGAGTCATGCCCGTCGACTCGATCAGCACCGCACGTCGCTGGTCGATGCTCGCGATCGCGCTCGCAGCGACAACGAGCGCCAACGTGTTCATCAACGGCGCCGCCTTTCTCATTCCCACCCTGCACACCCAACGCGGCCTCGATCTCGCATCGGCGGGTCTGCTGTCGTCCATGCCGAGTTTCGGCTTGGTGATCACGCTCATCGCGTGGGGCTATGTCGTCGACCGCGTGGGCGAACGCATCGTGTTGTCACTTGGATCGATTCTCATCGCGGCGGCGGCGTTCGCGGCCGCATCGGTCGACTCGCTGTTCGCGGTCGGCGCGTTCCTGTTGCTCGGCGGCATGGCGGCCGCCAGCAGCAATTCGGCCAGCGGCCGACTGGTCGTCGGCTGGTTCCCGGCCAACCAACGTGGGTTGGTGATGGGAATCCGTCAGACCGCAACGCCGCTCGGTGTTGGTTTGGGCGCGTTGGTGATTCCGCGGGTGGCCGAGAGTGTCAGCGTCTCAGCGGCGCTGCTTTTTCCGGCAGCGGTGTGCGCGGTATCCGCAGTCGTCTGCGCCGTGGCGGTGATGGATCCACCACGGCCGCCACGATCGGAGGCGCCGGCCGAACACCTGGCCAATCCCTACCGCTCGTCGTCGGTGTTGACGCGGATCCACGCCGTCTCCGTGCTCCTCGTCGTGCCCCAAGCAGTGCTGTGGACCTTCGCGCTGACCTGGCTGATGACGCACCGTGGGTGGTCGGCGGCGTCGGCGGGCGCACTGATCACGGTGGCGCAGGTGTTGGGCGCCGCAGGGCGGATCGCCGCCGGACGGTGGTCGGACGTGATGGGTTCACGGCTGCGGCCGATCCGGACCATCGCGGCATCGGCCGCAGCAGCGATGGCGCTGTTGGCATTGACCGACTGGGTGCACTCGCCGATCAGCGTCGCGATGATGGTGGCCGCTTCGGTAATCACGGTGTCGGACAACGGTTTGGCGTTCACCGCCATCGCCGAGATAGCGGGGCCGTTCTGGAGCGGTCGCGCGTTGGGCGCACAGAACACCAGCCAGCATCTGGCATCAGCTGCCTCGGCCCCGCTGTTCGGCGGGCTGATCGGTATCGCAGGCTATCCGGTGGCGTTCGCGGTCTGCGCCGTGCTTCCGTTGATGGCGATGCCGATCGTTCCCCTCGAAGGCGATTCGCTCGGCTGAGCCATCGTTCATGCAGAACTGGGCGGCCGAACGCGACGGTTCCGGCGTGGCAGCACCAGCAGCGCGGCGACCAGAAAACACAGCGCCCCAATGAAAGTGCCGAGGTTGGCCAGTAGGGCGTCCTCGGTGACACCGGACCCGGTGACGAATGCGCCGAGAGCGGAGATACCGAAGGCGACGCAGCCGGTCATGTTGATCCACTCCGCTTGCCAGTCACGGGATTTCAGCTCCAGCAGCCCGACGGCAGCGGTCACCGCGACGACACCGAGCACACCGCTAACCAGGAATGCCAGCGAGCCCGTGGCATCGGGCGCCCACACCAGCCGTCGTTCCGGCTTGACCGCATGCGCCCACAGCGACGCCCCCGTGCTGACATTGAACAGCACCGTCCCCACGGACTGCGCGGCCGCCGAGAGCCACCCGATCCGCGGGCCGGGCTCGGACAGCACGAGCTGCATCCAGCCGGCGCTGGTGAAGAACCAGGATCCGATGAAACACAACAGGTTGGCCAGCCCCGCCCCGGCCCACGCCGACAGTCCCGGCACGGTCGCGATGGCGAACAGCGTGGAACCGATTGCGAACAGCCAGCACTGCCGTTGAAGTGTCGCCACCGAAGCGACCTAGAGGTTCGACGCGATCCGATCGCCCACCGCGGTGGTGGACAACTTCTCGTCACCACGTGTGGCGAGGTGCGCTTCGACGGCCTTGTCGACGCGGGCGGCGGCGTCGTTCTGGCCGACATGCGACAGCAACAACGCCACAGACATGATCGCGGCGGTGGGATCGGCCAGACCCTGCCCCGCGATGTCGGGCGCACTACCGTGCACGGGCTCGAACATCGACGGGTTAGTTCGCGTCGCATCGATGTTGCCGCTGGCCGCCAAGCCGATACCACCGCACACGGCCGCGGCGAGGTCGGTGACGATGTCGCCGAAAAGGTTGTCGGTGACGATCACATCGAACCGGCCCGGGTCGGTGACGAGGTGGATGGTCGCGGCATCGACGTGTTGGTAGGCGGTTTCGACGTCGGGGTACTCGGCGGCGATGTCGGCCACGGTGCGTGTCCACAGCGCACCGGCGAAAGTGAGCACGTTGTTCTTGTGCACGAGCGTCAGGTGCTTGCGTCGCTGCTGGGCTCGGCGGAACGCATCGTGTACCACCCGGCGCACACCGAACGCGGTGTTGACGCTCACCTCGGTGGCGATCTCGTTGGGCGTGCCCACCCGGATCGCTCCGCCCGTACCGGTGTACGGACCCTCGGTACCTTCGCGGACCACCACGAAGTCGATGTCGGGATCGCCCGCGAGCGGACTTCTCACACCCGGATAGAGCCGGGCCGGCCGCAGGTTGATGTGGTGGTCGAGCTCGAACCGAATCCGCAGCAGCAGCCCACGTTCCAACACGCCGCTGGGCACCGACGGGTCGCCGATCGCACCGAGCAGGATCGCGTCGTGCGCGCGAAGTTCGTCGAGCACGGAATCGGGCAGCACCTCGCCGGTGGCGTGGTACCGCCGCGCGCCGAGGTCGTAGTGCGTCTTCTCGACGCCGGATGACACCGCGTCGAGGACCTTGACGGCCTCGCCGACGACCTCGGGCCCGATGCCGTCGCCGGCGATGATCGCGAGTTTCACCCGAGGTCCACCACTTCGAGCAGTTTGGCGCCGACGGCCTCGGTGATCGCGGCCCGCACGTCGGTGGGTACGTCGCGATCGATGCGCAGCAGGATGGTTGCACCCGGCCCCTCGGCATCCTCGCTGAGCTGGGCGGCGTGGATGTTGATTCCGGCGCCGCCGAGCAGGGTGCCGATCTTGCCCAGCGTGCCCGGTTGGTCGATGTAGTGGATGATCAGGTTGATGCCCTCGGCGCGCAGATCGAAGTTGCGCCCGTTGATCTGCACGACCTTCTCGACCTGTTGCGGCCCGGACAACGTCCCTGCGACGTTGGTGACCGATCCATCGGCGGCAACCGCGCGCACGTCGACGACGCTGCGGTAGTTGGGGCTCTCTGACGCGGTGCTGATCTCGGCCTGCAAACCTCGCTCGGCGGCCAGCGCGGGTGCATTGACGAATGTCACCTGTTGGTCGGTCATAGTCGAGAACAAGCCGCGTATCGCCGAAAGGCGCAGCACCTCAACGTCTTCCGAGGAAAGCTCACCTCGAACCTGTACCGAGAGCGTTGCCGTGGGTTCAGTTGCCAGGACGCCAACGAGCAGACCGAGCTTACGCACCAGATCCAGCCACGGTGCGACTTCCTCGCTGACAACACCGGCGCCGACGTTGACGGCATCCGGCACGAATTCGCCGGCGAGCGCAAGCTTCACGCTCTCCGCCACGTCCGTGCCGGCCCGATCCTGCGCCTCACCCGTGGAGGCTCCGAGGTGGGGCGTGACGACGACTTGAGGCAGGTCGAACAGCGGGCTGTCGGTCGTCGGCTCCTTGGCGAACACGTCGAGTCCTGCGGCGCGCACATGCCCGGAGCGGATCGCCTCGGCCAGCGCCTCCTCGTCGACGAGGCCGCCGCGCGCGGCGTTGACGATGATCACGCCCGGCTTCGTCTTGGCCAGCGCTTCCTTGCCGATCAGACCCGCCGTCTCGGGCGTCTTGGGCAGGTGCACGGAGATGAAGTCGGCACGGGACAGCAGATCGTCGAGCGGGAGCAGCTCGATGCCGAGCTGGGCGGCACGGGCGTGCGACACATACGGGTCGTAGGCCACGACATGCGTGCCGAACGCCGCCAGCCGCTGGGCCACCAGCTGACCGATGCGGCCGAGGCCGACCACCCCGACGGTCTTGCCGTAGATCTCGGTGCCGGAGAACGACGAGCGCTTCCAGGCGTGTTGGCGCAACGACGCGTCGGCCGCCGGGATCTCGCGAGCCGCAGCCAGCATCAGCGCGAGCGCATGCTCGGCGGCGCTGTGGATGTTGGAGGTCGGCGCGTTGACCACCAGCACACCGCGTGCGGTGGCGGCGTCGACGTCGACGTTGTCCAGGCCGACACCGGCGCGGGCGACGATCTTGAGTTTGGGGGCGGCAGCGATGACCTCGGCGTCCACCGTGGTCGCCGAGCGCACCAGCAGTGCGTCGGCCTCCGACACCGCGGCCAGCAGCTTCTCCCGGTCCGGGCCGTCGACCCAGCGGATCTCCACTTGGTCGCCGAGTGCGGCGACGGTCGACTCGGCCAGCTTGTCTGCGATCACAACAACGGGCAGATTCACGCGGCCAGCCTAGTGGTCGTAAATCGTCCGGTGGTGGGCGGGAGAATGGTCTCGTGGATGTCACCGTCGTAGGTAGCGGACCCAACGGGTTGGCGGCCGCCGTCATCTGCGCCCGCGCAGGTCTGTCGGTGCAGGTGTTCGAGGCGCAGCCCACGCTCGGCGGTGGTGCCCGAACCCTGCCCGATCCCGAATTCCCAGGCATTTCCCACGACATCTGCTCGGCGGTTCATCCCATGGCGCTTGCGTCGCCGTTTCTGGCGGCGTTCGATCTTCCCGCGCGAGGCGTGACGCTGAAGGTGCCTGAGGTGTCCTACGCCAACCCGCTGCCGAAGCAGCAGGCGGCGGTCGGCTATCACGATCTCGATCGCACCTGCGCCGAACTCGCGAACGGCGACTCATGGCGGCGGTTGCTCGGCCCGCTGGCCGCGCGCGACGACGGTCTGGTCAAACTGTTGCTCGGCGACAAGCGCTCGATTCCCCCCGATCTCGTCGCCGCAATCCTGGTCGCACAGCGGATGCTCGAGCAGGGCACCCCCTTGTGGGGCACCCTTTCGGGCGCCGACGCCCGGGCGCTGTTCACAGGTGTTGCCGCACATGCTATTTCGAAGATGCCATCCTTTGTCAGCACGGGCGCCGGTCTGATGCTGGCCACTCTCGCGCACACCGTCGGGTGGCCGATTCCCGTCGGCGGCAGTCAGGCCATCACCGATGCGCTGATCGCCGACCTGTGCGCGCACGGTGGCGTCATCACAGCGGGCGAAGAGGTCACCGAGCCGCCCAGCGGCGTAGTGCTTTTCGACACTGCCCCCACCGCATTGCAGAACATCTACCGCGACCAAATTCCGCCGCGTTATGCAAAAGCGTTGCAGCGCTACCGCTTCGGATCCGGCGTGGCCAAAGTCGACTTCGTCCTGTCCGATGAGATCCCGTGGCGGGACCCGCGGACGGCGGACGCGCCGACGCTGCACATGGGCGGCACTCGCGAGCAGATGGCGCACGCCGAGCACGAAATCGCCGCGGGCAGGCATGCGGAGTGGCCGATGATCCTCGCGGCGCTGCCACACCTGGTAGACCCGAGCCGCGTCGACGCGCAAGGCCGCCGTCCGCTGTGGACATATGCGCACGTGCCCGCTGGGTCCCCCGTCGACCAGGCCGAGGCGGTGACGCAGGTGTTCGAGCGGTTCGCCCCCGGCTTCCGCGACGTCGTGGTGGCGGTGCGCTCGGTGCCGGCGTCCCGTCTGGCCGACCACAACGCCAACCTCGTCGGCGGGGACATCGGCGTCGGCGGTAACACGCTCGTCCACGCACTGGTCGGGCCGACGCCACGGCTCAACCCGTGGACGACACCGATCCCGAAGGTCTACCTGTGCTCGTCGGCGACTCCACCCGGCAGCGGCGTCCATGGCATGGCGGGGTACTACGCCGCCCGCACCGTGCTCCACCGGGAATTCGGCATCAACCGGCTGCCCCGCCTCTCCCCCTGACCGGCCTGCCACGCTCCTCTTCTTTCGATGCATAATCGATGCATCAATGCGGTAGAACTGGACATATCCGATCCCCCGATTGAGCCGGCCCGATCGGGGTTACTGTCAAAGCAGCTGAGTGAGAGGGACGCTGGTTGAGCGGCATCAACGGACACACGCGCGCCCCAGTGCTGGAGTTTTCGCACCATACCGGCACAGAAAGCGGCCTGCTCACAGCGTCGTTCGACGCGTGGCGAAGCGGTCTGCGGCAAGCCGTGCTGACCGCGGTGGCTGACTATGTTGTGGCCCGCTGCGCCGACCAGTTGGGCACCGCCGGGATCGACGTCGCCACTGACGTGCTGACGAAGTTCCTTGACGGCGGCAAGTGTGTGCGCTCGACGTACATGTACCTGGGCTGGCTGTGCGGTGCCGACGACAATCCGAACGCGGTGCGGGCCGCGGCGAGCTTCGAGTTTCTGCATGCCTTCGCCCTGCTGCAGGACGACGTGATGGACGGCTCGCCGTTGCGCCGCGGACGCCCAGCCGCCCACATCACCTTCGCGCAGTGGCACCGCGATCACGGCCTGTCCGGTTCACCGGAGCGGTTCGGTGACGCAGCCGCGGTCCTGCTCGGTGACCTGTGCCTGGTGTGGGCCGAGCAGATGATGCGGGAAAGCGGCGTGGAGGAATCGGCGTTGTCCCGAGCGTGGCCGCGTTACGACGCGATGCGAACCGAACTCGCGGTCGGGCAGTTCGCCGATCTCGTCAACGACGCAGCCGACTTCCCGGAATGGGAGAAGGTACTGGACGTACTGCGCCGCAAGTCCGGCAACTACACGGTGCGCAGGCCCTTGGAGATCGGCGCGGAGATGGCCGGATGCGGACATGAGGTGATGGGACCGCTCGGCGGATACGGCGAGGCGATCGGCGAAGCCTTCCAATTGCGCGACGACGTGCTGGGCATCTTCGGCTCGCCCGCGGTGACCGGCAAGCCCGCGGGCAGCGATCTGTCCGAACACAAGGCGACCAGTGTCGTGGTGGCTGCCCATCGCCTCGCAGCGCCCCCACTGCGCCGCCAGCTCGCCCAACTGATGAGCACCACCGATCTCGACGACGCCGATATCCGCCAGTGGCGGACGCTCATCGTCGCCACCGGCGCCGTGGAATGGATTGAGCAGCTGATCGATTCGCGGCTGACGCGGGCGCTGGACCTGCTCGAAATCCCGAGGCTGGATTCCCATGTCCGTAGTGCGCTGGCCGACATGGCCGCGGCCTGCACCGAGCGGGCGGCGTGATGCGCACCGTTGCGGGATCCACAGAGCGCGTGGTGGTCGTCGGCGCCGGGCTGGCCGGTCTGTCGGCCGCACTTCACCTCGCCGGACGTGGACGCACGGTCACCGTCATCGAGCGCGGGCAGCATCCCGGTGGCCGTGTCGGGCGGGTCGACATCGACGGCTACCGACTCGACACCGGCCCGACGGTGCTGACGATGCCCGACATCATCGACGACACCTTCGCCGCCATAGGCGAATCCACCGCGGATCGACTCGACCTGATCAAGGTCGACCCCGCCTACCGGGCATCCTTCGCCGACGGCAGTGCGCTGCAGGTGCACAGCGACCGTGACGCCATGGCCGCCGAGATCCAGCGGTTCGCCGGTCCCGCCGAGGCGAACGGCTATCTGCGCCTGCGTGATTGGCTGACACGACTGTACGAGGTCGAGTTCGACGGCTTCATCGCCGCCAATTTCGACTCGCCACTGTCGCTGCTGACTCCCCAACTGGCCCGGCTGGCGGCGATCGGTGGCTTCCGCCGGTGGGACAAGGTCATGCGTCGGTTCCTGCACGACGAGCGCCTGTTGCGCGTGTTCAGCTTCCAAGCGCTCTACGCCGGGGTCCCGCCCCAACGCGCGTTGGCGGTCTACGCGGTGATCGCCTACATGGACACCGTCGCCGGGGTGTACTTCCCCCGCGGCGGCATGCGCGCCCTGCCCGATGCGCTGGCGGCAGCGGGCGCTGATGGCGGTGTTGACTTTCGCTATGGCTCAACGGTTTCCGCACTGGAGCGCCGTGATGACCGCGTCGTGGCAGTGCACACCGACGCCGGTGAGCGTCTTCCCGCCGACGCGGTGGTCCTGACCACCGAACTACCGGATACCTACCGACTGCTCGAGCGCACCCCGCGCCGCCTGCTCCGGTTGCGGCACGCGCCTTCGGCGGTCGTCGCCCACGTCGGCTGTCGCGCCGTCGACGAGGATCTCGGAGACCTCGGGCATCACCACATCCTGTTCGGCGACGCCTGGGAACGGACGTTCACCGACATCATCGACGACGGGCGGGTGATGGCCGACCCGTCGCTGTTGGTGACACGCCCCACCGCCACCGACGCCAGCCTCGCTCCCAGCGGCCGCGATCTGCTTTACGTCCTCGCCCCTGCGCCGAATCTTGCTGTCGGTCAGATTGATTGGTCATCGACAGGTGCGGGTTACGTGGAGCAGATGATGGCAACTGTCACGACACGACTGCCGCAGCTCGGCGTCGATGCCGAACTCCTGCACGTGGTGGACCCGGCCGGTTGGGCGCGCCAGGGCATGGCGGCGGGCACGCCGTTTGCGTTGGCGCACACCTTCAGCCAGACGGGCCCGTTCCGGCCCGCCAACACCGTGCGAGGCATCACCAACGTTGTTCTTGCCGGCTCGTCGACCGTCCCGGGCGTCGGGGTGCCGACGGCGCTTCTGTCGGGGCGGCTGGCCGCCGATCGAATCACCGGTCTTCCTACCCGACCGGCTTATCCCCAGGTGGTGCCAACATGATCGGATCCGAACTCGACGCCGCGGGCGTACGTGATCCCGCGTTGCGGGATGCGTATCGCCGCTGCCGCAAGATCAACGCCGAACACGGCCGCACGTTCTTCCTGGCCACCAGGCTGCTCGCCCCCGAGCAGCGACCCGCTGTGCATGCGCTGTACGGCTTCGCCCGGCGGGTCGACGACATTCTCGATGACTTCGACCCGATCATCAGCATGGCCGAACGCGCCGAGCAGCTGCAGCGCCTCTCAACGCAGCTCTTCAACTGCCTGGTCCAGGGAGACGAGGACGACGACGACCCGGCACTCGCCGCGGTCGTGCACTGCGCGCACCGGTACGGCATCCCGTGGGAGCTGTTCGACGACTTTCTCGGCTCGATGCGAATGGATCTGAGCTGCACCGACTACCCGAACCGCGCGGCGCTCGACCGCTACATGTACGGGTCCGCCGAGGTGATCGGGCTGCAGCTGCTCCCCGTGCTCGGCACCGTCGGTGCACGCGAGGAGGCCGCGCCGTATGCCGCTGCGCTCGGAAAGGCCTTTCAGCTCACCAACTTCCTGCGCGACATCGACGAGGACCTGAGGCGAGGCCGGGTGTATCTGCCCGCCGACGAATTGGCGGCGCACGGTGTCGACCGGGACGTGCTGACGTGGTGCCAAGCCAACCGCCGTACCGACGCCAAGGTCCGTCGCGCACTGGTCGAACAGCACGCGATCAACCGGCGCGTCTACGACTATGCCCGCCAAGGTATTTCACTGCTACGCCCGCGATCGCGGCCCTGCGTGGCCGCCGCGCTGACGCTGTACTCCGAAATCCTGGATCGCATCGAGGAGATCGACTTCGCCGTGTTCAGCCAGCGCGCGACCGTAGGCGCCGGCCGCCGTGTCCGCGTCGGCGCGGCGGGCCTGCTCAAAGCGCTCGGCGCGCGGATGACGGGACAGCGGGGTGTGACGTTGGACCGCTGGCAGTACCTGTTCGTACTCGCTGCCTGTCTGGCGATCACGGCCCCACTGGAGATCCTCGGCGCCGGCGTATACCGACAGCCGTGGCGCACCGCGGGCGCCGTGCTGCCCGTGGCAGGCGTCTTCGTCGTGTGGGACGCCATCGCCATCGCTGCGCATGTCTGGACCTACAACCCGCGATTCATCAGCGGCATCGGATTGCCCGGCGTGATCCCCCTCGAGGAGGTGCTGTTCTTCGTGGTCATACCGCTGTGCGGCCTGCTCACCTACAACGCCGTCGACACCATTTTGAGCTGGCTGCGACGGCTACCTTCGCGCAGGGAGCACGTCTCGTGACCGGGCTCGGATACACGATGCCCGGCGATACTGGCCGTGATCGCCGTTCTCGTACTCGAGTTCTCGGTGTTGCGCACGGGCTTGTTCCGCAGGCTCGACGTACTGGATCTCGATGGTGATCGTGGTTGGTTTCCAGATTCCGGTCGACGGCTGGCTGACCAAGCTGAGTGCACCGATCGTCATCTACAACGAGCAGCACACCAGCGGATTTCGCTTCCCCTTCGACATCCCCGTCGAGGACTTCCTGTTCGGCTGGGCGATGGTGACCGCTGTGCTGCTGCTGTGGGAACGGCAGCAGGTCGCGGGCGAGTACGAAAGGACATACCGTGAAAGTCACCGTCGGCGGCGATCCGCCGGACTTGTCCCGGCCGCGTTCGACGCAGGCGCGCCCGCCTACGACACGTTGGTCAACTCGAACCCGGGCTACCATGCGCACCTGAGGATCTCGGCGCAGCGATGCGGCTGCCCAACGCCGGTCGCGGGTTACGGCTGCTCGACGCGGGCTGCGGCACGGGAGCATCGACGGCCGCACTGCTCACCGTCGCACCGCACGCCGAGATCGTCGCCGTGGACGGCTCAGCGGGCATGCTGGACCAGGCGCAGCGCCAAGCAATGGCCGACCTCCGTGCGGTTCGTGCACAGCCGCGATCGAGGATCTTCGCCGATGCGGGTGTCGACCGGACCCTTCGACGCCATCTTCGCCGCCTACCTTGTACGCAATCTTCCCGACCCGGACGCTGGGCTGCAGGCGTTTCGTTCGTTGCTGCGGCCCGGCGTGCATCGCTCGCCGTACACGAATACTCGGTGCGCGACTCCCGACTGGCCACCGCGGTGTGGAACGCGGTCTGCGCCACGATCATCATTCCGAGCGGCCGGCTGCGCAGTGGCGACGCCTCGCTGTACCGGTACCTGCGGCGAAGCGTGAACGAGTTCGACGGTGCATCGCACGCTTCCGCAACCGGTCTGCAGAACAACGGGTTCACCGCGGTGCGCAGCCACACGATGTCGGGATGGCAACGCAACATCGTGCACACGTTCTCGCGCGAGGCGCCCCGATGACCGACCCTCGCCGCGTCACTCACCGCGCGCCGACGGGCGTGAACGATGCATCCGGCGCTGCCAGATCGGCCCCGCGCTGTCGTCGTCGGCGCCGGCATCGCGGGCTTGGCGGCAGCCACCGGACTCGCCGAGCGTGGTGTCACCGTCGACGTCCTCGAGCGGCAGCCGTACCTGGGCGGCCGGGTCGGAGGCTGGACGCATCGACTCGACGACGGCACTCCGGTGGCGATGAATCGCGGCTTCCACGCGTTCTTCCGCCAGTACTACAACCTTCGAAACCTGCTGCGGCGAATCGATCCGCGCTGGCGATGCTGACCCCGGTGCTCGGACTACCCTCTGATCGATGCGGACGGCCGGCGCGACACCTTTCGCGGCCTGCCGCAGACGCCACCGTTCAACGCGATGGCGTTCGCATTGCGCAGCCCGACCTTTCGGCTCCGCGATCTTGCGCGGACTCAACGCCCGCGCCGCCGCCCCGCTGGCGGCGGTTTCCGTACCCGCATCTACGACACACTCGACCATCTCGACGCCGAGCAGTTTCTGCAGGACATCAACTTCCCGGACGCGGCGCGCCACCTGGCGTTCGAGGTGTTCTCCAGAAGCTTCTTCTCAGAGCCCGACCAGCTGTCGGCCGCCGAGCTGGCGACGATGTTCCACATCTATTTCCTCGGCTCCAGCGAAGGCCTGGTCTTCGATGTTGCGAACGCCAACTTCGATGTCGCGCTGTGGAACCCGCTGCGGCACTACCTCGAGTCCCTCGGCGTGCGTTTCCATACCGGCAGAATCCGGCGACCGAGGTGAAACCACGACCACAGTTCCGAGTGCGATCGCGATCGGGCGATCGAGTATGTCGCCGACGGTGTCGTCCTGGCGACCGATGTCGTCGGGCCTGCAACGAGATCGTCGACAACTCACCCGGCCTCGGCGACGACGCCTGGCGGTCGCGCGTCGCAGCGCTTCGCGCCGCACCGCCGTTCGTCGTGCAGCGGCTGTGGCTGGACCGGCCCGTCAACACGGACCGCGCAGCGTTCCTGGGCACGGGCGGAGGCCCCCGCTGGACAATGTCAGCGTGCTGGACCGATACGAACGGAAGCCGCCTCATGGTCGCGGCGCGTCGGCGGATCGGTTGTCGAGCTGCATTCCTACGCGGTTTCCGCAGCCCGACGGACGAGGACCTGCAGACCCGCCTGCACGAGCTCTATCCGGAGACCTCCGCCGCGCGAAAGTCGTCGGCGAAAAAGTGTTGTGGCGCAACGATTGTCCGCGGTTTGCCCCAGGCGACTTCGCCGACCGGCCTGCGGTTGCCACCCCGCACGAGGGCCTCGCGCTCGCCGGTGACGGCATCCGCATCGATCTGCCGGTCGCGCTGATGGAACGCGCTGCGACCACCGGCTGGGCCGCCGCGAACGTGCTGCTCGAAGCGGTTCGGCGTCACGGGACACGACCTGCAGACGGTGCCGACTCGAGGCCGCTCGGCGCCGCTGCGGCGGCTGGCCGAAAGGCAGTACAGCTGATGGGCATCCTCGCCGACTTCAGAGAGCCGGCTGTCGAAAACGTCCCGTTCGAACTACTTCCGTCGCGCGTCCTGGTCAGGCGCAACAACCGACCTACCGTGACGCCGCACCGGCGATCATCGAATCGCGCGCTTCGCGAGATCGCAGCGCCGACCGAGCGGGAACTGGTATGCGTTCGCCGCGAGCGACAGCATCACGCAAGCGGCCGGTCAACGCGACGGTAGGCGGTCTCGAGTTGGTGGCCTGGCGCACCGAGTGACGGGGCATTGGCCGTCGGGCCCGCGAGCGTGCCCTCATCTCGGGGCCGAGCTGTCCACCGGACGAATCGAATGCGGCACGCTGATCTGCCCCTGGCACGGGCTGCGGTTCGACGGTGGCCGAGTCTGGACCTGGCGCCCGCATCCGGCATTCGACGACGGCGTGCTGGCATGGGTGCGGCTGGACAGCATCGGCGGCGAGACACCAACGGAGACACCGATCCTGCCGACAGCGACCCGGCGGCGCCCGCCTAGTCGGCGGTCACCCGGCTGGTGGGCACATGCGAGCCCGAAGACATCATCGCCAACCGGCTCGACCCGTGGCATGGCTCGTGGTTTCACCCGCACTCGTTCACCAGGCTCGAGGTTCTCTCGTCGCCGGCAGCCGATGACGACCTCCCCGAAGAGGCCGACCGATTCCTGGTCGCCGTGACGTTTCGGATCGGTCGCCTCGGTGTCCCGGTGGTCGCGGAGTTCACCAGCCCCGAGCCCCGCACGATCGTCATGCGCATCCTCGACGGGGAGGGCACGGGCAGCGTCGTCGAAACGCATGCCACTCCGCTGGGACGGAGCTCGGGACGGGACGGCGCGAAGCGCGGTGCTCGAAGCGGTCATCGCCCACTCCGACCGACCCGGATTCGTCCACGCGCTACGGGGCGCACGGCTCATCACGCCGTTCATGCGGCGCGCCGCCACCCGGCTGTGGCATGACGACCTTGCCTACGCAGAGCGTCTGTACCAGCTTCGCGTCAGCGAGTGAGTCGGTTTCGCCTCGATGATCGCGTCCGGGTAAGTGGTCCTCGAGAAGCGGTATCTGCTGGATGGCCCACGGGCTGATCGACCACGGTAATCCGTCCGCGGACCGGAGCTGCTCCCACGACACCCACATCCATTCCATGACCTCAGCTGGATCAGGCTGTATCCGGCCGTCGCAGCCGCGCCACGAAAACCGGGCATATCTCGTTTTCGACCGTCCCGTCGGCGGCCACAGCGCGATAGCGAAAATCCGGCAGCACGCAGTCCGGTGGCCCGATCGTCGCGCCGAGTTCCTGTGTCCCGCGGCGCCGCACCGCGTCGTCGACCTGCTCGCCCGGCGCCGGATGTCCGCAGAACGAGTTCGACCATACGCCGGGCCACGTCCGCTTGCCCAACGCGCGACGGGTCAGTAGAACGCGGCCGTCGGGATCAAAGAGGTAGCACGAAAAGCCGAGATGAATCGGCGTCTGCGCGTGATGCACCGTGGTCTTGTCGGCATGGCCGATCTGCCGCCCGTCCTCGTCGAGCAGGACAACTGATTCTTCGGCCGTCGGCCGATCGTCATCGCGCGCACCTCCCATGCATACCCAAATAGGTTATACCCGATCGATGCACTAACGATGCCGTTAGACCCGCCTTCCCAATGCCTCAGGCACGAAGTGCCGCACGGCGTCGCGCAGGCTCTCCACCCGCACCGCCTCGGGCGGCGCCGGACTCCAGCCCGGCCCGCCGACCATCACCCGCGCATGTGGCGCGAGCGCGGCGACCGCCCCGAAGTCGGCGGTCGGCACGGTCTGCGACCACAACACCGCTGTCACCGGCGCCGCCGCACGATTGACGGCATCGAGGAGCGCACGCCGTCGGGACGTCGGCGCCGAGCATCACCGCGCCCACCCCGCGCTCGCCGAGGGCGGCGCGCAGCGCCTCGAGCGACAACGTGTGCGTCTCGCGTGCGGCACAGCCGAGCACGATCGACGACGCCCCATCGGCAGCGGCGATGGGCAGCCGCTGCAGCGATCTCGCCACGGTCCACGACAGCACGTGCTCGACATCGATGCAGTCCACACCTTCGGCCTGCTGCGTCTCGATCCCCGAAAACGCGGGCCGGACAAGTTGATCCCAGGTGTCGATCACACCGAAATGGCGAAGATGGCGGTCGAGCAGGAGACCCGCCGTCACCACGTCGAGATCGAACGCGGCGATCAGCAGCGCGGCCGCGTCGCCCCTGGCGGGCCTGACGGATTCGATCGCGGTCCGCGCCGCGCTGCGCGGACTGGCACCCTGTGCGATCAGTTCGAACATCCGCAGCACGATGGCGATGTCGTTCTCGCTGTACAGGCGGTGTCGGCCCGGGCTGTGATCGGGCGGGCCCACGCCGTAACGCTGATTCCAGCTGCGCAACGTCGCAGTCGGCACACCGACACGCTCGGCTACGACGCCGACGGTGAAGCGGGGCTCGTCAGCGTCCTTGCGCTCAGGTGCGGGTATTAGATTCAACGTCGTCAGGATAGGTGCTCACCCATGCACAACTGAAACATGCCGACACGCGCCCCAAAGCGGGTATTAAATCCAGCATGACCGAGCAGGACTACGACGAGCATCAGCGACCCGACGGAATGGACGACGCGACCGTCGAAGCCGTGGGTGCCGTGTCCGAGGCGTTGGAGTGGGTGGAGCGGGCCCGCGGCGAGTTGTACTCGTTTCACCAGTTGATGGGACGCGCGGACCTGCTGCTCGGTGAGGCCTGCGACAAACTGCGCGCTGCCGGCCATGACGAGGTTGCCGACCGGCTGTGGCGTGAGCTGGTCGGCCGCAACGTCTTGGACGGGCGCTGGACATTTCAGATCGTCGAGGAATTCGACGACACCTACTGGTCGGTCTTTCGCGACCACGAACGTCGTGTTCGCGACGAGCTACAACAGGGCAGGCGCCACGTGTTCGAGGGGGAGATGAAGGAGCGGCGCCGCACGCACGGCAAAGCCGGCCACGAACGCCGCCCCTGATCGGAAACCGCTATGCGGTTTCCGTGATCGGGCGGTCGACCCAGCTCATCAGGTCGCGCAGCTTCTTGCCGGTCACCTCGATCGGGTGCTCGGCGTTCTTCTTGCGCAGGCCCTCGAGCTCCTTGTTGCCGCCCTCGACGTTGGCGACGAGCTTCTTGACGAAAGTGCCGTCCTGGATCTCCGACAGGACCTGCTTCATCCGCTCCTTGGTGCCCGCGTCGATGATCCGCGGCCCCGACAGATAGCCGCCGAATTCGGCGGTGTCGGACACCGAGTAGTTCATCCGCGCGATGCCACCCTCGTACATCAGGTCGACGATCAGCTTGAGCTCGTGCAGCACCTCGAAGTACGCCAGCTCAGGTGCGTATCCGGCCTCCACCATCACGTCGAAGCCGGTCTTGACGAGTTCCTCGGTGCCGCCGCACAACACGGCCTGCTCACCGAAGAGGTCGGTCTCGGTCTCGTCCTTGAAGGTCGTCTTGATGACGCCGGCGCGGGTGCCGCCGATGCCCTTGGCGTACGACAGCGCCAGCGCCTGGCCCTCGCCCTTCGGGTCCTGCTCGACGGCGATCAGGCAGGGCACGCCCTTGCCGTCGACGAACTGACGGCGCACCAGGTGGCCGGGGCCCTTCGGGGCGACCATGCCGATGGTGACGTTGGCCGGCGGCTTGATCAGCTCGAAGTGAATGTTGAGGCCGTGACCGAAGAACAGCGCATTACCGTCCTCGAGGTTCGGCTCGATGTCGCTGGAGAAGATCTCGGCCTGCGCGGTATCGGGCGCCAGCAGCATGATGACGTCGGCCCACTTCGCGACCTCTGCGGGGGTGTCCACGTCGAGGCCCTGCTCGGTGACCTTCGCGCGCGACTTCGAACCCTCCTTGAGGCCGACCTTTACCTGCACGCCGGAATCGCGGAGCGAAAGCGAATGTGCGTGCCCCTGGCTGCCATAGCCGATGACGCCGACCTTGCGTCCCTGAATGATCGACAGGTCCGCGTCGTCGTCGTAGAACATCTCAACTGCCACTGTGGGTTTCCTTTTCCTGTTTCCTGACTGAGGTCTTACTTGACGGTGCCGATACCGCGCGGACCGCGCGACAGGGACACCACGCCGGACTGCACGAGTTCGCGAATTCCATAGGGCTCCAACACCCGCAGCAGCGCCTCGATCTTGCCCTGGGTGCCGGTGGCTTCAATGGTCAGCGACTCGTTGGACACGTCAACCACCTTGGCGCGGAACAGATTCACGGCCTCGATCACCTGGCTGCGCGTGGTCGCGTCGGCACGCACCTTGATCAAGGCCAGTTCGCGCGAGACCGAGTTGTCCTCGTCCTGCTCGACGATCTTGATCACGTTGATCAGCTTGTTGAGCTGCTTGGTGATCTGCTCGAGCGGCGCCTCGTCCACGCTGACCACGATCGTCATCCGCGACATGTCCTTCTGCTCGGTCGCGCCGACTGCCAAGGACTGAATGTTGTAGCCGCGCCGCGAGAACAGCGATGCGACGCGTGCGAGCACGCCGGGTTTGTCCTCGACGAGCACCGACAGCGTGTGTGTCGGCGTGGTACCGATGGTGGCCATCACGCATGCCCTTCTTCTGGATCGTCGAACAGCGGGCGGATGCCGCGCGCGGCCTGGATCTCGTCGTTGCTGGTGCCCGCGGCCACCATCGGCCACACCTGCGCATCGGCGCCGACGATGAAGTCGATCACCACCGGACGGTCATTGATCTCACGTGCCTGAGCGATGACCGCTTCGACGTCCTCGGCTCTCTCACAACGCAATCCGACACAACCGAGGGCTTCGGCCAGCTTGACGAAGTCCGGGATGCGATGGCTGTGGGTGGCGAGATCGGTTTGGCTGTAGCGCTCTTCGTAGAACAGCGTCTGCCACTGCCGCACCATGCCCAGGTTGCCGTTGTTGATGATGGCGACCTTGATCGGCGCACCCTCGACGGCGCAGGTGGCCAACTCCTGGTTGGTCATCTGGAAGCAACCATCGCCGTCGATGGCCCACACCTCGGCTTCGGGACGACCGAACTTGGCGCCCATCGCGGCAGGCACGGCGAACCCCATGGTGCCCAGGCCGCCGGAGTTCAGCCACGTCTTGGGCTTTTCGTAGGAGATGAACTGCGCGGCCCACATCTGGTGCTGGCCCACCCCCGCGACGTAGACGGCGTCGGAACCCGCCATCTTGCCGAGGGTTTCGATCACGTACTCCGGCGACAGACTCCCGTCGCTCTGCGGTCCGTAGCTCAGCGGGTAGGTGCCCTGCACCCCGCGCAGGTACTCCCACCAGTTGTCGATCTTGACCGAGGCGGTGCCGTCGCGGCGCAGCGCCTCGATCAGGTCGACGATCACCGCCTTGACGTCGCCCACGATCGGCACGTCGGCATGACGGTTCTTGCCGATCTCGGCCGGGTCGATGTCGGCGTGAATGACCTTGGCCTCGGGGGCGAACGAATCGAGCTTGCCCGTCACCCGGTCATCGAACCGGGTGCCGAGCGCGATCAGCAGATCGCTGCGCTGCAACGCGGCCACCGCCGAGACGGTGCCGTGCATGCCGGGCATGCCCATGTTCTGCGGATGGCTGTCGGGGAAGGCGCCACGTGCCATCAGCGTCGTGACGACCGGGATACCGGTCAGCTCGGCCAGATTCAGCAGCTCCTCGGTGGCCTCGCCGCGGATCACGCCCCCGCCGACGTAGAGCACCGGCTTGCGCGCGGCAGCGATGAGCTTGGCGGCCTCGCGGATCTGGCGGTTGTGCGGCTTGGTGTTGGGCTTGTACCCCGGCAGGTCGATCTGCGGCGGCCAGCTGAACGTGCACTGGCCCTGCAGGACGTCCTTGGGGATGTCGACGAGCACCGGACCCGGCCGGCCGGTCGACGCGATGTGGAACGCCTCGGCGATGGCCTGTGGGATGTCGTCGCCGCTTCGCACCAGGAAGTTGTGTTTGGTGATCGGCATCGTGATGCCGGAGATGTCGGCTTCCTGGAACGCGTCGGTGCCGATCAGCGCGCGCCCGACCTGGCCGGTGATCGCCACCACCGGGATCGAGTCCATGTGGGCATCCGCCAGGGGGGTGACGAGGTTGGTCGCGCCGGGGCCCGACGTGGCCATGCACACGCCGACCTTGCCGGTGGCGTGCGCGTAACCGCTGGCGGCGTGCCCCGCGCCCTGTTCGTGACGGACCAGCACGTGCCGCAGCTTCTGCGAGTCGAAAAGCGGGTCGTAGACGGGCAACACGGCTCCGCCCGGGATGCCGAAGATGACGTCGACATCGAGTTCTTCCAGCGACCGGATGACTGCTTGTGCGCCGGTGAGCTGTTGGGGCGCAACGCGTTTGGGCTGAGCCGGATTTGGCTTGGCCGCAGCGGGCGCGGCATGTCCTCCGTTCGGCCCGGCGGCCGATTGGTCGGGTGGTCGCGTGGTGGGTGCGCTCACGATGACTCTCTATCTCTTCCTGGTCGTCTCTAGGATCTCAAATCGGTGGTGGGGCAAGAAAAAACCCCCGTCAGCTGGGTGCTGTACGAGGGTCGCGCGTTGATGCTGGTGGCTATGCCCGACAACGGGCAAGCGCGGCATCAACGCGCTTCCCAATTACTACGAGCAGGGCCTGCATAACAGTCGACCGTAGCCTCCGCACTGGTCAAAGGTCAAATTCCCGGGCCTCCCCGCCCGGTGCGAAGATGGCCGGGTGAGTGCTGACGCCACGCGAATGCCCGTCGTCATCCGGATCTCCCCGATCGCCCATCTCGCGGTCGGGTTCGTGACGCTCGGCCTGCTGGCGCTGGTGCTCGCCGGGCCGGACTGGGCCGCGTTGCTCCTCGTGATCCCGGTCGTGTTGTCGCTGCTGATCATCAGGTACCGGACGGTGGCCGACGGCGAGACGGTGACCGCGCGCACTCTCATGAGCAGCGAGACCGTGGCCTGGGACGACATCGACGGACTGCGATTCGACAAGTCCTCATGGGCAAGAGCGCACCTGAAAGACGGTGGTGAGCTGCGGCTTCCCGCGGTGACCTTCGCGACGCTGCCGCTGCTCACCCAGGCCAGCGGCGGCCGCGTGCCCAATCCGTACGAGTAGGCGCGACGCGCTAGGCCAACGGGTTACCGCCGTTGAGCAGCACCCACACCGCCACCCCCGCGCCGATGCCGAGCACCAGCGCGATGAAGGAGCCGACAAACGGCCGCTTGGCCCAGCCGCGCCCGGCGTCGAATCCGTACCGGCCGGGCCCGGTCAACACGAGCGCCGCGACCGCGCACACCAGGAAGACTTTGAGCTCATGCCCGTCGGTCAGAAACGCCGACAGCCTGGCCTCCTCATGGGCGGCCATGAGTTCGGCCAGCAGGCCGGTCACCAGGTACGCCAGCGCACCCGCGGCCGCCACCGGGGTGAACAGGCCGAGCAACAGAAGCGCGCCAACCGCGATCTGGCCGCCGGTCGCCACGTACGTGAGGATGTCGGCGTACTGGAAGCCCATCGCGTCGAGCTTGTCCTGCCAGCCGTCCAGACCGGGGCCACCCCACAGCCCGAAGGCGTGTTGCAGGCCGTGCGCGATGAACAGGGCTCCCACGGCGAGGCGCAGCACGAGCAGCCCGAGGTCCAACGTGCCTCGCCGATCGTCAACAGCGCCGACTGGGGCGTCCGGCTCGTACTCGGTCGGCTCGGCCGAATACGTGCCCAAGGAGTGCCGGCCGCCCGGCTGTACGTACGGGAGCGGCTCGGGATCGTTGAGCAGCCCGAACCCGGGCGTGCCCGGCGCGGACCCACTCGCGTCATAGTGCGGGATCGCGGTGGTTTCGAAATCGCCCGCGTAGTTCGCGGAGGGAAGATCGTCTTCGGGGTCGACCAGGCTTGCCGCACCCGGCCGCCGGGTCGCGTCGTCGGGCCGCTGCCAGGCGCGTGGGTCATGGGGATGACTGGTCACGTTTCCCAGCGTAAGTGCTTGTCACCCCCGAATCGAGGATTGGCGCGGCGCTTTCGTCACCCGATTCGCCTGTTGGCGGCGGGCGTGCCGGGTATGGCTGCGTGGCGCGCATCGCCGGACAATCCGTAACCTGGCTCGCATGGGACTGCGCCGGCCGCTGCGAGGTGTGTTCGCCGTGCTGTGCGCGGCGTTGCTGGTCGGGACCGGGTGCGCCCGTTTCGACGACAACGTCTCGCAGCCGTTCACCACCAACCCGAGTTTCGAGCCGGCGCCGACGACATCGCCACCTCCTCCCCCGCCGCTGCCGGACAAGCCGTTCCCGAAGGAGTGCCCCGCCGAGGGCGTCATGCAGGGCTGCCTGGAAAGCACCAGCGGGCTGATCATGCTGCCCGACAGCCAGTCGGCGCTGGTGGCCGAGCGCACGACCGGCACGGTCAAACAGGTGGCGGTGCGGGCCGAACCCCAGGTCAAGACCGTCATTCCTGTCGACGGAAGTGGCGACGGCGGCCTGATGGACATCGTGTTGTCGCCGACGTATCAGCAGGACCGGCTGATGTACGCCTACGTCAGCACGCCGACGGACAATCGGGTCATTCGCATCGCCGACGGGGACATCCCCAAGCCGATCCTGACCGGCATCCCGAAGGGCGCGACGGGCAATACGGGTGCGTTGATCTTCACCAGTCCGACGACCTTGTTGGTGCTCACCGGCGACGCGGGTGATCCCGCGCAGGCGAACGACCCGGGTTCGCTGGCCGGAAAGGTGCTGCGCATCGAACAGCCCACGACCGTCGACCAGGCCCCGACGACGACGGCACTGTCGGGCCTGGGGGCCGGCGGCGGGATGTGTCTGGACCCGGCGGACGGCTCGCTCTACATCACCGACCGCACGCCGAGCGGCGACAGGTTGCAGCGCATCACCAAGGACTCCAAGGTGTCGACCGTGTGGAATTGGCCGGACAAGCCCGGGGTGGCCGGTTGCGCGGCCCTCGACAGCACAGTGCTGGTGAACCTCGTGAACACCAAGCAGACCGTGGCGGTCCGGATGGCCCCGGACACCGGTGCGGTCACCGGCGATCCCGAGGTGCTGCGCAAGGACGAGCACGGGCACGCCTGGGGCCTGGCGACGTCGCCGGATGGCAATGTCTGGGCCGCGACGGTCAACAAGACCGCCGGCGACGCAACCAAGGACGACGACGTCGTCTTCCCGCTGTTCCCGCAGGGCGGCGGATTCCCGCGCAGCAACGCGGACAACACGTAACGCGGCTGAACCTCAGGGCCACACCAGTCACCGGCTTCGAGCGACCACCGATGTGCCCGCCTCCGAGCGACAGTTGAGCGACACGCCGTGACGGGCGTGGCTGGTACGACTTGCCGCTAACTGCAGGCCGCGATCACCAATTCCCGCACGCGCGCCGCGTCGGCTTGGCCCTTCGTCGCCTTCATGACCGCACCGACGATCGCCCCCGCCGCCTGCACCTTGCCCCCACGGATCTTCTCGACGACATCGGGGTTGGCGGCCAGCGCTTCGTCGACGGCGGTCTGCAGCGCGGAGTCGTCACGCACGACTTCGAGCCCGCGGTCCTTCATCACCTGCTCGGGTTCGCCCTCGCCGGCCAGCACACCTTCGACGACCTGGCGCGCCAGCTTGTTCGACAGCTTGCCATCATCGATGAGCTTGACCACCGCAGCGACCTGCGCCGGACTGATCGGCAGCGCGTCGAGTTCGGCACCGCACTCGTTGGCCTTCTGCACAAGGAAGTTCCCCCACCACGCGCGGGCGGCTTCGCTCGATGCGCCGTGTTCGACTGTGGCGGCGACCAATTCGACAGCACCGGCATTGATGAGATCGCGCATCACCTCGTCGGAGATTCCCCACTCGTCCTGGATTCGCTTGCGCAGGATCCAGGGCAACTCGGGAATGGTCTCGCGCAATCGGTCGACGAGCTCGGCATCAGCCGCGACAGGCTCCAGATCGGGTTCGGGGAAGTACCGATAGTCCTCGGCCGTCTCCTTGCTGCGCCCCGGTGACGTGTGGCCGTCCTCATGGAAGTGCCGCGTCTCCTGATGAATCCGACCGCCCGAGTCGAGAATTGCTGCCTGACGGCGCATCTCGTACCGCACGGCCACCTCGACGCTCTTCAATGAGTTGACGTTCTTGGTCTCGGTGCGGGTGCCGAATTCCTTCTGGCCGATGGGCTTGAGCGAAACGTTGGCGTCGCATCGCATCGAGCCCTGGTCCATGCGCACATCCGAAACATCCAAGCCGCGCAAGAGATCCCGCAACGCGGTGACATAGGCGCGCGCGATTTCGGGAGCTCGCTCGCCGGCGCCTTCGATCGGCTTGGTGACGATCTCGATCAGCGGCACGCCGGACCGGTTGTAGTCGATCAGCGACGTGGTCGCGCCCGCGATGCGCCCCGTGTCGCTTCCGAGGTGGGTCAGCTTGCCGGTGTCCTCTTCCATGTGGGCACGTTCGATGGCCACCCGCCACGTGCTGCCGTCGTCGAGCGGGACGTCGAGGTGACCGTTGATGGCGATCGGCTCGTCGTACTGGCTGATCTGATAGTTCTTGGGCATGTCCGGGTAGAAGTAATTCTTCCGGGCGAACCGGCACCACGGCACGATCTCGCAGTTGAGCGCGAGCCCGATGCGAATCGCCGACTCAACGGCCGTCTGGTTGAGCACCGGCAGCGACCCGGGAAGCCCGAGGCACACCGGGCACACGTGGGTGTTGGGCTCGGCGCCGAACTCATTCGCGCAGCCGCAGAACATCTTCGTCGCCGTGGACAGTTCGACGTGCACTTCGAGGCCGAGTACGGGCTCGTAACGCGCGATGACGTCGTCGTAGTCGAGCAGGTCGGAGGTGGCGACTGACATGCCGCCGAGTCTAGTAAGCCGGGTCAGCCGAAGAACTCGGCGGCGTCGTCATAGCGGCTCTGCGGAACCAGCTTGAGCTGCCGCACCGCATCGGCGAGCGGAACCCGGCCGATCTCCTGGCCCCGCAGCGACACCATCATCCCGTATTCGCCTGCATGGGCCGCGTCCGCGGCGTTGACCCCGAATCGGGTGGCCAGGATGCGGTCGTAGGGCGTCGGTGTGCCGCCGCGCTGGACGTGCCCGAGCACCGTGACCCGCACTTCCTTGTTGATGCGCTTCTCGACTTCGGCGGCCAACTGTTGCGCGACGCCGGTGAACTTCTCGTGTCCGAACTCGTCGGTCCCGCCTTCACGCAATTGCATCGTGCCCGCAGCGGGTTTGGCGCCTTCGGCCACCACGCAGATGAAGTGCGCATCGCCGCGGACGAACCGCTGTTTGATCAGCCGGCACACCTCTTCGATGTCGAACGGCTGCTCGGGAATCAGCGTCATGTGCGCGCCTGAGGCCAGACCCGCGTTGAGCGCGATCCACCCGGCGTGGCGGCCCATCACCTCCACGAGCATCACCCGCTGGTGCGACTCGGCGGTGCTGTGCAACCTGTCGATCGCCTCGCTGGCGACGCCTAAAGCGGTGTCGTGGCCGAAGGTCACGTCCGTGCAGTCGATGTCGTTGTCGATGGTCTTGGGCACGCCGACCACCGGAACGTTCTCCTCGGAGAGCCAGTGGGCGGCGGTGAGCGTGCCCTCGCCGCCGATCGGGATCAGCACGTCGATGCCGTTGTCATCGAGCGTCTGCTTGATCTGGTCCAGGCCGGCGCGCAGCTTGTCGGGGTGTACCCGGGCGGTGCCGAGCATCGTGCCGCCCTTGGCCAGCAGCCGGTCGTTGCGGTCGTCGTTGGCGAGTTGGACGCGCCGGTCTTCGAGCAGCCCACGCCAGCCGTCCAGAAAACCGACGACCTTCGACCCGTATCGCACGTCGCAGGTGCGGACGACGGCGCGGATCACCGCGTTGAGCCCGGGACAGTCGCCGCCGCCGGTGAGAACTCCGATGCGCATGCTGTCATCCTCCCCTGTCAGACCGCAGTTGGCAGCGGACCTCTTGCAACTTCGTATGCGGCGCCGACGCGGTACAGCCGGTCGTCGGCGAGAGCCGGCGCCATGATCTGCAGGCCGACGGGCAGGTTGTCGTCGGGCGACAGGCCCGACGGCACCGACATCCCGCAGTGGCCGGCCAGGTTCAGCGGCAGCGTGCACAGGTCGAACAGATACATCGCCAGCGGATCGTCGACCTTCTCGCCCAGCGGGAATGCGGTCGTCGGGGTCGCCGGCGAGATCAACACATCGACTCCTCGATAGGCCTCGTCAAGATCGCGTGCGATCAGTGTGCGCACCTTCTGCGCCTGGTTGTAGTACGCGTCGTAGTAGCCCGCCGACAACGCGTAGGTGCCGATCATGATGCGGCGCTTCACTTCCGGGCCGAACCCCGCGGCGCGCGTCATCGCCATCACCTCTTCGGCGCTGTGCGTGCCGTCGTCGCCGACGCGCAAGCCGTAGCGCATCGCGTCGAAGCGGGCCAGGTTCGACGACACCTCCGACGGCAGGATCAGGTAGTACGACGCCATCGAGTAGTCGAAGTGCGGGCAGTCGACCTCGCTGACCTCGGCGCCCAATTTGGTCAGCACCTCGACCGCATCGTTGAACGACTCCAGCACCCCGGATTGATAGCCGTCGCCACGCAACTGCTTGACCACGCCGATGCGCACGCCCGTCAAATCGCCGGTCGCCCCCGCGCGGGCGGCCGCGACCACATCGGGCACCGCAGCCTCCACCGACGTCGAGTCCTTCGGGTCGTGTCCGGCGATCACCTCGTGCAGCAGCGCCGTGTCGAGCACCGTGCGCGCACACGGTCCGCCCTGATCCAGCGACGACGCACACGCGATCAATCCGTAGCGCGACACCGTCCCGTACGTCGGCTTCACCCCTACCGTCGCAGTCAGCGCGGCCGGCTGGCGGATCGACCCGCCGGTGTCCGACCCGATCGCCAGCGGCGCCTGGAACGCCGCCAGGGCCGCGGCGCTCCCCCCACCCGATCCGCCGGGCACCCGGTCGGTGTTCCACGGGTTACGCGTCGGACCGTAGGCGGAGTTCTCCGTCGAGCTGCCCATCGCGAACTCGTCCATGTTCGTCTTGCCCAGGATCGGGATGCCCGCTGCCCGTAGTCGGGCGGTGACCGTCGCGTCGTAGGGCGACATCCAGCCCTCGAGAATCTTTGACCCGCAGGTGGTGGGCATGCCCATGGTGGTGAACACGTCCTTGAGCGCGAGCGGCACACCGGCCAGCGGCGACGGCAGCGTCTCCCCCGCCGCTACCGCCGCATCCACCGCCGCTGCCGCGGCCAACGCCGCTTCCTCTGCGACATGGAGGAAGGCGTGATACTCGGCGTCCGTCGCGGCGATCTGATCCAGGCAGGCGCGCGTCACCTCGGTCGACGACACTTCCTTGGCGGCGATCTTCTGCGCCGAGTTCGTGACCTGACAGCCGGGTGAGGTCGCTCATTGCTCCTCCCCCAGGATCCGCGGGACGGCGAACCGGCCGTCGACCGCTTTCGGCGCCTGGTCCAGGGCTTCCTCCTGGGTCAGGCAGGGCTCGACGTTGTCGGGCCGGAACACGTTGACGTCCTTGAGCGGATTGCCCGTCGGGTCGACACCGGCGACGTCAACCGCCTGTATCTGGCTGACGTGGCTCAGGATGGCGTCCAACTGACCGGCGAAGCTGTCCAGCTCGTCGGACGTCAGTGCGAGTCGGGCCAGGCGCGCCAGATGCGCAACCTCATCTCGGGAGATCTGCGACACGACTCGCAAGCCTAGTCACCGCCCGCGCGGGCCAGCACGTACCGTCCGTCCCCCTGGCCCTTCGGGCGGGGAGGTGCCCCCACTTCGCGCAAGCGCTCATCGCCGGAATGCCGGGCCGCGAGCGCTGTGAAACAGTGTTGCGCGTGCCTTCTTATCTGCTGCGGGTCCAGCTGGAGGACCGACCCGGCAGCCTCGGCTCCCTGGCCGTGGCGCTCGGCTCGGTTGGCGCCGACATCCTGTCCCTCGACGTGGTCGAGCGCGGCCCCGGATACGCCGTCGACGACCTGGTGGTCGAACTGCCCGCCGGCGCGATGCCGGACATGCTCATCACGGCCGCGGAAAACCTCAACGGCATCTACGTCGACACCATCCGCCCGCACACCGGCCTGCTCGAAGCGCATCGCGAACTCGAGCTCATCGACCACATCGCCGCGGCCGACGGTAAGGCGACGAAACTCCAGGTACTCGCCGACGAAGCACCCCGCGTGCTGCGGGTCGGGTGGTGCACGGTGATCGAACACACCGACAAAGGTCCGGAGCGCATCGTCGGCAGCCACGGTGCCCCCGAGACGCAGGCCGCCGACACACCATGGCTGCCCCTGGAGCACGCCGAGGCGCTCGACGGCGAGGCCGACTGGGTGCCTGCGCTGTGGCAGGACATGAGCACTACGCTGGCCGCCGCTCCACTCGGAAACCCAAGCAGGGCGATCGTTTTGGGCCGGCCGGGCGGACCGCAGTTCCGTCCGTCGGAAGTCGCGCGGCTGGGCTACCTGGCGGGCATCGTCGCGACGATCTTGCGCTGACGGTCAGGCACCCGCGGGCACGGGATAGCGGTCGTTGACATCGGCGTTGGAATCCTTGCGCGCGCAGTGGGCGCAACAGAAGATCGCCTCGGGTGTCTCGATGCCGTGCCCCAGAATCCGGCAACCGCAGTGCGCACACTCGGGCGCCAGTTGGGCCGCCGCGCACTCGATGCTGTCGAACGTTGCGCTCTTGCCGTCGCCCCACGTGACGGTGAACGCCTTGTCGTAGTCATTGCCACAGCTGTCGCAGATCGCCATCTCAACTCCTTGTCTGTCCGAATCCGCGTGCCCGATGACCCACGGGGGACAAACGCCGACGTCGTCAGACTCCGTCGGGCCCGCTGTCGAGTAGCTGCCGGAAGCCGTCCTCGTCGAGGATCGGGACGCCGAGTTCGACGGCTTTGTCGTACTTCGACCCCGGCGAGTCACCCGCCACCACATAGGCGGTCTTCTTCGACACCGAACTCGCCGCCTTGCCACCGCGGGCGATGATCGCCTCTTTCGCGTCGTCGCGGGAGAACCCGCTCAGCGAGCCCGTCACCACGATCGACAGGCCCTCCAACGTGCGCGCCACGCTCTCGTCGCGTTCGTCAGCCATCCGCACGCCGGCGTCGCGCCACTTGTCGACGATCGTCTTGTGCCAGTCGACCTCGAACCATTCGATGAGCGCCGCGGCGATGGTCGGGCCGACGCCCTCGACGTCGGCCAGCTTTTCTTCGGTGGCCGACATGATGGCGTCGAGGCTGCCGAATTCGGTGGCCAGCGCGCGGGCAGCCGTCGGTCCGACGTGGCGGATCGACAGCGCCACCAACACCCGCCACAGCGGCTGGGCCTTCGCCTTGCCCAGATTGGCGAGCAGCCGCTTGCCGTTGGCCGACAGCGCTGCCCGCCTTGGTGGTGAACAGGTCGGTGTTGAGCAGATCGTCCTCGGTCAGGTAGAACAGGTCACCCTCGTCGCTGATCGCGCCGCTGTTCAGTAACGCGATCGCCGCTTCGTAGCCCAGCCCCTCGATGTCGAATGCGCCGCGGCCCGCGATGTGAAAGACCCGTTCCCGCAACTGCGCTGGACACGACCGCGCGTTGGGGCAGCGGATGTCGACGTCGGCCTCCTTGGCCGGCGCTAGTTTGCGTGCCGCACTCGGGACATGTTGTGGGCATGACGAATTCACGCTCGGAGCCGTCGCGCAGATCGACCACCGGGCCGAGCACTTCGGGAATCACGTCGCCGGCCTTGCGGATCATGACCGTATCGCCGATGAGCACGCCCTTGCGTTTGACCTCCGACGCGTTGTGCAACGTGGCCAGCCCGACGGTCGAGCCGGCCACCTTGACCGGTTCCATGTAGGCGAACGGGGTCACCCGGCCCGTGCGCCCGACATTCACCCGGATGTCGAGCAGCTTCGTCTGGGCTTCTTCGGGCGGATATTTGTAGGCGACCGCCCACCGCGGCGCACGCGACGTCGCGCCGAGTCGGCGCTGCAGCGCGATCTTGTCGATCTTGACGACCACACCGTCGATCTCGTGCTCGACGTCGTATCGATGCTCACCCCAGTAGGCGATCCGCTCCTCCACGGCGGCCATTCCCGAGACCCGCGCAGTGTGGTCGGACACGGGCAAGCCCCACGCACGCAGCGCGGCGTAGGCGTCGTGCAGCGTGCCCGGCGTGAACCCCTCGGTGTATCCGACGCCATGACAGACCATCCGCAGCGGGCGCCGCGCGGTGACGGCGGGGTTCTTCTGCCGCAACGAGCCCGCCGCGCTGTTGCGCGGATTGGCGAACGGCGGTTTCCCCTCGGCCACCAGGCCCGCATTGAGCGCCTCGAAGTCCGCCACGCGGAAGAACACTTCTCCCCGTACTTCGAGGACGGCGGGCACCGGAAACTCCGCATGATGCGCGAGACGCTCCGGCACGTCGTCGATGGTGCGGGCATTCATGGTCACGTCCTCGCCGAGACGCCCGTCGCCCCGCGTCGCCGCCCGCTCGAGGCGGCCGTCGCGGTACACCAGCGCCAGGGCAAGGCCGTCGACCTTCAGCTCGCACAGATAGGCGGCGTCGTCGCCGACCTCGCCGCGGATCCGGCTTCCCCACGCGGTGAGCTCCTCGCGGTCGAACACGTCGTCGAGGCTCAGCATCCGCTCCAGGTGCTCGGCCGGAGTGAAGTCCGTCGCGAACCCCGCACCGCCGACGAGCTGGGTGGGCGAGTCGGGTGTGCGCAGCTCTGGATGTTGGCTCTCCAGGTCCTCCAGCTCGCGGAACAGCTTGTCGAACTCGGCGTCGGAGACGGTCGGGGCGTCCCGGATGTAGTACCGGAACTGGTGCTCACGCACCTCGTCAGCGAGCTGCTGCCATCTGCGACGCAGATCGGCGTCGGGATCTTCTTCGAGCAGCTCGGCAGGGTCCGGCTTCGCCTTCGAACTCACCCTCGCAGGCTAATCGAGGCCGACGACAACATGGCCGCCGACCGACGGCTGCCCCCGTCAGGCGGTGTAGTCGAAGAACGTCGCCATCCCCCCATCGAGGTGGTAGTCGTTGTGACAATGGACGATCCACCGGCCGGGATTGTCCGTGTCGAAGTCCACTTCGACAGTCTGCTTCGGCGGCACGAGCACGGTGTCCTTGCGCGCCCCCGGCGCAGGGCTTGTTCCCGCCTCCCGCCCGGCGGGCCCCACCACCTGGAAGGTGTGGCCGTGCAGGTGCATCGGATGGAACATCATCGACTCGCTGACGAAGCGAACGCGTACCCGCTTGCCCGGCTCGAGCGCGATGCCGTTCTTCGGCGGGTCGTAGAGCAGGCCGTTGATGGGCCACGTGTAACCGGGCTTCGGTCCCTGCAGCCGCAGATCGATTGTCTTGTCCGGATTGCGTTGCGGCAGAACCACATCAGGCGCGGGTGTCAGCAACGCGGTGTTGACCGGGGCGCCGGCCCGCAATGCCTTGACGTACTCGTCGACCTTCACGCTTGACGGTTCTCCATCGACGCGCAGGTTGAGCTGAGCGATAGCCGTCTTTGCCGTAGGGAACCGCGATCACCGGCACCGAGGACGCCCACGGTGACGACCGCATCGACCCGTTCACCCATGCCGAGGATCACCGAGTCGGCCTTGCTTCGCCACCACCGGATAGCCGTCGGTGTGGGTGAGATTCAGCTGCGTTCCCGGAACGCCCGACCCGGAACGCGGTGTCCGCCCCGGCGTTGATGATGCGCAGCCGAACCCGTTGTCCGGCACGGTAATCCTTGACCACAGGATCCTTCGTCGTCCTGCCGTTGATCAAGAAGTACGGGTACGTGACGTCACCTCCGTCCCCCCCGAGCGGCAACGTCGGACTCAGCGGCGCCGCCTCGCCCGTCATCGGTTTCATGCCGTTCTTCTTGAGGTTCTCCGCCACCTGATCCGGGTTGGTGCCGGTCCCGTCGATCCAGTCGTCGAGCACCACGACGAGTTCGTCGTCGTAGCTCACTGCCGTCGTCGGGATCCTCGATGATCAGCGGTCCGTACATCCCGCGGTCGAGTTGGGTGCCGACATGCGAGTGCAGGTAGTACGTTCCCGCGTCGGGCACCACGAACTCGTATCGGAAGTTGCCGCCCGGCGCGATCGCGGGTTGCGTCAACACGGGCACGCCGTCCATCGCATTGACGATGGCGAGGCCGTGCCAGTGCACGCTGGTCTCCTGCGGCAAGCTTGTTGGTGACCGGAGCGCGCAGACGTCTGCCCCTTGCGCAACCGGATCTCCTTGGCGGGCACAGTCCCCGTATACGTCCACGTACGCACCGTACCCCACCGAGGTCGACCTCCGTCTCGGCGGCGTTCATCGGCGACTTCCACGGCGTTGTCGCCCGCACCGTCTGGGCCGCCGGTTCGGCCGACCGCCCCGAACACGCCCCCGTCATTCCCGCGGCGGTCGCCGAACGCCGACAACACCAGGAATCCACGCCGATCGATCATGATCGTCAGCGTCGCACCGCAGGCCCGCGTAGGCGTGCGATTTCGACCGATAGTCTGATGCGCATGCCGCACCCGATCATGTTCCGAGACGACGACCTCGGGCTCGCGGAGGTTCGCAAGATCGCACTCGGCTTCCCCGAGGCGTACGAGAAGATATCGCAGCGGCAGGCCGGCGTTCTTCGTCGCGAAGATCTTCGTCATGTACGGCGGCAGCGCGAAGACCGGCCGCAAGGGCGACGTACCTCCAGTACCCGCATTCGATCCTCGTCAAGGTCGACGAGAGCGACCGCCGCGCACTCGAGCAAGATCGCCGCTTCTTCCATCCCGCCTACATGGGCCCGTCGGGTTGGCTCGGCCTCGACCTCAACGCGAACAAGAAGATGGTTCGACTGCGATTGGGAACTGGTCAATGAGCTCATCGACGCGTCGTTTCGGACGATCGCACCGAAGAAGCTCATCAAAATGCTCGACGGAGACTGATCGGAGAAGCCATGAGTTTCGCAAGCCCCTTCCCCGAGGTCGACATCCCGTCCACGAGCATCTATGACTACCTGTTCGGCAGCGTCGACGACAGCCGACCTCGACCGTGTCGCGCTCGTCGACACCGCGTCGGGCAGGGAGCACACCTACCGCGAAATGATCGGCCGCATCGACCAATTCGCGGGTGCGCTGGCCGGGCGCGGCATCGGGGTCGGCGACGTCGTCGGCATGCTGTTGCCCAACAGTTCCGCATTCGCCGTCGCCTTCCACGGCATCCTGCGGTCAGGCGCGACGGCCACGACGTCAACGTGCTGTTCACGGCGAAGGATATCGCCAAACAGCTGACGGACTCGAACGCCAAGATGCTGGTGACGGTCTCGGCACTGCTCGCCCCGGCCGAAGAAGCTGCAGCGGCCGTCGGCCTTGCCCCCGATGCGCTCGCTCGTCCTCGACGGCGAGGGTCAGGCCGCCAGCGGACATCCGAGCGCCGAGCCGACCTTCTCGCCCTCGGCGCCGCCAGCACCCGAAGTGAGTTTCGCGCCGTCCTCGCATTTGGCGGTGCTGCCCTACAGTTCTGGAACGACGGGAAACCCCAAAGGGCGTGATGCTGACCCATCGCAACCTGGTGGCCAACGTGGCGCAGATCCGCCCGCTGCACGGCATGGTCGCCGACGACGTGGTAGTGGCCGTGCTGCCGTTCTTTCACATCTACGGCCTGACGGTGCTGCTCAACGCCGCGCTGCACGCGCGGGCCCGGCTGGTCATCATGCGCAGCTTCGATCTGGAGAAGTTCCTCGATAACATCCAGACGCACAAGGCCACGATCGCGTTCATCGCGCCGCCGGTGGCCGTGGCGCTGGCCAAGCATCCGCTGATCGACTCGCTACAACCTGTCCTCGCTCAACGTCGTCATGAGCGGGGCCGCGCCCCTGGATGCCGATCTCGGTCGCGCCGTCGCAGAGCGATTGGGTTGCCGCGTCGTGCAGGGCTACGGGATGAGCGAGCTGAGCCCGGTCAGCCACATCACCCCGTTCGACGGCGGACAGCGCAACATGGGCACGACCGCTCCGCTGAGTTCGGTCGGATGGACCGTCTCCAACGCCGCGTCCAAGCTCATCGACCCCGAGACCGGTGACGAAATCCATCCTCCTACAGAAGGACTCAGCGAGACCGGCGAGCTGTGGTTCAAGGGTCCCAACGTGATGGCCGGTTATCTCGGCAACGAGGAAGCCACCGGGGGGACGATCGACGATGACGGCTGGCTGCACACCGGCGACCTGGCGCGCGTGGACTCATACGGCTGCGTGTACATCGTCGACCGGCTCAAGGAACTGATCAAGTACAAGGGCTACCAGGTTCCGCCGGCCGAACTCGAGGCTCTGCTGCTCGGCCACCCCGCGATCGCCGACGCCGCGGTGATCGGTGTCATCGACACCGAATCGGGCGAAGAGGTGCCGAAAGCGTTCGTGGTCAAGCAATCCGACGCGGACCTCACCGCAGATGAGGTGATGGAGTTCGTCGCCGGTCAGGTCGCACCGTACAAGAAGGTGCGGCAGGTCGAATTCATCGAGGCGATACCGAAGTCAGCCGCGGGCAAGATCCTGCGCAAGGACTTGCGCGGCAGTTCAACTGCGACGTAGCCGTTCGACGGCCTGCGCCGCGCGCGCCTGCCGGAACCCGAGTGCCGCGCCGGCCGCGGGAATCAGCAGCAGCCCCGCGATGCCCCACAGCGGGTCCGACAGGTCAGCGGCCGGGGCGACACCCAGTTGCTTGGTCGGTATCGGCGGCGTAGCGATCCGGTCCACCCACGACGGCGGTGCGACGGGCGCGGGCGGTGGTGGAGGTGGTGGTGGCGGCGGAGCGGGCGCAGGCTGGGGTTGCGGCGCGGGCGCCTCGTACTGCGGGCCGGAGTCATCGGTATGTGCGCCCGGATTGCGCCCGTTGCCGAACGTCACACGTGGCGATTCGAATGCGGGCGTTCGCAGGCCTTGGTGATCGGACGCGGGTACGTCGCCCGGACCGGTCGCGCCGGTCGCGCCGGACTCGTCGCTGGCGATGGATCCGCCGGGGGCAAGCCACTGCTGGTTGTCGCGGCCCGACCCGATACGAACCTTCGGAGTGACGTCGTCATTCCGGCTCGCGGACGGATCGGCATGAGCACTCCCGCTGGTCACGGCGCCGCTGACGTTCACGCCGGTGCCGCCGTTCACGCTGCCGCTATTGCCGTTGCCGACCTTGCCGTTGTTGTTGCTGTTGCCGTTGTTGTCATCGTCGCTGCTCTGCGAATTGCCGCGACCATGCCCGCTGTCAGTGTTGGAGCCGTTGCCCCGATCGGAATGCGAATTGTCGGGGTCCGCGAGCGCGATCGCCGCACTCGGGCCGCCGAGCAGGAGGAAGATCGACACCACGCCGGCACCTGCCGCAAGGCGCGCGTTCGACCGGGTCACGATTTTTCTCTCCTGCGAGTGGCAAAGAATAACGACAATCGGCTGCAAAGCATTCTTACACGCGCCGGGCGCGGCTACTCGCACTCCGTAGCTATCGAACGCAAATCCGACTATCCATCCTCGACGAAGGCGCGCAACCGTTCGATCGCCCGGTCCCACCGCTGCGACAACCCGGTCAGATACTCGCTCGCGTCGGCCAGCTGCTTTGGTTGCACCCGCCAAATGCGCTCCCTGCCCTGCCGTCGGCTGCTCACCACACCGACCGCCTCCAGCAGGAGGAGGTGTTTGGTCGCCGCCTGCCGGCTGACCGACACCACTCGAGTCACCTCGGCCGTCGAACAGGGACCACCGTCACACAGGCGCGTGAGGATGCGCAGCCGGTTGGGGTCGCCGAGCGCGTCGAACAGCGGCGCCCTGGCGACCGTTGACGTACTCACACTTTCTCGCGCATTGCCAGATATTTGCTGACAAGTCGGGTCTGCGCTGCCCAGCCCTCGCTATTGGCCTCGAAGGCCGAAGCGCGCCGTTCCACCGGAATCGCGTCGAATCCGGACTCGACGATGCGTAACAGCACGCCATCAGGCGCCTCCTCGAGCGTGAACTCCACCAGCGTGGTCGGTTCCCTCGAGAGGTCTACACCGTCTTCGACCCCGTACGGATGCCACCGGAACGCCAACCGGCGCTGCGGCTCCACCGCGACGACGTCCCAGGTGTCGGCCTTACCTGCGTGCGGCTCCTGAGCTTTGGCAACCTCCTGGTCGACGGTCGTCGGGGTGATCACGCCGGTGACCGACTGGCCGGCGACGAACGGCCCGTCGAAACGGACGCCGAACCACTGGCCGAACTCGTCGGCGTCACTGATCGCCCGCCACACCCGCTCGAGCGGGGCCTTCAGCAGAACTTCCTTCTCGATCCGATCCGAACTCATGTGCAACCTCCTGGTTGCTTCTCACCGTAGCGAGGGACGCGGCAGATGCGCAACCTTTCGGTTGCTTTTCAGATCGCTTCGGGATTGTCGGCGACCGCATCGGCCGCGCGCTGGGCCAGCCCGATCGCGGTACGCGCCCACTGCGACGTGGCCGCCGATAGCCCGCAGGCCGGAGTGATGCCGATCTGCTCTCGGAGTGCCGGGCGCGGGAAGCCCAGTCGGTCGGTGACGGCGACCGCTGCCGCCGCGACCTCTTCGGCCGACGGTCGCGCGTCGGGTGCCGTCGACGGAACAACGCCAAGCAGCACTGTGCGTCCGGATTCGACGAACTCGCCGATGCCGTCCAGGTCGGCCGCGACAAGAGTCAATGCGTCGATCGATATCGCATGGACAGCGCTGCCCTGCAACGCTTTCCACGGCAACGTCGGCGCGCAGCTGTGGAGGACGATGTCGGTGCCGACCGTGGCGATCAATTCGTCGATCAGTCCCATGGCTACCGGCTCGTCGATCGGATGCACCGGCGTCAGGCTGGTCACCCCCGCCAACCGGCCCTCCAGGGCCATCGGCAGCATCGGTTCGTCGAGTTGCACGACGACGTGCGCGTCGAGGCGTCTGGCCACCTCGGCCCGGTGTACGGCCAGGCCTTCGGCCAACGAGCCGGCGAGGTCCCGCACTGCCCCCGCGTCGGTGATGGCTCGATGCCCACCGGACAGCTCCAACTGCGCCGCCAGCGTGATCGGACCCGGCGCCTGGACCTTCACCGTCCGCGACCCGCCGCGCAGGCCCGCCTTCTCCCACGCCTCTTCGAGCGCGTCGATGTCCTCGTCGAGCAGGCTCGCCGCCCGGCGCGCCACGGCGCTGCGGCCCGACACGATGCGATACCCCCGGGGCACGGTGTCGATACCGATGTCGACGAGCAGCGCCCCGGCTCGGCCGATCATGTCGGCGCCGACGCCGCGGGCGGGCAGTTCCACCAGGTGCGGCATTGCGTGCAGTTCGCCGACGACCACCTCGGCCGCCTGGCGCGGGGTAGTTCCCGGCCACGACCCGATTCCGGTCGCCACGGCGAAAACACTCACTCGTTTCACACTATTCGATCCGGCTAGTCTCGAACCCTGAAGGGTTCGGAAGGAATGCCATGCCCATATCGCGGCGGATGCTGGCGACGTGGTGTGCCGTGGCGATTCTCACCGCGGGGTGCAGCCATACGGTCGCAGGCTATGCGATTCGCTCCACCCCGGGCATCGATGACGATTCGCAGTCCCCGGTCGATGTCGATTCGATCATGCTCGACCAGCAACGAATGCGCGCGATCACCGGAGCGGGTGAGGATCTGACAATCATTCCGAGCATGGACGGCAAGTATCCGGTGGACATCGAACAATTCGCGAAAGATGCACCACCACAGTGCCAGTGGGTGTTCGCTGAGACACAGACGTTCGGCCCCGACGTCGAGGAGTTCCACAAGACCACCTTCCAGGACCCGCCCGGCGCCGGCCTGATCTCCGAGGGTGCGGCGGGCTACCGGGATTCCGCGACCGCCCGCGGTGTGTTCGACAATCTGGTGACGATGGTCCAGGATTGCGGCGCAACAAGTCTCGGGTCGACATTCGTCGGCGACTGGACGGTCAGCACAGCGGCAATATCGACCCGCTTCGGCGCCTGCGGCCGCGACTATCGGGTGAAATCCGTTGTGCTGGTGGAAGTCACCTTCTGCCGATTCCCCGATTCGGTATCCGATATCGTTATGACGAACATCCTGGCGAACGTGCCCGACTGATCAGCGCGCGATGGTCACTGAGCCGAGCACCTCGTCGCCGTCGGGGTCCGGGCGGTAGATCGCCATGGTCTGGCCGGCCGCGACTCCCCGCAGCGGAGCGCGCAAGTCGACGACAAGCTTCCCGTCACGCAGTTGCGCCACCCCATCGCCGACGCCGCCGTGCGCGCGCACCTGCACCTGGCACTCCACCGGGCCGTCGAACCGAACACCGGCGGTGAACACGGGCCGCTCACCTGTCAGGGTCCATGTGTCGAGGTCGGCGGCGTCACCGACGTGGACCGTGCCGGTGTCGGCGTCGATCCCCGTGACATATCGCGGACGCCCGTCGGGCCCCGGCCCGGCGATGCCCAACCCCTTGCGCTGACCAACGGTGAAGCCGTGCACGCCATCGTGTTCGGCCAACACCGCGCCGCCGGCGTCGACCACTGCGCCGCGGCGAACCCCGATCCGCGAGCCGAGGAACGCGCGGGTGTCGCCGGACGGAATGAAGCAGATGTCGTGGCTGTCCGGCTTCTCGGCGACGGCCAGACCGCGGCGTGCGGCCTCCGCACGAATCTGCGGCTTGGGCGTGTCGCCGATCGGAAAGACCGCGTGGCGAAGCTGCTCGGCAGTTAGGACCGCCAGCACGTATGACTGATCCTTGTCCGCGTCGACGGCACGCCGCAGCCGCCCTTCGGACAGCCGCGCATAATGGCCGGTGGCGACGGCGTCGAATCCGAGTGTCAGGGCACGGGCCGCCAGGGCGGAGAACTTGATTCGCTCGTTGCACCGCACACAGGGATTCGGTGTCTCGCCGCGGGCGTATGACGACACGAAGTCGTCGATCACATCTTCTTTGAAGCGGTCCGCGAAATCCCAGACGTAGAACGGGATATCGAGCACATCGGCGACGCGGCGGGCATCACCGGCGTCCTCCTTCGAACAGCAGCCCCGCGACCCCGTTCGCAGTGTGCCCGGAGCCGACGAAAGCGCCAGGTGTACGCCGACCACATCGTGGCCGGAGTCGACCATCCGTGCCGCGGCGACCGACGAGTCGACGCCGCCGCTCATCGCGACGAGAACCCGCACTAGTCAACGACTCCCGAACTGGCCAGCGCCGCCTGTCGCGCACGCTCGACCGCGGCGGGCAGGACCGCGAGCGCGGCGTCGACGTCGGCGTCGGTGCTGGTGTGGCCGAACGACAACCGCAGAGAGCCGCGGGCGCTGGCCGGATCTGCACCCATCGCGATCAGCACATGCGACGGCTGCGCGACACCCGCGGTGCACGCCGATCCGGTCGAACACTCGATTCCTTTGGCGTCCAGCAGCATCAGCAGCGAGTCACCCTCGCAGCCGCGGAACGTGAAGTGGGAGTTGCCGGGCAGCCTGTCGGCTCCGGTCGCACCGTTGAGACGTACATCGTCGATGCTCGCCAGCACACCGTCGACCAAACGGTCGCGAAGCTCGCGAATGCGCGCGCTGTTGGCCTCGAGTCCGTCCACCGCGATCCGTGCCGCGGCGGCCATCGCGACGGCGCCGGCGACATTCGGTGTGCCCGAACGGACATCGCGTTCCTGACCGCCGCCGTGCAGCAGCGGCACACAAGCCGTGTCGCGCCGCAGCAGCAATGCCCCGACACCCGTCGGCCCGCCGAACTTGTGCGCGCCGATACTCACCGCCGAGAGCCCGCTGGCGGTGAAGTCGACGGGTATCTGACCGACCGCCTGCACGGCGTCGCTGTGCATCGGCACGTCGAACTCGGCTGCAACAGCGGCCAACTCGGTGATCGGCATGATGGTGCCGACCTCGTTGTTGGCCCACATGACGGTCACCAGTGCGACGTCGTCGTGGTCCTGCAACGCCGTTCGGAGCGCGGCGGGAGTGACCGATCCGTCGTCGGAGACAGGGAGCCAGGTCACCTCGGCGCCTTCGTGTTCTGCGAGCCATTCCACCGAGTCCAGCACCGCGTGATGCTCGACCGGGGTGGTGACGATGCGGCGGCGACGCGGTTCGGCGTCGCGGCGGGCCCAGTAGATGCCCTTGACCGCCAGGTTGTCGCTCTCGGTGCCGCCTGAGGTGAAGATCACCTCTGACGGGCGCGCGCCAAGCAGCTTGGCCAGCGTCTCGCGGGCCTCCTCCATCCGCCTGCGCGCAACTCTGCCGGTGCCGTGCAGCGAGGATGCGTTGCCGACGGTCGACAGGACAGACGTCATCGCCTCGATGGCAGCAGGGTGCATCGGGGTGGTGGCGGCGTGATCGAGATAGACCGACTTCGGCGAGGTCATAACCGTTCCATGCTAACGCCGAGGAACGGCCACCCCGAATTCGCCGTCAGGCGACCAGTGCGTGACCGTGCCCTCGCCGCGCCTCGTCGCCGCGCACCGCGGATTCGCAGCGGGCGGCCAGATCGCGCCGGTCCTCCCCCGGAAGCTGCAGCGACTCGACCTGCACGCGCGCGATAGTGCGCGCAGCCGTGATCAGCCGTCGGATGGATGCGAGCAGAGTGTCGTCGCCCACGTACGCGGCGACGGTCGAGCGGCTGCCGTCACTGTGATGGTAGGTCAGCCGCAGCGGCTGCACCGGTCGCCCGGCGTCGATGGCCGCCTGAAACATCGCCGGACGGAACCGGCCGTACGCCAGGCCGCACCAGGTGGTGCCCTCGGGGAACGCCACGACCGTCTGTCCGGCGCGCAACCGACCCGCGATCGTGCCGACGACATGCGGCAGCCGGCGCAGGTCGGCCCGCTCGATGGGGATGACCTTCATCATTCGCGCGAGGAATCCGAGGCCGGGCAGGCTGATCACTTCGGATTTGGCGACGAACCGCCCCGGCATGACCGAACCGATGGCGAAGATGTCGACCCACGACACGTGGCCGCTGACCACCAGCACGCCCTGCAGGTTACGAATCGGCCCGCCGGACACGGTGATTCGCACGCCGAGGCAGCGCAGCATGAGCCGACAGTAGCGCCGCTGGAGGTGGGACCGGCCCGGCATCGGTATGGCCAACAGCGGTGTCGCCGAGAGCAGCAGCACCGCGAACGTGGCCCGAATCGCGACGCGCCACGCCACAGCCATCCGTTGACCGCCCTCGGCCGCGCCGACGCTGACGCAGCTGGCGTCGCAGGTCGCCCTCGGCAGCCAGGCGTGCTCCATGGCTTGCGGGGTGCTCATGAGGCCGATCCCTCGGCCATCGCCGCGGCCGCCCCGACCGACCGCAGTCGTCTCAGATAGCGGGTGTCGGCCCGGCGTTTGTCCAGCAGGGCGGGGAAGTCGCCCACCCCGAAGTCGGGGTCGTGGGCGGGCTCGCCGCACACCTGCGCACCGAGTCGCAGGTAGCCCCGCATCAGCGGAGGGACGGCGAGCCGGTCCGGTGGGTCGATGTCGTCGAGCCCGCGGCCCTCGACCGTCACCGGCCGGTACGGGTGCACGGTGTATTCCGCGGGCGCGGCGTGACGGCGACGCACGAAGTCCCGCACGCCGCGAATCTGGCTGCCTGGTGCATCGCCGGACCCGGTCACGGGCACCGACACGCAGCCGGTCACGTAGTCGTAGTCGCAGCGGTCGAGGTAGGCGAGGATGCCGGCCCACATCAGCAGCACGACACCGCCGTTGCGGTGGTCCTCGCGCACCACCGCGCGGCCCATTTCCACCAGCGAGGGCCTCAGCGAGTCGAGTCCCCGCACGTCGAATTCGGTTGCGGTGTACAGACCGCCGGCCGCGATGGCACCGGGGGGCGGAAGCATTCGGTAGCAGCCGACGAGCTCGCCGGCGTTGTCTTCGCGTACCAGCAGGTGGTCGCAGTGCTCATCGAAGCGGTCGGTGTCCCGGCCGTCGGCAGCTCCTGCCAACGCGAATCCGGGCTCGGAGGTGAACACGTCGTGACGAAGCCGCTGCGCAGCGTCGATGAGCGCAGGATCAGTTGACAGCAGCAAGGTGTAGCGGGGCGTCGAGGATGACGCCCCGGCAGGCCCTGGATCGGTGTCGTCGGGGGCGATGAGTACAGAAGAAGCAGTGCTCATGGCTGCACGGTCGCGTAACCGGGTCTCCGGATGGCATCAGGTACATGACGTGTCCGTGAGCGCTAAGTGACGAATTGGGCGCGCGTGCGCCCGTCAGCTGTCCAGGAAAACCACGTTCTCTGCGATCGGATTACGCGGTACCGCGAGGTCGTTGCCCGCGTAGGCGGGGTCCGGGTAGCCGATCGCCAGGCCGCACAGCACGATCAAGTCATCCGGTATGCCCAGCGCAGCCCGCACGACGTCCGGGTATTCCGCAATCGACACCTGCACGCAGGTCCCCAGGCCGCGTTCCGTCAACGCCAGCAGCAGGGTCTGCAGGAACATGCCGACGCCGAGACTGTCGACATGTCCGAGATCGCGGTGCATGCACACCACGGCGCCCACGGGGGCGCGGAAGAACTCCCAGTTGCGCAGGCGGGCCAGTCGCCGCGCCTCGGAGTCGTGACGCGCTATCCCCATTGCGCCGTACACCAGGGCGCCGAGTTCCTGCCGCAGCGGCAGGAACGTCTCCGGAAGACCGGTGCTCTCCGGAAAGCCGGCCGAGGCCGCCTCCAGGAGCGCTTCGACCAGGCGGTCACGGCGCCGCCCCGAGGCGACGAACACTCGCCACGGCTGGATGTTGGAATTCGACGGCGCGCGCATCGCAATCGACAGCGCCTCGTCGAGCAACTCGCGTGGCACCGGCTTGTCGCGCAGGAACAGCCGTGTCGACCGGCGGGCCGCCACGACGTCGCGCAGTTCGGTCATGGCCGCGCCACGCGCCGGTCCCGGCGCTGCTCGAGTTCGGCCTCATCGACGACGACGAGCATCGGAACCCCGGGCGTGCACACCATCGTGACAAGGAAGCGCAGCGGGACGTCGTCGCGGTTGTTGGCATCCGAGTAGTGGATGATGTCGCCGCCTGGCTCCCAGAACGCCTCGCCGGCCTTGATCACCCGCGGCGCCTCACCTTCCAACTCGAAGAGCATTTCGCCCTCCAGCACGTAGCCGAACGAGGGGCCGCCCGGGTGACGGTGCGGCGGAGCGCCCGCGCTGCCGGGTGGCCATTCGATGATCGAGGTCATCACCTCGGCGTCGGATGGAATGAACGGCGGGGTGACGGTCTGGATCGTCGTGATGGCCTTCATCAGATCTGCGGTGTCCAACATGGCTGCTCCTCGTCGAATTCGTGGTCAGGTCAGTGGGTTTCGAGCCAGTCAGCGAACCGTTTGGTGCCCAGTACGGCACCTTCCGCGGTAACCAGGCTGTCCTGCGTCAACGGTGTCCCGAAGTAGGTGGCATTCGCGTCGACTACGACAGGCTTGTCGGCCCCTTGCTTCGCGAGCACGTTGCGGGCCATGTCGGCGAAGGAGATCTTCTCCGGCCCACCGATGTTGACCACGCCGTTGCGCGGAGCGGCCACGGCCACGCGCGCGACCGCGCCAGCGACGTCGTCGGAGGCGATCGGCTGGATCAGAGCGTCGGGTACCCGCACGTCGTCGCCGACGACCAGCGAACCGGTGATCGCCTCGGCGAACTCCTGGAACTGCGTGGCCCGCACGATCGTGAAAGGCAGCCCCGAATCTGCTATCGCCTTTTCCTGCACCACCTTCGCGCGCAGGTAGCCACTCTCGGGCAACGCGTCGGCGCCTACGATCGACAGCGCGACGTAGTGCCGGACTCCCGACTCCCTCGCGGCCGCCACCAGATTCGCTGTCGATCGGGTGAAGAAGTCCATGACCGGGTCGTCGTCGAACGACGGTGAATTGGTCACGTCTACGAGGACGTCAGCGCCGGCCAGCGCGTCGGACAACCCGTCACCGGTGAGCACATCGGCGCCGGAGGCACGCGATGCGGCGACGACGTCGTGACCGTCATTTTCGAGCAGGTCGACCACCTTCGAGCCGATCAGGCCGGTGGCTCCGATAACCGAGATCTTCATAGGTTCAGACTGACGCCTCCCGTCGGCCGTCGAACCCTTGAAAGTCCGTAGTCTCGGCCGACATGGCCTACGCGAAGCTGAGGAACGCAAAAGCCCCCGAACACTGGAGCGTGTCGGGGGCGTTTGCGTCTTCTGGCGCGGAGAAGAACTAGCCCTTGCGGGCCTTGACCTTCTCCGTCAGCTGCGGCGCGACCTTGAACAGGTCGCCGACGATGCCGAGGTCGGCGATCTCGAAGATCGGCGCCTCTTCGTCCTTGTTGACCGCCACGATCGTCTTGGAGGTCTGCATGCCGGCGCGGTGCTGGATCGCCCCGGAGATGCCCAGCGCGATGTACAGCTGCGGCGACACCGTCTTGCCGGTCTGGCCCACCTGGAACTGGCCCGGGTAGTAGCCGGAATCCACAGCGGCGCGCGACGCACCGACCGCGGCGCCGAGCGAGTCGGCCAGGTCCTCGACCACGCTGAAGTTCTCGGCGCTGCCGACACCACGGCCACCGGACACCACGACGGTGGCTTCGGTGAGCTCCGGGCGGTCGCCCGCGACCGCGGGCTCACGCTTGGTGATCTTGGTCGCATTTTCGGCCTGCGCCGGCACGTCGACATTGACGACCTCGCCCGCTCCTGCCGACGGCTCGGCCTCGACGGCGCCGGGGCGGACGGTGATGACCGGGGTGTCGCCGGTCGCCTCGGCCTCCACGGTGTAGGCACCGCCGAAGATCGAGTGAATGGCCTTGCCGCCCGCTTCGACGGCGACAACGTCGGTCAGCACGCCCGAGCCGGTGCGGGCCGCCAGCCTGCCTGCGATCTCCTTGCCGTCCGCGGAAGCGGCCAGCACCACACCTGCCGGTGACGCCGACTCCGTCAGCGCGGCCAGCACATCCACATACGGTGTGATCAAGTAGTTTTCGACGTCGTCGGACTCGGCGACGTAGATCTTGGCGGCGCCGGCCTCCTTCAGTCCGTCGGTCAGCGGCGCCGCGGTGCCCGGCTTGCCCACCACGACGGCGGAGGGCTCACCCAACTGGCGGGCGGCGGTGATGAGTTCGGCGGTGACCTTTTTCAGGGCACCTTCGGCGTGCTCGACGAGCACAAGTACTTCAGCCATGAGTCTTTTCGTCTTTCGGTCTCTGTGAGCGGAGGGCTAGATGATCTTTTGGGCGACCAGGTACTCGGCGATCTTGGTGCCGCCCTCGCCCTCGTCGGTGACCTTCTCGCCCGCGGTCTTCGGCGGTTTCGGGGTCGACGAGTTCACCTTGGAACCGGCGTTGGCCACGCCGACCTCGTCGGCCTCCACGCCGATCTCGCCCAGGGTCAGCGTCGTCACTTCCTTCTTCTTGGCGGCCATGATGCCCTTGAAGGATGGGAAGCGGGGTTCGTTGATCTTCTCGTTCACGCTCACCACCGCGGGCAGCGACGCCTCGAGGGTGAAGACGCCGTCATCGGTCTCTCGCTCGCCGGTGACCTTGCCGTTCTCGACCGACAGCTTGCGCAGGTGAGTCAGCTGAGGCAGGCCGAGGTACTCGGCCACGATCGCGGGGACCGCGCCGCCGACGCCGTCGGTGGCCTCGTTGCCTGCGATCACGAGCTCAGTGCCCTCGATGGTGCCCAGCGCACGTGCCAGGGCCCAGCCCGTCTGGACCATGTCCGATCCGTGCAGGCCCTCATCGAGGAGATGCACCGCCTTGTCAGCGCCCATCGACAGGGCCTTGCGGATCGCTTCGGTCGCACGCTCGGGGCCTGCTGTGAGCACTGTCACAGTCCCTTCGGCGCCGTTGGCGGCTTCTTTCTCCTTGATCAACAGCGCCTCTTCCACGGCGCGCTCGTTGATCTCGTCGAGCACGGCGTCGGCGGCCTCCCGGTCGAGGGTGAAATCGCCGTCGGTCAGCTTGCGCTCCGACCACGTGTCAGGGACCTGTTTGATCAGGACCACGATGTTCGTCATGAGTTCGGTTCGTCCTCCTCGAAGGGGCCGGTGACCGGCCCGCAATACCACGTTTGAAGCAACTACCACCAAGTTACTCGTGGGTAACTTTTGATGGTTCGCAGGAACACCATAGCTGGTCGAAGTTTGTGTTCTAGCAGCCCGTAGGCCGTGAACAGTTCGCCCGCGGGCCGATCCAGGTTAGCCTGCCTTCCAATGAGCGCATTCGTTACCGACGGTCCGGACCTGCCCCTGACCGGGGAACGCACGGTTCCGGGCCTGGCGGAGGAGAACTACTGGTTCCGCCGCCATGAGGTCGTCTATGAGCGGCTGGCCGACCGCTGCGCGGGCCGCGACGTGCTCGAAGCGGGTTGCGGCGAGGGTTACGGCGCAGATCTGATCGCCGACGTCGCGCGCCGCGTCATCGGCCTCGATTACGACGAGTCGGCCGTCGCCCACGTCCGCGCCAGGTACCCCCGGGTGGAGATTTGCCACGGGAACCTCGCCGAGCTTCGGATGTCCGACGGTGCCATTGATGTCGTTGTCAACTTCCAGGTGATCGAACACCTCTGGGACCAAGGACAATTCGTGGCCGAGTGCTTTCGAGTGCTACGTGCGGGCGGACTGCTGCTGATGTCGACGCCGAACCGGATCACCTTCTCCCCCGGCCGCGACACCCCGATCAACCCGTTCCACACCCGCGAGCTGAACGCTGCGGAGCTGACCGAACTGCTGACGGAGGCCGGCTTTTCGGTGGAGTCGATGCTCGGCGTGTTTCACGGCCCGCGGCTGGCCGAACTCGATGCACGCCATGGCGGGTCGATCATCGACGCCCAGATCGCCCGCGCGCTGGCCGACGCACCATGGCCGGCCGGCCTGCTCGGCGACGTCGCGTCGGTGACCACCGACGACTTCGACCTGGTGACCGCCGCCGAGCGTGACATCGATGCCAGCCTCGACCTGGTCGCGATCGCGGTGCGGCCGTGACGACCAACGAATCGGTACCGCGGTGCGATGTCGCCGGCCCTCCGGTTCCGGGGCTTTTCACACTCGTCCTCCACACCCATCTGCCCTGGCTCGCCCATCACGGCCGCTGGCCGGTCGGCGAGGAGTGGCTCTACCAGTCTTGGTCGGCGGCATATGTGCCCCTGATGCGCGTCCTGCGCACTCTTGCCGCCGAGGACCGCTCGCACCTGGTGACCTTGGGCATGACGCCGGTGGTGACCGCTCAGCTCGACGACCCGTACTGCCTGACGGGCATGCATCACTGGCTTGCCAACTGGGGCTTGCGTGCGCTGGAGGCGACGACACTGCAAGATCCGTTGCGAGAGTTCGGTATTCGCGAGAAGGCGGAGGCCGATCGAGCGCTGGATGACTTCTCGACATTGTGGGCACATGGCGGTAGTCCGCTGCTGCGGCAGTTGATCGACGCCGGCACTATCGAACTGCTCGGTGGCCCGCTGTCGCATCCGTTTCAGCCGCTGCTGAATCCGCGACTGCGAGAGTTCGCCCTTCGCGAGGGTCTGGCCGATGCCCAGCAGCGGTTCGCGCACACGCCGGCTGGGATCTGGGCGCCCGAGTGTGCGTACGCACCCGGCATGGAAATCGATTACGCGGCAGCCGGTGTCGGCCATTTCATGGTCGACGGACCGTCGTTGCACGGCGACACCGCGCTGGGCCGCCCCGTCGCGTCATCCGACGTCGTCGCGTTCGGACGCGATTTGCAGGTCAGTTACCGCGTGTGGTCGCCCAAATCGGGCTATCCCGGCCATGCCGCATATCGCGACTTCCACACCTACGACCACACCACGGGCCTGAAGCCCGCCCGCGTCACGGGCCGCAATGTCCCGTCGGATGCCAAGTCGCCGTACGAGCCGCAACGTGCTGACGCCGCGGTCGACGTGCACGTCGACGACTTCGTCGGCATGGTGCGCCAGCGACTCCTCGACGAGAGTGCGCGCATCGGCAGGCCCGCCCACGTCATCGCTGCCTTCGACACCGAGCTGTTCGGCCACTGGTGGTACGAGGGTCCGGTCTGGCTCGAACGTGTATTGCGGGCGTTGCCTGCGGCGGGGGTGCGGGTCGGCACGCTGTCCGACGCGATCGCCGACGGTTTCGTCGGATCGCCCGTCGAATTACCGCCCAGCTCTTGGGGTTCCGGTAAGGACTGGCAGGTGTGGTCGGGCGACAAGGTGGCCGATCTGGTCCAGTTGAACAGTGAAGTGGTCGATACCGCATTGACGGCTGTGGACAAGGCGCTCGGTGAGACCGACTCGCCGCCCGCCCGCAATTTCGTCGCCGACCAGATCCTTCGCGAGACCCTGCTGACGGTGTCCAGTGACTGGCCGTTCATGGTCAGCAAGGACTCCGCAGCCGACTACGCGCGGTATCGCGCGCATCTGCACGCCCATGCGGCCCGTGAGATCGCCGGCGCGTTGGCGTCGGGTCGTCACGACCACGCGCAGCGGCTCGCCGAAGGCTGGAACCGCGCGGACGGCCTCTTCGGCGCGTTGGACGCACGGCGGCTCCCCCGATGAAGGTCCTGATGGTGTCGTGGGAATACCCGCCGGTGGTCATCGGCGGACTGGGCCGCCATGTGCATCATCTGGCGACCGCCCTGGCGCAGGCCGGACACGAAGTCGTGGTCCTCAGTCGTCGTCCCACCGGCACCGATCCAAGTACGCACCCGTCGACGGACGAAATCGCCCACGGCGTAAGAATTGTCGCGGCGGCGCAGGATCCGCACGAGTTCGACTTCGGCGCCGACATGATGGCGTGGACGCTGGCGATGGGCCATTCGATGGTCCGCGCCGGACTGTCGCTGCGGACGAAGCGCCACCGTCCGTGGCGGCCCGACGTCGTGCACGCACACGATTGGCTGGTCGCACATCCCGCGATCGCACTCGCTGAATACTTCGACGTTCCTTTGGTTTCCACGATCCACGCGACCGAGGCGGGCCGACACTCGGGCTGGGTGTCTGGCGCCATCAGTCGTCAAGTGCACGCCGTCGAGTCCTGGCTGGTGCACGAATCCGATTCGCTCATCACGTGTTCGGCGTCCATGGGCGACGAGATCACCGAACTGTTCGGTCCCGGCCTGGCCGAGACCAGAGTGATCCGCAACGGAATCGACGCCGCCCGATGGCCGTTCGCCGCACGTCGCACTCCCACCGGAGCCGCGCACCTGATGTTCCTGGGTCGGCTCGAGTACGAGAAGGGCGTGCACGACCTGATCGCGGCCCTGCCCCGCGTCCGGCGCACGCATCCCGGCACCACGTTGACGATCGCCGGAACGGGTACACAGCAGGCGTGGCTTACCGAGCAGGCGCGAAAGCACAAGGTGCTCAAGGCCATATCGTTCGTCGGGCATCTGGACCACGATCAGCTGGTGAGCCTCCTGCACACTGCCGACGCCGCCGTGCTGCCCAGCCACTACGAACCGTTCGGCATCGTCGCGCTGGAGGCTGCAGCGACAGGCATCCCGTTGGTCACGTCCAATGTCGGCGGCCTCGGCGAGGCGGTCATCAACGGTGTCACCGGGATGTCCTTCCCGCCGCGTGACATCGCAAAGCTGGCCGCAGCGGTCAGGGCGGTGCTCGACGATCCGGAGGCGGCCCAACAGATGGCGACCGCCGCGCGCGACCGACTCACCTCGGACTTCGACTGGCATTGCGTCGCCGACGAGACGGCGCAGGTGTACTTGGCCGCCAAGCGTCGGGAACGCGAACCGCACCGCCGCCGGACGATCGTCGAGCACGCCCTTCCCGACCGCGGATAGTTCGATCGGCGTCGAATCATTCCGAGCCTAACGTGCGGGTATGGACACGAAAAGGCTCACGCTGGGCACGACGCTGACGATGGTCGCGGCCTACCTCGGACTCTTCGTCGGCCTCATCGACGCCAACGCCATCAATCTGGCGCTGCCGACGATCCGCCACGACCTCGGCGGCGGCATCTCGGGCGCGCAGTGGACGATCGACGCCTACAACGTCACATTCGCGGCCCTGCTGCTGACATCCGGGTCGCTCGGCGACCGGTTCGGCCGTCGAACTATGTTGCGCGCCGGATTGGTGACGTTCCTTCTGGCATCGTTGGCCTGCGCAGCGGCACCGTCGCTCGCACTGTTGCTCGCCGCCCGCGCCCTCCAGGGTGTTGGCGCTGCGCTCATGTTGCCGCAAGGCCTAGCCCTCATGGCCGCCGCATTTCCCGATCCGATCGAGCGCGCCAGGGCAACCGCAGGCTGGGCCATCGCCGCCGCGATGAGTGCCGCCATCGGCCCGATCCTCGGCGGCGTGCTCACCGATACCCTCGGCTGGCGCTACATCTTCTGGCTCAACGCGCCGGTTGCCGTCCTCGCCTTGCTGATGACCTTCCGATACCTCCCGGAATCGAGCGACCCCGACGCCGGCAACGTCGACGTGACCGGGCAAGCCCTCGCGATGCTCGGCCTCGGCGCCCTGACGGTGGTTTTGGTCGAGGGCCGCACCATGGCGCCCGGCGTGACCTCTCTGTTGGCGGTCACAGCGGCTGCTTCGATTGCGGCCTTCCTGCGAAGCCAGCGCCGCGCCCTGCATCCCATGCTGCCGCTGGACGTGTTCCGTAGCCGCCGACTCGGCGCCGCGCTCGTCGCGACCTTCACGATGACGTTCGGCACATACGGATTGCTGCTGGTGAATAGCTTTGCGTTCCAACAACAACGGGGTGCAAGCGCTTTGAGCACCGCGATGTGGTTCCTGCCGATGCCGGTGACGTACCTGGTACTCATCCCGGCGGTCAATGCGCTCGCCCACCGCACCGGCCCGAATTTTCCGATGATTGCTGGTCTGGGGTTGATGGCCTCGGGCATGGCCGTGTACGTGGCGGCGGGGCCGAAGGCCGATCTGTGGCTGCTCGCGCTGTCGTTCGTGTTGACGGGCGCGGGCTTGGCAATGACCACCGGGCCGGCCGTCGGGCTGGCGATATCCGCAGTGCCGTTGCAGCGCGCGGGGCTGGCCTCGGGCGTGGTGAACCTGGCGCGGTTGGTGGGTATCACTGTCGGTGTCGCGGTGTTGGGTAGTGCACTGGCGGCGGTGGACGGCGCGGCAGGTGCCCGACTCGCCGTGCTGATCGGAGGCGCGGTCCAGCTGGCCGGAATCGCCGTCGCGCTGCGGTGGACGCGCACACCGGCCGCGACGGCGGAGAAGGAGGTCTGTCATGCGTGACGTCGCCGACGTCGCCACGAGCGACCTGGACATCGCTGCGCTCGCCTCGGTGCTGGCCGACTCTGCACGGTGCAAGGTGCTGCTCGCGCTGATCGACGGACGCGCGTTGCCGGCCAGCGTCCTGGCCGACGAGGCGGGGGTCAGCCGGTCGACCGCCAGCAGCCACCTGGGCAAGCTGACCGATTCGGGCCTGCTGACAGTGGAAACGCACGGCAGAAATCGCTATTACCGGCTGGCGGGCCCACAGGTCGGTGCGCTGCTCGAACAGCTGGGGCAGCTGGCGCCGTCTCGTCCGGTGCGGTCGCTTCGCGAGGGGACGAGGGCGGCACGCCTGCGTTCGGCTCGCACGTGCTACGACCACATCGCCGGCCGACTCGGTGTGCAGGTGATGACCACCCTGCTCGAGCGGCAGGTGCTCATCGGCGGCGACGGCCGTTACGACCCCGACCGCGACAGCCACGACGCGTTGAGCAGTCCCGGCCATGAGATCTCATACGAGCTGACCGAATCCGGCAGCGACTATCTGGCCGGCGTCGGTGTCGAATTGCCAACGGGCAGAAGGCCTCTCATCCGCTACTGCGTGGACTGGACCGAGCAGCGCCACCATCTTTCGGGTGGCCTGGGCCGGGCGGTGTTCGATCGCTTCCTATCAGGCGGGTGGGTGAAGCGAGTCCCCCGCGGCCGTGCGCTGACGGTCACCGATGACGGCCGCACGGCCTTGGCCGAACGCTTCGGCATCGAGTGGAGCGCTTGAACTGACGGTGCACATGCCAACTGGCGGGGATCAGAGTTTGATCCCCGCCAGTTGCGCTATTCGGTTGTGTCCGTCGATCAGCCTGCTCAGAAGATGTCGACGTTGCCCTGATGGACGTCTTGGTGCACGGAGTCGTCCACCGAGTTGTCGATCGTGTCGTGGCTGTCGTGGGTGGAGCTGTCGTTGTGGCTGTTCGAGGAATTGTCATCGTGGGAGGCGTCGATGCCCCCGGAGATGTCCCCGCCGTCGGTGTCGACGGTGGTGACATCGCCGCCACCGGTGTGGGTGGACTGATCGGTGGGCACGTTGATCACCACGCCGCCGCCGGCACCACCGGTGGCATCGCCGCCGTCGCCGCCACCACCGGTCAGGATGCCGCCACCGTGGCCACCGTCACCGCCGACCGCGCCGCCGCCGCTGGAGTCGATGTCACCGGTCTTGACCACCGGGCCGTCGTTGCCGGAGATGATGTCGCCACCATCGGTGTCGGTGTTGGTGTTGTCGACGTCGTTGCCCTCACCGACGATCACCGGCGAGCCGTCACCGGTGTGGATGTCGCCGGTGTTGGCGGTGTTGTCGTCGCCGTCCTGCTTGACCGAACCGTCGGTGAGGATGTCGCCCGAGTTGTCGCCGTCGACGACCACCCCGCCGTCGGTGGCGGTGTTGGTGGTCTTGTCACCGAAGGTGATGTCACCGAAGTCGAGGTCGACGCTGCGGTCGACGAACGTGTTGGTCTCCGGGCTCAACACCCGGGTGTCGTTGTGGCTCAACACGTCGTTGTTGCTCAACACCTCTGTCTGATGCTGCGGGACGAACGCGATGCCGTGGGTCTGGGCCACCGCGTGCTGCAGCCCGGCGACGGGATCACCGCCACCGTGCAGCGCGGCGGCGGGCGCCACCGTGGCGGCCATGGTCTGCAGTTGTGCGGCCGGGACGTTCTGCACGCCGGCGGTGCACATTGCCCGGTCGGGGTCGTTGAGGAAGTCCTGGGCGCGAACCGGGTCGCGGAACAGATCCAGAATCCAGTCGATCACGTTGGTCATGTCATTTCCTTTGTTCGTGTGATTTGAGGCTTGTCGCCGGCCTGTCCGGCGAACTGATCAGAACGTTATGGCTCCGACGGCCCTGCAAAAACGGGGCGCAAACCCATGCCTTCAATGCACCATGCAGGAGTTATGGGCCATCCCCTAATAGGGGATTAGGGGCCCCTAGGGGGCAAGAAAGCGTCGCTGGCGCACGCCGCCGCGCTATCCGTCTTTCAGCGAGCGGCTTTCTTGCGCTCGATGTCGGCCAAGGCGGCGGCCAACTCGGCGCGCTGGGCAGCCGACGTCTCCCAGGACAGCTTGCGATTCTTGACGACCTTCGCCGGTGCGCCGACCGCGATTGAATAGTCCGGAATGTCGCCCTTGACCACCGCATGCGACCCGAGCACACACCCACGACCAATCGTGGTGTTGCGCAATATCGTCACCTTGGTCGCGATCCAGGTGTCCGGGCCGATGCGCACCGGACCCTTGATGATTCCCTGGTCCTTGATGGGAACGTTGATGTTCTCCATCCGGTGGTCGAAATCGCACAGGTAGACCCAGTCGGCCATCAGCACCGAGTCGCCCAGTTCGATGTCGAGATAAGTGTTGATGACGTTGTCGCGGCCCAGCACGACCTTGTCGCCGAACCGCAGCGAGCCTTCGTGGCAGCGGATGGTGTTCTTGTCGCCGATGTGCACCCAGCGGCCGATCTCCATGGTGGACAGCTCGGGCGTCGCCTGGATCTCCACGCCCTTGCCGAGGAACACCATGCCGCGCGTGATGATGTGCGGGTTGGCGAGCTTGAACTTCAGCAGCCGCCAGTAGCGCACCAGATACCACGGTGTCCACGCGCGGTTCGTGAGGACCCATCGCAGCGACGCCAGCGTGAGGAACTTCGCCTGACGCGGGTCGCGTAACCGCGAACCCCGCCAGCGTTTGTGCAGCGGCGCACCCCACATGGTCGTCATGGCCGGAAAGTCTATGCGAGGGCGCAGGCGCCAAACGGTTACCCTCACGTGGGCTTGCAGAACCGACCAAGAAAGGGCGCAGTGTTCCGTCGATCACTCGTGCTGGCATCAACAGCGCTGATCACGGCCGCCTTGGCGGGTTGCGGGAACACCGATTCCTGGGTCGACGCACACGCCGCGTCCGGCTGGCCGGCGCAGTACGCCGACGCAAGCAACAGCAGCTATGCGCCCACTGCGGGCGCCGACACGCTGCGGCTGGAATGGTCACGCTCGGTCAAGGGCGACCTCGCCGCCGCCGCCGTGCTGGGCTCCGGCAGCTACCTCGCGGTCAACGCCCAAACCTCCGGCGGCTGCTCGCTGATGGTGTGGGAGTTCGACAACCGCGCGCGCCAACGCTGGTGCACCCGGCTCGTTCAGGGCGGCGGCACGAGCAGCCCGTTGATGGACGGATTCGACAACCTCTACGTCGGTCAACCCGGCGCGATGCTGTCGTTCCCGCCGACACAATGGATCCGCTGGCGTCAACCCGTGATCGGGATGCCGACCACTCCCCGGATTCTGGCGCCCGGACAGTTACTCGTCGTGACCCACCTCGGTCAGGTGCTGGTCTTCGATGCTCACAAGGGCGCCGTCATCGGCTCCCCGCTGGATCTGGTGTCCGGAGTGGATCCGAAGGACTCCGAACGTGGACTCGCCGATTGCCAGCCCGCGCGCAAGGGCTGCCCGGTGGCCGCGGCACCAGCGTTCGCGCAGCAGACCGGAATCGTGGTGCTCGGTCTGTGGCAGCCCGACGCCGATGCGCCCGGACTCGTCGGACTGCGCTACCGCCCCGGCCAGACTCCGCTGCTGAGCCGCGAGTGGACCAGTGACGCCGTGGGTGGCGGACCGTTGGCCAGTCCCGTGCTGTCGGCGGACGGATCCACCGTCTATGTCAATGGACGCGACGAGCGCCTGTGGGCGATCAACTCTGCCGACGGCAAGGCGAAATGGTCGGTGCCGTTGAACTATTTGGCTCAGACCCCGCCGTCGGTGTCGCCCGACGGGCTGATCGTCGCCGGTGGCGGCCCAGGTGCGAAATTGACGGCGGTGCGTGACAAAGGCGACCGCGGCGAATTGCTGTGGACCCGTGACGATGTCGAACCGCTGTCGGCGTCCAGCCAATCGGGCACCGAGGTGGCCTACACGGTGACGCGCGACGGGGAGAACGGCCTGGCACTAACGGTGTTCGACCCCGCCGACGGCCGGACGATCAACACCTATCCACTGCCGCAGGCGGCGGGATGGCCGGTCGGGGTGTCGATCAGCCACGACCGCCGCGTCGTCACGGCCACCAGCGCCGGCATCGTCTACGGATTCGCGCCGGCTTAGAGGGCCAGCATCGGCGCCACGACGGCGCGGGGCACTGATGCCTGGACGGGACCCGCGGCCTCCGCGAACACCTCGCCCTGGCTGAAGAAGAAGATCAGCGAATCGTCGGTCAATGCGAAGTTCTGGTAGTTGCTCGCGTCAAGGCCCTCGCCGGGCGATATCGCGTCGATCATGCCCTGCTTCTGCAGGTACTTGTTCACCTCGGGATAGATCAGGTCGAGCGGTTTGGAGCCCGGTTTGAACAATGTGCCGAAGGTGATCGGCGCGTTCTTGGCTGCGTCCCAATTGAAGGACTGGTAGTAGGTCATCGGGTGGACGCCGCCGACGTTCTGCCACACCGTGAACACCACACTGCGGGTGTCACCGATCGGCGGCCCGGACCGGTAGCCGGCGCCCTCGGCGTCAAGCTCGTACGGCAAGTTGTACGCGTCGGGATCCTGTGCGACATTGACGAATCCGTCCCGGGTCTGAGTCAAGAAGTCGACTACGGGCTGCTGATCGGGATAGTCGTTGGGGAAGCTCAAGTCGATGGTGTACGTGGCGTTTTCGGTGTGCAGTCGGCAGACACCCTGGGGGTCGACGGTCCCGTTCACCTGTGCACACCCCGACTGCGCCGCCGCCGGCGGCGCGAAAGTCGAGCCGGCAATTACACCGGCCGCCAACATGGCGGCCACGTTGAGAATGCGCATCGTCGGACGTCCTCGCAGCCGGCACCGGTTCCGATACCGGCGCATCACTGACAGGGTACGTGTCATCGCGAAGGACGACAGATGAACGCCGTTGCCCGGCTTGCCAGCCCGGTGCCGATGCGCGTGATGACCACCGAAGCGTGCTGCGACCCGCGCAACCGCAACCGCACCCGCAACGCATCGGGATCGACATCGACACCGCGAACCAGGATTTCGGCCGCGCCTACATCGCGAGCCGAAAGCGCCTGGCGCAGTCGCCGTTCGCTGAAGCCGAGCTCCTCGATCACCTCGAATCCGCGGACGCCATCGGGCAGTCGATCGCCGGACAGGTAGGCGATGTCGCGGTCGAGTTGCCACAGACCGTGGCGAGCCGCGTAGTGGCGCACCAGACCCGCGCGCACCACGGCACCGTCGGGGTCGATGATCCAGCGCCCCGCAGGGGCCACCGGGCAGTCGTCAGGGTCGGCGTCGGTGATCTGTTCGCCGACGTCGAGCATCGTGGCCCGCCGCGTCACGCCCGGGGCGGCGAGTCCGCCCGCCCACAAACACGCCTCGCGCACGCCACCCGCCAGCGAAGTGAGCTCGATCTCCCCGACGAACCCGAGTCTCGATAGCGCATCGAAATCGACTCCGGGAGAACACTTCACGACGAGATCGCGGCCGCCGTACACATCGATCACGGTGTCCAGGGGTGGCATGTAGTCCCGAGGATCGAACCGGCGGCGCCCGCCGCTGCGCCGCGCGGGGTCGAGCAGCACGACGGCATCGCGGGTGATCGATCGTCGCGCGTCAGCGCGACACACATCGACATCCGGAACGTTGTGCCGGGCCATCGCCAGCCGCACCGGGTCGAGATCGCTGCCAAGTAGAACGGCGGCCGAGTCGCGAAGCGCCGCAAGCTCGGTGCCGATCGAACACGTCGCGTCGTGGACGCGGGCCCCGGTGAGGCGTCGCGCGCGGTGTTGGGCCACCGGTTCGGCGGTGGCCTGCTGCAGTGCCTCATCGGTGAACAGCCACGCGCCGGCTTGGCTGAACTTCGCCGCGGCCTTGCGGCGCAGCACCGTCGTCTCCACCAGAACTGCGGCGCGCTCGCCGAAACGGTTGCGCGTCCAGGCGATGTCAGCAACAAGTGTGGCGTCGGCGAGCCGTCGCTGTCCAACCTCGGCCAGAGCCTGTGCGCCGGCGTCGGAAGACAGGTAGGCGACGTCGGCCGTGCTGAATCGCAGACCGGATGCTACGACGGCTTGACCCCGGTGATCATCACGTTGTAGAACCAGCCCTTCGGCACGACACGGCTCCACAGGTTGGCGTCGGCCCAACTCAGGGTGATCCAGCTGTTGAAGGCGAACTTGGCGTAGCCCCAACCCAACCGGCCCGGCGGCACCGCGGCCTCCAGTGTGCGCAGCGGCCAGCCCAACATCGCTGCGGTGAACTCCGTGGTGGCAGTCGATACGTCGACCGCTCCGGCGCTTCGGGCCATCCGCTCCAAGTCGTCGGGGGCGAACGTGTGCAGGTCGACGATCGCCTCCAATGCCGCTGCGCGCGAGGACTCGTCGAGTTCGGCCTGGGGCCTGCGCCAACCACCCAGCCCGGGAAGTCGCGTCGCGTTGGTCACCACCCGCCACGTCAGCGTCGACAGCGGCCGCGCGTAGTTCTCGCCCGCGTTCGTCGGCTCACCGGCGAACACGAACCGGCCGCCCGGCTTGAGCACCCTGACTACCTCGCGCAGCGACTGCTCGACGTCGGGAATGTGATGCAACACCGCATGACCGACCACGAGATCGAAAGTGTCGTCCTCATACGGGATGCCCTCCGCATCGGCGACGCGGCCGTCGATCTCGAGGCCGAGATTTTCACCGTTGCGAGTGGCCACTTTGACCATGCCCGGTGACAGGTCGGTCACCGAGCCCCGTCGCGCCACACCCGCCTGGATCAGATTGAGAAGAAAGAACCCACTGCCGCACCCGAGCTCCAATGCCCGGTCGTAGGGCAACTTGCGCTGCTCGGAGATCGGCACCGTCGCGTCGAACAGGTCGCGCGCATAGTCGACGCAGCGTTTGTCGTAGGAGATCGACCACTTCTCGTCGTAGTTCTCCGCCTCCCAGTCGTGGTACAGCACCTGGGCGAGCTTGGAGTCGTAGCGGGCCGCCTCGACCTGCTCCGCGGTGGCGTGCGGGTTCGGGACTGGAGCCGCTTCGGTGGCGACATCAACCGGAGCGTCGGCTTCCTCAAAGCTCATAACAGGGCAGCCTAAAGGTCGAAGGCCGCCTTGGCGGCAGCCAGTACCTGGGGCGCATAGTCCCCGAAGCGGTTCACCCAGGCCAGGGCCGCGTCATAGACGCCGTCGGGGGCCACCATCTCGTCGATCAATCCGAGGGCCAGCGCCTCCTTGGCATCGATGAACCGGCCGGAGAACACCAGATCCTTGGCCTTGCTGATGCCCACGGTGTCGACCAGCCGGGCAGTGCCGCCTGCGGGAACGAGACCGGCGAGGATCTCCGTCGCGCCGAACTTGACGTTGTCGCCGGCGACGCGCCAATCAGCGGCCAGCGCCAGAGTCATTCCCCCGCCCAGTGCGTACCCCGTGATGGCGGCGACGGTCGGTTTTCCGATGGCGGCCACCGCGTCGACGGCCTCGCGGCAGACCCGGGTTGCCGCGGCGGTTTCGTCGCTATTGAGCGTGCGCAGTTCGGGAACGTCGTCACCCGCCGAGAAGATCTCGTGCCCTCCGAAAACGACTACCGCGCGGACGTCGTCGCGGGCGCCGACATCGGCCGCAGCGCGCACGAGTTCGCGGTACACCTGACGCGTCAGCGCGTTGGTGGGCGGCCGCGAAAGCAGCAGCGTGGCGATGCCGGGTTGCTCGACGCTGGTGTGGACGGAGACGAACTCCATCACGGTGCGCGTCCCCCGAGCGCCTGGTTATAGCGCTCGCCGTCGAAGAATTCGAACTCCAGGTTGCCGTCGGTCATGCTCATGCTCGGCGATACCGGCACGATCGTGCGTTCGACGGCGAGTATTTCGGATACCGTGCGGCCGGCCAACGCGTCGAGTTGCGTCCACGTCGGCGGCAACAGGAAGCTGCGTTGGGCCGCGAAGTCCTCGAGAGCGGCTTCCGGCGTGATCCAGTCGGCTCGATCGGATTCGGTGTTGTCGCCGTCGGCGCGCTGACCCTGCGGGAGGGCTCCGACGAAGAAATAGGTGTCGTAGCGACGGGTGCGCTCTTCTTTGGGGGTCACCCAGTTCGCCCACGGGCGCAGCAGATCGGAGCGCAACATCAGCTTCTCGGCGCGTAGGAACTCGCCGAAGGACAGCTCCTTGCTGACCAGCGCTGCCCGCGCGTCGCGGTAGCTCGACGCATCATCGACGAGCAGATCCGGATCATCGGCCGCGCCGGCGAACAGCACGCCGCACTCTTCGAAGGTCTCCCGTGCCGCCGCGCACACCAACGCCTCTGCGAGGTCGGCGTCGGTGCCAAGCCGGTCGCCCCACCAATTCTTATCGGGGCCGTGCCAGGCGATGTCGGCATTGCGGTCGCGGTCGTCGACTCCACCGCCGGGAAATACCATCACTCCCCCGACGAAGTCCATCTTGCGGTGGCGCCGCATCAGGAACACCTTGATGCCGCCGCGGTGTATCCCGAATCAGCATCACCGTCGCCGCCGGCCTCGGAACCAACGGGTCTTCGGTCATTCTCGTCTCCTGTGGGCTGCCCGGCTTCTGGCTCGACGCGCGAAATAGCGGCCGTCGACGTTCTCGAGGACGATCGACTGTCCGAAAGCTCTCGACAGGTTCTCGGCAGTCAGCACGTCGGGCAGCAGACCGGAGTCAACGACCTTGCCCTCCGACAGAATCAGGCAGTGGGAGAAGCCACGCGGAATCTCCTCGACATGGTGAGTGACCAGCACCAGCGCCGGTGAATCCGCGTCGAGGGCCAGATCCTCCAGCCTGGCGACCAGGTCCTCGCGGCCGCCGAGGTCCAGCCCGGCCGCGGGCTCGTCGAGCAGCAGCAGTTCGGGGTCGGTCATCATCGACCGGGCGATCAGCACCCGCTTGCGCTCCCCCTCCGACAGCGTGCCGTAGGTGCGTTCGGCGAGGTGTTCGGCGCCGACGCTTTCCAGCATGTCGATGGCCTGGTTGTAGTCGACGTCCTCGTACTTCTCGCGCCAGCGGCCCATCACCGCGTAGCCCGCCGAAACCACCAGGTCGCGCACCACCTCGCCGTCGGGCACGCGCTGTGAGAGGGCCGAGCTGCTCAGACCGACGCGGGAGCGCAGTTCGGCCATGTCGGTCCTGCCGAGCCGTTCGCCGAGGACGTATGCCGTCCCCGACGACGGATGTTCCTGAGCGGCGGCGATACGCAGCAGCGAGGTCTTACCCGCTCCGTTTGGCCCGATGACCACCCAGCGTTCGTCGAGTTCGACCGACCAGCTGACAGGGCCGACCAGCACCTGCCCGCCACGCCGCAGAGTCACCCTGGCGAAATCGATCAGCAGGTCGGGGTCGGCTGGATCCCCTTCGGCGACTGGCACTCGCCCATCGTAGTTTGGCGATTTCGGCGTGATTCGTCGCGCCCAGCGCTACTTTTCACGCCCAAGTCGCTGGCCTGCGCGACCGATGCCCAGCCGCTGACGGCCAGCACGCGCTTGGGTGTGAGGCGAAGGAAGAGCTGTACCAGCGGACCGATGCCGACCGCATACAGCACTGTGCCGACGCCGACGGTCCCGCCCAGGAGCCAGCCGGCGGCCAGCACAGTCGCCTCGATCGACGTGCGGACCAGCCGCACCGACACGCCCGTGCGCACGACGAGCCCGGTCATCAAGCCGTCACGTGGGCCGGGGCCCAGCCCGGCGCCGACGTAGAGGACCGTGCTGAAGGCGTTGAGCACCACTGCGCCCACCATCATGGTGATGCGCAAAGGCAGCGAGGTCGGCGCCGCCAGCACCGCCATCCCGGCGTCGACCGTGATCGCGATGACGGCAACATTGGCGACAGTGCCGATGCCTGGGCGGTTCCGCAGCGGAATCCAGGCCAGTAGGACGGCCACTCCCACGACCGCGGAGGACACACCGATCGTCATTCCGGTGTGGCCGGCGAGGCCCTGATGGAAGACGTCCCACGGGTCCAGGCCCAACCCGGCGCGCACCATGATCGCCATCGAGAAGCCGTAACCGCACAACCCGGCAAGCAGCGCCGTGCCGCGCAGCGTGGCGCTCGCCATCCTCACGAGTGGTGCGGGAAGCGCGCCCGGATCAGGTCGAGCTCCATGCGCATCCGCTCGGCATCCCGGTCACAAAACTCGGCGGGCAGGCGCTCCGCCGGCTTGAAGACCCGGCCGAGTGGCCGCGCCAACTTCGATATCCAATCTGTACTCATGACTCGATGATCTTTGGCGACTGGCTTGCTTTTCAATAGCCAGTTGCAACATACTGGCTTGGAAATGACAGTAGAAATGCCCGCCCGCGCGCTCGATGTGGACCTTTTGGTTCGCGAGCTCGGCAACTGGCGCACATCCAGTCGAAGTGGCCCGGCGTATCAGGGCCTCGCCGATGCCATCCGACTGCTCATCATCGACGGGCGTCTGCCCATCGGCGCCCGGCTGCCCAGCGAGAGAACGCTGGCCGACGCGCTGCGGGTCTCTCGCACCACCGTGACGGCCGCGTTCACCCAACTGCGTGACGACGGGTATCTGAACGCCCGACGCGGGGCACGCAGCACGACGGCACTTCCCCTTCAGCCGAAAGCGGAGCCCTCAGCACAGCCCGCCTCGGTCAACCTCGCGGCTGCGGCGATGGCCGCTCCGGCCGCGATCGTGCAGGACGCGTTCACGCATGCGACACGGCAGATGACCCCGTATCTTCATGAGACAGGTCTCGAATTACTCGGCGTCGCACAGCTGCGCGCTGCGATTGCCGAAAGGTATTGCGCGCGAGGGGTTCCGACCGATCCCGACCAGATCATGGTGACCACCGGGGCGCTGCACGCCATCGGCTTGATCCTCGCGGCCTACGTGCAGCCCGGTGACCGCGTGCTCGTCGAACAGCCGACCTATCACGGGGTGTTGTCGGCGATCAACACCACGGGCGCGCGGGCCGTTCCGGTGGCGCTCACCGAGGACGGCTGGGAACTACCCGCCATGGAGGCCGCCATCCGGCAACTCTCGCCGAGTCTGGCCTACCTGGTGGTCGACAACCACAATCCGACCGGATTGACGTTGCCGGAAGCCGAGCGAAAGCGGTTGGCGCACATCATCGCTGACACGCGCACCCGGACCATCATCGACGAGACGATGGCCGACGTGTGGATCGACGAACCGATGCCGCCGCCGGTGGCCGCGGCGATGACCACGCGGGCCGATCTCGTGCTCACGATCGGTTCCATGTCGAAGTCGTTCTGGGCCGGCCTGCGTATCGGCTGGATCCGGGCCGAACGCAACACACTTGCGACGATCGCCGCGTTGCGCCCCTCGATTGATCTGGGCACCGCAGTCGTGGAACAGCTTGCCGCGGCAAGGCTTTTGGCAGTTGCCAACGACGTGCTGCCCGAGAGGCGCGAAATACTTCGCCGGCGTCGCACGCTGCTGCTGTCCCTGACGAGCCGTCATCTGCCGGACTGGCACGCGATACCCGGCCGCGGTGGCATGGCGGTCTGGTTCCGGCTGCCCGCACCGATGAGCTCGGCGCTGTCCGCCGCCGCTTCGCGCATCGGAGTCGAAATCCCGCCCGGACCGCGGTTCGGCGTGGACGGCACACTCGAACGGTTCATCCGCGTGCCGTACACCCTGCCCGACGAACAGCTCGGTGAGGCGATCGAATTACTGGCGCGCGCCTGGAACAGCATCACGGGCGCAGCCGCGCCGGAGCCGACAGCGATGGTGGTCTAGTCGTCGGGGATCTCGACGCGCCGCACCACACCGTCGAGCGCATCGGCGGCCTCGATCTCGCCGCGGGTGATGCCGAGGATGAACAGCACGGTGTCGAGGTACGGGTGGCTCAGCGACGCATCAGCGACCTCACGCAGTGCGGGTTTGGCGTTGAACGCCACCCCCAGGCCGGCGGCTGCGAGCATGTCGATGTCGTTGGCGCCGTCGCCCACGGCCACTGTCTGCTCCATCGGCACGCCGGCCTGCTGCGCGAAATCCCTCAGCGCCTTGGCCTTTCCGGGCCGGTCGATGATCTGTCCGATCACCCTGCCGGTCAGCTTGCCGTCGACGATCTCCAGCTCGTTGGCGGCGACGAAGTCCATTTCGAGTTCGTGTGCGAGCGGTTCGATCACCTGACGGAAGCCGCCCGACACGATGCCGCAGTAAAAACCCAAGCGCCGCAACGTCCGCAGCGTGGTGCGCGCGCCCGCGGTGAGCTCGATCTGCTCACCGACCTCTTCCAGTACCTCGGCGGGCAGACCGGCCAGGGTAGCGACCCGACGGTTCAGCGATTCGGCGAAGTCCAGTTCGCCGCGCATGGCCGCTTCGGTGATCTCGGCGACCGCGGCGTGCGCGCCCACCCGGTCGGCCAGCATCTCGATGACCTCGCCTTGGATCAGCGTCGAGTCGACGTCGAAGACGATGAGCCGCTTGGCTCGTCGGGACAGGCTGTAGTCCTCCAGCGCGATGTCGACCCCTTCGTTGACCGCGACCCGCGCCATCGCCGACTGCAGCTGCTTGTAGGCGCCGCCCGGAGGCACCGAGACTCGCAGCTCCAAACCCGTTACCGGATAATCGGATACACCGCGGATGAAGTCGATGTTCACGCCGAGCGCGGCCGCTTCGCGGGCCACTACCCCGAACGCTTGGGCCGTGATGGGCCTGCCGAGCACGACGATGGTGTGGGTGGACGGCTCGCGCAGGATGGGTAGGCTGTCGCTGCGCTCGATCGCGACGTCCAGGCCGAATCCGTGAATCGCGGCGTTCACCTCATCGCGCAGTTCGGCGCCGCCCGCCACCTCGGCGGGACCGCCGACGAGTACACCGAGCGTGAGCCGTCCGCGGATGACGACTTGCTCGACGTTGAGCAACTCGACTTTGTGCCGTGATAACACCTCGAACAACGCCGAAGTGACACCCGGTTGATCAGGTCCGGTGACGGTGATCAGCACCGACACCTTCGGCATGCTCACCCCCGAAGGCCGCGGGCCGTCAGGTACGGACGTTCTCGTCGTCGAGCCGTGTCACGTCGCCGTCGTGCGAACCGTGGCTGCGGCCGACGTGCGCCTCGGCGCGCATGCGATCGACCATGTGCGGATAGTGCAGCTCGAACGCCGGGCGCTCCGAACGGATGCGCGGCAATTCGGTGAAGTTGTGCCGCGGCGGCGGGCAACTGGTCGCCCACTCCAGCGAGTTGCCATAACCCCACGGATCATCGACGGTGACCGGCTCGCCGTAACGCCAGCTCTTGAACACGTTCCACGCAAACGGAATCGTCGAGATGCCCAGCGTGAACGCGCCGATGGTGGAGATGACGTTCAGCGTGGTGAACCCGTCGGATGGCAGATAGTCGGCGTAGCGGCGCGGCATGCCCTCGTCGCCCAGCCAGTGCTGCACCAGGAACGTGGTGTGAAAGCCGATGAAGGTCAGCCAGAAGTGCAGCTTGCCCAGCCGCTCGTCGAGAAGCCGACCGGTCATCTTCGGGAACCAGAAGTAGATCCCGGCGTAGGTGGCGAACACGATCGTGCCGAACAACACGTAATGGAAGTGCGCCACAACGAAATACGAGTCCGTGACGTGGAAGTCCAGCGGCGGGCTGGCCAGCAGCACACCCGACAGGCCACCCAGCAGGAACGTCACCAGGAAGCCCACCGAGAACAGCATCGGTGTCTCGAACGTCAACTGGCCCTTCCACATCGTGCCGATCCAGTTGAAGAACTTAATGCCGGTCGGCACCGCGATCAGGAAGGTCATGAACGAGAAGAACGGCAGCAGCACCGCGCCGGTGGCATACATGTGGTGCGCCCACACCGCCACCGACAGCGCCGCGATCGACAGCGTCGCGTAGATCAACGTGGTGTAGCCGAAGATCGGCTTGCGGGAGAACACCGGGAATATCTCGGTCACGATGCCGAAGAACGGCAGCGCGATGATGTACACCTCGGGGTGACCGAAGAACCAGAACAGGTGCTGCCAGAGCAGCACGCCACCATTGGCCGGGTCGTAGACGTGCGCGCCGAGGTGGCGGTCGGCGGCCAGGCCGAACAGGGCCGCGGTCAGCAGTGGGAAGGCCATCAGCACGAGGATCGAGGTCACCAGGATGTTCCAGGTGAAGATCGGCATCCGGAACATGGTCATGCCCGGCGCGCGCATGCACACCACCGTGGTGATCATGTTGACGCCGCCGAGGATGGTGCCCAGACCACCGACGGCCAGACCCATGATCCACAGGTCACCACCGGCACCGGGCGAGTGAATCGCGTCGGTCAGCGGGGTGTACGCGGTCCAGCCGAAGTCCGCCGCGCCGCCAGGGGTGATGAAGCCGGCGATCGCGATCATCGCGCCGAACAGGAACAGCCAGAACGACAACGCGTTCAGGCGCGGGAAGGCCACGTCGGGCGCGCCGATCTGCAGCGGCAGCACCAGGTTGGCAAACCCGAACACGATGGGCGTGGCATAGAACAGCAGCATCACCGTGCCGTGCATGGTGAACAGCTGGTTGAACTGCTCGTTGGACAGGAACTGCAGTCCGGGCAGCGCCAGCTCGGTGCGCATGAACAGCGCCATCAGCCCGCCGATGAAGAAGAAGATGAAGCAGGCGACGCAGTACATGATGCCGATCAGCTTGTGATCGGTCGTGGTGATCAGCTTGTATACCAGGTTGCCCTTAGGGCCGAGCCGGGCAGGAAACGGGCGACGAGCCTCGAGTTCTCCGATTGGGGGCGCTTCGGCTACCAACAGGTCCTCCAAACATCCGGTCGGGACATCCCCGCATTCACTGCGCAATCCTAGCTTCCGGAATACCCGGAAGTCGCGGTGGTCCTACATACGGTCGTAATTCGTTCGCGATACAGCCTGACCAGCTGCGAGGCGGCCGGATGTTACGGTCGGCGACGTGCTGATGAGCGGACCGCGGTTGGGCCTGCTGGCCTCGTCAGCGGCCATCGCGACCGCCCTCACGGTGACGCTGGTCAGCGGGTGCGGGTCGTCGGACGAAGGCAAACCGTCGGCCGAAGGTTCGCAAACCGTCGTCACGAGCACCACCAAGATCGCCAACGCCGGTGTGCTGGGCAACCAGCGCAGACCCGACGAATCATGTGCCGCCGAACCGGCCGCCCTGGACCCCGGTCCCGCGGACCACCCCGTCCGCCATGCCGCGGGCGAGACCCAGGTGCGTGCAGATCCACAGCGCATCGTGGTGCTGTCCGGTGACCAGCTCGACGGGCTGTGCGCGCTGGGCCTGCAGTCGCGGGTGGTGGCTGCCGCGCTCCCCGACGGGTCGAGCAGCCAACCGTCCTACCTCGGCAAGGTGATCCACGACGTGCCGGCCGCGGGGACCCGCAGCGCCCCCGACATCAACGCGATCAAAGCCGCGGCGCCGGATCTGATTCTCGGCTCTCAAGCGTTGACACCGGACGCCTTCGGCGAGCTGACGGCGATCGCGCCGACGGTGTTCACCGGCCCACCCGGCGCGGCGTGGCAAGACAACCTCCGCACGGTCGGTGCCGCGACCGGACGCCTCGATGCCACCAACGCGATGATCGACGGCTTCGAGAAGGCCGCCGACAAGACCGGCGCCGACAACGACGCCACCCATTTCCAGGCGTCGGTGGTGCAATTCACCGACACCACCATGAAGGTGTACGGGGTGGACACCTTTCCCGGGAGCGTGCTCGGCGCGGTGGGCGTCGATCGTCCAGCGGCGCAACGGTTTACCGACAAGCCATACCTCGAGATCGGTATTACCGATACAGACATGGAGAACTCGCCGGACTTCTCCGCGGCCGACGGCGACATCGTCTATGTCTCCTTTGACTCTGCGACCGCGAAGGATCGCGCGCCCACGGTCATGGACAGCACCGCATGGAAGAAGCTGTCCGCCAATCGCGACAACAGGGTGTTCGCCGTCAACAACGAGGTATGGCAGACGGGTGAGGGCATCGTCGCCGCGCGCGGCATCCTCGATGACTTGCGGTGGGTCAACGCGCCGATCAACTAACGTCGGTCGATGTGTTCCATGTACTGAAGTCGACATATCTGGTGGCACCCGACGTGGTCGAACAGACCCGCCCCGCCCACCTCGAGTTCTTGAAGGATGAGGTCGCCGCGGGTCGCCTGGTGCTCGCCGGTCGCCAGGAGGACGGCTCGGGCGGACTCCTGATCACCGGTGACATGCCGGCCGAGGACGCGCAGGACATAGTCGACCGAGACCCGTATACAAAGGCGGGCGCGGCTCGCTATCACCGCACGTCGTTCAACGGCGCCTTCCGCGCACCGGGGCTGTAACGAGGCTTTAACGGATCTCACACTTGCACCGGGGAAGATGACGGCACCCCGGGCGGGTTGTGCTGGTTGACCGCAATGTCGCGGCGAATTCCTGATGAATACGTGAAGTAGAAGGCCGTCATGAACACCGTTACCGCATACGCCGCACCGTCGGCGACCGAACCACTGGCGAAGACCACCATCACCCGGCGCGAAGTCGGGCCGCACGACGTGGCGTTCGACATTCACTTCGCCGGCATCTGCCACTCCGACATCCACACTGTGAAAGGCGAATGGGGTGACGTCGAGTATCCGATGGTGCCCGGGCATGAGATCGCGGGCGTCGTCACCGCTGTAGGTGCAGACGTCACGAAGTACAAGGTCGGCGACCGCGTCGGCGTGGGCTGCTTCGTCGACTCCTGTCGCGAGTGCCCGCAGTGCCGCGCCGGCGAAGAGCAGTACTGCACCAATCCCGGGATGGTGGGCACCTACAACGGGGTGGGTCGTGACGGTCGGCCGACTCAAGGCGGCTACAGCGGCGCCATCGTCGTCGACGAAAACTACGTATTGCGCATCCCCGACAGCCTTCCCCTCGAAGCCGCCGCACCGTTGCTGTGCGCGGGCATCACGCTGTATTCGCCTCTGCGGCACTGGAAAGCGGGTCCGCAGACGCGCGTCGCGGTGATCGGTCTCGGTGGCCTGGGCCACATGGGTGTCAAGCTCGCCCACGCGATGGGCGCGCATGTGACCGTCCTGAGCCAGTCACTGAAGAAGATGGAGGACGGCCTTCGGCTGGGCGCCGACGAGTACTACGCCACCTCCGACCCCACGACGTTCCAGAAGCTGGAAGGCTCGTTTGACCTGATCCTCAACACGGTGTCGGCGAACCTGAACCTCAACGACTACCTCGGTCTGCTGAAACTCGACGGCACGCTGGTCGAACTCGGTATGCCGGAGAATCCGATGGCGGTGCCCGCCGGCGCGCTGATCTTCGGGCGGCGTCGCCTCGCCGGTTCGTTGATCGGCGGCATCGCGGAGACCCAGAAGATGCTCGACTTCTGCGCCGAGCACGGTGTGCAGCCCGAAATCGAGGTCATCACACCGGATTACATCAACGAGGCATACGAGCGGGTGCTGGCCAGCGACGTGCGCTACCGGTTCGTCATCGATACGGAGTCACTGCGGTGACGACCAGCACCGAGTCACTGCGGTGACGACTACTCCGCGACGGCGCTCTCGTCCACGCCGTGCAGCGGCCAGCCGGCCGCAGCGAGCCTCGCCGCCACCCGCTTGACGTTCTCGGGACCGGCGTCATGGTGCGTGACGCCCTCGATGAAGTGCTCGATCTCGTCACGGTCGATTTCATGACCGGCAGCGGCTTTTGCCTCTTCGTCGGAGATTTCGCGAACGACCTCTTTGACCTGGTCTTCGGTCAATGGGGTGTTTCGCAACAGCGCCAGCAGCGGGACCCGGTCGGGTCCGGGAACGCCCTCGGGATAACCGGCGCGCAACCAGTTGAGGATCGACTGCCGCAGTGAGGTGGTGGTCACGACATGAGTGTCGTTGCCGGGCGCTCCCGCCGCCACTGTGGGATCGCACAGTTCGGGCGTCATTCACCACTCGTTCACGATTGCTAGATTGCTAGCATGCTAGCCTACAAGTCGTGGGCGACGAGGACGTCAAGCAGTTCAACGTTTACCTGCCGATCAGTCTGATCAGGGGCGTCAAACACCACGCGATCGAAACCGAGATGTCCCTGTCAGCCATCGTCGCCGACGCGTTGCGGACGTACCTCGACTCCCACGGACCGCACCCGGACAAGGAGCGCAGACCATGACGACTCAGGGCATCGAAGCCGTTTTCCTCGAGACCCACAACTGGGGTAAGGCGGCGAAGTTCTTCCAGGGACTGGGATACGAGATCGAGTTCGCCACCGACCACAACTCCGGACAACTACGCAATGGCAATGGCCCGTATCTGTTCATCGCCGAGGTCCCCGAGAGCCAACCCGTCAACCGGCACACTGTGCTCGCCGTGGCCGACGCAGACGACGTTCCAGCTCGACCCGGGCGTCGAGGTGGTCAGTGTTTGGGAGGACACCCACTGGGGCACCAGGCTGATGACCGTCCGCGATCCCGACGGCCGCGAATGGAAGCTGCAGGCGCCTCAGAAATAAGCGAGCAATGAGTCAACCCGACAGCACCGCCGTGCGCACCGCGCTGTGGCGTGCACTTCATGTGGAACTCGACGCAGCCCCGCACGTCCTCGATGACACCATCGGTCTGCGGCTCGCCGATCCCGGTCCGGACTGGCGGTCACGTGGCGACATGCATCCCGACGGCACCCGCGCATTCCGCGCGTCGATCGTGGCGCGCGCCCGATATCTGGACGACCTGGTGACTCAGCGAGCGGCCGCCGGTGTCGGGCAGTACGTCATCCTGGGCGCTGGGTTGGACACGTTCGCCCAGCGCCACTCCGACATCGCCGTGCAGATCTTCGAGATCGACCAGCCCGGCACTCAGGACTGGAAGCGGCGCAGGCTCGCCGAGATCGGCCATCCACCCGGCACCAATCTGCATTTCGTTCCCGTCGATTTCGAAAGCGGCGAGTCATGGCCGAAGGTGTTGGCGGACAACGGCTTCGATACAGCCGGCCCCGCGGTGGTCGCGTCCACCGGTGTCAGCATGTACCTCACGAAGGCGGCCACGGAGGCCACACTGCGAGAGGTGGCCGCCATGCCCAGCGGTACGGCGCTGGCGATGACGTTCATGCTGCCGCTCGATCTAACCGACCCCACAGAACGTGCAATGCAGGAGAACGTTGAGCGCGCCGCGGCGGAGTCCGGCACGCCGTTCATCAGCCACTACTCCCCCGACGAGATGTCGGACATGTGCCGTGCCGCGGGCTTCTCGGAGGTGCATCACGTCAGCCCCGACGAGCTGACCGCGCGCTACTTCGCCGGACGCACCGACGGCCTGCGGCCGCCGACGGCCGAGCAGCTCGTCGTCGCGACGGTCTAGTCAGAATCCGCGGGCGTAGACGGCGTTGATGAGCATGCCGTGGCGGCTGTTGTCATACGTGAAGCGGACGCGCAGATCATCGGGCTGAATCGTCCAGCCGTCGATGTGATAGGTCTGGCCGCTGCTGAGCACCATGCCGGTGGTGCCCGGTCCGGCGATGCTGCCCTTGTCCCAGTTGAACTCACCGGTGCCACGCTCCACCGCGAGATTCAGTGATTGACCGATTTTCTCGGCCGAGAACGGCGCCGGGCCGAAGCCCGCTCCGTCGGCCCGTTGGCACACCACCATGGGCCCACCACCGCGCGGCACGTTATCCGCGGAGACAAGGCAATTCAGTGTTCCGTCGCTGCCCTGGAACGTGACCAGCTGGCCGTCGTCGGCGGCGGCCTGCGGAACCAAGGGAAACGCAACCGAGGCTATTAACGCCCCCGAAGCCGCGACTACTTGCCGAATCATGACCGTCCTCAACGTGCGCCGAAACCTTCTCGGCAGCGATGTTCTCACGATGGTAGAGCCGGATTCTCAGTTTCCCGCGAACTGGCCGCTACCCTGGCCCCGTGAGCAGCCAACGAGTGCCCGGCGGGGTGGTCCACGAGTTGCCCGCCGACCTGCGCACGGCCCTGATCGGAAATTCCACGGCACTGGCCGCCTGGAAGGACATCACGCCGCTGGCGCGCAACGAGTTCATCTGCTGGGTCGAGGACGCCAAGCAGGACAAGACGCGTGAGCGCCGCATCCGCCGGACTCAGGAAGAGCTGGAAGAGGGCATGCGCCGACCCTGCTGCTGGCCCGGGTGCAAACACCGCGAGCGTAACGGGAAGGCCTAGGAGTCAGCCGGGTCAGAAGTCCCAGTCCTCGTCTTCGGTGTTGACGGCCTTGCCGATGACGTACGAGGAGCCCGAGCCCGAGAAGAAGTCGTGGTTCTCGTCGGCATTCGGTGACAGTGCCGACAGGATCGCCGGGTTCACGTCGGTCTCGTCGCGCGGGAACAGCGCCTCGTAGCCGAGGTTCATCAATGCCTTGTTCGCGTTGTAGCGCAGGAACTTCTTGACGTCCTCGGTGAGACCGACACCGTCGTAGAGATCCTGGGTGTACTCCACCTCGTTGTCGTAGAGCTCGAACAACAACTCGTAGGTGTAGTCCTTGAGCTCCTGCTGCTTGGCGGCATCCTCCATCGCCAGGCCGCGCTGGTACTTGTAGCCGATGTAGTAGCCGTGCACGGCCTCGTCGCGGATGATCAGCCGGATCATGTCGGCGGTGTTGGTGAGCTTGGCGCGGCTGCTCCAGTACATCGGCAGGTAGAACCCCGAGTAGAACAGGAAGCTCTCCAGCAGCGTCGAGGCCACCTTGCGCTTCAGCGGCTCGTCGCCCTTGTAGTACTGCATGACGATCTCGGCCTTGCGCTGAAGATTCGGGTTCTCCTCCGACCAGCGGAACGCGTCGTCGATCTCGGCGGTCGAGCACAGCGTGGAGAAGATGTTGCTGTAGCTGCGCGCGTGCACCGACTCCATGAACGCGATGTTGGTGTAGACCGCTTCCTCGTGCGGCGTCAGCGCGTCGGGGATGAGGCTGACGGCCCCGACCGTGCCCTGGATGGTGTCCAGCAGCGTCAGCCCGGTGAACACCCGCATCGTCAGCTGCTTCTCATAGGCGTTCAACGTGCCCCAGGACGGGATGTCGTTGGACACCGGGACCTTCTCCGGCAACCAGAAGTTGCCCGTCAGGCGATCCCACACCTCGGCGTCTTTTTCGTCCTGCAGCCGGTTCCAGTTGATCGCCGAGACGCGGTCAATCAGCTTCATACCTTCGGACACCAGAACCCCATTTCGCCGCGAAAAGTTGTTTGCCGAGCCGGCAGCTCCGACACTACCCCTGGGGGCCGACAACGGGTGGAACCGCGACATCTTGTGTTGGCGTGTCGCGTCCTCAATTCAGAAATGTGTACTCCGCGGGTTCGAATCTGCGGGTGGCCAGCCAGTACTGCCACGTCATCCCGCTCCACAGGGTCCGGTTCACACCGTGCTCGTCCATATACCAGCTGTGGCAGCCGCCGGTGCTCCACACGGTGCCGGCCAGGTCGTCCTGCAACTCCTCGTTGTAGGCGTCCTGGGCCGCCCGTGTCGGAGCCAGTGCCTGCGCGCCGCGCTTGTCGACCGCGGCGATCGCCTGGGCCGCGTAGCGGATCTGCGACTCGATCATGAACACCACGGAGTTGTGGCCAAGCGCGGTGTTGGGGCCGAGCAGGAAGAACAGATTGGGCATGTCGGCGATCGTGATACCTCGCAGCGCGGCGATGCCTTCGCGGTTCCACCGGTCCACCAGGTCTTCGCCGGCCTGACCCTTGATGTCGACGTAGGTGTAGGAATCGGTGACGTGGAAGCCGGTGGCGCACACCACGACGTCTGTTTCCCTCTCGGTCTCACGACCGTGCTCGTCCCTCGCGACGATGCCGGTCTTGGTGAACCGCGCGATTCCGTCGGTGATGACCTCGGTCTTTGGGTTGGCGATGCCCGCGTAATAGGTGTCGGAGTTGAGGATGCGCTTGCAGCCGGCGCGGTAGTCGGGCGTCAACTTCTTGCGCAGCTGGGGGTCTTTGACCGATCGGCGAATGTTCCACTTGCCCATTAGTTCGCCGAGCTTGAGCAGCCGGGGCTGCTTGGTCATCGCAAAGCCGACGGACTCGTGGATCCAGTAGATCCCCGCGCGCATCGCCGCGCGCGTGCCCGGGACGTAGGTGAACACCCGCCGCATCCACGGCGGGATCGGGTTGTTGGGCCGGGGCATCACCCACGCCGGGGTGCGCTGGTAAAGCTGAAGCACCGCAACGTCTTTCACTATTTCCGGCACGATCTGGATGGCGCTGGCGCCGGTTCCGATGACCGCGATGCGCTTGCCGGTCAGGTCAACGGTGTGGTCCCACTGCGCAGAATGGAACACCGCCCCCTCGAAATCCTCGAGTCCCTCGAAGTCGGGGATCAGCGGAATGTGCAATCCGCCGGCACCCGAGATCAGGAACTGTGCGACGAACTCGCGGCCGTCCTTGGTGAAGGCGTGCCAGCGCTTCTCGTCGTCATCCCAGTGCGCGCGGTCGACGTGAGAGTTGAACCGGATGTAGCGCCGCAGTCCGTACTTGTTCGTCACTCCCTGCAGGTAGCCCTGGATCTCCGGCTGAAACGACCACATGTGCGTCCAGTCGGACTTGGGCTCGAACGAGAACGAGTACATATGCGCCGGGATATCGCACGCGCAGCCGGGATAGGTGTTGTCCCGCCAGGTGCCGCCGATGTCGTCGGCCTTCTCCAGGATCAGGAAGTCGACGTTCCGCTTCTCGAGCTCGATGCCCATCCCGAGGCCGGAGAAGCCGCTGCCGATGATCAGTGCACGGGTGTGCACCGGCTCGGTTGCCGTGGTCTCGGGGGTCTCTTCGGCCACCGTCATGATCAAACCCTTTCCTGGGAACGCCGGTACCGGGTATTCCGGCTCCCAGGTTACTGACGTCGTCAAGATGCGACGCCATCACCAGGTCGACGGCCGAACGGCCGCAGCGAGACCGCGTAGCCAGGACGTCGGCGGTGGTAACGCCACGGCGGAATTTCAGGCGATTTCTCGCCATGTCGTTACTTTCAGCGCGCAAGGTCGAGCGGTGCGGCATGCGCCGCAAGCCCGTCAGCGAAACGACCACCGCTACGCGAAGGAATGGGCGCGTTCGGAAGTCCGATGGCGATCGGGGTCGAACGTCTCGAAGTGGCCCGATCCGACCATCCCGATTCCGCGCTGCGGCAGGCGGAAGTCGCCGAGCCGGGCCTGCCGGAGCAGGGCCCCGATTTCGCCCAGGTCGCGGCCGGCCAATACGGCGCGCGAGTCGGCGACGGTCCACAACTGCTTCGGGGCCATCTGGTAGCACTGCCCGTTGGGCGCGCGGCCCGTCAGCCGGACGTCACCGACGTCGAGCGTTCGCCTTGCCAGACGGCCTATGCGCCGCAACATCCTCGGGTCTGTCCACGCCGACTCCGACAGGCGGTCGCCGATCTTTCCCATCAGCCGGGTCGCCCGAGTGGCCTGCAGGTCGACCGACCACTCCAGCACGCCGGGGATGTCGATGTGCAGTGACCACGGGCCCGTCCACGTGACGCCGATGTCGCATTGCACGGCATCGTTTCCCGTGGCCGAGCTGAAGTAGCGGGCGCAGCTCTGTTGACCCGGTGTCGTGGCGTAGAACGTCCAATTGCACGACGGATCGCGGTGCCACACCGATACGTACGGGGGTGCGAACGTCGTCACCGGGAAGTGGCGCATGGCCAGGTAGTGGCCGTTGGCGAACGGCAGGCCCATGATTCCGAAGCCGACGAACCGCTCGTCGTCACCGGGGGGCAGCACAGGGTCGGCCAGCAGGGCCGCAACAGTTTCTTGGGGTGTGTGTTGTTTCGTCATGCACCGATGGTCGGCCGCAGCCCGGCCTGTCGGCGTGAGGCGGATGCCTCAAATCAGGCGACGGGCTGCTGCCGACGGACTGCGGCGTTGATCGGTTGATCGGCGTCGATCTTGATGCCGATCAGCTCTGCGGTGCCGTTGATCGCACCCATCATGATGGTGGTCATGTGCGCGATGAACTGGTCGGCCGGCATGCGGCGGGGGCTGTCGTCGTCGGCGCCGAGCCACCAGTCGGTGGCCGAGGCGGCCGTGCCGAAAATCGCGAACGCGGCCAACTCGAATGCGGCCGGATCGGTGGCCAGGTCTTTGAGCTCGGTGCTGATCATGTCGGCGATCGCCAGCGTGATCTCGCTGCCCTTGTTGACGGTCGTCATGGCCGCCGCGGACTGGTCGGCGAAGCGGCCCTGCAGCAGGAAACGCACCACATTCGGGTGTTGCTCGACCAGCTCGACGTAGTGCTCGACGCCCCGCCCGACGATCTGGCGCGCGGAGTCGTGCTCGACGTCGATCGACGGAATGATCGCCGCCCACAACATGTCGCGCATCCGCTGTCCGATCTCGGCGAACATGTCGGATTTGTCGGCGAAGTGGCGGTAGATCTTGGGCTTGGCGGTACCCGCCTCTTCGGCGATCTCACGAACGCTGACGTTCGGTCCGAGGCCATCGATCGCACGGAAGGCGGCGTCGACGATTTCGGCGCGAACCTTCTTGCGATGTTCGCGCCAACGCTCACTACGAGCGTCCACCTTCACGCCCGGTTCATGACCGGAGCGTGACCTCGTCCCTCGTCGCACGCGCCCACTGTACCCGCCCCTACGCCGCTGACCTGCTCAGACCGAGCCACGACACGTGTGGACGGCGCTGGCCAGGCACGTTCGGCCGCCACGCTCGGTGGCCGCGACTTGGGTACTATCTGCTGCGATAGCCCCACAACGAGACGAGTTTCATGACGCAGCGATACGACCTGGTCATTGCCGGTGGCGGGCCTTCGGGTTCGGCCGCGGCGTGGCAGGCTTCGCAGACCGGCGCGAAGGTGATCGTGCTGGACAAGGCCGAGTTCCCCCGCGACAAGCCGTGCGGCGACGGCCTGACCGCGCGCGCGACCAGCTACCTGCAGAAGATGGGGCTGGCCACCGAGGTGTCCAAGTTCCATCGGGTCAACCGGGTGACGGTGTTCAGCCCGACCGAGTGGGAGCTGTCGTTCCCCAAGCGCCCCGGCATGCCCGACCACGGCCACACCGTCAGCCGTACCGAGCTGGACGCCCTGCTGCTCAAGCACGCCGAATCCGCCGGTGCAGAGGTGCGCCAGTCCGCGGAGGTAACTGGGCCGATCGTGGAGAACGGCCGTGTGGTGGGGGTGACGCTCAAAAGCGGCGAGAAGGTCCACGGCGATGCCGTGATCGCGGCCGACGGCGCCTACTCACCGATCAAGCGCGCGCTTAAGATCGACTCCGAGTACAACGGCTACTCCGCGATCGCGATCCGGTCGGAGATGTATGCCAACCGGCCCGATTCCGACAGCCTCGACATCTACCTCAAGCTCGAGTTCCAGGGCGATCAGCTGCCGGGCTACGGCTGGGTCTTTCCGATGGGCGGTGGCCGGTTCAACATCGGCCTCGGCTACGTCAACAGCTACAAGAACTGGCAGGCCATCAACGCCACCCAGTTCCTCGGCGAGTTCCTGCGGACGCTGCCGCCCGACTGGGAGCTGCCGCCCATCGAGGAGCTCAAGAAGAACAAGAGCGTGCGGGCCTGGCGGCTGCCGATGGGTTTCACCGCGTGGCCCCCGTGGCGGCCGGGTGTGCTGTTCACCGGCGACTCGCTCGGCGCGGGCAAGCCGGCGTCGGGCGCGGGCATCTCCAAGGCACTCGAATCCGGTCTTGCCGCAGGCGAATGCGCGATCGCCGCGCTGCAGAACGGCGGCCCCGACGACTTCACCAACTACGCGCAGCGCATGGAAGCTGCATGGGGCAAGGAGTACCGGCGCGGTCGCTACTTCCACAAGCTGCTGGGCCAGCCGAGGCTCGCCAATGCGGGAATCAAGCTGATCGACAACGCCGCATTCCGCGACCGCATGCTCAAGGTGTTGTACAAGAAGGCGCAGGGACCCCAGCACACCGTCAAGTAGCGCGTCGAGCGGCCACCGTCATCTGTTACCGCGACACCGGTGGGATGGTCGGCTGGATCGACGGGGTTCTCGGCTTCGCCGTCGTACGCACTTTCGGTGACAGCGAGCGGATCCTGTGCCGGACTCCGACGAGTCTCCCCGTGCGAAAGCGGTCCGACTAGAGACGGGTAGCAACGACGTCACCCGGAGGCACTGACATCTGGTCTGTGCCAGGGCTCAACCCGAGTCTTCAATGCAGTATCGACACGTATCCTTCTTCAGCCCTCGATTTGTGTGATATCGGGTATGCGCACTACGTCTGCTCGACGGCATCGGCCGCCCCTTACGCACCGCCGACATCTTGGCGCGGGTCTCTTCACTTGCCTGACGCCCAAAATTTGGATTGCCAACGCCTCGACGCTGTTCGGACAACTTCTCGCGAGCTTGTTCCGACATGACATGACCGAAGCTCGGGTGGGCTGCTCCGAACATTCCGTAGTTGGGGTTCTCGGGCCCTGCGTTCTTTCCCTTTCGGAGTTCCGACCATTTCGCACGCCGCTCAGCGCCGTGACTCCGACCGTAGAAAGGGTTGTCCTCTGCGAATCGACTAACGCCCTTACGCCCCATCGATCGAATCCTGGCGGCTTCCCGCATCTCGGCCGTCCACTCGATGCCCATCGGACCCAGGCCCCCCAGGGACAGATTGAGCAACGGATGTCCCTCGCGCCGAATCGATTCGATCCAGAGTATTTCCGCCCGCCCAAGTTCTTCGAGGCCTTCTACCCGTTCGAGTTCATCGGCGACGATGTCATCGCCATCATGCATTCGTAGCCAATCGTAGAAAGGAGTCTTCCTCCCCGACCGGGCGATTTTGACATGTTGCTTGAGGCGAATGCCGACCGTTTTGGTCGTAAGACCTATGTAGCGGTACACGACCTCCGACCGGAGCCTGATCCCGTAGATCACGCCACCGGTCGGAAGCTCGGCGGTCACAAGATGCTGCTACCAGCGACCAGTCGTCACAACATGCAGCTGACGCAATTTTCCACCTGAGTGCCCTCAAGGGCCATCTGGCGCAGCCGGATGTAGTACAAGGTCTTGATTCCCTGGCGCCAGGCGTAGATCTGCGCCTTGTTGACGTCACGCGTGGTGGCGGTGTCCTTGAAGAACAGCGTCAGGCTCAGACCCTGGTCGACGTGCTGAGTGGCCGCGGCGTAAGTGTCGATGACCTTCTCGTAGCCGATCTCGTACGCATCCTGGAAGTACTCCAGGTTGTCGTTGGTCATGTAGGGCGCCGGGTAATAGACGCGGCCGATCTTGCCTTCCTTGCGGATCTCGACCTTCGACGCGATCGGGTGGATCGAGCTCGTCGAGTGGTTGATGTAGCTGATCGACCCCGTCGGCGGCACCGCCTGCAGGTTCTGGTTGTAGATGCCGTGCGTCTGCACCGACTCCTTCAGCCGCACCCAATCCTCTTGTGTCGGAATGCGAATCCCCGCCTCGGCGAAGAGCTGCATGACACGGTCGGTCTTGGGCTCCCACACCTGCTCGGTGTACTTGTCGAAGAACTCCCCCGACTTGTACTTCGACTTCTCGAAGCCACCGAACGCCCTACCGCGTTCGATCGCGATCCTGTTCGACGCCCGCAGCGCGTGGTACAGCACGCAGTAGAAGTAAATGTTGGTGAAGTCGACGCCCTCATCGGAGCCGTAGAAGATTCGCTCCCGCGCCAGGTAACCGTGCAGGTTCATCTGCCCCAACCCGATCGCGTGAGAGTCGTTGTTGCCCTGCTCGATCGACGGGACCGACCAGATGTGCGTCTGGTCGCTCACCGCGGTCAACGCCCGGATCGCCACCTCGATGGACTGCGCGAAGTCCGGCGAGTCCATCGTCTTGGCGATGTTCATCGACCCGAGGTTGCACGAGATGTCCTTGCCCACTTTGGCATAGGTGAGGTCCTCGTTGAACACCGACGGCGTCGACACCTGCAAAATCTCCGAGCACAGATTGCTGTGGGTGATCTTGCCCTCGATCGGGTTCGCCCGGTTCACCGTGTCCTCGTACATGATGTACGGGTAGCCTGACTCGAACTGCAGCTCGGCCAGCGTCTGGAAGAACTCGCGCGCCTTGATCTTCGTCTTGCGGATTCGCGCGTCGTCGACCATGTCGTAGTACTTCTCGGTGACCGAGATGTCGGCGAAGGGCACCCCGTACACGCGCTCGACGTCGTACGGCGAGAACAGGTACATGTCATCGTTGCGCTTGGCCAACTCGAACGTGATGTCTGGGATCACCACACCGAGCGACAACGTCTTGATGCGGATCTTCTCGTCGGCGTTCTCGCGCTTGGTGTCCAGGAAGCGGTAGATGTCGGGGTGATGGGCATGCAGGTACACCGCACCGGCCCCCTGCCGCGCGCCCAGCTGGTTGGCGTACGAGAAGGAGTCCTCGAGGAGCTTCATGATCGGGATAACGCCCGAGCTCTGGTTCTCGATGTTCTTGATCGGTGCACCGTGCTCGCGAATGTTGGTCAGCAGCAAGGCAACTCCGCCGCCGCGCTTGGACAGTTGCAGCGCCGAGTTGATGGAGCGCCCGATCGACTCCATGTTGTCCTCGATGCGAAGCAGAAAGCAATTGTGCACGACCGTGCCCCGAATCGTGTACGTATGCGTGCCCTCGACGTGAAGGTTGTATACCGTATCCGGAGCATCCTGCGTACGCTTCAGTTCGCGGATGCCGTACACGTGCCGCCCATGCACAACCTGATATGTATTGCGCGACGACCCCTTCATGCCCACGTAATTGTGCAGGTTCTTACCGACGTCGAAGATAAACTCTTCGTTGGTACCGGGCAGCCCGGGCACGAACACCTGCCCGGTCACGTTGCCTGCTTGATTCACGTACTGGCGGACCCTGGACATGACCCCGACTCGGCGCAGGAGGAGCTGCACCTGGTCGATCAGTTCCGGGTTCACCAGGTCGAGCACCATCCCGCCGGTGGTGCTGCACCCGTCGCCGCGGAACAGACCGTCCAACAAGCCACGCTGAAACTCATCGTCGGCCGTTAAGACGTCGTGCGACAACCGCTTCGAGCGATAACCCGTGCCAACCAGGGAGAGGAAAAGCGATGCCACGATCTTGCTGTTGCAGATCATGCGCACCGAGCGGTCCGAGACACTCTGATGCACGGCGAGGTCGGCCGCGAACACTCGCTTGAAGGCCGCAGCCAACTCCTGCTGGTACTCGAGCTCGTGAGAGCCAATCGTGAAGTGAATCCCGTTCGGCGTCGTGGGACCGACCGGCCCCGACCGCTTGGAAACATGGCCTTCGGCAACGTACCAGCCCAGAAGCAAGCCGAGGTCGTACGATTCCTCGACGTAGCGATTCACTGATACGAAGCCGATGCGGTGACGCTGCTTGTTGCGATGCTTCTTGTCGCAGTTCACCTTGCGGATGAGCCCGTCGACTTCCTCGTATTCGCCCGACCCGACGTGATCCATCAAGTCGTAGACGCGTCGCTCGCGTCGCTCCAGCGGTGCCGCCGTCACGATGAAATCCGAAGGATGAACATCCTTTGCAGCAAGCCATACGAATCCGTTGAACGGGTCCGCGCCATCACCGTCGATGAGAGTCTCGACCTCGCGCGTCGTCCATACGAGGATCGGATGCTCAGGAGTGCACCGGATTGGCTCTTTGTGCCCAAAGTGCGAGATCGATACCAGAGCTTGGTCGTTGGGATTCTCGACAACTGATTCCACTACGCAGAAGGACCCGTCGTGCGAGAGCACCCGGTCACCGGACTGCAAAGTCTCGATCGCCTTCGGTCCGTCGGGAGTATCCACTGGGGTTCCGGCTGGGAAACAGCTCACTGGCTCGCCGCGCTGTTTCTTGCCCGAGTTCAGGAACGTCGGCGTGGCCGGCTGGAACCGGCCGTCGATGATCTCGTCGACGAGCTTCTCGGCAAGCGCGGTGTCGCCGGCGGCCAGCGTCAACGCCACCATCACGACGCGGTCCTCGAAACGCTCCAGATACCGCTTGCCGTCGAAGGTCTTCAGCGTGTAGCTGGTGTAGTACTTGAACGCGCCGACGAACGTCGGGAACCGGAACTTCTTGGCGTATGCGCGATCGATGAGCGTCTTGACGAAGTTGCGCGAGTACTGATCGAGCACCTCACGCTCGTAGTAGTTCTCCTGGATCAGATAGTCGAGCTTCTCGTCGTAGTTGTGGAAGAAAACCGTGTTCTGGTTGACGTGCTGCAGGAAATACTGCCTCGCGGCGAGCACATCTTTGTCGAACTGAATCTTGCCGTCGGCGTCGTAAAGATTCAGCATCGCGTTCAGGGCGTGATAATCCGTCTCGCCCGGCAACGCGTGCGTGGACGGGACGGCTACAGGCTCTGAAGCTGTGACGGTTGGTGGCACGTCTGGTCCTTCCAGAAGTCGGCAAGTCCCGCGCGGACGGCTTCCACGTCGTCCGGGGTTCCCATCAGTTCGAAGCGGTACAGGTATGGAACGCCGCACTTGCGAGAGACCACTTCACCCGCATAGGCGAACTCGGCGCCGAAGTTGTTGTTGCCCGCGGCGATGACGCCGCGGATCAACGACCGGTTGTGTTCATTGTTCAGAAACGCGATGACCTGTTTGGGGACATAGCCACCGTCATTGATGTCCGGTGTGGCGCGCCCACCGCCGTAGGTGGGCAGCACCAGCACGTAGGGCTCATCGACCTCGATGCGCCCGTGCAGAGGGATCCGGATGGCGGGCAGACCGAGCTTCTCGACGAAGCGGTGGGTGTTCTCCGACACGCTGGAGAAATAGACGAGGTTGCTCATCACTTTCTCCTTCCCGGTCCGCTTCCGCTGTTCCGCTGCGGGATACCCGTTATGCCGTGGCCGCGACCGCTGCGAGCGTCTTGATGCGATCGGGCCGGAAACCCGACCAGTGATCGTTGCCGGCCACCACGACGGGCGCCTGCAGATATCCCAGTGCCATGACGTAGTCACGAGCCTCGCTGTCGAGGCTGATGTCGACCTTCTCGTAGGCGATGCCCTGCTTGTCCAGCGCCTTGTAGGTGGCGTTGCACTGCACGCATGCGGGCTTGGTGTACACGGTGACGGTCATTCGGTACGGCTCCTCTGCGATCGGGACTGGCAACTGCTCAGGTACTGCGCGCCACTGAAGTTCAGCGGCCCGACAGCCCTCGAAATTCCTGGCGCCCGGGTCTTCGATATCTGGGGGTCTGGGAACCGACGCCGCCGGATTTCTGGACTCCGGCCGACCTCCGAACCGTGGGGGTCTGTCGGTGCTCGGAACACTACACCTAGTGTCCGACATTGCGAAGGGATACCAGATGTTCCGAATAACATTTTTGAAATTCCCAGGTCGTAAGCTCACGACGGACACGTCGCCCGGCGTGTCGCACATCACACCGAGGGTGTGTCGTGTTTCGCGACCAGGTCTACCACCGGCCACCGACACGCCTGCCCCGCAAAGCGTCACGGTGACGTAACAGCAAAGCGCCGGCCGGGTCACGAACGGACCGGCCGGCGCTTCTGTTCGGCAACGCGTCAGGCGCTATGACACCTCGGCGACCAACTTGCCGACGATGTTGCGAAGGTTCTCGGCCGACCTCGGCGTTCTCCCGCGGATGCTTGCCGTCCAGCGAGGTGGCGGGAACCGACAGCTTGAGATCCTCGACGACGCGCGGCCCGGCGATCCCGAAGGACTTGCGCGTCTCGTCGTGCGCCCACACTCCGCCGTACTGGCCCAGTGCGGCGCCGACGACCGCCGTCGGCTTGCCCTTCAGTGCGCTGTCGCCGAACGGCCGCGACAGCCAGTCGATCGCGTTCTTCAGCACGCCCGGAATGCTGCCGTTGTATTCGGGGGTGACGACCAGCGCCGCGTCCGCGTCGCCGGCCGCCTGTCGCAGCGCGACGACGGGCTCGGGCACGCCCTCGTTGTCGATGTCCTCGTTGTAGAACGGCAACTCACCCAGCCGGTCGAATAGCTGCAGGCTGACCCCTTCCGGCGCCGTCTCGACGGCCAGCTCCACCAGCTGGCGGTTGATCGACTGGGCACGCAGGCTGCCCAGCAGCACCAGCACCTTGATGTCCGACATGTTCAGGTCCCTTTCGGTCGTCGTGAAGATCCTCGCACGAGCCAACCGGACTGCGGTCCGATTTATTCCGGCTGAACTAAACTGCCCGTATGGCCGCCCCTCGTCCCCTGAACGAGCTGCCGGTCACCGACCAGGCGCCGCACGAGCGTGGCGACGCCGCACGAAACCGCACGCTACTGCTCGATGCCGCGCGCCGGCTGATCGCCGAGCGCGGCGCTGACGCGGTCACCACTGACGACATCGCGGCGGCGGCCGGCGTCGGCAAGGGCACGCTGTTTCGCCGGTTCGGCAGCCGCGCAGGCCTGATGATCGTGCTGCTCGACGAGGACGAGAAAGCGCGGCAGCAGGCCTTCCTGTTCGGGCCTCCGCCGCTGGGACCGGGCGCACCACCGCTGGACCGCCTGCTCGCCTACGGGCGGGCCCGGCTCGAGTTCGTCCACTCGCATCACGCGCTGCTCTCCGACGCCAACCGCGATCCGCAGATACGGTTCAACGCGCCCGCGATGCTGCACCACCGCCACGTGCGCGTGCTGCTGGAGGACGCCGGCACCACGGGCGACCTGACGCTCAGGCCACAGCCCTGCTCGCGCTGCTCGACGTCGACTACGTGCACCACCAACTCACCGAACGCGGTCAGACGTTGGAAAGCCTCGGCGATGCGTGGGAAACGTTGGCGCGCAAGCTCTGCGGCACATGACGCCACTGGGTCCTGCACGTCGACCTCGACCAGTTCCAGGCCGCCGTCGAGGTGCGCAGGAACCCCGAACTCGCCGGCCTGCCGGTCATCGTCGGCGGCAACGGCGATCCGACCGAACCGCGCAAGGTCGTCACTTGCGCGTCCTATCCGGCGCGAGAGTTCGGTGTGCATGCCGGCATGCCGCTGCGCACCGCGGCGCGCAAATGCCCCGACGCCGTCTTCCTGCCGCTGGACACCGACGCCTACGACGACGCTTCCGAAGAGGTGATGGGCCTGCTGCGCGACTTCGGCCATCCAGTCGAGGTGTGGGGCTGGGACGAGGCGTACGTCGGCGCCGACCTCGACGAATCAGACGATCCGTTCCGGCTCGGCCGAACAGATCCGCGAGGTCATCGCCGCGGGCACCGGATTGTCGTGCTCGGTCGGCATCAGCGACAACAAGCAACGGGCCAAGGTCGCCACCGGATTCGGCAAGCCTGCCGGTATCTTCCGTTCTCACCGAGGACAACTGGATGGCGGTGATGGGCGATCGCGAGGTCGACGCCCTGTGGGGTGTCGGCCCGAAGACCGCGAAACGCCTTGCCGGAATGGGCATCACCACCGTCGCCGATCTCGCCACCACCGATGCCACCTTGCTGACGTCGACGTTCGGGCCGACCACCGGGCTGTGGATCCTGCTGCTGGCCAAGGGCGGCGGCGACACCAACGTCAGCGCCGAACCGTGGGTGCCGCGTTCGCGCAGCCACGTCGTCACCTTCCCGCGCGACCTGACCGACCGCGCCGAAATCGACTAGGCCGTGGTCGACCTCGCGCACCAGACACTCGCCGAGATCGTGGCACAGGACCGCGTCGTCGACCCGGGTCGCCGTCACGGTGCGGACCAAGACGTTCTTCACCCGGACCAAGATCCGCAAGCTTCCGACGACGGGCACCGATGCCGACACCATCACCCAGACGGCGCTCGACCTTCTCGGCCAGTTCGAACTCGACCGGCCGATCCGGCTGCTCGGAGTCCGGCTGGAACTGGCCCCCCCAACCGGCGGTTATCTGAGTCAGCACTCCGCCCCGTACGCTGCATCACATGCTGCACACGGTCGCGATCCGGGGTTACCGGTCGCTGCGCGACGTCGTGCTGCCGCTCGCCGGGCTGACCGTCGTCACCGGCGCCAACGGCACCGGCAAGTCGTCGCTGTATCGGGCATTGCGACTGCTGGCCGACTGCGGACGCGGCGAGGTGATCGGCTCACTGGCAGCCGAGGGCGGTCTGGAGTCGGTGCTCTGGGCGGGTCCCGAGCAGCTCGGCGGCGCCCGGCGGACCGGACGGGTCGAGGGCACCAGCACGCACGCGACCCGTTTCGCTGGAACTCGGATTCGCCTCCGACGACTTCGGCTATCTGGTCGACCTCGGCCTGCCGCAGATGGCAGGCCACGCTTCGCTTTTCGCGCGTGACCCGGAGATCAAACGCGAGGCGGTGTTCGTCGGGCCGGTGATGCGGACCAGCTCGACGCTGGTGCGCCGCACCCGCGACTACGCCGAAGCCAGCTCCGAATCCGGGCGCGGCTTCGACAAGCTCTCGCAGTCGCTGCCGCCCTACCGCAGCGTGCTCGCCGAGTACGCCCATCCCGGCGACCCACCCAGAGCTCGCCGCCGTCCGCGACCGGCTGCGCGACTGGCGCTTCTACGACGGCTTCCGGGTGGATGCCGCGGCGCCGTCGCGCCGCGCAAGGTCGGCACCAGGACCCCGGTGCTCGCCGACGACGGCAGCGACCTGGCCGCCGCGATCCAGACGATCATCGAGGCCGGATTCGACGACCTGCAGCGCGCGGTCGCCGACGCGTTCGACGGCGCCGCAGTGTCGGTGGCCGTCCACGACGGGCTCTTCGATCTGCAGCTGCAGCAGCCCGGCATGTTGCGGCCGCTGCGGGCCGCCGAATTGTCCGACGGCACACTGCGTTTCCTGCTGTGGGCCGCGGCACTGCTGAGCCCCGCGACCCCCGTCGCTGATGGTGCTCAACGAGCCGGAGACCTCGCTGCACCCCGACCTGGTGCGCCCGCTGGCGTCGTTGATCCGCGCGGCGGCGGCCAACACGCAGGTCGTCGTCGTCACGCACTCGAAGGCCCTGCTGGAGTTCCTCGACGCGGTGCCCGTCGCCGAAGCGGCCGAAGCGGCCGACGACCACGACGCCGCCATCGAAATTTAGCTGTACAAGGACCTCGGCGAGACACGCGTCCAGGGCATCGACCATGCTCACCGCCCCGCCGTGGGATTGGGGCAAGCGCTGAGACGCGTCGCACAGTTTCCGTAACCGTCAGCCCGCGTTCACCGGCGTGCCGTTCAATTCGCACGGCTCATTCCCGAACCGAGGAGATCCATATGCCGGTGAAGTCGTTGTGCAAGCGGTCGGCGTGGTCAGCGCCGCAGCGGTATTGGCGCTCACGGCATGTGGCAGCGACGACAAGGCCGGGTCCAACGGCAACCCCCTCGACCGTCCCGCGAAGGGCGAACTGACCGCCAACGGCGGTGCGGCCCGGCTCGGCGGCGATCAGAGCGACGCGATCCGCGGCGTGATCAACGGCTCCGGCGCCCGCAACATCATCCTGCTGATCGGCGACGGCATGGGCGACTCGGAAGATCACGATCGCGCGCAATTACGAGAAGGGTGCGGGTGGATTCTTCGCCGGCATCGACGCGCTTCCGCTCACGGGCTCCTACACGACCTACGCACTTACCAAAGACGGCAAACCGGACTACGTCACCGACTCGGCGGCCAGCGCCACAGGATGGTCCTCCGGCACGAAGACCTACAACGGCGCGCTGGGCATCAACATCAAGGGCGAACCGCAGAAGTCGATCCTCGAGCTCGCCAAGGATCAGGGCTTCGCCACCGGCGACATCACCACGTCAGAGATCCAGGATGCCACCCCCGCAGCGCTGTTCGCTCACATCAGCAAGCGAAAGTGCTATGGCCCCGAGGAAACTGACCGAGGACTGCGCCGACCGAGAGCCTCGAGAAAGGCGGCATGGGTTCGATCACCGAGCAGCTGTTGGCCGACCCGGCCCGACGTGACCATGGGCGGCGGCGCCGAGACGTTCGCGCAGACCGCCACCGCCGGCGACTACGCGGGCAAGACACTCGAGGTACAAGCCAAGGAGCGCGGCTACCAGATCGTCCGCACCGCAAACGAACTCGCCAACACGACAAGGCCGACCAGGACGCGCCGCTGCTCGGGTTGTTCGCCGACGGCAACATGCCGGTAGTCTGGCCGGGCCGCCGGCTGTTCGGCAGGGCTACCTGCAGCCCGCCGCCAAGTGCACCGACAACCCGAAACACGGTGCGGCCGTACCGAAATTGGCCGACATGACGACAAGGCCATCGACCTTCTCAAGGCGCACCCAGAGGCGCGTCAAGGACAAGGGCTTCTTCCTCCAGGTCGAGGGCGCTTCGATCGACAAGCGCGACCACGCCGCCGATCCGTGCGGGCAGATCGGCGAGACCGTCGACTTCGACGAGGCGGTTCAAAGCGGCGCTCGACTTCGCCAAGAAGGACGGCAACACGCTCGTGATCGCGACCGCCGACCACGGACACACCAGCCAGATCGTCGAGAACGTCACCGAAGACGACCTGGCAGCGTCGGCCGAGGATGCCAAGCAGCCGATCGAGCGGGTCCGCGATCTCATGTATCCGGGCCTCACCTCGCAAGCTCACGACGGCCGACAACGCCGAGATGACAGTCAGCTACGGCACCTCAGCGGACATCGACGTCGAAGACCAAACGCACACCGGAACCCAGGTGCGGATCGCGGCCTACGGCCCCCGCGCCGCCGACGTCGTCGGCCTGACGGATCAGACCGATCTGTTCTTCACGATGACCGACGCGCTCGGTATCAACCGATAGGCGTTCGGCCGGGCCTCAGCGCGCGGTGAAAAAGACGTTCACCCGCCGCATCGCCAGGCTGTAGGGCCACCACATCGTGCGCTTGAAGCATATACAGCGCCCTGATGTCGGGCGACGTGTAGATCAGGTACCGGTTCTTCCGCACCCCTGGCCAGGATCTTGTCGGCGACGTGCTCGGCGGACACCGCGTGGCCGGCGAACCGGTCCGTCCACCCGCTCACCTGCGGATGCTCGCGGTCCACGCCGGCGATGTGAACCGTCTCGCACCAGACGGGGTTTTCACCGCACCCGGCACCACCACCGACACGCCGATGCGGTGTCGCGCGAGGTCGAACCGCAGCACCTCCGACAGGCCGCGCAGGCCGTACTTGCTTGCGCTGTAGGCCGCGTGCCACGGCAGCGCCACGATGCCCGCCGCCGACGACACGTTGACCAGATGCCCGCCGTTACGCGCGGCGACCATCGGCGGAACGAATGTCTCGATGACGTGGATCGGCCCCATCAGGTTGATGTCGACCATCGACTTCCAGTGCTGGTGCGTGAGCGTGGACACGGTGCCCCATGCCGACACGCCCGGCGATGTTCATCACCACGTCCATCGCTGGATGGCGGTCGTGGATGTCGGCGCGCGAACGCGGCGACCGCGTCGTAGTCGGAGATGTCGAGAGCGCGGTACTCGGGCACGGCCGCACCCAAGGCGCGGGCGTCGGCGACGGTCTGTCTCCAGACCCTCGGCGTCACGGTCGGTGAGGTACAGCTCGGCCCCCTGCGCGGCCAGCTTCAGCGCGGTCGCGCGGCCGATGCCGCTGGCGGCGCCGGTGATGAAGACAACGCTTGCCGGCGAATCCGCTCCCCTGAAACACGCCCAGCCATGCCGGTGATGCTGATACCTGGTCGCCGCCCCAGATCGCGTTCAGCCACAGCCGCTCGACGATCTCGACGGCACGCGGCGGGTCTTCGCCGCGGCCGACGAACGCGCTGTCGTGTGTCATCGTGAACGACGTCACCGCGGCCAGCGTCCGCACGAGCGCGGGCAGGTCGTCAGAGATCGGCCGTGCGTCGGCGTCCTGCTCGAGCAGCGTGATGAGCTTGGCGATTACGCCGTCATAGAAGTCGTCCATGATTTCGCGGATCTCGGCGTCGGTATTGCGCGCCACCGCACACGCCGTCAACACCGGGTCGTCGTTGGCGTAGACCGCCACAGCGCTGCCGACCATCCGCTTGGCGAACGCGGCTGGCGTCTCACCGGGCTCGCGCGGGGCAAAATGGTGCGTCAGCTCATCGAGTAGGTCGCTCGCCTCCTTGATGATCGTCGCCAGTACGGCGTACTTCGAGTCGAAGTAGAAGTAGAAGCCCGAGCGGGCCACACCCGCGCGTTCACTGATGGTGCTGACTGACAGATCGGCGAACGGGCGCTCCTGAAGCAGCTCACGCACCGCGGTCACGATGGCGTCGCGTTGCCGGTCACCCCGGCTGCGACGGATCTCCGGAGCTGCGGACTCAGCGGTCATGGCTGTAGACCTTCGCACCGCGCCACGCCAGATCCAAACTTGACATGCGTCAAGTCTGCCATCCAGGATGAGGATAGGCGTGACAACGGCCACAGTCATTTTGACTCAGGAGCATATTGATGCCGACGATCAGCACCAAGGATTACCTGCTCGACCAGGCGAAGCGGCGGCTGAAGCCCACGCCGGTCACGATCCCCGGCATGGGGGTGGTCGAGAAGCGGCTGCTGAAGAAGGAGTGGAAGCAGTTCCCGCTGGCCGAGCCGCCGGCGGGCAGCGGCCTCAGACCGGCGATGGGCGACTCGGGGCTGCCGATCATCGGCCACATGATCGAGTTCTTCCGCGGCGGGCCGGACTTCGCCGTGCAGATCTACCGCAAGTACGGGCCCATGTCACTACCAGTACTCACCGGCCTGTCGTCGGTGATGGCGCTGGGCCCCGACGCCACGCAGGCGGTCTTCTCCAACCGCAACAAGGAATTCTCGCAGCGGGCCTGGGATCCGGTGATCGGGCCGTTCTTCGACCGTGGCCTGATGCTGCTCGACTTCGACGAGCACATGTTCCACCGCCGGATCATGCAGGAGGCGTTCACCCGCACGCGGCTGTCGGGCTACGTCGAGCACATCGACAAGGTGGCCTCGCAGGTGATGGCCAACGACTGGGTGGCCAACGACGCGAGGTTCCTGTTCCACCCGGCCGTCAAGGAACTGACCCTCGACATCGCCTCGGTGGTGTTCATGGGCCACGAGCCCGGCACCGACCGCGAACTGGTGACCACGGTCAACCAGGCCTTCACCACGACCACTCGCGCAGGCAACGCGATCGTGCGCAAGCCGCGTGCCGCCGCTGACCTGGTGGCGCGGCATCGAGGCCCGCAAGACGCTGGAGAACTATTTCACCGCCCGGGTCGCCGAGACGCGCGGCTCGGAGGGCACCGACATGCTCAGCGTGCTGTGCCAGGCCGAGGACGAGGACGGCGAGAGGTTCTCCGACGACGACATCGTCAGCCACATGATCTTCCTGATGATGGCTGCCCACGACACGTCGACGTCGACGATGACCACGATGGCCTACCACCTGGCGGCCAACCCCGGAGTGGCAGGACCGCTGCCGCGACGAGTCGGCCGCATCGGCGACGGCCCGCTGGACATCGAGGCACTGGAGAAGCTGGAGACCTACGACCTGGTGATCAACGAGGTCGCTGCGGATGGTCACTCCGCTGCCGATGAACTTCCGCCAGGCCGTGCGAGACACCGAACTGCTCGGCTACTACATCCCGGCGGGCACCAACGTGATGACCTGGCCGGCGCTCAACCACCGGCTGCCCGAGCTGTGGACCGACCCGAGAAGTTCGATCCCGACCGGTTCGCCGAGCCGCGCAACGAGCACAAGAAGCACCGCTACGCGTTCGCCCCGTTCGGCGGCGGCGCGCACAAGTGCATCGGCATGGTGTTCGGCCAGCTCGAGATCAAGACGGTCATGCACCGGCTGCTGCGCAAGTACCGGCTGGAGCTGGCCCACCCCGGCTACAAACCGCGCTACGACTACGGCGGCATGCCGGTCCCGATGGACGGCATGCCGATCGTGCTTGCGCCCGCTGCGCTGACGCGCTCCCGCGAGCAGACGCAAAAGTCACCGAATTACGGCGTGTCACGGACCTTTTGCGTCTGCTCGCGCCGATTCAGGTCAGCAGGCGATTGGCGCAAGCGATGACGGCGCGCAGCGCCGACTGCGTCGGATCGTCAGACAGACCCATCGCCCACTCGGCGCGACCGCCGTCGGAGCCGCGGATGAACGTCGCGGTGCTGCTCACCGGCAGGAAGCTGGTGGAAGTCGGTCATCTCGACGGCGATGCCCCGGTCGTAGAGCATCGCGGTCAGCGCGGCGATGGGTCCGGACGCGGCCGCCGACGATCGTGCTGATCGTGTTCCCGACCGCGAGGGTGGCCTGGTAGTTGCGGGCCTGCGGGCCCAGCCGGGTGGCGGGGCGTGGCCGTCCGTGCAGGTCCAGTTGCGTAGCCGCAGCGGCCCAGAACTGGGCGCGTACTGGGCGAGAAATGCTTCGAACGACATCGCGTCGGCCTCCTCGCGCAGGCCCCGCGGTATCGGTCGCGTCCAGATGGGCCGCGAACGACGGCGCTGCGCTGGTTGCATGTCTCGAATTCCATGTGCCGGTCTTCTCAGATAGAGAGGAAGTGACCGACGTAGCAGCTTCGACCCACAGCGAGGGGTCGGTCAGGATCAGACCCCGCTGCGGGTTGCTACTACGAGTCGCCTCGGCACGTCCGCGATCGTAGACGCCCGACCACGCTGTGCGCAATCGAATTCCGCTAGGCCACAATGGGCGCCGGTGACGTGGTGGGATGCGGCGCTCTCTCGTGGCCGCGGGTGTGCTCGGCGGACTAACGGGCAGCATCGCGGGCCTGGCATCGGTGGCCACCTATCCCGCCCTGCTGTTGTCGGACTGCCGCCCGTGACGGCGAACGTGACCAACACCGTCGCCCTGGTGTTCAACGGGATCGGGTCGGGCTGGGGTTCACGCCCCGAACTCGAGGGCCAGGGCCCGTGGCTCGAACGCATCGCGCCGGTCGCCGCACTCGGCGGGGTCGGCGGGTGCCGTGCTGCTGCTCTCGACGCCCGCGGAGGGCTTCGAGAAGGTGGTGCCGATCTTGCTGGGCCTCGCCTCGGTCGCGATCGTGCTGCCGCGTCGAGCCGCCCGGGACGCCGAGAGTGGCCCATCACCAACGACATTCGGCCGCCGTGCTGCTGGAATCCGCCGCGATCTTCGCCATCTGCGTCTACGGCGGCTACTTCGGCGCCGCAGCGGGGGTGCTGCTGCTGGCGATGCTGTTGCGCGCGGGGGGCGCGACGCTGGCGCATGCCAACGCGAGCAAGAACGTGATCCTCGGCATCGCCAACGTCGTGGCCGCAGTGCTGTTCGCGTTCCTCGCGCCGGTGCACTGGCTGGCCGCCGCCGCTCTCGGTCTCGGCTGCCTGGTCGGATCCCGGCTTGGGTCCTGATCGTGGTCCGGCATGCGCCCGCCGGGCCGATTCGACTGGCGATCGGCGCCGCGGGCCTGGCGCTGGCCGTCAAGCTCGGCGTCGACGCCTACCGCTGATCCAGAGCGCGAAGGGGTTGTCGCCCTTGATAACTCGCGTCCCCACGTCGATCAGGTTCTGCGCCGACGCATGCAGCTGCTCGCCCGGCCTCCCGACTCGCCTGGCCCACCAGATAGCGCGACCAGGTGCCCTCGATCACGATGCCGAGCTTGAAGCACGCCATCGCGACATACCAGTCCAGACTCGAGGTTTCCCGGCCGCCGGCGTCCAGGTAGGCGTCGAGCAGTTCGCGGCGGCTCGCCAGCCCGCCCAACGCGGCCAGTTGCGCCCCGGCGGTGATCGTGTAGGTGTCCAGTGGCCAGCAGATCAGCATCCATCCGAGGTCCAGCAGCGGATCGCCGACGGTGCACATCTCCCAGTCGACGAACGCCGCCAACTCCGGGCGGTCCCGGCGCAGCAGCACGTTGCTCAGGTGCGGATCGCCGTGCATGATGCCGGGCTCCCAGTCGGACGGGCGGTTGGCGTCCAGCCATTCGGCGAGTTCCCCGACAGCCAACGACTCCGGCTCGTAGCGATCATGCCGGTAGCTCTCGAGCAGCCGCAGGAACTGCGGAACCTGGCGCTCCAGAAAGGAACCCGGCCGCTTGAGCTCCGCGAGCGGGCTGCCCTCCCAAGCCACGTTGCCGAGCTGCGCCAGGCTGGCCGCATACGACAACCCGACCTGATGACGCATGCCGGGGTCGCGCACATAGGCGTCGTCCATGTCGTCGCCGGGATTGAAGCCGTCGACCTCCTCCATCAGGTAGAACACCACCCCGAGGACCTCGAGATCTTCGCACCCGGCGATGAAGCCGGGGTGCGGCACCGGCGTTCCGGCCAGGGTCCGCAACGCCGCGATCTCGCGCAGCATCGTCTTGTCGCTGGTGGCCGCTGGGTGCACGGGCGGACGGCGCAGCACCATCGGGCGCCCGTCGACGCGCAGCCGCACCACGATGTTCTGCGTCCCGCCGGTCAGCGGTTCGACGTCGCTGACCGTCGACCCCATGCCCTGCTCACGCGACCCAGCGCTGCACCGCAGCCTGGTCGTCGGAACTCAGAGTCGGAAGCTGCTGCGCGGCGTCGGGCATGCTGCCATCGTGACAGGTCTGACGAGGTCAGCGGCGGGCTACCCCTGGTAATTCAGGCATGCTTCGGCGCCGTTGATCACGCCCTCGCGGAATGCCTTGACCCGGTCCCAGCCGACGCCCTGACGCTCGACGTCGCCGTCGCCGCGGAACACCAGCAGCGCCTTGATGCCCTCGTCGAGGTCTCCCGGCGAAATGCTGATACGTGCTGGTGTCTGGTCGGTTGTAGAGGATGACGCTGGCCGTGTACCCGCCGGCGAAGCAGTCCCCGCGCAGCGTGGACGTCTTCTCGTCGGAGTTGTCGCCGAGCCGGGTCAGCGCCGCGAGACCCCACTGGGTGGCCAGCAGCGTGGCGACCGCGTAGTCACCGCCCTGGTCGTACACCGCGGGCATCGCCGCAACGTTGTCCCAGCCGACGTAATCGTCTGGCACGCAATAGAACAACGAGTATCCTTCGGCGGACTGGTCCGCCGCACATCGGCGGATTCGTTCGGGCCGAACGGCTCGATGCTGTGCAGCGGCGCCCACCGCTGGCCGTCGGCGATCTCCGGGTAGACGTGCGTCCAGTAGTCCTCGATGTCATACGGCACGCCGTTGATGATCGAGTCGTAGGGCGAATCACCGCCGCGCGACGCGTCCTGCTCGTCGTTGAACGGCAGTTCGAGCACCATCGGCTCGTCGTCGCGGTAGTCCTTGCACTTCGCCGAGGCCGTTGTCGAAACCGTCCTGGAAGGCGCTGACGCGGTCGAAGCCGCTGCCGTGGGCGTTCGGGTCCATGTTCGAGGTGCCGGGCGTGTCGCGGATGTCCAGGATGCCGGCCAGCGCCTTGTCCAGATCGGCCGCGTTGACGTCGAACACGCCGTCGTCCTTCGCGTGCTTGGCCCATGCGCCGGCGAAGCAGTCCGCCTGCAGTTCGCGGGTCACGGTGCGCGCGGTGAAGTTCGACCGGGCCTGCACCGCGTGGCCGTATTCGTGGGCCAGGACGACGGGGATGACGAAGTCGCCGAACTTCTTCTGCAGCTCGGGCAGCAGGCCCTCGGCGTCCCATGCGACGATCGTCTCCCGTCGCGCAGTAGAAGGCGTTGCCCGCGACCTCGCTGGCATCGTGGCGCACGGCGGCGGCTGTCCGCCCTCCGAGGGTAGACAGCGAAGTACCCGCCCTTGACCGGTTCCCAGTCCTTGTCGTAGAGCTTCGGGGAACTCCTCGGACCAGTACTGCTCGAAGTCGGCGATGCCCTGCATCGCCAGCTTGTTCACCGGATCGTCGGCGTCGCCGTTGATTTCGATGTTGCTGGTGTCCGGCGGCCCGCTCCTCGGTTGACATGGGCGGCGACCTCCGGCTTGGGTCCACCACAGGCCGCCAGCAGCAGAACGACGGCCAGAGCCGAGCAAACCTTCATGCGCATGGGCAAACATTAGCGGCCAAGATCAGATACCGGCCAGCAAAGCGCCCAACGTTCACGCGGTCAGTCGAGAATGCGCCGCGCGACGTTGGTCGTGACGAGGTCGAGCAGCTCGTTGCCGCGTCCAGCCATGATGGTCCGAATCGCGTACAGCGAGAAGCCTTTCGCCTGCTCGGCGGTTATCGCCGGCGGGATCGACAGCTCCTGGCGCGCGGTCACCACGTCGATGACAGCGGGCCCGTCGTATGCGAACGCGTCGGCGAGCGCGCCCTCCAGGTCGGATGGCTGCTCCACGCGGCTGCCGAACATCCCCATCGCCTCGGCGACAGCGGCAAAGTTCGGGTTGACCAAGTCGGTGCCGAAGTTGACGATGCCCGCCGCCTTCATCTCCAGTTCGACGAAGTTCAGCGAAGAGTTGTTGAAGACGATGACCTTGACCGGCAGCCGGTTCTGCATCAGCGTGATCAGCTCGCCGAACAACATCGTCAGCCCGCCGTCACCGGCCAGCGCGACGACTTGCCGCTCGCGAAACGCCGTCTGCGCGCCGATGGCAAGTGGCAGCGCGCACGCCATCGTGCCGTGGTTGAACGACCCGATCAGCCGACGGCGGCCGTTCATCGTCAGGTACCGGGCCGCCCACACCACCGGCGATCCGACGTCCACGGTGAACACCGCATCATCGGCAGCCAGCCGATCGGCAAGTCCCGCAAGGAATTCAGGCCTGATCGGAGTCTTATCGCGGTCGTTGACAGCCAAACCGTCAAGCGCTTTGCGGCTTTTGCGGTAGTGGCGCAGCGAACGGTCCAGATGCTCGCGTTCGTCCTTCTGCGCGCAGCAGCGGCTGCAGCGCGGCCAGCGTGTCGGCCACGGTGCCCACCAGTCCGAGGTCTATCGGGGTGCGGCGGCCCAGATTTCGGCCGCGGATGTCGACCTGAATGACCTTGGCGTTGTCGGGATAGAACTGCTGATAGGGAAAGTCGGTGCCCAGCATCAGCAGCGCGTCGGCTTCCTTGATCGCCTTGTATCCCGACGCGAACCCGAGCAGACCCGGTCATACCGACGTCGTAGGGATTGTCGTATTCGATGAACTCCTTGCCGCGCAGCGCGTGCACGATCGGCGCGTTGAGTGTCGCGGCCAGCTCGATGAGTGCGTCATGCGAACCGGCCACCCCGGCGCCGCCGAGGATCGTCACGGCCTTGGCGCTCGTTCGAGGATTGCGGCGGCCCGCTGCAAGCGACTCATCGTCGGGCCGGACGACGGACCGGGTCGGCACGATCGGACGCCTGTCGCCATTCGGAGGCGTCAGCGCGCTGCAGAAAGATCTCGCCGGGGATGACGACCACCGCGACCCCGTTCTCCTCGACGCGCGCGCATCGCCATTTCGAGGATGCGCGGCGCCATCTCGGGCGTGCTCACCAGTTCGCGGTAGACGCTGCACTCGCGGAACAGTTCCTGCGGGTGGGTCTCCTGGAAGTACTCCGAGCCGATCTCGGCCCGCGGGATGTGCGCCGCGATCGCCAGCACGGGCACCCGGCTGCGCTGCGCGTCGAACAGCCCGTTGATCAGATGCAGGTTGCCCGGGCCGCAACTTCCCGCGCAGACCGCGAGCTGACCGGTGAGCGCCGCATCGGCGGCCGCCGCGAACGCCGCCGTCTCCTCGTGACGGACGTGTTCCCAAGTGATTTCACCGGAGCGGCGAGATCGCATCGGTGAAACCGTTGAGGCTGTCGCCCGGCAGGCCGTACACGCGCCGGACCCCGCTGGCCTGCAATGCGGAAATCATGTGATCGGCGATTGTCGCCACCCCGGCCACAATAGCGACCCCGGCCACCCCGAGGTATCTATGCGAGAGGAGGGTTAATCCACTTCGGAGCGGACACCTGCACCGGTGGCCGGCTCGATCACTTCGTCGTAGCGCTGGCTGACGCGGACGAGTTCCTCGGCGGATTGGTGCGTCGGCCTGCGGGACAGGCCCAGGAACGTCCCGCGGATCAAGGACCCGACCAACGGCAACAGGCGACGCCATCCCGCAGTCCGGATGTTGGACACCGCAATCGCCGCCGTCCACCGCGCGACAACCCGGCGGGGAATGACCGAATCGGTGTGCTCGCGGTACCACCAGATGAGGTTGCGGAAGTTGCCCGCGGCCCGGGACCGGTCGAAGAACGACGGCCCGGGGGTGTCGGGGAGATGGATGATCTTGGCGGTCGGCACGGCGATGGCAGGTGCCAGCGCCGCGAGACGCGCGGTGTACTCCGTGTCGTCATGCCAGATGAAGAACTCGGCAAGAGGCATATGAGTGCGCCGCGCGTGACGCAGCGAGATCAGCGGACCGACGAAGGACGACGTCGCCGCGGCGAGATAACCCTGTTGGGCGGCGCGGTAAAGCTGTGCGTAGTCACTGGACAGATGTGGGTGGTTGCGAGCGCCGGTGTTCCCGTCGGCATCGACCACCTGGGGCGACGTGTACGAGTATCGGCCGACGTCGCCGCCGTACGGCAGCAGCAGAGTATCGAGGCAGTCCGTGGTGAGGCTGCGCATCGTCGTCCATCAGCCACGCCAGATCGTGACCGCGGTGCATCGCCCAGGCAAGGCCCAAGGCGAAACCGCCCGCCCCACCCACATTGCGGTGGGACTCGACGATGAGCACCGGCGGCCCGAGACTGCGCAGGTATTCGCGGGAGCCGTCGGTCGACCCGTTCTCGACGACGATGATCTCGTCGACGGGACGGGTCTGTGCCAGCAGTCCCTCGATAGCCCCCACCAGGCGGATGCCGCGGTTGAAGCTCACCACCACCGCGGCAACCGAGGCCGGTGTCGCGCTTCTGGGACCTCGCGCGCCGGCAGTTTGCCACCTAAGCAGCGTATGCGATGTCGGACCGACATCGGGTGATCCGGACGTCTAGGCGCCGAATTGGGTCACTTGGGTGCAAAGCGCTGGCCGGCGTCCAGCCGGAGGCACTGGCCGTTGAGCATCGGGTTCTCCACGATCGCGGCGACCAGCTTGGCGTACTCCTCGGGCTTGCCCAGGCGCTTCGGGAACGCCGCGTCCTTGGTCAGCACCTTGGCGAACTCGTCGGGGATGCCCTCGGTCAGGCCGGTGGCGAACAGGCTCGGCGCGATGGCCAACGCGCGGATCCCCAGGCTGCCCAGGTCGCGAGCCATGGTCAGGCACATCCCGGCGATCGCCGCCTTGGACGCGGTGTAGGCCACCTGGCCGATCTGGCCCTCGAATGCGGCGATCGAGGCGGTGTTGATGATGACGCCGCGCTCCTCCTGCTCGTCGTCCACCAGGTCCTGCTTGCTCATCTGCCAGCCCGCGAGTCGGCTGATGTTGAACGTGGCGATCAGGTTGAGGTCGACGCACTTGCGGAAGGACTCCAGGCTGTGTGGGCCGTCCTTCTTGACGGTGCGCTCAGCGGCGCCACCGCCTGCGGTCGTCACGATGATGTGCAGCCCGCCGAGCGAGTCGATGGCCTGCTGCAGCACCTTCTCGGTGCCGTCGAAGTCGGTGACATCCACCTCGAAGAACGACGCGCCGATCCCGTCGGCCACTTCCTTGCCCTTCGACTGGGGGCGGTCGAGGATCGCCACGCTCGCGCCGCGCTTGGCGAGCAACTCGGCAGTGGCCTTTCCGAAGCCCGACGCGCCGCCGACGATGATGGCCTTCTTGCCAGAGATCTCCATTAGCTGCCTTTCCAAAAAGTCGTGGAATCGTAAAGCAACTTAGCCGACGTCACTTTCCGGTAAGCCTTTCGGGTCGGTCCGTGAGTAGCTTGGCGTCATGACCGCGCGCAGCGCCAAGGCGATGGCAGGCATCGCGGCGGCCGCGGTCGCGCTGGGTGTGACCGCAGCTGCTGGCCGTCCTGTTCAACCCCGCGGCCGATTCCCGCACGGCGGTCGGGTCGGCGGTCATCAGCCTGACCCCGGGCTGGCTCAAGGAGTGGGCGATCCAGACCTTCGGCACCGCCGACAAGCTCGCCCTGTCCATTCTCGTGATCGGTGTGATCGCGATCATCGCCGCCGTCGCCGCCGAGCGGGAGACTCGCCGCCGGCCCGTCGGCAGCGCCGCAATCGTGCTCGCCGGGATCCTCGGCTGCTGGGCCGTGTTGTCGCAAGCCGGAGCCACCGTTGCCGACATCGTGCCGACGCTCGTCGGCACCGCGTGCGGTGTGGCGGTGCTTCGGCTGCTCACCTCGGGCCGATTCACCGACCACGCAGAAAGCACAGACACCGCAGACGCGCCGGATCGCGGCAGGCGCCTGTCCCTGGTCACACTCGGGCTGCTCGGCGCGGGGGCGCTGACTGGCGTGGCCGGCGCGGTGCTGTCGCGGCGGAAGTGGTCGGTGGCCGGCGACCGCAACGCGTTCGCCCTGCCGCGCGCTCACGTCGCAGCGCCGGCCGTCCCGCCGACGGTGCAGCCGAAAGGCGTTGCCCTACCGTCGTTTGTCACCAGCAACGCCGACTTCTACCGGATCGACACGGCACTGACGGTGCCCCAGCTGAGTCGCGACCGACTGGCAACTGAGAATCCACGGCATGGTCGACCGCGAGATCACCTACCGCTTCGAGGATCTGGAGCGTTTCGAGGTCGTCGAGAAACTCGTCACTCTGACGTGTGTGTCCAATCCCGTTGGCGGCGACCTGATTTCGCAATGCATCGTGGACGGGTTACCGGGTCCGGGATCTGCTGGCTGAGGCGGGCGTTCACACCGACGCTGACATGGTGTTGTCGACGTCGATCGACGGCTTCACCGCAGGCACTCCGGTCGACGCCCTGACCGACGACAGGGAGTCGCTACTCGCGATCGGCATGAACGGCGAGCCCCTGCCGACCGAACATGGCTACCCGGCCCGGCTCGTCGTCCCCGGTCTGTACGGCTACGTGTCGGCCACCAAGTGGGTGGTCGACCTGGAGCTCACCAGATTCGATCGCGCCGAGGCGTATTGGACGCGGCTGGGTTGGTCGGCACGTGGGCCCATCAAGACGGAATCCCGTATCGACGTGCCCCGCAGCGGCCAGGACGTCGCCCGGGGACCCGTGACGTTCGGCGGCGTCGCCTGGGCGCAGCACCGCGGCGTGCGCGCGGTCGAGGTGCGCATCGACTCCCCCGACAAGCAAGGTGAGTGGCAGCAGGCCGACCTCGGCGCGAGCTATTCGAACGACACCTGGCGACTGTGGAGCTTCCGTGGCAGGCCACCGCGCCGGGACCCCACACGATCACGGTGCGGGCCACCGACAACACCGGCGCGGTGCAGACGTCAGACGACGCCGATCCGGTCCCCGACGGCGCCACCGGCTGGCACTCGGTGTCCTTCAACGTGAAGTAGCGGCCTGCCCCTCCTTTTTTCGCGAGCGTGCGTGTCTGCAGCCGACATGCCGGTAAATGAGGTGCAAATACGCACGCTCGCGGGTACTTTGCCGCGTCAGACCGCAGCACAGCACTCGGCGGACTCACACCTTCGACACCGATCGGGACGGCATACCACGCTTTGCCTCAAAAGTGTTGTGCTGTAGTGCAACTCGTGTTGATCAACTGGTAAAGGGGCGTGCTCACTAGGTGCGAGTTCCCCACGCTGGTGAACCGCTAGGGGATGGACCGCGCGGTTGCAGAGTCCCGTGGCGGCAGTGCCGGTCACTAGCCGCGCAGCGAACCCATCAGCGGGGGGCGTCCCACTCCAACATTTTGTCGACGACCGCACGAGAGGCGTAATGCGGCGCCGCCACGCCTGGTCGCGCAGCCAAATGCAAGGGAAACACCCGATATAACTCCGTCCCTACTCGGCAAAGATTGGAGTCGCCAGAACTACCTGGGAGGATGGGAATGAGTTCATCGAAGCTGTTTGGCGCTGTCCTAACCGCTGTCGGCGCTGCCGCGATCATTGCGCTTGCACCGACTGCGCACGCTCTGCCGGGTCCCCGTTCCCGCTCGCCCCAACAGACTGCGATTGGACCATCTTCGACACCGATTCCACGATCAAGCAGGACAACGGAATCCAGGTGCATGTCGCGTGGGGCTCCCCAGGGAGCGGGACCGGGAGCTTCAGCTCGAACGGCGTCGATTGGGCGGGGCCCGTTCACGGAGGGGTGGTGAAGGGCACGAACAATTTGGATTTCACGATCAACTTCGCCGTTGCGTCCGCAGCCTTCGATAGTCATCCCGCTGCCCCACCGACGAACCACTACACCGGCACGATCGATCAGAATGGGTCCGCGAGCGGAACCACGGTCAACAACAGCGGAGCGTCCAATGGTTGGACCATTGACGGCGGCTTCAAGTGCATCGGGCGGGCGCCTGCTCCGCAGCCGCAGGCGGCGCCAGCCCCCGACTCGGCCTCCAACCCGGAGCCGGCTCCGGTAGAGAAACCGCCGACCGATGCGGTCAGGATGGTGATCGCTCGGGGTGTTACCAACGTGACGGTCAACGTTTCTAGCACCGCGAACATCGCCGGTCAGTGCACCTACAACGCGACCGAGGTCAATGGGTTGGGGCCGTCAGTCGACCGGACCTTCGACCTCGCCCCCAGAGGCAATACGCAGCTCAGCTTTCTAGCTCCTCTGATTGGGCAGACCTACCACGTCGTGTTGTCTTGCCGCGGCGACTTCAACGGCCAGAATGTCGAGTTCGGTCACGCCGAGCAAGACGTGTAGGGCTAGACAGGCCTGATCTCCACGGGCGGGCCGGGTGACGTGGTCCGGCTCGCGGCCGGGGCCGAGACCGGCTGGACCGTTACCGAGACCTACTCGGCGACTGGCCCTATGTGTTGACCTAGTTCGGCCCGCGAGCGGATCCCAAGTTTGCGGTAAATGCGGGCGAGGTTGGCCTCGACCGTTTTCGGGCTGATGAACAGGGTGGCTGCGACGTCACGATTCGTCATGCCGGAGGCGGCAAGCTCTGCTACACGCCGCTCGGATGGAGTAAGGCCGGCACCACGTTGGTGGCCCACGCTGGTTCTGGCCAGTTCGGCGCGGGCACGATCTGCCCACAGCGGAGTTCCCAGCGCTTCGAATACGGCAAGCGCATCCCGAATGGTGCTCGCGGACCTGTCCTTCTTGCGTTGTCGACGTTGGATCTGTCCCAGCAGTAGTTGCGTCCGCGCTCGTTCGAACGGCATCGGCACACGGTCATGCTGCTGCATAGCGGTCTCGGCGGCTCCGGCGGCCCCGGCGAGATCACCACTAGCTGCAAGCAGCATGCCCCGACACCTGGCACCTATAGCGAGCATCCAGGCCCGATCCAGCCGAATGGCATTGCGCTCGACGAGTTCGGTCAGCCGTTCGGCGTCAACGAGTCGGTCGACGTGAATCATGGCGTCGACGGCGTCGCTGACGCAGGACGCGACAATAATCTCGGAGTAGTCCGGGTCGCTGAACAGATCTGTCGACAACGGGTTGCAACGCCGTAAGCGCCGCCTCGTAGTTGCCGAGCGACACCTCGAGGAATCCGATGTTGGCCAACAACCAGCCGCGCAATTCCCTGCCCTCGCTCCGATTCGATGCTCATCGAGAGCCACTTGTGCGGTCGGCGGCCCTCCTCGGCCATTCCGGCATAAGCGTCCAGCGCGGAGCGGATTGCCATTGCGGAGAAGAGGTGGACGTCGCCGTCCAGGTGCTCCGCCCGGTCCATCATCTGCTTGGCGATTCGATCGGCCTCGGCGAAGTCACCACTCCATATCTCGACCATCGCGCGGTGGTACGAAATGAACATCGACTCGCTCTCCTCGCCGCTGTCGATGCGACGTTGTTCAATCGAGCGCAGCTGCTCGCGCGCGGCGCCAAGCTCACCGGTCCACGACATCAGCAGTGCGTGATGCACTCTCGGTTGGAATGCCACCGGGCCAGGCGCCCCGTCATCATCCAGCGCCATGGCGCGACCGAGGCTCGCCTCGTCGACGCCGGCGCCGCCCATGAACTGCAGTACTACCCGCAAGCCCAGCGCGCGGCTCAGCAGCGTCGGTTCCTCGAGCTGTCCGGCCTGGATAACGGCCTCATTGATGTGCCGTAGCGAATCACGTTTTCGGCCAATGTTGATCAACACGTACGCCAGCGCCATGAGTGTCTCGATCGACGACGGGGTGCCAGTGACCGCCTCGGGCAGAAAGCGCTCGAGAATTCCTGCCGCCGATCCGAATCCGTCGGCATACATCACGATAGTGGCGAGCGCGCTCGCCGCCATCGCGCGTAGCTGTCCCGGTTTCAGACTCTTGATGGTCGATTCGAGCAGCGACCGCGCCCCCACCGGATCCCCGCCTTCAAAATGGTAAGCGGCAGAGCGGATTCGCCGTTGCGGTTCGTCACCGCCGAGATTGATTGCCAGGTCCAACAACTCGGCGGCCGCTGTGGGCGCACCGCGACGGCGTGCCATCTGCGCCGCGTCGTCGAGTGCGCGCACCGTTTCAGAATCGGCGGAGGTCGCCCCAAGCGCCAGGTGTCTGGCACGCAGTTCGGGTTGGTCCACCGCGCCGGCCAGACGCCGGTGCATCGCCCGCCGCGATGCCGCCGAGGATTTCGCGGACACACCACGGGCGAGCAGCGGGTGGGAGAAGCGAACGCGATGACCGTCGAGCACCAAAATGCCAGCGGCCTCGGCCTCCTCGAGCAGTCGGCCAAAGCTGTCTGAGCCGGTCCCGATTGCCGCAGCCAACACCTCTATGGTCGGCTCTCCCAGACACGCCGCCGCGAGCAGCAAGTCCTGCGTGTCGCTGTCCAAGCCTTCCAGTCGCGCCCGCACCAATTCTGACAGCGTGGCCGGTAGGCGCATATCGGTGCTCGCAGTGCCGTCGTCGATCACGCGGGCCAGTTCGATTGCAAAAAAGGGGTTTCCGCCCGAGACCTCGTGAATCCGCACCATCGTTGGGCGCGCGAAGGATCGCCCCAGTCGCTGGGACAAAACCAAATGAAGAGTGCCGAGCCGCATGGGGCCGAGTTCGATCCGCTTCAGCGCGTCCGGCCTATGCAGCTGTAGCCAGGCTGCGCGACTCTCGTTCTGCTCCGTGCGAACGGTGGCGAGTATGCCGACCGGACCCGCGAGCCGTCGCGCCGCAAATTCCACAACGCTCGTGCTAGAGGGGTCGAGCCATTGCAGATCGTCGATCGCCAGGAGTACCGGCGCTTGCTCACTGAGCTGGTCGACGATCGACAGAAAGCCTGCCGCGACCGCACGCGGATCGGTCGGACTTTCAGCCGCGTTGGAGCGCAGCAGAACTTGGTCTATCGCATGTCGTTGTTGGAATACCAAGCCCTCAAACACAGTAGGGTCGAGCCCAGTGAGCATGTCCGCCAACGACGCATAGGCAAGCACGGATTCGGACGCCGCCGGGCGCGCCGACAGTACATGGAATCCACGCTCTCTGGCGTGTTCGCGCGCCGCCAACCAAAACGTTGTCTTGCCGATACCTGCCTCACCCTCCACCACGAGTGCGCAGGGTTGCACCGATGACCGTGTCAAGGTCTCAGAAACCGCTTGCCACTCCTCGCGACGCGCGGCGTCACCGACCGTGTCCGCTGTCACCACGAACGCCTCCAAGCCTGTCAGCAAGCTCGCAGTAAAGCGTAAGCGGGCGACGTGACGGCCGCACGGGTAATCGACTAGTCGATGAGGGTGCCCTACCGGCTGGGCAGCCGATGCGCGACGAGTGCCCATCGGCCGGCTTTCGCAACCTGTGTGCCGCCGACTCCGTAATTGTCGGCGCTGTTCGCGATCGAAGCGAATGGTTGGGAAACACCCGATTTACCGGAGCCCGGTATTGGATAGCGTCCAGCACAGCTCACTTCGGCTTGCCGGCCCGACCAGACTCAAGGGGACAACATGTCGATCCTGGTTCAACGGAAAATGTTGGCGGCCGCGATGACCGCTGAACACAGATCTCCTGCTCCGACACACCAGGCGAAAAGGGCTGGGCGCGGCGCGAATTCGTCGTCGAAGAGGGCATGACCATGGAATCTGGCGTCACGGCGCCGGTCGCCTTCGTCGCTGCTGTGGCGATCCCGCGGTTGGCACGCCGATGAGCTGCGAAACGTTGTCTGTCAGAAGAACTGGGTGGTCTGCGTGCTGGTGCCGTTGTCGCAGGTGACGCTGATGTTCCAGTTGTCAAACTTGGGAACGGCCGGGACGATCTTGAGATCGGTCGACTTGTTCGCTTCGAGCCGGAAAGTGCGCGTGAAGCCGTCCGCGTCATAGGTGCACTGCGAGGTGACGCCGCTGCGGTCGGTGATGTGGACGTTCAGCCCGCCGAGGATAGGATCGAACGAAACCGTCGGCCCTTGCTTGGGAGCCTCAGCAGCCGCCTGCTTGTCGCATTTCAGGGGTGCCGCCGTACTCCAGTCCACACTGCCTTGAACTATCGGTGACGTATTGGAGGATTTGCCGTGCGCAATCCCATCGTCACCGACGACGCCGTTATAGGTTTCGGTGGCGGGCGGGGGTCCCGGCATGGACAGCGAAATTGTGATGAATTTGTTCGCGTCAATGGAGCCGCTTGTGGGGATGCTCGATACGGCTGAGCTGCTCGACGTGCCGTTGAAGCTCGTTCCGGTCGCGTCGAACGAGACCAGGGTGCGCCCGTTGGCGACGATCTGGGTGGGACCCGCGAAGGCCCACTGCAGACAGGCAGGGGGAGCCAGCGGGGCGGGGGGGACCGCGTGTGCGGGCACCGGCGCCGCGACCAGTCCCGCGGTGACTATGGTTGTTGCGCAAGCAAAGAGTGGCCAGCGATTCGAGTGGGTCATTGAAATGCCCTCCTGATCATGCCGTTCTTTGCCGGACACGTCATCGCAAGATTATCGATTTGTGATCAGCAGATATATCGGGTGTTTCCCTACAAATTTCTGCCGACCGCCGTGGACAGCAGCCCTCCCGCCCTGGCCGTAGCCCGGTGCACCACCGTCCCGCGACTCAATCGCGCGAGATAGGGAAATGCCCGATTTATCGCTCTCGCTTGGCCGATAGCGTCATCTGGTGGTCGGACATTGACGGACAAGAGACATGCATTTCAAAGACGGCCGACAACACCACCCGCGCCTATTCGGAATGCGACTGCTCGCAGTCGCGCGGGCATCGGAAGTTAACAAGGGAGTCTCCATGCCACTACCCGAAGGAACCAAGCCGCACACAGTTGGGTCGCTCAATGTGCGGCTCACGCCTGACACCAAGACGATTCGCGTGAGGATAATGCAGGTGATCGCGTCGGCGATCGGTGTCGTGTCACTGTACGGAATCTCGCTCGCGCCGGCGGGTGCCGTGCCGCCAAATGAACCCGCTGACACCATGACAGTGCTATTCGAGGTCACCGGTAGCGGCTCGGCGTACACCATCGACACCGATCCGTCGAGTGACCGCGTCTATGACGCGCAGTTGCCATGGCAGCGCCGGATGCAGGTTGCCCACGATTCGAGCCTGCTGCAGGTTGTAGTCGTCGGGAAGGACGACCCGGGCCCTGGATGCCGGATCACGGTCGATGGCACTGTGGTGGCAGAAGAACCTGTCGGCGGATCCGGGCACTGTATCTGGATCGTCAGCTGACGCCGTCGGTCACCCTTACTGGGCGCTGGCACCCCGGCTAGATCTGAATATGATTGATACGAACGCGGATTCGTGCATGTGGCGACGAATCCGCGTTGACACGTTGGCCGCCACTGCGGCGGCTTGCCGAACTTCGTCTAGGGCACGACTTCGCCATAAGCCCTTGGTCAGCGCTGCATGCTCATCAACAGCAGCGAGGCCTTGACATTCTTCACGACGGTAGGGAATCACCTGATTTCGTTGGGCATTTGGCCGCGTAGCGTCAAGGTCATGGGCTCGCCGACATCACAGGATTCGTGCTTTCTGGCCGAGTGGTATCGGCAAGGGCTGGCCGAAGCGCCGGTAGGACCGACCATTGCCACGCTCGATGACGCGGCCGCCGAGATTTCGGCATCGGGCACACCAGTGCGGTTACTAGCGGTCCTCGCTGTACCGACTGATGCGGTACTTTTCGGTGTGTTCTGCGCAGCGTCGGCGCAGATCGTGGCCCAGACATGCGACCGCGCAGGCATGTCGGCGCAGCGCCTCACCCCCACCGCTGAGGTGCACCTTCGCACCACATGACCCATCGGTTGACGTGCTATTGATTGAACGGTCGGAGATCAGTGACCGAGTTCGGCAGCATCGGCGTGGCCAGCTTGGATGCGCTGGCTGGCGTTCCCGATCGTCATCGGCTCGACAGCGCCCATCGCGACGCCGAACCCGACAGTGCCTGGCCGCAGTCTATCCAGCGCAGGTCCAATGCTCGTGTGCCGTCCATTGATTGGTGACACCCGCGTTGTTTACGGTGGTCCCGCCCAGCGTTCCCGATTCCGGATCGATGCTGCCCGTGTAGTCGTTGGTCTCCGCGTGTCCTCCTTGTTTGTCGAACCACACGATCGTGAAACTGACCTTCGTTCCGTCACCGCCTGCGCCGATGACGTCCCCGCGATTGGACTCGACGGTGGCCCCGGGTGCGTACAAGTGGGCGGGGCCTATGGCAGTGAGGTCGTGCCACTGGTCGAGATCGACCCGTATGCCGTTATCTTGCTCGATGACAACGGCGCCGGAGAACGTCCACTTGCACGGTGCCGGTGGAGGAGCAGGAACGGGTTGAGGAGCCGGTCCGACAACGTCGACCGAGTCGAGGCGAACCGTGCCACCCCACGAGTTGAGGACGCCGGTATTGCAGCCACCGTCGATGCCCTTGGCCGTCACGCTGAGGACATGGTCACCGCTTCTGCTGAAAGATGGGCTGGAAACGGTCTGACTTGGGCCGACCCGAAGCCAGTCCCCCTGCGGATAATTATCGACATTGAAGCGCACCAAGATGTCTGAGCAGTGGTTGGCATTCGCGGTGAACTGAGCCTGAATGCGGTCATTCTGGCCAGCGGTGAATCTCACCTCAGGACTCTGGGGGCACTCCTGGCTGGTGGCCGGCTGGCATTGCGGCACTTCGATGTATTGCTCGAGGTGCAGTGCGGCGGCGGGTGGCGCAAGTGAGACGCCGATCGTGCCAATGCCGACAACCATCGCCATCACGACAGCACGGTTGCGTCGGGTGAACTTACCGAAAAACATGCCAATCCTCCTCCAGCGGACCGTTGCCCCGACGCTAAGCCCGTAAGAGTTCGGCATATATCAGGTGTTTCCCTACACTTTCCCAGCGAGCACGTCGAAACTGCCAACCATCAGCGAGCGCGCGAAATCCGTCGTGGCCTCGGGGGCCGCTCGCTATCGGTGCGCCCTGCCGCGCCGAGCCAGATCCGGCGTCGCCAACGCCGCAAAGACGCCGCCACAGTGACGCTGCGCGAGGCACTGGCCGTTGGCCATGCCAGGCTTGGCTCGTGCAGCTCATTGACGTCGCCGACGCGTCGGTCGAGGTTGGCGCGACCTCCGCGAGGCTGGCCAAGATCGCAATCATCGCCGAACTGCTGCGCCGCGCAGGCGTCGAGGACGACCCGAAGCTGGTCGCGGTGGTGGTGTCGTGGTTGTCCGGCGAGCTGCCGCAACGACAGATCGGCGTTGGCTGGGCGGCACTGCGCTCGTTGCCGCCGCCTGCCGCTGAGCCGTCACTGACCGTCTTGCAGGTCGACGCGGCGTTCAGCGAGATCGGCCAGGTTGCCGGGAAGGGGTCGCAGGCGCGCCGCGCCGACCTTGTCAACGGTTTGTTCGCTGCGGCCGCCGAGGCCGAGCAGACGTTCCTGCGCCGCCTCCTGGGCGGCGAGCTACGCCAGGGCGCTCTCGTCGGGGTGATGGTCGACGCGGTCGCGAAGGCCGCCGATGTTCCCGTCGCGGCGGTGCGCCGTGCGGCCATGCTCGGTGGCGATCTGCCCGCCGTCGCCGCCGCAGCGCTGACCGCGGGTGAGACGGCGCTGGAGCAATTCACGCTCAAGGTCGGCCGGCCGGTCGGCCCCATGCTCGCGCAGACCGCAACCGGCGTCACCGAAGCACTCGAACGTCTCGGCGGCACAGCGGTTCTCGAAGCCAAGCTGGACGGAGCACGGGTACAGATCCACCGCGTCGGCGATGCGGTCTCCATCTACACCCGAAGCCTCGACGACGTCACCGCGCGACTGCCTGAAGTGGTGGAGGCGACGTTGGCGCTGCCCGTCACGGATCTGATCGCCGATGCCGAGGCCATCGCGCTGCGCGACGACGGGCGCCCGCACCGCTTCCAGGTGACCGCATCGCGGTTCGGGCGCTCGGCCGACATCGCCGCGGCACGAGCCGCGCAGCCACTGTCGGTGTTCGTCTTCGACCTGTTGCATCTCGACGGCGACGACCTGCTCGACCTGCCCACCAACGAGCGGATCGCGGCGATGGACGCGATCGTGCCGGACGCGCAACGTGTGGACCGGCTCGTCACCGACAACGCCGATGCGGCTCAGCGGTTTCTGGACGTGACGCTGGCCGCGGGTCACGAAGGCGTGATGGCGAAGTCGCCGACGGCGCCGTACGAGGCGGGTCGCCGTGGTGCGGGCTGGTTGAAGGTCAAGCCCGTGCACACGCTCGACTTGGTCGTGCTGGGTGTCGAGTGGGGATCGGGCCGACGCACGGGCAAACTGTCGAACATTCACCTTGGCGCGAGGGACCCCGCGTCGGGCGCGTTCGTGATGCTCGGCAAGACGTTCAAGGGAATGACCGACGCGATGCTCGACTGGCAGACGACCCGGTTCACCGAACTCGCCGACGGCCCGACCGACGGTTACGTCGTGAAGGTGCGGCCCGAACAGGTCGTCGAGATCGCATTCGACGGTGTGCAGGGATCCACCCGCTACCCAGGCGGAATGGCGTTGCGGTTCGCGCGCGTGCTGCGGTATCGCGACGACAAGAGCCCAGCCGAAGCCGACACCATCGACACGGTCCGGGCCTTCTACCAGCGCGGAAGCTAAAGCCGCCGTTTTCACACACCGCCGGAGCGCCGGTGAAAAGATCGCGGCATGGCAACTCCCACCGCTGCATCAGACCGGATCGAGGAAACCCAGGGCGACATCACATACATCCGCACCGAAAAGGATTTGCCGCCGGTAGCAATCATCGATCGATCGCCGATCACGACCAGACACAAGATCATCTTCGCGGTTATCGCATTGCTGGGCGCGATCGCGTGGGCGGTGATCGCGTTCTTCCGCGGTGAAACCGTCAACGCAGTCTGGTTCGTCATCGCCGCCATCTGCACCTATGTGATCGGCTTCCGCTTCTACGCCCGGCTCATCGAGATGAAGATCGTCCGCCCGCGCGACGACAATGCCACGCCCGCAGAGCTTTTCGAGAATGCCACGGATTACATGCCGACCGACCGGCGGGTGCTGTTCGGCCATCACTTCGCGGCGATCGCAGGTGCCGGTCCCCTTGTCGGCCCGGTGTTGGCCATGCAGATGGGATACCTGCCGGGCACCATCTGGATCATCATCGGCGCCGTGCTGGCCGGCTGCGTCCAGGACTATCTGGTGCTGTCGATCTCCACCCGACGACGCGGCCGCTCTCTGGGCCAGATGGCCCGCGACGAGCTCGGGGCGATCGGCGGTGCGGCGGCGATCGTCGGCGTGCTCGTCATCATGGTGATCCTGCTCGCGGTGCTGGCACTCGTGGTCGTCGGTGCGCTCGCCGAAAGCCCGTGGGGCGTCTTCTCGATCGCGATGACCATCCCCATCGCGATCTTCATGGGCCTGTACCTGAGGTTCCTGCGGCCCGGTCGGGTGTCCGAGGTGTCGGTGATCGGCGTCGGGCTGCTGTTGCTGGCGGTGATCTCAGGCGGTTGGGTCGCCGAAACCTCTTGGGGTGCTGACTGGTTCACCCTTTCGAAGGTGACGTTGTCGTGGTGCATCATCATCTACGGTTTCGCTGCGTCGGTGCTGCCGGTGTGGTTCCTGTTGGCTCCCCGCGATTACCTCTCGACGTTCATGAAGGTCGGCACTATCGCGCTGCTGGCGCTGGGCATCCTGCTGGCGCGGCCGATCATGGAGGCGCCGGCCATCTCGTCATTCGCCGACAAGGGCACCGGGCCGGTCTTCGCCGGCGCGCTGTTTCCGTTCCTGTTCATCACGATCGCATGTGGCGCGCTGTCGGGCTTCCACGCATTGATCTCGTCGGGTACGACGCCGAAGTTGCTCGAGAAGGAAAGCCAGATGCGGCTGATCGGCTACGGCGGCATGCTCACCGAGTCGTTCGTTGCGATCATGGCACTGATAACCGCGGCGATCATCAATCAGCACTTGTACTTTGCGATGAACGCACCGGCGGCCCAGACGGGCACGACCGCCCAGACTGCCGCCGAGTACGTCAACGGTCTCGGACTCTCCGGCGCGCCGATGACTGCCGACCAGATCACCCAGGCCGCCCAGGATGTGGGCGAGAAGTCCATCGTGTCGCGCACGGGCGGTGCTCCCACCTTGGCCTTCGGCATGTCCGAGGTTCTGCACCAGGTGTTCGGCGGCGCCAGCCTGAAGGCGTTCTGGTACCACTTCGCGATCATGTTCGAGGCGCTGTTCATCCTCACCACCGTCGACGCGGGAACACGCGTGGCGCGCTTCATGCTCTCCGACGGACTGAGCAACCTCGGTGGTCCGCTGCGCAAGCTGAAGGATCCGAGTTGGCGGGTCGGCGCGTGGATCTGCAGCCTGATCGTCGTGGCGGCGTGGGGCGGCATCCTGCTGATGGGCGTCACCGATCCGCTCGGCGGCATCAACACGTTGTTCCCGCTGTTCGGCATCGCCAACCAGTTGCTGGCCGCGATCGCGTTGACGGTCGTCACGGTCGTGGTGATCAAACGCGGATTGCTGAAATGGGCGTGGATTCCGGCCCTTCCGCTGTTCTGGGATCTCACGGTGACGTTGACGGCGTCGTGGCAGAAGATCTTCTCGGCCGATCCGAAGCTCGGTTACTGGAAACAGCACAGCATCTGTCAGGCCGCAAAGGAGGCCGGCAAGCTCTGCTTGACGGCGAAGACTCCGGGCGATGTCGACAAGATCGTGCGCAACACGTTCATTCAGGGTTCGCTGTCGATCATCTTCGCGGTGCTGGTCATCGTCGTGTTCGTGGCCGGGGTGATCGTCGCACTGCGGGCGATACGCGGTGGCGGCCACCCGTTGACCGAAGATGAGCCGGTGCCGTCGCGGATCTTCGCGCCCTCTGGGCTGATTCCGACCCATGCCGAGAAGGAGGTGCAGAAGCAATGGGACGCGCTACCGAAATCGTCCGCCAAATCGGTTGGTACTGGGGCACATTGATGGGTGACAATCACTACCGACGTTATGTCGAGCATCGCGGGCGCACTCATCCCGGCGAGCCGGTGGTGTCCGAGCGAGAGTACTGGCGGATGCGTCACGATGCGACGGAGACCAATCCCAACCCCCGCTGCTGTTAACCCGATATACCGGAATTCTGTGCTCAGGGTTGTGATTTCGTCGTGGTCGCGACCCTGCGTGCAATCTTGCGCAGCACAACATAAAGGAGACGGGTAATGAACCGAGAAGACATGATCCTGATCAGCGTTGATGATCACATCGTTGAGCCGCCGGATATGTTCCGCAATCACCTTCAGAAGAAGTATCTGGATGAGGCGCCGCGGTTGGTGCACAATCCCGACGGGTCAGATACGTGGCAGTTTCGTGATGTGGTGATCCCCAATGTGGCGCTCAACGCGGTGGCGGGGCGGCCCAAGGAGGAGTACGGGCTGGAGCCGCAGGGGCTCGATGAGATCCGGCCGGGCTGCTATGACGTCGATGAGCGGGTCAAGGACATGAACGCCGGGGGCATCCTGGGTTCGATCTGTTTCCCGTCGTTCCCGGGTTTCGCGGGCCGGTTGTTTGCCACCGAGGATCCGGAGTTTTCGCTGGCGTTGTTGCAGGCCTACAACGACTGGCATGTCGAGGAGTGGTGTGCGGCCTATCCGGCGCGGTTCATTCCGATGTGTCTGCCGGTGATCTGGGACGCCGAGGCCTGTGCGGCGGAGGTGCGCCGCAACGCCGCGCGTGGTGTGCATGCGTTGACGTTCACCGAGAACCCCGCCGCGATGGGCTATCCGAGCTTTCATGACGATTACTGGACCCCGCTGTGGGAGGCGCTGGTCGACACCGACACGGTGATGAACGTGCACATCGGCTCCTCGGGCCGGCTGGCGATCACCGCCCCGGATGCCCCGATGGATGTGATGATCACCCTGCAGCCGATGAACATCGTGCAGGCCGCCGCCGATCTGCTGTGGTCCAAGCCGATCAAGAAGTACCGCGACCTCAAGATCGCGCTGAGCGAGGGCGGCACGGGCTGGATCCCCTATTTCCTGGAGCGCGCTGATCGCACCTATGAGATGCATTCGACGTGGACGGGCCAGGACTTCGGTAAGCAGAAGCCCTCGGAGGTGTTTCGAGATCACTTCTTGACCTGTTTCATCTCTGATCACGTCGGGGTGGCGCTGCGCAACGAGATCGGCATCGACAACATCTGCTGGGAAGCCGACTACCCGCATTCGGATTCGATGTGGCCCGGGGCCCCCGAGCAGCTACACGAGGTGCTCGAGCGCAACAACGTGCCCGACGACGAGGTCAACAAGATGACCTACCAAAACGCCATGCGCTGGTATCACTGGGACCCCTTCACCCACATCACCCGCGAACAGGCCACCGTCGGAGCGCTACGCAAAGCCGCCGAAGGCCACGACGTCTCCATCCAAGCCCTGTCCCACCACAAGAGGGACTCGAGTCTGGGGGCCACCTCGTTGCAGGCGCAGCTGGACAGGGCCGCCGCCAACCAGAAGTGATCCTCGACACATACACGAAATACGTTGACCGCGTGGCCAAGTGATGTCCTGTGCCTCCAAGCCCGTTGATAGCGACCACATAGCTCGCTCTTAAGCTGCCTGCCTACCGTCGCCCCTGGGCCGGGGCGTCTATCGACGGAGAAGGGCTTGGCAATGCAACTCAAACAATTGGTCGCGGGCGCGGCGATCGGCTGCGCACTCGCGGCAAGCAGCCTCGGCGCCACATCGGCCGTCGCCGGCGCGGCACCACCATGCAATCCGGGGTTTGGCGGGCAGTGCGGCCCAGGTGGTCCGAGCGGACCCGGCGGTCCGCCGCAAGGCGAGCGCGGCCCATCTGGTCCGCCGCAAGGCGATCGCGGGCCGGGCGGCCCGCCGGGTCAGCACAACGAACCTGGTGGTCCCACGGGAGGCCCGGGCTTCGGCGGTCCCCCGCCCGGCGACTTCCGGGGACCCGACAACCACGATTGGCGACCGCCGTGGAATGCCGGGGACAACGACTGGCGCGGCCGGTTCAACGGCGCGCCATGGGGTGACGGACTCCCGCCATGGGGCTGGGGTGCACCGCCGGCCCCGCAGTGGGACGGCCCGCTGCCTGCCGCGTGGGGACCGCCGCCGCCACCCATCAACTATTTCGGCTTCAACGAGCAACCGGTGTGGGATCAGGGCTTCAACCAGTGGGGCTTCTGGTTCTTCGGGATCTGGATTCCGCTGCCGATCTGAGCGGTAGCTGCCCGCCGCAATTCACCTCAGCGAGTAGCGAATCGGCAGGTGCTTCGGTCCGCCGACGAAGATCGTCGCGGTGTACTGCGGGTCACCCGTCAACTCGATCGAGTCCAGCCGCGGTATCAACTCGGAGAAGAAGCTGTTGACTTCCATCCGGGCCAGTGCCGCACCGAGGCAGAAGTGCACGCCGTAACCGAACGCGTTGTGCTTGTTCGGGTCGCGCCCGACGTCGAACCGGAACGGGTTGGCGAAGACGTCCTCGTCGCGGTTGGACGACACGTATGACAGCAGAACCGACTCGCCCGCAGCGATGTCGACACCGCGAATCGTCGTGTCCTCGCGCGCCGTACGCATGAACTCCTTGACCGGAGTCACCCACCGGATCATCTCCTCGGTGGCCAACGGCATGAGATCCATGTTGGCGCGCAATCGCTCTCGCTGGTCGGGGTTGTCGATCAGCGCGTGCAGGCCGCCCGAGATGACTGCGCTCGTGGTGTCGTGGCCGGCGGTGGCGATGATGAGGTAGTACGACACCGTGTCGATGTCGGACAGTGGCTCACCATCGATCCTCGCGTTGGCGATGGCCGACGCCAAGTCCTCGGTCGGGGTCGCGCGCCGCGACGCGGTCAAAGTGTTGAAGTACTCGAACATCTCGAGAAGCACACCCATCTGCTCCTCTATCGAAGCACCGCGCTGGAACTCAGGATCCTCATTGCCGAACAGTTCCTGCGTGTACTTCAGCATTCGAGGAAAATCGGACTCCGGCATGCCCAGCATCGACATGATCACGTACAGCGGGTAATTCACCGCGACCTCTTGGACGAAGTCGCATTCCGGGCCGACCGTCAGCATGTGATCCACATACCGCTTGGCGAGTTCGTCGATGCGCATCTTCAGTGCCCGCATGGCTTTGGGGCGGAACCAGTCGGCGCCGATCGCGCGCACCACACGATGCTGGGGATCGTCCATGTGGATCAAAGTGCTGACGCCGATGGCCGCCTGCTGCTGGTCGCCCTCGATGGTCGCCAGCACCGGACGCGGCGAATTGGTGAACACGGTGTTGGCGCGCTCGATCTCCATGATGTCGGCGTGTTTGGTGATCGCCCAGAACGGTTTGTAGCCGGGCACGTCCACCCACGACACCGGTGCGTTGGCACGCAGATGCGTCAGCGCCGCATGCAGTTTGGGCTCGTCGGCGTACGCCATCGGGTCCGCGAACACCTTGGCGGCCTCGTCCATGATCCGGGTACTCAAGGGGTGCTCCTCACTAAGCGTTCGGCTGACGCAGCTCAAGAAGGACGGCCGAAGCGGTGGCATCGGAGACCGATCGCGGAAAGCCGACCATGACGCGGTCGATCACACCGTCGCAGCGATCCCGAATCTTGGCGGCCAGCTTGTCGATCGGCGCGACGACCGCAAACGCGTCCAGGATCTCGTCGTCGATGAGGGCACCCATGCGCGTCCCAATCACCTTGCAGCGACAGCCGATGCAGCTCCTCGTGCAGTTCGCCCCAGCCGTGCAGTTCGAGAACCTTGCGGTAGGCGGGCGTCGATCCATAGAACGCGATCTGCTTGCGGGTGCCGACAGCCGCAGCGTCGAGGTCGGCGTCCCGCTCGCCGGTAACCACGAATACGGGGCACGACACCTGAAAGTCGCTGCGGTCGCGGCCCGAGCGGCCCATCCCGCGCATCAAGGCCGGCGTCGTCACCTCTTCGAAATAGCGCTTGGTCGTGAACGCGTGCGCGAGAAGTCCGTCGGCGACCTCACCGGCCATCTCCGTCATCGCCTCCCCCACCGCGGCGATGAACACCTTCGGGAAGCCGTAGTCGTGCGGCTCGGGGGTGAACATCGGCGTCATGAGCTTGTGGGTGTAGAACTCGCCCTCGAAACGCAGTCTCGAGCCGTCGCGCCAACACGCCCAGATCTCTCGCATCGCGAGCACGAACTCGTGCATGCGCGCTACCGGCTTGCTCCACGGCATGCTGAACCGCTTCTCGATGTGTGGCCGGATCTGTGACCCCAAACCGAGGTTCAGGCGGCCGCGCGAGTATTCCTGAAGGTCCCAACCGACGTTGGCGACGGTCATCGGATTGCGCGCAAACGCCACCGCGATGCTGGTGCCCAACTCGATCGTGTTGGTGTGCTCGGCGGCAAGCGTCAGCGGCAGGAACGGGTCGTGGTTGATCTCGGCGGTCCAGCAGCCGTCGTAGCCGCGTCGTTCCAGCGTGGTGGCCGCTTCCACGACGTTTCCGAGCTGGCTTACGGCGCCGCCGTCGACCTTGAGGCCGGCGCCGCTACCCATAGCCGCAGACGCTACAGTAAGCAATTCAGTATGGTCAACGTGAACATGCCGGTGCGACGATCGCCTTTCGAGGACAGGAAGTGCGCATGACGAAGCCGCAGGACTGGGACGAGACGCTCGCCGAGCTCGGGCGTCGACGTCAGCACGCTCACGAAATGGGTGGGCCCGATCGAGTGTCCAAGCATCACGGCAAGGGCAAGCTCGACGCCCGTGCGCGTCTGGACCACCTTCTCGACAAGGGCAGTTTCCGTGAGTTCGGCACGCTGGTCGGCGGTGACATCGCGGCCGACGGGATCGTCGCCGGATCCGGCCTGATCGACGGCAGGCCGGTGATGGTCGGGGCCGAGGATTTCACCACGCTGGCCGGCAGCATCGGCCCGGGCGGCAACGCCAAGCGGTATCGCCTCGCGGAGTTGGCGCTGCGCGACCGGATTCCGTTGGTGATGCTGCTTGAAGGAGCGGGCTTTCGGCCCAGCGGCGAGCATTATGGGCGCACCCCGACCGACCTGCTGGCTCAGGCGCAGTGTTCGGGCAAGGTGCCGATGATCGGCGGGCTGCTGGGCCCGTCGGCGGGGCACGGCGCACTCGTCGCGCCAGTGTGCGACTGGACCATCATGAGCAACCAGGGCGCCATCTTCACCGCAGGCCCGCCCGTCGTGAAAGAGTCCACCGGCGAAGAGATTTCGAAGGAAGACCTCGGTGGCCCGACCGTCGCGCTGGCCAGCGGCGTCATCCACAACATCGCCGAGGACGACGAGGGGGTGCTCGACGACATCCGCCGCTATCTGTCGTACTTCCCGTCGAGCGCGTGGTCGTATCCGTCGTCGTTGCCCGAAGACGAAGCCGGCGAACCGCGTTCGACGCCCGAGCTGCTGGACATCGTGCCGCGCGGCAATCGCCGCGTGTACGACATGCGCGCCGTGCTCGACGTGGTTTTCGACGACCGCGGCTGGTTCGAGGTCCAGCCGAAATTCGGGCAGGCGATGATCTGTGCGCTCGCCCATCTCGGCGGCCACCCCGTCGCCGTGGTCGCCAACCAGCCGAAGGTGATCGCCGGGTCGATCGACGCCGATGCCGCGGACAAGGCAGCGCACTTCATCACCGTGGCCGACTCATTCCACCTGCCGATCGTGTTCCTCGCCGACAACCCAGGGATGCTGCCCGGCAGCCGGTCAGAGAAGAGTGGTGTACTGCGCAGTGGGGCAAGGATGTTCGCCGCCCAGACTGCGGCCACCACACTGAAACTGCACGTAACCTTGCGTAAGGCATACGGTTTCGGCTCGATGGTGATGTCGCTGCTGGGCTTCGACAATCAGAGCGCGACGTTCGCGTATCCGGGCGCGACGATGGGCGCGATGAGCGCCGCCGCGCTGACCAAGGCCTCCAATGCCGGGGAGGACATGGAGGCGAAGCTGCGCAAGGCAGAGGTGGACGCGTCGTTCCGCTCGGCAAGCACGCTCGGGTTCGACGACCTCATTCACCCCGAAGAAACCCGCAACGCTCTGTTGGCGGCGCTGCAGCGTGGCCTCTACAGCAGGCAGGCCGGCGCAGAACCGGTGAGCCGCACAGTCATCACGCCCTAGCGATAGGCCGTGACGATAGGTTCGAGTTCATCCGGAGTGGCGCCGTGCATGATCACGGCGTCGGCCCCGTAGTCGAACTCCTTGCGTACTCGGTCGACGCACTGCTGGGCGGAACCGGTCGCCGCGGGTTCCAGCCACTCGTCGGGAATCAGCGTCGCGATGTGTTCGATCTGCTCGGCCGTCGCCTTGTGGTCGATGCCGCCGGGCACCGACTGCACCACCGAGTCCGCCCGGAACCGTTCCAACACAGCGGGATCCCAGTTGTTCGTGGTGACCATCAAGTCGCCGTAGCCCTGCAGGTAGGTGGCCAACCGGGCCACGGTCTTCTTCAGCCTCAACGCCTCGGGCAGGTGGTCACCAACGGTCGCGAAACACGACCACACGCGCACGCTGTCGGGGTCGCGGCCGGCCTTCTCGGCGGACTCCTTCACCGTCTTGACGCACCGCTGCAGCGTCTCCGGCGTGAAGTAGGTATGCAGGATGACGTCGTCGAACGCCCGGCCGCCGAGCGCAAGGGTCTGCGGACCGAACGCGACGATCGCCAACCGGATGTCTTCCCGGAAGTCGGGATCCAGGAACAGCACAGGGTACTTGCCGATCGGTCCGTCGTGGTTGAAGATCAGCTCCCCGTGCCAGAGCCGCCGCATGACACCGCGCGAAATCCTCCATCTGGGCGGTGGTCACGGCGGGTATGCCGAACGCCCCGTAGATTGCCCCAATGCCGCGACCGATCCCCAGCGTGAATCGCCCGCCGGAGAGGCGGTGCATCGTGGTCGCCCACGATCCGGTGATCAGCGGATGCCGGGTGTTGTGATTCGTTGCGGCGGTGGCGATCTGCATCCGGTTGGTCACCGCGCATGCGGCCCCGGTCAGCGACGACGCCTCCTTGACATTCCAGCGTTCGGAGATGAACGCGGTGCCGAAGCCCAGTTCCTCACCGCGACGTGCCTCATCCATCAGCGTCGCCGGGCCCTCACCACCCGCCCCGGCCAGCAGGTAGTAGCCCAGCTCGTCGAGTACACGTGCAGTCACGCCCAAACTCCTTGCTTGTAGCCGCAATTCCACACCTCGGTGATCCGGCCGTCGACCACCTGGAAGATCTCCATGCTGCCGACGGACGTTTCGGTGCCGTCCTTGAGCTTCATCGGCGACTGGTAGACGATGGCGACGTGCGTGCCGTCGTCGCCGGCGACGACGAGATTGAGGTCGAACCGGATCGTCTCGAACATCTCCCAATGATCGACGATCCGCGCGACGGCCTGGTCGTGGGTGAGCATCGTCGCCTCTCCCACGTCGTGGCGAATCACCGTGTCGCCCATCAATTCCTCGGCCAGCGCGAAGTCGCGTTCGTTCCAGACGACGAGGTTGTACAGCTCGACGACTTCGCGTGCTGTGCGCGTCATGCGAATACCTCCAGCGCGTCGATCTCGTCGATGGTCGCTACCGCGCGCTCGGTGAGCTTGAGACATAACGCGCGTGACCGGTCCGGCATCGCATCCCACCCGTTCAGCGTGATGACCGGCAGAACCATGAGGTAGGCGACGGCGTAGCAGTAGTGACGCCACGCTTCCTCGAAGGAGTAGTCGGCGACGCCGTAGGCGCGCAGCCGTTCGAGGTATTCGCCGACCAACGCCTCGTCGTGCCCGCGCCGCACCTCGGTCGGCAATCCCTGACTGATGAGGTAGGCGATGTCGGCGGCACCCGCGCCGACCGAGGCGAACTGGAAGTCGACCACCTTGAGTCGGCTGCCTTCGAAGAACATGTTGTCGGCCCTGATGTCGCCGTGCAGCAGCATCGAGCGTTCGGTCAGCGCGTCCAACGCCTCCGCGGCGGCTTCGGTGAACCGCTCCGCGAATCCGTCGACAGCCGGCGGCACCGGCACCACTGACTTGTCGAGGTAGACCCGCCATCCGGGCCCGAATGCGGGTACGAGCAGGTCGCGCGCGATCGGCGTGTCGATGCTCGGAAACTCCTCGACCACCGCTGAATTCACGCTCTCAAGCGACCATGCGTGCAACCCGGCCAAGGCATCGATGCACACCCGGGCGCGGTCCATCGACAGCCCCGCCAGGTGATCGGCGTTGTCCCAGTTCTTCAGGTCCTCCATCAGAAGGACGAAATCGGCTGTGCCGTCGATCATTCTGGCGACGTACACCCGCGGTGTGTCCATCGGAGCGCGCCCGGCGACGTCGCGGTAGAAGGCCAGCTCGCGCCGGTACCCGCCGAGCAGCTCCATGGCCCCGCGCGCCTCGGACTGTGCTGGCAATTTCGCGATCAACGTCGGCGGCACGTCGTCGGCGCCGCTCAGGTGCAGCCGATACAACAGCGATGAGAAGCCGCTGTCCTGCGCGATCTGTTCATGACGGACATCGGTGACAGCGGATCCCAGTGCCTCGGTCAGCCACTGCGGAGTCACGCCGTCGATTTTCGACGGAACGTCGGCCCACGAGGCCGTCACTGCCGACCGCCGGTGTACCCGACCGACCGCGCTATCTCGGACAGGAATCTTTCCGTCGCCGCCTGCACACCGCCCGCGAACAGGTGGCCCACGTGGCTTCCAGGGTGCCAGTACAACTCGCCGCCCCACCGTTCGTGCAGCGCGAGCGCGGGTTCCCGTCGCGCCATCTGGTCGTGCCAAGCGCCGACGATCAGCCGACGGTTCGGTGGTGGGGACGGTTCGACAGAGTGGTAGTCGACCACGGACATCACTTTCTTGACGACGTCTGAACCCAACAGCTCGACGGTGTCTGCCACCGATGGCCCCCAGCGACCCAGGTGGGCCGCGATCATGGCGTTGAGTCCGAATATCGGCGTGTAGAGAGCGACGGCGTCGACAGTCTCCAAATGCGAAACCAGACCTGCGACAGGGCTTCCCATCGACACGCCGGCTACCACGATCGCACTGGCCTGCGGTCGCAACCATCGTACGAGCGCACGGACCTCCGACACCACGCGCATCATGCCCGCGACGTTGTTCAGCGGGTCCATGTTGGGATAGGGCGGCCAGCTGGTGCGACGGACACCGTGGCCCGGCTGCACCGGCAGGGCGATATTGAATCCGAGATCGTCCTGAACTCGCCGCGCGCGGGAGAACAGCAGATCGATCGGTTGGCCCTGTCCCGCGCCGTGTACCCACACCAGCCAGGGCCGCCGCTCGCCCTCCCGGCGGCACAGGTGTACGGCCGTGGTGGCACTTCCTCCGAAGCCGTGCACGGCCAGCGAGTCCGGCAGGAGAGGTTCGTGTTCGAAGGCCATCTGCTCGTATGCGAGCCGGCCAAACCGTCGCCGGCGAATCGCCTTGACGTGCAACGAATCCGGCTGTGCGTTGGCCTCGGCCACGCCCAATCTCGACAACTCATCGGCGGCGGCCACGCAGGACGCCATCGAGCGCTCCAATTTGGGTGGCGGCGCGGTCAGCGTGAAGCCCGTCAACGCAAACTCGTCGGCGAGGACCTCGCTGAAGGTCCGAGCACCGCCGAGCGACAATGGATTCCAGTCATCTGACTCCGACACCGCCGCGTGCGCCCTTGGTATTACACCGGCGAAGTCCCGCCCGATGCGATAAGCCCGCTCAGCTACCCTCATGCCAGCTTGAATCCGGTGTAACCCGCCGCAGCGATCTCGTCACAGCGCCGCCGATACTCAGGGATGCCTCCCGTGTAGCCCATGTACATTCGCTTCTTGCCCGGCACATTGCCGCCGTTGTACCAGGAGTTGCACGACGGGTCGACGAGAACCGTCGGCGCGACCAGTGCCGTGGTGTGCTCGATCCATTCGACCTGCGCGTCTCCCACCGCCTCGATCATGCGGTAGTGGTTGGCCCGCAGGTATCCGATACAGTCACTGATCCATTCCACGTGCTGTTCGAGCGCCGCAACGAAATTGGTTGCCGCCGAAGGGCTTCCCGGCGCTTGGACGATGAACAGGTTGGGAAATCCGGTCACTGCGATTCCCAGATAGGTGTACGGGCCCTCCGACGCCCAGAAGTCACGCAGCGATACACCGTCGCGGCCGCGGACGTCGATACGACTCAGCGCTCCGGTCATCGCGTCGAATCCGGTGGCGTAGATGATCACATCGAGTTCATACGAGCCTTGTTCGGTGCGGATGCCGGTCGGGGTGATCTCGACGATCGGGCCGTTGCGGAGGTCGACCAGCGTGACGTTGTCACGGTTGAACGTCTGGTAGTAGCCCTGGTCGATGATGGGCCGCTTACAGCCGAAGGGATGTGTAGGCGTCAACGACGCTGCGGTCTCCGGATCCGTCACGATGCGCGCCACCGCCTCGCCGTAGAGTTTCGCCGCCATCCGGTTGGCTTCGATGTCGAAGAACACGTCACCCCAGCTGAGCGCGCCCATCACGCCGTTGCGCTCGATGGCGCGCAGCTGGTCCTCCCGGGACGCCGACTTCAGCGGCGGCTTCGCCATCATCTCGAACATCACCGAAAAGGCGCTCAGCCTCGCCGCGCCGATCATGTGCTGTCGCTGCGCGGCGCGGATCTCGGCGTAGTTGGCTTTCAGCTCGTCGAGTTCGCCGTCATCGAATCGCCGCACCTTCCATGGCAGCGTGTAGGCCGGGGAACGTTGAAACACCGTCAGGTGCCCGGCCTCCCGGGCAACGACGGGAATGAGCTGCACCCCGGTCGAACCGGTGCCGATGACACCCACTCGCTTGCCGGTCAGATCGACGTCGGCCTCGGGCCAGCGACCGGTGAACAATGACATGCCCGCGAACGTGTCCATTCCCGGAAAGTCTGGGTCGAGCGGGACCGACAGAATGCCGGACGCCGCAACGACGAACGACGCGACCAGCGACGCGCCCGTCTGCGTTCGCAGCACCCACTGCGCGGAGTCCTCGTCGAAGGTCATCGCGACGACCTCGGTGTTGAACGCGATGTCGCGGCGCAGCTCCAACCTGTCGGCGACGAAGTTGAGATACGCCTCGATCTCGGGCTGGGCCGGCATGGTCTCCGTCCACACCCACTCCTGTTGGATCTCGTCGGAGAAGCTGTAGGAGTATTCGATGCTCTCGATGTCGCAGCGCGCGCCGGGATACCGGTTGTAGAGCCATGTTCCACCGACGTTCTCGGCCATCTCGAGGACTCGGACCGACAGTCCTTGTTCGCGCAATCGATGCAGCGCGTACAGACCGGAGAACCCGGCGCCGATGACGATCACGTCGAAGCGGGCTTCGGTGTTCACATCGCCTCCTCGCGATCCGGCCAGGCTGCCGAAAACTATACTGTAATATCTTCCGTTGGCGCGCCATGGCGCTGTAGGAGGCACCGCGTGAAAGTCCCCTTCACCTGGAAGGTCACCGGCTGGTTCATGATCGGCTGGTCGGCCGAATTCGCCGCGGGCGAGGTGCGGCCGCTGCGGTACTTCGGCGAGGACCTGGTGGCCTACCGCGACGAGTCAGGCGAACTGCACGTGCTGTCGGGACACTGCAGGCACCTCGGCGCCCACATCGGGCACGGCGGCAAGGTGGTGGGCGATTGTGTCGAGTGCCCATTTCACGGCTGGCGATGGGGGCCGGACGGAACCAACCGCTACATCCCCTATCAACCAGACAAACCCAACAGGGCGTTGCGGCTACGCGTCTACCCGGTGCGCGAACAGTACGGATGCGTGTTCGCCTGGCATCAGCCCGACGGTCGAGACCCCCAGTGGGAGATGCCCGATCTGTTCGGTAAATTCCCCCAGTTCCCGACCGCTCCCGACGCGTATTACCGTCCTTACCCGGAGTTTTCGAGTCGCGCGGCGCGTGAGCCGGTGCATCCGCAGATCGTCGCCGAGAACGGGCCCGACAGCGCGCACTTCCACTACGTGCACGGTGCGACGGTCACGCCGGTGTGCCTGAACTGGGAGGCCGTAGACGAGGAGTGGCGATTCCTTACAGGGTGGCCGGATGCGCACAGCGACGATCCGAACAAGATGGCGCTCTACATCCACAGCCACTTCTCCGGACTCGGGTTCGCGATCAGTGCGTTCGAAGGTTCGTCGAACCACCGGCTGATCTTCGCCTGCACGCCCGTCGAGGACGGGTACTCCGACATGTTCTATTCGATCTGGTGGCCGCGCCTTCCCGGGGATACCTCCGACGTTCCGCCCGACAAGGTGCGCGAGCAAGTGGAGCGTCAGTTCATGGGAACGGTGTGGGACGACCTGAACATCTGGCGCTACCAGCAGTACGTCGAGCATCCGGCACTGTCCAAGGTCGACGCGAAACCCTATATGGCCATGCGTAAGTGGGCGACGCAGTTTTATGAGGTTCCTGCGTCGGTATGAGAATCCCTCTGCCCGATCTCGTCGCGCCGGATCACACCGCGATCGTCACGCAGGAATGCCAAGGTGCGGTCGTCGGACCGAACGCGGGTCTGGCCGCCCTCGCCGAGGAGGCGCGCCGCGATGCGCTGCCCAACATCGGACGGTTGCTGCCCGCCGCCAGGGCTGCCGGCGTCAAGGTCGTGCACTGCCTCGTACAGCGCCGGCCCGACGGGCTCGGCGGCAATCACAACGCCAAGATCTTCGCGATCGGGGCCGATTCCGGGGGCGACGTAGGCATCACCCCGGGCACGCCTGGCGCGGAGTTGCTACCCGAATTCGGGCCGGCGCCAACTGATCTCGTGCTGCGGCGTAATCACGGCATCGGCCCGATGGGTGGCACCGACCTCGATGCCGTGCTGCGCAACCTCGGGGTCTCGACGATCGTCGCCGTCGGGGTCTCGGTGAATCTCGCGATCACCAACCTCTGCATGGATGCGGTGAACAAGGCCTATCGCGTCGTCCTGCCGCGCGACGCCGTCGCGGGCATCCCGACCGACTACGCGAACCTCATCATCGACAACATGCTGTCACTGCTGGCGACCGTCACGACCACGAATGATTTGCTGGAAGCGTGGAGGAAGCCGTGACCGAGACCGACGACAAGACCACCGCGTTCCCCAAGATCGAGCCGGTCGACACGGGGCCGGAGCTGGGCCGGTTCATGACCGCCATGCGGCGACTGCAGGACATCGTCGTGTCGACCAACCCCGCCGACTCACTGTGGGCCGACGCTGCCGGCGAACTCGAAGACCTCTGCGAGCGACTTGAAGTCCACCGCGCCCCGCAGGGCGTCGCCCCGGCCGGCCGCGGACCACACCTGCCCGGCTTGGGCCATCCCCTGATGCCGCCGTGGTTGATGACCGAGTACGGGCCCGACGGGGTGACCATGGAGGGCCACTTCAGCCGTTTTCACGTCGGCGGCAACAACGCCGTGCACGGCGGGGTGATACCGCTGTTCTACGACTGGCATTTCGGCATGATCGTTTCCGCCGCTGACCGCCGTAACAGCCGAACCGCCTACCTCACACGTGGAGTACCGCAAGATCACGCCGATCGACCAGCCACTGATCTCGCGCGGGCGGATAGATTGCCTTGACGGGCGGAAGGCCTTCGTCACGGCGACGATGACCGATTCCGACGGCAACGTACTATCCGAGGCCAGCGGCCTGATGATTCAGCTGCTGCCCCACCAGCCCTGAGAGGGACCATGCCCGACTCCGCTCCACAGTTCACCATCCCGGCCGCCGCTGACGCCGTCGCGGCGGCGATCGGCGACCGTGAATTCATCGTCCAGGGCAAGCGTCGGTACACCTTCGCCCAGACCGTGGAACGGTCCAACCGGCTCGCGGCGTACCTGCACTCCCGCGGACTGGGAGCCCACACCGAGCGCTCCGACCTGGCCGGCCACGAGGTGGGCCAGGACCTGCTGGGCATCTACGCCTACAACGGGCCGGAATACGTCGAGGCGATGATCGGCTCCTGGCGCGCCCGGGTCGCACCGTTCAACGTCAACTACCGCTACGTCAAGAACGAGCTGCACTACCTGCTGGCCGACTCCGGTGCGACGGCGCTGATCTACCACGCGTCGTTCGCGCCACGTGTCGCCGATGTGAAGCCCCAGCTTCCGCACCTTCGCGTACTCATCCAGATCGCCGACGAGTCGGGCAACGACCTCGTGCACGGCGCGGTGGATTACGAATCCATCGTGAAGTCGGGTACCCCCGTTCTGCCGCCCAACGAGCCCTCCCCCGACGACCTGTACGTGCTCTACACCGGCGGCACGACGGGGATGCCGAAGGGGGTGCTGTGGCGCCAGCACGACATCTTCATGACGTCGTTCGGCGGCCGCAACATGTACACCGGCGAAGTCACCGGCTCTTATGAGGACATCGCCAAGCGTGTGTCGGAGAATCCGGGCACCAAGCTGTTCACGCTCCCGCCGCTCATGCACGGCGCGGCACAGTGGGCCACCATGACGGCACTCACCACCGGGCAGACCGTGGTGTTCGCCGAACACCCGAGCCGTTTCGACGCCGACGAGGTGGTGCAGACCATCGAGCGGGAGCAGGTGTTGACAGTCCAGGTGGTCGGCGACGCGATGGCGCGGCCGATCGCCGACGCCATCGAGCGCGGTTCGGCGGACGTGTCGTCTCTCGCGGTGGTGGCCAACGGCGGGGCGCTGCTGACCCCCACTGCCAAACAGCGCCTGATCGACGTCAAACCCGGACTGATCGTCATGGACGGCGTCGGATCCTCGGAAACCGGTATCCAGATGAGCCACATGTCAGCGCCCGGCGCGGTGTCGACCGGCACGTTCAACGCCGGTCCGGATACCTCCGTTGCGGCAGAGGAACTCGACGCGATTCTCGAACCCGGGCACGACGGCATGGGCTGGCTTGCGCAGCGGGGTTACGTGCCTCTCGGTTACAAGGGCGATGCGGCCAAGACCGCCAAGACATTTCCGGTCATCGACGGCGTGCGGTACTCGATACCCGGTGACCGCGCCCGTCACCTCGCCGATGGTGGAATCGAACTTCTCGGCCGCGAATCCCAGACGATCAACTCGGGCGGCGAGAAGATCTTCGTCGAAGAGGTGGAGACGGCGCTGCTGTCGCACCCCGCGGTGGCCGACGTGGTGGTCTCCGGCCGGCCCAGCGAGCGGTGGGGGCAGGAAGTCGTCGCGGTCGTTGCGCTCGTCGACGGCGCGGCGGCGGACGCTGACGAACTGATCGAACACGCGTCGAACTCGATCGCTCGCTACAAGCTGCCGAAGGCGGTGGTTTTCCGCCCGCGGATCGAGCGCAGCCCGGCGGGCAAGGCCGACTACCGGTGGGCCCGCGAGCAGGCGATCAGCGAGGCTTAACCGCCCCGACAGCAGCCCCGACGCCGTACCGGCGAAGCAAGGTTCCGGTACGCAAACCGGGCGTCCGACTTGTCAAAACTCCGATCTCGACCAGCTGGTATTGTCTACTGTAATCTTTACAGTAGACTCCGCAGGAGCCCACCCGAGACGCTGGAGACGAGCCGTGGAAAGCCAAGTGCACGACATCACGGTCGACGAGGCGGCCGACCTCCTTCGCGATCCCTACCCGATCTTCGAGCGCAGACGCCGCGAAACCAGCGGCGTCTTTCGCGGCAGCGTCATGGACTGGACGAAGGCCCCCGCCGAACTGCGGCCGAAGCATCTCTACTCCGCGGTGTCCTTCGACGCGGTGAACAAGGTGTTCCGCGACGGCAGGGCGTTCAACTCGCACATCTACGACTCCACCATCGGCCTGTTCATCGGCCCCACAATCCTGGCGATGGAAGGCAAGAAGCATTGGGAACACCGCAATCTCGTGTCCGCGGCATTCAAGTCGAGGTCGCTTTCGCGGTGGGAACCCGAGGTCGTCCGACCAGTGGTCACCGCGCTGATCGACGAGTTCGTCGACGCCGGCGAAGCCGACCTCGTACGTGACTTCACGCTGGAGTTCCCCACTAGGGTCATCTCCCGACTTCTTGGCCTACCCGACGAGGACCTGCCCTGGTTTCGCAAGCGTGCTGTCGAGCTGATCAGCTATCACGTCAAGTACAAGCGCGCGTTCGAGGCATCCGAAGCGCTGAAAGAGTACTTCCTGCAACAGATCGACCAGCGCCGGTCGAAACCGACCGAAGACATCATCGGTGACCTCGTGACGGCCGAGATCGACGGCGAGAAGCTCACCGATGAGGCGATCTACTCGTTCCTGCGCCTGCTCTTGCCCGCCGGGCTGGAGACCACCTTCCGGTCGTCGGGGAACCTGCTGCTCCTGCTGCTTACTCATCCCGAACAGTTCGCCGCGGTGCAGCAGAATCGCGAGCTGATCGCACCGGCCATCGAGGAAGGTCTGCGCTTCGAGACTCCGCTGACGACGGTGCAGCGCTACGCCGCCGAGGCGACCGACCTGGAGGGTGTCTCCATTCCCGAAGGCGCGGTCATCGACGTGTGCATCGGATCGGCGAACCGCGACGAACGGCGCTGGGAGCACTCGGAACAGTTCGATATCCACCGGAAGCACGTGCCGCACATCTCTTTTGCCGCAGGCGAACACACCTGCATGGGTCTTCACCTGGCGCGCATGGAGACAAGAGTCGCACTCGAATGCCTGCTCGATCGGCTGACTGACATTCAGCTCATCACGGATGACCATCCGCACATCCATGGTCAGCCGTTCCGATCCCCGACCGCGATTCCGGTGACGTTCGACGCGGCGTGATCGTAGGTTTGATCCAACGACACGGCCAGGGAGAGTCAACTTGATCAAGGTGATGGAGGGCGTCCGCGTTCTCGAGGTTGCACAGTTCACGTTCGTTCCGGCGGCAGGGGCGATCCTGGCCGATTGGGGCGCCGACGTCATCAAGGTGGAACATCCGGTGCGCGGTGACACACAGCGCGGCTTCGTCAATATGGGCGGCTTTCAGATGGACCCCAACCGGCATCCATTGATCGAGCATCCCAACCGCGGCAAGCGCAGCGTCGGTATCGATGTGTCGACGCCCGGCGGTCAGGAGGTGCTCTATGAGATCGCCAAGACCGCCGACGTGTTCCTGACCAACTACATGCCCGCCCAACGCCAGAAGAACAAGTTCGACGTCGAGCACATCCGCGCGGCGAACCCGAAGATCATCTATGCGCGCGGCAGCGCCTATGGCGACAAAGGGCTCGAGCGCGACGTCGGCGGTTTCGACGGTACGGCGTTCTGGACGCGCAGCGGTGTCGGCCATGCGCTGACGCCCGAGGAGCTCGGCGGCGCGCTGTCGCAAGGCATTCCGGCGTTCGGCGACTCGATCGGCGGGATGAACATCGCGGGCGGCATCTCCGCGGCGCTCTTCCACCGCGAGCGCACGGGCGAGGCCGTCGAGCTCGACGTCTCCCTGCTGAGCACCGCGTGGTGGGCAGCAGGCGCCAGCGTCACGCAGGGCATGGAGACCGGCGAGACGATGCGATCGCTGATGCCGGATTCTATTGGCCCGACGGTGAACCCGTTCCTGGGCAACTACCTCACCTCCGACGGCGGAACGATCAATCTGTGCATCGTCAGCCCGACCGGCTACATCCGTGACGCGTTCGAACACCTCGGCCTGCCGGAGCTTGCCGACGATCCGCGATTCTGCGACGTGATGCCGCTGATCGAGAACGCCGAAGCGGCCGCCCAGATGATCGCCGAGTCGATCCGCAGCAGGCCCTTCGAGTACTGGCGTCAGCACCTCAAGACGATGAAGGGTCAATGGGCCCCGTTCCAGAGCCTGATCGACCTTGCCAGCGACGAGCAGGCGATCGCCAACGACATGATCGTCGAGGTGGAGGCCGCCGACGGCGGTGAGCCGTTCAGGGTCGTCCGCGGGCCCGTGCAGTTCAACCACGAACCGCTGGAAACCACCCGCGCCCCGCAAGCCTCCGAGCACACCGAAATCGTGCTGATGGAACTGGGCATGGACTGGGACCGCATCGAAGAACTCAAGGACTCCGGCGCCATCGCCTAACTTTCGCCGGTCCCCGGTTCTCCGCGAGCGTGCGTGTCTGCAGGCGACACGCCGGATTTGATGCCCTATTTCACGCACACTCGTACGGCGCGAGCGTGCGCAGAATCCGCCGAAACTTCGGCGTGTCGGCCACAGACACGCACGCTCGCGGAGGGACGGAGGGACGGAGGGAGGAGGGAGGGCGTCGACTGCGCGGCTAGATGCGGTCGACGCGCACGGGCACGCCGGTCAGCCACGCCATGCCCGACAGCGATTCGACGTCGGCGGGCTCACTCGACGTCAGCCGATTGACGTTCGCACCGCCTGCGCGGTTGGCCAGCAGCCATCCGCCCGTACCCTTGTGACCCCAGCCGTGGGGTACCGCGACCACGCCGCCGACGAGATCCTTCGTCGTCGAAACCGGCACGGTGATCGTGCCGTACGGCGAGCTGATCGCCACCTCGTCGCCGTCGGTGATCTGTAGTTCCGCGGCGTCGTCGACGTGCATGAGCGCGTGCTGGCGACGCTCGCCGCGCATCAACAACGGGGAATTGTGCATCCACGAGTTCTCCGATCGTGGCTCCCGCATCCCGATCATCCGCAACGGATACCCGTCAGGCCCGCCGGTGTGCGAGAGCTTGGCGACCTCGCCGGCGATACCGGGTTGAGCCAGCTGCACCCGGCGCGACAGGTACGCCACGGCATCGCGAAGCACCCCGGTCCGGATATGCGGTGCCAGCACGACGCCATGAGGATGTCGCTCGGCCAGTTGGCGCAGCGTCAGTCCCCCGCGGCGCAGGCCGAACCGGTCACCGCCCTGCGACATGCGGATGAGCGCATCCATCATGATGCGTGGCGTGAGACCGATTCCGAACACGCTCAGCGCTTTTCGCGCGACGTTGAATACGGCGAAGGCGGGCACCCTGCGCGTCAACCGCCGGGCGAGGTCGTCGACGATGTCCCATTCCCGGCGCGCTTCGCCGGCCGGGGCGACGACAGCCTCAGTCGCCTGACGAAATGGCGTGGCTTGGAACGCCTGAAACGTATAGGGAAAGTCATCGCGCTCATACATCGTCGCGACGGGCAGGATGTAGTCGCACCGTGCGGTGGTTTCGGTGACGTAGAAGTCGAGCGCCACCGACAGCTCCAGCGCGTCGATCGCGGCCTCCAGCTCGTCCCCGTTCGGCACTGACAGCACGGGATTTCCCGCCGAGACGAACATCGCCTTGATCTGCCGATCACCTGGCGTGGTGATCTCCTTCGCCATCAGCGCGGCGGGCTCGGAGCCGATCGCATTGGGAACCCCGCCGATGCGCGAGCGCTTTCGTCGATACGACCGCCGCATCACGGCGCCCATCACGGTGTTCTGCCACTTCTGCCCCACCGTATGCATCGAATTGAACACCGAACCGCCTGGGCTGTCGAGGTTTCCGGCGACGAGGTTGACCGCGTCGATCAAGAAGGTGGTGAGCGTGCCGTAACGGCCGACGCAGGTGCCCAGTCGGCCGTAGACGGCGGCGCGCGGCGTGCTCGCCAGATCGCGCGCGAGCGCACGGACGCTTTCCGGCTCGATACCGGTCTGCGCGGCCGTGGCCTCCGGAGGGAACGGTTCGCACAGCGCCTGCAGCCACTCGACGCCGTCGGCTTGCCGGTTCGCTCTCGCGAGATCGGCAAGCCCCTCGGCGAACATCACAGCCAACAGCGAAAGCAGCAGATACGAATCCGCGTCCGGGACGATGCCGAGCCACTCGAATGCCTCGGCGGTCTCGGTCCGGCGCGGGTCGACGACGACAACACGCCCGCCGCGCTTGACGATGTCGTGCATGCGGTCCTTGATCCGCGGTGCGGTGAGGAAACTGCCGTGGGAGACAATCGGATTGGCACCCATCATCACCAGCAAGTCGGTTCGCGTCAGATCGGGTATCGGCACCGAGGTGGGCGACCCGTAGAGCAGCTGGCTGGCGATCAGCCTGCTGTTGGTGTCCTGTGACGAGGCGGTGAAGTAGTGGCCGTGGCGGCCGAGCCCCTTGATGAACATCAGCGCACCGAAGGTGTGCGCGTAGCTGAAGGCGCCCGGATTGCCCATGTACCAGCCGACCGCGCCGGAGCCGTCCCTGCTCAGGATCGTCGACAGGCGTGCCGCGATGTCGGTCATCGCCTCGTCCCAGGTGACCGGTTCGAAGCCGTTCGGCCCGCGCCGCAGCGGGGTGGTGACGCGATCGGGATCGTTGTGCACCTCGGTGAACGCGATGCCCTTCTGGCAAGCGAAACCCGAGGACAGCGGGTGTTCCTTATCGGGGCGCAGCGCGACCAACCGGCCATCCTCGACGGTCGCGATCATCCCGCACAGCGGCTCGCATATCCGGCAGAACGTGGGCTTGTGCTCGATCACCGATGCCACCCTGATTAAGATACTGTAAGAGTTACAGTTGGGCCAGAGAGGATCTGTTGAATGAACGACGTCGCGATCATCGGCGTGGGGTTGCATCCATTCGGCCGCTTCGAAGGCAAGACGGCCATGGAGATGGGCGTCGACGCCATCTTCGCCGCGGTAGCCGACGCCGGCGTCGCGTGGAGCGATATCCAGTTCGCCACCGGCGGCAGTTGGACCGTCGCGAACCCCGATGCGATCGTCGGCATGGTGGGGCTGTCCGGCATCCCGTTCACCAACGTGTTCAACGCCTGCGCGACGGCGGCCAGCGCCACCAAGGTATGCGCCGACGGAATCCGGTTGGGTGACTACGACATCGGGATCGCGCTCGGGTTGGACAAGCACCCGCGCGGCGCCTTCACCGAGGATCCCGCCCTCGTCGGTATGCCGAGCTGGTACGCCGAGAACGGCCAGTACCTCACCACCCAGTTCTTCGGGATGAAGGCCAACAGGTACCTACACGACCACGGCATCTCACAGCAGACGCTGGCCAAGGTGGCGGCCAAGAACTTCCGCAACGGCGCGATCAATCCGAACGCCTTCCGCCGCAAGCCCATTGCTGAGGAAGAGATCCTCAACTCGACCATGCTCAACTACCCGCTGACCCAGTACATGTTCTGCGCGCCCGACGAAGGTGCGGCGGCGGTCGTGATGTGCCGCGCCGACATCGCGCACCGCTTCACCGACAAGCCGGTGTATCTGCGCGCGGTCGAGGTGCGCACCCGCAAGTACGGCGCATACGAGGTCAACACGACCTTCGCCCCCGTCGAGGAGGACGTCGCACCCACTGTCTACGCAGCCAAGGCCGCCTTCGAAAAGGCCGGTGTAGCACCGGAAGACGTCGACGTCATCCAGCTGCAGGACACCGATGCGGGTGCCGAGATCATCCATATGGCCGAATGTGGGTTCTGCGCCGACGGCGACCAGGAGAAGTTGCTCGCTGACGGAGCCACCGAGATCCACGGCGCGATGCCGATCAACACCGACGGTGGCCTGATCGCCAACGGCGAGCCCATCGGCGCGTCGGGCCTGCGCCAGATCCACGAGGTCGTCAGGCAGCTGCGCGGCGAGGCAGGCGACCGCCAGATACCGGGCGAGCCGAAGGTAGGTTTCACTCAGCTGTACGGCGCGCCGGGCACGGCCGCCGCGACCATCTTGACCATCTGAGAGGCGATCTGAGCATATGTCGCGAACAGTAGTGATCGGTGCGTCCAGCGGACTCGGGCGCTGCATCGGCGTCGGCCTTGCGCAGAAAGGCGCGCAGGTCGCACTTCTCGCCCGGCGCCTGCATCGTCTGGAAAACGCGGCAAAGGAGGCCGGGCCGGGCGCGGTCGCCCTCGAATGCGACATCTGCGACGAGGAATCCATCCGCTCCGCCATCGACGCCGCCGCCGACGCGATGGGCGGTATCGACCACCTCGTCTACACCCCTGCCATCGGCCCGTTGGCGCGACTCGTGGACACCGATGCCGACACTTGGCGGCGCGTCTTCGACACCAACGTGATCGGTGCGGCGCTGGCCACCGCCGCAGCGGTGCCACACCTTACGGCGTCCGGGGGCAAGGTGGTCTATCTGTCGTCGGACGCAGGCACCTACGGCCCGCCATGGCCCGGCCTCGGCGCCTACGGGGTGAGCAAGTCGGCACTCGAGCGACTCATCGAGTCGTGGCGCGCCGAGCATCCCGACATCGGCTTCACCTGCCTGGTCGTCGGCGAGTGCGCCGGCGGCGAGGGCGAGGGTCAGACGGGTATGAACGCCGGCTGGGATATGGAACTCGCGGCCAAGGCGTTCCCGCTGTGGGTGTCGCGGGGCTGCATGCCCGGCAAGTTGATGCCGGTCGAGGACCTCATCGACGTGGTGCACACGATCCTGAGCACCAGCTCGTCGACGTCGATGCCGATGGTGATCGCCCGGGGTGCGACCGAAGGAACGGCGACACTGCCCTGAGTCGGTAAGGGCTACCGCAGCATCCGGCTCGTGACCGGACTGTCCTTCTGCTCGACATAGAATCGCGCGGCCTTGCGGATCGACTCGGCGGTCGGGCGCGGGGTCCATCCGAGTTCACGCGTTGCCTTGCTGTGGTCGGCCGGCGACATGATGTGCAGCAACCGGATCCCGGTGACGTTCATCGGCAGATCGCGTCGTAGCAGTCGGCTTACGGCAGAGAGGATTCCGCCGAAGGCATACATCATCGCAAGGGGCACTCCCAGCCGCGGTGGTCGCGCGCCGACCGCCTTCGCCGCGGTCTCGAGCATCTCGCGCATCGCCATGAACGTCTCCGAGATGATGTAGCGCTCGCCGATGCGGCCCCGCTCACCGGCGAGTAGGAACGCATCGGCGACGTCTTCGATGCCGACGACTTCGGTCGACACACCCCTGACGTAGACGGGCATCTTGCCCAGCGCCGCCATCTGGACCATCAAGCCCTGACTCGGCTGCCAATCGCGCGGCCCGTACGGATTCGATACGCACATCACCACGGCAGGCAGTCCATGGTCGCGCACATAGGACAGCACGAGGTTCTCGGCGGCGAGGCGCGACTCGATGTAGGGGCCGCCCTTTCCGTGCCAGTCGAACGGCATGTCCTCGGTCACGGGTGTGTGACCGTCGCCGAGCGCGATCGTGCCGATGGTGCTGCAGAACACGAAGCGATGAAGGTCTGCGTCACTGGCGATCTCGAGCACCCGGCGCAGGCTCTCGACATTCGTCTCGAACAGCGGAGCGGGATCACGGAGGTAGAACCGGGTGTCGACGACGCAGTAATACACCACGTCGCGGTCGGCCATCGCCTCGCGCAGTGCGGCCTCGTCGTGGAGATCGCCGTAACACCGTTCGACATCGAGGTCGTCGATCGCCACCGTGCGGCTGGATTTGCGGAGATAGACGCGAACGTCGTCGCCACGCTCGACCAGCTTGCGGGTGACGTGGGATCCGACGAAGCCGCTCGCTCCCATCACGAGGGCCTTGCGGTGGCCGGTCAAGACGCTTTCTTCGCGACCGGCGCGTAGGCCGGCTTGCCGAGACCCAACACATACTGCGCGATCATGTTTCGGAACACCTCGAGCGTGCCGCCGTAGATGCCGACCAGGGGCGCGAACCGGTAAACGTACTCGGCAGCGCCATCGTCGGCGGCGCCGTCGGTGCCGACCGGCAGCGACGACGCGCTGCCCAGCAGATCCATCAGATCCGGCGAGATGTCGCGCATCGTCTGGGCGAGTGCGACGCGGCCGAAGATGCTCGGTGCGCTCAACGACGCCTCCATGCGAGCCACGCTGCGGCCCAAGCGATATGCGACAGCACCGTCGTCGAGCAGCCGTCGGCCGTTGGGATCCTTCTCGGCGACCCTGGCGGCGGCCTTGTCGACCGCGTCCGCCATGAACCCGGCCTGGTGCATCATGATCGACACGTCCTGCAGGCCGTCGGGGGCGGCTGCGACGTCGCCGTGCTCGACGTTCAGCGGTTCGCGCACGACTGTCCAGCCGTCGTTCACCTCGCCGAGCCGGTACTTGTCGGACACCCGGACATCGCTGTAGTAGACGATGTTCGTCCGGTCTCCGTCGACGGTGCGGATGCCCTGGATCTCGATGCCCGACGAGTCGAGCGGGACGAGAAACATGGTGAGGCTCTTGTGTTTCGGCGCATCGGGGTCGGTGTTGGTGATCAAGAAGACGTACTGGCAGTTGTGCGCGCCGGTGGTGAACATCTTGGAGCCGTTGATCACCCATTCACCGCCGTCACGTACGGCCCGGGTCTTGCAGGTCGCGACGTCGGAGCCGCCCTCGGGCTCGGTGTAGCCCAGGCACAGCCGTGCCTGGCCGTTGAAAACCCGCGGCATCACTTCGGCTTTCAGCTCCGGCGACCCGAACTTCTCGACCGACCGCGCGATCATCGCGGTGGTTCCCGAGGTCACCCACGGTACGTGGGCGCGCCGCTTCTCGAGTTGCCAGATGCGGTTGTGCAGGCGGTTGAAGCCGCCCTCGGATTCCGGCTTCCACTCGCGCGCCAGGTAACCCGCCTCGCCCAGCGCCAGGTGCACGTCTTCATTGAAGTTGTCGCCGGTTTCGCGATCGCGCCGGATGACTTCTTCGGTGACGTGGGCGCGCAGGAATGTGCGCGCTTCGTCGAGGAAGGCCTTGTCGTCGCCGGATAGTTCGACTCGGGAGAAATCCATTGTGCCCCTTACCTGCTCTCGCGTGCGGCGACGATTTCGGCGATGTACTTGGCGGTGACACCTGGGTCGCCGCCGGCCAACGACCACCCGCGGGCGCGCACCAGGTACGCGGTGGCGGCCGCCTCGGACGACACCCCGAGCCCGCCTTGGACGTGTACGCACATCGTCGCGGCCTTCGATGCCTCCTCGGCCATGAACACGAACGCCGACGGCGCCAGTTCCGGCCGTTCGTCGGGTTCGTTGTCGAGGAACCAGGCCGCCCGGCGCGCCAGGTTGCGGCCTCCTTGCACCGTGATCGCGATATTGGCGAGCGGATGGGAGATGCCCTGCAGGGTCGAGATCGGCACCCCCAGCGTGTAACGGGACTTGGCGAACTCCGCGGCGATGGTCATCGTCTCTTCGACGAGCCCGACCAGCGCCGCAGCGCTCAGCACCCGCCACTCATCGAGGGCCCGTTGGTATTCCGATAGCGCATCGGCTCCGCTGCCGAGTACGGTGCGACTGTCCGCGGCGCTCGGGTCCACCCATGCCATCGGCAACCGGCCGATGTTGTCGACCTTGGCCGGCCGGGTGCCGAAGGTCAACGCGACGACGTCGTCTCCGTCGCGCACCACGATGCGGTCGGCGATCGATCCCGTCGGAATCAGTCGGACGCCGGCCGTGTTGTCATGCTGCGGGTCGAGTGCGGCCAACTGCTTACCGCTGACGACGTCGGGGTCGACCGCACCGAGTCGCGCGATCAAGCGTGCGGCAACCACATGATCGATCCACGGCACGGGTGCCAGCGACCGGCCCACCTCCTCGGCGACCAACGTCAGGTCGACCAGCGTGGCACCGTCACCTCCACTGGATTCCGGCAGCGCCATGCTCGTCGCCCCCATGGCGCACAGCCGCTCCCAGAGGCTCTTGTCGAACCCGGATTCCTCTGCGGCACGGACTGTCTCGATCGAGCAGTGCGTCTTGAAGAAGTCCTTGTAGGCGTCGCGGATCGCCTCATGGTCCTCCGAGAGGCTGTAGTCCAGCCTCCGCAGTTCGTAACGGTCCATCGTCACTGCTCCCGTCCCTTGTGCTCCTCGCGTGCGCGGTCCGCCGCCGCGAAGAAGAATTCGTTCGCGTTGTTGTAGAGATAGTTCTCGAGTACCTCGGGCGGCAGGTCGAGCGCCTGGGCCTCGGGTATCACGCGGCGCATCTTCAGCACCGGCCAGTCCGACGCGTAGATCACCTTGTCGGGTCCGCGGGTGCGCATGTAGTGCAACAGGCTGTCGGGCAACCGTTTCGGCGACCACGCCGACGTCATCAAATGCAGGTTCTTGTACTTGATCATCAACCGGATCGCGACGTCCCACCATGGGTCGGCGCCGTGGATCATGCAGAGCTTGAGTTCGGGAAACCGTACGCACACCCGGTCAAGGTGGATCGGGTTCTGCACCTCGCCCGGAATCGGCGGCCCGGGCAAGCCGGTGTTGATGCACAGCGGCAGGCCTATTTCGGCGCATTTGGTGTAGAGCGGATAGTAGACGGCGTCACTGGGCGGGTACTGTCCGTCGCCCCAGAAGCTGGGGCCCACCGCGGTGTACGCTGACCGGTAGGTCGTTGACGATCGCGGCCAGTTCGCGCAGGGACGGTATCGGCCGCAGCAGGTTGACACCGCCCATCGCCAGGGCGAAACGATCCGGCTTCGCCTCGACGAACTTGCGCGCGGTGGTGGAGGGCTTGGCGATGCTGTCCATCAGGATCGCCTTGGCGACTCCCTGCTCGTCCATCTCGTCGAGGAGTTCGGACAGATCGACCGGCGCGAACATCGACTCGGGGCCCTTGAAGTAGTCGTCGCGAACCTTGAGCATCCACGTCGGCTGCTGCTCGGTTTCCCCGAAGTGGACGTTGACGAGACAATCAATCGCTTTCGTCATGTCAGTGAGGCCTCTTGTGTCGCAGTTGATTTCGCCCAGCGATAGTCCGGCTTACCGTTACCCAGACGGCGTACCGCGTCGACGAAGATGAACTCCTTGGGCGCCTTGAAGCGTGCGAGGAGCGAGGTGCATTGGTCATGAAGCTGTTCGGAGGTGACGTCTGTGTCGGTCTTGAGTGCGACCAGCGCGACCAGTTCCTGGCCCCACCGTTCGCTCGGCCGGCCCACCACCAACGCGTCGGCCACCCCGGGGTGGGCGCGCAACACTTCTTCGACCTCTTCGACGAAAACCTTCTCCCCGCCGGTGTTGACGACGAGCGAGTCACGGCCGAAGAGCCGCATCGTGCCGTCGGGTGCCAGCGACCCGCGGTCGCCGGAGATCACCACGCGCTGCCCGTCGACAACGGGAAATGTCTTACGGGTCGCGGCCTCATCGTCGAAGTAGCCCAACGGGATACGGCCGGCCCGCGCGACGAACCCGACCTCCTCCTCGCCGGGTTCGAGAAAGCGGGTGTAGTCCTCGGACAACACGAGCGCACCTTCGCGCAGCACGAAGGTGTCCTTCTCGTCTCCGCGCTGGCTGCGCCCGAAGCCCACATTGCCCGTCTCCGACGACCCGTAGCCGTTGATCAGCGTGATCTGCGGAAGCAGTTCGAGCAGCGCCCGCTGGTGCTTCGGGTTGGTCGCCGCTCCCCCGGTGCCGATCGCGAACATCGAGGACAGGTCATAGGAACCGCTGCGCAATTCTTCGACCAGGGGGCCGGCGTAGGCGTCACCGACCATGGTCATCATGCCGACCTTTTCCCGCTCGGCGGTCTCCAGCACCGCGCGCGGGTCGAATCTCGTCTTGTCGTAGAGAACCACTGGCAATCCGTTGAGCAGCGCCGCGAACGCGGTCCACATGCCCGCGGCGTGCATCAGGGGCGACACCGCGAACCAGGCCTGCCCCTCGTAACCCAGCTTGGCATTGATCTCGTCGACCGATTCGTGGTCGGCGCCGTTCATCGAGACGACGTAGGTATCGCTCTGCCGCCACATGACGCCCTTGGGTCTGCCAGTCGTTCCACCGGTGCACACCATCATCACGTCGTCCGGCGACGGCGTGATGCCGCGATCCGTATCACCCTGCGCTAGAGCATCTTCCAGGTCGATCGCGCCGGGCAGTTGCGGGACGGAGTCGTCGTCGTTGACCGAGATCAACACGTCGGCGGTGGCAGGAGGAAGGACGTCGGCGAACTTGGGGCCGAGGGAACGGTGGTAGATCACCGCCCGCGGCTTCAGGTAGTCGAGGAGCTCGCTCACCTCGTGCGGCGTGTAGTTGTAGTTGACGTTGACCGGAACGGTGCGCGCCTTCAGCGAGCCGATGACCATGTCGGGGTAGAGATCGTTGTGCATCAGCAGCGCGACGCGATCCTGCCCGCACTCCCAGTTCTCGAGCTCGGCGCGCTCGCGATGGGCACCCAGACCCTGTCCGGCAAGGTAATTGGCCAGGCGTCGGGTCCGCTCGGCGGACTCGGAGAACGTGCTGCGGCGGGTGCCGCACACCGTCATCGTGCGATCGGGCACGGCTGCCGCGATGGCGTCGAGAACGGCGCCGATGGTCCACTCACCCATGGTTCAGGCGGCTGACCGCCACGTTGGCGCCCAGAAGTTCGAGGGCGTTGTCGCGCATCACCTTCCGGGTGTCTTCGGCGCTGAACTCGGGGAACTGCGGAATGTCGGCGGTGAAGGACATCGGATCCGCGAGCCCTTCACCATGCGGCCAGTCCGAGCCGAACATGATCTTGTCGACGCCGATGGTTTCGGCGAGCAACTTCACGTCGTCCTCGTAGTACGGCGCGATCCACACGTTGTTGCGCAGCTGTTCGACCGGGTCTTCCTTGAAGTGATACGGCGCGGTGTTGGCGGCCTTCTTCAGCCGCTTGATCAACCGATGAACGAAATAGGAACCGTTCTCGATACTCGCGACCTTCAGCTTCGGGTGACGGGTGAACACCTGGTGCACGATCATCGAGGCCATCGAGTCGTGGATGGCGCGGTCGTCGAGCAACACCTGGTCCAGCGGATCCTTCTTGCCGAACCCCTCGAATGTCGCCTTGCCGCCCCACAGCGCCGCGATTGCAAGATAACCGCTGTCGGACAGATGAAAGACCACCGGCACACCGGCCTCGGCCAACCGTGCCCACACCGGGTCATGCAGCGGATCGCCCAATGAGCGCGGCTTCACCACGCCGGGCACCGGCGCCGGCCGTACGCAGACGATCTTGGCGCCCCGGCTCAGCACGAACTCGACTTCCTCGATCGCCTTGTCCGGGTCGGCGAGCGAGATGATGGGCGCGGACAGGAACCGGTGGTCGGGACGGTCGAAGCCCCAGTCCTCGTCGAGCCACTGGTTGAACGCGTGCACCGTCGCCATCGTCGCCTCGATGTCGTGTTTGAGGGCCTCCTCGACCCCACACGCGAACGTCGGCAGCATGAACACGGTTTCGAGGTTCTGCTTGTCCAGGATCTTCAGGCGCGCATCGCGATTCTGGTACTCGGGGTGGTCCGCGAGGCGGTCGACCTTCATCAGCGATGCCGGGTCGACACCCTCGGGGATCTCACCGCGAAACAGCAGATCCAGGCATCCCGGCTCGATGATCGGGTCGAACGTCGGGTTCGGGATGAACTGGTTGACGACACCGCCCATGATCGCGAATGTGCGTTTGCCCTCGGTCAGCATCTGCACGCCGCGGCGCTTGAACTCCTTGGGCAGGTGCCGGGTGCACGAGTCGATCGTTTCGTAGTAGTGGTTGTCGACGTCGATCGCGCGGTAGTCCAACGGTGTCGGAGACGTCATGGGGTGTCCTCCTCCAGGGGCGGGAAGTTGGGCTGGCGTTTCTCGAAGAAGCTGGTGATGCCCTCGATGAAGTCGGGGCGCTGCATGGACTCACCCATGAGCTTCTCCGCATCGTCGCTCGCGGAGAACACATCTCGCATGGTGTCTGCGTACACCTGTTGTTTGATCACCGCCAGCGAACTGGGCGCGCAATTGGCGGCGATGTCCTCGGCGTAGGCGATCGCCCGCGGCAGCAGCTCGTCGGGCGCCACGACGTGGTTGACGAGACCCAGCCGGGCGGCCTCGTCGGCGAGCAGGACGCGGCCTGAGAGCAGCAGGTCGAGTGCCACGCCGGTGCCGACGATGCGGGGCAGGATCCAGGAGATCCCGTACTCCGCGATCAGCCCGCGACGGGCGAACGAGGTGGTGAGCTTGGCGCCTTCCGCCGCGAAGCGGAGATCACATGCGAGGGCCATCGTCAGACCCATCCCCGCACATGCGCCGTTGATTGCGGCGATCACCGGCTTGCGCATCGTCATGACGAAATGCGGATGGCGGGCCCCGACCAGTTTTCCGACGTCGGTGTCGGCGGCGGCGTCGACGGTCGCCGCGCTGATGGACGTCAGGTCGCCCATGTCCGCGCCCGCGCAAAACGCCCGCCCGCTTCCGGTGACCACGACGGCCCGGACGTCCGGGTCGGCTTCCGCGTCGTCGAGAAGTGAGTAGAACATGGTGGCCAGGCCGCCACCCCAGCCGTTCATCCGCTCGGGCCGGTTGAGTGTCAGCACCGCGACGCCGGTCTCGCGGACCTCGTAGAGCACCGGGTCGCTCGAGCCGGCCGCCGGGCTGTCCAGGGGGCCCGCCAGGCGATCGCCAACGCTCACCCGTCAGTCCTCCTCATGCCACGCTAGCTGGCTGTATGTCCATACTGTACACCTATCGGTAGTGCCTTCCGCACAGCCCCGACGGCTCATCCGCCGATGAGCCCGAATCGCCGATAAGCAGCGTCGATCTGCGCCTTCGCCTCGGCAGGTACCTCCGCCTGCGGCGGCCGCGAATGCGGGTAGTCCCCGATCGGCAGACCGAGCACCGACGCCGCGTACTTGAATGCGCCGCCCCAGTGGGTGAAGTAGTCCGGCCGACCGGGATAGCAGGTGAACACGCCGTGCATGTCGACGCCGAACTGGTCCATTCCGGATTTCTCGGCGTAGTCCATCGCCTCTACGAGCCGGTCGCTCCACACCAGGTCCCAGTACTCGGAGAGCACCGGCTGCTGCGGAGTCTCGTACAGGTACCCCGACGTGCCCAGCTGCGCGGGTCCGACGATGCCGGCTCGCAGCCAGCCGGCACGGTAGACCGTTGTGTCGCATTCCCAGATCGTCAGATTCGGGGCGAGCTCGTGGAGCAGCCGACTGGCCATCGGGCGAAAGGCGCCTTCTTTGGTGGCGCAGACCGCGGGGATCTCGTCGTAGATCCGCGCTCCCTCGGCCGGTGTCAGGACGTATCCGGAGGAGGGCGAATTGAACATGCCCAACGCGATGTCGGTCCGGTCGGCGACGTAACGGAAGAAATTCAGCACACCTTCGCCGCCGTGGGCTTCCATCATCGGTGTCTGGATGTAGACGATGTCGGCGCCGGACTCTTGCGCATGGCGGGTCAGCTCGACGCAGTCCTTGGCCGACGTCGCCGCGGTACACGCCTGGATGATCACGTCGGGGTTGGCTGCCCGGCCTTCCTCAATCGCGACTTCCAGCAACCGCTTTCGTTCGTCGATGGTCAGCGACCAGAATTCGGAGATGCCGCTGGTGCACCACAGCATCGGGTGACGAAGCTCGCCGACGCAGTAGCGCACCAGCGTGCGGTAGGCCTCCCAGTCGATGTCGTCGCCGTCGGCGCCGGAGAACGGCGTGTAGAGGCTGTTGCCGATCCCGCGCAGCGTTGATCGCGCCCAGTCGCGAGCTTGTATGGCAGACGCCATCATTCACTCCTTAGGTGAAATCACTACCGCCGTCGACATTGATGTTGGCGCCGGTCATGTATGAGTTGCGTCGCGAAGCGAGAAAGGCGACGACGGGCCCGATTTCGTCCGGCAGGCCCGCACGCGGCAGGTGGGCCGGATGCCCGAAATGCTCGTCGATGGCGGACATCAACGCATACGGATCGCTGCCGTCGACGCCGACCGATGACGCCCAGCCGACAAGCGCTTCGGACGCGATGCTGCCCGGCGACACGACGTTGACCATGATCTCGTCCTTGGCGAGCAGCAGCGAGAGGTTCTTCGAGACGCTGGTCAGGGCCGCCTTGGCGGCGGTATACGCGGGCAGGATGACGCTCTGCCGTTGGGTGGAGTGCGCGGAGAAGTTCACGATCCGGGCCCATTGCGCCGCGCGCAGCATCGGCAGCGCCGATCGCACGCAATGCACCATGCCCATGACGCCCTCGTCGAAGGCGGCCCGCCATTGTTCGTCGGTGAGGTCTTCGAAGGTGCCGACGGCTCCCGGACCCACCGCGTTGATCAAGACATTGAGTTCGCCGCCCCACCGATCACTCAGTTGGTCGAACACCTGTTGAATCTGGTCGGCATCCGACGTGTCGGCAACCAGGCCGACCGCGTCGGGGCTGCCCCGTTCGGCGAGATCGCGCGCCGCCGTGTCCAGCACCGCCTGCGTGCGGCCGATCACGGCCACGCGCGCGCCGTCATCGGCGAGGCACCGAGCGGCGGCCAGACCCATTCCCCGGCCGCCACCGACCACTACCGCGGCCGCGTCTTTGAACCCGAGATCCATGTTGCCCTTACTATAGGCCTTACAGTAAAAGAGCGAAACGGTGGCGGGAACCAGCCATCGAACGGGTTGGCCGGTAGATTCGAGCCACCAAGACCCTGATGGAGGTGCCCTTCGTGGCAAGGCAGGCGACCGCTGAGAAGCGTCAGCGACGCGAGCGCGGATCCATCAATCCCGACGACATCATCAAGGGCGCGTTCGAACTCGCGGAGGACGTCGGCATCGACAACCTGTCCATGCCGCTGCTCGGAAAACACCTCGGCGTCGGGGTCACGAGCATCTACTGGTACTTCCGCAAGAAGGACGACCTTCTCAACGCGATGACGGATCGCGCGCTGCGGCAGTGCGTGTTCTCCACGCCCTACGTCGAGGCCAAGGATTGGCGGCAGACCCTGCGCAACCACGCACGCTCGATGCGAAAGACGTTCCTGGGCAGTCCGATTCTGTGCGACCTGATTCTGATCAGGTCAGCGCTCAGCCCCAGAGCGGCACGGCTCGGCGTGCAGGAGGTCGAGAAGGCGATCGCCAGTCTCGCGGAGGCCGGCCTGTCCCCCGAGGACGCATTCGACATCTATTCGGCGATGTCGGTGCATGTGCGGGGGTCGGTGGTGCTGCAGCGGTTGCGCGACAAGAACCGTGCCGCCGACGAAGGGCCCAGTGATATCGAGGAAACGATGACGTTCGATGCTGACACGACGCCGATGCTGGCTGCGGTGACGCAGAAGGGCCATCACCTCGGCGCCGCCGATGACCACAACTTCGAGTACGGCCTCGAGTGCATCCTCGACCACGCCGATCGTCTGATGGGAACTTCTTCCGCGAGCAGACGCAAACCTGCCCAAAAGTAGCCGCTTTACGGCACTTTTACGTCTGCTCGCCGAAGGACGTCAGACCTCGATGACGACTGCGCCGCCCTGGCCGCCGCCTGCGCACATCGCCGCGACACCGATACCGCCGCCGCGCCGCTGCAGTTCGTAAACCAGAGTCGTCACCATGCGCGCACCCGATGCCGCGATCGGATGGCCGAGGCTGCAACCACTTCCGGAGAAGTTCACCAGCTCGTCGTCGATACCGAACTCCTTGCATGCGGCGATCGGGACCGAGGCGAACGCCTCGTTGATCTCCCACAGCGCAACGTCGGACGCCTTCAGTCCGGCGCGGTCGAGGACCTTGCCGATCGCCCTCACCGCACCCAGGCCGCAGTCGCGCGGCGCGATGCCCGCTGCGGCCCAAGCCTTCACGGTCGCCATCTTGTTCAGCTTGTGGGCGTCGGCGTAGTCAGCGCTGACGAGTGCGACCGCCGCCGCGGCGTCGTTGGTGCCGCTGCTGTTGCCCGCAGTGATCGAGAACCCCTCGATCTCCGGATGCAGCACCTTCAGCCCGGCCAGCTTCTCGACGGTGGTGTCGCGGCGCGGATGCTCGTCGACGCTGAAGTCGATCACCGACCCGTCGAACTGCTGCACCTTCAGCGGGATGATCTCGTCGAGGAACTTGCCCTCGTCGATCGCGGCGATCGCGCGCTGATGCGACCGCGCCGCCCAGGCGTCCATCTCCTCGCGGCTGATACCGGCGGCCTGCGCGGTGTTCCACCCGACCGTGATCGACATGTCCTTGCAGGGTGCATCCGGAGTCTCGACGTGAGTCGGCGGCATCCAGCGCTCCTCGAACTTCAGCTCGGGGCCGGGGATCCGCCAGTTCACCAGCGGCGTCATTGACAGCGACTGCACGCCGCCCGCGATCAACGCCTTCTCCATGCCGGAACCGATCTGCGCCGCGGCATTGCCGATCGCGGTGAGGCTGCCCGCACAGTGCCGATTGACGGACTGACCGGGAACGTCCTGCATGCCGGTCGCGTCTGCGGCATAGCGAGCGAGATCGCCACCGCCGTAATGCGATTCGGCGAAGATGATGTCGTCGAAATCCGCGGGGTCGACGCCGGACCGGCGAACGACCTCGGGCAGAACCGTGGTGATCAGCGTCTCGGGCGGTGTGTTGACCAGGGTCCCCTTGAACGAACGACCGATGGCGGTCCTGGCGGCACCGACGATGACGGGTGTGGACATATTCTCAACCTCGGGTTTCGGCGTTATCGACGTTACAAAAGTAGCAGATACTGTAGTGCTGTCGGCAGGTGGCCCTCGTCACTCCGGCTCCGGCACGTGGAAGTGCTCGTCACGCAGCCGAAAGGCCTCTTTTGTTCCGTGCTGCGCCCGCGTCTTGACGAAGTTGAACTCGCCGGGGGCGAACTGCAGGTTTGTCCCGTAGGCGTGGAACAGGTAGCTGGCCACCTCCTCGCCCTGATAGGCCTGGCTCTGCTCGACGAGCCGGAAGGCTTCCTTGGCGATCACGACGCCGTCGGCCGGCATCTTCGCGGCCTTCTCCGCCCAGTAGCGCGCACGCGCGGGCACCGATGCGGGCTCGCACGTATCGGTGAACACGCCGAGATGTTCGACCTCACCCGCTTCGATGATGTCGCCCGTCAGCAACAGTCGCCGCGCCAGCACCGGGCCGAGCCGATGGAAGAACATGTGCAGGCTGCCCAGTGCGGGGCCGAGGAAGCGCGTCGCAGGCATGCCGATCTTGGTGTCGCGCCCGATCACGGAGATGTCGGTCATCAGCGCCATCTCGAATCCGCCGCCGAGCGCGTAGCCGCTGATCTCCCCCACCGTGACCTTAGGGAAACCCATCAAGTTGTGGTAGAAGCCAAAAGACTTGCGGTCCACCGCAAGTCGGCGCCGCTGGCTGGGCCGGCTCCTTGTCGGAGCCTTGGCTGTGCTCGTCTGCTCTTCGCGCGAGCGTCCCCCTGCCCTTCGGGCGGGTGGGTCCCCAGCTTGCGAGGGGAGTGCCCCCACATCGCCATACCAGCCGTAGGCGTTGTTCATGTTCGCTCCGGTGCTGAACACCCCCTCCGCACCACGCAGCAATACAACCGTCAGATCATCGTCTTCGGCCACCTGGTCGAGATAGCGGCCGACGGTCTCGCGCATCGCGGCGTCGTAGGAGTTGCGCTGCGCCGGGTTGTTCAAAGTGATGGTCGCGATGCGCTTGTCGCGGTCGGCCTCGAACAGCACGCGGTCGTCGGTGGTCGTCATGGTGGCTCTCATTCGACGTTGGAGATCAGTTTGGCTTCAATGGTTTTGTCTGCGCCGACAGCGAGGGTGTTGCGTCGCGCGGCGGCGAGGTGGTCGTGCGCCAGCTTCACGGCACGCGCTTCGTTCCCGTCCCGAATGGCGTCCACGATTCGCTGGTGATCCCGTAAGGCGGCTCGCATCGTCTTGTGTTCCATCGGATCCCCCTCGTCGCTCCACACCGACGACTCGTGGGCAGACCAGATCAGTTCCAGCGAGCCGATCAGCAGGATCATGGGCTCGTTCCCGCACCGCGACACCAGCGCCTCGTGGAACCGCCGCGCATTCGGCACGTAGCGCGACAGGTTGTCGAACTGCTCTGTCTGCAAGGCGATCTCGGCTTCGAGATAGGGTACGACCTCGGTCAGCCGGTCTTCGCGCGCGGCGCACATGCCCGCACAGATCGGCTCGAGGTGCATCAGGGCGCCGCTGACGTCGGCGGGTGTCGCCGCCCGCGTCTGCAACACCATGCTGATCATGTGCGCGGTGCGTTCGGCCGACGGCAGGTGAACGATGGCGCCGCCCATGTTCCCGCGACGCACGGAGATCAAACCGTCCGTCTCGAGGATGTGAATCGCCTCGCGCAGCGCCGGCGGACTCACGCCGAACTCAGCGAGCAGGCTGTCCTGGGACGGGAGCACGTCGCCTTCCTTGATGCGTCCCGAAAGAATCTCGTCACGCAGTCGCGCGGCGACGATCTCCGCCACCCGCGGTTGTCGAATTCGCTGGACACTGGTCATGGACTCTTGGCCCGCCGGTGACCGAAATCGAAGACCGACAGCCTGTTCGGCGACGAGGCCGCCGTGCTGAGTTCGCCGATGCACAGCACCTCGTCACCGAGGAGCAGCCGCGCCGTCGACGTCACGCGCCCGTCGGATTCCGCACGCGTGACGTCGAAGTCGAGTTCGGTGAGGATCGGAGTCGGCCTACGGTAGGTAACCGTCAGCGAGCGCGTCTTGCCGGTGCGTCCCGCGGCGCAACTCTGGTGCTGGGTGACGCAATCGAAGAACACTGAAAGGAACCCGCCGTTGACCAACCCCGGCGGTCCTTCGAACACGAGCGGGAACGTCACCCGGCCCGACGCCGCGTCGGCATCGAGACGGTCGAAGGTGTACTCGGGAAAGCACGGGTTGTACGCACCGATATCGAAGGCGTGGTCGAGGTAGACGCGCTGGCCCGCCCTGCTGTCGGGCCCGATCCGCGGAGTGAGGTCGGCCGGCGCCGCCGCGGCGAGTTCACGCTCCCATTCGGCGACCTGCGCAATCATTGCGTCGACGGTCGGGTGGTCGTGCTCGAGCGAGAGCAGCACTCCCGTCAGTCGCCGGATCGCGCCGGCTGCCGCGACGGTCTGTGGCAGCGGCCGCTCACCGTACCGAGGGATGCCTGCCGACATGGAACCTTTCCTTGCTAACTTGTACAAGATAGCAATACTGTAGGCCTAACCGTATAGCGAGGGAACGGCAGATTCAACGATGAGTGACGACGGCGCGGTCACGACGTCCCGGGAGGGCGACGTCCTGCGCGTGACGCTGGATCGGCCGTCGCGGCGCAACTCGCTGAGCCAGCCGATGATCGAGTCCTTCGTCGATGTCCTCGCCGGCGCCGCCACCGACGACTCGCTTCGCGCGATCCACATCGTCGGCGCGGGACGCGACTTCTGCTCGGGCGCGGACTGGGTCGCGTCGAACAGCGGAGAACGACCCCGCACCGGCGATCTCGTGCGTCGCATTCCCCACGGCGCTCACCGGATCATCGACCTGGTCCACGCGATCCATCTGCCAGTCGTCTGCACCGTGCGTGGCTGGGCCGCCGGGCTGGGCTGCAATCTGGCGCTGGCCGCCGATTTCACGGTGGCCACCACCGATGCCGTCTTCTGGGAACCGTTCGTGAACCGCGGGTTCAGCCCGGACTCGGGTTCGACATGGCTGTTGCCGCGGCTGGTCGGTGTCGCCCGCGCGAAGAGCATGCTGCTGCTCGGCGAGAAGGTCAGTGGTACCGCCGCCGCGGACTGGGGCCTCATCCATCGCTGCGTCGACGACTCCGAACTCGACGACACCGTCTCCGACCTGCTGACCCGACTGGCCTCCGGCCCTACCGTCGCGATCGGACTGGCCAAACAGGCGCTCAATTACGGACAGCACGCCACACTGCCACAGTCGATGACACAGGAGCTGTTCAATCTCGAGCTGTCCTGCCGCACCAAGGATTTCAAGGAAGGCCTCGCGGCGTTCCGCGAGAAGCGCACACCGGAATTCGGTGGCCGGTGATCCAGACGGATAAGGGGCTCATTCATGGCAACTGAGTCGTTCGACTTCATCAAATACGAAGTCGACGGGCACAAGGCCACGATCACGCTGAACCGGCCTGACGCGCTCAACGCGCTCAGCCCGGCCATGATCACCGAACTGCGCACCGCGTACGACGAGGCCGAGAACGACGACGACATCTGGACCCTGATCGTCACCGGCACCGGTCGCGCGTTCTGCACCGGCGCCGACGTCGGTGAGATCCCCGAGGACGGCCGGGTGATCTACGAACGGCCGTACCTGTCCACCTACGACCAGTGGGAGGCACCGCAGGAGGGCACGCCGCCGTTCCGCCGGATGGCCAAGCCGGTGCTGACGGCGGTCAACGGATTATGTTGCGGCGCAGGGCTGGACTGGATCACCACCGGCGACATCGCCATCGCGTCGGACAAGGCGACGTTCTTCGACCCGCACGTCAGCATCGGGCTGGTCGCGGGCCGGGAGATGGTTCGGCTCGCCCGCATCCTGCCGCGCAACATCGCGCTGCGCATGGCGCTGATGGGCAAGCATGAACGGATGAGCGCCGAGCGCGCCTACGAGCTGGGCATGATCAGTGAGGTCGTCGAGCACGACCGGCTGCTCGAACGTGCCCATGAGATCGCCGACATCGTGAACTCCAATGCGCCGCTGGCCGTTCGGGGTACGCGGCTGGCCATCCACAAGACGCTTGATCTGCCGCTTGCACGACGCCGAGATCCTCGCCGAGACGTTCCGCGAGCGCGTGATCCGTACCGACGACGCGGCCGAAGGACCGAAGGCGTTCATGGAGAAGCGGACGCCGAACTGGCAGTGCCGATGAGATCCTTCGACACCATCCTGCTCGACGTGGACGGCAGCCACCGCGTCGCGACGATCACGCTGAACCGGCCGGAGTCGCTCAACGCGTTCAACCGGACGATGTGCGAGGAGATGGCCGAGGCGTGGCGGATCGTCAAACTCGACGACTCCGGTCAACGCGGTGGTGTTGCGGGCGGCCGGCGATCGGGCCTTCTCCGCGGGCCTGGACATCAAGTCGTCGTACGGACAGCCGGACAACGTGTGGAATCACGAGGATCCCGGCGAGCCGCTCAGCCCGAAATGGCAGAAGATGTGGAAGCCGGTGGTGTGCGCCGTGCAGGGCATGTGCACCGCGGGGGCGTTCTACTTCGTCAACGAGTCCGATGTGGTGATCTGCTCCGATGACGCGACCTTCTTCGACTCCCATGTCAGCGCGGGGCTGGTGTGTGCGCTGGAGCCGATCGGGCTGATGCGCCGCGTCGGCCTGGGCGAGACGCTTGCGAATCGCGTTGATGGGCAACGACGAACGGGTGAGCGCGCACAGACCGCGCTGCGGATCGGGCTGGTGTCGGAGGTCGTCTCCCCCGACCGACTCTGGCAGCGCGCCCACGAGATCGCGAAGGCGATCGCGGCCAAGCCGCCGGCGGCGACTCAGGGCACGGTGAAGGCGATCTGGGAGTCGCTCGACAAGCCGTATCGCGCGGCGATGGAACAGAACCTGATCTACACCCGACTGGGCAATCCGCTCGGCCAGGCCGAACTCGCCGCGCAGGGGACGCCGTCGACCAGGCCGCACCGAAGAATCCGTTGATGGGCGATCGACTCCGCGAGCGCATCGCGCCACGTTCTCGATCTCGCGCCCGACGGGCCCGCGATCGAGTACGACGGGCAGTGGTGCTCGTGGGGCGAAGTCGGCCGCACTGGCCCGCGAAGTCGCAGTCGCTCGCCGGCGCGCCCCGGCCACGTCGGAATCCTGTTGCGCAACCGGCCCATTCACGTGGCGAGCTTCCTGGGGTACTGCTCGGCGGCGGCACGGTCGTCGTCATCAATCCTGTCCCGCGGCGACGAGCGCACGAGGGCCGACATCGAGGCGCTCGAGCTGTCTCTCGTCATCGGCGAGCAGGCTCGACTCGCGAATCTGGTGTCGCCGTCGACGCGCACCGCCACGGTGCCGATCTCGGCCTCACCGACCGTGCGCCCGTGACCGCGGGCGCCCGTCCGGTGCCGTCGAAACCCGCGCGGGCGTCGCAGTGCGGATGCTCACCAGCGGTACTACCGGCCCACCCAAACGCATCGACCTCACTTACGCAGATGCTGGCGCACAGCGTCATCGGCGGATCCCGCCCCCACCGAGCCTCGCCGCGGCGTGGCGATCGTCAACGCGCCTCTGGTGCACATCGGCGGCGTGTTCCGCGTCCTGCAATGTGTCTGCGAAGCGCGGTCATTCGCGCTCCTGGACCGGTTCGAGCTGAGCCAGTGGGCCGACGCGGTGCGCACGCACCGGCCGAAGGCAGTGTCGCTTGGTGCCCGCGGCCCTGCGAACCGTGCTGCATTCCAGTCTTACGTCGCGACGATCTTCAGAGCATTCGCGCGGTCACGTCCGGCACCGCACCGCTGTCCGCGGACGATGCCGACGCGTTCACCGAGAAGTTCGGCATTCCGGTCCTGACGTCCTACGCCGCAACAGAATTCGGTGGCGGTGTCGCCGGCTGGAGCCTGGCCGACTACCAGAAGTACTGGCATGCCAAACGCGGCAGCGTGGGCAGAGCCACACTCGGCGCACAACTGCGCGTCGTCGGCGACGACGGCGCACCGCTCGGCCCCGACGAAGCTGGGCTTCTGGAAGTCAGGCCGGGCCAGCTAGGACCATCCGCGGACTGGATGCGCACCACCGACGTGGCACGCATCGACGCCGATGGCTTCCTGTGGATCCTGGGCCGCGCCGATCAGGCCATCATTCGTGGCGGGTTCAAGGTGATGCCGGACGACGTGCGCGCCGCGCTGGAGAGCCACCCGGCGGTACTGGGGGCAGCGGTGGTCGGCCGCTCCGATGAGCGCCTGGGCGAGACTCCGGTGGCAATGGTAGAACTGCGCGAGGCCGTGGATGCCCCGGCGCTCGAGGAGTACCTGCGAAAGCGGCTGGCGCGCTACGAGATCCCCACCGACATCGCGATCGTCGAGCAGATACCGCGAACGCCGTCGGGCAAACCTGATCTCAGCGCCGTGCGGCGCTTCTTCAGCGGCGCCGTCGAGCATGCTTGAGAGCACTGTCGCCCAGGTGCTGCGCGCGCGGGCAAAGGCGCGCGGCGAACACCCGCTGTTGGTGTGCGACGCCGAACGTCTGTCCTACGCCGAAGCCGATCGCCGATCGGCGGACCTGGCCCGAGGACTGATCGCCATTGGTGCGGGCAAGGGCACACACGTCGGTGTGCTCTTCCCGAACGGCGCGTCGTGGGTGATCTCGATGCTGGCGGCCGCCCGTATCGGCGCCGTTGTCATCCCGTTCTCGACATTCGCGACTGGACCGGAACTGGCCACCCAGCTCGCCCATGCGGATGTCGAAATCCTCCTTGCCACCGCGTCCTACCGCGGCCACGACTACCGCGAGCGGCTGGCCGGCCTGGATCGGTCCGAACTTCGGTTGCTGCGCCATGTCCTGATCGATTCCGCTCCGGTCGACATGGTCGACGAAGCACGACTGGTCGCGATGGAAGACGACGTCGACTCCTCGGACATACTGGCGATCGTCTATACGTCGGGGTCGACAAGTGCACCGAAGGGCGTCGTGCACACTCACGCGTCGCTGCTCGAACACCAAGTCGCCCTCAACGCGGTTCGGGGACTGACCGCACGGGACAAGCAGTTCTGCAACTCGCCGTTCTTCTGGATAGGTGGGATCGCGATCGGCGTCTTGTCCCCGTTGCTTGCCGGGGCCACGCTGGTCTGCTCCAACGCGATTGACCCCGGCGAAACGCTCGACCTTCTCGAGACCGAAAAGCCAACCATCACCAACGGCTTCGTCGCCGGCATCGCCTCGCTAGCCCGCCATCCCAGCCTGCCGCAACGCGATCTCTCGTCCGCACGGCGCGGGAACCTGTACCCGATCATGGCGCCCGAGGCCCAGCCCGCCGATCCCGCATTGCGCCATTTCATGCTCGGAATGACCGAAGCGGGAAGCGTCATCACGGCCAGTGCCGACGAGACCGACCAGCCGGAGCATCGTCGCGGTTCCCACGGCAAGCCCATGGCGGGTTTCGACACCAAGGTCATCGACCCTGACACCGAGCGCGTCGTGGATGTCGGCGAGGTCGGCGAGCTCTGCATCCGCGGGCCGTGGGTGATGCAGAGGTATTACAGGCTCAGTCGCGAGGAGTGCTTCGACACCGACGGCTGGTTTCACACCGGTGATCTCGTGCGCACCGACGATGAAGGGTTCGTGTACTTCATCGGCCGGCGCGGCGCGATGATCAAATCAGCGGGCGCGAACGTCGCACCCGCGGAGGTGGAAAAGGCCATCGCCAAGGTCTGCGGCATGGTGGCACACGTTTTCGGGCTGCCCGATCCCGATCGTGGGCAGGTGGTCGCAGCCGTCATCGTGCAGGAGGACGGCGCGGAGTTCGACGAAGACGCGGTCCGTGGCAGGCTCAAGAACGAACTGTCCGCGTACAAGATCCCGAGGTGTTTCGCCGCCATACCGAGCACGAGTATCCCGATGATGTCGAGCGGCAAGATCGACATGCAGCGGCTGGCAAGGGTGTTCGATGCCTGACACCATCAACGAACTGATCACGCTTCACGCCGCGGGTACCGGCAAGCCGATGGTGATCGACCCACAGACCCGGCTGACCTACGCCGAGCTCGACGCCACCTCTCGTGAGCTGGCTGGCGCGTTCATCCGGGCAGGCGTCACCAAGGGCACGCGCGTCGGGTTGCTCATGCCGAACTGCGTGCAGTGGGTCCAGATCGCCGTCGCGCTGACACGCGTCGGCGCCGTGCTGGTGCCGCTGAGCACTCTGCTGGCGCCACCCGAGCTCGCCGCGCAGCTGCGCGTGGCTTCGGTGCAGTTCCTGGTGGCGGTGCGGGAATTCCGCGGCCACCACTACCTCGACGATGTCTCCGGCACGCGGTCGGATCTGCCGGCACTGCGAGAGGTGTGGGCGGTAGACGAGCTGTTTACCGAGCCCGGGGACGATACCGGCATCGTCGACGCGATCGCCCAAACCGTCACGCCCAGCGACACACTCGCGATCATGTTCACGTCGGGAAGCAGCGGCCCACCCAAAGGCGTCATTCACTCCCACGGCAACGCACTCGGGGCGGTGCGCTCCGGCCTCGCGGCGCGGTGCATCGACGCCGACACACGCTTGTACCTCCCGATGCCGTTCTTCTGGGTCGGCGGGTTCGGCAGCGGCGTGCTGTCCGCGCTGCTGGCCGGCGCCACGCTGGTCACCGAACCGATCCCCCAACCGGAGATGACGCTGCGTCTGCTCGAGCGCGAACGCGTGACCCTGTTTCGGGGCTGGCCCGACCAGGCCGAAGCGCTGGCTCGCCAAAACGATTCCATCGCCAGCCGATCTGTCGGCGCTGCGGGTCGGCAGCCTCGAGGCATTGCTTCCTCCGGAGAAGCGCGCCCAACCCGGTGCACGCGCCAAGTTGTTCGGCATGACCGAATCCTTCGGCCCCTACTGCGGTTACCCCGCGGACACCGACATGCCACCGTCGGCCTGGGGCAGCTGCGGTAAACCCTTCGAGGGCATGGAGGTTCGGATCGTCGACTCCGACACGAGCGAACCACTTTCGACCGGCAGGGTCGGCATGATCCAGCTTCGCGGGCCCCACGTCATGCGCGGCATATGCCGGCGTGGCCGGGAAGACCTCTTCACCGCCGACGGCTTCTACCCCACCGGCGATCTTGGCCACCTCGACGCCGACGGATTCATGTTCTACCACGGTCGGTGTGACGACATGTTCAAGGTCAGCGGCGCTACCGTCTACCCCAGCGAGGTCGAACAGGCGCTGCGCACGATCGACGGCGTGGACAATGCGTTCGTCATCGAGATCAGCGGCTCGGTCGGCGCTGTCGTCATCACCGACTGCACCCGCGACCAACTCCGCGCCGCAGCTCGGAAACGCCTGAGCGCGTTCAAGGTTCCCACCGTGTGGCGTCTGGTCGGCTCCGACGATGACATTCCGCGGGGCACTACCGGCAAGGTCGACGTCAGCCGGCTACGCGCCATGTTGGCGGACTCGGTGTAGACGGCGACATGTCACCGCGCATCGCGATCATCGGAGCGGGTTCCTATTTCCCGCCGATTTGGACACCTTTGCGGCTGCTCGCGGAAACTAAGGGACCACCCCGCGGTCGGTCAGGTGGTCGATCAAGGGCTTCGCGCCGGCCGCGAGATGCTCGGACATCGCAGTGCGGGCGAGATTTTCGTCGCGTTTCTCCAGCGCCGCGAGCAGGCGGCGATGGTGCTTGTTGGATTTCTCGGGCCAGCCCGTGATCGTCGGGAACACCGATTCGGGGGCGTAGCGGGTGATCTGCGACATCAGCTGAGCGAGCTTGGGTGAGTCCGCTGCCACGTTGATCGCGCGGTGAAAGTCGTGATTGAGCCGCACCGCGCGTTCGTCGTCATCGGCCGCATATGCGTCCTCCAGATCCGACTGGATCCGTTGCAGTTCGAGCAGTTGTTCGTCGCTGATGTTGGCCGCCGCTCGCGCTGCGAGTTCGCCGCCGATGTAGGCCTGGACGTTCGACACGTCGGTCAGGTCGCGGCCGGTCACCGGCAACACCACGAAGCCGCGATGAGGCTGCTGGGCGAGCAACCCCTCTGCCTTCAACTCGAACAGCGCCTCACGCACGGGCGTGACGCTGACACCGAGTTCCGCCGCGAGTTGGTCCAACCGGACGTAATCGCCTGCGGCATAGGTGCCGTCGAAGATGCGCTTGCGGACGATGCGCGCCACATCTTCGGCAAGCTGCGGTCGGGCTAAGACCTGCGGAACCTCCGGACCCGTCACCGGTCAGATCCGATAGTCCGCGAGCAGTCGCTTGCTGATGATGTTCTTCTGGATCTCGCTCGTGCCCTCGCCGATGAGCAGGAACGGAGCATCGCGCATCAGCCGTTCGATCTCGTATTCCTTGGAATAGCCGTAGCCACCGTGGATGCGGAAGCTCTGCTGAGTGACCTCAGCGCAGAACTCGCTGGCCAAGTATTTCGCCATCCCGGCCGCGACGTCGTTGCGCTCCCCGGAGTCCTTCAGCCGGGCGGCGTTGACCATCATCAGATGCGCCGCCTCCACTTTGGTTGCCATCTCGGCCAATTGGAATGCGATAGCCTGGTGTTCGGCGATCGGCTTGCCGAACGTGTGACGCTGCTGGGCGTAGCGCACGGCCAGCTCGAACGCCCGGATACCCACACCGCACGCTCTCGCCGACACATTGACACGGCCCACCTCGATGCCGTCCATCATCTGGAAGAAGCCCTGACCGGGCGCCTCGCCGAGGATGTCGGCGGCCTGTGCCACGTAACCGTCGAAGATCAACTCGGTGGTGTCGATCCCTTTGTAACCCAGCTTGTCGATCTTGCCGGGGATGGTCAAGCCCGGCGCGACTTCGCCGAAGCCGGTGGGCTTTTCGACGAGAAACGCAGTCAGATTGCGGTGCGGCTTGTCGGCGCCCTCATCGGTGCGTACCAAGACGGCCACCAGGGTCGAGCTGCCGCCATTGGTCAGCCACATCTTCTGACCGTCGATGGTGTAGGTCCCGTCATCGTTGCGCCTGGCCCGCGTGCGGATCGCGGCGACATCGGAGCCGAGTTCGGGTTCGGACATCGAGAACGCACCGCGCGTCTCACCGGTTGCCATGCGCGGCAGGTAATGCCGCTTCTGGGCGTCGGTGCCGTGCTGGCGGATCATGTAGGCGACGATGAAGTGGGTGTTGATCACCCCGGAGATGCTCATCCAGCCGCGCGCGAGCTCCTCCACACACAGCGCGTATGTCAGCAGCGATTCGCCGAGGCCGCCGTACTCCTCGGGGATCATCAAGCCGAACAGCCCCATCTCGCGCATCGCATCGACGATGGCCTGCGGATAGGTGTCGGAATGCTCGAGATCCTGGGCGGCCGGGATGATCTCCTTGTCGACGAATTGCCGCACATTGGCGATGATTTCGGTCTGGAACTCCGTCAGACCGAGCGTCTGTGCAAGCCTCGTCATGCGCCGACTCTCTCGAACACAGCGGCCAGGCCTTGGCCGCCCCCGATGCACATGGTTTCCAGGCCGTAGCGGGCGTCGCGCCGGTTGAGCTCACGGGCCAGCGTGGCCAGCATCCGCCCGCCGGTGGCACCGACCGGGTGGCCGAGTGAGATGCCGGAGCCGTGCACGTTCGTGCGATCGTGGTCGGCCGCGGTGAACTTCCACTCCTTCATCACGGCCAGCGCCTGCGCGGCGAACGCCTCGTTGAGTTCGATGAGGTCGATGTCGCTCAATGCGAGCCCGGCCTTGGCCAGCGCCACCTCCGTCGCGGGCACCGGGCCGATGCCCATGATGTTCGGCGCGACGCCGGCCGACCCCCACGAGACAAGCCGGGCCAGCGGGGTGACACCGAGCTCGTCGGCCTTCCCGGGCGTCGTGACGATGCACATGGACGCCGCGTCGTTCTGCCCACTGGAATTGCCTGCGGTGACCGTCGATTCCGGGTCGTCCTTCAGCAGAACGGGTTTGAGCTTCGCCAAAGATTCGACGGAGGTGTCGGCGCGAGGATGCTCGTCGGTGGCAATCAGGTCTTCGCCCTGACGGGTGCGCACCGCAACGGGAATGATCTCCTCGGCGAGGATGCCGTCCTTCTGCGCGGCGACCGCCCGCTGATGGGACCTCACCGCGAGCTCGTCCTGTTCCTGTCGCGAGATGCCGTATTGGCGGCGCAGGTTCTCGGCGGTCTCCAGCATGCCGCCGGGAACCGGGTGGTGCCGCCCGCCGGCAGTGGTGCGTCCGCGGGCCAACCCGTCGTGCACGGTAACGCCCGATCGTGCACCGCCCCAACGCATGTCGGTTGAGTAGAACGCCACGTTGCTCATGCTCTCCGCGCCGCCGGCGACCACCACGTCGCTGTCGCCGTTGGCGACTTGCAGGCACGCCTGGATGACGGCCTGCAGGCCCGAGCCGCAGCGCCGGTCGACCTGCATACCGGGAACGGTCACCGGCAGACCCGCGTCCAGTGCGACGACGCGACCGATCGCGGGCGCCTCGCTGTTCGGGTAGCAGTGCCCGAGGATCACGTCTTGAACGGCATCGGGGGCCAGCCCGGTTCGTTCGAGCAGACCCTTCAGTGCGGCGACGCCGAGATCCACGGCCGTCAGCGACTGAAACATGCCGCCGTAGCGGCCGATCGGCGTGCGCACCGGTTCACAGATGACGGCTTCGCGTGTGCTCAAATGTGCCGCCCACCCGTCACCTCGAGCACCGTTCCGGTCATGTACGACGACAGATCGCTGGCGAGGAACAGGGCGACCTTGGCCACCTCGGCCGGCTCACCGGCCCGACCCATCGGCACCTCCGCCAGCTTCTGATCCCAAATGTGTTGGGGCATAGCTTCGGTCATCGCCGACCGGATCAGTCCCGGCTGAATCGCGTTGACCCGGACACCGAGGTGCGCAAGCTCCTTGGCGGCGGCCTTAGTCATGCCGACGATGCCCGCCTTGGCCGCCGAGTAGTTCGTCTGCCCGACGAGACCGACCTTGCCCGAGATCGACGACATGTTCACGATCGCGCCGCGCTTGTTCTCGCGCATGATCGCCGCTGCGGCCTTGGTGCCGTTCCAGGTGCCCTTCAGGTGCACGGCGATCACCTGGTCGAACTGGTCCTCGGTCATCTTGCGCAGCGTCGCGTCGCGGGTGATGCCTGCGTTGTTGACCATGACGTCCAATCCACCGAAGCGGTCCACGGCTGTTGCCACGAGTGCGTCGACGTCGGCGGAGGAGACGACATCGCATCGCACCGCGAGCGCGACGTCGTCGCCGCCGAGTTGTTTGGCCGCCGTTTCGGTGGCGCCAAGGTCCAGATCGCCGAGCACGACGCGGGCGCCCTCGGCGATGAACCGCTCGGCGATCGCATACCCGAGGCCCTGTGCGCCCCCGGTGACGACGGCAGTCTGACCGGTCAGCAACGACACCTGATCACCCCTCTTCGCTGGTGGAAGGCCCGCCGGGGCCCTGTCAAAGCGACATCATATTTCATATATGATTTTGCCCGGCCATGGGCCCAGGGGCCGACCCACGACGCGAAAAGCCGAAGAGGAGCATCTGCCGATGACCACTGCCGAAGTCAGCGACGAGGATTTCCAGGAGATCCTGGCCCAGACTCGTCATTTCGTCCGCAGCGCCGTCATGCCGCGGGAGCAGGAGATCCTGGTCGACGACCGGGTGCCCGACGACCTGCGCGAGCAGGCCAAGAAGATGGGCTTGTTCGGTTATGCGATCCCGCAGGAGTGGGGTGGCCTCGGCCTGAACCTCTCGCAGGACGTCGAGCTCGCGATGGAGCTGGGCTACACGTCACTGGCTCTGCGATCGATGTTCGGTACCAACAACGGCATCGCCGGACAGGTGCTCGTCGGATTCGGCACCGACGAGCAGAAGGCACGCTGGCTGGAGCCGATGGCGACCGGCGAGGTCGTCGCTTCCTTCGCGCTGACCGAACCGGGTGCCGGGTCCAACCCGTCGGGCCTGCGCACGAAAGCCGTTCGCGACGGGAGCCAAGACAATCCCGATTGGCTCATCACCGGCCAGAAGCGGTTCATCACCAACGCACCTATGGCCGACTTGTTCATCGTTTTCGCACGCACCCGGCCCGCCGACGACGAGGGCGCGGGCATCGCGGTCTTCTTGGTGCCCGCCGACACGGCGGGCGTGACGGTCGGCGCCAAGGACGCCAAGATGGGCCAAGAAGGCGCATGGACGTCCGACGTCAACCTCGACGACGTCCGCGTTCCCGACTCCGCGCTCATCGGCGGAAGTGAGGACATCGGTTACCGCGCTGCGATGATCTCGCTGGCGCGCGGCCGGGTGCACATCGCCGCGCTGTCCGTCGGAACGGCGCAGCGCGCGCTTGACGAATCCATCGCTTACGCGGCCACCGCCACGCAGGGCGGAACACCGATCGGAAGCTTTCAGCTCGTGCAGGCGATGCTCGCCGACCAGCAGACGGGCGTACTCGCCGGACGGGCGCTGGTCCGCGATACCGCGCGCCTCTGGGTCACCGGTGAGGACCGCCGGGTCGCGCCGTCCGCAGCGAAGCTGTTCTGCACCGAAATGGTCGGCCAGGTAGCCGATCTCGCGGTGCAGATCCACGGCGGCAGCGGCTACATGCGCGAGGTGCCCGTCGAGCGCATCTACCGCGATGTGCGGCTGCTGCGGCTATACGAGGGCACCAGCGAGATACAGCGGCTCATCATCGGGTCGAATCTCGTGAAAGGGGCTCAGCGATGACGGGGCGGCTGGAAGGCAAGGTGGCCTTCATCACCGGCGCGGCGCGGGGGCAGGGCCGTGCGCACGCCGTGAAGTTGGCCGGCGAGGGCGCCGACATCATCGCCATCGACATCGCGGGCAAGCTGCCGAGCTGTGCACCCTATCCGCCGGCGACGCCGGAGGACCTTGACGAGACGGTGCGCCTGGTCGAATCCACCGGACGGCGCGTACTCGCGTCGGTGGTCGACACCAGAGACGTCGACGGACTGCGCCACGCGGTCGACGATGGTGTCGCCGCGCTGGGCCGGCTCGATGTGATCGTCGCCAACGCAGGCATCTCCGCCCCCGCCGCGTGGAATGAAATCACCCCCGAGGACTTTCGGGATGTGATGGACATCAACGTCACCGGCACCTGGAACACCGTGATGGCGGGTGCCCAGAAGATCATCGACGGGGGCCGTGGCGGATCGATCATCCTGATCGGCTCGGCCGCCGGAGTGAAGCTGCAGCCGTTCATGATTCACTACACCGCCAGCAAGCATGCGGTCGTCGGTATGGCACGGGCCTTCGCCGCTGAGCTCGGCAAGCATTGGATCCGGGTCAACAGTGTTCATCCCGGTCCTGTCGTCACGGCGATGGGTTCGCCCGAGATGGTCGAAGCAATCGCGAAGGCTGCCGACGCCGACGGCAATCACGCCCTGCTGAACGTCCTCACGCCGTATCTGCCCTCGTGGGTCGCGCAACCCGAGGACATCGCCGACGCGGTCTGCTGGCTGGCCAGCGACGAGTCGAAAATGGTGACGGCCCAGGCGATCTCCGTCGATCAGGGCTCGTCGCAGTACTGATCTCTCCGGCGGGCAGGCCCGGAACTCTTCACCGCGAGCGGGAGTGTCAGCCCATCATTCGGACGATCGACTCCGCCACTGCGGCGGGCTTTTCCGAGCCATCGATCTCGACCGTCGTCGTCACGGTGGCCTGCACGGCGCCGTCGAGCTGGTCGACCTTCGTGATCTCGGCGCGGGCACGGATCTTGGCGCCCACCTTGACCGGGGTGATGAAACGAACCTTGTTGTAGCCGTAGTTGATAGCCATCGCGATGTTCTGCACCCTGTACAGCTGCTGCATGAACTGCGGCAGCAGCGAAAGCGTCAGCAGGCCATGCGCGATCGTGCCGCCGAACGGGCCGGCGGCCGCGCGCTCGGGATCGACATGGATCCACTGGTGGTCGTCGGTGGCATCGGCGAACAGATTGACGCGGTCCTGCGTGACCTCCAACCACTCGGTCGGACCAAGCTGACTGCCCTGCGCCGCGACGAATTCGTCAAGCCCGCTGAACGTTTTCACGACGACTCCTCCTAGAAGATCACTGTCTGGTTGCCGTATCGGATTATGCGGTCCTCACAGTGCCACAACACCGCACGGGACAGCACGAGGCGCTCGACGTCTGCGCCGAGCCGCGCCAGATCGCCAACACTCTGACGATGGTCCACCCGGACCACGTCCTGCTCGATGATCGGCCCCTCATCGAGGTTCTCGGTGACGTAATGGGCGGTGGCACCGACGAGTTTGACTCCGCGCTCTTTGGCTCGCCGGTACGGCGCAGCTCCGATGAACGCGGGAAGAAAGGAGTGATGAATGTTGATGACCGGGCAGCCGACCTCGCGCAGGAACGTCGGCGTCAAGATCTGCATGTATCGGGCCAGCACCACCAGATCGACATTCCCCCGCAGCAGGTCCAGTTGCCGCCGTTCGGCTTCTTCGCGAATGTCCTTCGTCGCAGGCACATGCAGGAAGGGCACCGAGAACGGCCGCACCTGATCGGCGAGATCCGGGTGGTTCGAGACCACCATCGACACCGACATGTCCAACTCGCCGCGACGATTGCGCCACAACAGATCCAGCAGGCAGTGGTCCTCCTTGGAGGCCATGATCGCGACGCGCTTGGGTTTCGAGGCTTCGGTGAGCCGGAAGTCCATGTCGAACTTCGATGCCACCTTCTCGGCGAAGTCACGCTCGAGTGCGTCCCTGGCCGCCGTCAGACCGGGCAGGTGGAAAATCGTGCGCTGCATAAAGGTGCCACCCGACTGCTCGGTCGAGTGCTGATCGAGCGACACGATGTTGGCGCCTGCACCGGCCAGGAAAGCGCTCACCGCCGCGACGAGTCCCGGTCGGTCATTGCAGAGCAGCAGCAGCCTGCCGATGTCTCTGACGGGCAAGTCCCCCCGACCCACTTCCGGGTATGCGCTGTCCACCTACATCAGGGTGTCATACCGGCGCGGTCGACCTGCTACAGACCGTAGAGCGGATATCCGTCACCCCTGGCACAGCGCCACGTGGGCGAGTCACCCTGCGTCTCACGCAGGTTGACCTGCAGCCGACGGTTGACCTGCTCACAGAGCGGCGGCGCCTCGCGTGCGAGCGGCTCCGACGTGAGCAACTCGAGGCGACCGAACCGGCTCGCGTGCCTGCTGACGAGGCAGACGCGAAGAGCATTCTCGCCCGCCGACGGCTGTTGCGGCGGGGCCGCGTTGACCCGGGTGCTGTCGGTGGCCACCGTCACGCCGAATCGTGTGCGAATGGCCAGCGGTCCGTCGGGTGTCGTGAAGGCCGCCCCGACCACGTCGCCCTCCTCGAACACGATGCGATGCAGCGAGCAGTCCGGCTGCACTTCGATGCCCCTGTCGTGTGCCCGCGTGGCGACCCAGTCGAGAACCGATCCGCCGACATTGGCGGGATCGGGTGAAATCGAACCGATCTCGGCGACTTCGATCGTCTCACCGTCAGTGGTGTGCAGCGTGGTTGTCCGCCAGTCCGACACCCGGGTGTGGAGGAAGCCGTACGGCGAGGCCAGGCAGCGCGCCGCCCATTCGCCAAGCCGGTCACCGAAGAACGGGGCGATCGGACTTCGCGACTCGATCGGCAACTCGTGCACGACGCAGATCGGTAGATCGGCATCACGCTCGCCCACGCGCACGGGTCCGAGGTCCGACGACAGCGCAGCGAGGTAGTTGTTCGTCTCCAGGTCCAAGACGTGGGGTCCGAGCCAAGGATGGCGGAGGCCCAGAGGCGCGTGGAACGCGTCGTCTGCGTTGTCGCTTTGCGGTGACGCGGCAACGAACACATCGCCGCCGTAGTCAACGGCGGAGATGGCGGTCGCCAGCCCCGCGGCACCGGACCCGGTGCACACCATGTCGACTTCAAGGTCCCAGTTCAAAGTTAACTACCTCGGTATTGCTAGTCAGTGTGAAAACTGATCTCGGCCACTTATACGTCGACGTCGGCCACCCGTCAATAGACCAGGAAATAGCCACGTGCGTAAAGTTGCCACAGCCCGCGCAGGGATTCGAGGGGGTTTGCCAACGCGGGCAGTGGCAACAGCTCGACGATACCATCGAAGTTTGCTCGGCAAAGGCTGGCCCGGCGACGGCGCGAAGCCGGCGCACGGTGATGCCGACAACTTCGCCCAGTGACTCACACGTCAATTATTACTAGTTTGCTGGAGCCCGTCACCGAAGGGTTGCCTCGGCTCACCTCACCCGCACCCCGCCGCGGCCCACTTAACTAACTAGGTTTACTCTCTGACTAGCGCTCCAGCAGATAGGGGAACAACATATGGACCTCACCTGGTCGGCGGCCGACACGGCCTTTCGCGACGAGGTGCGCGGCTTCCTCGACGAGAAGCTGACACCGGACCTGCGCCGGGCGGGTCGCCTCATGACCAGCGTCTACGCAGACCACGAGGCCAGCATGGAGTGGCAGCGGATCCTGCACGAGCGCGGCTGGGCCGCACCGGCGTGGCCGGTCGAGCACGGCGGCTGCGATTGGACCCTGACGCAGCACTACATCTTCAGCAGGGAATGCCAGCTGGCCGGAGCCCCGTCATTGTCACCGATGGGCATCAGGATGGTGGCCCACGCACTCGTCAAGTTCGGCACGGACGCGCAGAAGGACTTCTTCCTGCCCCGAATCCTCACCGGGGAGGTCTTCTTCTGCCAGGGCTACTCCGAACCCGAGGCGGGTTCCGACCTGGCGGCGCTGTCGATGGCAGCGGTCGACGACGGTGACGACCTGGTCTGCACCGGCAGCAAGATCTGGACCACGCACGCCGGCGAAGCCAACTGGATGTTCGCACTGGTGCGCACATCGAAGACGCAGAAGAGGCAGCAGGGCATCACCTTCGTGCTCATCGACATGACCACGCCGGGCATCCAGATCCGCCCGCTGGTAATGACCTCCGGCGAGGAGGTCCAGAACCAGGTCTTCTTCGACGAGGTGCGGGTGCCCAAGTCGAATGTGCTCGGCAAGATCGACGACGGTTGGACCGTCGCGAAGTATCTGCTCGAGTTCGAACGCGGCGGCGGCGCGTCCTCCCCTGCACTGCAGGTGATGGCCGATGAGATCGCGACGGTCGCGGCCGAGGCGCCCGGACCTGCCGGTGGACGGCTGCTCGACGACGCGGCCTTCGCCCGCAAGCTCGCCGACGCCCGAATCCGCACCGAGGTGCTGGAGATCCTGGAGTACCGCGTGTTGGCGACGGTGGCCGCAGGCAAGAACCCAGGCGTCGCGTCGTCGATGCTCAAGGTGCTCGCGACGGAACTGAGCCAGGCGCTGACCGAGCTCGCGATGGAGGCGGCCGGGCCACGTGGTCGCGCCTACCAACCCCACGCGACGTGTCCGGGCGGCCCGGTCGCCGAGTACGAGCCACCGCCCGACGGCTATCTCAGCGGCGAGCCGTGGCAGGCCGTCGCGCCGTTGCGCTATTTCAACGACCGGGCCGGCTCGATCTACGCGGGCAGCAATGAGATTCAGCGCAACATCCTCGCCAAAGCGGCTCTCGGACTCTGAGGGGCTTGAGATGGACTTCAACCTGAGCAAGGAACAGGAACTCCTGCGCGACGGGCTGGGCAAGTTCCTGTCGACCAGATACGACCTCGAGAAGAGCCGGTCCGCGGCCAAGACCGGGCCGGGTTGGCAGCCCGACATCTGGCGGGGCTTCGCCGAAGAACTCGGCATCCTCGGCGCCGCGCTGCCCGAGAAGGTGGGCGGCATCGGTGGCGGACCGGTCGAGGTCATGGTGATCGCCGAGGCGCTGGGACAAGCGCTCGTGGTGGAACCGTATGTCGACACCGCCGTGGTGGCCGGCGGCCTGCTGCAGCGCGCGGGCGGCGCCGTCGCGACGGCACTGCTGGAGAAGATCGTGGAGGGCGTTGCCGTCGTCGCACTGGCGGGCGCGGAGTCGTCGTCGGGTGAGAACTGGCAGGACGTGTCGACGGTCGCAGAACGCGACGGTGACGAGTGGGTGCTGCGCGGGTCGAAGATCGTCGTGGTGAGCGCGCCGTTGGCCACGCACGTGCTGGTGACCGCCCGCACCGAGAGCGGGATCTCGCTTTTTCTCGTCGACCTCGAGAAGGCGGGTGCCGGCATCGAGATGCACGCCTACCGGACGGTCGACGATCGCCGCGCGGCCGACATCGTGCTCGAGGGGCTGCGACTTCCGAACAACGCGCTGCTCGGTGAAGAGGGCCAGGCCTGGCCCTCGATCGCGACGGCGCGAGACGAGGGTGCGGCCGCGGTGTGCTCCGAGGCGGTCGGCTGCATGCGAAAGGTGTTGGCCGACACCGTCGAATACGCCAAACAGCGTCATCAATTCGGCCAGCCGATCGGCAGCTTCCAGGTGCTGCAGCACCGGATGGTCGACATGCACATGGAGGTCGAGCAGTCCGTTGCCGCTGTCTATCTGGCGGTGCTGAACCTGGAGGCCGAACCGTCGGTCCGCGCGCGGGCGGTCTCGGCGGCGAAGGCCACGGTCGGACGTGCCGCTCGATTCATCGGACAACAAGCCGTGCAGCTGCACGGCGGCATGGGCATGACCGAGGAGCTCGCGATCGGTCACTACTTCAAACGCCTGACGGCTGTGCAGTACGAGTTCGGTTCCACCGACCATCACCTCACCCGGTACGCCGAACTGTCGCGACAGTAGGAAGAAAACTCGTCGACGGACGTCGGTGACGCCTCGTAGGGTGACGGCGTGAGCGCTCGCGGATGGATCCTGTTCCTCGCGATGAGCATCATCTGGGGCATTCCCTATCTGATGATCAAAATCGCCGTCGAGGGTGTGTCGGTTCCGGTGCTGGTGTTCGTCCGGGTCGCCGTCGGTGCCGCGGTGCTCTTGCCGTTGGCGTTGTCGCGGCAGACGGTGACGATCGTGCGCAATCATTGGCCGGCGCTGCTGGGATTCGCGTTCTTCGAGATGATCGCCGCGTGGTGGCTGCTATCGGACGCCGAACGCGAACTGACCAGCTCGATGACCGGTCTGCTCATCGCGGCGGCGCCGATCATCGCGGCGGTACTGGATCGCCTCACCGGCGGAGAGCGCCTCGGCGTGAAACGGGTCGCCGGTCTTGCCGTCGGCATCAGCGGTGTGGCGCTGCTCGCCGGCCCGCACATCGGCGGCAGTGCGCGGCCGATCATCGAGGTCCTGCTGGTGGCCGTCTGCTATGCGATCGCTCCCCTGATTGCTGCGCGCTATCTCGCCGACGTGCCCGCACTGCCGATGACCGCGGTGTGCCTGGGATTCGCTGCGCTGGTGTACGCCGCCCCTGCGGTCGCGACGTGGCCGCACGAAATGCCCTCCACCCGAGTGCTTTTGGCGCTGGCCGGGCTCGCCGTCATCTGTACTGCCTTTGCGTTCCTCGTGTTCTTCGCACTGATCCGAGAGGTTGGCGCAGCACGCGCGCTGGTGTTCACCTACATCAATCCGGCGGTGGCGCTCGCGGCCGGGGTGATCGTGTTGCACGAACCGTTGACGCCGTGGAATGTCGCGGCCCTGGCCCTCATCCTGGCCGGGTGCGTACTGGCGACACGCAGGCATGAGGCTGCCACCGCAGGAGTGGGAAACGATCCGGGCGGAGGCACGCCGCTGGAACGGCCATCGTCCGCGTCCAAGGGCGCTAGGGACCTAAGTCCGTAGCAGCCCGGGAACTTCGTCCGGACAGATCCTTTCGAAACGCCTCTGTCGACGGCATACCCATTGGGCTACCGTGGCGACACGCGCGCACTTCCGCGCCCCAGGAGCGTGACCGATGGCTACACCTAGAGCGTCCAGCAAGGGCAGCTCAGTGGCCGGTCTGCGCGCCGTACACGAGCGATTCGTCACCGGCGACGTGAGCGCGCCTTCCCTGGCGTCATCGCTGCGACCCGTGGTGGCGCAGAGTTGGTTGCGCAGCCTCAGCAGTGGTGTGAACCCAGATCATGTTGCTGCTCAAGCGGTTTCGGATGACCTCGTCAGAATTCGCGATGCTCACCCGCTGGCATCGGCCCTTCCGGTGATCCGGCGGCTCCTGGTGGACGATGCCTTTGATTCCGGCGTAATCGTGGCGGTCACCGCAGCGGACGGAACGCTCCTGTGGGTCGAGGGCGATCTCGGCGCGCGCCGACGTGCGGAGACGATGAATTTTGTGCCGGGCGCCGACTGGAGCGAGCGGGGCGCGGGAACAAATGCGCCTGGCACCGCGATCGCCCTCGATGCCGAGCTGCAGATCAGAGGGGCCGAGCATTTTTCCCGCGTCGTCCAGCCATGGAGTTGCACCGCGGTACCCGTGCACGATCCCGCCACCGGGGCGTTGATCGGCGCAATCGACCTCACCGGCCGATCGCAGGTGACGTCACAGCAGACGTTGGCACTCGTGCGTGCCACCGCCGTCGCTGTCGAGAACCACCTGGCCCTGATCGGGCTGACCCGTCCGGTCGGCGCCCCGCCCGGCGTCGCCCGGCTCACGGTGCTGGGTGCCGACCGACCGCGCTGGGAAATCACCGCCGAAAACGGGCATGTCCGCACCAACCAGCTGACCGGACGGCACGCCGAAATCCTCGTGCTGTTGAGCCGCCATCCGGAGGGACTCAGCGCTGATCACCTCGCGTTACTGCTGGACGACAAGGACCTCGACTCCGTGACCATTCGCGCCGAACTATCGCGGTTGCGCCGCGTCGTCGGGGCCGGGTTCATCGACTCACGGCCCTACCGGCTAGTCGCACCGATCGCCAGTGATATGGATGAGGTCTACGGCGCTCTGAAGACCGGAGACGTGGACGCCGCGCTCACCCGGTACACCGGCGAATTGCTACCTCGATCGGTGTCACCGGCGGTCGCCAGGCTGCGAACCGAACTCAGCACGAGCATGCGAAGCGCTGTGCTGGCCACGAAAGACATGGGGCTGCTTCGTCGTTGGCTGGAACTACCTGAGGGTCGCGACGATCGCCACGGCTGGCACGTGCTTCACGACCAAGCACAGTCAGGTTCGGTGACACGTGCCCAGGCCCACGGCCATCTCGCGGGCCTGGATCTCGACCTGGCGTGACTGAATGAACGGTTGCGTCGGCGTGCAACCGTGTTGCAACCCCCCGGCGCCTAACTTCTGTGATGACCGACACATCAACTCGTCGGAAGGCAGGAGAAACCACCATGACTGTGTATGCGCGACCTGGTGCGGAAGGCTCACTGATGTCCTTCGCGCCCCGGTATGAGAACTTCATCGGCGGTGAGTGGGTCGCACCCGCGGCCGGCCGCTACTTCGAGAACGTCACCCCCGTAACGGGTCAGCCTTTCTGTGAGATCCCGCGGTCCACCGAGGCCGACGTCGAGAAGGCGCTCGACGCGGCGCACGCCGCAGCGCCTTCGTGGGGCAGGACGTCTCCGGCCGAGCGAGCCGCGGTGCTGAACAAGATCGCCGACCGCATCGAGGAGAACCTCGAGTCGATCGCCGTCGCCGAGTCGTGGGACAACGGCAAGCCGGTGCGCGAGACGCTGGCCGCCGACATCCCGTTGGCCGTCGACCATTTCCGCTATTTCGCCGGCGCGATCCGCGCGCAGGAGGGCTCGCTGTCCCAGATCGACGACGACACCGTGGCCTATCACTTCCACGAACCGCTCGGCGTGGTCGGGCAGATCATCCCGTGGAACTTCCCGATCCTGATGGCCACCTGGAAGCTGGCCCCGGCGCTCGCCGCAGGCAACGCCGTCGTCTTGAAACCCGCCGAGCAGACCCCGGCGTCGATCCTCTACCTGTTCTCGCTCATCGGCGATCTGCTGCCACCGGGCGTGGTCAACATCGTCAACGGGTTCGGCGTGGAAGCCGGTAAGCCGCTTGCCAGTTCGAATCGCATCGCCAAGATCGCGTTCACCGGCGAGACCACCACCGGCCGGCTCATCATGCAGTACGCGTCGCAGAACCTGATCCCGGTCACCTTGGAACTCGGCGGCAAGAGCCCCAACATCTTCTTCAGCGACGTGATGGCCGCCGGCGACGACTACCAGGACAAAGCGCTCGAGGGCTTCACGATGTTCGCGCTCAACCAGGGCGAGGTGTGCACCTGCCCGTCGCGCTCACTTATCCAGGCCGACATTTACGACGAGTTCCTCGAACTGGCCGCCATCCGCACGAAGGCCGTGCGCCAGGGCGATCCGTTGGACACCGAGACGATGATCGGTGCACAGGCATCCAACGACCAGCTCGAGAAGATCCTGTCCTACATCGAGGTCGGTAAATCAGAAGGAGCACAGCTGGTTACGGGCGGCGAGCGGGCCGACCTGGGCGGTGACCTGAACGGCGGCTACTACGTTGCGCCGACGATCTTCACCGGCCACAACAACATGCGGATCTTCCAGGAGGAGATCTTCGGGCCCGTCGTCGCGGTGACGTCGTTCGAGGACTACGGCGACGCCATCTCGATCGCCAACGACACGCTCTACGGCCTCGGTGCCGGGGTGTGGTCACGCGACGGCAACGTGGCCTACCGGGCCGGCCGCGACATCAAGGCCGGCCGGGTGTGGACCAACTGCTATCACGCCTACCCCGCACATGCGGCGTTCGGGGGCTACAAGCAGTCCGGCATCGGCCGCGAGAACCACAAGATGATGCTTGACCACTACCAACAGACGAAGAACCTGCTGGTCTCCTACAGCAACAAGGCTCAAGGCTTCTTCTGACGAGCGATTCCGGCGCGGAAACAGACGCTCGGCGACCGTTAGCGCGCCGAAATCACGTCGCCGCGCCGAAGACCAAAGCCACTACATCCGAAAACCTTTCACGATTGGAATGAAGAAATGACACAGACCCTCAACGCTCCCCTCCCGCCCGCTTCGACAGACGCCATGCGTGCCGCCGTCGTCACTGAGTTCGGTGAGCCGCTGTCGGTTCAGGAGCTCGACCTGCCTACACCCGGCCACGGCGAAGCGCTGGTGAAACTGGAGACCTCCGGTGTTTGCCATACGGATCTACATGCGGCACATGGTGATTGGCCGGTGAAGCCACAACCGCCGTTCATCCCGGGCCATGAGGGCTACGGAACCGTCGTCGCAGTCGGCGAGGGCGTCACCGACCTCAAGGTCGGTGACAAGGTCGGTAACGCGTGGTTGTGGTCGGCCTGCGGCGGCTGCGAGTACTGCCGCACGGGCTGGGAAACGCTGTGCGAGAACCAGAAGAACGGCGGCTACAGCGTCAACGGTAGCTTCGGCACCTACATGCTGGTGGACACTGCCTATGCGGCACGAATCCCCGAGAACGCCGACCCCGTCGAGGTTGCGCCCATCCTGTGCGCCGGCGTCACCGTCTACAAGGGCCTCAAGGTCACCGACACTCGGCCTGGCCAATGGGTGGCGATCTCAGGCATCGGCGGGCTGGGGCACATCGCTGTGCAGTACGCCCGCGCCATGGGACTGCGAGTGGTCGCGGTCGACATCGACGACTCCAAGCTCGCGCTGGCCACCCGCCTCGGCGCAGAGGTTGCGGTCAACGCCCGCACCTCCGATGTCGTCGCCGAGGTGCAGAAGGCCACCGGCGGCGTACACGGTGTGCTGGTGACGGCGGTGCACCCGCAGGCGTTCGGTCAGGCGATCGGACTCGCCCGCCGAGGCGGAACGATCGTCTTCAACGGTCTACCCCCCGGCGACTTCCCAGCGCCGATCTTCGACATCGTGCTGAAGGGGCTGACGATTCGCGGTTCGATCGTCGGCACCCGACAGGACATGGCTGAGGCGCTGGACTTCTATGCCCGCGGGCTCATTCATCCCACGGTGGAAACTGCGAGCCTCGACGACATCAACGAGGTGTTCGGCCGGATGGAACGCGGCCAGATCGACGGTCGCGTGGTCATCGACTACCGAAGCTCGTAGGGGAACCCGACGCGGTCACTACTCGCTGCGCTCCTGCTCGATGTAGGCGGTGATCACGTCCGTCAGTGCACGCAATTCGCGGCTGACATCGACGGGTCCCGGCACCGCCATGGTCGCCACCATCGCACCCATCAGCGTGGTCCAGATGAGATTACCGACGGCGTCGGCGCGCTGTTGATCGATTCCCTCGGCGACGTAACGGCCGAGGTCGGTGAGCGTCGTGAACAATTCGAGCAGATGGCGCTGGTCACCGTCCGGACGACCAGCGCGCGTCGCGATCAAGATCTCAAGCGCTGCAATCGATGTCGGGCTCAAGAAGGCGTCGGCCACCGCGTTGACCAAGAGGTCGATCCTGGCGCGCCCTGAGCTCGACACCAGCTTCGGCTCGACATCTCGCAGGTTCGCCATGAGCTGGCTGAAGCCGCTGTCCACGACGGACATCAGCAGTCCGTCGCGGTCGCCGAAGTGATATTGGATCACGCCCCATGTGACGCCGGCGCGCTCGGTGATGTGTTTGGCGCTCGCCGCACCGAATCCCTCTTCGAGAACACAGCGCACGGTTTCGTCGATGACCATCGCCCGCGTGCGGTCCGCGCGAACCTGTTTCCCGTTCGCGGGCCTGCGCGGCGGGACATTGGCGGTCATGATCGGTGAGCTTCTACGGCCGAGGCGCCGAATGCAGGTGCGACAAAGCGTTCGACCATTTCGCGCTCTGTCTCGGCGTCACCGATGGGCCAATAGAGCATGGCCAGCAACACACGCACGATCCAGTGGGCAGCTTGTGGGTCGTCGTCTGTGAGTCCGTTGATGTCGATCGCGAATCGCATGACGATCGGCGAGTCGGTAAGCGAGCTCATGTCCTGGGCGCGAATCGACTTCAGCATCACTTGACCCAATGGATCCGAGCGGATCATCTCGAGCGCCACGGTGATTGCAGTCGTGATCCGTTCGTGCCCACTCAAATGGTCGACCGCCAGCCGAATCGAATCGAGGAATCGTTGCGCGGCGCGGATCAGCACGGCGTCACGGATCTCGGCCTTGCCGCCGACGTGGCGATAGATCGTCGCGCGCGAACAATGCACCCGCGCGGCCAACATGTCGATGTCGAACGCGTCCAGCCCGTCATGTGTGATGAGGTCGGTCGCGGCGGCGTAGATCCGTTCAGCCGCCGCCGCACCGCGGTCCCCGCCGACCAGCCAATCCTCGCGAGTCATAAGCCCAACTATCTCATCATGAGACAGAAATGGCGAGAATTCTCACGCTTCATGCAGGTCGAAGCCGCAGCGTGAGACAGCCTGCCCAATCAGCGACTACCTGCGGTTTTCGAGTTGATCGGGACCCATTGACGCGATCCACGGCGGCGACTCAACCTTGACGGATGACGGTGCGTGAAGGCCAACTCGGCCTCGACCTATTCGACGACCAGTTCATTCAGGATCCGTATCCGCTCTACGCGCGCATGCACGCCGGCGGTGCCGTGCATGCGATCGGCGATTCCGGTTTCCATGCAGTAAGCAGTTGGGACGCGGTGAACGATGTCATCGCCCGGCCCGAAGACTTCTCGTCGAATCTGACCGCCACGATGACGTACCACGACGGCAGAGTCGGCACGTTCGTGATGGGAGAACTCGGCGGAGAGATTCAAGCGCTCGCGACCGCCGATGACCCAGACCATGCCGCGCACCGCAAATTGTTGTTGCCGCACCTGGCCGCGAGGCAGATCAACGCCCTGGAGTCGTTCGTCGCCGAAACCGAAGACCGGTTGTGGCACGACGGTGTTCGCGACGGCACCGTCGAATGGATGTCGGCGATGGCCAACCGGCTGCCGATGATGATCGTCACTCGACTCATCGGTGTGCCGGATGTGGACACCGAGCAGCTCATGCGATGGGGGTATTCGAGCACCAAGGTGGTCGAGGGGCTCGTCGATGACGATGAACTCTCCGCGGCGGGCGTCGCCGTGATGGAACTCGCGGGTTATATCAACGAGCATTTCCTCAAGGCCGCGCACGAGCCGCAGGGCAATCTGCTCGGTGATCTCGCGACGGCCCGCGCCGCAGGACAATTGGGTGACCTGACGGCACTGAATATGATGGCCACCCTGTTCAGCGCGGGCGGTGAGTCCACCGCCTCGTTGATCGGATCGGCCGCGTACGTGTTGGCCACGCGGCCGGGCGTCCAACAGCAGGTTCGCGAAAACCCCGAGCTGTTGGGCGCATTCCTCGAAGAGGTGCTGCGCTACGAGCCGCCGTTCCGAGGTCATTACCGGCACGTGGTCAGGGACACCGCACTGTGCGGTGTCGAGTTGACCGCCGGATCCCGCCTTCTTGTGCTGTGGGGCGCGGCCAATCGGGATCCGTCACATTTCGACGAGCCCAACGAGTTTCGACTGGGCCGCCCCGGCGGCAAAGGGCACATCAGCTTCGGCAAGGGTGCGCACTTCTGCGTCGGCGCTGCCCTCGCCCGACTGGAAGCCAGAATCGTGATCGGCAAGCTGCTCGAACGCACCGTGAGGATCGAAGCAGCCGACACCGGTCGATGGCTGCCCAGCCTTCTCGTCCGACGGCTGGAGCGACTCCAGCTCACGGTCGCTTGAGCCACTAGAGCTTGAAGCGGCCGGCGAATCCGCGCAACGGCAGGTCGGCGCTGGTGAGCAGACCCGGTCGGGCGGCGACGACCGACCTGATGGCGGCCAGCGCAGGCATGCCGGTGACCGTCATGCCGATCGACGCGAAGTTGGCCGGATCGGAGAGATCGACGCCGGGCTTCGGGAAGATCATGTGCTTGTTGTACACACACGGGTCACCCTTGATCTGAGTGATGTAGCAGCCCTTGATATCCCAGCTCGGATCGGTGTGCGGCGTCATCTGCCATTCGAGGTGCGTCTCGACCCGCGGCACCCCGTCGACCATGCCCTGGTAGCGGATGTAGTTGCCGCCGAGTGATCCCTTCGGCAGGGTGTACCAACCGAGGTCGACGTCCTTGGTACATGCGCCCAGTTCGCAGCTGAACTTCACCTCGTCAAGCGTGAGGTCGAAGCAGTCGGCCATCATCAGCACGCTGTCGGCGAACACCCGGGTGTATTTCTCCAACTTGCCTGGAATCTCCGGGTTATCAACCGGCAGGCCGTAGCCCACCTCGATCCAGGTGTCCTTGGAGTGATGGCACGACACGTCGACCGATTCGATGGTGGTGACGTTCTCGATGTCTGCCACATCGGCCGAACACACCACGCCCAGAATCTGATTCAGCCCGGGGTTCATCCCGGTGCCGTAGAACGTCGAGCCACCTTTCTCGCATGCCTCGGCCAACAGTTGCGTGACGGGCTTGCCTGACGGGTGGGGGTGGTTGGTGTCGCGGTGCCATCCGGTGATCCAGTCCGCGGTGGTGACGATATCGATACCGGCCTCGAGGACTTTCACATAAAGATCCTCGTCGGGAAAGACACCGTGAAAGGTCAATACGTCGGGCTTGGCCGCGATGATCTCGTCGATCGACCCGGTGGCCGTGACGCCGTTGGGCGCCAGACCCGCCAGTTCGCCTGCGTCCCTGCCGATCTTGTCCGCCGAGTAGCAGTGCACACCGATCAACTCCAGGTCCGGCTGGGTGGCGATGCGCTTGATCATCTCGGAGCCGACGTTGCCAGTCGCCACCTGGAAGACGCGGATCGGCTTGCCGTTCGGACTCATTCGGTAAGGCCTTTCTGTGCTGCGTACACTTCGGCGGCGCTACCACCGATGCCGTCGGGATAGAACTGTTTGGCCCAGTTGCGGATGGCGGTGAACCCCTGCTGCTCGGCACCCGCAAGCGCCGGTGGATCCGAGTAGCGCTGGTGCTTCCAGATGTCGATGTCTTGGGCGAACTGCCGGATGACTTCCTGACCGAATTCTCGCGCCTTGGACTCGGCGCGCTCCGGATTCCGGCTCGGCTGGCGGCCGATGTACACCATGAACCGGACGTCGGAGGTGCGGTCGTCGACGGGCGTCACCGCCGAGATCGTCCGGTTATCGACCATCCCAAAGCTTTTCGTCACCGCGATACCGAGACCGCCGTTGATCGCCTCGACTCTGCTCTCGATGTCCTCGATGCGCTGCAGGTCATCGCCCTCGAAGGTGATGGTGAAATCAACAAAGGACACTGCGTCGTCGAAATCGTGCCGGGTGAAGACCGGCACGATGGGCGTCTGGTGGACGAACTTGAAATGTGCGAAATCCACGCCGTTTTCGAGTACGTACTGCGGATGCATCTCCAACGTCTCGCGGTAAAGACGTTGTTGCGGGTAGTAGTCGTCGACACTGCTGCCGTCGTCAAAGCCGGCGAAGACGTCGGGCACATCGAAGTACGGATCGCGGCGTTCGACGTCGTGCCAGATGTAGATCGACTCGTTGCGTTCGACGACCGGGTAGGTGCGGATGCGACGGCCCCGGTTCGGCCGGTCCTGATAAGGGATGCAGACGTTGCGGCCCTCGTGATTCCACTGCCAGCCGTGAAAAGGGCACTGGATGACCTCGCCCTCGACATGACCGCCGTGGCCGAGGTGGGCGCCCAGGTGTTCGCAGTAGGCGTCCATGACGATCAGCCGTCCGGACTCGGCGCGCCAGGCGATCATTTCCGTGTCGAAGTACTTCATCCGGTGCACATCACCGGGCTTGACCTCGTCAGACCACGCGACTTGGAACCAGCCGGTCGGCTTCATCGACAGCGGTGGCTTGGCCATTCAGAAATCATAGAGCACTCAATGTAAACCCGACAACGACCTGAATACGGAAATCCGCGGTTTAAATGGACCGTGGCCAACCGCATCCAGACCCTGCTCGACGTTGAGTATCCCGTCGTCCAGGCGCCGATGACCTACATTGCCCGCGCCGAACTCGCCGCCGCCGTATCCGAGGCCGGCGGACTGGGAATGATCGAGACACTCACCCCCGACGGCCGCGCCGACCTGCACCGGGTGCGTGACCTCACCGACAAGCCCGTCGCGGCGAACCTGATGATCCAAGGCTGGAAGAAGGACCCGTCGATCATCGATGTGCTGGCCGGAGCCGGTGTGCGTCATGTCTTCACATCGGCGGGCGATCCCGCACTGTTCACCGGGCGGCTGCAGGACGCGGGCATGACGGTCGTGCATGTCGTCGGATCGCTGAAGGGCGCCCGCAAGGCCGCCGATGCCGGGGTGGACGCGCTCGTGGTCGAGGGTGTCGAAGGCGGCGGGTTCAAGTCGCTGCTCGGCGCATCGACCATGGTGCTGCTCCCCTTGGTCGCCGAGAATGTCGATCTGCCGATCATCGCCGCGGGCGGCATGTGCGACGCGCGTTCGGCGGCGGCATCGCTGGTGTTGGGCGCCGAGGGTGTCCAGATGGGCACCCGGATGCTTGCCAGCCAGGAGTCGGCGGTGCATACGAATTTCAAGGACGCGATCGTGGCCGCCAACGACTCAGGAACAGTGCTTCTCGACATTCCGGGCAATCCGACCATGCGGGTGCTGCGGACGGGGCTGGCCGAGCGCGTGGCCGCCCACGACCCGAGCGCACAGCTGCTGGGCAAGGTCACCGAGTTGTACTTCAACGGCGACATGGAGGCCAGCGTCGCCAACACCGGCCAGGTGTCATCCCGCATCGCCGGACTCTTGCCGGTCTCCGAGATCGTCCGCAGGACATGGGTCGAGATCGAGGCGGCGCTCGACGGAGCGCGATCGCGGGCCGCAAGCCGATGAACGTCGGCGTGATCGGCGCGGGACCGGGCGGACTCGTCGCGGCGCGCTGGCTGCTGTCGCAGGGATTCGAGCCGACCCTCTTCGAACAGGCACCGATGCTGGGCGGGCAGTGGACCGGACTGTCCGGCCGCAGCGGCGTATGGCCGAGCATGCACACCAACACCAGCCGCATCTTGACGGCCTTCAGCGACCTGGAGCCCGAGAGCGCTCGCGTGTTCCCGTCGAACCACGACATCCTCGACTACCTCAACCGATATGCCGACATGTTCGGGCTTCGGTCGCGCATCCGGTTCAGCACCCAGGTGGAGCACCTGAGTCGAGAGGGCAACGGGTGGGTCATCACCCATTCCGGCGGCAGCGAACACTTCGACCGGGTCGTCGTTGCGAGCGGCAGGTTCCAATCCCCCGTCATCCCAACGATTCCCGGCCTCGACACGTTCGCCGGTTCGCTCGGCGCGATCCCCACCCATCAGTACCGGGGAGCTCGGCCGTATCGAGGCACGCGCGTGCTCGTCGCGGGCGGTGCGATAAGCGCGCTCGAGATTGCCGCCGAGCTGGCCCAGCTCGATGCGGCGCAGGTCGTGGTCACGCAGCGCCGCCAGCGGTACGTCCTTCCGAAGTTCGCCGCCGGAGTTCCGTCGGACCATCGGCTCTTCACCCGGTACGGAACGCTGGCCGCCGAGACGCTGGCGCCCGCGGAGATCGACCGACAACTGAAGGAGATCGTGGTCGAGGCCGGCGGAAGCCCGGAACAGTACGGCGCACCGGCGCCCGATCCATCGTTGTCCGCTGCTGGCGTCACGCTCTGCCAGCAATACCTACCCCTGGTTGCGGAGGGCCGGATCACTGTGCGGCCGTGGATGACATCGGTGGCAGGCACAACCGTGACGTTCGACGACGGCCGTGCCGAGGAGTTCGATGGAATTCTCTTCGGAACCGGATTCGAGCTGTGCCTGCCCTTCCTGAGCGACGAGATTCGACACACCCTCGACATCGACGCCGTCCACATGGACGCCGATCGCTACACCTTCCACCCCGACCTTCCTGGCCTGGCTTTTGTGGGCATGTGGGATCAGTCGGGCGGCTACTTCGTGCCGCTCGAACTGCAGGCGAGATGGATCGCCTACGCATGGGGCGGCACGGTCTCGGTGAGCGACGCCGGCCAGCGGGCATCGGTCGGCACTTACCGGTCAAGGCGCGACGCGCCACAGAAAACTCGGATGAACATCGCTGCGCTGCAGTTCGCTCGCGCCGCCGGTGTCGAACCGCACCTCGAGAGCTGGCCCGACATTCGACGCGCTCTGCTGTTCGGCCCGCTGGCGCCCAGTTGCTTTCGCCTCGAGGGCCCAGACGCCCTCCCCGACGCACAGGCGCGCTTCACGCGCGACGCCGCCGCGTTCGGAGCGATCACGTCCAACGAGCTGACGCAGCGTGAGCGGAGCTACTGGACGCTGGTGGAATCGGCGCGCAGCTAAGCGACGCGTTCGAGTTGACGCACTACGGCCGGCGCCGCTTCCGCACGGACGACACGCGATGCTCGCGGCGGTCGCGTTCGCCCGTGCAGGGCGATCAGTGAGCCCGAGCGGACCACGCCGAGCGGACCCGATCCGGCGAACCGCGCGATCCCTGCCACCCGCAGCGCGATGCCGGCCTTGGCCTGGCGGTATCCGAAGCGGATGCCGACCGCGCTGACGACGAGCAGACCTGCCACGCCGGGCAGCGCGAGGGCGGCCAGCGCGGTCAACGAGGCCGGCACCAGCACGGCGCTCACGACGTGCTGGAACAGCGACCGGGCGACGGCCGGCTTGAGACCTTCTGGCGCCAGAGACGCCATACCGGACGACGACAGCTGCTCGAACATCGCGTCGGTGGTGACGGCTCCGACGACGGGTGCCGGCGCCACCACAGCGCCGAACAACACTTCGCCCAGGTCATGGGTCGGGATGACGACGACCGGCGCCGGAGCAGCCTGCGGCCCGAACAACGGACCGCCTCGGTCGACCGTGAATGCCGAGACGCCTCCGCCGCCGATCAGGGGCCGGGTGGTCTGCGGGTAGCCGAGGAGGCCGGCGAGGTCAGAGGGAACGTGAGCCAGCGGAACTACCGCCCCGGCCATCGTGGTGAGCATGTCCTGGACCGACATGATCACGTCGACGACAGGTGTCCTTGACGCGGGTAGCGCCGCGATCCTGCCCGGAACCGAGTTGACGACATTCGCGAATGTGGTGATCGCATTCGTCACCGGCTTCAACGCCGTTGCCCACGGCGAGACGGGGGCCGCCGGCGGTGACACGGTCGGACTCACTGCGGCGATCGAATTGCTCGCGGGAGCATCTGAGCTCGCCGCCGGGACGCTCAAGGCCGATGCGATGACGGTGGGAGCAGCCGTCGGGGTCGACGACGCGGTGGTCACCATGGAAGCCGAAGCAGAGGAACCCGTGTTGGATGTCGACGAGTCCACGACCTCCTTGGCGCTGTCGACCTCCGCTGCCGCTGCAGCGGTCGTCGTCGCATCGGTGCCGCTGGCGATCCCCTGGTCCGCTGCGCCGGACGTGCCCACCGTGCCGGTGCCATCCTGTGTAGCAGTTTGGTCAGTGGTCGATTGGTCGCCGGTGCTCCCCGTAGAACCGCTGGTCGACGTGCCGTCGGCGTTCGCGCCGGCAGTCGGGCTGCCAGTGGCAGTGGTCGACGTGGAATCGGCCGCGGCCAGTGCGCCACCGCCAACACCGACGAGCAGGCCGGTGGACAGCACGAAAACACCCGCTACGCTGCGAAAATGCGTCGTAAAGATGATGTCCTCCGTCCTACGAAGAGGCCCGGCGTCGATAGGTTCAGGTTATTCTCGCATAGAACGGCTAAATGCCAACCAAAACCGCTGCTAAACCTTAGCAATTGACGCCGATGATGCTATTGGGCTGGTCAAAGATTTGTCCGCCACGGTCGCGCCGCCCCATCCACGTCGTCCCCGTCGACGACAGCGACGCTTGTCTGCATGCCGGCCGGACGTGACGATAGGGGCGTGGCGCCCACCAAGCGCGTTGTCGTCGTCGGGTCCGGATTCGCCGGCCTTTGGGCGGCCTTGGGCGCGGTACGGCGGTTGGACGAACTCGCCGTTCCCCAGACCACGGTCGACATCACCGTCATCAGCTCACAGCCTTTCCACGACATTCGCGTCCGCAATTACGAGGCCGACCTCAGCGCATGCCGAATTCCGTTGCGGGACTTGCTGGATCCTGTCGGCGTCGACCACGTAACCGCTGACGTCACCGAAATCGACGCTGGTGCAGCGACAGTGAGCACCGCCGGCGCCACCACCTTCGCCTATGACCGCCTCGTACTGGCGCTGGGCAGCCGCGTGGTCAAGCCAGACCTCCCCGGGCTCGCCGAGTTCGGTTACGACGTCGACACCTACGACGGCGCGATCAAGCTGCAAGCGCACATCGGAGATCTTGACGCGACAGATCCGGCGGCCGCCACGGCCGTCGTGGTCGGCGCCGGCCTCACTGGCATCGAGACGGCCAGCGAACTGCCACAGATGCTTTCGGACTCGCTCGGGTCCGACGTCACGCCGCGTGTGATCCTGGTCGACCACAACCCGCACGTCGGATCGGACATGGGCGAGTCGGCGCGTCCGGTCATCGAGGAAGCGTTGGCCGACAACGGCGTTGACACGTTGACGGGTGTGGGCGTGGCCTCCGTCGACGCGCGAAGTGTGACGCTGTCGTCGGGAGAGATCATCGAGGCGGCAACGGTGGTGTGGTGTGCCGGGATGCGGGCGAACCCGTTGACGGCGCAGTTCGGCGTGCCATGTGATCGGCTGGGCCGACTGCCCGTCGACGACTACCTAAGAGTCCAAGGCGTCGCCGGAGTGTTCGCGGCAGGAGACGTGGCCGCGGCGAGGATGGACGACGAACACCTGTCGGTGATGTCCTGTCAGCACGGCAGGCCGATGGGCCGCTATGCGGGCCACAACGTGATCAGCGACTTGCTGGGTGCACCGATGTTGCCCCTCCGAATCCCTTGGTACGTAACGGTTCTCGATCTCGGGCCCGCTGGCGCCGTGTATACCGAGGGCTGGGACCGCCACGTCGTCAGCCGCGGGGCTGCGGCCAAGGCGACCAAGCGAATCATCAACGGCGAGCGCATCTATCCCCCGCTGACGCGCGACCGGGCCGCACTGCTGGCGGCGGCCGCACCCGAGCTGCAGGCCGCACCTGCAGTGGGCCACTGATCGGGAACGAGGAGTTCGTTACGCGTGTAGGCAGCCGTCGACGCGAATATCCGGCGGAAGCGACCTTGCACCATCGAACGGCGGCGCCAAGAGTGCAGCAATTCTGACGCCGTAATTCCGGGTGCTCGGCAACCTCGCCACGCCGATCCCGGTGACACTGGACGGGTTCAGCCACAAGAACCTCACCTCATTCGGCAGTATCACCGTTTCCGACATGTCGGTGACACTGCCGACCGTCGCTGATGGAGTCGCGACACCCCAGTCCATCTCTACCCCCGGTTTGACCTCCGTGGCCTGACGAAGAAGCAGCGCTGGGACGAGGCGGGCGAGTTCGACCGGCGAGACGATCCCGAACCCGTTGCGGCCGCAGCGATTGTCCTTCCCGATGGCGCGGTTGCCGTCGCTGCGCCGTTTACGGCGACCGTCTGGCAGATCGGCGCCGAGCCAGAACCCCTGGCCCCCAGCAACAGCACGCGGCGGCGCAGATCTCGCATGGGCGGCCACGTTATCCCTCGGACGAGCAGGTTAAGGACGCCCAGTGGTCGAGTTTCCGCCGCCGTTCCTCGACCCGTGTTGACAAGGCCGACGTCGCTCTCAAGGCTGACGCCATGGTTCGGGTCATCGTGCGCGCGCTTCTCGGCATCCTGGTCATCGGTTTCATCATCGCGTCCAACCGGCAGATCTTCAGACGCGTTCCATACGGCCCGCGCCTGTCCGGACTGGAATGGGCCTACTACGTTTTCGGAGTTATGACCGTCGTCCTCGGCTGGTACTTCGCCTTCCAGTTCATGAGCCAGCACGCAACGGAGACGGGCAACCCGATATGGGGCCCGGGGAGCTGGATGGATTACCGAAGGATGATGTTCGACGGTCCCGCAGGCAGCTCCGCAGCCCAGGACTACACGATCGCGAATTTCGTGCTGCTCCCGCTGTTCACCATCGTCGACGGCCTCAGACGCGGGGTACGCCACCCATGGCTTTACGTCGTCGCAAGCGTGTTCACCAGCTTCGCGTTCGCATGGGCGTTCTATCTCGCGACGGCTGAACGTCAGCGGCGCGTGTCTGGAACCTTTCAGTTCGACTCCACGTGAGCTGGGCGCGCGTTCGTCACCCCTTAGTCGACAGCGACGGCGTCGACGATGTTCAGCCGGGCCGCGCGAACAGCAGGGGGGATTGCACCCAACAGCGCGAGAATGAAAGCGCCGCAAGCAAAGAGGAACGCCAGCGCGCTAGGCCGAAACTCCACGTCGATGCTCAGCACGTTGGTCAGTGCGGACGCGCTCATGTACTGGTTCACCGTCCCGAATACCGCACCGATCGCGGCGCCGACCAGACCAAGACCCGCGGCCTCGGCGAGCACGGTGCGCAAGACGAAGCGCCGCGACGATCCCATCGCCCGCAGCACACCCATCTCACGACGCCGCTCGAGCACCGACAACATCAGCGTGTTGAAGAGGGCGACGCTGGCGACCAGGACGACGATCCACGCCACGACGGTGATGAGTCTGGTGCCCTGAGCCATCGAAGCGCCGACGGCCTTCGCCGCCTCATCCCCTGGATATACGTAGACGTCGGAAGGCAGTTCGTCGCGGATCGCCTTGAGGACGCCGGCGCGGTCGGCTCCACGTGAAAGCGATACGGCCAGAATGGTCGAGCCCGGCCGGTCGAACCACTGCCGGACCTGCGGCAGGCTCATCGAGACCACCCCGCCGAGCAGCGAGAAGAACGGCACCACCTGCAGGACGCGAACACGGCGTTCACCGGTCGGAGTCGGCAGCGTCAGCTCGTCTCCGGCCTTGATCTTCATGCTACGGGCGATGTCGCGGGAGACGACGACCCCGTCGCCCGCTTGAACCCGTTCCAACACTTCCGCATTCGTCGCACCCGATGGTGGAGCGACCGAGCCCGGCGCGAGCCCCTGAATCAGCACGCGGGTGCCGCCGAGAGTTGCATACGCCATCTGTCCCGGAACGACCACCTCCACCCCCGGGGTCGACGCGATCACTGACTCGGCGTTCTGCGGCAGGATTGGCGCGGTCGGAAACACCCCAGGACCGGACGAACTGACGAAGTAGTCGACATCGCCGAGCGCGGCAAAGCTCGCGTCGGTCGAGTCGATCGCGTTGGTGTTGGAGCCGGTGCTGTGCACGGTGAGCGACACCGCGATCATCACCGTCATCAGCGTCGCCCACACTCTGCGCGGTGCGCGTTCGATCGTGGCTGCCGCCAGCTCGCCCGGCGCACCAAAGACCCGCGCGACCGCCGCCGCACACGCAACGATCGGTCCCGCGAAGGAGAAGCACAGCGCGATCTGGCCCACCACCATCAGCGCAACAGCCACCACCGAGGCGCGGCCCAGATCGCGGGAGGCGATCACGATTGCCGTTGCGACGAAACCAACGCCTAAGACACCTGCCACCACCCGCGCCCGAAGCGCGACGACATCGGCGGTGGACGTGCCGACGGGCGCCAAGGCTTCGACCGGCTGCACCTTGTACACCTGGCGGGCCGCCAGTGCCGCCGCGACCACGCTCACGACGACGCACGCGATCACCCCAATTGGAATCGCGTACCAAGGCAGGATGTACTCGACCCGCGACTCGTATCCCTGTAGCAACGCCGCAGGCAGAAGGGCGATCGCCCGCCTGCCCACCAGCACGCCGAGCGCCGATCCCAGAAGTCCACCGACCAGCCCCACCAGTGCGGCTTCGGCCAACAGATCCCCGACAATCTGCCGTTGTCTGGCACCGATCGCACGAAGCATCGAGATCACCGGGCGCCGCTGCGTAATCGCCATGCTCATCGCATTGAAGATCAGGAACCCAGCGACCACGAGTGCGCTCGACGCCGCAGACAGCATGAGGGTGCGCATGATCGCGACCGGCCCACCGGATTGCGCGGACCGGAATGACGGCTCGGCGACGACAGCTCGCCCGGCCACCGCGTCGGTGACCCCCGCCCGAACCCGTGCGGGGTCGGTGCCGGGTGCTGCAACCACCAACACCGAATCGATCATGCCCACTCGATCCACGAGACGTTGGATCAACGGAAGTGGCCCCACGATGAAGTTGGCGCCGTTGATCCGCTCGGCATCAGTCCCACCGATGACGGCCGCGACGGTGACCGTTCCGTTGCCCACCGACACCGAGTCGCCCTGCGCGTAGCCCGTACCCGCTCCGACCGCGACCTTGCCCGGCTGCGTGACGAGGGGCCCGATCTGGTCTTGCACCGCTCGCTGCAGGTCGCTCAGCATCGCCCTGACGTTCTTGTCCACACCGAGAAGCAGGACTCGCTCCGACGGCGTTCCGACCGACGTCCGAAGCATCGGCACCGCGGCGGCGACGCCTGGGACATTGGCCACGGCTGCGTCCACCGCTTCCGGGAAGCCCGTATCCGTAACGCCGGAGACCTCCAAACTCGCATTGCCGCCGATGCCGGCGACGAGCCGGTCGGACGAGCCGGTGATGGACCCGGCGATGCCCAACACCGCCACGAGCAACGTCGCCGAGATTCCCACCACGACAAGGGACATCGAGGTCCGGCCGGGATGCGCCCGCAACTCGCGAAAGTTGAACGCGCGCATGCGGTCCACGATCATGTGGGTTCCGAACCCACTGGTACGTCGGAGCCGATGCGGCCGTCAGTCAGGGTGATCACCCGATCCGTCGACGACGCGGCGTCCAAATTGTGCGTGACCATCACCACCGAGCGGCCGTGCTGGTGCGCGATGTCGGTGAGCAGGGCCATGATCGCGGCGCCGGTCTTGGTGTCGAGATTGCCCGTCGGCTCGTCGGCGAGCAGCAGCGGCGGATCCATCATCAACGCGCGTGCCACGGCGACGCGCTGCATCTGGCCGCCGGACAACTCCGACGGTCGGTGCTCCGCGCGGTCACCGAGGTCCACCAGTTCGAGCAGCTCCAAAGCCCGAGGCTTGACCTTTGCCATCCGTATGCCGTCGAGCACCTTCGGCACCGCCACGTTCTCCCACGCCGTCATAGTGGGCAGCAGGTTGAAAAACTGAAACACGAAACCGACTCGTTGCCTTCTGAATTCGGACTGCTGTTCATCGTCGAGATCACCGATCTCGTTGCCTTCGAATCGGATCGATCCGAAGTCCGGCCGGTCCAGCGCGCCGAGCAGGTGAAGCAGAGTGCTCTTGCCCGCGCCGGACGGACCGACCACCGACACGAACTCACCGCGGGTGAACGCCAGGGTGAGGTCATCGAGAGCGTGCACCGTCTGTCCGCCGATGCGGTAGGTCTTGGTGACATTCGACAACGCCAACATCGGGCGATCGTCCAGGGCGTGCGTCATGCGGCAGTCCCAGACCCCGGAGCGGCGATGGAGCCCGCGTCGAGGTGCTCGGGCATCTGAGCGACGAGGTATTCGGCGAGGGATTCGAGCGTGGGATAGTCGAACACCGCGGTGGCGTTGATCGTGAACGCACTGCCGAATTGGCCCAGCAACCGGTTGCGAAGTTCGACCGCCATCAGCGAATCCATGCCGAGTTCCAGGAAGCGACTCCCCGCCAGCGGCGGTTGGGCGAAGCCCAGAATCTGTTGTAGCTCGTTCTGAAGATGCTCGGTGACGAAGGCACCTCGCTGCGCTTCGGGTACGTCGTACAGCCGTCGGAGCATCGCACCGTCACCCGGTGTCGCCGACCCTGCGGTCGGGAGAACGTGATCGAGGATCGGCGGTCGAGCGGCGCCCAATAGCTTCGCCACGCGTTGCCAATTCGCCTTTAGCGCGATCGCCTGCCCGATTCCGCTGGCGACGACCTCGCCGAGCGCGTTCAGTGCGGCGCCGGGCTCCAGCGGAATCAGGCCGCGGGCAGCGAGATTGGCGCGCGCGGCCTCGGTGTCGGCCATGCCGCCGTTGGCCCACGGGCCCCAGTTGATGCCCGTCGCGGTCAGGCCCTGTGACTTGCGGTACGCGACCAGCCCGTCCAGCATCGCGTTGGCGGTCGCGTAGTTGGCCTGGCCGGGCGCTCCGAGCACGCTGGTGCCGGATGAGTAGACGATGAAGAAAGCGAGCTCGTCATCCTTGGTCAGTCGATGAAGATGCCACGCGCCGAGGGACTTCGGAGCCAGCGTCGCGCGGAAGCGATCAAGGGTCTGCTGAGGAAGCAATGCGTCGTCGATCACACCCGCCAGGTGGGCGACACCCCCCAGTGGCGGCAGCTCCGTCCGCACGCGGGCCAGGAGCTCCCTCACCTCACCCTCGTCGCCGACGTCGGCAGCAAAAGTATGGATCCGGCAGTGGTAGCGCTCCGTCAGCTCGTCGATGACTTGTTGGGCGACGGGATCGGGGGGCCGCCTGCTGGTCAACACGATGGCTCCGGCGCCGAGCTGCGCCAGATACGCCGCCGTGTGCAGGCCGAGCGCACCGAGACCGCCGGTGATCAAGTAACTCCGATCTGCGCGCGGCGTCAGCGGATTCGGCATCTGGAGCACGATCTTGCCGACGTGCCGCGCCTGCTGCATGCGGCGAAACGCCGTCTTCGCCTCCGCCAGCGGATAGATCTCGGTCGGCAGCGGCGCGATCTCACCGCTGGCCAAACCGTTGGAGACGACGGCCATCAAGTCGCGGATCCGCTCGGGCTCTGTTGCCATCAACATGTCCAGCGCAAGGATCTCGTAGTCGATGTCGGAACGAGCCGCCGCCATCTGCTCCGCGGTCCAGATGTCCCGCTTGGCAATCTCGACGAACCGCCCGTTCGGTGCCGTCGCGCGGACGGTGGCGGCCACGAACCCCTCGCTCGTGAGGCTGTTGAGCACCACGTCGACGCCCGCACCACCGGTGTCGGCGAGGATGAGATCGGCGAAGTCGGTACTGCGCGAGTCGTAGACATGTTCCACGCCCATCCTGCGCAGCGTCGCCCGCTTGTAGGCGCTTGCGGTGGCGAAGACGATCGCGCCGCGTTGGCGGGCCAGTTGGACAGCGGCCAGCCCGACACCACCGCTGGCGGCATGCACGAGCACCCGGTCACCCGCGCGAAGCTTCGCCCAGTCGAACGCCAGTAGCGCCGTCAGCACAGCGGTGGGTGTGCTCGCCGCCGCTACCGCGCTGATCCGCTCGGGCACCAGGGCCACCAGTGGGACGGGCACATTGACCCGGCTGGCCATCGCCCCCGGCCAAACGCCGAAGACCCGTTGCCCGAGCTCGAATTCGGTGACGTCTGGACCTGTTGCCGTGACGGTGCCGGCGAAATCGCCGCCGACCGGACCGGGATCGCCGGGGTAGAGCCCGAGCACGTTGAGCACATCCCGGAAGTTCACCCCCGCCGCCTCTATCCGGACCTGCACCTGACCTGCCGCCGGCGCCGTCGGCTCCATTTCGGTCACCCGCAGGTTGTCGATCGCACCGCGTTCGGTCGGTGCCAGGACGAAGTCGGTTGTGCGCGGTACCGCAAGGTAGCCGCTTCGCGCCCACTGCACTACCCGCGGCACGAGCACCTTCCCTTGCCGCAGCGCCATTTCCGGCTCGCCAGCGGAAGTACCCAGCAGGCCCGCCACGGTTCGCGCGGCGTCGTCGGAGCCATCGAGATCGACCAGCCTGCACCGCAGCTGCGGTTGCTCGCCGATGACCGTGCGGCCCAGCCCCCAGAGCGCCGCCTGGACCGGGTCGACCGGCTCGCAGGCTTCTGTCGCAACGGCCCCCTCGGTGACGACCCACAGTCCACCGGCGAGACTTGTGCCCTCATGCGCCAGCAGGACGTGCACGGCGTCGAGAACAGTGCCGATCTCGGCTTCCAACCGGGCGGCGAATTCGGTGCTCGACCCTTCGGCGTCGGGACGTCCATTGGTCCGGCCGCGGCGTGGCCGCGAATTGGGCCGCAGCACGATACCCGACACCGGAGCGCCGCCTTCGGCAGCTTGGCCGAAGAGTTGCTGCCACTGTTGGGGATCGGAAATCCAGTCGACTGCAATGGAATTCGGCAGCTTGGCCGCAAGTTCGTCGAATCCGGCCACCAGCCAGGTCCCGCTCCCGCTCTCGGCATCATCGGACGCTGGAGGTGGAGTCTCCCGCCAGCCGAGGCCGTACAACATCCGCGTCGCATCGCCGCCGAGACTTCGTAATAGCGCCTCCCGCGGTGCGCGCTTGACGGTGAACTCGCGAATTCCACCCACGTTGCGGCCATCTTGGTCCAGGAAGTCGAGGTCGAAGACCTGCACCTCGCTATCGGCGGCAGTGCGCTGCCATCGGGCACGGCAATAGAACCGTCGCGGCATCCGTTCGCGTAATACGACCTGGCCATAGCGCAACGGCAAGAACAGATCCGAGTCCACGTCGGTCTCCGAGGCAACCGCAAAGAGTGCCGCACCAGCGATGCCGGTGCAGAGATCGAGCAGCACCGGATGGACCGGCTCGCGGCCGACGTGTTCGGCCAGGTCGTCGCCGACAGTGATGTCGCCGACCGCCTCCCCGTCGCCGACCCACAGTGACTTCAGCGACGATCGCCACACGGGCCCGAGCGCCAGTTCGTTGTCGGCGAACGCATCGAACAGTTGTTGTGGGCGCGCGCGGGTCAACCGCTCGAGCGCGACGTCGATGGGGTCCGAGGGCTCCGTTACCGAGTCGTCCTCGACGCGCGTCCGGATGCTACCGCCGGCATTCAGCGACCAGTCCGAATCACGATCGCCGTATGGACGGCTGGACACCTCGAACGTCCATCCTTGGCCATCGTCGCTCGGCCGCAGGGTCAGCTGCAGCTCACGGGAGTCTTTGTCGTTCAGCAGGATCGGCTCGTAGAAGAACACCTCCTGAACCTGTGCAGGAGGTTCGACCGCGGCAAGCACCATCGCCGCGTAGGTGGCGCCCGGGACGACCACGGTCCCGTAGATGACGTGATTGGTGAGCCAGGGCTGCGACTTGACGGATAGCCGGCTGGTGTAGACGATGTCACCGGATGCGAGGTCGGTTGTCGCACCGAGGATTCCGGATACCGCGACACCGCCAGAAATGACTCCGGAAGTCTTCGGCCAGAAGGACCGGCGCTGGAACGGGTAGGTCGGCAATTCGAGTCTGCGACGCGGCGCACGCTGCAGGGCGGCGAAGTCGGGCCGGTGCCCCGCGACGTACGCCGCCGCCACGGCTTCGGTCATCTGCCGACGGGCGTCAACGCCCTTGCGAGCCGACGTGATTGCCCGCGGAGGCGTTGAGTGTTCCGGCCAGACCTGCAGAGCTGCTGCGCTCAGAATCGGCTGCGGCCCGATCTCCATCAGCACCGAACAGCCCAGTCGAGCGACGGCGCGGACACTCTCGGCGAACTGCACCGGCTGCCGGGCATGCCGCCGCCAGTACTGTGGGTTCAGCGGGGTATCCGCCGTGAGCACGGTGCCTGCGCGGTTGCAGACCAATGGCAACGCAGGAACGGCGAACTCGAACTGTTCTGCGTACGTTTCGAATTCAGCGAGCGCCGGCTCCATCAGCTCGGAGTGGAAGGCGTGACTGGTGTCCAGCCAGGAGGACCGGATTCGTTCTTCACTGCATGTCGCGACCAATCGTTCCAAGTCCTCGGCGGGGCCCGCCAGCACCGTGTTGGGGCCGTTATAGGCGGCCACCGATACCCGGGGGAATTCATCGGCGACATCCTCCACGTGTTCGGGATCGGCGAACACCGCGACCATTCGACCGCCCTCGGGAAGGGCGCCGAACAGCCTGCCCCGTTCGGCCACCAACCGCGCGCCATCCTCCAGACTGAACACCTCGGCCACGCACGCCGCGGCGTACTGACCTACGCTGTGCCCGAGCACCACGTCGGGTTCGATGCCCCATGACTGCCATAGCCGGGCCAACCCCATCTCGACGGCGAACAGCGCAGGCTGGGCAAAGGACGTGTGGCGCAGTGCTTCTCCAGCGTCGCGGTCGGTGGCGAACATCACCTCGAGCAGCGGACGGGACAGGATCGGTTCGACCGCTTCCGCGCACCGCGTCACCGTCTCGATGAACACGGGCTCGGCGTCGAACAACTCGCGCGCCATCCCCGGGTATTGACTCCCCTGCCCGGTGAACAGCCACGCCGTCTTCGGCAGGTCAGCGCACACGCCGCGTACCGCACCCGGCGCGAGCCGGTTCTGCGCCAATTCGGACAGGGCTTCCCGTGCACCTTCGACCGAGTCCACCACGAGAGCGCCGCGATGCTCGAAATGGGAGCGTCCGGCGCCGGCGGCGGAGCACACGTCGGCGATGTCCGCGTCGGGGTGCGCGTCCAGCCAGAGCGCGTACCGCCGCGCCACCGCGACCAGAGCTTGGGACGACCGCCCCGACACCGGGAGGACCGAAACCGGCTCGAGTGGCGAATCAGGCAGTGCCGCTTCAGCTGTCGGGGGCGCCTCTTCGATAAGAACGTGCGCGTTCGTTCCAGAGAAGCCGAACGAGCTTATTCCGGCACGCCTCACCCTGCCGTTGGCCTCCCACGGCGTCTGCTTGTCCACCACCCGCACCGCAAGGCGATCCCACGGAATGTGTGGCGACGGGTGCTCGAAGTGGAGGTTCTGAGGCAGGATTCCGTGTTCCAGCGACAGTACAACCTTGATCAGACCCGCTACTCCGGCCGCCGACTCGAGGTGTCCGATGTTGGTCTTCACCGAGCCGATGAGAAGCGGTCGGCTTGGGTCGCGTTCCGCACCGAAGGTCGCCCCGGCGGCTTGTACCTCGATCGGGTCACCCAGCGCTGTGCCGGTACCGTGCGCCTCGAGGTAGTCGATGTCGCCGCCCGTGAGTCCGGCCCGCGACAGCGCGGTGGCGATGACCCTTTGCTGGGCACCACCATTGGGCACAGTCAAGCCGCCGGAGGCACCGTCCTGGTTGACCGCACTTCCCCGGACGACAGCCTGGATCCGGTCACCGTCGCGCACCGCGTCTGCGAGCCGCTTGAGCACCAACATTCCGCAGCCTTCACTGCGTACGTATCCGTCGGCTGAAGCATCGAAGGTCTTGCACCGACCGTCGGGCGACAGCATCCGCGCGCGCGATGTCGCAATGGTGATCACCGGGCTGAGGAGGACATTGACTCCCCCGGCCAGCGCAAGATCGCAATCACCGGACTGCAATGCCTGACACGCCGTATGAATGGCCACCAACGACGAAGAGCATGCGGTGTCCAACGACACCGCCGGTCCCTCCAGTCCGAGCGCGAATGCCACGCGGCCCGCGATGACGCTGGTGGCATTGCCGGTGGCGAACTGGGCTTCGATGTCTTCGAAGTTGCTGGTTGACAACACGTACGAATACTCGTTGGCGCCTACACCCACGTACACGCCACTTCTGCTGCCCCGCAACGCCGAGGGTGCGTAGCCGGCCCGTTCGAGCCCTTCCCACGCGGTTTCGAGGACCAGTCGCTGCTGGGGATCGATCCAGACCGCCTCGCGCGGGGAGATGCCGAAGAATTCCGGATCGAATCCGTCGATCCCGTCGAGGAAACCCCCGTAGCGCGTGTAGATCTTCCCGGCGGCGTCGGGATCGGGGTCGTAGAACTCCTCGACGTCGTACCGGTCCTCTGGGATCTCCCCGATCATGTCGACGCCGTCCGCCAGCAGTTGCCAGAATGCCTCCGCATCCCGTGCACCGGGGAACCGGCACGCCAGACCGACGATCGCGATCGGCTCGTGTGCAGACAGTGTCACCACCGGATCCGTCCGAGCCGGCGCCCGACCGGCTAGCCCGAGGACGTCGGTCACGAGGTAAGCGGCAGCATCGGCCAGATGCGGATGGTCCATGGCGAGGGTCACCGGAAGCTGCCTGCCGAATCCCCGTTCGAGCCGGCGTTGCAGTTCGACGGCCATCAGCGAATCCATGCCGAGATCGAAGAACCCTGCGTCGTCGCGGATCTCCTGCGCGTCGATCCGTGTCACCTCCGCGACCGCGTTACGCAGGTACTCGAGTACCAGTTGCTTGCGTTGCTGGACGGGCGCGGCCTCGAGTTCGGCGGTCAGCTGTGTCGCCGTCGACGTCGTCGGTATCGCCGCGTCCTCAGGCAGCTCGCGCTCGATGTTCGCCAGCATCGAGCGCTTGTGGTGCATCTTTTCGAACGGCACGAAGCGGGACCAGTCGAACCGCGCCACGATTCCGTGCGGTGCTGACGCGGTGATCAGCTCAGCCATGCCCGACAGTGCATCGCTGGACGACAATGTCCGGATCCCGATCACGCTCAGACGTTCCCGCTGAACCGCGTCGGCCATCCCCGTCGACCAGAGCCCGAACTCGACGCTGACACCGGGGACACCGCGCTCACGCAGCCGCCACGCCAACCCGTCGAGGAACGCATTGGCCGCGCCGTAGACGATTTGGCCCCCGGCCCCCCACACCGCGGCGATCGACGAGGTGAAGACTAGGAAGTCCAGCTGCAGGGACGCCGCGGCTTCGCTCAAATACCAAGCTCCCCAGGCCTTACCCCCAAAGACCCGGTCCACTTCGGCGTCATCCATGTCGAGCAGCGTGGCGGTACCGAGCTCGCCTGCGGCATGCACGATGCCGACCAACGGCGGCAACTCAGTCCGGATGATGGTCAGCACCCGCGCGACGTCATCCGGGTTGGAGACGTCAGCCGCGAGCACCACGACCGCGCATCCATACTGATCGCATACCGCGTCGATGCGTCGCCGTGCATCTGCTGTCGGCGGCCGTCGTCCGGTGAGTACCAGATGACCGGCACCGTGTGCAGCCAAATACTCAGCCAGCTCCAGTCCGACCGCGCCAAGCCCACCTGTGACGAGATAGGTTCCATCACCGCGCAATTCGAGTGGCACGGCCACGGGTGGAGCCGATCGCCTCGACAGTCGGGCGAAGTAGGCGGCGCCTTCCCGCAGCGCGAGCTGATCCTCGCTCGCCGGTGCGGCGAGGATGTGGGCGACCAAGCCGGACCAATCGTCTGCGCCGCCCGCATCCAGGTCCGCGAGCCCGCCCCAAAATTGAGGATGCTCGTACAACGCGCTGCGACCGAAACCCCACATGATGGATTGCACGGGGGACACGCTGTCGGCCCGCGTCACGCGTTGCGCGCCGCGGGTCACCAGCCATACGGGTGCGTCGAGTTCGACGGCCTCGGCGGCCCGGAAGATCCGTTGCGTTCCGCCAAGGACAGCGTGTTGCATCCGGTCCAGCGAGCGTACGGACGGCGCAGCATCCTGGTCGAGGCCCCCGAGATGCACGATGCGCAGGGCGGGGTGCTCAGCCGCGGCGGCGCGCAGCGCGGCCTCGAACTGCGCCTCGTCGGCGTCCGATCGAGGCATCGCCAGGACCCGGTGCGGGTGCCCGTGTGCAGTCAACAAATCGGCAAGTGGCGCAACGATTTCGGCGTCGTCGGCGATGAGAAGCCAGGCGAGGCCCTCAACCGGCTCGAGTGCCGATGCCGTAATGGCCGACTTCTCCCAGCCGAGCTCATAGCGGGCGTCGGATATGGTCTGTGCGCTTCGCTGCTGGTTATGCTGAGCAGCGAGCTGTTTCAGTGCGCCGACGGTCTGGTCATCGCCGGTTGCAGCACCGACCAGTGCGGCGAGCTCATCGATCCGGCCCTCCTCGAGAAGCCGGACCGTCTCGGTTCGTGCGGCAGCGCTTGTGCCCGGCATCGCGCTCGTCGTGTACCAGAACTTCCGATGCTGGAATGGATAAGTGGGCAGGTCGACCTTGCGCCCGTTCGGTCGTGCGACGGCGGCGAAGTCGGGGCGGTGGCCTGCCACGTACGCCTGGGCGAAGGCGTCAGTGATCTGACGCTGGGCGGAACCACCGCGGCGAAGCGACGCGATGGCCTCCGGTCTGCGCTCGTTGTCGGGCCAGGCCCGCAGCGCCGCTGCAGTCAGCACCGGCTGTGGGCCGACCTCCACAAGCAGCGCGCAGCCGATCTCGGCTAATGCGCCCACACTCTTGGCGAATTCGACGGGCTGCCTCGCATGCCTGCGCCAGTAGTTGGCGTCCAGTTTCGTCTGCCTGCCGATCGCCACGCCAGTGCGGTTGCACACCAAAGTCCGCTGCGGCGGCTGAAAATCGAAGCCCGATGCGTACGCCTCGAACTCGTCGAGGATCGGATCGAGCAGTGCGGAGTGAAACGCGTGGCTGGTGTCCAGCCACTCACATCGCACGTCGCCGGCCGTCAGCCCGGCCACCGCCCGCTCGAGGTCCTCGGCCGGACCGGACAGCACGGTGTTTGCGCCGTTGTAGGCCGCCACGGACAGTCGCGGGAGCTCGTCTGTGTAGCTCTCCACCCGATCTGCCTCGGCGAACACGGCCACCATCCGACCGCCCGCGGGCAAGCTTCCGAACAGCCGACCGCGCTCCGCGAGCAACAAGGCGCCGTCCTCGAGCCCGAAGACACCGGTGACGCAGGCCGCCGAATACTGTCCGACACTGTGGCCCAGCACAACGTCCGGTTCCAGGCCCCACGATTGCCATAGTCGGGCCAGGCCCATCTCCACTGCGAACAGCGCAGGCTGGGCGTACGAGGTGTCACGCAGTACGTCGTCCCCGTGTACGCCGAAAATGACTTCCAGTAGGGGCTTTTCGAGTACGCCGTCGACCGCGGCCGCACACCGGCTCAACGTCTCGGAGAACACCGGCTCGGTCTCGAAAAGCTCCCGGCCCATCCCAACGTACTGGCTGCCCTGGCCCGGGAACAGCCACGCCGTCTTCGGCGGGTCACCACACTCCCCGCGCACCAGCCCCGGTGCGGGCCGATCGTCGATCAGCGCCCCGAGCAACTCGTTGGCGGCTGCCGTTGAGTTCACCACCAGACCGGCGCGTTGCTCGAAGTGCGACCGCCCCACCCCTGCGCTGAGACACAGATCCGACACGCCGACGTCGGGGTGCGCCGTCAACCAGTCTCGGTATCGGCGGGCGACGTCGACCAACGCCGCGGGCGTGCGGGCGGACAGCGGCAACACGGTGAAACGTCCGTCGTCACCCGTTCTCGTCGCAACAGCTCCTAAGGCGGGTGCCTCCTCGACGATGAGGTGCGCGTTTGTCCCGGAGAACCCGAACCCGCTGATCCCGGCGATCCGAGGTCGCCCGTTGCGCATCCATGGGACCGCTTCGTCGACCACGCGCACGGGCAGCCTGTCCCATGGGATGTGCGGCGAAGCGTTCTGGAAGTTCAGGTGTTTCGGCAGCTCACTGTGTTCGAGCGACAGGATGACCTTGACCAGTCCCGCGATCCCGGCCGCCGCTTCCAGGTGCCCGACGTTCGTCTTCACCGACCCGATCAGCAGCGGTCGGTCCGCATCACGTCCAGCGCCGAACGCCGCGCCGGCGGCTTGGACTTCGATCGGATCGCCCAGCGACGTCCCGGTGCCGTGCGCCTCCAGGTAGTCGACGTCGCGGGCTTCGACACCGGCGTTCTGCAGTGCCGCGGCGATGACCCGTTGCTGCGCAGTGCCGTTCGGTACCGTCAGGCCGCCCGACGCGCCGTCCTGGTTCACCGCGCTGCCCCGGATGACCGCCCGAATCCGATCGCCGTCGCGGATCGCGTCGTCCAACCGTTTCACCACGACGACACCGCAGCCCTCGCCGCGGACGTAGCCGTCGGCGGCCGCGTCGAACGTCTTGCATCGACCGTCCGGCGCCAGCATGTGGGCCCGCGAGAAGTTGATCATGGTCGCGGGGCTGATCATCAGGTTCACCCCGCCGGCAAGAGCAAGGTCGCACTCACCGAGGCGCAGCGCTTGACAGGCCTGATGGACGGCCACCAACGACGAACTGCACGCGGTGTCGACCGTGATGGCGGGACCGAGCAGTCCCAGCCGGTAGCTGATCCGACCGGCCCCGGCGGCTGCTGACGTGCCGATCCCGAGATAGGCCTCGATGTCTTCCGGTTCAAGCGCGTTGGTCAGCAGCGACAGGTAGTCCTGCGTGGAAAGACCCATGAATACCCCGGTCTTGGTGCCCGCCAGCGTTGACGGCGCGCTCCCCGAATGCTCCACGGCACGCCACGCGGTCTCCAGCAACACGCGATGTTGTGGATCCATGAAGACGGCTTCTCGCACCGACACCCCGAAGAACGACGCGTCGAAACCCGATACTTCGTCGAGGAATCCCGCGCGTCGAGTCACGATCTTTCCTGCCGCGCCCGGTTCGGGATCGTAAAACTCCTCGACATCCCATCGGTCCCCCGGCACCTCCGAGATCGCATCGCGCCCCTGGCGCAACAGGTTCCAGAACTCGTCGGCATCGGGAGCGCCGGGGAAGCGCACGGCGTAGCCGACGACGGCGAATCCGTGGTCCGCGCCTTCCAGTTCGCGCACCCTGGCCCGAAGGCTCTCTAGCTCCGCCTCAGCGTCATACCGCAACTCGGTCACTTCTTGCCCGCCAAGTTCACGAAAAGTTTGTTGAGCTTCATCGCGAGCTTCCAGTCGCCCTTGATGCGAAGCTTGCCGGAGAAGAACAACGTCCGCGGATTCGCCTGCAGCTGAGCTAATTTGATGAATTCACTGGCCGGCATGCTGATCGTGCATTTCGCCTCGCCGTCGCCGTCGATCACCCGCGGGTTGTCGGGACGCATGTCAACCACGAAGGTTCGCGCGCCCTCCCCCGAGAGCGCGAACTTGCAGGCCGCCCCGAATCTGCGCACCGTTTCTGGATCCTCGCGGATCATGTCCGAGATCTGATCCATCAGGTCGTCGACGGTCGTCATGGCTGGTGCCCTTCAGTCGGTGGGTGGCTCAACCGTCGAGCCGCGCGAGAGCGGCCGCGTCCGGTGTGGGGAACTTGGTGAGCGGTTGACCCGCCTCGATCGCAGCGAGTTCACGCGCATAGAGCTTGCGCAGCAGGATGATCGCCGCATCCGAACTGCCGAGCCGGTTCAGCGACCGATCGGGCAGCACGCCCTGGCCGAGCAGGACGATGCCGTCCTCGATCAACACTCGGTCCGGCCGGTCTTCGACGTCCTCCCAGCGTTCGGCACCGCTGAGAACCGCAGTCACGATGTCCTCGACCGGTCGGAGCCCGGCCAGATATTTGCGGGCCTCGTGCATGCCGGCTGCCACTTCGGCTCCCACATCCGGCGGTAGGTGTGCGGCGATGAAGAGGAAGAACATCAGATGGCTCTCATCATCCACTGGGACGTTCCACAGAAAGCTCCTGTAATCCCGCAGCACACCGGCGCCCGAGGTGAAGTACAACGTGTTCGGCATCAGCAGGGCCAGCCGACGCACAAGCCCCGAGGTGAAAGTGCTGGTTTGGGTGAGTCCGAAATCCGCTGACTCAGCAGCTATTTCCGGGATCTCATTTTCCAGACCGTCGTCCTGGTAGACGCCGGTCCCGTGTACCCAGAACTGGTGCACGTCGTCGACCGTGTTCTCCAGGTCGTGGAAGTAGTTCCACTTGCGCAATTCGACGATGTGAAATCGGCCGTGGTCGTCCAGTTCGGGCCACCGCGGCAGCTCCGGCACCGGCGATTCGCCCAGGTACACCCAAATGAACCCGAAGTACTCCTCGACCGGGTAGCTCGCGATCTGCACCTTGGCGGCGAAGCTCTTCCGCTCCGCCGGCTGGTCGACGCACTGCCCGGACTCGTCGTATTGCCAGCCGTGGTAGCGGCATCGCAGGCAGTCGCCTTCGACGATGCCGACCGATAGCAGCACACCACGATGCGCACAGCGGCCCGCGATGACGTGGGCAATACCGTCTTCGCCGCGGTACAGCGTGAGCTCCTCGTGCAGGATCTTCAGCGGGACTGCCCGGCCGGGCTGAAGGTCCTCCGCCACGTATACGGGCTGCCAGCACTGCCGCAACAGGTGCCCGGCCGGCCGACCCGGTCCCGTGTGCTCGAAGTCCGCGCTCTTGACACTTTCCATCGATCTTCCTCGGACTAGCTTTTCTCGACGTCTGACAGAGTCAGGGCCGCAATGAAATTCGAAACGATGCGTGCTATCGACCGAGCTTCGAACAGCGCCCCGTCGTAGGTCACTGCGCCGGTGATCTGTTCGTCCCGGGTACTCATCGCGACCGTCATCTCACGACGTAAGACGATGCAGTCCGCGGGGATACGAGATACAGACAGCCCACCGGCGGAGAACTCCCCTGGCGCCGGGTCGTCCATCAGGAACATGAGCTCGCCGATGCGGCGCGCACTCGGTCCGTGCTGCTCCATCAACGCTGCGAGCACGTGGTGCCAGGGCGCGTCCTGGTTGGACAGGGCACCCAGCACATTGGTCTTGACCTCTCGGACGAGTGCGGGCAGGTCCGTCGCGGCATCGAGATCGATACGTAGCGGAACGGTGTTCATGAACGGCCCGATCATCAGTTGCGTCGCCGGATCGGTGCGTCTGGTCAGCGGGGAGGCGATGACCACCGTGCGCTGGTCCGCATAAGTGCCCACAGCCGCCGCGAAGGCCGCAAGCAGTACCGAGTACAACGACGCCTGCTCACGCACGGCCAGCGCTCGCGCCGCTGCCGCAACCACAGGCGGAAACTCGAAGGCGAACTGGCGTCCGCGTCGCTGCGGCGGATCGGTACGCGGGTGATCGGTGGGTAGGGCGGAGGGCAGGTCGACGTCTGCGAACTGACGGCGGAAGTAGTCGACGCGCCTCCTCAGCGCCTCACCCGTCAGCCAGGACCGCTCCCATACCGCGTAGTCGGCATACTGCAACTGCCATCCGGCAAGGAGAATTCCGTCGATCCCCAGTGAACTGGCGACGAGTCCGCCGAGCTCGCCCAGCAGCAACCGCATCGAATACCCATCGGCCAGGATGCGATGCACGCGCAGCCGAAGAACGTGATGGTCGTCGGCGAACCGCGTCACGGCGGCCCGAAATGGCGGCTGGGTACTCAAGTCTGGCCATTCCAGTGCGTCGACGGTCGTGATCGGCGCCGGAAAGCCCGTCCAGGATCGGAACCTCGGGCACGTACGACTCGATGACCACCTGCGATCAACGTCGGCTTCGATGAATCTTCGCAGGCCCGGAAGGTCGTGCGCAACAATTCGTTTCGCGCAACGACGTCCTGGACGCCGCGCACAATCGCCGTGGCGTCGAGTGGCCCGGTGATCCTGATCGACACGTCGATCCAGTGCGCGGCGGATCCGGGATCGTCCCGTTCGGCGCGCCACATCGTCTCCTGTGCATAGGAAGCGGGAAGCTCCTGGCCGCGAGGCACATGCCGCAGCGGTGGCGCCTCTGCGGTTCCCGCCGCAGTATCCTCGATACGTCGGGCCAGATCGGCCAGTGTCTGGTCGTCGAAAAGCGCCTCCAGCGGCAGTTCGACTCCCAGGTGCTGACGGATCCGCGAACGCACCTGTGCCGCAAGCAAAGAATGCCCGCCAAGGTCAAAGAAATTATCGCCCCCGCCGATCTTCTCGACATCCAGCAGGCTGCGCCAGATCGACGCCAGCGCCGCCTCGATATCCCCTCGGGGTGCGACGTACTCGACCTCCTGATCGCGGGCGACCCTGACGTCCGGCAGGGACGCCAGATCGAGCTTCCCGTTGGGCGTCTGCGGCAACCCGTCCATCGCGACAAACGCCGAAGGAACCATGTGATCGGGCAATTTCCGCCGCGCATGAGCGCGCAGCTCGCTCACCGATACCGGCGCCCCTCGGGTGCGAAGTAGGCGATCAGCACGCTTCCGCCCCCGTCGAGCTCTGAACCACGGTGAGGGCCTCGCGCACGCCCGGATGGTCGAGCAGCACCCTGTCGATCTCGGCGGGCTCCACACGCAGACCGCGAATCTTGACCTGCCGATCGGTGCGGTTGCGGTATTCGATGGTGCCGTCCCATCCCAGCCGCACTATGTCGCCGCTGGCGTACAGGCGATCGTCGGGATTCCACGGAGCGCGCAAGAACTTCTCGGCGGTGAGTTCCCGGTCGCCGAGATACCCGCGCGCCAACGCAGTGCCCGCGATGAACAACTCGCCTGACACACCCGGCGGAACGGGTCGCATCTGCCCGTCCAGGACGAACATCGACACGTTGCCGCGGGGACGCCCAATCGGCACGATGCATTGGTCGCCGCCGACCGGCTCATCCACCCGGTGCAGGCTGACGATCCCCGTGGTCTCGGTCTGGCCGTACATGTTCATCCATGTCGTGCCGCTACCGAACCGTTCACGGAAGGCGCGCACGACACTGCCCCGCAGCGGCTCACTCGCAGTGAGCAAGAGCCTCAGTCGATTCGGCGGTGGTTTATCGCCATTCGGCACCGCGTCGACTAGCCCGCGAACCACCGTTGGGACGAGATCGGCGACGGTTACCTCTGATTCGGTGATCCGGCGTAGTAGCTGCGCCGGATCGCGGCGTTCTTCAGTGCTGGCGATCACGACCTGTGCGCCGACAGCGAACGGCACCAACAGCTGCCGGACCGACGACGAGAACGAGATCGACGCCGTCTGCAGATAGACGTCCCCGGCAGATATGCCGAGTTCCTGGCCGAGGGTCTCGGCGTACTCTACGACGCTGCCGTGGCTGACCGCGACCCCTTTCGGCCGACCCGTCGACCCCGACGTGTACATGATGTACGCGAGAGCATCTGGCGTCGTGGACGGTTCGAGTCGCTCCGACGACTCCAGCCGCACGTCCGCACCGTCGACATCGTCCTCACCGAGCAGCAGCACCACGCCCGCCTCGCCGAGCATGTGATCGGCGCGGTCCTTCGGGTACGACGGATCGATCGGCACGTAGACGCCGCCCGCCTTGAGTATTCCGAGCATTCCGATCGCCATGGCGGCCGTCCGGCCCACGCACAGCCCCACGGAAGTGCCGACGTCGACTCCTCGGCTTCTCAGTCGCCGGGCGAGTCTGTTGGCCGCGGCGTCGAGTTCCCGGTAGGTCAGCGATCGGCCCGCCACGGTAATCGCCAGGTCCTCCGGCATCCGGTCGACCGTCATCTCGAAGAGCTCCGAGACCGATCGTGCCGCCGTCGTTCGAGGTGACGAAATGATCTGGGAGTAGGACGTTTCGGATTCGGTCAGCATCGGCAGTGCGGACAACCGCACCCCGAGGTCGGACACCATCGCGTCGAGGACCACCTGGAAGTGGACGATCAGCCGATCGATGCGCACGGCGTCGAACAGTTCGGCCGCATACTCGACGTGGCCTGTCAGGCGGTCGTCGTCGAAGAACGTGAACGTGAGATCACGCTTGGCCGTGTGCGTGCCGATCTCGGTGACCTCGAGACCCATGCTGCTCAGTTCGGCGCCACCCGCGCCGGGCTGCACGACGAGCTGAACGCTGAACAGTGGATTGCGGTTGGCCTCCCGGTCCGGGGCCGTCGCATTGACGATCAGATCGAACGGCACGTCCTGGTGTGCCAGGACCTCGACCATGCGCTGCCGGATCCGGGCGAGCAGTTCGGTGCCGTCGGGATCGCCGTCGAGCCTGATCCGCAGCGGAACTGAATTGACGAAAAGGCCGATCAAGTCCTCGGTTTCGACCCTGGTGCGGTTCGCGGTCAAGGTGCCGACCACGATGTCATCTTGGCCCGAATACCGGCCCAGGACAGCGGCGAACGCCGCGAGCAGCGGTACCGACAGCGTGACGTTCTCGGCGCGGCACAAGCGGCGAAGCGCGCCGGCACGTTGGGGCCCGAGCGCGAAATGCGTACGCGCACCGCGGAAGGTCGGCGCCTTGGGTCTCGGCCGGTCGGTGTCGAGTTCCAGTGGGGGTGCGTCGGCGAGATCGGTGCGCCAGAAGTCGAGGTGCGTGTCGAAGTCGCTGCCTTGTAGTCGATCTCGCTGCCACCGGGCGTAGTCCGAGTATTGAATCGGCAAGTCGGCGAGCGGTATCGGATCGCCGCGCTCAAGGGATTGGTAGATGAGCCCGATGTCACGCAGCAGCACTCGGAACGACCAACCGTCAGTGGCGATGTGATGCATCGTCAGCACCAACACGTGGCGTTCCTCGTCGAGGCCCAGGAGTCGAGCCCGCAGCAGCGGCCCCACTCCGATGTCGAAGGGGACGCCGGCCTCGCGCTCTGCGACCGCGGCGACATCCGCTTCAGACACCGCCTCGAACGGCAGCTCGAACGGGTGGGGCGCGCCGATCACCGCCTGCGGAACGCCCTCCACGCTGCGGAACATCGTTCGAAGAACCTCGTGTCGCACCATCACGGCGTCGAAGGTCCGTCGCAGCACGTCGCGATCCACCGGGCCCGGGATGTCGATCCGCGCCGCCACGTTGTAGGCCGACGACGACGGCAGTAGTTCGTGCAAGAACCACAATTGTTCTTGTGCGTGCGAAAGGGCCGGTTCGCTGTCCCTTGACGCGCGGGGAATGGCGACCTGTCGCTTGTCGTCGTCGGACGAGTTGTCCAGCCAAACCTTCAGCAGGCCTTCGGCCAGTGCCGTGACGGTCGGGTGTGCGAAGAACAGCGATGCAGGTAACTCGGTGCCCAGCGCTGACTGTAGGTGGCGCCGCAGTTCCATTGCCGTGAGGGAATCCATTCCCAGAGAAATGAATTCGGCACCCGGATCGATCTCGGTGACGGATGTGTGAAGAGCGTTGGCGAGTTCGGTGACGATGACGTCGGTGATGTGAGTCAACCGCTGCTCGGGCGCAACCGCGAGGAGCCAGTCGGCGGTTCGAGCGTCGGCCGGTGGAGTCTCTGGTTCCGAAAGCCCGGGCGCGACCGGCTCGGAATCCCCCGGCCAGGATGCTCCTGCTCGCGCACGGCTGTTCAGTTCTGGAGCGGTGTACGCCGGGAACCAGTAGGTGCGGTGTTGGAACGGATAGGTGGGTAGGTCGACCGGCCGTTTCGGTCGAGCACACCTGGCGGTGAAGTCCAGTCGGTGCCCGGAGACGTACACGGCGGCGAGCGCCTCGGTGAGGCAACGGGCGTCGTCGGTTCCGCGCCGAAGCGACGCGATTGTCTGCGGAGTTGGTGCGGTATCGGGCCACGCCTGCATCGCCGCCGCGGTGAGAATCGGTTGCGGGCCGAGCTCCATCAGCACCGCGCAACCCTGGTCCGCCAGCGCGACCACGCTGTCGGCGAAGCGGACCGGCTGGCGTGCGTGCCTGCGCCAGTACGGCGCGTCGAGGCGACTTCGCCCGGTCAGCACCTCACCGGTGCGATTGCAGACCAACGTCAGCTGAGGGGACGAATAGTCGAGATTGGCTGCGTACGACTCGAACTCGTCGAGCGCGGGTTCGAGCAGTGCCGAGTGGAAGGCATGACTGGTATGCAGCCACTCGCATCGGATGCCCGCGTCCGTGAACGCTGCCGCCGCGGATTCGGCGTCTTCGCCGGGCCCGGACAACACCGTGCTGGCGCCGTTGTATGCGGCGACCGACAACCGGGGATACTCCGCAGCACACTGCTCGACCTTGTCGGCATCGGCGAAGACCGCAACCATGCGGCCGCCTGAGGGCAACGTTCCGAAGAGACGGCCACGTTCCGCGATAAGCCGAGCGCCATCTTCGATGCCGAACACGCCGGCGACACATGCCGCCGCGTACTGGCCCACACTGTGCCCCATCACCACATCGGGCCGGATACCCCAGGACTGCCACAACCGGGCCAGCGCCATCTCCACTGCGAAGAGCGAGGGTTGGGCAAAGACAGTGTTGCGCAACGCCTCTTCAGCGTCGGGACCGGTGTCGAACGTCACCTCCAGCAGGGACCGCGGTAGCACTCCGTCGAGGACCTCAGCGCACTGTTGCATCGTCGCGCGGAATACGGGTTCGCTGTCGAACAACGTCCGCGCCATCCCCGGGAACTGGCTGCCCTGTCCGGGAAACAGCCACGCGGTCTTGGGGCGATCACCGGAGCTGCCCCGCGTCAGGCCAGGAGCCGGACGCTCCTCGTGAAGTGCGCCGAGCAGACGTCGCGCTCGGCCGCGCGAGTCCACCACGAGGGCTGCGCGGTGTTCGAAGTGCGACCGGCCAGCCCCGGCCGTCGCGCAGATGTCGGCAAGCGTCACATCCGGATTCGCGTCCATCCAGTCGCGATACCGCGACGCCAACATCGCCAGGGCCTCTGGCGTGCGCGCCGACAGTGGCAGCAGCTGGTACCCACCGCGAGCGCGGTCAGCGCCAGGGTCCGCAGCGGAGTCGACGCCAGGCGCCTCCTCGACGACGACGTGCGCGTTGGTTCCAGAGAATCCGAACGAACTCACACCGGCGATCCGCGGCCGTCCGTTGCGTTGCCAGACCGTGGCCTCATCGACCACTCGAACCGGCAACCTGTCCCAGGGGATGTACGGCGACGGCTCGGTGAAGTGCAGATGCTTGGGCAGCATCTCGTGTTCGAGCGCGAGGGCGACCTTGATCAGGCCGGCGACGCCGGCGGCTGCCTCCAGATGACCGATGTTCGTCTTCACCGAGCCGATCAGCAACGGGCGGTCCGAGTCTCGTCCTTGGCCGAACACCGCACCGGCGGCCTGAACTTCGATCGGATCGCCAAGCGAGGTGCCCGTCCCGTGCGCTTCCAGATAGTCGACGTCGGCTGCCTCGATACCAGCCCGGCGGAGCGCCGTGGCGATGACTTGTTGCTGTGCAACGCCATTCGGCACCGTTAGCCCGCCGGATGCGCCGTCCTGGTTGACGGCGGTACCCCGCACCACAGCCCGAATCCAATCGCCATCGCGCCGCGCGTCATCGATGCGCTTGAGCACCACAACGCCGCAACCCTCGCCGCGCACATAGCCGTCGGCGGCTGCGTCGAACGTCTTGCACCGGCCGTCGGGGGCCAACATCCGCGCGCGGGAGAAGTTGATCATGGGTATCGGGGTGAGGATCACGTTCACCCCGCCGACCAGTGCCAGATCGCAGTCACCGGAGTCGAGCGCCTGACAAGCCTGGTGCAGCGCCACCAGCGAAGAGCTGCAGGCCGTATCCACGACTATGGCGGGCCCCTTCAAACCCAGCCGGAAGCTGATTCGCCCCGCACCCGCCGCGGGAGAACAGCCGGTCCCCGAGTAGAAGTCGATGTCCTCCAACCGGGACAGTCGGACGATCATCCCCGCGAATTCGTGCGTGGACAGCCCCATGAACACGCCCGTTGGAGTGCCCGCCAACGCCGAGGGGGCCATCCCCGCGTGCTCGATCGCGGACCAGGTCGTCTCTAGCAACAGCCGGTGCTGCGGATCCATGAACATGGCTTCGCGAGCCGACACGCCGAAGAAAGGTGCGTCGAATCCCGATACGTCATCGACGAATCCCGCCCGGCGGGCCACCATCTTTCCCGGCGCGTCCGGATCGGGGTCGTAGAACTCGTCGGCGTCCCACCGGTCCGTCGGCACGACCGACACTGCCTCGCGACCGTCCGCCATGAGTTGCCAGAATTCGCCAACATCGGCGGCGCCGGGAAAACGAAGCGCATACCCCAACATCGCGAACCCCCGGGCGGCGGTCACGACTGAATTGCTTCCGACATGCGGGCGCCGTCGCCAGGTTCATCGATGCCCAATGGCCGGCCCGGGGCAGCGACGCCCGCATCGACGGGGCAAATCGGCCCGTCGCGCCAGGTCATGCCATCAGACATAGTTTCGCCGCCCAGGAATTACATACGCATGCGTTAATAGTGTGGGACTTCGCTGGCGACCGCGCACGTCTTCGAGTAATCCGTAGGGTCGGCGGTAGGTGACCGCCCGCACGTGGCGTCCGATCGCGTCCCGCGATGATGCGCACGGCTTCGCCAGAGGCGTGGTCCCGCTGAGCTGAAGACAGGCTCTCGATGGTGGCGACGGCCAGTGGCATACTAGTGGCATGAATCGCATACGCCTGAGCACTACTGTCGACGCCGGTCTGTTGAGCAATGCACGCGACGTGCGGGCAGGAATCACTGACGCAGCTCTCATCGATGAGGCCCTCGGGGCATTACTTGCCCGTCATCGGTCGGCCGAGGTCGATGCGAGCTATGCGGCCTACGACAAGCACCCGATTGATGAGCCCGACGAGTGGGGCGACCTAGCGTCGTGGCGGCGGGCAGCTGGAGACTCGTGAGCGCACTTCCGGCCCGCGGAGAGGTGTGGTGGTGTGAGATGGCCCAGATCGGCCGGCGCCCAGTCGTTGTGCTCTCGCGCGATGCGGCGATCCCGCGGCTTAAACGGGCACTCGTCGCACCGTGCACCACGACCATCCGGGGGCTGGCCAGCGAGGTCGTTCTCGAACCGGGTTCCGACCCGATCCCGCGCCGCTCCGCGGTGAATCTGGACTCAGTCGAAAGTGTCTCGGTCGTGGTATTGGTGAATCGGCTTGGCCGACTCGCCGAGACGCGGATGCGCGCCATCTGCACGGCTCTCCAAGTCGCGGTCGACTGCTCTGAGTGACGCATGAACGATCTCGAGGGCCCGACGGCCGTCGGGGTTCGTGGCCAAGACCCAACGCTGGACCCCCGAGGAGATCCTGCGCACGTTGGTCGAGGCCGAGATCGCCGCCCGGGATGCCTCCAACACCGCCAAACGCCTCAAGGCGGCGGCGTTCCCGGTCACCAAGACCCTCGACGGGTTCGACGTGTCGGGATCCTCGGTCACCCAAGCCACGTTTGACTACCTGTCGAGCTTGGAATGGATTCGGGCGCAACAAAATCTAGCTGTGGTCGGTCCGCCCGGGACGGGCAAGAGTCACCTGCTCATCGGCTGCGGGCACGCCGCCGTGCACGCCGGTTTCAAGGTCCGCTACTTCACCGCCGCCAGCATCCTCGACCGGCACACCCCCGTCAACGAGGTTTGCTAGCAGGTCCCCAAACCGAACACAGTCCTCCGAAAACAACACGATCGCCGCAACCTCTCAAATCGAGAGTGTTGCGACGACCGCGTGAACCCGCCCACCAGCGGGGACTTCCACTTGGCCATTGACAAGACCGCCCCTAGCTGATGGTGGCACCGGACGTGCGAAGGACACTTCAATATCAATGATTAATGCCGTGCTCATGCGGAACTGGCGGCTATTCGGCCACGTCGCGTGCCATGGGCACCTAGGGTCATCGTTAGCCGGTCTGACTCACCTCGTCAGTGGAAGGCTCCGCCAATGACCGAACAACCGCCTGTTCGGTCCGGCAGTTACCCGCCACCCCCGCCGCCCGGGGGCTCTCAATCGCCCACGCCGGGCGCGGTGTGGCCGCCGCCCCCAGGCCAACCGGTCGATGACCTGCCGACGGAGGCCTATGCCTCCTGGATCAGGCGTGTCGGCGCCTTCATTATCGACCAAATTGTGTACCTGACCCTCGTCGCGATCCTCGGCCTCGGCGGCGGACTGATCATCGGCGCGGCGGGTGGCTCGTCGCGCCTGGAAGGCATCGTTCAGGCGATCTTGACTCTGGTGATACTGGCGTACTTGATCTGGAATTGGGGCTACCGCCAAGGCACCACCGGCTCGACCATCGGCAAGTCGGTGCTGAAGTTCAAGGTGGTCGATGAACGCGACGGCCAGCCCATCGGCTTCGGACTGTCGATCGTGCGCTACTTCGCCCACTTCATCGACTCCATCATCTTCGGCATCGGCTACCTGCTGCCGTTGTTCACCGCCAAACGGCGGACGATCGCCGACATGATCATGAGCACGGTCTGCCTGCCTAACGAGCCCCTGTCAGCGCGGCGCAGCCGCACACCGCGACCGAGAATCCGGATGGCAGTCGGCGTCGTGGTGCTCGCGATCGCGGCCATCCTGACCGTGCTGGCCTATCTGGCAACCACAAGCCATTGGGTCTGCGCGAGCGGTGGGCCGTATCCCCACTGCGGACCGCAAGGGGAGGTCGACCACGACTACGAGAAGTGGGTCGGCCCAATCGGATACGGCGCTTACGGCTTTTCAGAACCACATACCCAAGCGGCCCTGGTTCCGCCATTATGGACCGCAGGGATCTTAATCTTGCGGCGGTACTACAGGGCGACATATTTGCTTGTCCCGATTGCGGGCATCGTCTCGTTTGTCATATTTAATCAAGGTCGATACGACTGGGGTTGGGACAGCAATTACTTTGCGTTCCTAGCGTGCGTTTTCGTACCGACTACGGTGTGTGTGCTTATCGCACGGGGCATCACCCGTTCTGTCGCGGCACGACAAGAAGAGGCGGCGTACTTCCGGGAGCGCAAGGCGGCCCGCCAGCAGCGGTTGGCGCCGACTTTGCCACCACCCGGCTGGTACCCGGATCCGGGCGATGCCCGACGGCAGCGCCACTGGGACGGCCGCCAGTGGACCGAGCAATGGCGATAGCGGGACGACACACAGTGGACATCGCGACCGCCGCGTTGGCGACCTTCACCTACGACCAAATCGACCAAGTGCGAGCAGAACTGAACAGTGCCGCCCTCGGTACGCTTGCGCATTATGCGCAGCGCGCTTGTACCTATTTCCGGACGACGTGGAAGCCGTTCACGGGCCGCAGGATCGCGGCCAGTGCGCCCGCGGTTTCCATCGTCGCGAATACCGGCCAGAGGACGAGTTGCACGAGGTACCACCAAAGCCTGTGTGCCGGGTTGGTGATGCGGTGTTCGTCAAGGTTGGCCCGCAGCCCGATGAGGTAGATGGTCGCCGAAGACGCGACTGACAGGTTGGCGAGGAGAAGAACCCAGCTGTGGACTTCGAACCCATAGACCAAGTGGCACATCGTGTAGAGCAAGGTGAGTGGAGCAAGTGCCCACGCGGTTGTCTGGAAACCGATGTTGAATCTCCACCGCAATTTCACTGGTGCATAACGGGCGACCTTCATCAAACCCTGAAACCAGCGCCGACGTTGCCGCACAAAGTCCAATACTGTCTGGGTGGATTGCTCCTCCAGGTAGCCGTCGACCCAGCAGAGCCGGTATCCGCTCTGCACCGCCACCAATGCCCAGAACGCATCCTCGGTGATGGAACCCTGGGGGCCGACGTCGAACCCGATCTGCTGCTCGACGGCGTTCTTGACGACGATGTAGGAACCGTGCAGACCGAAAACCGGCACACCCAGACGATGCTGCAGGTGAAAATGGCCGAAATCCGAACCGGTTCGGATGTTGTCGGCCAGAGTCAGAAACGGATGGATGCGCCACTTGCGGTGGTAGAGGATCGCGCCCTGTCCGATCCTCGGCTTTGATTTGTGCCGTTCCTGGCGGATCATGGCGCAGATCCCCTTGATGCCCGACGATGTCGGCTGGGTCTCCTCATCCAGGTGCACGATCCACGCGTCCGGCGGAAGCGTCGAGTTCTCGAGCGCGTACTGGAGGGCCCGCGCCTTGAACAGCGTCCCGTTTGACGTTTGGTAATCCGCGGGGACCTGCAAGTTGACGACGTCGTCGTTGCGGTCAGGCAGGTCGACTGGGCGCGTATCGGTGACGACTTCGATCACGTAGGGAAACAGCGGAGTCCGTGCCATCTCGTCCTGGCAGCGGACGATCGTCGATACGAGCGCTTCTGCGTTGGTGCCCCGCGACACGATCCGGAACGAGACCAGGGTGTCGATCGGCTGCACCGTGTCGAGACTGGTGGCATGTCGGTACACCAGCAGGCCGGCCAACCCGAACCCCGATGACACGACACCGGCCAGCCATAGCACCGTGCCCCAGTTCCACACTTCGTCGAAGAGGCTGTGAGGTTGTCCCCCGTGCGGCCAGAGCAGCCGCTGCGCGGCGAACAAGGCAGATGCGAGCAGCGTCACAAGCAACACCACGCGCACTCGATGCCCGGTGATCGGGCCCCACGCCCAGTCCCGGCGAGGCTCGCGCGTAAGAACCTGCCGAGTGGATGCCGCGGGCTCGGCCGGCAAGGCAGCGAGGGGCAGGACGTCGATTCGCGTAGAGCCGGTCTCGAACCCGTTGTCGAGCCGATAGCTGGCTGGCGCGTGCCGTCCGCGCTTCGGCTCAACTACCCCCGTCATGCATTCCTCCCCTTAGCCCGGCCGAAGCGACGTCGGGCACGCGCGCGGCCGTTCGCGAACAGGCTAAACCGGGGGCCTGGTGTGCGTTGCTGGATTGCGTGACTCGTCGATTGGTCAGCTCAGGCTTGTGCCCAATTCAAGGACCTGAAGTAAGCCTGTGCAGCACTATTTTTGGCTGTTGTCGGTACGGTCCCCGTCCGCCTCCAATACGGCTCCGAATCGGCGGAGACGCAGTCCTCGGTAACCTGGTCGCGCCAGGCGATGGCGTTCTCCCTTCGCGCGAGTCGCACCATCAGCTCGGGGGCCAGGCCCGCGAGCCTAGCCACGATGCGGACCGACAGTTCGGCGGCGTCTCGGCCCGGTCCTTGTGGATGGCGGTGATCACGCCACACGCGACGGTGGCGGACCCACCGACGCGACGGCCCGGGGGCCCGTATCGTTTGACGATGCTCGCCCTGCGCGCCGGCCGGCTATTCGACGGCCGACAGCTGCTCGACCCCCCGATCGTGCTCATCGAAGGCGACGTAATCGTGGCGGCGGGCGCCGCGGCCCCCGCCACGGCCAATGTCGTTGAACTCGGCGAGCGGTCGACGCTGCTCCCCGGCCTGATCGACTTCCACCAGCACCTGTGCTTCGACGGCCGAGGTTCGCTGGAGGAGCAGACCATCGGCGTCACCGACGACGAGCTGCTGGACAGGGCGCGCGGCGCGGCGCAGCGGGCGCTGGCCGGCGGCGTCACCACATTGCGCGACCTCGGCGATCGCGGATGGGTGACGCTGGCGCTGCGCGAGGAGGACGGGCTGCCGACGATCCTCACGGCCGGCCCACCGATCACGCGTCCGGACGGCCACTGCTGGTACCTCGGCGGCGGGTGCGCGACCGCAGAGGAACTCGTGGCGGCGGTGCGCGAGCGGGTCGACCGGGGATGCGACCTCGTCAAGGTGATGGCGACGGGCGGGACGCTCACGCCGGGCTGGCCGATGTGGGCATCACAATTCTCGTCCGCCGAACTGGGCCTCATAGTCGACACGGCCCACGCCCACGGCCTGCCGGTCGCGGCCCACTGCCACGGTGTGGACGGGATCGAGCAGTCACTCGACGCCGGTGTGGACTCGATCGAGCACTGCACGTTCTTCACCGCGCGCGGCCGGACCGAACCGCCGGCGCCGCTGCTGGAGCGCCTGGCCGCCTCGGGGGTCACGGTGTCCGCCTCGCTCGGTCATCGACCCGAGTTGCCCCGACTGCCGATCGCCGAAGCCAACGAGCCGACACTGGCCGTGGCGCGGCGTCGCCTCCACGAGCTCGGCGCGACCATCGTCGTCGGCACCGACGCCGGCATCATGGAGGCTAAGCCGCACGACGTGCTGCCGTTCGCCCTCGGCGAGCTCGTCGAATCGGGCTTCAGCACGCTCGACGGGCTGCGCACCCTCACGTCGGTCGCCGCCGACGCGTGCGGGCTGGGTGACCGCGCCGGGCGGCTCGCCGCTGGCTATCCGGCCGACGTCATCGCCGTCGACGGCGACCCGCTCGACGAGCCGCGCGCGCTCGCCGCCGTCAGCGCGGTGTGGAAGGCAGGACGGCGTGCACGGTGAGCTCGGACGCACCTACTGCCGCTCGACCTCAACCAGGGCGTCGGTGAGATGTTCTTTGTGGGCTGGTGGGGCGACTGGGACTTGAACCCAGGACCAACGGATTCGCTTCGAGTGGGTCTCACGAATGTCGGTTCAAACCCGTTATACCCTGCGGCCCAATGCTTTTGGATCGCACAGCATTCCTAACGAATAACTGTCGTTTCCTATCGAATCCGGTTCATACCCGCTGAATAATGGATGGCCAGATGTGTACAACGACACTCTTGTCGGCGTGCTCGTCGGTGTTGCCGCTTGACGATCGAGCTCGTCGAAAGTCCTTCGGATGCGGTCTGCACATGCAAGACGTTGGCGCATGCGCGGGTCGTTCGGCATCGCGCATGACAGGTGGTCTCGTTGAGGTGACCTGGAGATATACCGAGACGTGTTGACGGCGTCAACAAGGCCGTACCGCCGTGCGAACGAGGGTGTCCTCCGCCGGAAGGCCAGCGCGTAGATGCCCGAATGCGCGATGGTTCTCGCGGTGGCCGTGGGACATTGGTCTGGTGACCAAGCTATTTGTCGCCGTCGTCGCCGCTCTATCCGTACCATTCCTGGGGGCGGCTCCCACAGCCCACGCCGATCTCTACTGCGAACTCGGCAACCTGCTCATTCCACAGGAAGTGCACCAGGTGGGCACCTACCGTGACGCTACCTGTGCGGCGGTTGCCGACATTGTCACGACCAGTGACGGCAGCGACTGCGTTCGCGCCGTGACGAACTACGTCGTGAGTCGCGGTTACGACCCCTACGTGGGCAAAGACATCGCCCTTCACAACTGCTGAGCGCGCACTGCCCATGACGATCCTGGCGTGCACAACTGGCTTGAGACGCAGCGCTTTTCGCGCGGCAACCTCACGTACCGCAACTGATGGGCCAGAGCCCGACGATGTTCCGGACGCGGCTGGTAACCGCGCCGACCTGCTGACGCGTTGCCCTCGCGCACCGCGATGGTAACGCCCGCCGAACGCGTCGCGCACCTGCACTACCGCCTTCACGCCGTCAAGCTGCGCGACGACATCTGACCGCGGGCTCACTGGGTGCGCCGGACCCACCGGCGTGCGTGTGACAATCGATGGGTGCCGGACTGGACTTACCATCCGCTTGCTCCGCTCGTTGGGGCCGCCCTGGGTCAACGGCGCACGCAGCGGCTGGCGATGCGCTTTTTGGCTGGGTTGATCACCCGTGCCGGCGGCAGGGTTTGGATTCCACGGGTCTTCGACCATCCCGAGGTGCCGCCGGAGTGGACCGAGCGATTCGGGGCCTCGGTACCGCTGTCCATCGCGCGGGAAGCGATCGCCGTCTTGCCGGTGCAAGGCGCGACCGTTGTCGAGGTCGGCCCCGTGAGCAGCGTCGACGCCGAGGCCCTGCGCCGCGCCGCGGCCGATAGGACCTGCCGGGTGCTGGCCCGCGTCGATTCGCCCGACACAGCGCGGGTGGTGGCCCCATACGTCGACGACGTCATCGTCGACAACATCAATGGGGGCGATTCAACGCCCGTCGTGCGCCTGATCGAACCCGACATCGATGGCGCGTTGCGGGCCCTCTCTGATCCTTCGGCGACGGTACTGGCCACCCCCGCCGTGCTCATCGCCTCGGGACCCGGCTGGTTCAACCGCGTCATCGAGGCGGCGACGCCGACGACTCCGGCACCTGGATTGCGCTCGGTGTCATGGAATCCGGTGCGCTGGCCCGGGTGGTTCTGGGGCGTCATGGTGGGCATGGGCCTGATCGTGGCAGGCCTCGGCGCCGCGGTGATCGCGCTCGGCCCGGTTCTGCTGTGGTATGACCGCGACTACCTCGGGGCCTCCGTCGCCGACCTTCACGAACTCAACCAGAACCTGGTGGGCTTTATTCAGCACGACCGACTCACCATGGCGGGCAACATGATCGGCATCGGGGTGCTCTACCTCGGACTGGCGTGGGGCGGCCTCCGGAAGGGCCGCGTATGGGCCCGCACCGCGCTCCTCATTTCCGGCTTGTTTACGTTCCTGACCTACTTCTACTTCCTGTCGACGGGGTTCATCGAGCCGCTGCACACGCTCGCGGTGGTCGTCCTGTTCCCGATGTTCCTCGCGGCCATCTGGAGCAAGCCAGACGTGGCCCGCTGGCCGCACCTGCCGGAGGGCCCGGAGTCGCAACGCCGCCGAGCACTGACGGGCCAACTGCTGATGATCGGCGTCGGTGGAGGCTTAGCCGTTGCGGGAGTGGTCATTTCGACGGTCGGATTGACCACGGTGTTCGTTCCGACCGATCTGTCGTTCCTTGGCACCGATTCACGTCATCTGCAGTCCGCCGATGCCGAACTGGTGCCGTTCATCGCCCACGACCGCGCCGGGTTCGGCGGAGCGCTGATCGGCGCCGGGCTGGCGGTGCTCCTGATCAGCCTGTGGGGCTGGCGTCGCGGTGAACGCTGGGTGTGGTGGTCGCTGCTGGTCGGGTGCGCGTTCGGAACCGTCCCCGTGCTCGCGATCCACTTCACCATCGGCTACACGCATTTCGAGCATCTGCTGCCCGTGTACCTGCTCGTCATCGCAACCGTCGTCGCGCTGACGATGGCCCGACCCTATCTGACCGCCGACGTCGCGCACCGGACCATCGACCAGGCGTCACCTAGGGTGGCGCGATGACGAGCCGACCGATGGTCGAGCGCCTCGCGGCGATGTCCTTCGGGGAGTGACGAAACCGCGCTGAGCTGGGCAAATGCTGATTTCGCCGACGCGAAACGACGCAACAGTAGGCAGAGCGACCTGCGGATACGCGAAAGGTGTGGACGGCGTCAACAAGACATATGGGCTCGTTGATCGAGGCCAAACACCTGCACAGCGGCTAACTGCCCGTCACCACGGCGGCCTGCCTTGCCCAGGCGCTCGTCGACCGCGGTGACGTCGATCGACTTGAGCAGGCGAGCGAGAAACGAGAAAGGGATGGTGCGCCGATGGTGTCAGCGAGCAAGCCGGGCGGCCACCACCGGCTGCCCTGGACCAGTCAGCTCACCAACGGCGCATGCCCGACCGGTGATCGCCATCAGCATGGCCTCCGCCGGTCCTGAAACCTCTGGCCCTGAGCCGTGGCTCCAGTCCAGATCGGAAGTGGTGAGGTGTACACCGCGAGCGATGCGCCACGCCGGCAATTCCAGGCTGCGCACACTGGAGTCCAGGACCGGGCGCAGCCGTTCAGCCGGAATCTCCCGTGGCAGACCGAGCGGTCTGCGGATGTCTTGATGATGGATGGTGACATCGAGCAGGGCGAGCCGTCCTCCGAAGGCTGCGGCCAGTCCCTGTGGGCGCAGGTGAGTACGCAGCCTGTCGAGGAGCTGGTCCGTACTCAGCAGCGCAAGTTCGTCGACGCCGGCTTGGTTGATGTGGACGATCCGACCGCGAATGGCACGGCGAAGCATCCGAAGTGGACTGACGCCGTCGAAGCTCATCACGTGAGCGACCACGTCACGGACACGCCAGCCCTCGCACAGCGAAGGGCCTTCCCACTGCTCGGGCATCAGCGTCGCCAGAAGATCCGCCAGGTCGGTTCGCTCGGCCGTCGCCATCTCGAGAGCGTTTACGGCATCCCTTCTCAGGACAAGACCTTTCTTGGAAGGTGGTCCTTGCCGGGTTACCGCAGCGGACGGCCAAACCAGTTGTCCTTGTCCGGGGTAACCCCGCACGCCACGTTACAGCTCCATCACCGTGACCACCGGCACTTACGTCCAGGTGATCGAGGCCGTTCAACGCGACGCGCTGGACTCGATGGGCAGCTTGTTCAGTGTGGAGTCCGGCGCGAATGCCTCGCACTGACGTGCGATCGATACTGTCGTCAAATTTGTCGTCAAGACGGTGCTCGACAGGCCTTTTCGAACAGAATAACTTGCAAACGTCCTAATCAAATGGGTGGAGCTAAGGGGGACTCGAACCCCTCGACGAAATCGCGCTGAACCGCGGAAATGCCGAATCCGAAGCGCCCATCCTTATCTGGTGAGCGAAGCGTTCACCGCTTACCGTGACCGATTGATCAGCCGTCACCAGACCGCCGCCACGAGCGCGATATCCACCGTCGCGGACGTCGTGATGATCGGCGGCATCGCCGCCGGAGTTGCAACGAGGCGCGTAGCCGTGGGCGCTGCCGGTTTCAGCACAGGCGCTGCTCTCGCCGTCATCGCGCACTTCTTCCAACCGGGGACAGTTCGCGACGAGGTCACCCAAGTCCTCGGCCACCCGATCTGGGCGATCGAGCCGAGGCCCACCGAATCTTCAGACGCGCTTCGTAGACGCGGCCCAATAGTTCCGATCACGCATCACGCGCTCCACCGCGCCCATACAGTCGGACCCGCATCACGGGCCGGAGGGCACCGTCGGGAGGAGCGCTGCAGTGAGTCAATGGTTGGTGAGCAACTTGCCGTCGTGGCTGTTGTTGTCCGGGCTCATCATTTCCGTCACGCTCGGCGCCGTGTTAGTTCAGTTCTTCGTACGAAGGCTATTTCCCGGCTTGGGAGGCGAGGAGCACAACGACGTCACAAAGTTCGCCTTCGGTGTCATCGGCTTTGTGTTCGCCTTCTTCATCGGTTTCGTAGTGTCCGCGATGTGGGGTCAGATCAACAGTGCAGACGGCAGGGTGCGGGTGGAAGGAGCTGCCGGCGTTCAACTGGCTCGAGATTCGACCGTTTTCGACGAACCGGACAGAAAACGGATCCAGGAGAGCTTGCTCGACTACGAACAGTCAGCTGTGACCGAGTGGAGCGAAGCCGCAAGCGGCCGGGTGTATCCCGAGGCCGACCGTGCGTTGGCCCGCACCTTTTCCGCATACGAACAGGTTCAGGCCCGCACCGATATCCAGAAGGCGGTGCTGTCCAAGTCCTTGACAAACCTGGACAACCTCAGCCAGGCCCGCACGACACGAGTCCTGCAAGCCCGCACGGATACCGGGCCGCCTTGGTCGCTGTGGGCGGTCATCTTCCTGACCAGCGGCCTTCTGCTCGCATGCGCGGTGATCTACGGCGTCGAAAAGCCGGCAACACACTACGGGCTGGTCGCGATCCTTGGTGTGCTGGTCGCTACCGAACTGTTCCTTGTGCTGGAGCTCTCGCACCCATTCATCGGCGATATTGGGACATCTCCGGAGCCATTGCGCGAAGTCGTTCGGGTCATCCAGTCGAATCCCGCTTAGTTGTATCGCCGGATTGGGCGAGCCGGGGCCAGATATCCGCCAACCATTTTCCACTCTTCGCCTTGTGGGGGCTTTGGGCCGCTACCGTGAGCGTCGCGGTAGCTGACTCATCGCCAACTATTCTCGAAGGGCTGCATGCCATGAATACTCTGTCGGCAGTGGTCAATTCCTGGAATGAGTGGGATCCGCTTGAGGAGACCGTCGTGGGTACCGCGGACGGCGCATGCTTCGAGCCAACGGAGCCGGGCAATCATCCGCAGGTTCGCAACGCAACGCCGGACACGGTGTTTCCAACGGGACCGAAATCGCGCGAGACCATTGAGCGGGCTAATGAGGAACTGGCCGGTCTCGTTGCTCTATTGGAATCGCATGGAGTAAAGGTCCGCAGGCCGAAACCGCACGACTTCAACAGGCGTGTGGTAACGCCGGACTTCTCCGTCGAAAACCAGTATTGCGCGGTATGCCCACGGGACGTGATGATCGCGATCGGCAACGAGATAATCGAAGCGCCGATGTCGCGCCGAGCGCGGTACTTCGAGTACGAAGCCTATCGCGAACTTGTCTACGAATATTGGCGGACCGATGCGAATGTTGTCTGGACGACCGCGCCCAAGCCGTCAATGCGCGACGGCATGTATCGCGAAGGCTTCTGGGAATGGCCCCTTGAGAAGCGCCATTCTGAGATGCACTCCTTCGAGTTCTGCGTCACACAGGATGAGGTCATTTTCGATGCGGCTGACATCAGCAGATTCGGGCGAGACCTGATCGTCCAGGAATCGATGACAACCAACCGGGCAGGAATCACCTGGCTGAAGCGTCATCTTGAACCAAAGGGCTTTCGTGTCCATCCTGTGCATTTCCCTCTTGATTTCTTTCCCTCGCATATCGACTGCACGTTCGTTCCGCTCCGACCGGGGCTGATACTCACTAATCCAGACCGTCCGCTGCGCGACGGGGAAGAAGAGTTCTTCTTGTCCAACGGCTGGGAATTTGTTTCGGCTCCCGAACCGACATCGAGCAACACCGAGATGCCTGACCACTGCCAGTCGTCGAAATGGCTGTCGATGAATGTTCTGAGCATCTCACCGACCACGGTTGTCTGCGAAGACCAGGAGAAGCCTCTGCAGGACCTGCTGTCCGGGCTCGGTTTTGATGTTTGCAGCATTCCATTTCGCAATGTCTTCGAGTTCGGCGGCTCGCTGCATTGCGCTACATGGGATGTCCGCCGCACCGGCAAGTGTGAGGAGTACTTCACTCGCGGCGATTACCGTCCGCTTGCGGCGCAGGAAGCTCCGCAGGCCCTCACGTAGACGCAACGCGCGTTGGAAGCGGGTCCGAGTGAAGATTGGCCTCATCTCCGGGGACGGCCTACCTGTCTCCGGACTGCTGACGGTGTTCCGCAACGTATTTCATCTCGGCCAATCGATGGGGCTCTTCGACGACGTGGTCGCCGCCGACCTCGGGTATTCATGGCGACCTGATAAAGCGCGATTCTTCCCCCATGGCCCCAACCCTGCGCGCTATCCCCGGTGGCTGAAACCAACCATCAACCGTTCGATCGACAGCTCGGATTGGGCCACGCTGGCGACGGAGGTCGAAGACATCCGGCGATGTGTCGCCGGGTTCGACGAGCTCGATGAATTGCAGCGGAAGTCGCTAGTCGACAGAATCGCCTGCCTTCGGACGTTGTATTTCGGTCATTTCTCGTCGTGGTTGAAGCGCCATGACCCAGATTGGGTCTTCGCTATCAATCTCACTCTTCCGCATGCGGTGAGTGCCACATCGGCGCTCTTCGCGGCGGCGAACCAGCATTACGGCGCACGACGTGGCGGGTTGGTCGTCTGGGATCATGATCTGTGCGGATCAAACGGGCGGTGGGACACTGCGATCGATCGTCGTTTCTATCCGGCGGTCCCCAGCGATGTGACCCCGGTTCCGGCCGACGCCCGCCATATCAAGTGGATCGTCGTATCCCAAGCGCTGGCACGCGAGGCTGAAACGTATAACACGACAGCGCGCCCGCAGGTACTCGCGAATGTGTTGCCCACAGTCCCGCCGGGAATTGAACAACGCCATCGTGAGTTTGCCCGGCAGTTCAATCTGGATCTCAAACTACCGATACTTCTGAGCCCGGTTCGGATTTACCGGGTGAAGGGCGTGAGCCAGTCACTGCGATTCCACCGAGAAGTGCTGAATGAATGTTCGTCCCGTTCGCTGCCCGCCCCCTATCTGCTTGTTTTCGGCAGCCTCGACGAGGATCCGGAGTATGCGGCCGAACTCACGTCACTTCGTGATGAGCTCGCTATTGGACCGCGCGTTCGATTCCTCGACGGTGTCCCCCTGGAAACAGTGCGAGAAGCCAACGGAGACTGGCGGTTAGACGAAGTCGACCTCTTGCGGTTGGCCCGGGCGACGAACGGCGGTGTTGTCTTCACACCCTCGGTCAGTGATTTCGAGACGGTTGGTCTTGCGCCCGGTTTGGCAGCCGCCGCGGGAATCCCCGTCGTGTCTACGCGATACAACGCCTTCACCGAGGTCTACGGCGCCGCAGGCTTCACATGCCCAGTGTTCGAGCCGGACGGAACAGGAATGACCGAAGCGGCGAGACAATTCGTCGAGTGGCTGGCCGGCTTCGCACGGCGCGACGATGCGTTGATCGCCGACCTAGGACAAAACCGAGAAGTCGTCGAGTCGATCTTTCCTGTCGGCCCGTGGCGGGAGCTGCTCACCTCGATGAACTCCGCGGTTGCCGATTTCGATCGTCACGCAACGAAGCTCAACTGAATTGAGCGCCGAACGACTGCGAGTCGCTCTTGTCGCTCCACCGTATTACGAGGTTCCACCGATGGATTACGGCGGAACCGAGATTTTGATTGCGGATCTGGCCAACTGCCTTGTAGCGCGAGGCCACAACGTCGTCGTCCTGGGGGCGGGCCGATCGACGACGAACGCGAGGTTCATCGCGGTTGCACCGGAGGCCATTCCCGAGCGGCTCGGCCAGGTGCGCCCAGAGATCGTGCACGCCATAGAAGTGCGTCGGGTGATCGAGCGGCTCGCTCGCCTCGACGGGCTGGATATCGTCCATGACCACACGATGTCCGGAGCCCTCAACGCGCCGACTTACGACGGCCTCGGCGTCAGAACGGTATCCACCGTGCATGCGGTAGTTGATGCCGACATGCACCGCTACTACTCGGCCCTCGACGGCGACCTCGGCCTCATAGCGATCAGCAATCGTCAACGCGTGCTGGCGCCGGATCTCAATTGGATACGTACCGTCCACCACGGCCTCGGTGTGGCTGACTGGCCCTTTCGGTCGACGAAGGACGACTTCGCTCTGTTCCTTGGCCGTTTCTGTGCGGAAAAGGCCCCGCACCTGGCCTTGACTGCCGCGCACGCCGCAGGTGTCCCCGCGGTTCTCGCCGGGGCGTTCGTCGAGCCGACCGACCGTCCCTACTTTGACCAGCAGGTCCGACCGCTACTGGGCGAGAGCGACAGGGTGATCGGGCCCATCGGCGGCCCGGCGAAGCGTGAATTGCTCGCTGCCGCGCGATGCCTCCTCTTCCCGATCCGTTGGGAAGAGCCATTCGGCTTGGTGATGATCGAGGCGATGGTGACGGGCACACCCGTCGTGGCCCTACGCGCCGGCTCAGTCGGTGAGGTCATCGCTGACGGTGAAACCGGATACGTTTGCGACGAACCATCAGAGCTCGCAGCAGCCCTGGCAGCCATTGGCGACATCGATCCGCACGCCTGCCGGGCTCATGTCGAGAACCACTTCAGCCTCGAGCGCATGGTCGACGATTACGAGGAAGTGTATGCGTCCGTTCTAGTGTTGAGCGGCGACAACGCCTGAGAAATTGGTGCGCGACCTGTTTTGAAGGCTGCGCCTACGCCCCCTGTGCAGAAGTGACCTCTGAATTAGAAGTGGCGCCCCCACTAATCCGAACCAGCCTCTGATCCACTCAAGACCGCCGTGTAACCCGAGTTAGGACAATTTAGTGTGCACGGCCGGCGGTGATGGCTGCGATGGCGTCGCGGAGGTCATCGGGTAGGGGGTCGGCCGCGGTCAGGATTTGGCGTCCAGCCTTGATCTGCACGGTGCGGTAGCGCCGTGTGGTACGGACGAATTTCTTGATACTCCAACCGGTTTGGGCCTCGATGTAGTGGCTGACGGCCATCGCTGCGAACACGACGGTCAGGTGGGCTTCGATGGACTCGCGTTTGTGGTGGTAGATCGGGCGGGCCTGCAGGTCGTGCTTGGACATCCGGAAGGCCTTCTCGATGCGCCACAACTGGTGGTACGCGTCGATCGCGAAGGTGGCGGGCTGGCCGACGAGGTTGGTGGTGTAGCCCTTCCACCCCGCCAATGCCCTGCTCTTGGCCTCCAGTTCCCGATTGACGCTCTTGGTCGCCCCGGAGAGCTTGATGAAGCGGTTGCGTTTCACCGCAGCGTGCCCGTCGACGGCGCGTTGGGCCTTGGCGACCTGTTCGTCGATCCCGCGCAGAGTGCGCCGGGCCCGGTCATGACGGAATTGGTAGTGGGTGACCCGATCCGGGATCCCGCGGGCCTTCTCCGAACTCGTCGCCGGCCAGGGCTGGGTCAGCACCAGCCCATCCGGAATTGCCTCGTCGGGATGCTTATCACGCCATTCGCGCACCACATCAGGCAGGAACGGAATCCGGGCGCCCAGGATGTAGGACAGGCCGGCGGCCTTCAAATCGACCTGATTAGCCTCGGAGATCATCCCCGCGTCGGCGACCACGGTCACATCGCTCAGATCGTGGGCGGCCTTGAACGCGTTGATGACCGGCAACATGGTGGCGGTCTCGGCCTTGTTACCTTCGAACGCCTCGACGGCCAGAGGCAGGCCGGAAGCATCGGTGAGCAACCCGATGGTGATTTGTGGCTCCAGGCGTCGCTCCTTGGAGAATCCGGGTTCGCGGAACCCGTCGGCGGTGTCGGTCTCGAAGTACAGGGTGGACACGTCGTAGAGCACCAGCGACGTCGGACCCAGCCCGGCCCGCGCCGCACACGCCGCTGATAGTCGTTGGCGTACAGCGGGTTTGGCGAACTTCGGTAGATGTCGTGTCACGGTGCGGTAGTCGACAGACGCCACGCCGGTCTCGGCGAGCACCCGCAACGAGTCGGCCTTGCTGGTCGGTTCGATGATCCGCGCCAACACCAGATCCCTGAACACCGCATCACCGCCGGCGGCGGCATCGAATCCCAGCACCTGATACGCGGTGCACAGCGCATCCCACAAGTGGCTGGATTTCGTGGCCAGCAGCTCCAGCGGCTCACCATCGGTGCCGGTCGTGTCGATGCCCAGGTCCAGGGCACCCTGGCCTTCTGCCAGGCGCTGGCGAGCAGCGGCCTTGAGTACCTCGACCTCGCCGTCATCGTGGGCTGAACCCAGGTGCTCGATCCTGCGTGACCCACGCCGGGTGGACCACACGATCTGCACGGCGATCGCGCCCGAGGCGGTCTTCACCGTGCGCACGTAGGCCACGCCAGCACCCTACGGAGCCAGATTTAGTGCACAAATTCCAGGCCGACAACGAACGAACCCACAGGTCAACGCACCGAACCGTCACCCAACCCCGAATAATGTCCTAAGTCGGGACGATTACGAGGAAGCGTATGCGTCCGTTCTAGTGTTGAGCGGCGACAACGCCTGAGAAATTGGTGCGCGACCTGTTTTGAAGGCTGCGCCTACGCCCCCTGTGCAGAAGTGACCTCTGAATTAGAAGTGGCGCCCCCACTAATCCGAACCAGCCTCTGATCCACTCAAGACCGCCGTGTAATCCCGGCCTCCATAGAAGACGCCGACGATCACCACGTCGCGGTCAAGCACAGCGAACGCAACGACGACTCGTCGCCTAAAGCCGACCGTCCGCAGACCCGGCCTGATGTCGTCGCGGGGCTTGCCACGATGCGGGAACATCGCCAACTCCTCGCAGAAAGCCACGATCGCTTCCGTATACCGCGCCGCGACTTCGGCGACCCGGCTGCGGCGACATATCGGTATAGCTCAAGGATCTGTTCTTCGGCCTCCGGCGTGAAGACGACGCTGAACGTCACACGCTTCCGGCCTGCTCCGCGGCCAAGCGCGCCCGCACTGCCTGCGCGGAAACTGCCCGAGAACGGTCAGCGACCACAGCGTCGTAGGCAGCGGCCACCTCCCCCTGAAGCCAGGATTCAATCGCTTGATCGCGGGCGAACAACGCCCGCAAACCTTCGCGGACAACCTCACTCTCGCTGGCGTATTCGCCTTTGCGGACCCGGTCCCGCAACGCATCAGCCATATCGTTGGGAAGCGTAATGCTCAGTTGACGCGTGGTTCGCACAGTCGACCTCCAAAGCTCAATAGGACTAAATCCTACTCTCGCCAAGGTGTGCAGCACTCTCCTACTCAGAAGGTGCGGCAAGAAATGTTGGGCGGTTCAACGTGCGTAGAAGTCCCGCGCGGGACCTCACCTCAACGGCCAATCAAACCGGACAGCACCGCGTCCCCATACCCGAATATGAGGACACCCGAATCGCCGGTTGTCGTCAAGAATCGACCCAGACAACGCGAGCAGCTAACGTCGAAACCAAGAATAAGGCGATTTCACGACGGATTATCGCCTGGTGGAGCTAAGGGGACTCGAACCCCAGGATTCAGCACGAAACAATTCCTCTACCAGCGCTTTTGGCATCGCTCAGTCGATTTCAGTGCGATTGCTCACCAGCGGTTTTCTGTCGGCGTGTTTCCGCGGTCAACACACCGTCGCCGCCGGTGCTCACGTAGGCGATGGACCCGCAATCTCCGCAGGCAGAACGACGCTCCGACTTGGACTGCGGTTCAAGCGGCACTCGAGGCGTCTTTTCCTTCTGCATCGACGTTGGCCCCTGACCAATATTTCCTGCCCCAGAATGTATTTCCTGCCCCAGAATGTAGACCGACTGCCACGCGACGGGTGCTCGCCGGCCGATCGCGCGCTAGTAATACCCGAATCTCGAAGTGCGCGGCTTCCTGCGTGCTGCAGCTCGCAAGCAGGCAGTCAGCGATAGAACCGATTCACTATGACTGTACGTGCGAGAGTCACCTTATTGTCAGCGGCAATGGTCGGCGCACTAACCGCCGCGCCCGGCGCAGCTGCGTCGCCCGAAACGGATTTCTGCCGAAGTATGGCCGACGCTGGGCTCACCGGCGACTGCGCCACCATCACCGCGCTCGCCCCAGACGTATGCAGCCACGACAACCGTGGCGTCGATTTGACCACGGTCCTGCAGAAGCTGAATCCAGGGACCGAGAACGAGAACTTGTCGAACTACATCATTGCCGGGGCTCAGCTGTACATCTGCCCGGAGCGCGCAGCCACGACCTGAGTTGGGGCTGTTGAAGTAGAGCGGTCAGGGCTCGAACCAGCGACCAACGGATTCGGTCTTGGTAGTTCTCGTCACGACGCTGCCTGCTACCCGTATGAATTGCGGCGCAACGATTTTGGATCGAATGACATTCCCAACGATGGCGGTATCTGTCCATCGAGCCCGCTTCATACTCGCTTAATGAGGGATGACCAGATGTGTGCTGCCGCACATCGCGTGTCGACGAGGTTAAGCCGCGCTGATCCCTCATTTCCCTCATTCAAAATTGGGCCCCAACGAGAGGGATGTTAGAAGCGGCGACGGACGGCAACTGCACGCAGGCGATCACGACGCGAAAGGGTGTGAGGTGGCCTTCGCGGCCGACCATGCATTACTGGCCGAGTCGGGTCTCCGTTCGGCCTATGTCTTCGCACGCAGGCCACAGCTGGCCGTATCGACCCTGAAACTGTGAGTTCGGGCGAACCCGCTCTCGGCCGAGGTGAAGCGGGTAAGTATGAGGCGAAACGAGTTCTGGCTGTGAATTCGTCATAGGGGGAGTGATGGTTGATGTTGATGGCCGCGCTCGTTTCGGGCTTTATCGGTCTAGCTTTGCTGCCAGCGGCGATTATCACCTACAACACAATCCTGGCCCAGATTGTGATCGCATTGGCGGCGGCAGGCCTGTTACTTCTGGCGGGAGATTGGTTGATGGCATGCCGCGGGACCGCGAGCGAGTCGACTGCCGAAGGTGACCTCGTGAAGTCGCCGGGCCCCGCTTGGCCACGCCGCGTCGTGTGGGGCTTTCGCGCTCTAGCCGGCATCGCCGCCATTGTCGTCAGCGAGGCCGCGATCGTCACAAGCGAGCAAAGACCAGATCCTGCGCTGCACTGGGCACTTTTCTTCCTTGGCGTCTTCATCCTCGTTCATTTACTGATCGAATCGATCGTCGTCTGCCTCCCGCACCGCGCCAGCCCTGATAAGCAGCGCCCCGACCCGTTAGCCCTTGCGCCAATCATGACGTTGGAGAGGGACCAGGTCCGCCAGTCCGCACCAATCATGATCGACCAGGGCAAGGATCCGTACAAAACCGTCGCCAATCTCTTGGCCACCACCCCGGGAGTCGTGCTCGGGCTCCTCGCCGTCTTCGGAAACGAAGGGACGTTGACGACCGTCGTCAAGGTGGCAGCACTTGCCCTAGCCACAGCGTTGCTTCTCGGAATTGTGCTCAACGGGCTGGTGTCTATGCAAGACATCAACGAGCCGCCACGTTCAACAGTCATCAAGCTGATATTCAACCTCAGTTTGTGGGCGTTAGTGCTGGGCGTTCTAGGCGTTGCAATGGGCATCGTGTACAGGACCTAATAGAGAGGACACTTATGCCGCCGCTCCCGTCAGAATGGCTTCGCGATGAGGGTCTAGCCCAGTTCACGTCGTCGGCCAAACAGGACATCGAGGTCTATGGCGATGAGTGGGCCGCACGCTACGGCGTGGATCGCCACCAACAGAATCCGTTTCAAGCGTTTACCGAACTTGGGGCAGTCGAGTTCGCCTTGATGCCTCTATTTCGCGGTGGTCTGATTCTGAAAGCGGGCGGTTACATCCTGGAGGACGTGCCTTCTCCCGAAGGGGCCGTGTTCCCAGTTGGCGTTAACGGGAGGGCTGCTGCTGATGCAATTTACAAGACAGACTGCGGACCATTTTTTGAATGCGCATGGAAGGAACAGGTTAACCTCAGACCTTGGGATGTATTCACGTTCGCCGGTGACATGAGCAAGGCCGAACTGCTTGGTTTCTCCGAAAATATCAATGTGCTGGCCGAGCCCGCAAATATGCAATACCTGGTACTACAACTGGCGGACCGATACAGACGAGCTGGGCTCGGCGATCGTGTCGTTGAGTCGGGGCTTCTGGCTGTACAGGGTCTTGTGTGGCTCGCAAAGCTTGCTCTCCTGCGAAGAGAGGACTATACGCAGGCCGGATCGTCATATCTGGAGACGTGGCGGGCTTCTCGGGAGTGGTGAAGGCCAGCCGAAGCAGGTGTAAAGCATCAACCGAAACACTGTCAGCCATCAACCGAAGCAGAAACGTCAACCATCAACCGACGTCGTACACCTCTGAAGTAGGGCGGGCGGGGCTCGAACCCGCGACCAACGGATTCGGTTCTGATGGTTCTCAACATCTCGTCTCGAATCCGGTTATTTCCCAGTGCCACAAGGCATTCCGGCGTCGTTCGGTTCTCATCGATAGAGTGCGGATTCCCATCGGATCTCATTCATAACCGATGAATAAAAGATGGCGAAATGTGTAGGGACATAACCACATAATGCGGGTCATGCTTCACGGTCGCCGAAAAGTTGACAGTGGGAACAACCTTGACAAAAGGACTGCCCGCCACGCATCCGTTCCGGCCCTATAGAAATGCGGTCGCCGATCTGCCAGCCTTCCGGTTCGTCCGCAGGGTCAGCCGTCAGTAGTTGTCGGGAATGGTGACGCCGTCGCACATGGAGTTCTCATGGAGCTGGACCGACCGATACGCCCTTTCGACCAGAGCCTTGGCTTGGTTATAGGTCATGTCCGGGTACCGCTGGAGCATGTTGACGGCGTAGCTGTCACCCGGGTTGTAAGGATTGACACCCAACGCCATCACTGCCCGGCAGACCTCGGTATTGATCCCATCAGCATGTGCCGTCGGCGCGAGCCCTATAGCGAGGCCCGCGACGGCCAACGCTGCAGTCAGTTTCTTGCTCAAGTGTCGTTCCCCTCGGACCCGGCGTCGTCACTCATGCCTGTTCCCATCGCGGGATGCCACCGACCAGCGTGCACTTCAACCCCACCGCGTCATGGGTGTGCCCCAGCCAGTCTGTCGGGCACGGGTTGCCGACCACCACGTCGGGGATGGTGACCCACTGCTGCGGGTTCGCGGGATCGTCGACCTTCTGGCACTCGATCGCCGGCTGCCCGTTGCCGCCCGGCCCGAGGGTGCCGATGTGGGCGCAGCCGTTATCGGTCGGGTCGGCGGAGGCGACGCCGGGTCCTGCCGCGCACCCCAGCGTCCCAGCGAATACCGCGGCGATAACCAACCACTTCATTTCGACCCCCTGCGACTGCGGTGAGTTCGAGCGGGCGTTGCTCGTCGTCGGAAACCGTATCGCCCTGGTGCCGCATCGGACATGCAAACGATCGAGCTCCGACCAGGATGCAGGGCATACTTCCGACGTCACATGATACGAAACGTCTACAGCTAGCATTATCTGTAAACGTTTCGTATCATGGTCGCTGAGAGGAGGTGGCACTAGTGGATGCCCTCACACCGAGCACGGCGGATCGGGCCGGCCTATCGCGCATCGGGCTCTACCGTGGCGCGCGCGCCGGTCGGTTCGACCGCATCGCCCGCGGCATCTACCTGCCCGCCGAAGCGTCGGCCGCCGACTGGGATCAACTCGAGGCCGGGACACGGCGTCCCGATGCGACCATCTGCCTCACCTCAGCACTCGCCCATCACGACCTCACCGACACGATCCCCGCCGCGCTGGACATTGCGATCCCCCGCGGATCGCGAACACCGGCGAGCACGGGGGCGATCGCATGGCATCACTTCGACCGGGCCACCTTCGACATCGGACGCGAGCAGATCACTATCCCGGGATCGGTCCAGACAATCGGGATCTACTCACCCGAGCGGTCGATCGCCGATGCGTTTCGGCTGCGCGGTGAGGTCGGCTACGAACTGGCGCGCGACGCACTGCGAGAGTGGCTGCGCCGCGGCGGGAAACCGGCCCGGCTGATCGAGATCGCCTCTCGCCTACCGCGGGCGAAGTCTCCCGTCCTACAGGCATTGGACATCCTAGGGTGAGCTCTGGCGACGACGTGTTCCGCCGCATCCAGTCCGTGGCCCGGTCTAACGCGGCCAAGAGCGGTAGCAGCGCACCGACGCAGGAGTACCTGATCCGGCACACCCTCGAATCGTTCCTCGACCGACTAACCCGCACATCCCACGCCGGCGACTTCGTCCTCAAAGGCGGCATTCTGCTAGCCGCCTACGGTGTACGGCGCCCGACCAAAGACACCGACTCCAACGCCATCAGCACCGACGTCACCGCCGAACATCTCGCCCAAGTGGTCCGCGACATCGCCGCGATCGACGTCGCCGACGGCGTGGCGTTCGACCTCGACACCATCAGCGTGCAGGAGATCCGCGAGCAGGCCGCCTACCCCGCATTGCGCGTACGAGTCGCCGTATCAATCGGACCATGGACGGGCGTTGCAGCCTGGGACGTATCCACCGGAGACCCCATCGTGCCGCCACCCCGACAGGTGACCATCGACCGAATCCTCGGAGACCCCATCACCGTTCTCGGTTACGCGCCCGAAACCACCATCGCCGAGAAAGGCGTCACCATTCTCGAACGCGGCATCACCAGTACCCGTTGGCGCGATTACGTCGACATCGTCGCGCTCGCCCAACGCGGCATCGACGCCGACGAACTTCTCCGCTCAGCCCGAGCGGTCGCCCTGCGCCGCGGAGTCACCCTCGAACCGGTCGGGCCACACCTGGCGAGCTACGGCGCAGTCGCACAAGCGAAATGGGCCGCATGGCGCCGCAAGGAACAGCTCGAATCTGCCTGCGAGGAGAACCTCATTGACCAGATCAGCCTGGTCGCCTCTTACCTCGATCCGGTCTTCGTCAAGGGTTCCGAATAGCGGTGCCATGCGGTCGATTCGACCTCACACTGCCAGTGTGAAAACGACTGTGCTGCAGCGTGTCACAGCGTCCACGGTGTATCTGATAATGCCTGCCTACAGCCCGTCTTCGTACTGATGTGTCTCGGCCGTGCTTGCGGGTGACTATGTGTCTTAGGACACCGCTAGGACAGTCGAACGTACGCTGGTAGGTACTCGCCGCCTCCGTTGGTCGGCAAGAGAGTCGCAAATGCTGACGGACGGGCGCTCGCTACCAAGACTCATGGATAACCGCTGACATCCACCAAACTGGGCCGCCTCCCCTCCCCTTATTCAGTGCCGGCACACCGCCAATGGAAGGCAGGCCAGCACGTCTACCGCGTCGCCCCGGTCACGTTAGACAACGAGCGTGTCCGCCTCCGCCGGAAGTGTATCGGCGGCCCAGGGCTGAGCGAGGGTACGAATTCGATTCGTGTGCCATTCTTAGCACTTGTACTTCTGTCGAATCATGTCGTCTACAAGGCTCTTCCGGCTCTCGTGGATAATCTCTATTATCCATGAAGGATGTCGCCTTTTTCATCAGATGAATCACGACTGGTTTTACCAAGCGCCGGTCTCGTCTGCTGGCGATGAAAATAGTTCCTATGCACAAGTGAAAGCAGTCGCCATCTGATGCCTGGTCGCGATACGTCTACGAATGAAAGCCTGACGGCCTACTGACGGTCGTTCATCAACCACATTGGTGGTTCATGCGTGCCTGACTGTTGGGCCGACTCTCGGCGCAACTGCCGCGCTCGATCCAGCATTGGCTGTAGTCAGCCGAGCAGAATACTGCCGAGCCGGGGTTATCAACATCGATGGTGGGCAGCGTCGGGGCCAACAGGAAAGCGATCGTCATTAAGGGGATCATTGGGCACCTTCCCGCAGCGGCGCAGTACGGACAGTCTTTGCTGCCTGAGTAGATCATCAGCATATCGCCCGCACACAGTTCCGTACAGACGGATGCAGAATTAACTGTGCAGGCGCCCGCACTGTAGGACGACCTCGTGTCCGCAGTGGCGCAGCTATACCCCGCGTTGCTAAATCGGAAGGACCATCAACATGTCGTCTGCCGACATCTGCGGCCAATGGTGACCCGTTCGCGAAGCGGACTCACCGGCTTGTCGAGCACATAACTGCCCGACTGGCGCCCGCCCACTACCACCATTCGGGGCGGGTAACCCCTGCGCCGAAGTACGCCGGCGAAGGGCGGGCAGCGGCCGAGCTGGCCACTGCCCGCCTCAGCCTGTCTGGGGAAAAACGACGGACTCGAAAATGCAGACTTACCGGGCAAAGTCGGTAGTGCGGCGCACGGTTCACGCCAAATTCTGCAGCGGAGCGTGCAGCCGATGCCTCATTGCTAGTGCGATTAGCCGCCGAACTGCTCGAGCGTTATCCCCGGATACCTTGTTGCCAACAAAGCTGGCTGAATCATGACGAGCCGGCCTCGATCCTTTCCAGAATTACTTCGTAGGGCTTGGGGTCTTACTTCAACTTCGACAGCGGATTTGGCCGCCAGTCCCGCGCGGTCAAGGGCATCACGGATCGCCGCAAGCTTGACCGAATCAGACACATGGTCGTTGGTCGCCATTTTCAACAATTCGCGCGTCGGCGTCGGTTCTCAAGCTGCTGTCCCCAGCGATGGTCGGCAGGGCACCTGACGAACTGCTGTGGTGCCCGTGCCGATGGGCTGCCGTTGCGCCCCCGACGACCACGCATTGGCTTGCTGCGGCGGTCAAACGATGTCACGCAGCCGACCCCAAGATTCCAAGGGTGACCGCGCACGAACTACGGCACACGGCGGCGTCGTTTTTGATCGCCTCGGGCGCCAACGTCAAGACGGTGCAGTCTCGGTAGGGCACAAGGCTGCGACCATGACGCTCGATCAGTACGGCCACCTGTTCCCCGACGACCTTGACGACGTCGCCGACAAGATGGAAGACCTTGTCTCAAGTTGTGCCCAAAATGTGCCCGGCCAGTCCCTCGACTCACAGCGCGCAATTGCGCTGGCTTAGAGCGCCCAACTACGCGCGGTGGCGATGTGGAACGCAAGCAACACCAGTCAGCGACATCAGCTGTAATTCAACGGCTTTGGCGTATCTCCACGATAGATTAGAATCGAAGAGAAATCATCGATGCGGGGTGTGGAGATGAGTAAGACTTGTTGAGGTGAGCCCGTCGTAGTGGTCCAGTCGTTGTGGGACTCTGTTGCCCGGTGTTCGGGCGAGGAAGAATCAGCGACGACATGGCATCGAACAAGCGCCGGCGGCATACGCCGGATCAAATCATCCGCAAGCTGGCCGAGGGCAACAAGCTCCTTGGGGCCGGACAGGAACTCAGCGAGGTGTGCCGACACCTGGAGATCGCTGAGTCGACGTGGCATCGCTGGCTTGCCCAGTACGGCGGCATGAAGGCCAACGAGGCCAAACGGCTCAAGGAACTCGAGGGCGAGAACGCCCGGTTGAAGAAGCTGGTCGCCAACCAGGCCCTCGACATCGACATGCTTAAGGAGATCTCGGCGGGAAACTTCTGACCCCGAACCGCAAGCGCAACGCCGTCACGGCGCTGCGCGACCGGTTCGGGGTATCTGAACGCCGCGCCTGCACGGTCGTTGGCCTGCACCGTTCCACGATGCGCCTGACGCCGCCACCGATCGCAGCGGAGGAGGCCGAGCTACGTGCCTGGTTGCGCCGATTCTCGGTTGACCGGCCGCGCTGGGGGTGGCGACGGGCCGCCAAGATGGCCCGCCGAGCCGGCTGGCAGGTCAACAACAAGCGCATCCGCCGGTTGTGGCGTGCGGAGGGCCTGCGGGTCCCTCAGCGCCGCAGGAAGAAGCGGTTGACCGGAATCGGTATCGCCGTTGGCGCGATGTCACCAATTCGTCCGAACGTGATCTGGGCGATGGACTTTCAGTTCGACACGACCGCCGATGGCCGCACCCTGAAGATGTTGAACGTGATCGACGAGTTCACCCGCGAAGCACTCGCGATCGAGGTTGATCGTGGCATCGACGCCGACGGCGTCGTCGATGTCTTGGACCGCCTGGTTGTGCAACACGGGGCGCCGCACTACGTGCGCTTCGACAACGGTCCCGAATTCGTGGCGCACGCCGTGCACGATTGGTGCCGATTCAACAGTGCCGGTTCACTTTTCATCGATCCCGGCTCGCCGTGGCAGAACGCCTGGATCGAATCGTTCAACGGCAGGCTACGCGACGAACTGCTCAACTCATGGCGCTTCGACTCGCTCCTGGAAGCCCGCGTCATCATCGAAGACTGGCGCTGCGACTACAACGCCAACAGACCCCACTCCGCCCATGGCGAACTCACCCCAGCCGAGTTCGCTCTACAGTGGACCACGACCCACCAACCCCAAGCCGCATAGCGACTGGACCACCAATCGGGTCCCCCTCATTTGCCGATGGGCAGAGTCCGGTCGATCGCCTACAGGCCTGCATTCGTGTTGTGAGCACCTAGTGGCTAAGCGACGCACCTACAAGCGCGACCGGCCGTGCAGGTTCGCGCCGACTGATGGCACCCGAGTGAAGGGGATCAGACGCAAGATAAACCGCCGGCGTCCCCGATATGTGCGGGGAAGCCTTGGCAAGACCGTGCGAGTCGGCCGGGTCGGTCCTGGCGGCGAATACGCGGGTGTACACGTTGGCGCGAAGTTACGCACAAAGGGACGTGGCGAATACTACGTCGGCGTCTCCGCCGGTCGCAAGATTGCGACGCCGTTCTCGTCGTACTAACGCTGCCATCTTGGCGCTCGGGCCTCGACAGGATGGCGTGGTCACTCGGAGATGCTGATGGCACGCTCGGGGCAATTCGCGATTGCCAGCAGTGCCCTTTCTTCCCATTCCGGAGGAATTGGGTCTACGTGGACGAACGCCTTCACGTCGTCATGAACGTCGAAAATCTCGGGGTACGTCATGGCGCATCGATTGTGACCCTGGCAGGCATCGACGTCTACCCGTAAATGCATTGGTTTTCCTTCCGCTACAGACGATCTCACCTAAAGCCTTTTGCCGCAATGTCATCCGATGCCGTTCAGTCGAGTCCCGATCACTTTCTCCGCAACGAGCTTCTCGGTCGCTGCGTCGTCCAAACCGAGGAGATCTTTCATGATGAACTCGTTGTGCTCTCCGACGGTGGGTGCCGACGACCGACACCATCGATCGACGCTGCGGAATCGAAATGGGAGGGTGGGGACCTGGTGCTGACCGACGATCGGATGGTCCAGGTGTTCGAAGTAACCACGCGCAACCATCTGCGGGTGTTGCGGACTGAGTCGCGCGTCGTACAGTCGCGAGGCAGGAACCCCAGAATCCGACAGCACGGTCGCCGCCTCGACGCAATCGACGCCGGATGCCCACTCCGCCAGATGTTGGTCGATCAAATCGTGGACACGCCAACGTCCTTCATGCGTGTCCAGCAATGGATCGTCCGCCCACGCAGGCTGACCGAGCACGGATTTCAATGCTGACCATTGTTCGTCGGAGGCGATGGAGAGCGCCAACCACTGTTCGTCACCGCGACACGGGTACAGACCCTGCGGGGCCGCGTCCCTACTCCTGTTGCCCAACCGCGACAGTACGGTGCCGTACGCGGTGTACTCGATGGCTTGCTCGGCGGCTGCGTTCAGTGCCGCCTCCACCATCGACACTTCGATGAAGCAGCCGCGATCCGTCTGCTCACGCTGGCTCAGGCCAACGAGCATCGCAAAGGCGGAATGCATGCCAGACAACGGATCGCACGGGCCGCGCGGGATCCGGGGCTGATCGCATTCGTGCCCCGTCACCCAGGCCATGCCGGTCATCTGTTCCATGGTCTGGGCGAAGCCGACGTTGTCCCGCCATGGTCCGTCCAGACCGAAGGCGGGCATGCGGGTCATGATCACCCGCGGGTTGACAGCACTCAACGCTTCCCACGTGATGCCGAAATTCTCGAAGACGCGCGGTGAGAAATTCTCTACGACGATGTCGGCTTTTTCGACGAGCTGGAAAAACAACTCTCGCCCTCTTGCTGATGCCAAGTCGAGCGTCAATCCCTTCTTGTTGGTGTTCGTGGCCAGAAACATGGCCGAGCGCTCCCACCAGTTGGGCTGGTCGATGAACGCTGCCGCTGTCATCCGCGCGCCGTCCGGGTGCTGAACGGACTCGAGGTGAATCACGTCGGCACCCAATGCGGCGAGGATGTGGGTGGACGAGGGTCCAGCCCACCACGCTGTTGCGTCGATGATCCGAATACCGGCCAAAGGCAGGCCCGGAGTCGTTTGGGTGACGTCGGTTTTCCTCGGGTTCGCAGGAACCTTGGACGCATCGAGTTCGCCGAGTCGCGGCGCTGATTTGGGCGTGCTGCCCGGCCTCGTCCCGGCGATTCGGTACGGCGGCAGCGGGTGGGTGAACGAGCCGTCGGCGCTGGTCGCCCAGACACCGCGAGCGTTGAAGTGTGGGTGCTCCAGGACGGTCCGGCCGTTGTTCACCTGCGCGACCGGAATACGAAGTGCCGAGGCGAGTTCCACGATTTGTTCGGTGGTGTGCTGAGTGGTCCAGTCGCGCACAATCTTGTTCCACTCATCCATTCGTTCGTACCTCGTCGGAGCGAACGCCCAGGCGACGTCCTCCGCGAGGAGGTCGTCGCGCTCGATCATCAGCAGGAAGGATTCGAACTGCTGACGGGTATTGGTATTGAAACCGACCCAACCGTCGGCCGTGGGCTCGATCGAGGGCAGTTCAGTCATGCGCGGCGGAGCAGAGACCGGTGGACTGCCGGCGAGTGCGTAGTACAAGTCGATGAATCCGCTGGCACTGAGATGGCAGGCTTCCATCAACGAACAGTCGATGACTTCACCGCCTCGTCCTTCGCGCGCGCGGAGGAGTGCGGCCATCGCACCAACCGCCGCGTAACTACCCAGGACCCATTCGAAGACGCGGCCGCCTGCTTGCAATGGGGGTTGGTCTTGCCGCGCCCGCAGTCCCATGGTTCCGCTCTCGGCCTGCAGCGTGAACTCAGTCGCGGGCTTGTCGCGATATGGACCGGTCAGGCCGAACGGTGACAGCGCCGCAATCACCAAATGTGGCAAGCGACGGAGTAAGTCGTCGTGGTCGATCCTGCCGGGGCCAGAAGAGTCGATGAGAATGTCGGCGCTCGCGATCAATTCCTCGACACGGGGATCGCCGTAAAGCCCTAGAGTCGAACGCTTTCCAGCATTTAGGAAGGTGAAGAGGGCACCGTCTTCGCCGCACTGCCGCCCTGTACCCCTGCGACGACACTGATCGCCGGCCGACGACTCCACCTTGATGACCTCGGCGCCGAAGTCGGCGAACAACTTGCCGCAGTAGGGCCCGGCGATGTCGTCTGCCAGCTCGACGATCCGCACACCTTGCAGGATGTTCACAGCCGCACTCTTGTCAAGTTTCACTTGATACGCCGATCACTCCGTCACGACGCAGCTGAGCAAGTTCGGCTTCATCGCAGCCGGCGAGCATCGCAAGCACCTCGTCGGTATTTTCCCCGACGGCTGGGGGGAGGGTCGCGCCGAACGGACGGCCCTGCTTGGTCTTGATGGGAGTTGCGATCAGCCGCAACGACGGTCGGCTCTCTGCGTCCGGTTCGTAAACCATGTTGCGTGCTTTGACGTGTTCATCGTCCAGGAGGTCGCCACTCTCGAACGCAGGAGCGCCAGCAATGTCGGTCGCGATGAAGAAGTCGGTCCACTCACGACGAGTGCGGCCCTTGAAGATCGTGGTGAGCTCACCGCGCAGGTTTTCGTCGGCTTGTGGATCGTCCCCAAGACGTGCCTGTCCCGGCTCGTAGAGATCCATTCGATCGACGGCTTCGCAGAATCTGAGCCAGAACTTGTCTTCCAGCGCGTTGAACACGACGTAGTTGCCGTCGCTGGTCTCGTAATACTGATAACGCAGCGACGCGTGCGCACCATCTGAGTAGCCGAACAGCCCATTGGCGAGTGCCGTCAGTTTCTGGAAGTTCCCTGCGATCGCGGCATCGACTTGAGAGACCTCGACGTATTGCGGCTGCCCGTCACGGCGCGCACTGTGCAGTGCAGCGAGGACCGCCATCGCGGCGTAGAGCGGACCGGCCAACACGCCCATTGTGCCGGTGGCGCCGGCCGATAGGCGCGGCGTTCCGTCGGCCTGAATCACAGGCGGGTTCACACCGGCAAAGCAATCGAAGGACAGCCCGTGCGTTGGAAGCTTCGCGTACGGGCCGTAGCTACCCATCCCGTTGAGGCTGCAATAGACGATTTTCGGATTGAGTTCCACGACAACGTCATAGCCGAGTCCGAGTCGATCCGCGGCTCCTGCCCGCAAGCCGTCGATCATCACTGTGGCGTCTGCGACAAGACGGCGAAAGATCGCCAGCCCCTCCTCCGACTTCAAGTTGAGTGCGACGCTCTTCTTTCCGCGGTTCCACTGGAGGTTCTGCACGTTGTCGGGTGGAAAGAGCCCGCCACGAAATCCGCCGCCGCCGGGTTGTTCTATCTTGATCACCTCGGCCCCCAGATCGGCGAGGTGTCCGCCGAGCGCGTCAGGGGAGAAGAGGGATAGCTCGAGCACGCGAACATCGTGAAGCACGGCAGTCAACCTCCGAGTGTTTCAAAGCCCGTGTGCACTTCAGCCTCACATCAACGAAATCGACTTGAGCTCGGTGAACTCCTCGAAGCCCCACCGACCCTGCTCGCGTCCGAGCCCGCTCTGCTTGAACCCACCGAAAGGGCCGCCACCGTTGAACAATCCACGCGCGGGCACAGACCAGCCTGGCCCCGCTCCGTTGCCCGGATTGGGACCGGGATCAGGAGGGCCGCCGCCGAGACATTGGACGATGACCGTCCCGGTACGGATTTGTCGCGCCACGTTGAAACCGCGTGCGGCGTTGTGCGTCATGACCATCCCTGCGAGCCCGAAGTCGGAGTCGTTGGCGACCCGTACCGCCTCGTCCTGACTCTCGTACGTCTGCACTGTCAGAACCGGTCCGAACACTTCTTCCTGACAGATCCGCATGTCGTTGCGACAGTTGATGAATACTGTCGGCTCGTAGAAGAACCCCTTGCTCAGGTGGGACGGTCGCTTGCCGCCGACCACCAGGGTGGCTCCTTCGTCGAGCGCTGATCGCACGTAGCCCTCGACACGCTGCCGCTGTTGTTCACGGATCAGCGGACCGACCACCGTGGCCGGGTCGCGAGGGTCACCGATGGTCAGGCTTGGCGCCATGGCCTTGACGCCGTCGACGTAGGCATCGAGTAAGTGCTCCGGCAAGAGCAGGCGCGACGCGGCAACACATGCCTGTCCCGAATGCATCAGGACTTGGCCGAAACCGATACCGGCGACCTCGGATTCGGTGACGTCATCGAGAACGATGTGGGCGCTCTTGCCACCCAATTCCAGCTGGGCCCGCTTCATCGTCCGCGCCGACACCTCCCGGATCCGCTTGCCGGTTTCCGTCGAACCCGTGAACGCGATCATGTCCACCAGGGGATTCGTCGACAACTCCTCCCCCACGTCACCGCCACCCACGACGACGTTGAAGACACCCGCTGGTATGCCGGCTTCCTCGGCGATCCGGGCGAGTTCGAGTGCATTCATCGGCGTCCACGGATGTGGTTTCAAGACGACAGTGCAACCGACGGCCAGTGCGGGCAGGCACTTTTGCAAGTTGATCGAGAAGGGGAAGTTGAACGGTGTGATCACACCGACCACTCCGACGGGTTCTCGGACGACGATCGTGCCACCAAGTCCGGTTGGTGATACCACCGGCGCTCCCGGCGTTTCGACCCAGGTGACATCGTGCTCTACGAAATCGCCGTAATAGTGCGATGCTTCAATCGCTCCGCCGACCTGTAGATAGTCCGTGAGGAAGTGCACCGAACCGATCTCGGAAACGATGAGCGCGCGAAGCTCGTCGCGCCGAGACTCCATGATCTCGCTGAAGCGTTTCAACGCTCTCGCCCGTTCGCGCACTGACATCCACGGCCAAGGGCCATCGTCGAAAGCTCGGCGTGCTGCTTCAATGGCCATGACGGCTTGCTTGGCGCCGCCGTCCAGAACGCGGCCGACAACTTCTTCGGTGGCTGGGTCGATCACATCGATTGGTTCGCCGGCGTTGTCACTGGTCCATCGGCCGTCGATGAAGTTCTCGTATTGGCGGATCGCCACGGTGTTTCCCCCCAACCCGGCTATCGCTACTTGGCGACTGGGTACGGAGCAGGCTCGAAGTTAAATACGCGCCGCGCATTGCCTTGCAGCACTTTGTACTTGTCCGCGTCTGATCTACCCTCGAGACTCTTGTGCGCGGCCTCTAGCGAATGCGGCCACAAGCTGTCCGTGTGCGGGTAGTCGGTTTCGATCATCACGTTTTCGACGCCGATGTAATCGAGGTTGGCAGCGCCGAATTCGTCCTCAATGAAGCAGCCGTAGATGTGGTCGCGGAACAACTGGCGAGGCGACTCCGGGAATACGGCCGGGTCCGTTGCGATTGCGCTCATTCGCATCGTTGCCGGGTCGACCGCCCAGTTGTTGGCTCGTAGGTAGCGATATTCAGCGGCGACGTGCTCAGCCCGCTCAAGCAGGTAAGGAATCCAGCCAATTCCCCCCTCGGCAAGCACGATCTTGAGGTCGGGGAACTTCTGCAGCTTGCCCGAGAACAGCCAGTCTGTTGTGGAGTGGGCCAAGTTGAGACCAATATTTACCGCCTGGACGCCGAAAGGCGCATCGGGCGACGTGTTTGGGCTGACGGACGACGAGCCAATATGCGTGCAGAGCGGCATCTTCGTCTCGTTCGCTGCCGCGAAGAATCCGTCCCACTCCCCCGAGTGGATCGACGGGAAGCCGAGCGCGTGCACGTTCTCCGAGAATGCGATCGCCTTAGCACCCTTGTCTGCACACCGGTGCACTTCGGCGACGGCCAATGCGGTGTCCCACAACGGAACGATGATCATTGGAATGTAGCGACCTGGCGCTGCCGCACACCACTCCTCGATGATGTAGTCGTTGTAAGCGGTAAGGCATTTCAGACCAAGTTCCCGGTCCTGAACTTGCGAAAATACCTGCCCGCAAAAGCGTGGGAAGAATGGGAAGTTCAACCCGGCGATGACGTGATCCTCGTCCATGTCTGGGATTCGGGCCTTCGGGTCGTAGTAGACCTTGGGCAGCTCGTCGTAATTGACCGACAGCGGAGAGTATTCGTCGGGCTGCTGATGAGCGGCCACCAAGATGCCCATGACTGTGGCGCGGTGCTTCTCGTAGACCCATGTGTCCACACCGTCAATGCGTTCGACGTGCGGCACACGATCGCGGTCGGCAGCGGATGCGCGGTCGACCCAGACGTTCGGCGGCTCGATGATGTGATCGTCAACCGAGATGAGCCACTGCAGATCTTGTTCCACGGGATCCTCCCTAGAGCGCTTATGCAATCGTCGGCCGACTACGGAAGGGGCTGTTGCGTAGGGAAATGAGTTCCGGCGTTTAGTCCCACCTCCACGGACACTATGAGCGCCCGTGAGAGTTGTCAAGTAACGCTCGATAAGCGGAGCAGCCTAGTTTATCGAGTGTCACTTGACTCCTTTTCCTGCGCGATCTATCGTGCGACGACGCGGGTTTTGGACGCATGAAACTGCCCGGGGCTGACCGCTGCAGCAAGAGCGCTCAGCGGTCCGCGACGCCGACGTCATGATTGCGACAAGAGAAGAAGGACTACGCCCCAGTGCCCAATCGCTAGAGGACCACGCCGAGAATTTCGATCTCCGCCACGAGGATTTCAACGATCCCGAATATTTGTACGAGCTGTATTCCCACATGCGCGACAGAACAGCCTTCGCGCACACCGACTCCCCATTCTTCGCCATGGGCGACGAGGGCGCCTGGGTGGCACTGCGCTACGACGAGTGCTACGAGGTCCTGCGGGACTGGGAGACGTTCTCCAGCAATCTGAATGGTGCACAGCAGTCGACCGGCGATATCGTAATAGGACTCGACCCGCCGCGGCAACAGCAGTTACGAAAGGTCCTCAACCCCTACTTCTCCCCTGGCCGAATGAAGAAGCTGCAACCGCAGATCCGTGCCGAGACCGATGCACTCATCAACGAGTTCATCGAGAACGGTCGCGGCGACTTGGCGATGGTCGCTTGGCAGCAGCCCGGCATCGTGTTCTTCAAGTACGTGCTCGGCATGCCCGTCGACGATGTCCCATTGTGCATAGGGCTGACTGAAACCGCACTGAACGGGCCCACCGACGAAATCCGGATGACCGCATGGGGTGGGCTCTACCAGCACATCGCTGATGCAGTGAGAA